>NZ_FCOB02000116.1 GCF_001545075.1 Caballeronia ptereochthonis
GACGTGTTCTGGTTGATCGCCTGATCCGCTGCGTACAGCTGCGAGCCGTTCACCGCATCGGTCGAGCTGGCCGAGAGACGGCCCGCCGCCACGTTGGTGATCGTGCGCTCCTTGCCTGCCGCCCCCACCGACACCGTGCTCGTCGCGTTGCTGCCTGCGAACGTGTAGGCCGTGCCACCGATCGTCGCGCTCGTGGTGTTCACCACTGCCGCCGTCGTCGAACCCGCACCCAGCGCCACGTCGCCCTTGTTGGTCGACACCGCACCCGAGCCGATCGCCACCGAATCCACCCCCGTGGCCGTCGAATCTACACCCGTGCTGTTCGCATGGAAGTACTTCGTGCCCGTGTTGTACACGTTGTTGATCTGGTTGCCCATGTTGGTGATATCACCCTGGATATTGGTGATCCCACCGCTGATGTTGGTGATGCTGCCCGCCACGTTCGAGATATCCGACGTGTTCTGGTTGATCGCCTGATCCGCTGCGTACAGCTGCGAGCCGTTCACCGCATCGGTCGAGCTGGCCGAGAGACGGCCCGCCGCCACGTTGGTGATCGTGCGCTCCTTGCCTGCTGCGCCCACCGACACCGTGCTGGTCGCATTGCTGCCTGCGAACGTGTA
>NZ_FCOB02000115.1 GCF_001545075.1 Caballeronia ptereochthonis
TGAGCCGCTGTAGCGGTTCGTGCAGGGGCCAGAAGTGACGTAAAAGCGCCCGCAGGCGCGCCAGCAGCAGCGCGATCTTCTTGATGTTCTGCGCCGCAGCGGCCAACAAGCACTGCTCGGCGAGTTTGCGCAGCCCACGCATCCTGGCGTAGCGATGCCCGTGCAGTTGCTTGGCGTCCGCGAAGCTACGCTCCACGGTTTCCTTGCGCCGGGCATAGATGCGTTTGCCCCATTCGGTCAGCCGCCTGGCGTCCACGCGCTCCTTGGCGCGCTCCCAAACGTGGCGCACCACCACCTTGATCGCATTGGCGCTGCTCGTGCATTGACTACGCGCCTCACAGCGCTTGCACAGATCAGGGTTGGACTTGTATTCGCGGTAGCCCACCCGGTTGGTCGTGCTGTAGCGTAGCGCCTGGCCCCGCGGGCATATGTACTCGTCCCGATAGACGTCGTAGCGGTACTCGCGTTTGTGGAACGTGCCGGGCTTATGATTCGGCGTGCGATAGCCCATTACGCCGGCCACGCCGCGATCCTCCAGCCCCTGACAGATCGCGGGCGTGAAGTAGCCCGCATCAAGGCCCACTGCCTGCACCTGGAACCCGAAGCGTTTGCGTTGACGGTCTAATCGCGCCAGATACGGCTGACTGTCATGCACCGA
>NZ_FCOB02000114.1 GCF_001545075.1 Caballeronia ptereochthonis
TCGAGCGAGCCATTGCTGCCGATCATGCCGCCCGCGCCGTTGTTGAGCGCATCGGCGGCGCTCACGCTCAAGCCGTCGCCACTCAACGACACGATGCGGCCTGCCGTGTTGTCGATCGATGCGCCGCTCACGTCCGCGCGTCGCGCCGCCTGAATCGCGCCCTGGCGATTGTTCAGCGCCAGCGCGGCCCGTAGCACGAGCGCACCGTTGGTCACCAGCTGGCCCGCGACGTTCGATAGCGCGCCTTTCGAGTCCACGACGAGCACGCCCGCGCCCGCGTGCTGGATCGCGCCGCCGTCGTTGGCGATGCTTTGGCCTATGACGCTCGGATTGTTGGCGTTCGAGGCGATCGTGCCGCCCGCATTGTCGAGCGCACCGCCTGCGTTGATCGTCTGATTGCGCGCGCCGTACTGGGCGAGCTTGCCGTCGCGGTTGAGCAGGTCGCCCGATGTCGCGACGGCGAGCGCGTCGCCGTCGATGCTGCCGTGCGTGTTGTCGATCGACGCAGCCGCGATGCGCGTCTCGGCGCCCGAGAGCGTGCCGCCCGTATTGTCGAGTGTGCCGCTTGCGGCGACATCGAGCGCATTGCCGGCCGTCACGCTGCCCGCGCGGTTGTCGAGCGTCTGCGCATGCACGTGCGCGTCGCCCGAGGCGGTAAGCTGTCCCGCGTTCGAGAGCGTGAGCGCCGTGAG
>NZ_FCOB02000113.1 GCF_001545075.1 Caballeronia ptereochthonis
GTCGGCGCGTGCCGCGCGTTCGCGCAGCAAGGTTTCGATTACGGTTTCGCCGGTCACCTCACCGTGCGCGATCCCGAAGACCCCGGTCTCTACTGGACCAACCCGATGGCCGTTCACTTCTCGCAAGTGAAGGTCTCGAACCTGATCTGCGCCGATCACGAGGGCAAGGTCGTCGAGGGCCGCTACGCAATCAATCGCGCGGGCTTCGTGCTGCACGCCGCGGTGCATGAACAGCATCAGGACATCATCGCGATGTGCCATGCGCATACGGTCCACGGCACCGCGTTCGCCTCGCTCGGCAAGCCGCTCCTGCCGATCTCGCAGGACGCCTGCGCGTTCCACGAAGACCACGTCGTGATCGGCGACGAGGCGGGCAAGGTCGCCGTCGAAGTGAAGGGCGGCAACAAGGTCGCCAATGCGTTCAAGGGCGTGAAGGCGGCGATTCACCAGAACCATGGTCTGCTCACGGCGAGCCGTCACAGCATCGACTCGGCCGCGTTCTGGTTCATCGCGCTGGAGCGCTGTTGCCAGCAGCAGTTGATGGTCGAAGCGACCGGCGCGACGCCCAGGCTCGTGCCCGAAGACCGCGCGCGCTACAGCCGGGAGCACGTGGGCAGCGACTACATCGGCTGGCTGCACTTCCAGACCATCTGGAACGACCTCGTCGCCACGCAGCCCGACATGTTCGACTGATCC
>NZ_FCOB02000112.1 GCF_001545075.1 Caballeronia ptereochthonis
CGACGTGCTCGGCGGGTACGTGCAACTCTCGAAGCGCTTCGGCGCGAGTTTCATTGACGATACCGCGATCGAGATACAGCGCCGCAACAACACCTTCATCGAAGCGGGGCTTACGGACCGGCATTACTTCGGCGGCGCGCAGTTCGACGGCTCACTCGCCTATCGGCAAGGCATCGGGGCGCTCGGCGCGACGCCGGACCCGTCGCCCGATGCCTATCCACCCACGCCCGCGACGAAGCCAAGCCGCCCGACGTATCGCTATCGCATGGCGGTACTCGATATGCATCTGTCAGTGCCGTTCGCCGTGTCCGGTCAGACGCTCAGGTACGTGACGACGCTGCACGGCCAGTATTCGAACGACACGCTCTTCTACGTCGATGACCTGACCATCGGCAGCCGCTACACGGTGCGTGGCTTCGACGGCGAGCAGATGCTCGCGGGCGAGCGCGGTTTCTATTGGCGTAACGAACTGCAAGCACCGCTCGGCGCGACGCGGCAGGCGCTGTATGCTGGTCTCGATTACGGGCGCGTGTTCGGCCCGAACACGGCCTTTCTTGCGGGTACGCAACTCGTCGGCGCGGTCGTCGGCGTGCGCGGCGCCGTGACGTCAAAGTATGCTGGATTGAGCTACGACCTGTTCGCGGGCACGCCGCTTTACAAGCCGTCGGGCCTCTCGACGTCACGCGTCACGTTCGGCTT
>NZ_FCOB02000110.1 GCF_001545075.1 Caballeronia ptereochthonis
CCCGCGCCCGAGGGCCTCGCGATATTCACCTGATCGAGGCCGTTTTGTGTCTGCACAACGTGCGCGCCGGACCCGGGTGACGCAACAATCTGCGCGAACGCGGGCGTGCTGCTGCCGATGATGACGACGCCGACCGCGCCGGCGCACAGCATCGCGAGGAGCAGCGGCCGCAACGCCAGCTCATGCGCGGCGGATCGGCCGCCCGCTGCCAGGCGTACCCGGTGTCCGTTGCCGTGCGCACTCGCGTAATCGGCGACGGCGACGAACATCGAGCGCACGCGACGAAAGACGAGTTTGTAAATGCCAGCGTTCATATTATTTTGGTTTGTCGGGCGAGTGATTCGAGAAGGCGCTAACCACGTAGCGCAGCAAACGCTAAATTGTCAGCGTTCCTAAGCTGCATCCATAGGCCGAAAACTCCGAAAACTGATCGCGAGAGGAAAAAAACGCCTCGCGATTGCGAGGCGTCAGACTGCTGACAAAGCCCTGGCTGCGCCCAGGGCTTTGTTCTTTAATAGAGGTCATGCTTAAGAAGCCGACACGCGCCCAACAAGAACTCGAGATGGTGACGCTCGAGATGCTTGTGCCGAAGGACCATCTGCTGCGCAAGATCGACGCGGCGGTGGATTTCGAATTCATCCGCGAGAAGGTGGCGCATCTTTACTGCGCGGACAACGGCCGACCGGCGCTCGATCCGGTGGTGCTGTTCAAGCTGCTGTTCATCGGCTACCTGTTCGGGGTGCGCAGTGACGATCATCACCGATACCCACGTGACGCCGGCCTCGGTGCATGACAGTCAGCCGTATCTGGCGCGATTAGACCGTCAACGCAAACGCTTCGGGTTCCAGGTGCAGGCAGT
>NZ_FCOB02000109.1 GCF_001545075.1 Caballeronia ptereochthonis
TATCACCCTGGATATTGGTGATGCCGCCGCTGATGTTGGTGATCGAGCCGGCCACGTTCGAGATATCCGACGTGTTCTGGTTGATCGCCTGGTCCGCTGCGTACAGCTGTGAGCCGTTCACCGCGTCCGTCGAGTTGGCGCTCACACGGCCCGCCGCCACGTTGGTGATCGTGCGCTCCTTGCCTGCTGCGCCCACCGACACCGTGCTGGTCGCATTGCTGCCTGCGAACGTGTACGCCGTGCCGCCGATCGTCGCGCTCGTGGTGTTCACCACTGCCGCCGTCGTCGAACCCGCACCCAGTGCCACATCGCCCTTGTTGGTCGACACCGCACCCGAGCCGATCGCCACCGAGTCAACACCCGTAGCCGTCGAATCTACACCCGTGCTGTTCGCATGGAAGTACTTCGTGCCCGTGTTGTACACGTTGTTGATCTGATTGTTCAGGTTGGTCACGTTACCGCCGATGTTGGTCACGCTGCCCGCCACGTTCGAGATATCCGACGTGTTCTGATTGATCGCCTGATCCGCTGCATACAACTGCGAGCCGTTCACCGCATCGGTCGAGCTGGCCGAGAGGCGGCCCGCTGCCACGTTGGTGATCGTGCGCTCCTTGCCTGCCGCCCCCACCGACACCGTGCTCGTCGCGTTGCTGCCTGCGAACGTGTACGCCGTGCCACCGATCGTCGCGCTCGTGGTGTTCACCACTGCCGCCGTCGTCGAACCCGCACCCAGTGCCACGTCGCCCTTGTTGGTCGACACCGCACCCGAGCCGATCGCAACAGAATCCACACCCGTGGCCGTCGAATCTACACCCGTGCTGTTCGCATGGAAGTACTTCGTGCCCGTGTTGTACACGTTGTTGATCTG
>NZ_FCOB02000108.1 GCF_001545075.1 Caballeronia ptereochthonis
GATGACCGTGACAAGCTGGTTCAGCACAACTACGACGAGCAAACGAAGGGCACGACGTTCGCGGCGGGCGGCAGCGCGACGCTCGCGGCCCTCAGCAGCGATAGCGCCAAGGGCAATGTCACGCTCACGGGCTCGACGCTTGCCACCGGCGCGGGCGCGGCAAACCTCGTCGCCACGGGCGACGTGACACTCAACGAAGGCCGCGAGGAACACGACAGCTACAGCGAACGACATTCCGAGCGCGGCAGTTTCGTGAAGAAGACGACCACCGATCAGATGCAGAACGCGCAGACGAATCTGAGCGTGGCGAGCACGGTGTCGGGCGACTCGGTGGCCATCAGCGCGGGCCACGATGTGACGATCAAGGGCGCGACGGTGGCGGGCACCAACGACGTCAACATCGCAGCGGCCAATAACGTCACGATCACGACCACGCAGGACACGCAGACGTCATCGAACTACTACCACGAGCACACGTCGGGGATCTCGCAAAGCGGCGTGGGCGTCTCGGTCGGCAGCCGCGATCAGAAGGACACCAACCATGACGCGCAGGTCATCAACCACGGCAGCACGGTGGGCTCGCTCGACGGCAACCTGAACATCAAGGCGGGCAATGACCTGCACGTGACGGGCAGCGACCTGATCGCGGCGAAGGACGTCACGGGCATGGGTGCGAACGTGACGATCGATTCAGCGGTCGATACGGCGCATCACGACGAGCAGCACGAAGTCAAACAAAGCGGCTTCACGATCGCGGTGAAGGCGCCGGTAATCGATGCGGTGTCGAATACGGTCGATCAGGCGCGTGCGGGCAGTCAGAGCCAGGATGACCGGGCGGCGGCGCTGCACGGGATCGCAGCGGCGAGCGGTGCGGTCGATG
>NZ_FCOB02000107.1 GCF_001545075.1 Caballeronia ptereochthonis
GCGAGCTGCGACTACTACGCGCAGCACGGCCAGATGATGCCCGACGACTGGAAGACGCAGATCCAGGATGCCGATGCGATTCTCTTCGGCGCGGTCGGCTGGCCGCAGACGGTGCCCGATCACATCTCGCTGTGGGGCTCGCTGCTCAAGTTCCGCCGCGAGTTCGACCAGTACATCAACCTGCGGCCCGCGCGCCTGTTCGAGGGCGTGCCGTCGCCGCTTGCCAATCGCAAGGCGGGCGACATCGATTTCATGATCGTGCGCGAGAACACCGAGGGCGAGTACTCGTCGGTCGGCGGCACGATGTTCGAGGGCACCGAGCGCGAATTCGTCACGCAGACGTCGATCTTCACGCGCAAGGGCGCCGAGCGCGTGCTGAAGTTCGCCTTCGATCTGGCGCAGCGCCGCGAGAAGAAGCTGACGGTCGCGACCAAGAGCAACGGCATTTCGATCAGCATGCCGTGGTGGGACGCACGCGCCGCGGAAATCGCCGCGCAGTATCCGGACATCGCGTGGGACAAGCAGCACATCGACATTCTGTGCGCGCGCTTCGTGCTGAATCCGGACCGCTTCGACGTGGTGGTCGCGACCAATCTGTTCGGCGACATTCTTTCGGATCTCGGGCCGGCCTGCACGGGGACGATCGGCATCGCCCCCTCGGCGAACATGAATCCGGAGCGCACGTTCCCGTCGCTGTTCGAGCCGGTGCATGGCTCCGCGCCGGATATCGCGGGCAAGAACATCGCCAATCCGATCGCGATGATCTGGTCCGCCGCGATGATGCTCGACTTCCTCGGCGAGCGCGACGCGCATGATGCGATCCTCGGAGCGATCGAAGCTGTCCTGAAGGAAGGACCGAGGACCGGCGATCTCGGCGGCAAGGCAAGTACGCAGGAAGTGGGCGAGGCCATCGCGC
>NZ_FCOB02000105.1 GCF_001545075.1 Caballeronia ptereochthonis
CGACCTTAAAACCGGCGGCGCGCTCGACAATCGCGGCGGCACGCTACAGGCGGCAGGCCGCGCGACGGTCAGCGCCCGCTCGCTGGATAACACGGCGGGTCGCATCGTGTCACTGAACGGCGACGGCCTCGCGGTGAGCACGAGCGGCACGCTCGTCAACGGCGCAGGCGGTTCGATCGGGACAAACGGCGCGCTCGATGTCTCGGCCGGCACGCTCGCGAATCAAGGTTCGATAAGTGTGGCGGGTAACGCTGCGATTCAAGCGCAGAGCATCGACAACCACGCTGGCAAGATAACGTCGGGCGGTGTATTGACCGCCACGACGAGCGGCGTATTGCAGAATGCAGGCGGTACGCTTTCCAGTGCCACGACGACCGTCTCGGCCGCGTCGATCGACAACACGAACGGCGACATCAACGGCGACGCGCTCAATGTTTCGACGTCCGGCGCGTTCGTCAATCGCGGCGGCAAGATCATCCAATACGGGGCGAACGATCAACGCATCACAGCGGGCGGTGCGCTCGACAACACAGGCGGCACAATCGCATCGAACGCGGCCAACCTGAGCGTCACAGGCCAAAGCATCGCGAACGACGGCGGTGCAGTCCAGCACGCGGGGGTGGGGGCGCTCGCGCTCAATTCGAACGGCGCGCTCTCGAACGCTTCAGGCAAGCTCATCACAAACGGCGCGCTCGCGCTCAATACAGGCGCACTCGACAACCGCGCAGGCACGATCCAGGCCGCAAGTCGCGCCGACGTGCATGCCGTCTCGCTCGACAACACGGCGGGCCGTCTGGTGTCGCTCAACGGCGACGGCTTGGGCGTCTCGGTCACCGGCGCGCTCTTGAACGGCCCGAACGGCGTCATGGGCAGCAATGGCGGGCTCGACCTCACGGCGCTCACGCTCTCGAACGCGGGACAGCTTACCGCCTCGGGCGACGCGCACGTGCATGCGCAGACGCTCGA
>NZ_FCOB02000104.1 GCF_001545075.1 Caballeronia ptereochthonis
AAACGCCTTGATGTCGGGATTGGCCCGTTGGGCGGCCACGCAGGCCATGTAAAGGGCCCGGCGCACGATGTGGCGCCCGCCTTTGATATGACGTTGTCCGGTCTGCTTTCCGCTATCGACGTTGAACGGAGCCAGGCCAACGAGCGAGGCGATCTGTCGTGCGCTGAGCGTGCCCAACTCGGGCAAAAAGGCGATGAGCGCCGCTGCGGTTCCTTTGCCGATGCCGGGCGTGGAGCGTAGCAACGCCTCGGTTTTGCGCCAGAGTTCGTTGGAGCGCAGAAAGGTGTCGATGTCGTGATCGGCCTCTTTGATGCGTTGGTTAAGGAATCGGATGTGGTCGTCGATGCTTGCCAAGGCCGACTTATGAGCGCGTTTGCGCCGGTTTTGCTCGGCGGTGAGCATATCGATCAACTGTGCGCGGCGCAGGATAAGGGCTTGCAACTGCTGAGTGTGCTCGTCGCTCAAAGGGCGCACGGCGGGCTTGACGGCAGCACCGTAGTGGGCGATGACGCGCGCATCGATACGATCGGTTTTGGCCAGTTGGCCGGTCGATTTGGCGAAGTCACGCACCCATTTGGGGTTGACCGCGACGCCCGGCAAGCCGGCTTGGCACAACGCCTCGAGGACGGCTTTTTCGAGTTTGCCGGTGGCCTCGAGCACGATGCGCTCGGGCTTGAGGGGGATGAGGGTATTGACGAGCGCGGCGATACCCTCGGGAGAATTGGCGAGCCGGAAGGATTCGCTGGAATCGTGATAGGCGACGTCGAGGAACGCGCCGCTGACATCGATGCCGACGAACAAGGAGGAAGTGGAAGAGGATTGGATTGGGTTCACCACAGCACCCCTACTTGCAAAAGATACGAGCTCGAGGCTCAGTCAACTGTTCGGGTTCAAAGCGGTAAGAGTGAAGCGGCGCCACCAGCTTTCTTTCGGGCTGCGAGCCCTTGTAACACAAACGGGCTACCGCTTCGAGCGAGCGAAAGGGATCAG
>NZ_FCOB02000102.1 GCF_001545075.1 Caballeronia ptereochthonis
GCGGGTGAAGTGCTGATCGAGGTCAAGGCGACCGGCATTTGCCATACCGATTACTACACGCTTTCGGGCGCGGACCCGGAAGGCATCTTTCCGGCGATTCTCGGGCACGAGGGCGCGGGCGTGGTCGTGGATGTCGGGCCGGGCGTCGGCACGTTGAAGAAGGGCGATCACGTCATTCCGCTTTACACGCCGGAGTGCCGTCAGTGCAAATTCTGCCTGTCGCGCAAGACCAATCTTTGTCAGGCGATTCGCGCGACGCAGGGCAAGGGCCTGATGCCGGATTCGACCTCGCGCTTTTCGCTCGACGGCAAGCCGCTGTTCCACTACATGGGCACGTCGACGTTTTCGAACTACATCGTCGTGCCGGAGATCGCGGTGGCGAAGGTACGCGAGGACGCGCCGTTCGACAAGATCTGCTACATCGGCTGCGGCGTGACGACGGGCGTGGGCGCAGTCGTGTATTCGGCGAAGGTGGAAGCGGGCGCGAACGTGGTCGTGTTCGGTCTGGGCGGCATCGGGCTGAACGTGATTCAGGGCGCGAAGATGGTCGGCGCGGACAAGATCATCGGCGTCGATATCAATCCGGGACGCGTCGAGCTGGCGCGGAAGTTCGGCATGACGCACTTCATCAACCCGAAGGAAGTCGATAACGTCGTCGATCACATCGTGCAGTTGACCGACGGCGGCGCGGATTATTCGTTCGAATGCGTGGGCAACGTGAAGCTGATGCGTCAGGCGCTCGAATGCACGCACAAGGGCTGGGGGCAGTCGTTCATCATCGGCGTGGCGGCGGCGGGCGAGGAGATCGGCACGCGGCCGTTCCAGCTCGTCACGGGGCGCCAATGGAAAGGCTCGGCGTTCGGCGGCGCGCGCGGCCGCACCGACGTGCCGAAGATCGTCGACTGGTACATGGAAGGCAAGATCAACATCGACGATCTGATCACGCATCATCTGCCGCTGGAGCGCATCAACGAAGGCTTCGACCTGATGAAGAAGGGCGAGTCGATTCGTTCCGTCGT
>NZ_FCOB02000098.1 GCF_001545075.1 Caballeronia ptereochthonis
AAATGACTGACGTAGTGATCGTATCGGCCGCGCGTACAGCGGTTGGCAAGTTCGGCGGCTCGCTCGCGAAGATCGCGGCGCCGGAACTGGGCGCCACGGTGATCAAGGCCGTGCTGGAGCGCGCGGGCGTGAAGCCGGAGCAGGTGAGCGAAGTCATCCTGGGCCAGGTGCTCGCGGCGGGCTCGGGCCAGAATCCGGCGCGCCAGTCGCTCATCAAGGCGGGGCTGCCCGACATGGTGCCCGGCATGACGATCAACAAGGTCTGCGGCTCGGGCCTGAAGGCGGTGATGCTGGCGGCGAACGCGATCATCGCGGGCGATGCGGAGATCGTGGTCGCGGGCGGCCAGGAAAACATGAGCGCGGCGCCGCACGTGCTGCCGGGCTCGCGCGACGGCTTCCGCATGGGCGACGCGAAGCTGATCGACACGATGATCGTCGATGGCCTGTGGGACGTTTATAACAACTACCACATGGGCACGACGGCGGAGAACGTCGCGAAGGAATTCGGCATCACGCGCGAGCAGCAGGACGCGTTCGCGGCGCTGTCGCAGAACAAGGCGGAAGCGGCGCAGAAGGCCGGCCGCTTCAACGACGAGATCGTGCCGGTCGCGATTCCGCAGCGCAAGGGCGAGCCGCTGCAGTTCAACACCGACGAATTCGTGCGTCACGGCGTGACGGCCGAAGCGCTCGCGGGCCTGAAGCCGGCGTTCTCGAAGGAAGGCACGGTGACGGCGGCGAACGCATCGGGCATCAACGATGGCGCGGCGGCGGTCGTCGTGATGTCGGCGAAGAAGGCCGAGGCGCTGGGCTTGACGCCGCTGGCGCGCATCAAGGCGTACGCGAATGCGGGCGTCGATCCGAAGATCATGGGCATGGGGCCGGTGCCGGCATCGAAGCGCTGTCTGGAGCGCGCGGGCTGGACGGTGAACGATCTCGACCTGATGGAAATCAACGAGGCGTTCGCGGCGCAGGCGCTCGCCGTGCACAAGCAGATGGGCTGGGATCAGTCGAAGATCAACGTGAACGGCGGGGCGATCGCGATCGGCCACCCGATCGGCGCGTCGGGCTGCCGCATTCTGGTCACGCTGCTGCACGAGATGCAGAAGCGCGATGCGAAGAAGGGTCTGGCGTCGCTGTGCATCGGCGGCGGCATGGGTGT
>NZ_FCOB02000045.1 GCF_001545075.1 Caballeronia ptereochthonis
ACGCTGCTGCACGAGATGCAGAAGCGCGATGCGAAGAAGGGTCTGGCGTCGCTGTGCATCGGCGGCGGCATGGGTGTGGCGCTCGCAGTCGAGCGTCCGTAACGTCCCGAATCAACGCAACAGGCAGCACACACCGGCGCCGCGCATGCGGACCGACGCGATACAACCATTACAAGCGTCGCGCATCGAGGTAACAGAACGGCGTCGGTGCCATTCCGAGTTTCATTAACCTGAGAGAATTGTTCGAGAGGAGCATCAGTATGACTAAGCGAATCGCAGTGGTGACGGGTGGCATGGGCGGCCTCGGCGAAGCCATCAGCATCAAGCTGCACGACGCCGGATACGCGGTCGTCGTGACGCATTCGCCGGGCAACGCGACGGTGAGCGAGTGGCTCGCGAACATGGATCGCCAGGGCCGCAACTTCCGCGCGTACGCTGTGGACGTCGCCGATTACGACTCCGCCCAGCACTGCGTGGCGAAGATCCAGGCCGAAGTCGGCCCGATCGACATCCTCGTGAACAATGCTGGTATCACGCAGGACACGACCTTCAAGAAGATGACCAAGGTGAACTGGGATGCCGTGCTGCGCACCAATCTCGACTCGGTCTTCAACATGACCAAGCCCGTGTGCGAAGAGATGGTGTCGCGCGGCTGGGGCCGCATCATCAACATTTCGTCGGTGAACGGCTCGAAGGGACAGATTGGTCAGACGAACTACTCGGCCGCGAAGGCGGGCATGCACGGCTTCACGAAGTCGCTCGCGCTCGAAGTCGCGAAGAAGGGCGTGACCGTCAACACGATTTCGCCGGGCTATCTCGCGACCAAGATGGTGACCGCGATTCCGCAGGAGATTCTCGACACGAAGATCCTGCCGCAGATTCCGGCCGGCCGTCTCGGCAAGCCGGAAGAAGTCGCGGCGCTCGTCGCGTTCCTATGCTCGGACGACGCGGGCTTCGTCACCGGCTCGAACATCGCGATCAACGGCGGCCAGCACATGAGCTGATGCCGGCGAGCGGCGCGCCCGTCGAAGGCGCGCCGCTTTGCTCTCGGACGGACGCGTTTCCTCATTCGAAACTCCGCTTTCCTGGCGAACGGCGCCATGAACTACGATTACGCAGGCCCACATCCTTACAGCGCCAGTCATCTCGACTCGGCGATCGAGCACCTCGAACAGGTGCTGAGCCTCGAAGGCGCGAATTCGCTTTTCTCGCAGACCTATTGGCGCGGACGCGTCGTGCAGGCGCTCGCCACGCCGGGGCTCGCGCCGTCTCAGCATAACCGGCTGAAACGCCTGCTGGATCGCATCGCTCAGGCTTGACGCGCAACGCGGGAACAGTCGGCTGCATACGCGGTCAATCGTGAAAGGCGCGCGGCCGGGGTCGCATGAGCGCTTTCCCTGGATCCGGCGGCATGGCGCCTTTCCGCTGATCTGTGAAGAAATTCGCGGACGCTTGTACCATTCGGACCGTATCTCGAAATTCACGGTTCACAAGCGTCATGCTCGATTCCCTACGAACATTCCTTTCGACGCGGCGCGCGCTCGGCGCGATCGCGTTCTCGTTTCTGCTCGCCGCGTGCGGCACGACGAGCGACATCATCGCCGGTTCGCAGCCGGACACCTACACGGTTACCGGCAAAGCGACGGGCACGCGCATGTCGTGGGTGACCGCACGCAACGCTGCGATTGACGCCGCCACCGACTATTGCAAGCAACGCGCGCAGCGCGTCTCGGTCAAGTCGGAGGCGACGAGCGGCGTGCGCTCGCTCGAACAGCAAACGGCGACGGTTTCGTTCAGCTGCGTGCCGGAGACGAGCAACGCCGCGCGCGGATAAGCCCCGCGCGAACTCAATACACGCCCGCGAGCAGTTCGTCCGACGTCATCACGGCCGCATATTTCTGCGCCATGTCGAAGAGGCTTGCCTCGTGCGAACCGAGCGCGCGATCACCGACGCAATCGGACAGCACCACGGGCCGCAGGCCGAACTGCATTGCGTCGACGACGCTCGCGCGTACGCAGCCGCTCGTGACCGCGCCGGCGACGACGAGCGTGCGCACGCCGCGCATCGCGAGCCGTGCCGCGAGCGACGTGCCGAAGAACGCCGACGGCACGTTCTTGCGCACGACGAGCTCGCCCGGTTCCGGCGTGAGTTGCGGCACGATTGCGCTGTCGTGCGCGTGTTCCTTCAGCGTCAGCATGCCTGGCACCTTGAGCGAAAGGATGTTCGCGTCGGAGTCGTCGTCGGCATAGACGATGCGGCTGTACGCGACCGGCCAGCGCAACGCGCGCGCGGCGCGCAGAAGCGGCACGGTGCGTTCGATCGCGTCGCGGATATTGCCGCCGCCGAATACGGCCGGATCGGCGAAGCCGTTCACGAAATCGACGATCAGGAGCCCGATCTGCCCTTCGATCGAAAGCTCGTTGCCGAAGCCCTGCCGTGCATACATTGCCTCTTTCGCTTCGCCCGTCATGTAGCCTCCTCGATGGTCTTGCCTTCGCGCACCACCTCCACGCCGTCGAGCGAGACGGTGCAGCGGCGCAACGGAATGTCGATGTGGCAAGCGGTCGTGCGCTTGCCGTCGCCTTCGTCGTTCGGACCGAGCGAGAACAGGAAGTTGCCGTCGAAGGCGCGCGCGTCCATGCCGAGCGTCGCTTCGCGATCGTAGAGGCCGAGCGTCGACCAGTGCGCGCGCTTTTGCAGGCCCCAGCCGATGTGCGTGATCGCGAAGGCTTCGGGATCGTCGAAGGAGAGCATGTATTCGCGCAGCAGATCGGCATCGGCTGGAAGCGAGGCGGCGCATCCGCGAGGACGCGCGCTTCAGGAAGCTGCCGATCATCGCGATCACGGCGAAGGCCATGAAGGACGATCAGGAGCAATGCCTCGCGGCGGGCGCGAGCGATTATCTGGCGAAGCCGATCGACATCGACCGGCTCTACTCGCTCCTGCGCGTGTGGATGGCCCGCCGCGTCCAGGCGGTCGAATGTTCAGCGCGCTTCACGCGAACGGGAATCGTCCCGTCAGACAGGCTACGACGAGGATGCGACTGAGCCACCCTGCTGCTTCTGCCTCTTCCGGTTCATCCGGTACGTACGGATATCGTCACTCAGCCGGTCGATGAATTCCTGGCTGCGCGTCGTGTAGTTCGCCTGGTTCATATGGGGCGTGTGCCCGCCCGTGTAGATCGGTCTGTTCGGTTGCGGGCCGTAATAGTACATACCGGCCGTCGGCCTGACCATTCCGGGCATCGACTATAGGAAGGGCATTCGCTGACCCCGCGGGATGGCGCGGATGCAGTGAACATTTCGATATCCTGCTCAATTGGCGGAGCCGACGATACAAGTAACGAGAAGTGACAAGAAGGGTCCAACGCATTCGATGCGTCGTGCGGGAACGGGCCGTGAGGCCCGCTCCTGTGCCGAATGTGCGCGTCGCTGCCGCGCCGGATTCAGGGGTTCAGATGTTCAGCGCGCGCTTGTCGACGGCGAGCGCCGCTTCGCGCATCACTTCGGAAAGCGACGGATGCGGATGGCAGATCCGCCCGATGTCCTCCGACGCCGCCTTGAACTCCATCGCGACCACGGCCTCCGCGATCAGATCCGACGCGTTCGCCGAGACGATATGCACGCCGAGAATCTCGTCGGTTTTCGCATCGGCGATGACCTTGATGAAGCCGTCCGTCTCGCCGATGCCGAGCGCGCGGCCGTTCGCCAGCATCGGAAACTGGCCGGACTTGATCTCGCGGCCTTCGGCTTTCAGCGCCTGTTCCGTCTGCCCGACCCATGCGATTTCCGGATGCGTGTAGATCACCCACGGAATGCAGTTGTAGTCGATGTGCGGCTTCTGTCCGTCGATGATCTCCGCCACCAGCACGCCTTCGTCTTCCGCCTTGTGCGCGAGCATCGGGCCGCGCACGACATCGCCGATCGCGTAGACGTTGACGACTTTCGTCGCGCAATGGCCGTCGACGGGAATGAAGCCGCGCTCGTCCGTCGATAGTCCGATCGAATCGAGCCCGAGATTGTCGGTATTGGGCACGCGGCCGATCGACACGATCAGGCGGTCCGCCTCCAGCGTCTGCGCGTTGCCGTCCTTGTCCTTGTACGAAACCGAAACGCTCGAAGCCGTCGTCTTCACGCCGTCGATGTTCACGCCGAGGTGAATCGTCAGGCCCTGCTTCTTGAAGAGCTTGGCGGCTTCCTTTTGCAGCGCGGTGTCGGTGGTGCCGAGAAATTCGGGCAGTGCTTCCAGGATCGTCACTTCCGCGCCGAGCCTGCGCCACACCGAGCCGAGTTCCAGACCGATCACGCCCGCCCCGATCACGGCGAGCTTCTTCGGAATGGAATCGAAGGCGAGCGCGCCTTCGTTGTCGGAGACGATCTTGTTGTCGACGGGCACGTTCGGCAAATGACGCGCCTTCGAGCCCGTCGCGATGATCACGTGTTGCGCGGTGTGGCTCTCGGTCTTGCCGTCGCCGCTCACTTCGATTTTGAAATTGCCGCCGTCTTTCCCCGCGAGCTTGCCGTGCCCTTTCAGCCAGGTGATCTTGTTCTTGCGGAAGAGGAACTCGACGCCGCCCGTGATCTTCTCGACGATCGCTTCCTTGCGCCCGACCATTTTGCCGACGTCGACAGAAAGATTGTCCATGCTGATGCCGTGATCGCCGAAATGCAGCTTCGCGTTCTCGAACTCCTCGGATGACGCGAGCAACGCCTTCGACGGAATGCAGCCGACGTTCAGACACGTGCCGCCGAGCTTCGGCTTGCCTGCCGGATTGATCCACTCCTCGACGCACGCGACCTTCCTGCCGAGCTGTGCGGCACGGATCGCGGCGATGTAGCCGCCGGGGCCGGAGCCGATCACGATGACGTCGAAGTCGGCTTTTTCGCCCGAAGCGGGCGCGGGAGAGGGCGCGGGTGCGGCGGCCTTCGCGGGTTGCGCGGTTGATTGTGCGGCGGGTTTTTCAGAAGCAGGAGCAGGCGCAGGAGTCGCGGCCGACGCCTTCGCCTCGGTATCGATGATCGCGAGCAATTCGTCCGCGTGGACGATGTCGCCTTCCTTCTTCGCCACTTCCGCGAGCGTGCCGGCGGCGGGCGCCGGCACTTCGAGCACCACCTTGTCCGTTTCCAGTTCGACGAGGATTTCGTCTTGCGCCACGGCGTCGCCCGCTTTCTTCTTCCACGGCAACATCGTCGCTTCGGTGACGGATTCGGAAAGCTGCGGAACCTTGACTTCAACCCTGGCCATTCAGATTCTCCTTTAGAGCGATTGTTAGCGACGGGAGTGTCCGGCGAACGGAAACGTCGTATGGAAAGCTGGCGTGCGGACCCGGCTTCGGCCGGCCGGTCCGGCGCGCCGAAGTCGTAGGATACGCCCTGTCCGTACCGCGCGCCTCGGAAGCCGCCCGTGCATTGGCGCGTCTTTTCGCAGTCGTTATATTCGGTGGTATATTACGAAGCGGAAATCGAATGACCGGACTCCGGTGCGATACCCGATATGACACGCCTTCCGGACCAGCCGATCGAGCACGAGGTGATCATGCAGACTCCGCCGTTTCAACTCGCCCGCACGAACGCCCATGCCCATCGCGATGCCTGCTGTCAGCCGACCGAGGCCGACTTGCGCGCGTCGCGCCGCCGCGCGCGCCTTGCCGAACTGGACTCGCATCTGCACTGCTCGGTCATCGGGACGTGCCTGAGTACCGGCGAGCTGCGCAAGCTCGTGCCGAAGTTCACCGACCTCGACCGCTATCACGCGAGCGATCTGGAGATTCACCACGCGGCGGTGGAACTGGCGATCGCGGGCGGCGCGGGTGCGAAGGCGCTGAACAAGGCGCTCGACGAACGTTACGCCGGCGCGATCCGCCGCTTCGATGCCGCGCGCGACAGCGAAGCGCTGCTCGATCTGTGGAACGAGGCGCTCAAGTCCGGCGACATTCCGCCCGCCTACTGGGCCGTGATGTCCCATCCGCACGCGACGATCGAAGTGCGCCAGTCCGCGTTCGGCGAAGTGCACATGCTGTCGCATCTCGTTGGCGCGGCGAATCGCGCGGATATTCGCCGTCTGGTCGCGCTGGAAGCGGAAAACCAGGAGCTCAAGGAAAAGATCGAACGCCAGCAAGCGCGCCTGCTCGAACTGAGCGCGGAGCGCGATGCGTCCGTCAGGGAATCGAAGGAGCACGCGCTGCAGCTCACCGCAATCGCGGAGCGCAAGCCGGATCGGTCGACCGCGCAGCTCGATGCCGAAGTCGAACGCCTGCGCGAAAGGGTCGAGGACGGCGAGCGCCGCCTCGCGCTGCACACGAGCCGCCACGAGGCCGCCGAGCAGCGCGCCCAACAGGAGGAGGAGCAGACGCGCGCGCTGCGCAACAAGCTCGGTGAAGCGCAGGCGCTGCTGAAGATCGTGCAGGCCGAATGCGCGGCGCTGGAGCGCGCGACGCTCGACGCCGCCGATCAGCCCGACGCGCGCCGCCAAGCCATGGAATGGGTGAACGGCAAGCGCATCGTCTATGTCGGCGGACGGCCCGGTTCGAATGCGGTGCTGAGGTCGCTGGTGGAAGCGGCGGGCGGCGAGTTGATCGTCCACGACGGCGGCGTCGAGGATCGCAAGGGATTGCTGGCCGCGGCGCTGCCGAATGCGGATGTCGTGCTGTTCCCCGTGGACTGCATCGATCACGACTCGATGAACATGCTGAAGCGCGTCTGCGAGCGGCACGGCGTCGAATACTCGCCGCTGCGCACCGCGAGCGTCGCGAGTTTCGTGGAGTTCGTCGCGCGGCTGGTCGCGAGCACGCAGGACACGCACGCGGGTTCACCGCCGCCGTCCGCGTTCTGCCTGCGCCACGGTTAGGGCTTGAGCAGCTTCGTGAGCGATGCGATCTGCTCGGCGCAGGCGGCTTCGGCCCGCGCTTCGACATCGCGGTAGAGCCGGATGATGTTTTCGCCGACCGGCGTCAGCACGCAGCCGCCGCCGCTTTGTCCGCCTTGCTCCGAGAGGGTCGCGGGGGACTGGAGCGAGCGATTGAGTTCGTCGATGAGCAGCCACGCGCGCCGGTACGACATGTCGAGGCTGCGCGCCGCCGCCGATATCGAGCCGTGCTTGCGCACCGCTTCCAGCAGCGCGACCTTGCCCGGACCCAGCGCGATGGTCTCGCCTTTCGTGATGCGCATGCGAAAGCGCACTTCGGCCGGCTGGTTCGCCGGGGCCGGCTCTTTTGCGCCTGCCTTGGTCTTGAGGGTCGTCGTCGCCATGCCCGAGAGGATACACGAAGGAAATCGGACGGACGTTTCATGCCGCGTGGGTGGGCGTTATCGGTTGTCCGGATAGCAGAATCCATGATCCGCACATCCGGGACAGCCCGGTGCGCCGGTCGGCACGACGCCTCGCGCGTGCGCGACCTCCTGCGCGAGAAACTTCTTCCAGCGCATGTTCGCGACGTTGTGCGCGACGAGATCGGGATAGTGCCGCGTCAGCATGTCGGTGACGTCGTCGCGACCGCTCAGGCCGAGATCGCACCACAGATGATGGGGCCGCAGCGACGCGGCTGAAATGATCATCGCGAGGCAATGTGCATCTTCCCGATGCCGCGCCGCCGTGCGGTCGTGCCACATCAGAAGCCCATGCAGATCGCGCACGAACGCCCAGTGCGGCGAAGAGCGCATCGCGCCCGGCGGACGATCGATCGCCGCGCCGGGAAAATGGCGGCCGATCAGCGCGGAGAGTTCGCCGCCGCCAGCCCGAGCAGAAGCAGATCGCCCGAGTCGATGCGCGCGCCGACGAGCCGCGCGAACAGCACGGTATCGGGTGCCTCCGGATCGGCGGCGCGGGCGAGCAGCTCGCGCGCTGGCGCATTCATCGATGCGAGCTGCCCAGAATGTGCGAATCGACGCGCACGAGGCGTTTCATGTGGCGAGGCGCGTGCACGGTATCCGCGCCGGAAACGAGCACCGGCAAGCCGTCCTCGACGCCCAGTTCGCGATCCGCGCATTCGTAGGCCACGATCACCTGCTCGCCCACCGGCGTATTGAAAAGCTCGTGCCACGAAAACGTCACGGCGTAGCCATCGTGCGCGTGCGCCAGAAACACCGTGCGCTTGAAATCCGTGCTGTCGGGCCGGCGCACGCCCGCCGCGTCGAGCAGCACGCGCAACTGCACGCCGCGGTAGCTTCCCATCGGGCGGATATAGCGTCCCGTCGAGAAGCACACGAGATCGAATGGCTCGATGCTCGCGCACGCGAATTCGCGCAATGCGGCAAGATCGAGCGTGAGCGGCCTCTGGACCGCGCCCCCGATTTCGACGACAGGTCCGGTGAGCACGTCCGTGCGAGCGGGGATCGAGTGCGCGAGTTCCATGGCGATCAACGTAAAAGCGCGTCAAAGACGCGTGAGAGCGGCTGTGGCCCGGCCTTGAGAGGGCGTTGTATCTGCAACTATATTACGATGACCGGCATGCTGCCATGGCCCCTGGAGCATGCCGGACATGTTTTTCGGCTTATCGACGGGAGAGGCGCATGAAGCGGCGGCTGACGGCGGCAATCGCAATGACGATGTTCCTCGCGGCGTGCGGCTCGGTCGCGCCGGGCATGTCCGCGCAGAAAGTGCCGCTCGCGGGCACGCCGAACGGCGTCGCGGTGCGCGATTCGGACGGCGCGGTGTTCGTCACCGACGACAGGACCAACGGCATCGTCATGACATCGCACATCGGCGACGAGGACGCGCCCGCGTTTTCGCTCTACGCGCGCATTCCGGCGGCGGAGGGCGAGCGCACGGGTTTGAGCCAGATCGCGTTCGCGCCGAATGGGCATCTGCTCGTCGAGCGCTTCGGTTTCGGTTCGGCGAGCGCGGTGTTCGACGTCGCCCCGAGCGCTCAGGTCGCGCTCGCGTCCGACACGAATTCGGCGCGAAGGCGTCTGGGTCTGCTCGTGCTGGACGGCGGCACGTTCCTGTCGAGCTGGTTCGTGAAGGAGGGCAGCGCGCCGCCCGCGGGCGGCGTGAGCGTGATCACGCGCGGCGCGGCGCCGAGGCAGGTGATCGAGCGGGATATCGTCACCGGACTGGGCAAGCCGGTCGGACTCGCGGTGGCCGGCGACATGCTCTACATCAGCGATCAGGCCGCGAACCGCATCTACAGGGTGGATCTGCAGGCGGCGCGCGCCGCAAGCGCGCCGATACCCGCGGGCGATGTCTTCGCGACCGTCGAGGCGCCCGACCTGATGGCCGCGACGCCCGACGGCACGCTCTACACCAAATGCGGCGCGCACGCCGTGTGCAGATTCTCGAAGCGCGGCCGCGCGACCGTCATCGTCGACGACCTCGACGCGCCGCGCGGCGTCGCCGTGGATGTCGCGAGGAAACGCCTCGTCGCGGTCGACCGGTCGAGCACGCCGGACAAGCCGAGCTCGCTGCGCGTGCTGCCGATCAAATGACCGCGCTCGACGCTCAACGCGGCGACGACCAGCCCTTGTAGCTGCCCACGTTCTCGCGCGTGACGAGCGTCGACGGCATGAGGATCATCGTGTTGGCCGGCTTCTTGCCGTTCATCATGTCGTAGCCGACGCTCACCGCCTGCTGCGCCATCGACCACGGGTCCTGGCTCGCGGATGCCTGGATCATCGTGTCGGTCTTGAGCGCGCTTTCGATATCAGGCGCGCCGTCCACCGACGTGATCACGATATTGCCGCGATGCAATTGCTTCGCGGCGAGATCGGTGCCGATCGCTTGCGGATCGTTGATCGCGAACACGCCGTCGAGCTTCGGGAAGCGCGTGAGATAACCCTGCATCGCGTTCATGCCGCCTTCCCGCGAGCCTTTGCCGTCCTGGTCGTCGGAGAGGACCTTGATGCCCGGGCTCTTGGCGAGCTCGGCCTTGCAGCCCTTCACGCGATCGATCACCGCCGACACCTGCGGCCCGTTCTCGATCACCACGTTGCCCTTGCCGTTCAGCTTCTTCGCCATGAAGTCGCACGCGAGCTCGCCCGCCTGCACGTTGTTGGTCTGCACTGTCGCGTCCGCGCCGGCCGCCGCGACGTCGACCGCGATCACGACGATGCCCGCGGCCTTTGCCTTCTTCACCGCGGGTTCGATCGCCTTCGGATCGACGGCGTTCAGGAGGATCACGTCGACGTGCGCCGAAATGAAGTTGTCGATCTGCGTGAACTGCTTGTTCATGTCGTAATCCGACGACACCGCCGTGACCCGGGCGTTCGGGTTGATCTGCTTGGCCTTCGCTTCCGCGCCCTTGGAGATCGTCACGAAGTATGGATTGCCGAGCGAGCCGACCGTGATGCCGACGGCCTTCAGCGGCTTGTCGGCGGCGTGAGCGGATAGCGACAGGGTGAAACCGAGAGCGAGTGCGACGCTGGCGAAAAGCTTATTGTGCTTGCGCATGTTGTTGTCTCCAGTTGGTCCGTTCGTTTGGGCGGGCGCGAGCGGACCTGCAAGCGCCCGATGTTTGAAAGACGGGAAAATCAGGTGCGGGCCGAGCCGCGCTGACGGTAGCGATCGAGCGCCACCGCGCCGATGATCACGAGACCCTTGATGATGTACTGCCAGATGTCCGACACGCCGAGCAGCACCAGGCCGTTGGTCAGCACCGCGATGATGAGCGCGCCCACCAGCGTGCCGACGATCGAGCCGACGCCGCCCACGAAGCTCGTGCCGCCGAGAATCACCGCGGCGATTGCATCGAGTTCGTACGACTGGCCGAGCTGCAGGCCGTTCGCGGCATAGAGGCGCGCGGCGGACATCACGGCGCCCAGGCCGGCGAGCAAGCCTGAAATCGCGTAGACGAAGAGCTCGATGCCCCAGACCTTGATGCCGGACAGACGCGCCGCTTCCGGATTGCCGCCGACCGAGTAGATGCGCAGGCCAAGCACCGTGCGGCGCAGGATGAACCACGAGACGATCACGACGAGAATCGCGATGATCACGAGCCACGGTACGCCGAAGAGCGTGTCGTTGCCGATGAACGCGAAGGACAGTTGCGGGTTGAAGATGGTCGTGTCATGCCCGATGAGGCGCGCGATGCCGCGCACGGCGGTGAGCGAGCCCAGTGTCACGATGAAGGGCGGCAGCTTGAGCAGCGCGATCAGCAGGCCGTTGACGACGCCGAAGCCGAGGCCCACGGCGAGCGCCGCGGGCACGCCGAGCCAGCCAATGCCCGGGATGTTCGATGCCAGCAGCGCGGTGACCGCCGCTGCGGAAAGCACCGAGCCGACGGACAGGTCGATGCCGCCCGTCAGAATCACGAAGGTCATCCCCGCCGCGAGCACGATGTTGATCGACGCCTGCTGCGCGACGATCGACAGGTTCTGGAAGCTGAAGAAGCCATCCGTGACGATGCCGAAGCCGATGCACAGCAGAATCAGCACGGGCAGCATGCCCGCGGTGCGCATCAGCACCTGCATGCGCTCGCGATGCTCGATGCGCTTTTGCCGTTGCGTCACGCTTTCGGCCTTTGCGACCGGCGCGGCGCCGGTGTCGTGGTGCTTGGTGGTGTTAGCCATGTCTCTCTCCAGATATGCTTTAAGCCGCCTGATCGAGCGCGATCTTCGAGCCCGTCGCCAGTTCGATGATTCCTTCCTGCGAAATCGGCTTGCCGGAATGGCCGCCGAGCTCGCCCGCAATTTCACCTTCACGCATCACGAGCACGCGATCCGCGACGCCGATCACTTCCGGCAACTCGCTCGAGATCACGATGATCCCCACGCCCGAGCGCGCGAGATCGTTGATGATTCGGTAAATCTCCGACTTCGCGCCGATGTCCACGCCGCGCGTCGGCTCGTCGAGAATCAGCACTTCGGGCTTGGTTTCGAGCAGGCGCGAAAGCAGCACCTTCTGCTGGTTGCCGCCCGAAAGCGCGCCCACGTTCACGCGCATGTTCGGCACGCGAATGGTGAGCGCGGCGATTGCGTCCTTCGCGCGCGTGTTGCCGCGCGGCAGGTCCATCACACCCATCCTCGAGTCGCGCCCGGCGATCGTGATGTTGATGTTGTCGCGCACGCTCATGTCGAGGAACAGGCCCTGGCCCTTGCGGTCTTCGGTCAGATAGACGAGACCCGCATCGATCGCATCGCGCGGCGTACGCAGCCTGAGCGGCTTGCCGTGCATCGTCACTTCGCCGCGCGCGGCCGGTTCGGCGCCGAAGATCAGGCGCGCGAGCTCCGTGCGTCCCGCGCCGACGAGTCCCGCGATGCCGAGCACTTCGCCCGCGTGCAGATCGAGGCTGCAGCCGCGCACGCGGTTGCCGTCGGCGATATCGCGCACCGAGAGCACGACGTTGCCCGGATCGTAGGGCGCGTGCTCTTTCTTGTAGAAGCCGGAGATGTCGCGGCCGACCATCATCTTGACGAGGCTGTCGGCGGAGAGCTCGTCGCGCATCAGCGTGCCGACGTAGGAGCCGTCGCGCAGCACCGAGACGCGGTCGGAGAGTTCATAGATCTCCGCCATCCGGTGGCTGATGTAGATGATCGCGATGCCTTCCTCGCGCAATTGCCGCACGAGCTCGAACAGGCGATCGGTTTCGCGCGAGGAAAGCGGCGTGGTCGGCTCGTCCATCACGAGGATGCGGGCATGCGCATGCACGGCGCGCGCGATTTCGACCAGCTGCCGCTCCGCGATCGACAGATCGCCGACGAGCGTATGCGGCTTGAACGCGGCGCCCAGCCGTTTCAGCACGTCCTCGCTGCCGCGCTCCATGCCCACGCGGTCGACCAGCCTGCCGCGCCGCAGCTCGCGTCCCGCATAGATGTTCTCGGCGACGGAGAGATTCGGCGCGAGGCTCAGTTCCTGATAGATCACGGCGACGCCGAGCGCTCGCGCGGCGAGCGGTCCGTCGATGGAGACGGGCTTGCCGTCGATCAGAATCTGGCCGCCCGGGTCCGCCTGATACGCGCCCGACAGGATCTTCATCAGCGTGGACTTGCCCGCGCCGTTCTCGCCCATCAGCGAATGCACTTCGCCGGGATAGACCGAGAGGCGCACGTCGTTCAGCGCGCGCACGCCGGGAAAGGTCTTGCTGATGCCGCGCATTTCCAGCAACGGCGGACGCGACGAAGGGGAAGAAGCGGAGTCATGCGGCATGGTGCACCTCTTGCGTTTTTTGCCCCGCGTGGCGAAGGCCCGCCACGCGCGGTGAAAAGTTGAAGAACATCGGCAGCGTGGCTGCGCCGATCGCGCCCGCATCCGGGCCGAAAGTGCCGCGCACGAGTGTCGGGGTGCCGCGCGATTCGGGCGCGTTGGCGGCGAGCGTCGCGGCGAGACGCTTGACGAGCCGGTCCAGCAGGCCGCCGTCGATGTCGGAATCGATCACGACCATCGGCACGTCGAGTACGCAGAGCGTCGCGCGCAAGGCGGGCGCGAGCGCCTCGATGCAGTCCTCGATCCATTCGTCCACGGCGGGCAGGTGACGCTCGATGCACGCCTGCAGGTCGATGCGGTTGTCCGCCGCCGCGCCGGAGTAGTTGAGATGCCGCACGAGCGCGTTGAGCGACGCGCGCGACAGCAGAATGTCCCACTGGCCCGACGGCTGCGGCGCGGAAGGCAGGCGGCTCGGCGGCACGGGAATCACGCCGATGTCGCCCGCATTGCCCGACGCGCCGCGCAGGCAATCGCCGTTGATCGCGATGCCGCCGCCGATCGCCGAGCCGAGGAACAGATAGACGAAGTCGTCGCAGCGGCGGCCGTGGCCGTAGAAAAGTTCGGCGGTCGCGGCGGCGTTGCCGTCGTTCTCGCTGAAAACCGGCAGCGACAGCGCACGGCCGAGTTCGTCGGCGAAATCGGTCGCGTCCCACGCGCGGAAGGTTTCGGCGGGCAGCCCCAGTTCGCGCAGCCAGCTGCCGAGATTGAACGGCTGCGCGATGCCGATACCCGTCAGCCGCTCGCGCTCCGTCGCGGAGAGCAGCCCGAGCATGTTGCCCACATCGCGCTGCACGATCTTCAGCACGGCCGACGGATGCGGCAGCACGGCATCGAGCGCGCTGCGCGCCAATACGTCGCCGGCAAAATTGACGAGCACCGTTTCGATGCCCGTGCGATCCAGCCGCACGCCGATCCCGAACGCGCCGCGCGGATCGAGCCGGATGAGCGACGCGGGCTGGCCGCGCTGGCCGTCGAGGCGGCGCCCGGTATATTCGATCAGCCCCGCGCGGCCCAGCGACTCGACGATGCTGCCGACTGCGGTGCTCGTCAGATTCGCGTGACGCGCGAGGTCGGCCTTCGATGCCGGCTCGGTGCGACGCAGCGCCTGCAGAAGCAGGCGCTCGTTGTATCTGCGCACGTTCGCGGAATTGCTTCCTCTACCGCTTGGGGATTTCACGCGCTGTCTCCGAAAACCGGCCATCGAGGCGTGGCCATTAATTAAATCAAGTTGATTTATTTAAGACCGACGGCGCATCGAAGTAAAGCAGGGAAATCCCGAAGGGGGATTTAAGCATTCGATGAAAAACAAAGGCATGAAGCGCGATGCCCGGCCGACGCAAGTCACGGGCCCGGTGCGCTTTCACACTAGGCGATGCGCTCAGCAGTGCCAAGAAGCGCAGCGATGTTTTGCGATCAGCTTTCACGCTGCGATACACGAGCTTTCGGCCGGCGGCGCGGCGGGAATCGTTGTGCTATCGTCGGCGACACCTCTTCACATCGCGCGCTGTCCGCGGCGCGCCGACATTCCTCATCGCCATCATGTTTTCGATCTCCCAGGCCGCGCATGCCACCAAGGCCGCCCAGTACGACGACCTGCTGCAGCAAATCCGCTCGCTCATCGGCGACGAGACGGATTTCATCGCCAATGCCGCGAATTTTTCATCGCTCGTCTATCACACCCTTGCCGATCTGAACTGGGCGGGCTTCTATCTGTTCGACGGCACCGAGCTCGTCGTCGGGCCGTTTCAGGGCAAGCCCGCGTGCGTGCGCATCGCGCTCGGACGCGGCGTATGCGGCACGGCGGCGCGCGAGCGGCGCACGCAGGTCGTGCCGGACGTGGAGGCGTTTCCCGGCCACATCGCGTGCGATTCGGCGTCGCGCTCGGAGATCGTCGTGCCGCTCGTCGCCGCCGACGGGACCTTGATCGGCGTATGGGACGTGGATAGTCCCGTGCCCGGCCGCTTCGACGATGAGGACGCGCTCGGCATGGAAGCGCTGTGCACGGCGTTCGTCGCGCTCGCGTGGCGCAAGCGCACGGGCCGTTGATACCCGGAGGCATCATGTCCGCCGATTCGAATGACAATGGCGTCGTCACGATCGCGAGCGCGCATGGCGCCGCGGCGAGCGCCGACACGCTCGAAGCGCTGATTCGCGCGCGAGGGCTGATCCTCTTCGCGCGCATCGACTTCAGCGGCGACGCCGCCCGCGCCGGACTTGCGATGCCGCCGAGCCAGCTGCTGGTGTTCGGCAATCCGCAGGCCGGCACGCCGCTGATGCAGGCGGTGCCCACCGCCGCGCTCGATCTGCCGCTCAAGGTGCTGGCGTGGGAAGACGCGGACGGCCGCGCATGGCTCTCCTATAACGCGACGGAGTACGTGCGCGCGCGTCACGGACTCGATGACGAACTGATGAAGCCCGTCAGCGGCGTGCCCGCGCTCGTGGAGGCGGCGGCGCGCTGAATCGGGAGGCCCTTGCCGCGAACAGGCCCTGGCCGTGTGCGGGGCGGCTGCGTCTACAATGAGGCGATTTCCTCCGTCTCGAAATTCAATGACGAGCCTTGCCCGCCGCCGCCTGCTTGCCGCCTGCGCCTTGAGCGCCTGCGGTCTTGCGCGCGTGCCCGCCGCGCGTGCGGCATCGGACAACAAGGCGACGGTCGCGCTCGTCATGAAGTCGCTGGGCGATCCCTTCGTCGTTTCGATGATCGAAGGCGCGCGGAACTACCAGCGGCACTACGCATCGCAACTCGATCTGACGACGCACGGCACGCTCGCCGACAACGACGTGGCAGGGCAGGCCCGCATCGTCGAGTCGCTGATCGACGCGAAGACCAATGCCATCGTCATCGCTCCGGCGGACTCGAAGGCGCTTCTTCCCGTGGCGGCGAAAGCGATCGCGGCGGGCATCATCGTGATCGCGATCGACAATCCGTTCGACGAGGGCGCGCAGGAAGCGGCGAACGTCACGATTCCGTTCGTCGGGCCGGACAGCCGGCGCGGGGCGCGGCTCGTCGGCGCCTATCTCGGCTCGAAGCTTGCGGCGGACGATGAGGTCGGCATCATCGAAGGGCCGACGAACGATCGCAACGTCCAGCAGCGCACGCTCGGCTTCAGGGAGGCGATGAGCGCGGCGGGCATGCGCATCGTCGATACGGACGGCGGCGACTGGACCTTGACGAGCGGCAAGGCGATCGCCCTTCAGATGCTCTACGAGCATCCGGCGATCCGTGGGCTGATGTGCGCGAACGACAACATGGCGATGGGTGCGATCGACGCCGTGCGCATTTCCGGCAAGAAAGGCCGCGTGCTCGTGACGGGCTACAACAACATCGAAGCCGTGCAGCCGATGCTCGACGACGGCCGTCTGCTCGCGACCGTCGAGCAGTTCGGCGCGCGTCAGGCGGTGTTCGGCGTGGATGTCGCGGTGAAGGCGCTGCTGGAAAGACGGCGACAGCGGGATTTGTCGCCGTATATGGAGACGCCCGTTCAACTCGTGACGAAAGGGCAGGCGAAAGCGTTCCGGTTCGGAGCGTCGTGAGACGCCCTGGGCGTCAGTGTGCCGCCGCTCCCAACAAGCCGCGCGCCGCCAGGCTCTGATACAGCGCACGCACGCCGAACGTCCACGGCTCGATCTCCGTCGAGAGTCTGACCGTGTTGACGAGCGCGCCGAGACTCGGCGTGGAGATGGTCACGACATCGCCGAGATGATGCGTGAATCCGCCGCCTTTGCTGTCGCGATCCTTGATCGGCGAGAACATCGTGCCGAGGAACAGCATGAAGCCGTCCGGATACTGATGATGCGCGCCGTGCGTCTGCTTGACGAGGTCCGCCGGATCGCGGCTGATCTCGCTCATGTGGCTCACGCCTTCGAGCACGAAGCCGTCGTCCGCGCCCTCGATGCGCAGCGACACGCTCGCGCCGCGCACCGAATCGAGCGTGAAGCGCTCGTCGAACAGGCGCACGAACGGGCCGATCGAGCACGACGCGTTGTTGTCCTTCGCCTTGCCGAGCAGCAGCGCGCTGCGGCCCTCGATGTCGCGCAGGTTCACGTCGTTGCCAAGCGCCGCCCCGACGATCTCGCCGCGCGCGTTCACCGCGAGCACGATCTCCGGTTCCGGATTGTTCCATTGCGACGTCGGATAGAGGCCGACATCCGCGCCGAAGCCGACCGACGACATCGGCTGCGACTTCGAAAACACTTCCGCATCCGGCCCGATGCCGACTTCCATGTATTGCGACCACGCGCCGCGCCGCTCCAGTTCGGCCTTTAGCCTGGCCGCGCTCTCGGAGCCGGGCTTGATCTTCGAGAGATCCGCGCCGATCAGCTTGTTGATCGTGTCGCGCACTTCCTGAGCCTTGCTCGCGTCACCGCCTGCCTGCTCCTCGATCACGCGCTCGAGCAGGCTCACCGCGAACGTGACGCCGCAAGCCTTCACCGCCTGGACATCGCACGGCGCGAGCAGGCGCACGCTGCCGGGCGCGGCATCGAGCGTCGCCTGCAGCAGGTCCTGCACGCTGCCGAGATGCTCGCCTTCGGCGTTGCGGGCGATGTCGAGCGCATCAGGGCGGTCGAAGAGATCGGCGGTAGTCGGCGCGGCGCGCGTGATGTCGAACACTTCGCCGCGGCGCAGGGCCACGACGGCGGGACCGTTCACGGGCGCGGAACGCCACACGCGGCCGATCAGCACGGCATCGGCGAAGTCTTCGGGCAGGCAGGAGGAGACGGAAACGGGCTGCATGGGCGGGATCACCGGGGCATCGAAAAAAGGAGAATCGATCGTAGCCCGCGCGTTGCATGGTGTCCATTAGGTTGCATGTTTATCCAACCTGTTGGAATATTGCCGTATCCTCACCCAGCACGGAAACGATGGAAAAAGCTTACGACGTGCCCGCGCTGCGCCGCACGAACGACATCCTCGAAGCGCTCGCCGCCGCCGCGAAGCCGGTACGCGCCGCCGCGCTCGCCGAGCAGACCGGTCTTTCGCGCAGCACGCTCTATCTGATGCTGGAAACGCTCGCGCGCATGCAATGGATCGAGAAGCGCGACGATGGCTACGTCGTCGGCGTCGGCCTGTTCGAGCTCGGCAACGCCTACGTGCGCCACGACAAGCTGCAGGCGGCGTTTCGCGAGGGCGCGGGCGCGTTCATCAACAAGCACAACGAGGTCGTGCAGCTGGCCGTGCTCGACGGCGTGCACGTGGTGTACGTGGCGCGCGAGGATGCGCATCGTCCGGTGCGGCTCGTGTCCGATCTCGGCTCGCGCCTGCCCGCGCATTGCTGCGCGCTCGGCAAGGCGCTGCTCGCGGGCCTGGCCGACGATGCCGTCATCGAACGTCTGCCCGAGCGCCTGGAAGCCGTCACGCCGCGCACGATCACGCGCCGCGCGGCGCTCCTGCGCGAACTCGGCGCGATCCGCACGAGCGGGCTCGCCGTCGAACGCGAGGAAGTGGCCGAAGGGCTCGCGTGCTTTGCGGCTTATGTCGGGATGACGCCGGCGGGCAAGCGCGTCGCCGTCTCGACGAGCGTGCCGGTCGGGCGGCTGGATGCGAAGCGCGAGAAGCAGATTTCAATCGGCATCGTGCAGCTTGCCGGGCATTTGCGCAGCGCGCTCTGACGCGCGTGCGTCCTCCTCACATCAGCTGATCCGCATCCGCATGCATCTCGGCGTGCGACGCAATCAGCACATCACACTTCGTCCGCGCGCAGACGACATCGCGCAGGCGTTGTCCGCCGTGCCGCCAGCCGGCGTCCGCTTCGCCGCCCAGCACGATCAGGTCCGCGCCAAGCTCCATCGAGACCTTCGCGATCGTTTCGCCAACGCTCGCATTCAACGGCAGCTCGATGCTGCGCACGGTTCCGTCGATGCCCGCGCGCTCGATCAGCCGCGCGCTGTAGCGTGTGACGGCGCGGGCGTGATCGTCGATGACGGCGAGCGTCTGCGCGCAGTTGCAGTCCGCCGTGACGACGGCCCACCATGGCGTCTGATCGACGACATGCAGCGCCGTGAGGCGCGCGTTGCATTCGCGTGCGCGGCTGATCGCGATATTGAGGGCGCTTTCGCTGAAGCCCGGTCCCACGGCGACGAGGATGTGCTTGTACATGGTGCATCTCCTTTCAGATCTGGTTTCTGCTCGGGATGCATCTTCGCTGGCGTTAGTTAGGCACGAATGAGCGCATGCAGCGCGAGGCCTGAAAGATTCACCAGGATCTCCAAAGGCGCCGCGTTTCCTCCAATTTTGCTAAACAAATAGATTCGTGCCAGCCCGCCCGCGCAGCACTAACGCCGGCGCTTCTTCCAGTCGTAGCCGGCGGGCGGATCGGCCACGCCCGGCTTGCCGACCGAATGCGGATTCTCGCTGCAGAGCGTGACGAAGCCGACGTCCTCGCCTTCGGCCTGGCGTTTTCTCAGGTCTTCCGCGAAGCGAAGCGCGTCGGCGAGCGCCGTGGCGTCGAACTTCCTGTAGCGGGCCGCGCCTTCGGCGTCAGGGTTGCCGCCGAGCCAATAGACGACGAACATCGATAAGCCTCACGATATGGGATGCGCGCACGTTCGCGGCAAGCCGGTGCCAGACCCGATGCAAAACGTGCACGGCGTGCGTGCATTGGCGGGGCGCGATGGCGCCGGGTATTCCCGAAGTGTAACGTCGGTGGGCCGCGTGGGATCTGAGCGGGCGCCTCGCAAACCTCGCGAGGGAACGATCGTTGCTCTGTTTCTTGTCCATTCCGAGGCCAGAACCGATGCAGCGACCCAACCGCGTTCCTTCGCAAGCCCTGTGGCAGATTCCGGTGCGCACGACGCGCCCCGACGAGCCGCGCGTGCTCATCGCCGATGACGATATCGAGTCGACGCGCGCGATCTGTCTCGCGCTCGAGGACGCCGAGTTCATCGTGCGCGCGGTGCACACGGGTCTCGACGCGGTCACGCTCGCGCGCAAGTGGCGTCCGGGCGTGGTGCTGCTCGATCTGATGATGCCGCTCGGCGACGGCTGGGAGGCGGCCGAGGCAATCCGCGCACTCGATGTCACCATGCTGCTGATCGCGCATACGAGCCGCACGAACCCGGAGGACTGGACGCGCGCGCAACGCACCGGCTTCAACGGTTATTTCGTGAAGCCCACGGAACTCGACGGGATGATCGCGGTGATGCGCGATTACTTCTCGAAGCGCCAAGGCGACGCCGAAACGGACCGTCCGAGCGCATAGGCCGCCGCAGCAAATCGATCACGCGTCGGGGCGCTTGCGGGACGTGTCGATCAACCTGAGCGCGGGCCGTTCGATATTGCGTTCGGCGTGGTCGTTCAGCATGTCTTCCCAATACTGGCAATAGCCTGCCCAGAACGGCATCTGCGTTTGCGCGGATGCGGCCGTCGGCAAGGGATCGGGCAGCATCCTGCTCAGGCGCCGTATCTCCTTGTGCTTCCATTGCAGCAGCGCGCGGCGATGTCCGCGTCGCGGCGGGCACAGCGCGTTCATCTCGGCGACCGCGATGGTGAAGCCTTCGGCGGGACGGGACGCCATCCCGATCAGAACGTTGGTCTGCGGGCATGGCCCGCGCTCGTGGCAAATGATCGCGCCGATCTGGCCGAGGATGTACATGGCTCTCGCCATCGACGGTTCGGAATGGAGTTGCATGGCGCCTCTCAGTCTTGTCGTTATGTATCTTCGTGCATGGGCGCTCGAAGTTGCATCGCGCTCGATATCGATATTGATACGTCGTATCGTGACGTATCAACAAGATACCGTACTGAGATTAATCCGAAGTGCGTGTCGACAAAAATATACAGGTCGGGCGCGCAGACCGATTCAGGACGCGTTCAGCACATGCCGGGCGAGTAGCGTGCGCACGTTCTTGGGCGCGTCGTCGTTCTCGCAGGTGGCGGCCACGACGATCCGCTCGCGCGGCGCGACGAAAATGAACTGCTCGCCATAGCCCGCCGCGAAGACATAGCGCGGGTCGATCCAGCAGAGATAGCCATATTGCGCGTCGTCCATGGGCGGGCCGCCTTCGCTTTGCACGGAGATGGCTTCGCCGATGAACGATTCGTCGATCAGGCGCACGCCGCGCCACGCGCCGCGATGCATGATCAGAAGACCGAGCCGGATCATGTCGCGCGGGCGCAGCATGAGTCCGCGGCCGCCGAACGTGTGGCCTTCCTCGTCGGCGATCCAGTCGCTGGTGTCGATGCCGAGCGGGGCGAACAGCGTGTCGCGCGCATAGTCGGCGAGCGTGCGGCCCGTGGCGTACTCGAGCGCGGCCGACAGCAACTGGACCGCGTGCGAGTCGTACTGGAAGCGTGTGCCGGGCTCGCTCGCGAAGGGCCGCGAAAGTATGAAGCGCAGGCGACTTTCGCCGCTTGCGAAACGTTCGCATGGACCGAGCACGCAATCGTCGATGACGCTCGGATCCCATTCGAAGCCGGATGTCATCGTGAGCAGATGTTGGAGCGTGATGCGCCGGACACGCGGATCGAGCGCGGCGTCGCGCATTTGCGGCACGAGACGGCTTGCGGGCGTATCGAGGGGCGGCAGCGCGCCTTCGCGCCGCGCGGCGCCGACCGCGAGCCCGACCACCGATTTCGTGACCGAATTGATGTTCTCGAGGCTCTCGGGCTCGACATCATGCCGATAGTGTTCGAAGACGATGACGTCATCGCGAGCCACGACGAAGCTGCGCACGCCGTTTTCTTGAGTCAATGCCTGGCGCATGGAAGCAAGGCTGGAATCGCTGGAGACCGTCATGGGCAAGGAAAGAAAGTAAGCATGATGAACAGGATAACGAAGTAAACCCGCTCGGTCCATGACGAACGGCACGAAAGATCCACGTGCACGCCTGCGCGAATCGTGTTAAACATCAAGCAATCCGGATGCCACGCATGACGGCATTGCAGTCTTTCAGCGGTTTCAACTCACTTTCGGCGAGCCTGAACTTGTCTGTCCGACGATTCGCGACGCTCTGGCGTCTTGGCAGGGCGTTCGTCCGCGAAAGTCATCTGTTCGATGATGGCGCAGCGATGACGCGCGTTGCGCGCTTCTTCGCGTCGCACGGCGCGCGCGCCGCTCCGCTCGCGGCGGGCGTGCCCGCGCTGTCGCAACTGTCGCGCGTGCTCGAGAACGCCTCCGGCGCGCTCGCGCGCCATCCCGCGCTTGCGGAAACCGCCGTGCGCGTCGCCTTGGCCGAAATGGACGGCCTCTTCACGCCTTACGATGCCGCGCGCTTTCGCACCGCTTGCGCGGCGGCCTTCCCCGCGACGCTCGCCTTCGAGCTCACGCATCTGAGCGACGCGCCGCTGCGCTCGGGCGTAGCGGAGCAGACGCATACGGCGCGCATCGGCGATACGACCGTGCGCATCACGTTGCTGCGCGCCGACGCGTGCGCGGAACTCGCGGACGATCTCGATCTCGCGCTGGCGGCGGCGCGCTTCGCGGAACGGCGCTCGGCGAAAGCGCGCGAGATGCATCCCGCGGAATGGGTGCAGCGGGCGCGAGAAAGCGTCGACTCGATGATCGACCTGCGCCAGCGCGCCGCCGATCAGAGCTATTTGCGCTTTCGCCTGCGCGACGACGACCGGCTCGCGGTGCCCGAAGTGCTCTGGGATTACTGCAACGATTCAGTGCTGACGACCCGCGCGATCGAAACCGCCGCGCTTGCGGACGCCACTGCACTTGCGGCATGCGGGCTCGATCAGGCCGATGTCGTCGCGACGCTCATCGAAGCGTTCTTCGAGATGTCGCTCGGCGTCGGGCTGTATCACGCGGGGCTCGATGCGGCGGGCGCGCGCGTGAGCATCGAGCGGGACACGCGCGGTCAGATCGTCCTCGAAGCCGACAATCCGATGATGCTCTTCGCCGCGCACGAGCGCGAGTTTCTCGTCGGCGTGTCGCATGCGCTCATGGAGGGCGATCACAAGGCCGCGGCGCGCGCGCATCTCGAGCACGGGCGGCCGGAGGCGCACGCGACGCATCACGAAGTGCGCGTCGAAGCGACGTATCGGCGCGAGGCGGAGCGCTTCGCCTCGCCGCACGCGCGACGCAACGTCGGTGTCGCGGATCTGTTCGGCGCGATCGGCAAGGCGCCCGCCGAGCACATGTTCAGCGCGGCGCATGCGCGCATCGCGTCGCGGGCGGTGCTGTTGTCGCGCTCGGCGGAGCGGATCGAGCGCGTGGCGCAGGAAATCGCGCCGGATGTCGATGTGTGGAAGATCGCCCGCAAGGTCATCGTGCGGCTGGTGGCGGATCAGTTCAGCCTGCGAAGCCTGGCGGTGCATCTCGCGCACGAGGCGACGCACTGGCCGCATACGCTGCCGCGCCTGCCGTCGCTCATCGCGAAGCGCGCGGCGGCGTCGCAACGGGTGCGCGGTACGGTATGTCGTTAGCGCGTGCCGGGACTCATGCGCTCCGCGATCGCGCGGCACGCTTCCTTGAGCGGCTCGATGTAGGTTTCGAGCGGCGCCGCGCTCTTTCTGAACAGCGGAATGCTGACGCTCACGCAGCCGAGCGTCGCGCCGTTCGCGCCCACGATGGCGCTGCCGTAGCAGAAAATCTGCGCCTCGTTTTCCTCGCGGTCTTCCGCGTAGCCGCGCGCCTGCGTCGCGTCGAGCTCGGCGTCGAGCGCACGGCGATCGACGATCGTATTCGCCGTGAAGCGTTCGAACGCGATGCCTTGCAGGAGCGCATCGCGTTCGGCGGCGCCGAGCGTCGACAAATAGGCCTTGCCGACGGAGCTCGAATAAAGCGTCACGCGCGTGCCGATGCGCGATGCCATGCGCACGGCATGCGGGCTTTCGAGCTTCTCCACGTACACCATTTCCGAACCGCTTCTCACCGCCAGGTGCACGGTTTCCTGCGTCGCGTCGCGCAATGCCTGCAATGCGTCGGTTGCGGCGATGCGCAAGTCCGAGCGCTCCCAGCTGCGGCTCGCGAGCGACATCAGGCGCGGACCGAGCGCATAGCACGAACCGCGCGCGCTTTCGACGACCAGCCCTTCCGCGATCAACGCACCGACGATGCGATACACCGTCGGGCGCGGATAGCCGCTCGCCGCCGTGAGACGCGCGATGGTCGGCGGCTCGTCGGCGTCGGCGATGAGTTGCAGCACCGCCATGAACTTCGAGAACGCGGCGGTGCCGGTGGCTCTGGCGGCGTCGAGAGAGGACGAATCGGAGGACATGGCGCTGGATTATAACGACGCGCTCAGGCGACGAGATATCCGCCATCGACGGGCACGATCGCGCCCGTCATGAACGAGGCCGCCGGCGACGCGAGGAACGCCGTCACGCGCGCGACGTCCTCGGGCAAGCCCCAGCGCTTCATCGGCGTGCGTTCGAGGATGGCTTGCGAGCGGGCGTCGTCGTCCTGCAGCGCCTGGGTCAGCGGCGTCGCGATCCAGCCGGGCGCGATCGCGTTCACGCGAATGCCGTCGGGCGCGTAGGCGATCGCGAGCGACTTCGTCAATTGCGCGACGCCGCCCTTGCTCGCGCTGTACGCGGGCACGAGTCCGCCGCCGAAGAAGGTGAGCATCGACGCCGTGTTGACGATCGAGCCGTGGCGCTTCGCGAGCAGCGGCCGCGCGGCCGCGCACATGCGCATCGTGCCGCTGAGGTTCACGGCGATCACGCGCTCGAACGTCTCGATGTCGTGCTCGTCGCCGCGACGGATCATGCCCGCGCAGTTGACGAGCACGTCGAGCGCGTCGAGGCTTGCGAAAAGCGTGGCGGTGCTCGCGGCATCGGCGACATCGAGCGCGGCGACTTCGATTCCATCGCCCAATGCCTCGCGCTGCGCATCGGTCGGCGCGAGGCCGGCGGCGATCACGCGCGCGCCGAGCGCGGCGAACTGCTGCGCGATGCCCGCTCCGATGCCCTGCGTTCCGCCGGTCACGACGACGGTCTTGCCCTTGAAGAGATCTGCCTGAAAAGTCATGGTGGTTTGATTCATACGACGGGAATGGGCTCGGCCTGTTGCTCCGCATCCTGGATCGGCGCGCGCACGACGAACATGTAGACGAGCGCGGCGGCGAACGCGACGCCCGCGCTGATCAGGAACGCATTCACGAACGAGTGCGTCTTGTCGACGACGAGGCCGGTGATGAACGGCGCGAACGAGCCGCCGAAGTAGCCGCCGAAGTTCTGAATGCTGCCGAGCGACGCGACCATGTGGCGCGGCGCCGCGACGGAAACGAGCGCCCATGCCGCGCCGCTCGCCATGTTGACGAAGAACATCGCGGCCGACAGATAGACGATGGCGAGCGTCAGGTTCGGCGTGAACGCGGCCGGCACGGTGAAGAGCGCGCCGCCGATGAGACCCGAGCAGATCGGCCACTTGCGGCTGCGAATCGGCGCGACGCCGCGCGCCATCAGGCCATCGGCGATGAAGCCCGACGACAGCATGCCGAGCGTGCCTGCGAGATACGGAATCGTCACGATCCAGCCGGTCTTGGCGATGGTCAGATGACGTTCGTGTTCGAGATACGCGGGCAGCCACGTGAGATAGAGCCACACCATGTAGATCACGCCCATGAAGCCGAAGATCATGCCCCACGTGGTCGCCTGGCCGAACAGGCCGCGCCATTCCGCGAACGTCATGTTGCGTTCCTTGCGCTGCGCCGGTTCGCCTTCGGTCAGATGCGCGAGCTCCTGCGGCTCGAGTTTCACGTCCTTGCGGTTGCGATAGACGATGTACCAGCCGATCGACACCGCAATGCCCAGCGCGCCCATGATGACGAACATGTTGCGCCACCCGAAGGAGAGCAGCAGCACGGTGAGAATCGGCGGCGCGAGCGCGGGCCCGATCGTCGACGAGGTCACGAAGATGCCGGTCGGCTTGCCGCGCTCGTGTTGCGCGAACCATTCGGAGACGACCTTCGCGCCCGCCGGAAACTGCGGCGCCTCGCCGATGCCGAGCGCGATGCGCGCCGCAAGGAACTGCTGCAGGTTCATCACGAGCCCGCCGAACAACTGCGCGACCGACCACACGAACATGCCGAGGCCGAGCATGATGCGCGCGCCGAAGCGATCGAGCATCACGCCGATGGGCAGTTGCGAGAACGCGTACGCGAACGAGAACGCGGAGAGCAGCAGGCCCATCTGCGAAGCCGAAAGGCCGAGCTCCTGCGTGACCGAATGATTCGCGATGGACAGCGTGCTGCGATCGAGATAATTCACGATTCCCGCGAGTGTCAGGAACGTGAGCGCGACCCATTGAATGCGCTTCAGGCGCGGCGATTTTTCCAGCATGGTGTCTCCTCCGAATGCTCTTGTGAGTCTGCTAGAGGTGGTTTGGGAAATTTACCGGATGAACTGATCGACGAAGTCCGCGCCCAGTCCGACCGCCTCGTAATGCTTGCGGCACATGTCGACCTTGGTGAATACGTCCTCGTAGCCGGTGTAGTTGCCGTACGGGTCGCAGTAGAACATCACGCCGTTCACCTGGAAGTAGGTGATCATCTCCTCGACGTCTTCCGGCACGTAGAGCGTGTGGGTTTCGCCGGGCGGCTCGAAGACGTAGCTGCCTTCGGTCGCGACCCAGTCGTGTTCGAGATAGCGCCAGCGGCCTTTCAGCACCATGCCGTGCACGGCTTGCGGATGACGGTGGCGCGACAGCACGCCGGACTTGCGCACCCGCAGGAGGTTCATCCAGTAACCGGTCGATACGTTCAGGCATAGCGGGCGGAACCAGACGTTCTCTGCTTGCGGAACCCACTCGCGCTCGTCGGAGGGAATCGCACTGCCGATGACGATTTCCTTTTGCGCTTCTTTCGGGAAGGGAAGTTGATACGGCGTCATGGCGTCCGCCGCGGGCTTTGGCGCGCTCATTGCGTCTCCTTGTCCATATTGTGGATGACAGAATCAAATTATGGACAAATGTTCTCCGTGGATGCTGAAAATGTCAAGAGATGGGGAGATGCCCAGTTGCCAGGCGCGCAGAAACAAAAACGCGCTGCACGAGGCAGCGCGTTTTCGAGTTACCGGAGCTTCAGAGCCCGGTCGACAGCGGATGCCCGACGAACTCGTGATTCCCCGTATGACCTATCCGCAGCCACGGGCAAGCGTACACGCGCTTGCCCAGCGCCCGGACGTCCGCGCAGAAGGCCAGATCCTCGCTCACGCCGTCCGTGTTTCGCGCGCCGCCAAAATAGGCGAACGTGCCATTGTGAATGCTCGTCCCGCCTTGCATCCAGTCCGGATGGACATGCCGCAACGCATCGAAAACCTCGCGGCGAATCAGCATCATCCCGGTTCCGATGCCATCCACTTCGATGATGTCGTCATAGACCGGGATATTGGTCACCTGCTTGACGCCATAGAGCGGCAACGCCGACGCCGGCAGATCGGGTCGCTCCCGCGCAACCTGTGCGATGCGTTCCCAGTCGTACTCCTTCTTCGGGCACATCGCCGCGACGACGTCGCGATCGCCGTGCCCGAGCATGCGCATGACGTCCGCGGTTCGCCAGCTCATGTCGTTGTCGATGAAAAGCAGATGCGAGGCGTCTGTTTTCTTGAGAAAGAAATCGACGCAAAGATTGCGTCCCGGCACGACGAGCGCGCCTTTGCTCGTCGTAAAGTAGATGCCGATACTCTGCCGCATCATCTGAAGGACGAGTGGAAGAAGGCTCTCGACGTAGCTCATCTTGCAGGTTCCTTCGTAGGCTGGCGTCGCGATGCAGACCGATCTCGGGAAGTTGTTCGCTTCTCGCATTGCAGTTCCTCGTGTGTCGCTACCTCTCGCGTTCAAGCGACCGGATAGAAAAAAATCGTGCACGAATTATCTGAAAAATCGTCATGCCGCGAGTTCGGAATTGGTCGAATGTTGATCGCCGGGACCAGGCAAAGAAAAACGGCGAACCCGTTTGCGGGTCCGCCGTTCATCGATCGGGCAAGCCGAACGATCTATCGCGCCATCATCAGCATGTGGACGTTATGCATGACCCACACCGTGCCGGCGATCAGGATGAGCGACATCAAGATCGTGTAAGCAAACGACATGGCATGCCAGCGTTGTCCCTTCGACGCGTTCACGTGCAGGAAGAACACCACGTGCACGATCACCTGCACCGCGGCAAGCACGGCGAGCGCGAGGATCGCGTTCTCGCCCTTGAACGCGCCCGAGGTCGCGGCCCAGAACGACGCCACCGTCAGCACGACGGCCAGAACGAAACCGATGAGATAGCCGCGCACGGTCACATGCGGGAAATCGCTCGAATTGGTATGCGTATGTGCCATCAGACCACGCTCCCGAGGTAGACGAAGGAGAACACGCAAATCCAGACGATGTCGAGGAAGTGCCAGAAGAGGCTGAGGCAAGCCAGCCGGCGCAACTCACGCTCGTTCATCTGCGGATTGCCCGCGATTTGCACGGCGAGCACGACGAGCCAGACGAGGCCGATCGTGACGTGCAGGCCGTGCGTGCCGACCAGCGTGAAGAACGAAGACCAGAACGCGCTGCGTTGCGGGCCCGCGCCCTCCGCGACGAGGTGCGCGAACTCATGCACCTCCAGCCAGAGAAAGCCCGCGCCCAGCGCGAACGTGACGAACAGCCACGCGAGCACCGCGCCCGACTGCTTGCGGGTCGCCGAGATCATCGCGAGACCGAACGTCAGGCTGCTCGTCAGCAGCAGGCCGGTCTCGTATGCGACGTCCGTCAGATTGAAAAGATCCTTGCCGGTCGGACCGCCCGCTGTCTGCATCGCGAACATCGCGAAGGCCGCGAAGAGGGACGCGAACAGCACGCAGTCGGTCATCAGGTAGGCCCAGAAGCCGAACACCGAGTGCGACTGGTGCTCGTGCTCATGGTCATGCGCGTGTTGCGCGGAAAGTGTCGTTTGCGACATTTACATCACCTCCAGTTCCAGTTCGCGTTCCGCGCCGGCCCTCACAGGCGGCTTCGGCGAATTCGGCTCCTCGATCGACTTCACGGTCGCGGCCGGAATGATGAAGCCGGCGTTGTCGCGGAAGCTGTAGCCGATCACCGTCGCGGCGATGCCGGCGAGCCCCGCGATCGCCAGCCACCAGATGTGCCACACCGCGGCGAAGCCGAACGCGAGCGCGAGCACGCCGATCACAAGACCCGCGCTGGTGTTCGACGGCATGTGAATGTCGCGATACGCACGCGCATCGATGCGGCCGGTTTCCTTCACGTCGGCGAAGTCGTCCAGCTGGCGCACGGAGGGGATACGCGCGACGTTGTAGACGGGCGGCGGCGAGCTCATCGCCCATTCGAGCGTGCGGCCGTCCCACGGATCGCCGGTGACGTCGCGATAGGCAGGCTGATTGCGGCGGATGGTGCTCACGACGATCTGCGCGACCTGGAACACGACGCCCAGCGCGATGATGCCCACGCCGACCGCGGCCACGATCAGGTACGGTTGCCAGGCCGGGTTGTCGTAGTGGTTCAGCCGGCGCGTCATACCCATGAAGCCGAGGATGTAGATCGGCACGAACGCCACGAAGAAACCCACGAACCAGCAGATGAACGCGTTGCGGCCGAGCTTCTCGTCGAGCTTGAAGCCGAACACCTTCGGCCACCAGTACTGCACGCCCGCGAAGTAGCCGAACACCACGCCGCCGATGATCGCGTTATGGAAGTGCGCGATCAGGAACAGGCTGTTGTGCAGCACGAAATCCGCGCCGGGAATCGCCATCATCACGCCGGTCATGCCGCCGAGCGTGAAGGTGATGATGAAGCCGATGGTCCAGAGAACCGGCGTCGTGAACTTCACGCGGCCGCGGTACATCGTGAACAGCCAGTTGAAGATCTTCACGCCGGTCGGGATGGAGATGATCATCGTCATAATGCCGAAGAAGGCATTGACGTTCGCGCCCGAGCCCATCGTGAAGAAGTGGTGCAGCCACACGAGGAACGAGAGCACCATGATGCAGCACGTCGCCCAGACCATCGTCTTGTAGCCGAAGAGCGGCTTCTTCGAGAACGTCGCAACCACTTCCGAATAGATGCCGAACGCGGGCAGAACCAGGATGTAGACCTCCGGGTGACCCCAGGCCCAGATCAGGTTCAGGTAGACCATCGGGTTGCCGCCGCCGTCGTTCGTGAAGAAGTGCATGCCGAGGTAGCGGTCGAGAGCGAGCAGCGCCAGGGCGACCGTCAGGATCGGGAACGTCGCCATGATCAGCACGTTCGAGCAGAACGCGGTCCAGGTGAAGACGGGCAGTTTCATCCACGTCATGCCGGGCGCGCGCATCTTCACGATCGTCACGAAGAAGTTCACGGCGGTCAGAAGCGTGCCGACGCCGGACAGCTGCAGCGCCCAGATGTAGTAATCGACCCCCACGCCCGGACTGAACTGCGTCTCGGAGAGCGGCGGATACGCGAGCCAGCCCGTCTTCGAGAACTCGCCGATGAAGAGCGACAGGTTGATCAGAATGGCCGCCATGGCCGTCATCCAGAACGAGAGCGAGTTGATGAACGGGAAGGCGACGTCGCGTGCGCCGATCTGCAGGGGCACGACGAGGTTGAAGAACGCGACCAGCAGCGCCATCGCCATGAAGAAGATCATGATGGTGCCGTGCGCCGAGAAGATCTGGTCGTAGTGATGCGGCGGGAGGTAGCCCGGCGAATCGAGCGCGATGGCCTGCTGCAGGCGCATCATGACGGCGTCGGCGAAGCCGCGCACGAGCATCAGCCCGGCGACGACGAGATACATCACACCGATGCGCTTGTGATCGACCGAAGTCAGATACTCGCGCCAGAGCCAGCCCCACTTGCCGAGTCTGGTGATAAGGGCGACCGTACCGAGCACGAGGATCGCCATGAAGACAGTCGCCCCCATGATGATGGGTTCGTGGTACGGGATCGCCTCAAGCGTTAGTTTACCGAACATGGCTTACCCCTTGGTTACGCAATTTGCGCCGTTCACATCGAAGCGGCCGTTGTTGTACTTCGCGACGATGTTGTTGAAGAGCTTCGGATCGACGGTCGAGAAGTAGCGCACCGCGACCTTCTCGCTCGGACGCGCGACGCCGGCGTAGACGTCCATGCTCAGATTGTCGGGCGCGTTCTTCACTTTCTTCAGCCACGCGTCGAACTCGGCGGGAGACATCGCGAGGGCGCGGAACTTCATGTCGGAGAAGCCTGCGCCGCTGTAGTTGGCGGAGATGCCCGCGTAGTCGCCCGCGTGATCGGCCATCAGGTGCAGGCGCGTCTGCATGCCGGCCATCGCGTAGATCTGGCTGCCGAGTTGCGGGATGAAGAACGAGTTCATCACCGAATCGGACGTGATGCGGAAGTTCACCGGCGTGCCCACCGGGAACGCCAGCTGGTTCACCGATGCGACGCCCAGGTCCGGATAGATGAACAGCCATTTCCAGTCGAGCGCCACGACCTCGACGTTGATCGGCTTGACCTGCGATTCGAGGGGCTTGTACGGATCGAGCTCATGCGTGGTTTTCCACGTCAGGATGCCGAGGTACAGGATGATGACCGCGGGGATGGCCCATACCACGACCTCGATGACCGTGGAGTGCGCCCACTTCGGCGCGTAGGTGGCCTTCGTGTTGGACGCGCGGTAGCGCCAGGCGATGAACAGGGTAAGCAGGATCACCGGGACGACGACGAGAAGCATCGCGTAAGTCGCCGTGGCGATCAGCGAGGATTCCGCAGCGCCGATCACGCCTTTCGAGTCCAGGACATCCAGCTTGCATCCCGAGAGGCACAGGCTGGCTATCAACCCCGATAACAATGGCACTGCTAAACGTTGGGTATTTTCATTCATTGCATTCGCTGGTTTCTATGATCGAAGCGTCCCGGAAGAACGCTGTTGCACGGCGTTGCGCCGCGTCAGGATCATGCCATGCGCGTTTTTTCGCGATGGTGCGAATGTTTGGAAAATTGTTTCAGATCAATGCGATGCGACAGGGTGTCGCGGAGGAGCGCCCTCTCCGGCGCGATCCGGAAGGGAGAGGGCAGTCTACAACGAAGAGGTGATGTCGCGGGTGTAATAAAGCGTGGCTCAGAGCGCCCGTTCGAGCCGTGCCGCGACGCGCTGCAAGACCGGCAGAAAATCGCGCTTCATCGCGTCGACGCTCACACGCGCCGACGACACGCTCACGCTCACCGCCGCCTCGATGCCGCCCATGCGGTTCTTCACCGGCACGGCCATTGCCCGCATGCCGAGCTCGAGCTCCTCGTCGCTGATCGCGTAGCCGTCCGTCTGCACGCGGTGAATGGTGGCGATCACCTCCTCCGGCGCGTTGATCGTGTGCGGCGTGAGCTTCTTCAACGGCACCGACGAGATGTGCCGCACGATCTCCCCATCCGACTTCTGCGAAAGCAGCACGCGGCCCGTCGCCGAGCAATACGCCGGCAGGCGGCCGCCGAGCTTCGCGCCCGTCGACACGATGCGAAGCGCCTCCGCGCGCCCGACGAACACCGAGTGCCCTTCATCCAGCACGGCGAGCGACACCGACTCCTGCAGCTCGTCGCGCGCGGCGGCGAGCAGCGGCTGCGCGATCTGCGCGAGCGACGACGTGCTCAGGTAGGCGCCGCCCAGTCGCAGCATGCGCGGCAGCGGCGTGAAGAACTTGCCGTCGTGGGACAGGTAGCCGAGATCGACGAGCGTGAGCAGGCAGCGTCGCGCGGCGGGGCGCGTGACATCCGCGAGGCGCGCGGCTTCCGCCACGGTCATGCGCACGGTCGTCGCGCTGAACGCCTCGATGATCGCGAGTCCCTTCGCGAGACCGCCCATTCCCTCGCGCGCACGCGGCTCCGACGCCTCTTCGGCGATAAGTTCGTTATCTGTGACGGACGCGGGCGCGCCGTCCTCGCCGTTGACAGGCATTTTGACGGATGTCATGATGGTTCTATATTCGAACAATGTACGATATTCGAACACAGCGGCGAGGCGGTGTCAAGCGCCGACAACGCCGGAAACGAATGCCGCCGCGAGACATCGAGAACTTGAAGGAGAACGACTTGAACACCATCCTTATCAAACCGGCGCCGCGCGCGCATGTGACCTGGCCCGAGGAAGGGCTGACGCGCGTGCCATACGCCGTCTTCCAGAGCAAGGACGTCTACGCTGACGAGCAGGACAACGTCTTTCGCGGCGCGAACTGGAATTTCCTCTGCCTCGAAGTCGAGCTGCCGAATCCGGGCGATTTCCGCGCGACCTTCGTCGGCGACACGCCTGTCGTCGTCACGCGCGATACCGACGGCGAGCTGTATGCGTTCGAGAACCGCTGCGCGCATCGCGGCGCGCTCGTGTGCCTGGAGGACGAGGGCAACGCGAAAGACTTCAGCTGCGTCTATCACGCGTGGACCTACAACCTGCAGGGCGACCTGCTGGGTGTCGCGTTCAAGGACGGCATCAACGGCAAGGGCGGCATGAAGCCGGACTTCTGCATGGAGGACCACGGCCTGCGCAAGCTGCGCGTCGAGACGCTGCACGGACTCGTGTTCGGCAGCTATTCCGATGAAGTCGCGCCGCTCGAGGAATATCTCGGCGAGGAGATCGTCTCGCGCATCGCGCGCGTGCTCGAAGGCCGCAAGCCCGTCGTGCTCGGCCGCTTCACGCAGATGCTGCCGAACAACTGGAAGCTGTATGTCGAGAACGTGAAGGACTCGTATCACGCGAGCATCCTGCATCTGTTCTTCACGACGTTCCAGTTGAATCGCCTCTCGCAGCGCGGCGGGATCATCGTCGATCCGAGCGGTGCGCATCATGTGAGCTATTCGGCCGTCGATCACGCGAAAGAAACATCCAGCAAGGACTATTCGCAGCAGAACATCCGCTCTGAAAGCGGCCACCGTCTCGAAGATGCGTCCGTGCTGAAGGGCACCGACGAATTCGGCGACGGCATCACGCTGCAGATCCTTTCCGTGTTCCCCGGCTTCGTGCTGCAGCAGATCCAGAACGCGATCGCCGTGCGCCAAATCCTGCCGCGCGGCACTGCGGAAACCGAACTCAACTGGACCTACCTCGGCTTCGAGGACGACACGCCCGAACTGCGCGAAATGCGGCTGCGACAGGCGAACCTCGTCGGCCCGGCAGGTTATGTGTCGATGGAAGACGGCTGCGTCGGCGGCTTCGTGCAGCGCGGTATCGAAGGCGCGGAGAACGCGTGCTCGGTCATCGAGATGGGCGGCGACACCGCCGAGAGCAGCGAGAGCCGCGTGACGGAGGCATCGATTCGCGGCTTCTGGAAGGCGTATCGCCACGCAATGAACTATTGAGCACGACGGGGACGAGCAATCATGCAAGACACTTTCCAGTTGATCGCGCGGGCGCAGGCGGAGTACGCGCGCTGCATCGACGATGGGGACCTGACGCAATGGCCGGAATTCTTCGTCGGCGAATGCGTGTACAAGGTGACGACCGCCGAAAACCACAAGCGCGGTCTCGAAGCGGGCCTGATCTACGCGGCGTCGCGCGGCATGCTGGTGGACCGCATCGCGTCGCTACGCGATGCGAACATCTACGAGCGCCATGCATACCGGCATTTGCTGGGGCAGCCATACATCGTATCGGAGAGCGGCGCAGAGGTGCGCAGCGAGACCTCGTTCATGGTCGCGCGCATCATGCGCGACGGCACGACGAGCCTGTTCGTCACCGGGCGTTATCTCGACGTCTACGTGCGGCATGAGGACAGCGTGAAGCTGCGCGAGCGCATCGCCGTGTGCGACAGCTCGCGCATCAATACGCTGCTCGCGTTGCCGCTATGAGGCGCGCGGCTTCCCTCATCGCGCTCGCCATCGGCGACCCGAACGGCATCGGGCCGGAGATCGCCGTGAAAGCGGCGGCGCGGCTCGCGGTCGAAGAAGGTCCGCGCGCGGTGCTCGTCGGCGATGCGCACGTGATCCGCTGGTATGCGCAGCGTTGCGCGCCCTCCTTCGACGTGCGCGAAGTTCGCGCCGACGCGTTGCCCGCGCTTTCTCCGGCTGCGTTCGACGTGCTGAACGTCCCGGCGCTTCCGGTCGATTCGTTCAAGCCGGGTGAAGTCGGCGCGGCGGCCGGCGCGGCAACGCTTGCCTATGTGCGCGCCGCACTCGATCTCGCACGCCCGGGCCATGCCGATGCGGTCATCGCGTGCCCCCATTCTGAAACGGCGATCAACGCATCCGGCACGGCGTTCGCGGGCTATCCCGGTTACGTGGCGAAGCACCTGGGCCTCGCATCCGACGACGTGTACCTGCTGCTCGTCGGCGGCGGCTTGCGCATCGTTCACGCGACGCTGCACGAAGGTCTCGCGGGCGCGCTCGCGCGTCTCACGGCCAGGCAGGTGGAAGGCGCGGCGCGCGCCGCGGTCCGCGCAATGAACGCGATGGGCGTCGAGCGTCCGCGCATCGGCATGATGGGCATCAACCCGCACGCAGGCGAGGGCGGCTTGTTCGGCCGCGAGGATATCGAGGTGACCGAGCCCGCTGTCGCGGCGCTGCGCGAGGAAGGTATCGACGTGATCGGCCCGCAGGGCGCGGACTTGCTGCTGACGCGCGAGGACATCGACGTGTTCGTCGCGATGTATCACGATCAGGGCCACATTCCGGTGAAGCTGCGCGCGGGACGCCATTCGGCGGCGATGTCGATCGGCGGCGATGTGGTGTTTTCGAGCGTCGGTCATGGCAGCGGCTTCGATATCGCCGGACGGCTCGTTGCGGACCCCGCGCCCCTGCTCGGGGCGATCGGGCTCGTCACGCGCGGCGAATCGCCGGCAGCGACGGCCAAGGCTTGAGAGGAGTATTCGTGTCTTATCAGATCAACGTCGCCGCGAGCGACATCAGCTTCGACTGCAACGACGGCGAAACCGTGCTCGACGCGGCCGAACGTGCGGGCTTCGCGTTGCCGTATTCGTGCCGCAAGGGCGTGTGCGCGGAATGCCAGGGCGGTGTGGTGAACGCCGATGGCGTCACCGAAAAAGCGCTGCTGTGTTGCGTGCGCCCGGCGGCCAATATGACGATCGCGCCGCGCAAGATCGAGAAGCGCGAACGCATCGTGCGCAAGAAGCTCGACGCGTCCGTGTTCCGCATCACGCAGGCCGCGCCGGATGTCACGGTGCTGCAACTGCGCCTGCCGATCGGCGTGCGCGCGAAATTCCGCGCGGGCCAGTATCTTCAGGTCCATCTCGACGAAGAAACGGTCCGCAACTATTCGATGGCGAATCCGCCGCATCAGAGCGACAGCGTGCATCTCCACGTGCGTCACGTGCCGGGCGGCCGCTTCTCCGATGGCGTGCTGAAGGAGCTCGCGGTCGGCAGGAAGTTGCGTGTCGAACTACCTTATGGCGAATTCTTCTTCCGCGACGAGTCGGAGAAACCGGTGATTCTCGTCGCGACGGGAACGGGCTTCGCGCCGGTGAAGTCGATCGTCGAGGATGCGATCAAGCGCAAGCTCGCGCGTCCGCTCAAGCTGTACTGGGGTGCGCGCCGCAGGCAGGACTTGTATCTCGCCGAGCTCGCTCGGAAGTGGCACGACGAGGGACACGTCGAGTTCACTCCGGTGCTGTCCGATCCGGACGATGACTGGACTGGCCGCACGGGACTCGTGCATCGCGCGGTGCTGGCCGATCATCCGTCGCTCGCGGAACATCAGGTCTATGCATGCGGCAATCCGGCGATGACGAGCGCCGCCCGCGACGAGTTCACGCGCGCGGGCCTGCCGGAAGACGAGTTTTTCTGCGACGCCTTCGTGCAGACCGACGCGCTCGAACCGGCGGCATAGCGCGCGCATCGCACGATATTCGAATAACAAGCGAACGGAGACAATAAAGTGGGTTCCCCAAGCATCAGCGTTTCAGACATCATCGAGCGGCAGCGCATCAACCGGCGGCAATATCTCATCGTGCTGCTATGCGCGCTCCTGATGTTCCTCGACGGCTTCGACACGCAGGCCGTGAGCTACATCGTGCCCGTGCTCGCAAAGTCATGGCACCTGCCGCGCGAGATTCTCGGCTCGATCTTCTCGGCGGCGCTCGTCGGCCTGATGGTCGGCTATCTCGCGATATCGCCGCTGTCGAGCCGCTTTGGCCACAAGCGCATGATGGTGTTCAGCACCGTGTTCTTCGCGATCTTCACGCTGCTCACGGTGTTCGCGACCAACGTCACCGAACTGATCGGCCTGCGCTTCCTGACGGGCATCGGCCTTGGCGCGGCGGCGCCGAGCGCGGTCGCGTTGACCTGCGAATTCGCGCCGAAGCGCGTGCGCTCGACCTTCGTGCTGCTCGTCTATTGCGGCTTTTCGCTGGGGTTCGTGGTGGCGGGCTTCATGTCGGGCGTGCTGTTGCCCGCCTTCGGCTGGCAATCGCTGATGCTCGCGGGCGCGCTTGCGCCGCTTGCGCTCGCGCTGCCGCTCGTCTTCTTGCTGCCCGAGTCGCTCGCGTTCCTGAAGAAGCGTCCGCAGGGCGATGAGCGCATCCGCCGGCTCGTGTCGAAGGTGTTTCCGCAGGCGCAGATTCCGGAAGGCAGCCGCTTCATTCTCGAAGACGAAGAGGAATCGCGCGCGAGCGTCGCCGCGCTGTTCCGTGGACGCACGTCGGCCGGCACGCTGCTGCTGTGGGGCGTGTTCTTCCTGAATCTCGCGGAGTTCTATTTCCTGCAGAGCTGGCTGCCGACGATGCTCACCGGCCTCGGCTATCCCGCCGCGACGGTGGTCTGGGTGACCGCCTTGCCGACGATCGCGGGCGTGATCTCCGCCGTGCCGCTCGGACTCGCGATGGACCGCGTCGGCCCGTACGTCACCCTGACGGTGATGTACGTCGCCGGCTGCCTCTTCATGTTCATGGTGGCGTCGACGTTCGCCGCGCCGGTCTGGCTGCTGATGGTGGCGGTGTTCTGCGCGGGCTTCTGCATCAGCGGCGGACAGAAGAGCGTGATCGCGCTCGCGGCCATCTACTATCCGTCGAACCTGCGCTCGACCGGGGTAGGCTGGGCGCTCGGCATCGGACGTCTGGGCGGGATCGCGGGGCCGCTGATCGTCGGCGTGATGTATTCGGCGCACTGGACGCCGGCTGAAGTCTTCCGTATCGCCGCATTGCCGGTGCTCGTCGCGGGCCTTGCCGTGTTCCTGATGGGACGTCTGTCGGGTGCGCACGATACCGTGGCGGCGACGCGCGTGCCCGGCTGAACTTTTCAATTCGATTGCGCATGCTTTCCGGCGCGGTGCGGCTCCAGGGAGTCCACCGCGCTGTTTTTATTTCGTTGAATAGAACGCTCACCGTGCCAGCGCCTCATCGGTATTTTCCGCAGGTTTATTTGCTTAGATACCTAAGCTTATGATGCCCTTCATCCGATGAGACTCAGTCGATCCCTTCGGGGAGGAGCCGCGCTTGGAACTGACATTCGATGCGATGAAGGCAGCCATATCGCGTTCCACGCGGCTCGATGCGAAGTGGCTCGTGATCGGCGGCGCGGTGGTCATCGCGGGGGTGCTTGCGCTGATTCCCCTCGTGTTTCTGTTCTGGCAAAGCTTCTTCACGCCGCAAGTCGCGGATAACCCGGCCGTTTTCACCTTCGGCAATTACAAGCTCGCGTACGGCAGCCCCGAGACGCTGCGCACGCTTTTCAACTCGCTCAAGTTCGCGCTCGGCGCGGCGTGCGTCTCGTTCGCGATCGGCACCGTGCTCGCCTGGATCATCGAGCGCACCAATACGCCCTTGCGCAAGTTCTTCTATGCGATCACGATCGTCCCGCTGATCGTGCCGAGCATCCTCTTCACGATTGCGTGGATCTTTCTCGCGAGCCCGAAGATCGGCGTGCTCAACGTGGCGCTCGGCGCGCTCTTCGGCGTGACGAAGCCGATTTTCAACATCTACAGCATGAGCGGCATGATCTGGGTGGACGGCCTGCATTACTCGACGATGGCCTTTCTCCTCATGTCCGCGGCCTTTCGCGGCATGGATCCGTCGCTGGAGGAGTCGTCGCTGATGAGCGGCGCGGGCATCGCGCGCACGATGTGGCGCATCACGCTGCGCCTCGCGTTTCCGGCCATCGTCTCGACGCTGCTGATTCTCTTCGTGCGCGCGCTCGAATCGTTCGAAGTGCCCGCGCTGATCGGCTTGCCCGTGAAGCTGCAGGTGTTCACGTCGTCGATCTATGAAGCCATCGAGCAGTATCCGAGTCAGATCGGTCTCGCGTCGTCGTATTCGATGCTGCTGCTCGTGATCACCTCGGTCGGTCTCTATCTGCAATCGCGCGTGTCGTCGGGCGGCGGCAAGTATTCGACGATCAGCGGCAAGGGCTTTCGTCCGCGCGTCGTCGATATCGGCAAATGGCGCTATCTGATGGCCGGCGTGTTCCTCGTCTACTTCCTGCTGATCGTCGCGCTGCCGTTCGCGGTGCTGCTCTGGTCTTCGCTGCAAAAGTATTACCGCACGCCTTCGCTCTCCGCGCTGCATCATCTTTCTTTCGACGCCTACCGCTACATCCTGCATCTTTCGACGCTCAGACACGCGGTAATCAACAGCCTCGTACTGTCGTTCGGCTGCGCGACCGCCGTAATGCTGCTTTCAGCGGTGATCTGCTGGATCGTCACCAAGACGAAGCTGCCGGGGCGCTGGTTCCTCGACAACCTCGCTTCTCTGCCGCTCGTGTTTCCCGGGCTCGTGCTCGGCCTGTCGTTCATGATCGTTTCGCTGAAAGTCGATATCGGCATCTACGGCACGCTGTGGATTCTGCTCATCGCCTATATCACGCGCTTCATGCCGTACGGCATGCGCTACACGACCACGTCGATGGTGCAGATTCACAAGGAACTCGAAGAGTCCGCCGCGATGAGTTGCGCGAGCTGGAGCGCGACCTTCTTCCGCATCGTGTTGCCGCTCCTCAAGCCGGGCCTGCTGGCGGGCTGGATCTACGTGATGATCGTGTCGATCCGCGAATTGTCGAGTTCGATCCTGCTCTATAGCCCCGGTTCGGAGACCGTGTCGATCGTGATCTGGGAGTTGTGGCAGAACGGGCAATACGTCGAGCTTTCCGCGCTGTCGGTGATGCTGGTGCTCGCGCTCCTCGCGCTGGTTACGCTCGCGCAATGGATCGGCGGCAAGTTCGGCGTGAAGGCCAATCACGGCTGATCGCGCGCGACGATAAAAAACATCGGAGACAAAGGTGCTGAACGTTCAGGGTCTTAACACCGAATATGTCGACGGCAACAACGCGCGCGTGCGCGCCGCCCGCGACGTTTCGTTCGACGTGCCCGAGGGCAAGCTCTTCACGCTGCTCGGCCCGAGCGGCTGCGGCAAGACGACGACGCTGCGCTCCATCGCCGGTCTCGAGCGTCCGGTCGGCGGCTCGATCTCGGTGAACGGCGTGACCGTGTTCTCCGCCCGCGACGAGACCTTCGTGCCGCCGAATCGCCGCAAGTTCGGCATGGTGTTCCAGTCGTACGCGATCTGGCCGCACATGACGGTGTTTCGCAACGCGAGCTTTCCGCTCGAGGTCGGCGGGAAGAAGTACTCGAAGCGCGAGATCGAGGAAAAGGTGATGCGCGTGCTGACGGCGGTCGGCCTCGATCACGTCGCGGATCGCGACGCGACGCGCATGTCGGGCGGCCAGCAGCAACGCCTCGCGCTGGCGCGCGCGCTCGTGATGGAGCCGAAGCTTCTGCTGCTCGACGAACCGCTCTCGAACCTCGACGCGAAGCTGCGCGACAAGATGCGCTTCGAGCTGAAACGCATGCAGCGCGAACTGCGCATCACGACGATCTACGTGACGCACGATCAGGAGGAGGCGCTCGCGCTGTCGCACGAGATCGCGGTGATGAAGGACGGACAGATCGTGCAGAAGGCCGCGCCGCGCGCGATCTACGATCTGCCGAACTGCAAGTTCGTCGCGGACTTCGTGGGCACGACCAATTTCATCGACGGCCGCGTGCGCGACTGCGAGGACGACGCGGGCCACGTGCTGATCGAGTCGGCGATCGGCCCGATCGCGGTGGCGAATGCGACGTCGTGCCGTCCCGGCGACGAAGTGGTGATCTCCGTGCGTCCCGAGAACGTGATGGTGCACGAGACGCTCGACGGCGTGAGCGCGCGGAACGTGTTCACGGGCACGGTCGCGGCGAAGGTGTTTCTCGGCGAAACGCTCGATTTCCAGATCAGGGTGGGCGAACAGATCGTGCTCGCGCGCGTGCATCCGTCGCACAAGACGCCGGTCGGGGAGACCATTCATTTTTCGATCGATCCGGCGAGCGGCATCGCGCTGGCTTCGCAGAAGGGCTGAAACGCGCGGCGCGTTCATGTGACGTTCGTCAAGGGACGCGCGCGCCGCCTCCTTGTCGTGGATGATGTCCCGAGGCTACGATCGACAAGATCGCCGCCTTGGGCCGAACGTGTCGGCCCGCATCGCCATGAACTCGTATCAGGATTCCGTTTCGACTTCTCACGCTCATTCCTTCGCCCCGCTCAGGATACGCGGCCGCAGCCTGCTGCCGATCGTGCAGGGCGGCATGGGCGTCGGCATCTCCGCGCATCGGCTCGCGGGAAGCGTGGCGCGCGAAGGCGCGGTCGGCACCATCGCGAGCATCGACTTGCGTCATCATCATGACGACCTGCTCGCGATGTGCCGCGAAGATCATTCGCGCGCGACGCTCGAACGCGCCAACCTCATTGCGCTCGCCCGCGAGATCGAAGCCGCGCGCGCGTTGGCGCAGGGCCGCGGCATGATCGCCGTCAACGTGATGAAGGCCGTGAGCGCGCACGCCGACTATGTGCGCGTCGCGTGCGAGCAGGGCGCCGATGCGATCGTCATGGGCGCGGGCTTGCCACTCGACTTGCCCGATCTCACGCAGGGCTGCGATATCGCGCTGATTCCGATTCTTTCCGACAGCCGCGGCGTGACGCTCGTGCTCCGGAAATGGATGAAGAAAGGCCGTCTGCCCGATGCGATCGTGATCGAGCATCCCGCGCATGCGGGCGGGCATCTCGGCGTGACGGACCTCGCCGACATGCGCGACGAACGCTTCGGCTTCGAGCGCGTGCTGCGGGAGCTCGATGCGTTGTTCGCATCGCTCGGTCTCGAGCGTTCGGATGTGCCGGTGATCGTCGCGGGCGGCATCGATAGTCACGACGCCGTGCGCAAGTGGCTCGCGGCCGGCGCGGATGGCGTGCAGATCGGCACGCCGTTCGCCGTCACCGAAGAGGGCGACGCGCATCCCGAGTTCAAGCGCGTGCTGGCCGAAGCGCAGCCGGATGACATCGTCGAATTCGTCAGCGTGACGGGTTTGCCCGCGCGCGCCGTAAAGACGCCGTGGCTCATGCGCTATCTGCGCAACGAGGAACGCATCCGCACGAAGATCGGCGCGCGCAGGCAGCCGTGTCCATCGGGGCTCGAATGTCTGAGCGTCTGCGGCCTGCGCGACGGCATCGAGAAATTCGGCCACTTCTGCATCGATACGCGTCTCGCGGCGGCGTTGCGTGGCGATGTCGGCAATGGCCTGTTTTTTCGCGGCCGCGAAAAGCTGCCGTTCGGCGCGGCGATTCGCAGTGTCCGCGACTTGATCGAACTGCTGCTGACGGGCATGACGAAGGCCGCGCAGGCGGCGTGCTGAGAAACCGAAACGCCGTGTTTCGCGGCGCGCGTGATCGATCGTCGAGTTCCTATTGTTACCTGCCTCAGCGAGGTTGCTTCGTGCGGCGAGAGTGGGGACGTAACGCGGTATTGCATCTTCGCGTCGTCGCTTTAGCCCTGTTCCGAAGAGTGTGCATCGATGGTCGGCCTAGAATGCGGGCAACTTCAGAACCGCACATCGATCACCATGCCGACCACCACCAGGCTCGAATTCGAAACACCCGAAGGGCGCATGTCCCTGCCGATCAACGACGTGCAATTCATGGCCTACGACGCGGGCGAACTCGCGATGCAGTCGACGCGCGATTTCGTCGAGCGCATGCGCGCGATGGGCCTTGGCGAACTCGCGGAGAACCATGCGCGACTGCTCGCGCAGAACAAGGTGTCGATCATGGAGCTTCGAGAGGTGCGCGAGGATGCGGAGGCACTGCTCGAGCGCAAGGAAGAAGGCGAGCTGATCGCGAACTCGATCACGCCTCGGCTGGAACGATTGCGCGAGGTCATCGCACGAACGCACGTCGACATGCGCGCGAACGTCGCCCGGTTGGCGGCGCTCTCCGTCGCATGCGATCGGGCCTTGCGCCAGATTCCCGGTTATCGGCCGCCCGCGCGCCGTCAGCGCTGACCGCTCAACCACCCGAATATTTTCGCAGCAGCGCGTTCACGTCGATGCGCTGCCCTTGCAGCAGCAAGAGACGTGCGTGCAGCACCAGATTCTCGAGCACGAGCAATGCGGTCGTGAGCATATAGGTGAGGTTGACGTCACCGGGATTCAGCCCGCTCGCCTGAAGCTTCCGATGTTTGTCGACGAGCGCGGTCATGACGAGGCTGCGCAGTTCGGGCTCTCCGAAAGGCAGATCGCCATAGTCGACGGGGTCTTCCCGTTCCAGTTCCACGAGCATGCCCGTCAATTCGCTGATGGTCATTTCCATGGCTTCTCCGGCTAAAGGATTGCGTGGACGGTGAACCGAGTCTTCATGTTGCCATGCCTGCGAGCAAAATAAAACGGTTCGACGCGTCGTTGCAGGCCGGGGCCTACGCTGCCATCGGCAATTGCATGCGCGCGCACGGAAGCGTCTCGTTCATTGCGCGCACGACACTTCACGGTGATAAGCCGTCATGCCGAAGCGCTGCAGGATGAAGTTCTCCACGACGAGATGGAGATCCGCTTCGCGCGGCCGCGTGCCCCAGCGGCTGTTGCCCGCCACCGACGCCACCGTGAACCACGAATGCGGCGGAAACAACTCGACGCGCAACACGCCGCGCTCGAAGATCCTGAGACGCCCCGTATCGATATGAAACTCGGCGCTGACCGCGCCGTCCGGCATGTCGATGCTTGCCGTGATTGCCTTAGCCTTCATCGTCTCGCTCTCTCAATGTGCCGACGCCGGGACGTTGCGTGCCGTACGGCCGCCCGCCGATCGAATGATTCGTCAGGGAGCGCCGGGCGCGCAGGGCGCCCGGCGCCGCGCGAAAAGATTCGTCGTCTCCGCGCGCATGACAACCTTAAGGCGCTCGCCGCGAGTCGAATAGTCCCGATTAAGTAGGGAGCCGACAGCAGCGCGCACGATTGTCAAATTCTCCGACGACGCCAAATCGACGCGGTCGTTTCGGCAGAGATCTTCTGACAGGCATACAGTATTGGCGCTGCGCATCGCCGCCGAAATATCGGCGCGATCGGCAAGTCATCGGCAGCATGTGCGGTGCATGACGGCGACAGTTCGCTGCCGCACACAGCCGGCCATCGCGCACGTCTCATGGGTCGCGCTTTTCCATCGCGAGGAAGCGCCGGTCCGTTTCACAGGATTCAAATTCAAGAGGGAAGCAAATCATGCTGAAAGCGTATTCCTATGCAGCCTCCGCAGCCGACCGGCCGCTCGGCCCGCTCGAAATCCAGCGCCGCGACGTTGGTCCGAACGATGTGCGCATCGACGTTCTGTTCTGCGGCGTGTGTCACTCCGATCTGCACATGGCGAGGAACGAATGGGGCGGCACGAACTATCCGGTCGTGCCGGGTCACGAGATCGTCGGACGCGTCGTCGAGGTCGGTTCGGAGGTGACGAAGTTCAAGGCGGGTGATCTCGCGGGCGTCGGCTGCATGGTCGATTCCTGCCGTGTATGCGATGCCTGCAAGGAAGGGCTCGAACAGTTCTGCGACGGTCCCGACAGCTTCATCCAGACCTACAACTCGCCGGACCGGAAATCGGGTGGCTTCACCCAGGGCGGCTATTCGACCGCCATCGTCGTCGACGAGGCGTTTGCGCTGCGCGTTCCCGATAACCTCGAGCTGGCGGGCGTCGCACCGCTGCTGTGCGCGGGTATCACGACGTACTCGCCGCTGCGTCACTGGAACGTGCAGAAGGGGCACAAGGTCGGTGTCGTCGGTCTCGGCGGCCTCGGGCACATGGGCGTGAAGCTCGCCGCCGCGATGGGCGCGCATGTCGTGCTCTTCACGACTTCGCCGGGCAAGATCGAAGACGCGAAGCGCCTGGGCGCGCACGAAGTCGTGATCTCGAAGGACCCGGACCAGATGGCCGCGCATGCCAACAGCTTCGACTTCATTCTGAACACGGTGGCCGCGTCGCATGATCTGGATCAGTTCATGACGCTGCTCAAGCGTGACGGAACGATGACGCTCGTGGGCGTGCCGGAGCATCCGCATCCGTCGCCTTCGGTGATGAACATGATCTTCAAGCGGCGCTCGCTCGCGGGATCGCTCATCGGCGGCATCGCGGAGACGCAGGAGATGCTCGATTTCTGCGGCGAGCATGGCATCACGTCCGACATCGAGATGATTCGCATGGACGAGATCAACAAGGCTTACGAGCGCATGTTGAAGAGCGACGTGAAGTATCGCTTCGTGATCGACATGTCGACGATGGAGCGTTGACCGGCATTGACCACCTCGGGCGGGTGCGATCTCAGGGCCGAATGACGGTCATCCTGAACGCCCCGCCATCCTGTGGCCCGGTCGCGTCCATCGCCTCACGCATCCTCTCCACGAACCGCCCGGTTACCGCCGGCAACGTCCTGCCTCTCTTCTTCACGACCGCAATCGGCCGCACGAACGCGGGATGATCGATCGGCTTGACGACGAGGCCCGGTTCCGCGCGCACCTCGCGCGCCGTCTCCGGCAGGATCGTCACGCCGAGACCGCCGCGCACCATCGCAACGGCGGTCATCATGTAAGTCGGTTCGCACGCGATATCGAGCGCCTCGCGCGTTTCGCCGAGCGCCGCATCGACGACCGCGCGCACGCTCGTCCCCGGGGCGGTGAGCACGAGCGGCGCGCGCGCGAGATCCTTCAGCCCGATATGGCGCTTCTTCGCCAGCGCATGCTCGCGCGGACACACCACGACGAGCCGGTCGACGCCCGCATGCAAGACTTCGAGCAGCGGATCGGCCACTTCGCCGCCCGTCAGGCCGATATCCGCTTCCTCGCTGCGCACGAGCGCATTCACGGTGCTCGCCACCACGTCGCGAATCTGGAATGCGACGCGCGGCACCTCGCGCTTCATCCCGATGATCAACTCGGGCAACACGCTCGCCGCGAACGTCGGCAGGCACGCGATGCGGATCGTGCCGCTTTCTCCCTGACCGAGCGCGCGCGCGTCGCGCAGCACGTTCTCCATGTCGTGCAGCGACTTGCGCAGCAGCGGCAGCAGTTCCCGCCCGGTTGGCGTCAGCGCGACATTGCGGCTATTGCGGTCGAACAGCCGCGCGCCGACCGCTTCCTCCAGCCTGCGTATCTGCACGGTGAGCGCCGGTTGCGACAGATGCAGCCGCTGCGCCGCGCGCGTGAAGCTGCCCGCCTCGGCCACGGCGACGAGCGCACGGAGATCGCGAAGATTCAGATCCATTACAGTTGATGATGGCTGCGATCAAATCATTTCAATTGTGTTATCGGCGTTCCGAACTTACGCTGAACGACATCAAAAAACAAGATTCGGAGACAATTTCATGCTGCCGTTATTGGGGCTTGCCACCATCCTCGTCCTGCTCGGGGCGATTCTTTCGAAGCGCATGTCGCCGCTCGTCGCGCTCATCGTCGTGCCGATCGCGGCGTCGCTGATCGGCGGCTTCGGCTTGCAGACGAGCAAGTTCGTCATCGACGGCCTGAAGAGCCTCGCGCCGGTCGTCGGCATGTTCGTGTTCGCGATCCTCTACTTCGGCACGATCACGGACGCCGGCACGCTCGATCCGATCATCGACCGCATCCTGCGCGCGGTCGGCACGAAACCGACGCGCATCGTGATGGGCACGACGCTGCTCGCGCTGCTCATCCATCTCGACGGCTCGGGCGCCGTGTGCTTTCTCGTCACGATTCCCGCGATGCTGCCGCTCTACGAACGCCTGAACATGGACAAGCGCGTGCTCGCGGCGGCCGTGTCGATGGCGGCGGGCATCAACTTCCTCCCGTGGACGGGGCCGATGATCCGCGCATCGGCATCGCTGCATCTGCCGATTTCGTCGCTCTTCAATCCGCTGATTCCGATACAGGCAATCGGCCTGGTGTTCGTCTTCGGCATGGCGTGGTGGCTCGGCCGCCGCGAGGAACGGCGTCTCGGCTATTCGAGCGCGAACGGCGCCGTCCCCGTTCCGAAGCGCGAACTCACGCCCGAGGAACAGGCGCTGCGCCGTCCGGGGAACTTCTGGTTCAACATCGTCCTGACGATCGTCGTGCTCGGCACGATGGTCGCGATGGGCGAGAAGATTCCGCCCGCGATCATGTTCATGGTGGGGCTGTGCATCGCGCTGATGGTGAACTACCCGAACGTCGACATGCAGCGAAAGCGCATCGACGCGCACGCCCGCGCCGCGCTGATGATGGCGGGCATCCTGCTCGCGGCGGGCGTGTTCACCGGGATCATGCAGGGCAGCGGCATGCTGAAGGCGATGGCGCAAGCGGCCGTCGGTTTCGTGCCGCCCGCGATGGCCGGGCACATTCCGGTCGCGCTCGGACTCGCGTCCATGCCGCTCTCGATGCTCTTCGATCCCGATTCGTTCTATTTCGGCGTGCTGCCGGTGATCGCCGAAGTGGCGTCGCAGTTCGGCGTGCTGCCGGTGCACGTCGGCCAGGCAGCGCTGCTCGGCCAGATGACGACCGGGTTTCCCGTGAGCCCGCTCACGCCCGCGACGTTTCTCGTCGTCGGCCTGTGCGGCATCGATCTCGCGGATCATCAGAAGTTCACGTTCCCGCTGCTATTCGGCGCGTCGATCGTCATGACGATCGCGTGCGTGGTGCTGGGCGTGTTTCCGTTGTAACTCACACTGGATGAGCATCATGACCCAGACTGAATCATCGAAGCGCGTGCGGATCGGCGCAGGCGCGGGCTATTCGGGCGACCGTATCGAGCCTGCCGTCGAACTTGCCGAACACGGCGCGCTCGACTATCTCGTGTTCGAATGCCTGGCCGAGCGCACCATCGCGATCGCGCAGCAAGCGCGCCGCAACGATCCCGAACTCGGCTACGATCCGCTCCTCGAAGCGCGCATGCGCGCCGTGCTGCCGGTCGCGGCGAAGAACGGCGTGCGCATCATCTCGAACATGGGCGCGGCCAATCCGCGCGCGGCGGCGAGGAAGACCGCGCAGATCGCGCGTGAGTTCGGACTGCATGGACTGAAGATCGCGGCCGTCAGCGGCGACGATGTGCTCGACGTCGTCCTTCGATCGCGTCTGCGTTTCGAGGAAACCGGCGACGACGTGAGCGCTTATGCGGGCCGCATCGTATCGGCGAATGCGTATGTGGGCGCGGCGCCGATCGTCGGCGCGCTCGCGGCGGGCGCGGATATCGTGCTGACGGGGCGCGTCGCGGACCCCTCGCTCTTCACGGCGCCGCTCATCCATGAATTCGGCTGGCGCATGGACGACTGGAACACGCTCGGGCAGGCGACCGTCGTCGGTCATCTGCTCGAATGCGCGGGGCAGGTGACGGGCGGCTATTTCGCCGATCCCGGCTACAAGGACGTGCCCGATCTCGCGCGCCTCGGCTTTCCGATCGGAGAAGTGAGCGCGGACGGCAGCGTGATCGTGACGAAAGTGGCGCATGCGGGCGGCCGCGTGACCGAAGCCGCCTGCAAGGAGCAACTGCTATACGAGATCCACGATCCGGGCCGTTACTTTCAGCCGGATGTCGTCGCGGACTTCACGCAGGTTCGCGTTGCGGAGGAGGCGAAAGACCGCGTGCGCGTGACAGGCGGACGCGGCAGCGAGCGCACCGGCACGCTGAAAGTCTCGGTCGCCTATCTCGACGGCTGCATCGGCGAAGGGCAGATTTCCTATGGCGGACCGGGCGCGGTGGCTCGCGCGCGGCTCGCGCTCGATATCGTGCGTGAACGTCTCGCGATCACGGGCGTCGACACGAGCGAGTTGCGCTTCGATCTCATCGGCGTGAACTCGCTTTATGGCGACGCGTTGGCCGCGCGCCACGAGGAACCGTGCGAAGTGCGCGTGCGCGTGGCGGGCCGTGCATCGAGCGCGAAGGAGGCGGCGCGCATCGGCAACGAGGTCGAAACGCTCTACACCAACGGACCGGCGGGCGGCGGCGGCGTGACGAAGGCGACGCGCGAAGTCATCGCCGTGCAGTCCGTGCTGCTGCCGCGCAGGCACGTGAATCCCGTCTTCGAATTCGTGGAGGCAAGCGATGAAACTGCGTGAACTGGCCCATGGCCGCACCGGCGACAAGGGCAACACGCTCAACGTCTCGGTGATCTGCTTCGACGCGAAGCATTTCGCTCATCTGCGTGAACAACTGACGCCCGAACGCGTGAAGGCGCATCTCGCCGATGTCGTGAAGGGCGATGTCGTGCGCCACGAACTGCCGCTGCTGAACGCGTTCAACTTCGTGCTCGGCCATGCGCTCGGCGGCGGCGTCACGCGTTCGCTCGCGCTCGACGCGCATGGCAAGTCGGTGAGTTCGGCGCTGCTCGATATCGACATCGGCGAGCCCGCATAAATCGAAATTGCCCGAACGTTCGGGCCGCGAAGAAAACTGCGCGAGCAATGTTGCCGTATATTCCGGGATGGGCTGAGTATCGGTTAGTGTTCGTTCTGCCGAAGCGCGAAGCGCGGACATCGCCCGAATGCCGCCATCAAGCGAGCCATGAAACCGCAACCCAAAGCCGACACGCAAATCTGGCGCGCGCCCGAACTCGGCGCGGAACTGCTGCGCGGCCGTTTCGCCAATTTCTCCTACGACGTGCATGCGCACGACACCGCCTGCTTCGCGCTGCTGACGGGCGGCGCGATCCGCATCCGCATGCGCGGCACGGAGTTCGTCGCGCGGCGCGGCGACCTTTACGCCATCGACGCCGACGAGCCGCATGCCGGCTGGCCCGTCGACGGCGAAGGCTGGGCGCAGCGCACGCTCTATGTCGATGTCGCGCATCTGCGCGCGCTGACCGGCGACGAGCGCGCGTCGGCGTTGCCGGGCGGAGTCGTCGGGCCGATCATCCGCGATCCGGCGCTGTGCACGGCGCTCTACGACGTGCATCGCTCGTCGGAACTTCATGGGCCGTCGCTGCATCGCGACGAGCGCTATCTGGCGTTCGCCGCGCGGCTCGTCGCGCGGCATGTCAAGGAGGGCGCGGGAACCGTCGTCACGCCGCGCGAGCCGCGTGCCGTCGCGGCCGCGCGCCGCTTTCTCGACGATCGCCTGGGCGAGCAGGTCCATCTGGACGAGATTGCGGCAGCGGCCGGCCTGCCGCCGTATCGCCTGTTTCGCGCATTCAGCCGCGAAACGGGGATGACGCCGCACGAGTATCAGCGCCAGGCCCGCGTGCGCCGCGCGATGCAGATGATCCGCCGGGGCGGCGCGCTTTCCGACATCGCCGCTGCGACGGGCTTCGCCGATCAGGCGCATCTCACGCGCACGTTCCGCCGCATGCTCGGCGTCACGCCGGGCGCATACAAGACGGCGACGCGCGCGTAGCACTACCTCAGTAAGCCGAGATTCGCGACGGCCTTGCTGACCGGCTTCCTGTCGCCGATCAGCGCGAGTCCGACGTAACGCAAGTCGTCGGTGGCGACGGTGGCCACCGCGTCGCGGAACGCGCCGTAGTCGGTCGTCTGCTGTCCCTGCACCGGGAAGGTGACGACATCGCATGACGCGGCGATCGCTCTGCCGCGTATCGCCGACATTTCCTGCTGGTTCGCGGCGAGCACGGCGATGCCGACGGGGATGAGACCGGGATGCGCGCAGCCCGACGCATCCACGAGCGGTTCGCCGACGAGGGCCGGATGACGCTGGCCAACCGTGAGCGCCAGCACCGCGGCCGCGTTCGCCGCCTTTCCCGCCGGCAGATCGCCGTCGACCACGATGACGCAGCGCTGCGGGCGCGGCGGCTGCTCCACATTGTTTTCCGTCACGGGCATTCCTCTTTCATCGATAAAAGTCCGATGATGGAATGGCATGCGCGGCAGTGTCTTGAATCCTGTTGCACGCGGCGCCTGGCTTACATTCTTGACTTTCCATTGGATTACGCGCGAGCATGAGCAATCGCGCGGATCGCCGCGCGGCCATCGTTTGTACGTAGTCCCTACTTACACCTTCCCTCGATGGTGACGCGCCCTTCCATGCCACGCCAGCACATTCGCCTCTGCACGGCGAGCGACGGCGTGCGCATCGCATACGCGACCTGCGGCGCCGGGCCGCCGATCATCAAGGCCGCGAACTGGCTCAGCCATCTGGAACTGGATTTCACGAGTCCGGTCTGGAGCCATCTGATGATCGAGCTGTGCAGGCGGCACACGCTGATTCGCTACGATCAGCGCGGCTGCGGCCTCTCCGATCCCGACGTCGCCGAAATTTCGTTCGATGCCTGGCTGCGCGATCTGGAGGCCGTCGTCGATGCGAGCGGCCTCGATCGCTTTCCGCTGCTCGGGATTTCGCAGGGCGCGTCGATCGCCATCGCGTATGCGGTCGCGCATCCCGAACGCGTGAGCCATCTCGTGCTGCACGGCGGCTACGCGCGCGGCCGTCTCAAGCGTACCAGCGATCCCGCGCAGCACGAGGAAGCCGAAATGCTCGTGAAGCTCGCGGAGCTCGGCTGGGGCAAGCACAATCCGGCCTTCCGCCAGTTTTTCACGACGCAGTTCATCCCGGGCGGCACGCCGGAACAGCATCACTGGTTCAACGAGCTCGAACGGCTCACGACCACGCCGCGCAACGCCGCGCGCATCATGCGCGTGTTCAATGAAATCGACGTAGTGGATCTGCTGCCGCGCGTGCAATGTCCGACGCTCGTGCTGCACGCAAGCGGCGACGCACGCGTGCCCTTCGATGAAAGCCGCCTGCTCGCCGGACAGATTCCCGGCGCGCGCTTCGTGCCCCTGGAAAGCGAGAACCATCTCGTGCTGGAAAGCGATGCCGCCTGGCAGCGCTGGCGCGAGGAAGTGCGTGCGTTCCTGCCGTCGTCGCCGGCGACCGATCCCGCGTTCTCCACGCTGACGCCGCGCGAGCGCGATATCGTCGAACTGCTCGCCGGCGGGCGCGACAACGCGCAGATCGCCGCGCGTCTCGCATTGAGCGAGAAGACCGTGCGCAATCACATCACCAGCATTTTCGCGAAGCTCGAGGTCGAGAGCCGCGCGCAGGCCATCGTGCTAGCGCGCCGCGCGGGCTTCGACGCGCCCGCCGCCTGAAACGCCGCAGGACAACGGTCCCCCATCCTTGCCGCCAAAAGACCACCTTTCCGGTCGCGACCGGGACATGCGCCTCATGTGCGCAGTTGCGCGTCTGCCGAGAATGGCTCGCAGAACGGTGACGCGACGCCTCCATCACGCCGACCTGTTCGACGCATCGGGCCGCCGCCCGGGCGTCCATCCGCCGTCATCGGCGCAGCATCATCCGGAGTCCGCATATGAAAGCCATTCAATCCGAGTCGGGAAAAATCAGCACGCAGCAGCGCTACGCGAAGTGCATCGAAGTGTCCCGCCGTATCCGCTGGGACATCGATCGCGACGTATTGCGCGGCCGCCACTTCGATCCCGCCCACAAGTTCATGCCCGACGGGCTCACCGAGGTGCAGCGTCTGCCGTTTCTGGACGCGGGCGAACGCCGCGTGATGTCGCAGATTCAGGGCCGCACCTACGCGAACATGTTCGGCATGATCGAGCGCTTCATCGGCGCGAAGATGCTGGAAGTCGGCCGCCATCACGCGCTCGACGATCAGACCGCGCTCGAGGCGATCGTCCGTTTCACCGATGAGGAACTGAAGCATCAGGAACTGTTCCGCCGCGTCGAGGCGCTCGCGGCCGAAGCGCTGCCGCCCGGATATCGCTTCATTCCGCAGGCCGACGAGGTCGCCGCGTTCGTGCTCGGCAAATCGACGTGGTCGATTCTCGCGCTGACGTGCTGCATCGAGATCGTCACGCAGGTGCATTTCCGGCAGAGCATGGAAAGCGACAGCAGCCTGTCGCCGCTCTTCAAGGACATCTTCCTGTTCCACTGGAAGGAGGAGTCGCAGCACGCGATCATCGACGAGCTGGAATGGATGCGCGAGGACGCACGCATCGACGACGCGGCGCGCGATGCTGCCATCGGCGATTTGATCGAGCTCGTCGGTGTGATCGACGGCATGCTGCAGGCGCAGGCAGCCGCCGATGCGCATTATTTCGCCACGCAGCTCGACCGCGCGCTGTCGGACGAAGAAGAGGCGCGCGTGCATGCGGGGCTGCTCGACGCGTATCGCTGGCAGTACATCGTCTCGGGCGTCGACGAGCCGCGCTTCGGCGAAATTCTGTCGGGCGTGATCGGTGAGGCGCACGGCGAGCGGCTCGGCGCGGCGCTCGCACCGCTGAGACGCCGCACGCTCGTCAGCGAGGTCGACGTGCTCGCATGACGCGTTCGTCCTGGAGCACGCGAGGCCGGGCGAGGCTTGCAGTTGCGCCCGGCCTTCGCGATTTTTCGAAAGTGGAGTGTAAGAAACGAGCTTTGCTGCTCTGCAAAACGCTGAATTACCGCGAAAATCTAGTCGTTACCGGCGTACTGAAGCCGGTTTTTTTCATGCAACATATGTGTCATCAGGTATTGCACCGAAGAAGCATTTGAGAGCAGGCATCGACCGAAAGAATCGGCCAATCGCCAGTCGGCACGTGGGTTCACGTCAATGGCAAGGGGCGGATTTCCGCTGGTTTTCGAACCGCACAGGCGATGCCGCTCGCGCAGTTTGCCGTCCTAAACCGATAACTAGATTGGACCACCATGCTCGCCGAACCGTTGCCGCACACATCCGACATCGAAAAATTCGCCGACGACCACGAGCGCTTCGCGCGTCGCGCGCCTGCTGAAATCTCAATGTGCCTGCGCAATCTCGCGCGACGCCGCGACATGCTGACGGTGACGAGCGCGCAAGGGCAGATCATCACGCAGTTGCTGGAAGTCGACGCGCGCGAGGCGCGCATCGTATTCGACTGGGGCGGCGTGGAGTCGGACAACCGCGCGCTGCTGAAGGCGCGGCAGCTGTACTTCAAGGCGGCGCCGGACGGCGTGCGCGTGGAGTTCACGACGGATGCCGCGCGCGCCGTGACGTACGAGGGACGGCAGGCGTTCGAAGTGTCCTTTCCGGAGAAGCTCTACCAGTTCCAGCGGCGCGAGTACTTCCGCGTGCCGGCGCCGATTCTCGATCCGTTCTACGCCAAAGGCGCCTATGCCGACGGCGAGGCGTTCCGCTACGAAGTGCACGACCTGTCGCTCGGCGGCATCGCGCTGCGCACGGATACGCCGCGTCTCGCGGAAACGGAGATCGGCACCGTGTTCAACGATGTCGTCCTGCAGCTCGGTCCGGGCGCGGCCTTTTCCGTCGATCTCCAGCTCGTATCGCCGCGAAGCGTGACCACGCCGCGCGGCGATGTGCGCTATGTGGTCGGCTTTCGCTTCACGCGGCTCTCGGGCGTGGCGGAGAACGTGTTGCAGCGGCTCATCACGCGCATGGAGGCGAAGCGTCGCAGCCTGTCGGCATAGTCCGGCCGCGGGCGAGGCGCGCATGGAGTAGTAGAATGCGTGCCTCTTCCCTTTGCATCGCGACGCATGTTCCGCAAGGCCTGGCGTGGAGAAGAACGCTTCTGGAAAGTCTGGTGGCTGTTGGGCGTGCCGATCCACCTTGCATGGTGGGTCGTCTATCTCGACCTCTGGACGAGTGGCGTCGCTCCTGAGACATTTCTGCTGATCACCGTCTGGTTCTGGCCCGGCATGCTGGGCCTGTTCGCCGCGTGTTCCGCGCTCTATCTCCTGTGGTGCATGCTTGCGTGGCGTTGCTCGGGCAACGTCGATAATCGCATGTGGACTTATGTCGCGCGCGTGCTGATCGGCGTGGGGCTCGGCTCGTTTCTGACCGAATGCGCGCTGATTCTCACGGCGCCGTTCGCCTGACTGGGAGACACATCGATGCGTTTGACAGGAATCTTGACCGGACTCGCCGTCGCGGCGGCGCTGGCCATTCCGGGCGCAGCCTTCGCTCAATCGGATCAGGAAGTCGATGCCCGCATGGATGCGCTCGTCGGCGCGCACGAGCCCTATCGCGCGTTCTTCGATCGCCTTCAGCATGCGGTCGCGGCGGGCGACAGGAACGCCGTCGCGGACATGGTTTCCTATCCCATCACCGTGCGGGCCGCGGGCAGGAAAACGACGCTGCGCTCGAAGCGCGATTTCGTCGCGCGCTATCAATCCATCTTCACGCCGAAACTCGTCGATACCGTCGCGCGGCAGAAGTACGCCACGCTCTTCGTGCGCGACCAGGGCGCGATGATCGGCGACGGCGGGATCTGGTTCAGCGGCGTCTGTCGCGACGAGGCGTGCAAGCGATCCGACGTCAGGATCACCGCGTTCAATCTCGGCTGATCCGACGAACGGACAACGACGCGCATGTTCAACGAATTCGCCAAGACGGTTCTCGTGATCGTCGCCGGGCTGTTCCCGATCATCAATCCGCCGGCGGTGGCGCTCGTCGTGCTGAGCGTGCTGCCGCGCATCAGCGACGCCGAGCGCAACGAGCTCGCGCGCCGCATCTGCATCAACAGCTTCGCGATTCTGCTGGCGTCGCTGTCCATCGGCGCGTACGTACTGTCGTTCTTCGGCATTTCGATTCCGGTGCTGCGCGTGGCGGGCGGCTTCGTCGTCGCGATGGCGGGCTGGGGGCTGCTCCAGGCGCCCGACGATGACGACGCCACCGAATCCGCGCCCAGGCCGCAAAGCGGCGCGTCGCTGCGGGCGAAGGCGTTCTATCCGCTGACGCTGCCGATCACCGTCGGACCGGGCGCGATCGCGGTGGCCATCGCGCTCGGCACGGGCTCGCCGCGCCACGGCCTGCAACCGGTGCATCTCGCCGGCGTGGGCATCGGGCTCGTGATCCTGTGCGCGAGCATCTACCTGTGCGTGCGTTTCGCCGGGCATCTCGAACGGCTGCTCGGCACCGTTGGCACGCAGGTCGCGATGCGTCTTTTCGCGTTCGTGATCTTCTGCATCGGCGTGCAGATTCTGTGGCTCGGGCTTGCGGAACTGATCGCGTCGGTGCATTTCTCCGTCAAATAGCCGATTCGTGGGATAAACCCCAAGCGACGCTCGCCGGTGACGGCGCTACCATTTTTTTGATATGAATGGTAACGCTACCATCAAGGAGACGCTGCTTGACTTCTAACCGCAGGAAGCCGGAAGAACTGCGCAGTCACCGCTGGTACGGCGTGAACGATCTGCGCTCGTTCGGCCATCGCTCGCGCACGGCGCAGATGGGCTATCACTCGTCCGATTACATGGGCAAGCCGGTCATCGCCGTGATCAACACGTGGAGCGAGATCAACTCGTGCCATACGCACTTCAAGCAGCGCGTCGAGGAAGTGAAGCGCGGCATCTGGCAGGCGGGCGGCTTTCCCGTCGAGATGCCGGTGATGACGCTCGCCGAGCCGTTCCAGAAGCCGACGACCATGCTGTACCGCAACTTCCTCGCGATGGAAGTCGAGGAAGTGCTGCGCTCGTATCCGTTCGACGGCTGCGTGCTGATGGGCGGCTGCGACAAGACCACGCCGGGCCTCCTGATGGGCGCGATCAGCATGAATCTGCCCGCGATCTACCTTCCCGCCGGCCCGATGCTGCGCGGCGACTGGAATGGCCGCACGCTCGGCAGCGGCTCGGATACGTGGAAGTATTGGGCGGAGTTGCGCGCGGGCAAGATCACGGAGGACGAGTGGAAGGGCGTGGAAAGCGGCATCGCGCGCTCGCCGGGTCATTGCATGACGATGGGCACCGCATCGACGATGACGAGCGCCGCCGAAGCGCTCGGCATGACGTTGCCGGGCTTCGCGTCGATTCCGGCGGTGGATTCGCGGCATGCGCAACATGCGTCGCTGACGGGGCAGCGCATCGTCGAGATGGTGTGGACGGACCTCAAGCCGTCCGACATTCTCACGCCGAAGGCCTTCGACAACGCGGTGACGACGGTGCTCGCGATGTCCGGCTCGACCAATGCGATCGTGCACCTGGTGGCGGTCGCGCGGCGCGCGGGCGTGCCGCTCACGACGGCGCGTTTCGACGAGTTCGCGCGCGTGACGCCGGTGATCGGCAACATTCGCCCGGCCGGCAAGTATCTGATGGAAGACTTCTTCTACGCGGGCGGCCTGCGCGCGCTGCTCGCCGAGCTCGGCGATCTGATCGATGGCTCGCAACTCACCGTCAACGGCAAAACACTCGGCGAAAACATCGCGGGCGCCGAGATTTTCAATGACGACGTGATTCGCCGGAAGAGCAATCCGCTCGTGCCGAACGACGGTCTCGCGGTGCTCACCGGCAACCTCGCGCCGGACGGCGCGGTGATCAAGCCGGCGGCGATGGAAGCGCGCCTGCTGAGGCATCGCGGGCCGGCGGTCGTGTTCAAGGATTACGCCGACATGGCCGCGCGCATCGACGACGAAGCGCTCGACGTCACGGCCGATTCGGTGATCGTGCTCCAGCACGCGGGGCCGGTCGGCGCGCCCGGCATGCCGGAGTGGGGCCAGTTGCCGATTCCGCAGAAGCTCCTGAAGCAGGGCGTGCGCGACATGGTGCGCATTTCGGATGCGCGCATGAGCGGCACGAGTTACGGCGCGTGTGTGCTGCATGTGGCGCCGGAATCATTCGTCGGCGGGCCGCTGGCGCTGGTGAGGAACGGCGACGTCGTCGAGCTGGACGTGCCGGCGCGGCGTTTGCACCTCGACGTGAGCGACGAAGAACTCGCCGCGCGCCGTGGGGCGTGGAAACCGCCGAAGCGTCCGTTCGAGCGCGGCTTCGGCGTGATGCATCAGCTGCATGTGACGCAGGCGGACAAGGGCTGCGACTTCGATTTTCTCGAAGAGCCTGTCGCCGACCCGGGGGGCGCCGTCGAACGGCGAGCCTGAAATCCACTAAACACGACGTACAGATCATGACGACACAAGACATCGCCATTTCCGACGAGACGCTCGAACTGCTGCGCCACGTCAGCACCGCGACGCTCACGACACAGCTTTTCAAGCGCGGCTTGCGCAATGTGTTCCTGCAAGGCGTCGCGCCGCTCGTGAAGCCGGCGAAGGGCGCACCGAACATGGTTGGGCCGGCGTTCACGCTGCGCAATATTCCGGCGCGCGAGGACCTCGATCACGTCGGCGTGTTTCAGGATCCTGATCATCCGCAGCGCAAGGCAGTCGAAACCGCGCCGCCGGGCAGCGTGCTCGTGCAGGATTGCCGCGGCGAGCGCAGCGTGGCGTCGACGGGTTCGATCCTGACGACGCGCCTGAAGATTCGCGGTGTCGCGGGCATGGTGTCGGACGGTTGCGTGCGCGACAGCGGGACCATCGGGGATATCGGGCTGCCGCTCTTTTGCGCGGGAGCGAGCGCGCCGCTCAATCTCGCGAAACATCACGCTGTGGATATGAACGTGCCGATTGCTTGCGGCGGCGTGGCGGTGTATCCGGGCGATATCGTCGTCGGTGATGTGGATGGGGTTGTGATCGTGCCGCGTCACATGGCGGAGGAGGTCGCGAGGGACGCGACCGAGCAGGAGATCATGGAGGAGTTTCTTTCTGCTCGTGTGGAAGGTGGGGCGGTGTTGCGGGGTACCTATCCGCCGAATGAGGAGACGCTTGCGGATTATGAGGTGTGGCGGAGGCAGCGTGGTTGATTCGTCGGGGGGCGTCTGCTTCGGCTTTCGCCGGATCCCCTTTTTGTGTCGGTCTATTAGCACTGCCCCTGTGCGGGGCGGCAGTCACTTTCTTTGCTGCTGCAAAGAAAGTGACTTTACCAGGCCAAGTAAGCGGTCCGACCAATCTCCAAAGGCCGTCGAGTATTTGAAGCCCGCCAGTGAGCGGGCTTTTTTTGCCT
>NZ_FCOB02000041.1 GCF_001545075.1 Caballeronia ptereochthonis
GCGTGGCGAACCAGCGTTCGACCTGATTGAGCCATGACGCCGAAGTGGGTGTGAAGTGAACCTGGAAGCGGGGATGAGGAGCGAACCACGCCTTGCCAACCGGGAGAGAGCATTTTTCGAACGGACTGCTCAGGTCATCCTAATCTGACCCAGCAATGCTCGTCTCGCACTATCTTCCAGCCGGAACGGGTTACGCTGACGGATACTTCACAACTCACAGATGCGACGTCAACAGGACATCGGCCGGCGCTGCGAGTGCCGAAGGTTGCTTGAAAGGCGCGGTAGTCGGCGGTGTCGCTGGTCACTATGCTGGGCATCATGCTGTAGTTGGTGCAGTCGGCGGCTGCGTCGTTGGCCGGCATCTCGCCAAAGAGAAGCGGAAGCAAGCTGCCGCTCACGCGCAATCACAGGAACACGCGCAGATGCAGCCGACAGTCATGCGCTGAGCGGCGGCGTCGGCACGTTCAAACTGCAGGCACCAATTGAATCGGCTTGAGGGTTGACCATCGAGCGATGAGCCGGCGAAATCTAATGCACCGGCGACCGCGCCAGGCGAGCGCCTCCCAAAAGCGTTTCTCAGGACGTGGTCTTTTCGACCTTTTTTTGCAGGGTGGGTTGTCGGCTTGAGTGACCGACGCGCTATATGGAAAGGGACAGCATGAAGCGCTGCAGGAGAGCCGTGGACTGCTTTTCGGCATCGTCCTCAAGCGCCGCCGGGTACAAATCGGCGCCCATGCGCTTCACGCTCTTTCCGAAACTTTTGGGGGTTCGACGTCATAGTCTCGCTGATTACGTCGGCGCGCGCGGACCAAGCCTCGATGTCTTTTCCGAGCTAACTCAAGCGGTCGAGGGTCGTTTTAAAACGAATACCATGTTGAACTGAGGTTACGCTTTGGTCATTCAGCGGGGTAAATTGGGTGGGGGCCTCGATGCCGAGTGCCCAGAGCGTGGAACTTCAAATTTTCGCGGAAGTGTTCTATATAGGCCTAAAATTTCAATGAGCCATGCACAACGAGCGCGGAGGCGCCGAATGTTGCTCTATGTCTCTGTGACTTTGGTTTAGTTCGCATCGCGCAAGGGATGCAACGTGCCCGCAGAGTCCTGGTACATTCGTGAACACCATTGGATTGGACCTCCCACTTCGCCTCGCCACTCCTCGTCAAGACAGTACTTTCCGTCTTCGGTGATTGACCAGCGGCCGGTTGTCTTGCCGACCGAGGCGGACTTCGCAGCGGGCTTCGGCAACCGTACGATTGCGGCAGTGCCGTCGGCGTTGTTGCTCCAACGACGAACGCCACCGCTCTGACTGATGCGCTCCATATGCGAGTTCGGAACCAAGGCAACCAGCTACTTGTGCGTCAGCGGAACTCGTGATTCTGTAGGAGCCTCAGGCGACGAGCAGGCCAGCAGCACGAGTCCCAGAAGCATGAGAGAGCGATTCATGTGCAAGTTGCACCTCGTTTGTTTGCAATCTGTGCTGGCTCCCCGGTACGAGCCGCTCAAACGCGTCGACACCGGATACGGCGGAACCAGGCGACCTGGGCTTCCGTGTCGGCGGCCGACGTCAAGGCCGCCAACGACGCCATCGTGGCTCTCCTTGGCAACCTCCTGGCGGACGCGAAGGTCACGGTGCGGGTCGACTTGGTCAGTGCGCCGTTCGCGGCCGACCATACGGATATAGCTGGTTTTGCAAGGTCTATCAGGAATGGGCCCAGCGTCTGTCGGTCACTATGCGGCAGACGCACGTGCCCGACCAGAAGCTGTTCGTTGACTACTCTGGCAAGAAGCTCGGCATCATCAATCCGGACAGGGGCGAGATCCGCGAGGCCGAGCTGTTCGTCGCAGCGCTGGGCGTGTCCAGCGATACATTTGCGGAGCTCACGTGGATCCAGCATTTGCCCGACTGGATCGGCTCCCATGTGCGCGCCTTTGCGTTCTACAACGGACTGGTCGAGATTCCTGTGCCCGACAATTTGAAGTCGGGCGTGCACAAGCCCAGCTTCTATGATCCGACTGTCAACCGGACCTATCAGGAGATGGGGGGCCAGCGCGCAACGCCAAGAAGGATATCTTCTTCGGGCAATAAGTGTGCAAGAAGCATAAGCGCCTCGAAGGCTTCCTCCAAGTCGCCTTCGAGATGGCGACGTGCCCATTGCGTGCGAGATGCAATACTCCGGAAGTTTAGGTCTCGAGGGCCACGTCATCGCCGGGTACGAGATCACAGCATCCGCCGGACAAGTCGGACCTTACTATGGCGCATATGCCGCCTCGTCTGGCGCGCTGACAACTCGCGACAGACGACGCTCAAGCCCGATCACCCGAAGCCCACGCGACGGCCGGCTTCAGCTGACACTACTCTTGGTGGACTTGCAGCAAGCCACGGAAAGAAAACAGCCCAATCGGCGTGAGCCGCTTGAGCTGCTTTTTGATCGGTCGTACCTTTTCTAGCGACCCGCTCGCAAGCTGGCCCGTGCTCAACAATTGCCTTTCTTGCCTTGTCCCGGCGGGCAAAAGCCATTGCCGACGCCGCCTTGCGGCTTGACCGCGACAGCTGGCGAGTCGGGGACATACACAGCACACGCGCTTGTCACGCCGGCGGCGATCAACAGCGAGGCGAGGACGGCGATTCTTTTCATCATGTTCTCCTGGCGGAAAGGCGGGCGGCTCTTCGCTGCGCGTTGTATATGGTCAGAAGCTGAAATTGACATTGCTCGGATTCGTCGTCGCGTTGACGCTCGTCGACTGCGTGGCACCCGATGCCGCGTCCGCTTCCAGCGTGTATTGACCGGCGGCGGCCGGTGCAGCGGCGAAGCTCAGCGGCAGCGCGCCAGAGTAGGTGCTGACGATGGGCGCCGCGGCCGGCAACGACAATGCGTAGGTGCCCGTGTCGAGGTTCGCGTTGACGGACGCGATCTCATACGTGCCCGCGTCGATCGGCTGCGACGCACGGACGAGGGCATTGGCGGTCGCTGTCGCTTTCCCGCTCACCGTACTCATCGACGACGAAGGCAGTGCGATCGGCGCGTCGGAGGTGGAAACCGCGGTGCTCGTGTTCACGACGACCGGCACCGAGCGCACGATACCCGTGGCGACGTTCTTCTGGACGATGACCACATCGTAGGTGCCCTGCGTCGAGCTTTGAATCAGCGGCGAAAGCACGAACTTTCCGGTGCTGTCGGCGAGAGTGCCCTTGACGACCTTTCCGCCCTGTTCGGCATACACGGTGGCGCCTGCCTGCGCGCGCCCGACATAACCGGCGATTTGCCCGCTCACCGTGGTGGGCGTTGCCGTCACGACTGGCTTGAGCGCATAGGAGCCGTTGCCGCGCGTGACGATGGACTTGCACGCGTTGAAGTCGAGCACCAGGTCGACGAGCGTGTTCGGTTGCACTGTGAAGGGCTGGATGATCTTGTAGCCGCTTTGCGTCGCGCTCGGGGTGTCGAGCGGCTGTTCGGTGCCGCCGGACGGCACCACCGAGTTGGCGAGCGTGTTACTCGAGTTCGACGCGAGCAGCAGGCGCACCTGCTGGTATTGGCCCGCGGGCAGTGCGCTCTGACCGAGATCGGCGAGCACACCGTTGGTCAATGACAGCAGGTCGATCTTTTGCGGGGTGGGCAAGGCGACCGTGGTCCAGCCGGCGTCGTTGTCGCCAGCCTGCGCGCTTGCGTTGACGCGCACCTGCGAAACGGTCACGTAGACGTGATCGAAACCGCAGGAAGGCGCATCGGTCATTGCGACGTGCAGCGTGCCGGACGGCGTGCCCGAAGCGCTGTCACCGCCGCCACCGCCACATGCCGCGAGCATCAAAGGCAGTAATGCGGCGAGGCCCAGCATTCTCCAATGTCTTCTTGTCATCTTCGCACCCTTTATATTTGTTCGAGGTGGCGGAAGATTAACGCCTTAATGGTACGACGATTGTAACCGTGAGCGCGGAAACTGTAACTTCTCGAACAAGATGTAGATCATCAGCCTTGGATAAAACGCATCGAGATCCTTAAGCTTTTCATGTATCCGCCGCGGGTGTCTGTCATGCAGGAAGGCCGGCGCGTCCCACCCATCGCTGTTGCAACGTCGCGCCGAAGCGGATCGTCGTCAGGACAGCAACGAGATAGCCCGCGGTCATCAAGCCGCGAAAAAGTGACATGTGCGGTAACGCACGCGGGATTTTACCGGGGTAGTTACCGCTTGTTGGTATCACCTAGACTTTCGAGACAACCCGATTGCAGAATCAGAGGTGCCTGGTTGCTCTAAAAAGCGGCAGCAACGCTCGTGCAATTAGAAACAAGGTTGACCCCAAACAAGGCCTCGACATGAAAGAGGAAAGTCAAACCGTGCTGGTCACGGAAATCGCGCGTGACGTGCTGACGGAAATCGCCCCGCAGGAGCTGTCTGTCTTTGTTCCTGCGAGCAGGGCCTTCTTCGCGAATCCACAAGCCGTTATCAAGCAGACCCGATCAACCGACGCGTCCCTCGGATTCGGCGCTGACCCTTTTATCGTGTATCTGACGCCGGTGGTATTGCACGTCCTCAACGAAACTTATAAGTTTTTGATTGAGGTGGCAAAGAAAGCTGTCGCGGACGAGCTAGCCAAGGAAACGCCCGACATAATCCGGGGAATGTTCAAGAAATTCTCAACAACCAAGGTGGCTGTCCACATCACCTTGACCCCCGAACAACTTGAACTGGTACACGCAAATGCGATTCTCGCGGCAACGAGGCTTCGGCTCTCGCCCGACAAGGCCAAAGCACTTGCGAACGCGATCACTACGCAACTGGTACTCCCCGAGGAGTAGAGTGTGGCGCGCGTACTCTCATCCAGTTCAAGCAAGTTTCGCCCAAACCCGTTTCCGTTTCCGTCGGACACCACGCTCCGCTTCGCGCTCCTGGTCATTTTCGTGGTAGCCGGCAGCGAGATATTCTTCATAGATCTGTGGTGGGCGCTACATGACAGCGAAAGCGAAGCCGCCGGTGCGTGCGTCACGAAATACGTAACCGGCCTTCTCCAATACTTTCAATCCGCGTTGTCGTCGTCTTCGGACTCCATGAGCGCGATATACAAGGAGGGGATGCGTGGGTCGAGCAGTTGCTCTCAACTGATGCGGGGGTCCGGCTTCTTCGCCTTGGGCGGAGTCCTGCTTACGGTTCTGGTGTCGCTTGCAATCTATTTAATCCTGCCCGCGTGGAGGCGTAAAGCTCAGCGGTATGAGGACATCACCTTATCCGACTCGCCTGATCTTTACAGATCGCTAAACGACCTTTGTGACCGCGCTTCGCTCAAGCGGAAGCCAACCTTCGTCTGGAACCCACTCTCGATGCAGATGCCTAGCGTATTTGGCCGGATAGGACGTCATTACGTCGCGCTAGGGGGAGCATTCGTCGCCCGTTATTTTCGCGGTGAAAAGCTGGAATTTACGGCAATCGTTTCACATGAACTGGCTCATCTCGAAAACTCGGATGTGGATAAAACGTACCTGACGATAGCAGCGTGGGCCGCCTTTCTGGTGACGAACCTTTTGCCCGCTGCGATCATTTGCGCGGTAGCAGGCTTGCATCGCACGGCGCCTCTGCTCTTCGACGTCACCTTGTCGACGGTCGTCATCGTTTTTTCCGGGCTCGCGGTGCTGCGCACACGCGAATACTACGCGGATGTCCTGGTCTCAGCGTGGGACGAATCGCCAACGCCCATCGACCGTGCATTGGCATCCCTCCCGGCCGCGTCCGATTTTGGGTGGCGTCGCTACCTCCGGTTCCATCCGAGTCCAGCTGCCCGGCAAAATGTGATCAGAGACCCTTTTCATCTTTTTCCCGCGAGCCCGTGGGATGCCTTCGGCGTTGGTCTCGCAGCGTGGACCATTCTCTCGGCCACCAACGACGTACATGCCTCGTTCATTCCAACGACCCAAACCGCTTACCTGGCGTCCGACGCAGTAGCTCACGTTCTGGCACCCGCCGTCGTTTTGCTGATCGCCGTCGGTGCTGTCGGCATCGGCGTCTGGCGCACAGCGTTCATGTCGCTACTTACCGACAGGAATCCGCGCGCAGGATGCGCGCGCCTCGGTATCGCGTTCGGTTTGAGCTACCTCGCCGTTCAATGCATCGTTCTTGCCAGTGCGTTGATCACACCGGCACCAAGGGCAATTCCACAGGCCTGGCATATCTCCTACTTCGCTCTCCATTGCGCAATAGGGTTACTGCTCACCCTTGCCTGCATCGCGATTTTCGCGTGGATAGCCGATGCCGCATCGGCCTGGCTCGGAGTTGTGCTGAATCAACGCTCCCCGCATCCGGTCATGCTGATTACGGCGGCCGTGGCCCTCTTCCTTCTGGGTTGTTCACTCTTCGCCGCTTTCTCCCTGCTATCCTTTCCCGTTATATTCCGTCTGGATGCGGACGACCGTTTCACCTTAGTCGTTTTTGCTCTCGGGCCGCCAACGTTCCTCGCGTCGATTGCCGCATGCGCGTTTCCTCTGGCAGGCGAAATTCGTTCCCGCAGGCTCATGCCAGAACCGGTCCCCGCGTGGGCTATCCTTGATAGAGACTCGCAGCTGTTCGTTACGCAAGATCAGTTGTTCCTCTCCAGAGCGGCCGTAACTGGAATATGTGCAGGGCTGGTCTGCTGCCTTTATTGGGAGGCAATGTACTTTCGCAGTATCCTGCCTGCCGGACTCGGTCAACACATTTTCGCCCTTTACCTATGGATGCACAACGCCACTCGCGCACTCGGGCCGGACGTCGACCTCTATCTGACTTTCGGCGTGTTTCAGGGCGCGGCAGCCACGATTGCCGCAGCAGGTCCTGGCCGCTTGGGAACGGTCATGGGCCTGCTTGCAGCACTGACTTCCGGCATCGTCATTACAGCCGGCTACATGATCTCGCACGGCATTCCCGACAGTCCTTGGTCGCATGTTCTTCAACGGATACTGACACCAAACTATGTGGGTATGATGGTTGCGCTGCCAGCCGCTATCGCTTCGGCCGTTTTGGCGACACTTCTCCGTCGCTTTCGAGACTCTTCTGGGCGCGGAAGAGAACAGGTGTCAAACGCTGAAAGTGTCCGTGAGGCCGGGATTGACTCCGATGTTGCCAACTCCGATTGTCGCAATGTATCGCAGAATCCGGCCCTCAGCCGAAAGTGGCGGACATTTCAGAACTTCGCTGCTTCGACCCTTGCCTTGAGCGTTGCTGTCTGCTGGATCGTTCGCGCACAGGATGCCTATCGAAACCACCTCGGCGTGGAGGGCTATCGAGCCGCAGCACAGGCTGGTGATAGCCGTGCGCAGGAAAAAGTGGGCGATCTCTACGCGACGCGACAGTCATCTGCCCAACGCGACGCTCAGGCAGTCTTTTGGTGGAGTAAGGCCGCCGCGCAGGGTAGCGCCACCGCCGAGTTTAAACTTGGCACGATGTACGCTGATGGACGAGGCGTAGCGCAGAATAACGAGATCGCGTGGCAGCTCTTCAGCGATGCTGCTGCAAAGGGAAATCCTGTCGCGGAATTCCTTTTGGGTCAGATGTATCTGGAAGGACGATGGGTCAATAAGGATTTGGGTTCCTCAGCGTTCTGGTTGCGTCGAGCATCGGCCCACGGGTTGGACGATGCGTGGATTTACCTCCGGACGATGTGTCGCCACGATATCTGGCAGGCGTGTGATTGATCTTGGGACGCTGGGAGCCTAGGCGCGTAGCGAGCTAGGGCAGTGATCGAAAGGAAGCGACGCTGGCACACGCACCTGTCCGAGCTGCGCCAACTCTTCGCTTTCTGAGCGGAACGGAGTCCGAGCGCGGTTCAATCCTTCGACGACGCGGGTCTGTTGCTGCAGGCGGACATTACGGGGCAGGGCGTGGCGACTGCACGCCTTCAACTTGCGCGCGATTTCATTGTGAAATACCGGATCCTCGACACGCAGATGCCAGATGCCGATGTCGAACGGATAGGGATCGGGCGGCGTCACATCGGCGTGCGTGTGTAGCGAGATTCGGCGGGGACGCGACATTTGAACCCTTCTCTGCAAATTTCTCATCGGTTAAGTTTTGCTTACGTCAATTCTTTGGTCGCGACGATACCTGGGCAAAAAGCGGTCCGTAGCCCTCGTTCCAACGTAAGCGAGTACGGCGTACCGTCCAGGCACTCCAATCAAAAGTCGCCAGAGTAGCCCTCGCCACATCGAGTAGGGGGACTACCTCGACAACAGAAGCACCGACGAGAACTGGCCGTAAAGGCGTACCGAATCATCCGCTCGCATTCCGGCGCGAGATAGCCCGACTGGCGAGCGAACTGATACCCGGAGGACCGAACGATGACGAAGTACCTTATCTCCTTCCCCAAATCGGCGATGGACATCTCCGACGAAGACATAGCTGCGGTTGGTGAAGCGGCGCACGCGGTCATACGCCGGGCGAAAGATGCCGGTGTCTATGTTTTCGGCGGTGGTATCAACGAGGACGTCGCGCCGCTGATGGTCGCCGCTGACGGCACCGTCACGAACGGTACCTACCCGCAGACCAAGGAGTTCGACGGCGGCTTCTGTGTCCTGGAACTGCCGTCGCGCGAAGCCGCCGTCCAATGGGCCGCGAAGATCGCCAAAGCCTGCCGCTGCTCGCAGGAGCTCCGCGAGTTCGGGTATGACTCCGAGAGCTGACTGGCGAGGTCGCAGCCCGATAATAAGTGTGGCACCAGCGACGTTCTGACTAAGGATCGTGATCTTCAGACTGCGGTGCGGAGCTGGTCGGCGACGACCCACGGGGCGAGTTCGTCGATGCGGTTAATCGCATGATCGGCGATGCGTGCGGGCACGTAGCGAAGATATGCCTCAGGATCGATGCCGTTGAGTTATGCGGTGCCGACGCGGCTGTAGATTGCGGCGGCACGTTCGCCGCCAGAGTCTGCTCCAGCAAACAGACAGTTACGTCGACCGTCGGGAAGTGGGTTCGCGCGCGTCATGCAGGGCAGCTTACGCGACGGCGACGACGTTTACAACGCTGAGGCCGGTCGAGCCGTTCTCGCCGGTTGCCGCGAGTCGATGCCTTCCAGCAGCGTCGATAGTTGCGCCAGGCTCAGGCAAATGACGGCACCGTCGGCTTGAGGCCATACGAAGCGCCCCTTCTCGAGTCGCTTCATCGGCAGGCACATGCCATCGCCGCTCCAACACAGCACTTTGAGCAGGTCGCCGCGTTTGCCGCGAAACACGAAGACGTGCCCGCAGAAGGGATCCCGTTCAAGCACGGTCTGCACCTTGTCGGCGAGACTGTTGAATCCGGCCCGCATGTCGGTCACGCCGGCAGCGAGCCACACACGCGTGCCGGCAGGAAGGCCGATCACGTCTCAGCCTCCGCAGCGGCACGCAACGTATGCAACACAACACGCAGCGTGGCTGCGTCGGGCGTGCCCTCGATACGCACGCGTGCGACGCCGACGCAAATCTCAATCACTCCCGCGACGGCAGGCTGAGCCATACTCTGCGGCTGAACGGGCAATGAAGCCGCATTCTCGATCGCACGCTCCTCGGGCACCACATTTACCGGCAACAGGGTCGGCGGTTCGTACAGTCCAGCCTGATAGGCTCGGCGCCATTTTGAACAACAGATTGGTATTGAGCCGGTGTTCCAGAGCCAGTCGTGCGACCGACACAGCCGGTTCACATGCTGGCTTTGCGAGTTCTCGCCGAAATTCGGTGGGGTGTTGACCTCCGTTGACGCTGAAATCGAAATCGCGATCCGTATAGATGCGCTTGAGATACGCAAAGCACTCAGCGCGTAGGCGGCCGATCCGGGGTGACAGCGGGGCACTGAACGGCCGCCATTCTGCGCTGTGGCGCATCCTCGCCGGGTCGCTCCGGCAATCGCGGGGTCGGCCGCCGCGGGGATCCCCGGTACGCGATCGTGTCGTCGGTCGCGAGCGACGACAACGCGGCCGCGCTCAACGATCACCGAGAGAATCAGGCGTTCCGCCTCTCCCTGTACGCGCGCTGCGTCGCGCCCGACCCGTGCGAGGAGAGCCACGACTGGATGGCGTCGTAGTCGTTCGACGCGTTCAGCAGGCAGGCGTCGCGAGGTGCCCGGAATTGCTCCCACGAGCCGTCGGGTTCGTGCGGAACGCGAAGGCGTTCCAACGGCACGACCGGACTGGCCTGTTCGGCGGCAATCAGCGCGGGGGCGCGCTCCGTCCGAAGACGGCGGCCAGGTCCGCGCGATGGAGACTCTCGGCAAAGGCAACCAATTGGCGCCGGATGCGGCCGAACACGCCCGGCGCGGGCGTGCCCGCGACCTGGCGATCGTCGGGCTGACGGGTGACTGCCGCGCGTGCGCCCAGGACGGCGTACCAGCCACGCACGGCGAGCGCCGCGTCGTCGGCGAAGGTGAACTTGTTCAGGAGACGGACTTGATCTGACGTGGCCCGGCGGGGCTTGTTGGTGTGCTGAGCAAACCCGGGATTCTTCCACGATACGAACTATCCAGCGCGGCCTTTTACTTAGGGTTTCGATTTTCGCGCCGTAAACCAAATAAGCGCCGAAGCGGCTGCTCGTCGCCTGTCGCTTCATCTTCTTGAGGCGCATATCAATTCGACTCCGCCGAGTCGCGCATTTGTCATTCGATGGAATTTTTCATGGCCCCGACGCGCTCCGATATTCCTAGCACGATGCGTCGCAAATTCCTTTCGACGCTCGTCCTCGGCGCCGGCTCGCTTGCGCTGGCCGCTTGTGGCGGCGGCACGAACTCGCCGACTGTTGCCGGTTCGTCGAGCAAGACGAGCCCGAGCACGCCCTCCGGCTCGCAGGACACGAGCAACGCCGGCCCGAGCACGAGCGACACCGGCCCGAGTACGGTCAACCCCTCGCCGAGCACGAGCGACACCAGCCCGAACGCGGCCACCGGCTCGCCGAGCACGAGCAACCCCGACCCGAGTACGGCTAGCCCCTCGCGGAGCGCTAGCGACGCCAGCGCGAACGGCGTTCTGCTCGACTCGTCCTTCGGCGTGAAAGGCGACGGAATCACGAACGACCGCGTCGCGCTGCAGGCCGCCATCGACGGATCGGTCGGTCAGATCCTCTTGATCACCGGACAGAGCCGGATCGACAGCACGGGCCTCACGCTGCGCTCGAACACCCACATTCGTTTCGCACAGGGCGCTTCGATCAAGCTGCTGGCTCATAATACTGATTCGTATCAGATCATGCGCGTCTGGGATGTGAGCAACGTGAACATCGAGTCGCCGTATCTCGACGGCAGCAAGTCGCTCAACGCAGCGACGTCAGGCGAGTGGGGTATGGGCATCTCGATCGCCGGCAGCTCGAACGTCACAATTACGTCTCCGACGACCATCAACTGCTGGGGAGACGGCATTTACATCGCCAACAGCTATACCGAGGCCGGCGTGACGAGCAAGACCGTCGTGATCAACAACCATCTCGCGGACGGCTGCCGTCGCCAAGGTGCGACGATTATTTCGGGCGACACCATCACCTTCAACAACCCGGTGTGGCAGAACATCGCGGGTACGGCACCGCAGGCGGGCCTCGACATCGAGCCGGATGACAACACGGCGGTACTCCGGGCGATCAGGATCGTCAGCCCGAAGACGCTAGGCTGCGCCGGTCCGGGCATCCAGGTCTATCTCGGATCGTTCGCAGGGCCGGTCGCCAAGGCCGTCGATATTCAGATCACGAACCATACCGACGACAGCCAGACCACCGGGCCGTTCGGCGTCGGCGGCCTGGAACCGGGCGGCTACATCGTGACGGGCACGATCACGAGCGCGAATCCGGTGTGGAAGGAGACCTGGTATCTGGGCGACTGGGTCCCATCGGGCCCGACGGTCTCGGTTGTGAACCCGACGATCGGTTAAGCTCGCGATTCGAGCGGCAGAAGGCGCGCTGGGCGAGGAACGTGTCCAAACGAGTTCCACCAATATGCGCGATTTTTTGCTTGGCGACTCTCCCAAGCAGCCGTTCAACGTTCGACATGGTGCCCGGCAGATGAGCCAGGCATTCGCCACGCGACGACGGGCCAGTCGGACCCGCTCAATCGAGAAATGGAATCCGATTTTGCGACCACGCTCCTTGGTCGGGGCGCGGGTCGCGGCCGTTAATTCTTTTGCATGTAGTTGTGGGCCTCGGCGCGCCAACATTTGCTGCGCGAACCTTTGCACAGCGAGTAGCGCCGGCAGGTCTCTTAAGGGTTGCCTAAGGGTAATGGGGATATATTTCGCGGGCCATCGTTGAACAACGACGTCTCAGCAGACAGATAATAAAAAACGTGCGTAAGCCAGAATACCGTCCCAACGGCAGCTGGTCCCGTCGAACATGGTCGCATCCCGTCGCACAGGCAGGGAGCGTCTCGCTGGAATTTGTCATTCTGCTACCGTTCCTGCTCATGGTGCTGGTCGGTATCGTCGATTTCAGCCTGATGATGTATGACAAGGCAGCGCTCGTCACAGCTGCTCGCCTGGCAGCGAGGGCGGGGGCCGTAGTAAGCGTGCCAGCGCTGACAAGGACCCAGATTGCCGCGGTCGCGACCGCCAATGCGAACGGCTCGCGCATCAGCGGAGGCGCGAGCAGCACGCCAAGCGTCACCGTAACTCAAGCGAATGGTACGACCTCCGGGAGTGCGCTCACGGTTCAGATCTCCTATACCTATAACGGTTTGATCTTGGGGTCGACGCTAAGCGCACTGACCGGCCCTCTCGTGCTGAACGCGACGGCGGTGATGAATTACGAATGAGCCGTATGATCCAATGCGACACTCCTGCGATCTGAACACCGTGCACGGAGGACGTTTCCTTCCGCGCGCGCGCCGGGCCAACCATGCGGCGTCCCTTCGACGTCAGCGGGGCGTGATGTCAATCATGATGCCCTTTCTGCTGCTCATCGCGCTGATGGCGGGCGCCGTGGCATTGGACATGGGACATTTGTACCTGGCCCAGGCTGAATTGCAAACGGCGGCGGACGCTGCTGCCCTTGCCGGTGCGGCTTCGTTGCTTTCCGCTAGCAGTTCGGGCCCGAACTGGAGCGCTGCGCAGGCTGCCGCAGCAAGTGCAGTCAGCTTGAACTCCTCTGACGGTGTCACACTGCACGATGCCTCCATACAATCCGGATACTGGAATTTGTCTGGCTCCCCCGCGGGCATGCAGGCGACGACGATCGTCCCGGGAAGCTATGACGCGGCCGCCGTCCAGGTGACCGTCTCGCGCGCGCCGGGGCTCAATGGCGGTCCGGTCAGCTATTTTCTAGCGCCCCTCTTTGGCATGAACAACGGTCCGGTCAGCGCGACGTCGGTCGCGATGGTGTCCGCGCCGGGATCGATCGGGGCGGGTGGCCTTTTTCCTGTGGCAATCGGGACATGCATCTACAGCCTGTATTGGAACGCGCGGACGGGCACGCCCAAGATTGATCCGTCCACGGGAGCGGCCTACGAGGTGTCTTTTGGCGCTGGCTCGAACGTCAGGGGTTGCCAGTCAGGCCAATGGACCTCCTTCCAAACCAACGCAAACGACGTGCCGACCGTGCGCGGGTTTATCGCCAGCGGCAATCCAACGGCCTTGAACATCGGCGACTCGATCTGGATTGAGCCCGGCGCCAAGACAACGCTTTATTCGGATGTCAGCACGAAAGCCGGCATTAATGGCATCGATGTGATCCTGCCGGTCGTGAATGACGCGAGTTCCGCGAGCTCCTCGACGCAGCCCATCGTGGCATTCGCCGCATTTCATATCGACAAGGCGCATGGCGGCAGCGGCAAGTACATCCAAGGTCATTTGCTCGCCGGGTACAAAATAACGACGGTTGGCAACGGGCAAGTCGGCCCTTACTACGGTGCGTATGTCCCGCCGCGTTTGGCCCGTTGATGCGCTGACCTTGAACCGAAAGAGTGGGCGACCGCATTGGCCGCCCATCCGCTGTTCGGAGAACTCGGTTTCGACGATCGGAGTGCTCTGAAAGCGGACCAGCAAGAAAGCGGCAACGGTCTGCTAGAAATGGACCTCCGCGCTGAAACCGGGCACTTTTGAGGCTGTTCTGTGCCGCATCGACTTTGGAAAACGCTTCGTGCATCGACTCAATATTCGCTACTTTTTTGCCAGGTTTCCGCCGATAGCCACGAGTAGCGCGTTCAGCGACACTGGCTTACCCAAATGGGCATCGAACCCCGCACGTAACGCCTCGGCAGCGTCCTGCTCCCGCCCGAAACCGGTTAAAGCGATCGCTGGGACCGCCTTACACGCCGGCAGTTCACGCAACTTCGCAATCAATTCGTAGCCGCTCATCGTCGGCATGCCGATATCCGACAGAATGAGATCGAACTCGGTTTCGCTCGCGGCCTCGAGAGCTGCTTCGGGACTCGATTCCGCTCTGACCTGCGCCCCTTCTAATTCAAGCAAAGTCCGGAACCCTTCGAGGCTTTCCAGCGAATCGTCGACAAGTAGTACGCGCAACCCCTTCAGAATGCTGGGATCAGCGGTTTTACCCGTGCGCAATACAGATGAGGAGGGAGGAAGGTGCGGCAGCCATAGTCGGAAACAAGATCCTTGGCCCAAGCCAGCCGACGAGCCCTCAATGCGTCCGCCGTGCATTTCAACTAGTTGCTTGGTAAGCGACAAGCCGATGCCCAAGCCGCCGCGATCATGTCGGCCGCCGCCATCCGCTTGAGTGAACATATCGAAGACTTTCGGCAGAAAATCAGGCGCGATGCCTTGTCCCGTATCGCGTACCTCGATGCAGACGTATCGATCATCGCGCGTGAGCGATAGATTCACGCGTCCGCCGTGCGGCGTGAACTTCAAGGCATTTCGCACCACGTTCCAAATCATCTGCTCCAGTCGTACCGGATCGGCCTGAATCGTCAACGGCGCGTCAACGCCTGACACTAACATTTGAATTTGCTTGTTCGCGGCTTCCGTCTCACTCGCCTCGACAATTGCTCGAAGAACGGATGCAAGATTGACCGGCGAGAAATGCAACGCCAACTTGCCCGTGCGCACGCGCGACAGATCCAACAGGTCGTCTATGATCTTGGATTGCCCGAGGACCGAACGTTGAATCGCGTCCGCCGCATCCTGAACCAGCGCAATATCTTTCACTTCGGGCGAGCGGCTCAGCAACTCAGCCTTGACGTGAATCAGGTTAAGCGGATTCTTTAGCTCGTGCGACAGCACCGCGAAAAATTCATCCTTTTGGCGGTTCACCGTTTCCGCCTGAGCCCGAATGGCCCGCTCGAGCGCCAACTGAAGTTGCTGCTGGCTTTCCACGCTCTTACGGTCGGTTAAATCGCGCGCTATTTTCGCAAGACCCGTAAAGGCGACCGTGTCGATCCACGTCATGACACCGCTGCAATAGATCTTTCTCCCATCCTTTCTGAGATGCCAACGCTCGTCCTCAGCGCGACCTTCCTTCTTGGCTGTTTCTCGTTCGGCGAGCGGTGCGCTCGGCCGATCTTCCGGGACGAATATGAGATCGATCGGCTTGCCCACGACCTCGTGTTCTTCAAAGCCAAACATGCGATGCGCTCCTCGGTTCCAACTGAGGATCGTGCCGTCCGGATCTTGCACAATGATTGCATAGTCGTCGGTGGTCAACGCAGCAAGCTTCAGGCGCTCTTCGCTCGATCGGGCCGCTGCCTCGGCCCGGCGTCTTTCGGTAATGTCGATCAGCGTGAGCACGGCACCGTCGATGCGATCATCCAAGGTTCGGTATGGCAGTACACGAGCGAGGAACCAATTGCCGTCCATGGTGCTGACTTCCCGCTCCACTGTCTTCAGGTCCTCGAATGCGCTTCTTGCATCTGCGGCAAGCTCCGGATACTTCAAACGGTGCGTCAAATCGAGCAGGGGGCGACCGATATCCGTCTCGATTAAGTTGAACAGCCCCACGGCAGCGGGCGTATAGCGTTTGATGCGCATCGAATGGTCGACAAAGATGGTCGAGATGCCGGTGGAGGCGATCAAGTTTTGAAGGTCATCGTTGGCTTTCGCGGTCTCTTCTACCTTTGCCTGCAACGCACTGTTGATCGTCACGATCTCTTCGTTGACCGATTGCAGTTCTTCCTTGCTGGTTTCGAGCTCCTCGGTCGCGGAACGCATTTCTTCGTTGATCGCCTGCAACTCCTCATTGGACGCCTTTAGCTCCTCGCTCGAGACGTTAGAATGCTCGACGGTCGATTGCAATAACTCCTTCAGCCGCCGCACTTCGGCCTCGAGGTGAGCCACCACGGGACTCTCATCAGTCGGAGCGGCTGCGGAGGCATCGGGCAACGTCGTCTCCTCCGCCTCATCGAAGAACACTGCAAGGACGTCCCCACCGGCGGCGTCATGGAACGGGCGGACGGTCATATTGACGAAGGACAAAGCGGTGCCACGCGCAAATCTCACGCGTTCCGCATCGACGCTTTTGCCATGCCGCAGCGCCTGAAAGAGCGCGGTCTGGAGTTCCACTCGCAACTCCGGATTGATCAGGATGAGCAGATTGTGTGACGGTTCACCGCCGACGTATCGAAGGAATCGACCGATATCCTCAGACATATGCAGAATTTCCCCGTCCCGATCAATCAGCACGCTCGGCGGCGCATAGTGCGCCATCGCGCTTCGGTGCAAGGCGGCGAACGAAGAGTTCCTGCCGCCGATCTCTGGTTTTATGGTGCCGAAGTGAGTCCGCTGCGCCAGTGGCGCCGACGAGCGGTAACATCGTGGCAGTTCGCGCGCTCGCCGACTTCTTCGCGCGATAAATCCGGTTCTTCTTGTCGATGGCGGCGAAAAGGTCATCGGCAATCTCAGCCGACTCGGAACTACCCAGAAAAAGGTAACCGCCCGGTTGCAGGGCGAAGTGAAACGTCTGCAAGACTTGTCGCTGTACCGTACGGTCCAGGTAGATCAGCAGGTTGCGGCATGACACCAGGTCGAGCTTCGAGAAGGGCGGATCACGCAGAAGGTTGTGTGCGGCAAATAGAACCTGTTCCCGTAAGGATTTGTTGATGAGGTAGCGCCCATGCGTGAGCGTAAAAAACTTTCGAAGCCGTGCAGGCGGAACGTCGGTCACAATTGGTGACGGATAACTGCCCGTGCGCGCCATCTCGATGGCACTCTCATCGAGGTCTGTGGCGAACACTTGGATACCACAGCCTTTATTGCTTTCCGCTATACATTCATTAAGCAGCATGGCGACCGAATACGCTTCTTCGCCGGTCGAGCATCCTGCGGCCCAGACGCGGATGAACTCGTCATCGGACTTGTCTTGGCAGATGCGCGGCACAATTTCGCGCTCAAGGGCTTCAAAAGCGTCCCGATCGCGAAAAAAATTCGTCACCCCGATCAACATGTCCTTAAGCAACGCGGCGGACTCTTCCGGGTGAGCATCGAGAAACCGCTGATACGAAGGTAAGTCCCGAAGCGCGTTGACTTGCAGCCGACGTTCGATGCGTCGCAGAACCGTCGCGCGCTTGTAGTGCCGGAAGTCGTGCGCTGTACGGGCGCGCAGCGTGGAAAGGATTTTCTGCAGTGCGTCTTCCGCGAGCGACGCCGTCACTGCCGCTGCATTACTATCCGCCGACGTCTCCACTAGAGGCCGATCTTCGACGGTGGGAGGCAACTGAATCGCTCGCGCGTTGTCGCGTAATTCGATAAGTTTCTGTGGGATCTCAGCGACCGGCAGCGCAATGTCGACCAGGCCCGTCGCGATGGCATTGCGGGGCATCTCATCGCATTCGGCGTCCTCGGGACTTTGCGCGATCGTGACGCCGCCATGCTCCTTGATCCGACCTATTCCGATCGTACCGTCGCTACCAAAACCCGAGAGAATCACGCTGATCGCGCGGGTACCGTGTACTTCGGCGAGGCTACGAAAAAACAGATCAATCGCCACTGGTCGTCCTGGTTCGCGATTGGAAGACGTTACCCTGAGGTAGCCATCATTCATCGACAGGTCGTTGGCCGGCGAGATGAGATAGATATGATTCTTTTCGATTTGGGTCGGTTGCAGGACTTGCACGACCGGCATTCTAGTGAGTCTCTGGAGCACGGCGTCGGCCTGGCTCTCATGCTTGGGCGATAGGTGAAGCACGATCACAAAGGCCATGCCCGCGTCGTTTGGCATGTGCTCAAAGAGGCGCGTCAGCGCTTGAATTCCGCCGGCCGATGCCCCGATGCCGACGATCGGAAACTCCAGCGACGGCGTGACAGCTCGAGTCTCGTCGGGCGGGACAACCGAAGGCTCAGGCGCTTTATTGCTGGTCATGACGAGATCTTGGTTACAACACTTTTTGGCAGTTTTGCCAAAAGAATTCAAATGCGTAAGGGATTGATTCGTCGAGCGTACACCACGAGCGTCACGGACAGTGACTAAACAAGAGATCGCCTAGTTGGCACGGGGTTTTGGGGAAAATTTACATCCCTGGCAACTTCAAAGGCAGCGATATTGAAAATAGTGCCGAGCAAGCGCGGGCCCGTTCGCTCGGGCGCTCCACTTGCCCACGGAACGAAGCCGCGCAATTGAGATGCCCGCATTTCAAATACTGCCCGCGGCTTCAGACTGATTATGGCTTCCGAGGAGTCTCTTTTTGTAACTCGCTTTTGCTGGGCAAACACATTATGGCCGCCCACGCTTGTCTGGCCATATCGCACGCGTGGATGCGCAAGAGCCGTCCTCTGGCCCGATGGATACCGGCCGCCGATAACACGTGGCAATGTCGGTTGTACTCTGTTAGCAACCCGTGGATGCTCGACTGCATGGCCGGCGGCATTGGGTCGCGCAGCGACCGACGGAGCCAACAATCAATCTCGTTCATGCAGCAGAAAACCCAGCGTCCGGTGCAATTCAAGATCACCGAGCAGACACGGCATAGCGTCGCGGCCTGCATCTCGGCACGGGGACTGAAACCCGCCGATTACCTGTTTTCGAGTTGGTTGCGTTCATCGCCTCATCTGTCGACCCGGCAGTACGCGCGCATTGTTCACCGGTGGGTCGCATCGATCGGACTCGACGACGCGGCATATGGGGACTCACACGATGCGTCGCACCAAAGCTTCTTTGGTCTATCGGCGAACGGAAAATCTGCGCGGAGTTCAACTCCTGCTAATCGACTGCGTCATTGATTTGGCACCGAGCGGATCCGGCGCGAAGGATCGTCGTACTTCCACTTGATCGGCTTCGGATTTTTGTTGTGCTCGCGGATGTAATGCATGAGTTTGCGATCCCAATCTTTTACTGAAGTGAAGATGCCACGGGCGATCACATCACGCTGGATGCGCGAGAACCAGTTCTCCACTTGGTTGAGCCACGACGAGTAGGTCGGGGTGAAGTGCAAGCTCACATTGCGATGCGCGTTGAGGAACGCGGCGACTCGCTCCGTCTTATGGCTACTCACGTTGTCGCAGATGACATGGATTTCTCTGCGTTTGGGCTGGCTAGCCACGACGTCGATCAGGAAGGCCACGAACAGTTCGCTGGTGTGACGCGCCGCCGTTTTGCCCAATACCTCGCCGGTGGCGGCGTTGAACGCCGCGAACAGGCTGAGCGTGTCGTTGCGTGAGATTGACCCGCTCCAGTTGCTGCGGCTTGACTCCATGCTTGCGCCAGATGCGCTGCACGGTCGAGACTGACACGTCACCGAGTGCTGCTGCAAGCTTATAGCTGCTCCAGTGTGTCGAGCCGTCGGCGGGTTTGTGTTTGAGAGTACCAGCGCGCGATGAAGCGCGAGTCGCAACCCAGTGTGCGCATGATGCTGTCGCGCGATTCGCCGTCCTCGAGCATCAGGATCGCCTTCGCGCGTCGTACGTCCGCCGCACGCATCGTTCGGCTGCGCGCCGCCGACAGCAGTTGCTCGCGTTCGGTCTCGGTCAGGTTCATTTTGCCCATGAACTGCATCTGAACACACTTGGGTGCCAATTCAATGATGCGATGCACTAGCCCCGCCGGCCGCGATGCGCTTGCGCAACGCGGCCTTCTTGTCGGCCATCTCCTTCTGGACCTGGGCATGCGATACGTTTGGTCGCGGATCGTCCAACGACTCCTTGACCTGTTCACGGAACCACTTTTCATGGGCGGCCGCGTTCGAATGCGTTTGCTTCATGGCTTCCGCACGATCGGGTCGACTGGCCCGTTCGCGCGCGGTTTCGTCGGGGCGCCATGCCTCAAGCGAGAATCGCCCGTTCTCCACGCCGAGTTCGCGGATCACCTCGAGCGCCCTGATCGGGTTACGGAAGGCGCGCGGCCGCCGATTGTTGGAGGTGACCAGCACGGCGGTGCCGGCGGTGCGGGTTTCCAGCTCGATAAAGAAGTGGCCGCCGTCGGCCCGCAGGATGGCATTCAGGACACCACCGGCCTGGGCGGCGGCAGTGGCCTGGAAGTAACAGGACGTGGCTTCGGGAGCGTAATTCGCGGAATGCGCCGCGTGTAAGCGTCGCTGGAATATCGTCTGGTTTGGTTCGCGCCGCAGGCTCCCGGAGCGTTTTCCCCGGGTGCCGGTTCCGATCATGACTTTTCGCCGTAAAGCCCGTTCCGCCGCTCGATCCAAACCGGCTCTTCGCGGCCGATGCCGCTCACGCGCTACGACGCACATCATGCCCGTCATTGGCTCGGTCGCCCATGCGGGGATCTCGTGGGTTCATTCACTGTACTTGTGTCGCAAACCGTCGACGACGTGCTCGCACGCCTCGTCGCCGATGACCTTCGGCGTCGCGACGACGTGGAACTGTCGCACGAAGAAGTGCTGCCATGCGGCGAACTGTTTGCATGCATCGAGCGTCTGCCCCGCCATCCGGACCTGATCATTCTGGTCGGCTTCGCACCCGACATCGAGCGGCTTTCGGAGCAGCTGCTCGGTGCTTACGCGTCGCTCGGCGTGGCGCGCATCGTGATCGGCAGCGAGTTCGTCCACATGGACATTCGGCAGATCGACCTGCAGCAATTTATTGCGTCAGCCCGCGCGTTGCTCGTCAATGCACGCTCCGACGCCGCGCGCCGGGCGACCGAATTCAGGGCGATTGGCGACCCTTTGGCTCCGGCCGGACGGTTGCGACTCGTGGAATCGACGCAAGGCACCTCGATGCTGATGCGGGCGATGTCGTGGCTCGACGCCGTGCTGCGGCTGCATATCAAGCGCACCGCCGCGCCCGGCGCCGACCTCCCCGGTTTGTCGGTGAGCCGTGCAACGATCGACAGCCTTCTGATCGACCTCTCGGGCGAGCCCGACACGGAAATCGCCGCCGCGCAGCTCGCCGAAGAAACTGCCCGCGAGGAATTGCTGCACGCCTGCGCGGATGGCGCTCCGCAGGTCGACGCGCTCGCCGATCTGTGTCGCGGCTTCGGGCTCACGTCGCTTGAAACGCGCGCGTTCCTGTTGTGCCTCGCTCCCGAGCTCGACGCCAAGTATCAGCGCATTTTTGGCTACATCAACGACGACCTGAGCCGGCGCAACGCGAGTCTCACGCTGATTGCGGCGGTACTCGGCAATCCCATCGAGGTGCGTGCGGCACTCGCGCGACCGTGGCGCCTGCTTCGCCTCGGCGCGATCAGTGCACCGAGCAAACCGCTGCCGCACGGCGACGATCCGCTTCGGGTCGCGCCGGCGCTGGTCGCATGGGCATTCGGCGCGCGCGCTGCGCTCATGCACGAGCACAGTCCGGACGCGGCGTTGCGTGACGCTCCCTGGCCCGGCGCGCATTGGCTCGCCCACGACACGGACACGGAGCGCATCGGGCAAGTGCGCGCATGGTTCGAGAACGACCGCGAACGGATCGGGCCTCCGCGCCGTCTCGTGCTGGCGGGCAGCGATCCTTCCCTGTGGCGCGCGGTGCTCGAACAGGTCGCCGGCGCACGCAGGCTGAGACTGTTGCGCATCGAACTGCGAATGCTTGCCGTCGCGAATGACACGTCCGAGATGCAAGACACCAGCTCGACACTCGATGGTCGCATCGCACGCATCGTCTGGGCGGCGTCGCTGGCCGACGCCGTTTCGGTGATCGACGAAGGCGATGCCGAAACGCACGACACGCGCGCAGTGTTCGCCCGGCTCTGCGACGCGCTTGCGGAAGTTGCGGGGCCGGCCGTGCTGATCGTGCACCGGGTCGCGGACATCGGCGGCATGCTGCGGTTGTCGGCTACGCAGGTGCTGGAGTGGGGACCAGTCTCGGCAGCGTCCCGTCAGGCGGCGCTGCAGGGTGCGGCAGGGCACGCGGGAATCCGGCTTGCGGGCGCCGAAGTGGCGCAGCTCGCGGCGGCATTTCCACTGAGCATCGACGAATACGAGAAAGCGGCGCGTGTCGCCGCGGCGCGCGGTGCGCGCGAGGCCCCGTCCAGTGAGCGTGCCGCATGCGTGGCGGACGCATGCCGGGAGGTCGCGAGTCCCAGTCTGCCGCGCTTCGCGACCAGACTCGAGAGCGGCTATGGCCTGTCCGAGGTGGTGCTGCCGGAAGAGCGGCACAGGCAACTGACGGAGATCGTCGCGCAGGTCCGGCATGCGCCCAAGGTGTATTCGCAGTGGGGCTTTGGGGCGCAGCTTCCCTATGGGAAAGGCGTGGCCGCGCTGTTCAGCGGTCCGAGCGGGACCGGCAAAACCATGGCGGCGGGCGCGATCGGCGCGGCACTTCGCTGTCCCGTTTTTGCCGTGGACCTGGCGCGCGTGGTCAGCAAGTTCATCGGCGAGACCGAGAAACATCTGGATGCCGTGTTCGCCGAGGCCGAGAAAGCCCATGCCGTATTGCTCTTCGACGAGGCCGATGCACTCTTCACCCGACGCGCCGAAGTCAAGGACGCACACGACCGATACGCCAATCTCGAGACCGCTTTCCTGCTGCAGCGGCTGGAAGCGTTCAGCGGCCTCGCGATCCTGACCACCAATCTCGCTCAGAATCTCGACCGCGCGTTCCTGCGGCGGCTCAGGTTCATCGTCGAGTTCCCGTTGCCGGACGCGACGGCGCGCGAACAGATCTGGCGTCAATGCCTGTGCGAGCCAGCGCCGTTGCATCCGGACGTTCAATTTGGCTTTCTCGCACGCCGGATCGAGCTCAGCGGCGGCAGCATCCGGCAGATCACGTTGCGCGCGGCGTTTGCGGCAGCGGCCGAACCGGCGGAGAAGATCGCCATGCGGCACCTCGTCGGCGCGACGCGCGCCGAACTGCTCAAGCTCGGCATGCCTGGGCTCGAGCGCGAGTTCGCCGAACACCTGCGACGCGCGGATGCCGCGCGCGCGGTGCGGCAGCGAGCGCCCGAGACGCAGCCCGGTCTGACGGAAGCCAGCGAATCATGAGCGCGCGCGCGATCTATCTCGTCACCAACGCCATCGAGGCCCGTCTGAAGACGGCTCTCTCCGCCGCCGGACGTCCGGGCGACACGACCTTCGTCGGGCCGCTGGACGACCCTTCCGCCAGCAATGCCGCGCTTGTGCTCTTTCTCTATCGCGTGACGACGAGCGACAGCCTGCGCAACACCGAGCATCGCTTGGCCGGAGTGAATCTGGGCGACCCGGAGCAGGTATTCCTCGACGCGCTGCCGCTCGACCTGCACTACATGATCACCGTCGGCCCGCGCGACAAGGCAGGCGAGTCGGAGTCGCTGCGCCTGCTCGGCTTCGCGCTCCAGGCGCTCAATGACGCGCAGTCGCTGACAGGCTCGCAGGTGGAGGGAGAGGTCGTGCGCGTGTCGGTCGTGTCTGCCGGCAGCGACGAACTGAGTCACGTGTGGGCGTTGTTTCCGACCGTCAACTACCGGACGTCGGTGTTGTACATGGCTTCTCCGGTCTGGATCGATCCCGCGGCCGCGGCCGCCGCCTCGCCCGGCGTGGCCGTCCAGGACGTCGCGTCCGGGCAATTGAACTAGGAGCGCGACATGAGCGATCCGGCGTCGACGGTTACGACCCCACTGCGGCGCGTGGGGCTCGTGGGCATCGAGCTCATCGACCCGGTGACGCTCACGCGGGTCACGCAAGGCGTGCGGGTGAGCGCGCAGGGCCTGGCGAATCCGCCGGTGCTGAGCTACAGCGGCTGCTTCGTCTGGTTCAAGGAAGACGGCGATAGCTGGCCCGAGAGCATCAGCGTCGATGTCGGCAAGCTGCCGTACGAGCCGGTCGCCGGAACGATCGCGCCGCCCGCGCGTCCCGTCGATCTCGACGACGCACCCGTGAGTGCGCGGCTTGCGCGCGTAACGCTCTGCCCGTCGGTGGCCTATCCGTTCCCGGATGGCGTGCTGGGCCTGCGCGGACGCTTGCATGAAACCGCGGACCGCGCATCGCCGCCGGTCGCGGGCGCGCGCATCTGGCTGCGTTGGGGGAGCGCACCGGACGACGCGTCCGGCCGGATAGACAGTCCGGTGCGAAGCACGACGACGGAGTCGGGTGCGTTCGCCGTGTTCCTGCGCCCGCCGGTCGCGCTGATGCCGGAGGCCGCGAACGGCCGCGTCTCGCTGCAACTCGCCGTCTTGCCGGCGGGCGAGACCATGCCGCGCACGAAGCAGATCGAGGCGATGGACGGCGCCATGAATGTCGTGCCCGATCCGTCCGACCTGGCCGCGGTGTTTCCGCTGGACGAGATGGCGCAGGAGCCGTCGTAACGGTGACGGGGGGCTCGCAAGCCGCCGGTCGGGTCAGCCAACAGGGAGCGTCGAGATGGCCGAATATTTGTCTCCAGGTGTGTATATCGAAGAGATCGAGCGAGGTCCCAAGCCGATCGAAGGTGTATCGACCAGCACGGCCGCCTTTCTCGGCCGGACCGAACGCGGCACCACACAGCCGCAGCTCGTGACCAGCTTCAACCGCTACAAGCAGTTGTTCGGCAACGTCTTCGAGACGGGCGAATTCCTGCCGCAGGCGGTCAGCACGTTCTTCGACAACGGCGGCGTGCGCTGCTATATCTGCCGCATCGTCGGCCAGAACGCGTCCGTGGGATCACTCGATCTCGGCGACCTGCGCGTCAGTGCGAACGGTCCCGGCGCCTGGTCGGCGCGCGTGTACGTCAAGATCGATGCATCGAGCACGAAGACCATGGTCAACGGCGCGCTCACACCGGTCGGCATCAAGCTGCAGATTGCGTACTGGAGCGTGAAGCCGGAAAAGGAAGAAGATCCGTTCGGCACCGACCCGCTCGTCTACCCGCCGACGCAGGTGGAGCAGTTCGACGATCTGGTGCTCGACAACGCGCGCTCGCCCAACTATTTCCTCAAACGCGTGCCGAACAACTCGGGGCTGATCACGCTCGGTACGAAGGATGATCTGCAAGGCAAGCCGCCCCAGCCGCCGAACCTTCCGGCGACCGGATTGCTGAGCGCAGGGGCCGACGGCGATGCCGTGACCTCGGCGGACTACAACCTCGTGGTGGCGGATCCGTCCAAGCGCATGGGACTGCAGGCGCTGCTGCTCGATCAGTATCGCGACGTCGCGCTCGTCTATGCGCCTAACGCCGACGACGCACTGATCACGACCATCACCGCGCATTGCGAGCGGCAGCGCTTTCGCTTCGCGGTCTTCGACTCGCCGTCGGGAATCAGCGACGCGAGCAATCTCGATCCGCGCTCGAAGAACCACGACACGAGCTACGGGGCTTTCTACTATCCGTGGATCGCGATAGCCGACCCGCAGAGCGGCGCACCGCTGCGGATGCCGCCGGGCGGCGCGGTGCTCGGCATCTATGCGCGCTCAGACAACCAGCGCGGCGTGTTCAAGGCCCCGGCCAACGAAATCGTCAACGACGCGACCGATCTGGAGTACTACATCGACGGCGGCATTCAGGACGTGCTCAACCCGAGAGGCGTGAACGTGATCAGGCAGTTTCCCGGGCGCGGCATACGCGTCTGGGGCGCACGCACGCTGTCGTCCGACGCGTTGTGGAAGTACGTGCCGGTGCGCAGACTCTTCATCTTCCTGGAGCATTCGATTTTCGACGGCACGCAGTGGGTCGTCTTCGAGCCCAACGACGAGCGCCTGTGGGCGCGCGTGAAGGACAGCATCCGCGTGTTCCTGCGCGGGCAGTGGCGCGATGGCGCGTTGATGGGCACGACCGAAGCCGAGGCGTTCTCGATCGCCTGCGACCGCACCACCATGACCGACGACGACATCCTGAACGGCAAGCTCATCTGCGAGATCGGCGTCGCGCCGGTGCGTCCGGCGGAGTTCGTGATCTTTCGCATCTTCCAGATGACCGTCGAGGCGAAAACCTGATCTTCGCACTGATCCGCGGGCAAGGAGCACACCGAAATGGCACGCAAAGACCCTTTACGCAATTTCCGCTTCCGGCTGGAGATCGACGGCATCCAGCAGGCCGGCTTCAGCGAGGTGACCGTCGCCGACACGACGACCGATGCGATCGACTATCGCGAAGGCAACGAGCCGCCGCACTTTCGCAAGCTCTCGGGACTGACCAAGTATGCGAACGTCACGCTCAAATGGGGCGTGACGGATTCGACAGAACTCTACAAATGGCATGCCGACACCGTCACGCAAGGCAGCGCCGGCACGAACATCCGCAAGAAGGTCACCGTGGTCGTGATCGACGAGGGTGGCAGCGACAAGGCCCGCTTCGTCATCGCTCAGGCGTGGCCGATCAAGTACACGCCCGGCGCGCTGACCGGCAAGGGCAACGACGTGATGATCGAAACACTCGAGCTGGCCAACGAGGGCATCGAGCGCGTTGCCTGACGGGCGACCACGTGCCCGGCCCGGGAATGGCGGCGTGCATCGGAGGAGAACGAACATGAATCAGGCATTGCCGGCGCGTTTTCTCACGGAGTCCGAGTTCGTGCTGCCGCGCGGCTACATCGATGCGGCGGGCGTGCTGCATCGGCACGGTGCGATGCGGCTCGCCACGGCGGGCGACGAGATCCTGCCGCTACGCGATCCGCGCGTGCAGCAGAACGCGGCGTATCTCGCAGTAATCGTGTTGTCGCGCGTGATCGTGCGGCTCGGGTCCATGCAGGATATCGACGTGAAGGTGATCGAAGGACTGTTCGCGGCGGATTTCGATTATCTGCAGCGCCTCTACGAACGTTTCAACGCGGGTGAGGAAGAGAGCGCGCCGCGCGAGCGCGACGACGTTGCGGACGACGACGCGGGATCGGCACTCAGGCAGGAGAGGCGCGCGCTGGGGGAGGTTTGAAGGTCTATCCGAGTGAGCGTCTTTACGAGGAGATGGCCTTCATCGCCATGCATTTTCACTGGGGGCGCGCCGAGCTGATGTCGCTCGATCATCTCGAGCGGCGGCGCTGGTGCGAGGAGATTTCGGCGCAAAACCGGCGGCTGGACGAAGCGGCGATAAATGCGCCAGACAATCCGTTCGACGTGTAGCCGGACGGATTCGACGGGAGCGCGAGGGATGAACGGTAGGGATCCATATCAGGGCTTTCGGTATGTCGTCGAGATCGAAGGTCTCACGGTCGGCGGCTTCAGCCGCGTGAAAGGCCTGACCCGCGAGGTAAAGGTCGAGGCGTACAGGGAGGGCGGCGTGAACGACTTCGAGTACAAGCTGGCCTCGCTGTGCAGCTTCGGTGCGCTCACGCTCGAACACGGTCTCGCCGACTTGACGCTGTGGCAATGGAACGATGCTGTCGTGAACGGCGACGTGCGTCGCCGCAAGATCACGATCGCGCTGCAGGACGGAGCGGGCAATGAAGTGTGGCGTGTGCATGCCGACGATGCATTCCCCGTCAAGTGGACGCTTACGGACTTCGATGCCGCCAACTCGCAGGTGATCATCGAGAGTGTCGAATTCGTTCATCACGGTCTGAGGCGCTCATGAAAACGGCCTATATCTCGCGCCGGTTGTGCGGTACCCCCGGCCATGTGCATGAGGCGGCGAGCTGGCGCCGTCTCGCGCTACGTTTTCGGGCGGATCGGCGCGGCCGTCATCTGCGCGCAGCGGTGGTCGTCCACCGGGATTCGCGCGTATTCCTGACGATCCGGCCCATGACCTGGCTCGCTGTGCGGCGGATCCACGATGCGCCGAATATGACGCGTGAGCACGACCAGGCGGGCTCGACGTCGGTCCGTGCGCGGGTGTCGCATCCCGCGAAGCATGCGAACGATGTCGTGCGCGCAGGCGCCTCGCGGCCGGCGCCGGCGGCCATGCCGTTGCTTGCCGTGAACAGACTCCGTCGCGATGCTCGGCGCGAACCGGCGCTGCCCGTCGGCGGGGCGGCTGCGGCGACCTCGCTTCCGATGGCGCAATCCACGTCGACTGCGTGGCACGTACGCATTCGCCAGAACGACTCCGATTCGGCACGCGCTCGGACGATCCGCGCTCCCGATGCGCCACGCGGCGCGATCACATCGCCGCGGCCGTATCACGCCGCTGCGACACCGGTCTCGCGGGCCGGTGGTGCGTCCGCACGCGCGCCGGTTCCGGGCGCCGCAGCGTCGGCATCCACGTCTGCGTTCGCGCCGTTGGATCGCGCCTCGCCGCGATCCGTAACACGGCTCACGACACCGCACGACACGCGCATTCACTTGGCTTCGCCGTCTGCTCGCGCCGTCCGCGTGACGGTCGCGCCGGCTGCGGAGCTCGTCTGGGCGAGATCCCCGCGCCCCGCGCGCGCGGTCGATGCAACACGGCCCGTATCGCTGGACGAACGCCCGGCGCACGCGCCGCCCGCGCGCGCCCCGGCGCTTCAGGCCGAGATCGTCTCGCACGCCTGCGAAGTCGTGCGTCGCGAAATGCTGAGCGGCGCCGTGGTCGAGCGTCTCGCGGAGGACGTGATCCGGCGCATCGACCGGCGCTCGCGCATCGAACGCGAGCGGCGCGGACTCTGAAGCCTTTCTCACGGATATCGAAGGAGCGCATCGTGGCAAAGCTCGAGAAGGCGAAGATCACCGTGCTGGCGGGCAGCAAGAATGGGCAAGTATTCGAAGTGCTGTTCAATCCGACCGAGTACAGCTTCGACCGCTCCAACACCTACAAGGCGACCGCCGTGCCCGGCCTCGGCAGCCCGTTGCTGCAGTTCGTGAACGGCGAGGCCGATCAGCTGAGCATGGAACTGTTCCTCGACGACTACACCGATCCGTCGGGCCGTCAGCCGGCGACGACGCAGCGCTCTGTCGAGGATCGTCTCAAGGACCTGGGCGGCCTGCTAAATATCGATCGCGATCTGCATGCGCCGCCGCCCGTGCGCTTTTCATGGGGACCGCTCGAATTCACCGGCGTCATCGAAAAGCTCGGGCGCAAGGTCAGCCTGTTCCAGCCGGACGGATCGCCCGCGCGCGCTCGATTGTCGGTGACCTTCAAGGAATACCGTACGCTGCAGGAACAGCTCACGTCGCCGCGGCGCGAGTCGGCCGACAAGAGCAAGCGCCGTGTGGTGGTCGGCCCGCAGGCGCTCTGGGCGATCGCCGCGCAGGAGTACGGCGATGCGGCGCAATGGCGGCGGATCGCCGACGGCAACGATCTCGACGACCCTCGCGACATCCGCCCGGGTCAATGGCTGATTCTTCCGCCTCAGGACAGCAACGATGGAACTGGCGCAAGTCTCTCGTAACAGCGGCGGGTTCTATGTGCCCGCATTCGCGGTGCGCGTGGCGCGCCGCGATCTGATGCGCGAGCTTCTGATTCCCGTGAGTCAGGTCGAGGTCGACCTCGTGCTGAGCGCGGCCGGGCGCTTCTCGTTCACGGTGGTCAACGTGTACGACATCGACCGGCATGCGTTCGTCTCGGGGCTCGGCCAGCCGGTGCTCGATGTGCTCGCGTTCGGCGCGGCAGTCGAGATCCGCATCGGTTATGGCGACGTCAGCGCGCTCGACACGATCATGACCGGCGTGATCACCGAAGTCGGCACGAACTTCCCGGAAGGCGGGCTGCCCGAGTTGAGCGTGGCGGGTTACGACCGCGGCTTTCCGCTCACGGTCGGCAAGAACTCGCGCACCTGGGCGAACGCGAGCGACAGCGACGCCGTGGCGGAAATCGCGCGCTTCCATCATCTCGACGGCGAGATCGAGAGCACGCGGGAAAAGCATGCGCAGATCGAGCAGAACCAGGAAACCGACATCGATTTCATCAAGAAGCTGGCGGAGCGCAATCACTTCGAGTTCTACGTGCGCAAGGACACGCTGCACTTCAGCAAGCCGAAGGACAAGGGCGACGGCGTCGTCACGCTGAAATGGGGCGAAGGATTGCTGAGCTTCAAGCCGGAGGCGAATCTGGCGGGGCAGGTAAGCGGCGTGGAAGTCTATGGCTGGGACACGAACTCCAAGCGTCTCATCAAGGGCGTGGCGCGAGCCGGCGACGAGTCGGGCCGCGAGCCGGGGCGCCAAAGCGCCGCCGATCTCCTGCGCGGGCCCAAGACGCAGTTGCCGATGCTGCGGCTGCGCCAGCCCGTCTTCACCAAGGCCGAGGCCGACGAACGGGCGAAGTCCGCGCTCAACGAAAGCGCGAAGCAGTTCCTCACCGGCGAGGCCGAGTCCATCGGGCTGCCGCAGATCCTGCCTGACGAGAGCGTGTCGCTGCTCAACCTCGGCATGCCGTTTTCCAAGACCTACTACGTGCAGCAGTCGGTGCACAAGGTCGATTCCAACGGATATCGCACGCGTTTCAAGGTCAAGGAGACGACGTTATGAGCGAACAGTACGCCGGGCCGCGCGAAACCAGTCTCGAAGCCGGCGGCTTCGTCAAGGGCGTGGCGCTCGCGCTCGTCGCGGACAACCACGATCCGGACGGCCTCGCGCGCATCAAGGTGAGCTACCCGTGGCACAGCCAGCCCACCGAAAGCTATTGGGCCCGCATCGCGGTGCCGATGGCGGGCAACGGGCGCGGCGCGGTGTTTCTGCCGGAAGTGGGCGACGAGGTGCTCGTCGTGTTCGAACGGGAGGACATGCGCTTTCCGTTCGTGCTGGGCGGGCTCTGGAACGGCAAGGACAAGCCGCCGGAATCTAACTCCAATGGACGCAACGATATCCGTGTGATCAAGACCCGCAAGGGCCACACACTGTTGTTCGACGACAGCGAGGGCAACGGCCGCGTCGAATTGCAGCTCGCCGACGGCAAGCGGCTCGCGATCGACGACAGCGGGCTCAAGCTCGACGACGGCTCCGGCAACGTACTGACGATCGACACGCGCGGTGGCGCGATGAGCCTGAAGGCCGGCCAGCGCATTTCGCTGCAAGCGCCGTCGATTTCACTAGAGGCGACGGGCAGTCTGTCGCTCAAGGCGAATGCATCGGTGGAAGTCAAAGGGATGCCGGTCAGCATCAATTGATGCATCGGCGTAGGGCGACATCGTTTCAAGGAGGCGGACATGGGACTTCCTGCTGCGCGGCTCGGCGACATGACGAGCCATGGCACGCCGCTCGGACCGGGGCCGGGATGCCCGACCGTGCTGATCGGGGGCAAGCCGGCGTGGCGTAGCGGCGGCGACGCGCACGCCTGCCCGCTCAGCGACGGACCCAAGCCGCATGTCGGCGGCAGCGTCGCGCTCGGCAGCACGAGCGTCGTGATCGGCGGCGCACCGGCCGCGCGGCAGGGCGACGCGGTCGTCGAGGCGAGCGCGCCGAACCTGATCGCGGCGGGTTGCCCGACCGTGCTCATAGGCTAGCTGCGCCATGACCGACAAACGCGAATTTCTCGGCCGCGGCTGGGCTTTTCCGGTGCAGCTGGACCCGGCCACGGGCACGGTCGCGATCGCCGAGTACGAGGAGGACATCCGCCAGGCGATCCGCGTCATTCTCGGCACTGCGCCGGGCGAGCGCGTGATGCGCGCGGATTTTGGTTGCGGCATCTACGACATGGTGTTCGAAGTGATCGACGCGGCGACGCTCACGCGCGTGAACAATCTGATCCAGCAATCGCTGACGCAATACGAGCCGCGTATCGAACTGCTGCGGGTGGACGTCGATCCGTATCAGGCGGCACAAGGCCGGCTCGACGTCTCGATTGACTATCGGGTGCGCAGCACCAATCAGGCCGGCAATCTCGTCTATCCGTTCTACTTTCGCGAGGGAGGGCAGACGTGAACCGCCCCGATCCGACCGTCGAAGCGCGCCGCGCGCCCGAGCTGTTCGCGCAGCTGGCGGCGCGCGCCCGGCTGTGGCTGCCCGGGTGGCAGCCGGTCGGCGCTGCGCCCGACTTCATCGAAGCGCTGCTGCGGATTGCGGCGAAGCTCGAATCCGAAGTCGCGGAACGGCTGGACCGGACGCCCGCCAAGGCGGCGCTCGGCTTGCTGGACTGGCTCGCGATCAGGCCGCAAGCGGGACTGGCGGCGCGGCTGCCGGTGGTTTTCGGCCTCTCGGACCGCGCGGTGAACGCGCTCCTGGCAGTCGCGCCGGTGCGCATCCAGGCGAACGCCGGTGATACGCCCGTCGCGTTCGAGACGCAGCAGGACGTGCAGCTCGTGCTGTCGCCGATCGTGCAGCTGGTCGGTGCGAATCTCGTCGACGACGTGTTCGATCTGCCGCCCGCGAGCGTGCTGAGCGTTGCTTCACCGGAGCCGGCACCCGCGGAATGGCTCCTGACGAGCGACGCGCCGGCCGGCTCGGCGCGCGTACAGCTTGCCCCGGCGCTGGGCTTGGGCGCGGGCATGGTCCTTCGCATCGGCGCGGCGCTGTACGTGGTGTCGGCGGATCCGACAGGCGATCTCGTTCCGCTTGATCCGCCGCTCGCAAGCGGCGCGGCAGCGGGCACTCAGGTGGTCGAAGTACGTGACTTCGCGCCGTTTGCGGCGACCGTACTGAACCGGCAGGTTCACGCCTTGTACATCGGCGACGACGATGCACTCAATCTCGAGACGGCCGCGACCATCACCGTCGACGCGGCCGGCTTGCCAAGCGATCTGGACTGGCGCTACTGGGGCAAGACGAGCGACGGCGATCCCGCCTGGCTGCCGCTCGCTGCCGAGCCGGCCGCGCCGGGCATCCTGCTGCGCAAAAGTTCGACCGCGCCGTTCGAACCGCTCGAGATCCACGGCGTGCAGACACGCTGGCTGCGCGCAACGGCGCCCGGCGGCGATCGCGAGCCCACGACGTTACAGAGCCTCGGACTGAAGATCGCGTCGGTTCCGCTGCCGTCCGCGCAGGACTCTGCAGCAACCGACGATCCCGGCGCCGCGAGCGCGGGCACGGGGTCGGACGGCTCGTCCGGCGTGGATGCCTCCTCCGACGTTGCCGCCGCGCCGAAACTCGAAGCCGTGGCGAACACGACTGCGATCGTGCTGAACGACAAGTTTTATCCATTCGGCCAGATCCCGCGGCAATTCGATGCGTTCTACGTCGCGTCACCGGAAGCGTTCTCGAAGTCCGGCGCGACCGTCACGATCGCGTTCCGGATGTCCGACGCTACCTCCGGGCCGAGCGTTCTCGTGCCGATGCGTGACGGCGGCTTCCGCGTGTTCGGCGTCGGCCGGGACGGCGCCTTGCATCAGTACGTGCTGTCACCTGGCGAGCCCCTGCGGCTGCGCTACCTCGGCCCCGCGCGGCCGGCGCTGAGCGGCGACGATGCGGGCGGCGCGGCGGCCAGCACGCCGCGCTTTCTCGGCGCGGACTGGCGCATGCCGCCCGCCGTCGCGTCGCAGGACGGGCGTCTGCTGATCGCGGTGTGGTCGGGCGCGGACGTGTGGGCCTGGACGCAGAGCATTGAGGAGCCCTCGCAGGGTCGCTGGTCCTATTGCGGCACGCTTCCCGGCAGCGCCGACGGTGCCCGCGTAAGGCAGCTCGTCGCCCTCGGCGGCGACGGATCGACGGAACTCGCGTTGCTTGCCGTCGCCGGCAAGGACAAGGAAGGCACCCTGTATGACAGCGTGCTGTCGTGGCAGGCGAACGAGGTGGCAGCGCCGGGAAAGGTAGAGTTGCGCGCTCCGTGGACGCGGATCGCGGCTGCTTCGCCTGCCGCTCGATGGCAACGCATCGCGCCGGTGCTCAGGGCATCGGCGGGTCCGTGGGGGGCGGCGCTGCGCGATGTCTTCTTCGCGCTGGACGCCGACGGGCATGTCGCGCTGTTCGGATCGAATGGAGACGAACGGACGTGGAAGCGACTTGAGCTTCCCGGCGAAGCGATCAGGGACAGGGCATGGTCGCCCGACTTCACGCCGCTCGCGGTCCTGTCCGGCGTGGAGGAGAGCGTCGCACCGCTGCACGGAACGCTCGAACTGGCCGGCGTACGCAAACGCGAAGAGAAGAGCAGCGATGACAAGCTGCTTTACTATTCCTGGCGCGACGCCACGATCTCGGGCGCGGATACGGTATTGAAGGACGAGCATTCCGTGGAGGATGTCGACCTTTCCGGCACGGTGGTCGGCGCCGGGCCCGCGCTGGCGCCGGCGCCAGATACGGGTCCGGCCGCCGCCTCGCGCTGGAGCGCGCTGCTGACGCTGAACCACGATCATGCGCGTTCGCTTGCGCGATGGCCCGCGGCGAGCGATTCGGTCGACAGGTTCGACGTGCCGTCGCAGATCGGCCTGCCGAACACCAGCCCGGCGGTGGCGGGCGCGCGTCTGATCGTTCCGGGTGCGAATCGCGACATCCTGATCGCGACCGTCAAGGACGGGGCGTCACAGCAGCTGAGCATCGCATCCGGCACGCTGTCCGATGCGTTCGTCACTACCGACGAGCTTGCAGAAAAAGATGTCCTCGAATTCGATGCTGGGCGCTGTGTGCGCGCGGATGCCGGGCGGCAGGTCGATTTCATGTCCGGCTCCTGGCTCTATCTGCCCGGCATTCCGCTCGATGGCGATCAAGCGAAGCATTACGTCGTCGATTCCGCCGACCTGACTTTCTCCGCACGTCGCAGGGTCCGGCAAGGCAAGGGCGTTCTATGGACGTCGGCTGCCTCGCCCGACGCATTTGAAACAGGCATGCGCCTGCTGCTGGAATGGAGCGCCGACGGGAAGCAGCGATTGCAGACCTGCATCATCGAGACCGTGAAGGCCGAATCCAGGAAAGCGAAGGCCGTGGTCATCGAGGTGGACGCCATCCCCGACGTGCCGAACCGGGATACCGAGATCACCTGCCTCGGCTACAGGAACGCTCCCCCCGAGATCGGGTTCGAGGTCCATCCGACCTTCGAACTGCCTCCGCAGAAGGAGGCGCAGCAACTGCTGACGAAGGGCCGCGTCATCCGGTTCGCAGCGCAGGACATCGCACCGCGCGAACAGACCGTCAGCGGGATTCTGCCGCCGCAGTCGCCCGCGCGTGTGGTGCTGTCCGACGCTTGGACGCAGCGCCCCGCGAGCGGCGCCGAGATGGCCTTTTCCGTGGATACGACCCTCGCCGACTGGCAGCCGTTTACGGGCGACGTATCCACCAACCCGGCGTTGTCGTGGGAATACTGGAACGGCGCGGGATGGTGGAAGCTCGATGCCGCGCGCAGTCTGCGCGACACAACCGGGAATCTCAAGACGTCGGGCACGCTGCAGTTCATGGTGCCCGACGACATGGCGCGGACCAATGTGATCGGCCGCGACAGCTACTGGATCCGCGCGCGGCTCGTGGGCGGGGACTACGGGCGCGAGCGCTACACCATCGTGACGACGCCGCCCGCCAACAGCGACGGCACTGCGCCGAGCGAGATGCAGACCCAGACCGCCGTGCTCGACACGGACGACATCCACGCGCCCATCGTCCTGCAGATGACGCTCGCTTATCAGCGCGACGAGTCGGTGCCGCCGCAGCATGTAATTTCCTTCGACAATGGTTCATGGCGCGATCAGAGCGAAGCGAACCGTTCCGGCGCTGCCGTCGTCGAGGCGTTCGTGTCGCTGCGGACACGGCTGGGTCGGTTTGATGGCACGGCATCCGGCAGCGCCGGCGCAAACTCGAATGTGACGGTGACTGCCGGGCCATGCTGTGCACCGTGCACGGCAGCAGCGCGCGCGGCATCCGGCGTCAGCGCGGCCGCAAGTACCACGACCGGCGTCTCGGCCACGCCGGGCACACCGGCGGACCGTGCGCTCTTTGTCGCATTCTCGAAGCCGCTAAGCGGCGGCCCCATCCGCTTGTTGTTACTTGTCGCGGACAGCGCAGAGGCGAGCGACGTTCCGCTTGTCGTCGAGGCACTGCGCAACAATCGCTTCGAACCGCTGATCATCGAGGACGGCACACGCGGCCTGCTCGAAAGCGGCGTGGTCACGCTGTCGCTCGACACGTCGCCCACGCTCACCGAACTGTTCGGCATGGCCGGTTACTGGCTGCGCGTGCGGCCGCGCGATGCCACCGCGGCCACCGCGTGGGCGCCGAGGCTGCTCGGCGCGTACATCAATGCAGTCTGGGCGCATGCGGCCGAGACGCAGGAGATGGAAGTGCTCGGATCATCGGACGGATCGCCGTCGCAGACCTTCGCGCTGTCGCGTCCGCCCGTGCTGAGCGGCACGCTCGAATTGCGGGTGCTGGAGCCGTTGGGCGACGAGGAAATGGACGCGCTGCGCGCACAGGGCGGCGAAGCGGCCGTACTCGACGACGTCTTCGCCATGCCGGGCCGCTGGGTGCGCTGGACCGAAGTCGACGATCCCGGTGACGCCGGACCCGACGAACGTGTCTTTGCGCTGGACTTCGCGTCCGGCGCAATCGTCTTCGGCGACGGCCTGCATGGCGCGATCCCGCCCGCCGGACGCGATGCGGTGGTGGCGTTCTCGTATCAGCGCGGCGGGGCGGCGGGCGGCAATGCGGTGCCGGCGTTCGGGCCGCTCGATCTCGTCACGCCGCTCGAAGGCGTCGAATCGGTCGTCGCGGTCGATGCCGGGGCGGGCGGCGCGGACCCCGAGAACGCCGCGACGCTGCGTCGCTTCGCGCCATCGCAGTTGCGCAATCGCGGGCGAGCGGTTACGCGGGCGGACCTCGAGGATCTCGCGCTCGGGTCGTCACCGGATATCGCGCAGGCGCGCGCGCTGAACAGCGCGCAGGGAATCAAACTCGTCGTCGCGATGCGCGGCCAGCAGCCGCTGCCGGACCGTGCGCAACGGCGCGCGCTCTCACGCTATCTCCTTTCGATGGCGAGCCCGCTGCTCGCACGTCCCGCTGCGTTGAACGTCATCGGCCCACGACTCGTTTCGTTTCGCGTCGTGCTCACCGTGCGCATCGACATGCTGGATGTCGCGGGTCGCGTGGCCGGCGTGGCGAGCGAACGCATGCGCGCGCTGTTCGATCCGGCGACCGGCGGCGCCGACGGATACGGCTGGCCGCTCGGCGCCGTGCCCGACGCGGACGATGTCGCGGCCGCGCTCGTCGATATCGACGGGCTGTCGGGTATCGCGACGATCGATTTCGAGCCGGACGGCGCGGGCGAGTTGCCGCCGGCGTTCGCGCCCGACCAGCTCGCGTGGCTCGTCGCCGACGGCGTGCAGGTCCATTTTCTCGATGCGGCGGCGACATGAACACCCTGCGCCCGGATCTCGACTCCATCGACTTCGACAAGCTGGTTGAACTCGGCCGGTCGCTGTTGCCCAAGTACGCGCCCGCGTGGACCGATCACAATCTGCACGATCCGGGCATCACGCTGATCGAGCTGCTCTCGTGGGTAGCGGATGCGCAGATCTATGCGCTCGCGCGCATGCGGTCGGACGAGCGCTGGGCTTACGGCGCGCTGGCCGGCGTGAGGCCACGTGGACCGATTCCGGCCAGAGGTTTCGTCTGGCCTCGGGCCATTGCGAATAGCGCGGCGGCGGATTCGCCTTTCGGCCCCGGCGTTCTGCTGGAGGCGCAGGCGCCCGTTAAGGCCGAGCGAGCGCAGATGCCGGCCTTCAGGATTCGCGATGCGGTGAATCTGACGGGCGCGCGGCTTAGCCGCATGGAATCGGTTCTCGCGAACGGCGTCAGGGTGGATCGGACGCGTGTCAACGAAGCCGGGCAGGCGGGCTTTTATCCGTTCGGAGAGACGCCCGCGCGCGGCGACCGCCTCGTGCTGAGCTTCACCGGGCCACTGCTCGCCCCGGACGTTCCCGGCACGCCGCCCCGCCGCGCGCGCGACGCGTGTCTCGCGCTCGGCGTGAACGTGCCCGTACCGGTCAATGCCGAGGTCTCTCAAACGCCGGACACCGACCACGCTCCGAACGGCCGGCACCGTCACGGGGACCTCGACGTGCGGCTTGCGGTCGGGCCGGCGCGCTATGAGTTGCCGGTTCGTCTGGACGGCACGGAAGGCTTTCTGCGCAGCGGCGTCATTTTGCTTGGGCTTGCCCAGGTGCCGGCGGCGTTGCCGGATGAGTTCGTCATCGAGATGACGAGTCGCGGGCACGGTTTCGCGGGCGCGCCGCGCATCCGTCAGATCGTGTTGAATGCACTGCCGATCGAGCAGTTGCGCACGGTTGAGGACACGCTTGCGGCGTGGAGCAATGGGCTGCCGACCCAGACTTACGAACTGAGTTCGGGCGGCGTCTGTTATTCGGCGGCACGACCGGCGCCTCGCGTCAGTCTCGTCACGGCGGGACGCGCGGCACGCTGGCACGCCGTGAACGATCTGTCGGAGGCCGGTCCTGCCGACGCCGTGTTCAGTTTCGATCCGCAAGGTGCGCGCGTGACCTTCGGCAATGGCGTCAACGGGAGGATTCCGGCACCGGGCGCTACGCTGCGCGTGGTCTACGACGTGTGCGACGGCGCGGCCGGCAACCTCGGCGCGGGCCTCGGCTGGCACGTGACCGGTGCGCCGGTGCAGAACGGAACGTCGGTCTACGGCAGCAATCCCGCGCCGATCGCGGGCGGCGCGGACGCGCTCGATCTCGACACGCTGCGCCGGCTCGCACGACGCTCGGTGCGCGACGCCCACCCGATCGTGACGACGGACGATCTCGAACAGGCGGTGCTCGCGCTCGAGGATCTGCGGGTGGCGCGCGCGCAGGAACTGCGGCCGTCTGCCGCCGCTTCGGCAGGAGTGCCGCGCTCCGAGGTCCGCACGCTGGTCGCCGTGCGGGCGCGCGCTGCCGGCGACGATCCTGCGCTCGCGTCGGAGAGCGAGGGCTGGCTCGACGCAATCCGGCGCCGGCTCGTGGGACGCATGCCGCTGGGCGAGCGCTTGAGGATCGTCGCACCCGACTATCGGACCTTGCACATACAGGCGTCGATGCGTGCTCGTCCGGGATATTCGACCGAACGGCTGGCTGCGCTGGCGCTCGATCTGCTCACCGCGTGGCTCGCGCCGGTCGCCGGCACGTCGGGCCGGTTCGATCCCTGGCCGCTGGGCCGTGCCGTCGAAGTACTGGACGTGCGGGCGCGTCTTCTCAGGATCGATGGCGTCGCGTCCGTCGTGAGTTGCGCGCTGCTCTGGGACGGCGATGCCACGCAACCCGTGCCGCCGGCCTCGCGCGCGTTCCTGCCGCTTTTCTCCGCCGCGTCGAGCGTCGTCACGGTCGAGGCTTCCGCTCCGGGAGCACGGCGATGAGCAGCCTCGACGATCTCCGGCAATACCGCTTTGCGACTGCCGCGCAGTGGGGCTCGGGATTGAGTTCGGGTCTCGGCGCTGGCCGCGCGGGTGGCCTCGTCGCGGACGGGCGGTCGGTGCTGTCGGGGCGTTTCATCGCGCAGGCAGGCGGCGCGGCCACGCCGGCTCTCGATGGCACCGGCGCGGGTATCTGGCGCACCGGCGACGGACGGCTCGCGTCGATGCGACCGGACGAAGCATTGCCCTGTGTCATCGCCGTCGACGGCGTACTGGCCGCGAGCCCCCGGCTCGTGATCGGCCGCGGCGCGATGTGGGCCTTCATGCCGGGTGCGAGCGAGCTGGTTCGCTTCGACGCGGCGTCGCTCATTGAAGAGGTCACGATCGCGGTGCCAGGCATCGCGATTGTCGATGTCGCCGGCGACGGGCGTGGCGGCGTCTGGGTGCTGGTCGACGAAAAGCGTGCCGATACCGCGCAGACGACCGCGGGCACGCCCGATACCGGCCCCGCCCTCATGCATGCCGATGCGCGCGGCCGTATCGTGCGCCGCGCTTCGCTCGCCGCCACGCTGACTCATGCACGCGGCATGGCGTGGCTGGCGGCCGCGCAACGCATCGTGATCCTGACCGGGGACGGCGGCACGCTCGCCTACGTCGATCCTCGAGCGCCGCAATCCTGTGCGCTTCTGCCGCTGGCGAGCGTGGTCGCGGGCTTCGTCGCGACGACGATAGGATCGGATCGACACGGTCGCGCGCTGATTGCCGGCGGCGTCGGCACGAACTCGGCCGACACGCTGCTGATCGTCGACGCTTCGGGTGCGCTCCTCGCCAGCGTCGGCCCGGACGACCTGTCGGCCCTCGCGAATGCTGGGCCGATGACAGGCCTCGCCGCGTCGGACGACAGTGTGCTCATTGCCGCCAGGCGCGGCGTCGTGTGGTTGAACGTCGGTGCCGCGGCCGCGCAGCGGAGCCCGGTCTCGGCGCCGGTCGTCGAAGCCGGCGCGGCAGGCGTTTTCCTCACGCCGACGCTGTTCTCGCCCGTCACGGCGACCTTGCGCGGCTGGCTGCGCGCCGAGCTCGAGATGGACTTGCCGCCGGGCGCTTCGGCGACCGTCACGCGCTTCTGTACCGACGATCCCGCCCTGCGCGACGCGCTCGATACGCTGCTTCGCGATCAGAGCCAGCTGTCGCAGGTTCGCATTGCGCGCTTCCAGGCGAGGTTCGCAGCCGGTGCAATACGCGCGTTTCGTTTCGATGCGCCCGACTCCGGTGCGAACGCCGCGCCGGGCACGGCGGCGCCGGCGACCCGTTCGTCGCTCGCCGTTCCGCTGTTCGGCGTGCCTGACCGGTGGCTCTGGGTGTGCGTCGAGCTGCATGGCGCGGCCGCGTTGCATGCGTTGCGCGTGCTGTATCCGGAAGTGTCGTTAATGGAGCAGCTTCCGGCCATTTACCGGGGCCGGCGGCTGGACCAGGATGTACCGGCGGCCAACGCCGCGGGCTTGTTCCGCTCGCTGGTCGGCGTGCTGGAGGCAATGACCCAGGAATTCGACCGGACGATCGCGCGATCGGGCGCGCGCGTCGCGCCGCTCAGCGCCGATATCGACTGGCTCGATTTCGTTGCCCGCTGGATCGACTTGCCGTGGAGCGATGCGTTGTCCATCGAGACGAAACGCGCGCTGCTGTCGCAAGCAGGCGCGCTGCTGACGCAGCGCGGCACGCGCGCGGGCCTCGTCTTGCTGTTCCGCTGTCTTCTGCCGCATGCACGTGTGACGATCGTCGACGTCGAGATCGATCTCGGCTTCGCGCGGCTGGGCGGCGTCGGCAGACCGGGTGCAGTGCTGCCCGCGCTGCTCACCGGGCTGCCGCCGGAGGCCAGCATGCCGGGACGGCACGCCCGCCTCGGCAACGCGCGCCTGTGCCGGCAGCCCGATACAACCGGCACCGCGCGCTTTCGCGGCTGGATCAGGATCGGGATCACTGCTTCTGCGAGCGATCGCGCGGCGCTTGAACCTCTGGCGACGGCGCTGGCCAATGCGATGACGCCGGCCGGCATGCGTGTGCGGATCGTCTGGAGAACCGTCGCCGACGATGCGCACGCACCGGGCAGCAATGTCCTGCTTCGTCTTGACGACGAGTCGGCGCGCCGGCTTGCAAGAGATGCGTGGCTCGGCCTGACGATACTCGACGCCGGCCATGCGGTGCGCTTGTCGGAGACCGGCCCGGACGCGGGTTTTCGTCTCGACTGACGGGAAGGGATGCGGCGCGTGAGGTCGCCCGCTGATGTCGCCGAACGCCGAAGTGTTTCGATTGAAGTCGATGTGCAGACCGGATCAAAAGGACCACATCATGAACGAGAGCAGACAAGCGCCCGCTCAGGCATCCGAAGCGCCGGACAGTTGCGCGGCTGGCAAGCGCAACCGCTACTTCCGGAGCAAGCAGATGCGGGCGGGCGATTTCAGTCTCGAGCAGCGCTACGGGATCGGACGGCGGCGCATGTTGACGCGTGCGATCGCCGGCTGGGGCGTGGCGTGCGGTTTCGAGCTGACCTCGAGCGACGAGAAGGGCGGCACGAATCGGACACTGGCATGCGGCACGGGCCTGGCGCTGGACCGTCATGGGCGCGAACTCGTGCGCATGGCCGCCGGGCCGCTTGCCCTGTGCGACGTGCTGCTGCTCGGCGATCTGCAGAAGATCGCCGACGACAAGGCGCGCGCCGCCGCGTCGGGCACGCAGGCGCCGGCCTCGGACCCGGTGGATTTCAAGTGCCTGCTGCAGGCGCACTACAGCGAGCGCAACGTCGACCGAGTCAGGACGGACGATGGCTGCGGTTGCGGCGAAGACGAATGGAACCACGTCTGCGAAACGCTGACGTTCTCGCTGGCGATGCTCGCCTGCGGTCGATGCGAGAGCAGCGAGGACGGCTGCATGTCGTGCGGCTGCTGCGTTGCCGCGCCGGCGCAGCCTCCAGACGCCGGCCATGACGCGAACCCGGAAACCACGGGTGACGCGCCCGTTCAGTTGCCCGCTGACGCAACTCCCCTTGATCGAGGGCCGCATGGTTGCCTGTGCGAATGGCAGACGCATCGGCCCGTGTCGGACGGCAGCGGCGATCTGTGCACCTGCGAGGGCGCGGCCATTGCCATCGAGGATGGCGTGCCGCTCGCTTGTGTCACCATCCGTTTCGACGAGTGCGGCTGTCCCGTCATCGTGAGCATCGACGATGCCTGCGGGCCGCGACGTCTCGTCAAGACCAACGATCTCCTGTTCGACCTGATTCGCGGCTGCGACCTGACCCGCATCGTGGACGTGAGCTGGAAGAAATGGCATCGCAAAGGCGAAGTCATGCCGTGGACCGACTTCCAGGCGTACTTTCCCAGCCCGTCCGACAGCGCTCGACAGCCACGCGCGCCGGTTGGACCGGTGCGCACGGGCTTCTCGATGACGTTCTCAGGACCGGTGATGGTCGACACGCTCACGCCCGACTGCGTCAAGGTGTCCGTCCGCGTCGCCGAGCATCGTGGCGGCTGGATCGAGTCCGACCAGATGCCGGTCGTCGATCTCGCCGCTGCCGATCCAAGCTCCGGAGATCCTGACGGCACGACGCGAAGCGTTTCGCTGGTGGTCGGCGGACCGTGGTGCCGTGACGAAATCTGGAACGGCCCGTCGGAACTCGACTGCGAAGTCGCTTGCGTCGAGATCCAGGTCTTCGGTGACTTCATCCTGGACTGCCGCGGACAGGCGGTGGACGCGAACCCGGTGGGGCTGCGTGCAGCGCCCTCCGGTAACGGCACGCCAGGCGGCACTTATCTCTCGCTATTTCGCATCGCGCCGCGCGGCTGAGCCGCCGATGCATTGGACCATCGACGAGGAGTACCTATCATGACCGCATCGAACACCCGGCTGCCGGAACCTCTTCAGGGCGATGGTTCACTGATCCGTCCGCGGTTCAGCGCGGGACTGCTGCTTCAGGACGACGATCTTACGAGCACCGTCGACTACACGCGCGATTTGCTGAGCCTCCTGTTGCGCAGTATGTTCGGCTGCGGCGTGCTCTGCGGGCTGTGCGTCAAGGCGTCGATCGTGTGCGGGAAGCTGCGCGTCGAGGTTGCGCGGGGCGTCGCACTCACCTGCGGCGGTCACCTGATCGAAGTGGCTCGCGACGGCGTGATCGACGTCGACCCGACTTGCGGTACCACGATTCCTCCAAAGTTGTGGGTCAAGGTCTGCCGCAGGGAAAAATCCTGCGCCCCACGCGAGACGATGTGCTCGCCCGACGACGATCTCTCATGCGCCTATACGCGCACCCGTGAAGGCTACTCGATCGAACTGACAACCGATGTGCAGGGCGCATGCGCCTGTGCGCCGGACCGCGAGGCACCGACCGGACGTGACGACGACGAACGCGCCAGACGACTGGAAGCAGCCCGGATACTGCGCCTCGCGACCGGCGACGACAGTTGCCATGCGGATCACTATCTCGGCGCATGCGGATGCGGGTGCGATTGCGATTGCGTGATCATCGCCAGAGTCGACTACGACGGCAGGACGGACCCGAGAGTCGATCACACTGTGCGACGGTTCGTGCGAGTGGCTCTGCTGCGGGATCCTTGCGCCGACCGGAAGCAGGATGCGGGCAAGGGAGACGTTGCGAATCGGTGAGAAGAGCAGGGGAAGAAAGACTGAACATGATTCGGCAGAGCCGCGCCGAATCAGGAGAGCGGCTCTGCGCAGCGACCGCTATGCTTTTTTGATCTGTGCGAGGATTGCAGCCCTGCGGGCGCTCGTTTGCGCAGCGAGTGCCGCCGACGCTTGCTTCAGCGCGGCTTGCGCACCATCGGCTGCAACTTTGCTGTCGGTTGCGTCATGCTTGCTGGTTTCGAGCTCGCCCGACAAGCGACGCAGTTCCGTTTCGTACTCGTCCGGCTTCGGAATTGCCGTCGTTGTCACGAGCGTCACTGCTTCCTTCGCATAGAAGTACGACGCCGCGAAGTCCCCCTGAGTGAAGGCATTTTTTCCTTGCTCGATGAGACCGGTCACGTCCTTCAGCATCGCGGCGAGCTTTTTCGGCAGATCTTTTTGCGCGTCGACGTCGTCCTGCGCGGGCGGCACGGCTTGAGCCGCGTCCCACGCGGCCTTGGCGGTCGTCTGCACCGTCGTCCTGGCATTCTTCTCGTTCTCTGTGAGCTGCTTCGTGGCGCCGTCGTAGGCGGTGATGGCGGCGTCGATCGTCTCAATCGTTGCGGCATCCAGCTTGGCCTTCGCGCTCTCGAGTGTGACCTGGCTGGCCGCGCTCAAGGCTTTCTGGTTCTGATCCGCATTGGGCAGCGACGCGTCGTAACTCTTCTTTGCCTGTGCGACATCGTTGATGCCCGATTGCAGCTCCTTGATGTCACTCTGCAGGGTCGTCAGTCTGGACTGAATCTGTTGCAGTTCGAGCTGCCTAACCTGCAACTGCTCCTCGAGGGTCTGCGGAGCCGCGGCTTGCTGTGGCTTCGCGGCGCCGTCCTGCGGTTGCTGCGGCGCAGGTGAGGTCCGGCCGTTCCCGGCCGGGCCCGTCTCTGCCGCCATATCGCCAACCACGGTCGTTGCAGCCGCTTCCGCACCCGCCGCCGTCACGGGCGCCGTCGTTGCGTTGCCTTGCGTCGAGGCCTGCGCGTCCATCTTCGTCTCCGGATTCAGTTGGGTTGCTCATCCACGCCCGACGCGTACCGCCGCATCGGCGCTGAAGTGGTCGATGGCGGGTCGTGGATCGGGGGCTGGCGCCGCGGACGTCGAGTTGGCCGCGCCCGGATGCCTGCTTGCGTTCCATGCGCCGCCGCGCTGCTGCGCGATCCCGGCGATCCAGGGCGCATCGCGAACGCGCCGCATCGCCTGTGCACGACGCGTGACCTGCAGCTTGTCGAGAATGCTGTGAACGTGATGCTTGATCGTCGAAAGGCTGAGTCCGAGCTCGCGCGCAATCTCCTTGTTGGAGAGACCATGCCCGACGTGTCGAAGGACGTCGCATTCGCGCTTCGTCAGGGCCAGATCGGCTTCGTCCGTGGATGCATCGGGCGGACCTCGGTACAACGCGCGCAACAACTCTCCTGCCACTTCCGGTGGGCAGACGAGTCGCCCGGAGACGGCATCCCGAATCGCGGCGAGCAGCGCGTCGAGCGAAGCGTCGCGGCCCACGTATCCCGCGAAGCCCGCGCGGCCGCAGCGGATAACGTCCTGATGGGCGGCGGTCAATCCGAGCGCGAGTAACGTGAGCGACGGCCGGTTGGACGCGAGGTCGCGCACCTCGTCGAAGTCGATACCCTGAGTGACGTCGATGAGCGCGATATCGACCGGTGTATCGGCGAGCAGGGTGCGCAGCATCGAAAAGGTGCGCACGGTCGCCCGCACATGTATGTCCTGCAGAGCCGTGAGAAACGAGGCCAGGCCATCACCGAACAGACGCACAGGCGTGAGGATTGCGATATCCATCCCATCTCCTTGTGCCTGCCGCGACTGTCGTGCGTCATGGCGACCAAGCGATAGCATTCAAACGAAGTATTGCATGCAGGCAGTCCGGGGTGCGCGGATCCGCGAACCGGATTGTGTGCGCACAGGAACGGATCGATGTCTGGGGGCAGCACTCGCAATCCGTACCTGCATCCGGCGAGTTGCGTTGCGCATCAGTCGCACGTTCCGCAGGCAGAATATCGCAGTCCGGAACGTTCCTGATCAATACTAGTTGCGACCTGACAAAACGCAAGCACGACGTATCGTATTTTTCCGCCGCAATGACCTTCGTGTAGTCACGACCGGCAATTTTGGGACGATAGTCGTAGACACTCGTGAGCGAGTTGGCGCTCGTGTCGGAATCGTGACGAGACGTGCACGAGGACAGGGTTCCGTCTGTCGATCCAAGGATCCAGATCGAACGTGAGCTGGCGCTGGATCGTCTGGATCGGTTGCATCCATCGGAGCCGTGCACGATAGTCGTGGAGAATATGGCGCATCATCGAGATCGCGGTGCGTTATGAATCACCCTTGCATGACAACCGGCGAAACCTGCGCCCGGTCGAAGACGGGAGATGACCTCCCAGGGGCACCATGGCGAACGTGCGCGCTTCTGTACGACAGCCGGCCGGACCTGAGAGGAAACCGGTTGCCGCTCTTGCTCCGCTGCATCAATCAGCGAATGAGGCGCGTCCTGCGCAACGTCTGCAACAACGGTTAGGCAATCAGGCAATTCAGGCACTGCTTGCCCCGGCCGCTTCGCGAGACCACCCAGTGGCGAAGGAGAGCGTAGCCGGCGCCAACGCGAACGCCGCTCCAGTCGCGACCGCGGGAGCCGGCCGTGAAGCGCCGCGCTCGAACACAACGTCGCTATCCGCGAGCGCTCCGAAAACACCGACCGTTAGCGAGGCGGCTCGGGCCGACACAACGGCAGCCCAGTCGCGCGGCGCGACCGGAGGCGCGCAGGCGCGGTCGGGGCGCGCCGGCCCGGCGAGTGCCGTACACGCAGCGAAAGGGGCAGGTCCTAGTGCGCATGCACGGAAAGGTCAGCCTTCGAAACCGGCGGGCGCACGGGCCGCGATGGCTTCGGCAGGCGCATCTTCCGCCGAGGCGAGCCGGGGACGGTCGCCCCACGAGGCGATCGGACCGGCCATCGCCGCTATCAGGCAACGCGCCGGTACGACGCGCAAGCACTCGGCGCCAGGCGTATCGGTGGCATCGGCGCAGGCAGCGGCAGTCCATCCGGCCACCGAACAGTCTCGCTCGGCAGCGACACAGACGATCACCACGCTCGATTCGACCGAGGCGGAGAAGGTCCGGCGCGATCAGTTCAAGAATCAGCTCAAGAAGGCAATCGACGCGGCGACACCGAAGCCGAAAACGGAATCGGAAGCCGAGAACGTGATGAAGTCTGGCGGAACGCGGGCCAGTGTCAGCTTGCGCGACAATCTGGCGACCGAGCGCGATGCCGCCGCGGGTCCGCTGAAGTCGGCCGCCGGCGGCGAAGCGTCGCCCGCCTCGCAGCCCGCGCCGCCTGCGTCCGAGCTTCATCCCGAGCCGGTTGGCGCGCCGCCCGCACCGGTTTCGGCCGCGCCCGTCGTTCCCGCGCCGTTGCCGCCGGAGCGCCTCGACTATTCGGAAGATCGGGCGCCGACCGAGCAGGCGATGGCGCAGAGCGAGGTCACGCAGGATCAATTGAAGGAGGGTAACGAGCCGGCATTCGGGCCGACGATCGACGCACGTTCTAAAGCCGAACAGCACGAAGCCGGCGCGGAGGCGCGGTATCGCCAGTCGGAGGCGAAGGTTCAGAACTCGGCGCAGGGTGCGGCGCAGGCCGCGTTGACGACGGATCTTGACGGCATGCACGGCATCAAGGCGTCGCATGTCGGTCACGTGGTTGGGCAACAGCATGCGACCGTCTCGAAAGATGCCACCGAACGGGAGCGGATCACCAGCACGATCAACGGCATCAAGGATCGCACGCGCACGGAGGTGGGAAACATCCTCGGCTCGATGGAGAGCGAAGCGTCCAGCGTGTTCGAGGCGGGTCTTGCACGCGCGGAGAAGGCCTATGAGGATACTTTCGAAGACGCCAAGGGTGGCGTCGGTACCTGGCTCACGACCTGGGGCAGCGACTGGGAAAAGCTGATCGAGAACTCGCTTGCGAAGGCGCGTGGAGAGTATATGCGTCAGGTCGATGTCGCGATCGACGAAGTGGCCAATCTGGTGGACGCGAAACTCGACGCAGCGAAGAAGCGGGTTACAGACGGACGCAGGGAGGTGGAGACCTTCGTCAAGTCGCTCGATGCGAACCTGAAGGGCTTCGGCGAGGAAGCGCTGCAGGCGGTTTCTAGCGACTTCGATGCAATGGGCAGCGAGATCGACCAGCGGCGCGACAGCCTGATCGACAAGCTGGCCCAGCAGTACAAGGACTCGTACGACCGGATGTCGGCTGCGGAGGAAAAACTGCGCGAGGAGAACAAGTCTCTTTGGCAGCGTGTCTACGATGCAACCGTTGGTCTCGTCAAGAAGATACTGGCCTTCAAGGACATGCTGCTGAGTGTCCTCGGTAAAGCCGCCAGCGTGATAAGCGACATCATCGCCCATCCGATCCGGTTCCTCGGAAACCTGGTGTCCGGCGTGATGCAGGGCTTGAAGAACTTCACGGCGAACATCGGCACGCACCTGAAAAAGGGGTTGATGGACTGGTTGTTCGGCGCGCTTGCCGGAGCCGGACTTCAATTGCCTGATTCGTTCGACCTCAAAGGCATCGTCAGCATCGTTCTGCAGGTGCTCGGTCTTACTTACGCGAACTTCCGCAAGCGCGCGGCTGCCATCGTCGGCGAATCGGTCGTTGCCGCGCTCGAGCAGGTGGCCGACGTCTTCAAGGTATTCCTGAAGGAAGGCGTCGGCGGCATCTGGCGGTTCATCAAGGAGAAAGTCGCCGATCTCAAGTCGATGGTGCTGGACGCGATCTTCGACTTCGTGAAGGAAAAAGTGATCATGGCAGGGGTCACATGGATCATCGGCCTGCTCAATCCAGCGTCCGCATTTTTCAAGGCATGCAAGGCGATCTACGACATCGTGATGTTCTTCGTGAATCGTGGCAGTCAGATTCTCGCGCTCGTCAATGCGGTGATCGATTCGATGGCGTCGATTGCCAAGGGGGCCATCGGCGTGGCGGCCGGGTTCGTCGAGAACGCACTGGCCAAGGCCATTCCAGTTGCCATCGGATTTCTGGCGAGCCTGCTGGGTCTCGGCGATCCGTCCAAACCCGTGCGCGGTTTCATCGACAAGGCCCGCGGGCCGGTCGACAAGGCAATCGACTGGGTGATTAATCTGGCGGTTAAGGCAATTAAGGCAGCCGGAAAGTTCATCGCGGGCTTGTTCGGCAAGAAAGAAAAGGATGGCGAGAAGGCGTCGCCGAAGTCCGTGAAGGGCGAGGTAACAGCCGAACTGGCGAAGCGACTGACTGCCGACCATACGATCGATGAGGCACGCGCGATCGTGACGAACGTCGGCGAACAATATCGATCAGCGGGCGTAAGCAGATTGTTCGTCTCGGGGCCCGACGAGGGTGGAGAACTGTCGGTGATCGTCGAGATGAGTCCGGGGGACGAGCTAGCTCGGCTGTCTCCCGGAAGCGCCATCGAACGCGCCTCGGTGAGGCTCAACGTGGAACTGACGCTCTCCGCTGCGGAGGCTTCGGATCAGGGTACGGTAGCCGGCACCGTGGAAGAGTCCGACAAGCCGCGACGCAGAGACGGACGCGAGTATGAGTATCTGGAATCGGTCGAGAAAAACGCCGCGAGGAAATCGCGGAGCGGAATATCCGTTGGGGGAATGATTTTTCCGGAAACACGTGGAAAAATCCAGCTCATCACATGGAATACGAGCTCGTTGGAACCGGAAAAACGCAGCAATACGACGCATGCCGAGCGACAGTTCGACCACTGGCTGACCAACTTGAGCAAGAACCCGGAAGGGCAAAAACTTCTCGACAGGGTCATAGGCATAGAGATGCACCTGCGCGACTACAGTCCGTGCCAGGCTTGCGGGGATCTCTTTCCATCCATTACGGCGAGAATGCCGAACGCGAAAACGAGAAAACTCTATTGGTACAAACAATATGCTGGACGGAATGTGGCGAGCCCGACCACCCACCAGACAGTCAACGAGATTGTTGGATGTGGCTGGAGCGTGTATGCACCAGGAACCGAGATACCGGAAGGCGGCGGCCCGCTCAGAGTTCATCTGATCAACAAGCTGCACAAGTAGGCGCTATGCCGCGCTGGGGGCCGTGCCAACGCCGTTGTAAAACGCCTTCCTTCAGTGATAGCCGAGCATCCACTGCCGCCGCGTCTTGTCTTGATACTCGAACGGCTACCCAGGACGCAAGCCGCTCGACAATCGTGCGGTGCTCACAGGCATCCTCTTCATCTTGCAGACCGGCCTGCGGTGGGACCTACTACCTCGTGAGATGGGCTGCGGCAGCGGTATGAGTTGCTGGCGCCGCCTGCGTGACTGGCAGGAGGCGGACGTCTGGGACCGGTTGCACGAGTTGCTGCTTGCCCGGCTACGTGCCGCCTACCAAATCGACTGGTCTCGCGTCATCGTCGATTCCTCTTCAATCCGCGCTGTGGGCTCGGGTCAAAAACGGGACCGAATCCCACAGACCGCGCGCGACCCGGTTCAAAGCATCACCTCATCACCGAAGCGCAGGGCATCCCGCTCGCGGTGATACTGACCGGCGCCAACCGCAACGACGTCACTCAGCTTCAAGCGCTGGTCGAGGCTATCCCGCCCATCAGCGGCAAGCGTGGCAGCCCCCTGTCGAAGCATCGGGTCGTTCAGGGTGACAGAGGCTACGACCACGACAAACATCGACGTCCGTTGCATGCAACGGGCATTGCCACAGAAATTGCTCGGCGCGGTCAGCCTCACGGCAGCGGATTGGGTAAAACACGCTGGGTCGTGGAGCGGACCATTTCGTGGTTTCACAACTTCAGCCGACTGCGCATTCGCTTCGAACGGCTCGCCTTCATCCACGAAGCCTTGATGAAAATCGCTTGCTGCATCATATGCTGGCGACACCTGCAAAAGTCATTCTGTTAACGCCTCTTATTGGTTGGATCATGCGCGAAGCCAGAACGACAAAGCGGGCGCCAGTGCCCTTACTAAAATTATCGTGTGCGATTGCCGGGCAATGGCGGCGGTTCGGCTTTGTGCCTGATCCGTGTCATGCGCTCGTCGGAACCGAGCAGTGCGACTGTGACAATGAAGAACTGTGCGGTGAGGACCCGGTTGCCGTCGGACATCTGCAAGCGAATGGCCCGCAGCGGGTTGCCAAGCTTGCGCTAAATGAGGCGTCGATTTTTCAGACCATGCAGGAGATGGGCGCACGCGGCGTTCCTGTTCTACGAGTAGGCCCCGCTAACGCAGCAGATGCGCAAAGGATCAATTGAGCAACCATCGATGCAAACATCGGACCGGCTTCGGGCCAGTTCCGGCCGTTCGCCGCGGCCCGCGCACGGTCATTCGAGCGGCGGTTCGCCCTAGGTAATAGACATTCAGAGGGCCGAATATCGAGCGGCTCGGAAGGGTCGATCCGCGACACACCTATGGCGGATTGCCGACGTGGCCCATTCATCAATAGACGCCGGCTCAACCGGGCGTGCTTAAGCGTTTCTTCAGGTTTCGTCGATGGCTCCCGTGCGCCGCTCGGCGCATCCTGACGGCTAGGCGCGAAGTCACAGCCTCCCGCAGGCTTCTTCTACGCGCCGACGTCCACGGCTGGTTTCTCGACAGCCGTGCCAAATCCGGAATCGGAGTAAGCCGAAATGAAAATAACCCAAGTCGTAGCGGTTCTCGCAACGATGGTCGTCTCGTGCCACGTATGGGCGCAAGGCGGACAGTCGGGCCAGCAGCCTCAATCAGCGCAGTCCGCACAGGATATCGGCGGTGTCGCAGATACGTCGGTCACGAGCGAAGGTTCGCTTTCGTCTCTGGACCAAAGTTATTCCAGTCCTGGCGATTCAGCCCGGTCGAGTGAAATGCGCATGCGGTCCGATACGTTTCGCCATCACTGAACGGTCGCAGGGAAAGTCAGTGGCCGATGCGCCGTTCGACGTTGCGGAAACGTCCCATCGAGCGGAAACGCCTAAACCAGGCGTTCGTGCGAAGCTCGCAAAGCCCAGGCGAGCGTTCCGCGAGCGCGACTTCAAGCCAATGAAACATTTCGTCCGGCCGCTCGAGTCGCGCGTAGATCTCGGCGAGCAGGAAAGGCGAGGTGTATCGGTGTCGTCGTCTTGCCAGCAAATCTTGTAGGTACCATTCGAGAACTTTTTTATAACCGCCGGAACACCACACTGTCCGAATCGCCTCGGCACGGGCGAATTCATTGCAGCGCGTGAGCGCGTCGATGGTTGCGTCGATCGCTTCCTCGAAATGCTCCTCGACCTCGAAAGCGGTCGCGAGCAATTGATAAATGAGCGGCGAGCTCGGGCCGCGCCCCGCGCTGAGATACTCGCGAATGACCTCGTCATACCGGCCCGACTGCACGAGCCCGAAGACGCGCGAACCTTCGAATCCGAGGGGATCGACTCTTTCCGCGAGGTCAAACTGGGCGCGTCCTTCCGCCTCCCGGCCGAGCACGAGCAACAGCCGCGCATAGAGGCGGCTGGTTTCGGCGTGGCTCGGATTCAGGCGCAGCGCCGCGAGAAACTCCTCTTCCGCGCGGCGCCAGTCCCAGTCGTAGAAGTAATGGACGCCCGCGAGGGCCTGATGCGCCTCGGGAAGGCTTGGGTCCAGCTCCAAGGCGCGCAGTGCCGCTTCGCGCGCTTTTGGATAGCCCAGAGAGGGCGCGTAGAAGCCATGTGTCGCCGTGGAGCCGTAGATGTTCGACATCCCCACGTAGCCCAGTGCATACGTCGGGTCGAGATCCAGGGCGGTCTCGAAGTAGCTGTGCGCACGGATGAAGTCCTCGTCGTTCAGCGCATGATGTGCGGCGAAGCCGGCATCAAAATGCACGCGGCGCGTCCAGTAGTAGCGGCCACGCAGATACGCGTCGTGTGCGGCCGGATCGATTGGCAGCCTGCGTGACAACCTGTGTTCCTGCCGCTCGGCGAGTGCGGGCGAGACCTCCCTCGCTAGCGCCGCGCCAACCTCCCTCTGAATATCGAGCGCGCCATTCGCCATCGGCTCGTGCGCGCAGCTCAGAAGCTGCACTTGATCGAAGGAGCGAATGAGTTGCGCCAGAATGCGAACCCGTCCGCCTTCGCGCATCAGCGATCCTTCCAGCACATAGTCTACATCGAGCTCGTGAGCGATCTGGGCGATGCTCTTGTTGGCCCGCTGATAGCGAGCGGCCGTGGTGCGTGCGATCACCAGGATCCGCTGCGGATCGAGCATGCCGACATTCGCGGAGGTCTCGTCAGCGAGCGCGGCGCAAAAGCTGTCGAGGCCGATGTCGTCGCTATTGTTCTCGAACGGCAAAACCAGAACGCGGATCGGTGCGGCGGGCGTAGCAGGCGCGGCTTGCGCGCCCGGTTCCCCGGCCACTGTTCGAATGCCTTCCAGGCGGTAGCCCTTGCCCTTGACTGTGATCAGATAGCGCGGGACGTCGGGGTCTTCGTCGAGCGCGATACGGATCTTACGGATGGCCGTGTTGATGCTGGTGTCGGTCTCACGGTACGCATTTGCGCCCCACAGCGCCCGCACGATGTCCGCGCGGGTGACGAGCTGCCCGTTGCGCGATGCCATCAGGATCAGCAGCTCCATCGGCAGACGTTCGAGCTTGACCGGTTTGCCGCGGCGCCGCAACTCGTACCGGCGCGTGTCCAGCTCGACGTCTTCCATGTCCGCGGAGCCAGGCGTATTCATGGGCGCTCTCTCAGGGACGATCGTATGTCCACATCCGTTGCGTTGGCCGGTTGGGCGTTGCGCGCCATGCCGAACGATGCGGCGAACGACAGCAGCGCGCACGCCACCATGACGAGCGCGGGCGAAGCGCGCAATCGCGCATCCAAGAAATGCGCCGCGAGGGGTGTCAAGCCGAGCGCCAAGGTGAGCCCGAGATTCATCGCGGTGGCGACGCCGCTGAACCGGACGTCGAGCGGAAAGGACTCGGCGATCGCGCAAGCGTAAGTGCCGTTCGCCAGTGATGCGATGACCCCGGCCATTACATATAGAGCGGCCAGGCTGCACGAACGATTCGTCACCGCGATGAAAAAAATGGGCGCGAAGAGTGCGGACAGAACCGTACCGAGTCTGAACACCTGACGGCGGGACACGCGGTCGCCGAGATGCGATGTAACGAGGATGCACGCCGCGACGACGATGAGATATCTGATTTGCGCGTCGATGATCTGGGCCTGCTCATAGTGGAGGCTGCGCAGATAAGTCGGCAGATAACCGATCAAGATGCCGCTCGACGCACCTACCAGAAGGCACGCGCCCGTGCCCGTCACCAGACGCATGAAATGTCGACGGCAGAGCGTGTTGACGGGCTCACGATGGCGCGCGCTGACGGCGCGCGCGTACTCGTCGGTTTCGGCGAGACGCCTGCGTATCGCGAAGCTTAATAGACCGGTCATGCCGCCGATGAGAAAGCCGAGCCGCCAGCCGTACTCGTCCATCTGAACGGGGGTGAAGGACCTTTGCACGACGAGATTGACGCAGGTCGCGAGGACCAGGGCGAGATTGACGGCGACGAACACGATGCCACATAGGAACCCCGGCCGCGCGCGGGCGGTTTCCACCGCATAAACGACGGCACCCGGGAGTTCTCCGCCGAGACACAATCCCTGAATTAGTCGAAGCAGCACGAGAAGCATGGGCGCGGCGATGCCCCAGTTGGAATATGTAGGAAGCACTCCAATGAGGAAGGTCGCCACGGACGCAATCATCGCGGACGACAGGAAAGCAATGCGCCGGCCATACAGATCGCCCATGCGCCCAAACAGGATGCCGCCAAGAGGTCTCGACAGATAGCCGATAGCAAGCACCATGAAGGACAGCATTTCGCCGGATGTGCCCGCGTGCCAGGAGAAAAATGCGGCGCCAATGTTGCGGGCAAAGAAGCCATAGATCACGAAATCGAAGACTTCGAGTGCGCCACCTGTACTCGCCACCAGTATCGTCCAGCGTTGGCGGGCAGTCATGGCCGTCGTGGGTCGTGAACGGTTGTCTGGTTTTCTTGACAAGGCGCCTCCATGAATGCCGGCGATCCGTTTCGATAAAGAGTAGGGCAGTTTTCTTCCGCGCGAAGCCTGGAAAGCGCCCCCGTTCATGATTTCTTCATCTCGTCTCCATGGTTCGTCACCCGCCGCCGCCGCAGTATGGGCAAGTGTCGATGACAAAGGGGACTGAAATGAAACACCGATTCTGGAGTGCTTACACGGTCTTGGTGGTCGCATTGCTGCTCTCGGGCGGCGTCGCACGCGCCGATGATCACCAGTGCTCAAACGCTACCCTGAGGGGGACCTACGCCTTCGCCGCACACGGTTCGCTGGTGGGCATCATTGTTGGCGGCATGATCTATCCGTACGCGAGTCCGCAGTTGATCGACGGCGTAGCCGTACAGACGTTCGATGGCAAAGGGTCGTTCACGCGCAAAGACTTCCTGATGAACACCGGCATGGCGCGGCCGGGCGCGGTCAATTCGGCCGGTTTCGCCCAAGGGCAGACCGGCGCGTATCAGGTGAATAGTGACTGCACGGGCTCGATGCACATCGAGTTTCCGGGAGCGCCGGAGGCGGGTGCGATACTCGATGTGCAGATCGTGGTCGAGCGCGACGGTCGCGTCGTCAGAGGGGTGCTGAGCCGCGAGCAGGTTCCCGGCTCGATGCCATCCGGAAACGGCACACCATGCGGCTCTCCGTGCCTGCTGGCGCCGCAGATCAGTCTGGAAGGCACCCGCGGGGATTTCGACGGAGGAAGGTGAGGCTCGATCGCTCATCAGGACGCTGCGGGTAGCTGTACTCATGTTGAAGGCGAGAATGCCCAGTCCATTGCGTACCATCGCACTGCTGACGTGGCTTGCGTCGGGCGCCGTCGCGTTTGCCGACTGCCGGATGGCATCGTAGGGAAGCTGGCGCATTGCGGCACGTGACCGATCCGGCCGCTACGGGATCGCTCTATGTGCCCCGAGTGAAGGATCAGTCCTACGCAGAGGCCCGGTGACGCGGATCGTCAGCTATGGCTCGGATGAGAGGGAACGGCTCGACATCTTCGTGCCGGACGCGTCCGTCTCAACTCCCCGCTTTGACTTGTTCCATGTGCACGGTGCGGCTAGTGCAGCAGATGCCCGCCGCGCCGATTCAATTGCTCTGGCACGCGCGAGTCCGGCGGGACGAAAGTAATCGGTGGCTGCGCGAGGTGGTGATGGACCTATTCGCGGACTCGGCGATGCCGGCGCGAAAAGCGAATCCTGCGCAAAAAAGCGGTAGTTCGAAGCAAGACGTCTGGTCGCGCGGCCTGGTCGAGTCCGTCGAGCGAGGATATGGACGAATTCGGCGCCAAGAGCTGTCGCTCCGAAGCACCGTCGGTCGAATATTCGGAGGTCGGCTCCGTATCGCAAGCGGCCGTTGATGGCGCGCCAACGTGAACGTCAGTTGCGGTTCGAAGAGCGACCGCTGCACGGGGCGGACAATCGATCTCCCTTCATTCAAGAGGAGGTTGACATGGAAACGCTTAATTCTTTCAGCGCTCGTCGCCGGCTTTAATGAGATGGTCAGCCTGACCGAAATGGCCCGATCGGCTTACGCTGATCGGGTCATTTCCATTCTGGGAGGTCATCATGGCAAACGCTACGCTTATCGGCATCGATCTAGGCAAGCACTGCATTTTCCGCGCAGGACGCGCGCGGGTGCAGGCATGGCGCAAGAAGATGACGTGCAAGCAGCTCTACGTATGTCTGGCGACGTGTCCGGGCTCGGTGATCGCCATGGAGGCATGCGCCGGCGCGCATTGGCTGGCACGCAAATGTCAGTCTTATGGACATCAGGTTCGTTTAATCGCGCCGCAGTTCGTCAGGCCATTCGTCAAAGGCAACAAGACAGACTTCGCCGATGCTGAGGCAATCTGCGAGGCCGCCTCTCGCCCCTCCATGCGTTTCGTCGCGGTCAAGACAGCCGAGCAGCAGACGCTGCTCGCATTTCATCGAGTGCGTGAGTCGCTGGTTGGTGAACGCACGGCAACCAGCAATCAGATTCACGCTTTCCTGCTCGAGTTCGGTATCAGTCTGCCCGTAGGCGCGTTGGCCATTACCCGTTTGCCTGTCTTGCTCGACGATCCCGCGAATGCACTGCCGCCCGCGATAGTGGCCTTGTTGCTGCGTTTTGCATCGGCGTTGCGCACAGTTGAGCCAAGAAATCATTGAGCTTGAGACTCAGATCAAGCAATAGACGATCGAAGATGAAGCGGGCCAGCGCCGGCTCACGTTCCTGGAATCGGCCCGATTACCGCCAGCAGCTTGCTGGCAATGGCCGGCGACGCACGCGCGTTCAAATGTGGCCGTGACTTCGCCGCCTCCCCGGGGCTGGTCCCGCGCCAGCGTTCCACTGCAGGTCGAGCGACCCTTTTGGGCATCTCCAAGCGTGGCAACAAGCAGTTGCGCTGTCTGCTCGTGCAAGGCGCGCGAGCCGTGATGCGTTATGCAGAGCGGCGAACCGATGCGCCAGGTCGCTGGCTGCAGTCGTTGCTGCGACGCCGTCACAGCAATGTCGTCGCCTGCGCACTTGCCAACAAAATGGCCAGAATCGTTTGGCGATCCTGGCCAAAGGTGGCGAGTACCGGGCGCAACCGGCTATCGCTTGAAGTGCCTTCCCGCCAGCTTTTGCGACCACTGAACTGTGATGAAGATAAACGGCTCACGGCCCGACTGAAAACCTGACAAACAATCCAGTCCTGCAGACTGAGGCTTTTTTAAGGACAGTCGGGCGCGGCTTTTCATCGAGGGCCGCGCGCTCTGACCCGCGCCCATTTCGAGCCCGGATACATTTGCGCAAGCCCTTTTATTTTCGGTCGCAGTCGAGGTTGAAAAGTGACGGCTGAACATACATTTGTCTGGCGTATAGGAAATTGGCCGGAACCGAAGCGAAGCGGACGGCCTCCACTCGACCGCCAGGCCAGGGATCGCTGATTTGTTCCTGAGGGACAGAAGCCGGGCGGATACCGGTTTCCGTGAGCGCATCACCTACAATGTAAAGATGGGCGCGACCTAGCACGGAGGCTGCCATGACTGACCTTTATAAGGGTGGTCCTCAGATCAGGTACACGATCTCGTGAGAGGGGCCACCATTTGCGCGCACACCCCACGTGCGCCATCTTTCCGACCTGCACTAGCCGTAGGTAGTTGTCTGCTCGCGTGGGAACCCCGCTAATCGTTCGGGCGGAGGGCCCGGGCGGCTCTGTCAGGCGGGCCACGCGGCTATTTCCTGCAGCACGTCACTGGTGCAAGGATGCGGAAGTTCGACCGGTAATCCGCGGAACTGTGAGGAAGTACGAGAGGTGGGTAGCACGCCGCTCCCGGAGCGCTTGCGTAATCGTTGCGCCGTCGCGTCATCCCGAGAAGTGATCCTATCTACGAGAGGATGAGATCGTGAAACGCAATATGAATCTGGCGATCGCCATACTGAAGACCCTCGAGGAAAACAAGGCCCCGCACCTCAGCGAATTCGACATTGAGGGCGCGCTCAAGGACCAGTTCGATGTTTCGAACCGAGGGGTATGGTATCAGTTGAACCTGCTGGCCGACGCAAATCTGGTGCGCTCATTGGGAAGCGACTGGCGGCTAACCTGGGATGGTCACGAGTTTTTGAAGTCTTCAGCCCCGAATGCATTCGAAGACACCTGAAAGGCGACTCGCGTGCCGGAAACGCCGCCCTGCCCGAGTGCCGCGCACCGCGCGGCGGGCGCCGAAGGCGATGGCAGTTGGCCGAAGCGCACCAGGTTCCACGACGTGATGACGGCCACGCTCCAACGTCGAGCCATCCGGTTTTGTACGCCGGGTGTGCGGGTATTCGAGGTCTGAGTGAGACATGGATCGGTTAAAGCACGCGCTGCTTGATTATCACGAACGCAGCAAGCACCGTCTCAACTTCTACGCTCCTGGCCCTGGGGGGCTCGACTGGACAACCCAGCCGGATCCGTTCCGCGTGTTTCACGGCACACCGCGCGTTGGTCTGCCGTTAGCCGCGGACACCCTGGCGACGCTCTACAACGAGTTACGCTGTGGCACCCTGCCGCCCGCACACGGAATCGATCTATCCAATCTGGCAATCCTGTTCGAACTCTCGCTCGGATTGTCGGCGTGGAAAACATACGGCGCCCAGCGATGGGCGCTGCGCTGCAACCCTTCGAGCGGAAATCTGCATCCGACCGAGGGCTATCTTCTGTGTCCGGCTCTACCCGGCTTGTCCGCAGGCGTCTATCACTACCTGAGCCGGGATCATGCGCTTGAACATCGCGCTGCGGTGGACGATCCGCAATGGACGGAAGCGTTTTCGGAAAGTGGTGTCCTGGTCGGCATAAGCTCGATCCATTGGCGCGAAGCGTGGAAATACGGCATGCGAGCTTGGCGCTACTGCCAACAGGATTGCGGCCATGTCATCGCCGCGATGAGTTACGCAGCGGCGGCGCTCGGCTGGCAGACGCGGTTGATGGAGGCGGCTGCGGATGATGCAGTGGCCGACTTGCTTGGAGTGAACCGCCGCGAAGATTTCAGGGAAGCCGAAACGGAGGTGCCGGATCTTTTGCTCTGGATTGGCAACCCTGAGACGCGGCCCGATCTTGAGAGCATGCTGATGGCTTTGGATAGGGCACACTGGCACGGATGCGCAAATCAGCTGAGCTCGGGACATGTGATGTGGCCGGACATCGATTCGATTCATCGCGTCACGCACAAGACCCGTACTCGCGAACCACTCTCGCCGAATCCGGAGCGGCGTTCAGCGCCGGCGACGCCAGCCCTTGATCTCAGCTTCGCCCGAATCGCCAGACAGCGTCGCAGCGCTGTGAACTTCGATGGCACGACGCGCATCAGCGACGCGGCTTTTTTCGGCATGCTGGCGTGCCTGCTGACACGTCCCGACACGCCGCCGTGGAATGCGCTGACGTCTCCTAGCGAAGTGCATGCGGCGCTATTGGTGCATCGCGTCGACGGCCTGGAGCCGGGCCTCTATATGCTCGTGAGAACTCCGGGAGCGCTGCCGGATCTCAAGCGGTCTCTGCGTCCAGAATGGCTGTGGCAAAAGACCGGGCCAAACCATCTGCCGCTCTATCTTCTACTGCCTTACGATTTGCGCGCGACGGCAAAGTTGATCTGCTGCCACCAGGATATCGGCGCTGATTCGTGCTTTGCGTTGGGAATGATCGCGAGATTCGAAATCGCCTTGAAACAACCATGGCGATATCGCTATCTTTTCTGGGAATGCGGCATTCTCGGCCAGGCGCTTTATCTCGAAGCTGAGGCAGCCGGAGTTCGCGCCACGGGGATCGGCTGTTTTTTTGACGATGAAATGCACACATTACTCGGGGTGAAGGATCACACTTGGCAAAGCCTGTATCACTTCACCGTCGGTGGCGCGGTGGACGATCAACGCCTGTCCGTAGTTCCGCCGTATGCGGTTCAGCCTTGAGGGGGGAGCCCCACATCCCGATCCTCGCGAAACGGTTCTCTTCAGGGGCACTCGGCAAATGAACGGCGAACATATTCCTCATTTCCTTACCGTGGCGTGGCGAACTAAATGGGAGGATCAAAAGATCGCCGTTGAAATGGCCTGTTCGTCGGAAAACGTGCTATTCGTCGCTGAATTGCTCAACTGGCGCGTGGAGAAACCTGTGCTGCATGCCCGACCGCCCGGGCGCGCAACGGCGACAAAGGTGACAAAGGTCTACCGCCTACCGCGGCCGACGAACGGTGGTTCGGGAATACCGCACCTGCTGGCCGACACGGCTGACCACACGAATGACCTTTGCACCTTGGAAGCTGCCGTTGCGGTCGCGCAAGGTCGAAGGGGAGAAGTGGGTCGGCAAGGGAAGTGCGATCGCGGTGCGAGCAAGTCGCAATTCGGCTTCTATCGAACTGTCGCGATCGGCCACGAGCGGCCGATCGCGTTCGTGTAACGGTTGACCCTTGATTGGGTGCGGATTCAACCGGTGGATGCAACGTTTTGATGAAATCGCTCGGCCGGCGTGTCGAAGTCTAATGTCTTTCTTGGACGTTCGTTGAGTCGCCTGGCCACGGCATTAGGTCTGGGCTGCGAATAGACAGAGAGATCAGTCTTTACGGAAATACTGCCTCAAAAGCCCATTCGCGTTTTCGTTCGAGCCGCGTTGCCAGGGATGCTGCGGATCGCAGAAGTAGCCCCTGATGTCGGTAGTCACGGTGAAGCGCTTGTGGTCGGCCATCTCTTTGCCCCGATCCCAGGTCAGCGATCTGTACAGTTCTTGGGGCAGCTTGCCAGCATGCTTTATGAGAGCGTTGACGACGGTCTCTGTATCCTTGCTGGCAACCCTCACCAGCATTACGTAGCGGGTGTGGCGTTCGACGAGCGTTGCAATCTGGCTGTTCGGACTGCCAAACAGCAGATCGCCTTCCCAATGAGCCGGTATCGCGCGCGGTCTTCGGCTGTCGCAAGGCGTTCGCTGATCGATACCGTGTCGCAGATTCTGCCGTGGTCGTCCGTCTTCATAGTGTGATGACGTGAACGACGCATCGCCCGTCTCCGGCGCAAATGCTCCAGGAATTCCTTCTTTAGCGCACCGCGCGCCTGTATATAAATGCGAGCCAAATTCGGAAGTGGTGTACGGGGGAGTCGAGGCGGGAAATCGAAGGCGGTGGCGGTTTCAGCTGAGAATCTGATTGTCGAAGTCGGAAACCAGCGAACAACAAGACCATCCACCATGAGCAAGGATACGGAAAAAGCGGTCATCGGTCTATCGGGAGCCGGCCTCGGGCTGGACGACCTGATCCGTCAAGGGGCGCGACAAGTAATTCAGCAAGCGATTGAAGCGGAGCTGGCAGAGCTGTTTGAACGGGTTACGAACGACACCTGATAGTCCTTGTTGACCGCGTATGAGTGCTCGAGCCAACCGGCAATCTGTTCTGGCGACCACTGCAACTGAAGTTTGCTTGCTACGACCCGGGCGAGCTCCCGATTCCTGACAAGCTTACATTCCTTGGAGCGACAGGTACGACCCCAGGCAAGCGCATCGGCCTGATTCGCCCGATAGCCTGGAGCCCCACCATTTCGCCTGATTTCCCTGCTGATAGTGGACGGTGCTCGTCCAAGCCGGCTGGCCACTGAACGAATCGAGTACCCGGCTACCACTGAGCGCGATACCTCCTTGCGCTCAGCCAGCGTCAACGCCAGTCTGGAGCGATGTCGTGGTGCCGGCTGTATTCCGCCTGTCTCTGCCAGAATCCTCTGTATCGACGCGTGATTCCGATCGAATAGCTGCGCAATATGCTGAAGCGATTCGCCCTTCCGCCAGTGTTCCCACATTAACGCTTTCTGGCTCTCGCTGTAGTAGATCCGGGTTCTGTACTTCATCTGCAACACTCCCGCTGCTCAAGCAGCCTCGATTGTATTGCATCGACCAGTTGAATCCGCAGTTAAGAGATGCCGGTGCGTCGCTTTACTGTTCGTACCTCACCTGTTCATGGTCGCGGTGTTTTCGCGACCACTCGGATGCCTGCCGGCGAAACCATCGGCGAACTCGTCGCCTGGAAAGCGGCGCAACGTCGCTATGAGCGATCGGCGGCGGAGGATAGGCACACGTTTTTATCGATCTCGATGACGGCCGAGTGTCGACGGCGCGCAAGGTGGAAGTTTGGCACGCTGGATGAATCACAACTGCGAGCCGAACTGCGAAGCCGAGCAGCAGGGCGATCGCGTGTTATTTCATGCGCTCCGTGGCATCCCCGTCGGATGCCGGCACAGAAGAAGCTCTACCGATGTTACTGCGGCTCGCTTCGCTGCCGGGGAACCATGTTGGCACAATCGAATGGGTGAGCGATGCGTAAGTGCGGTTGCCTCGCCGCCTGACCGCGCCGCCCTGAGAACCGCTGAGCCGGACGCGGCGATTCGGCCAACGCTTCAACTTTCGTGGGCTTCCGTCGTCGGATGCAATCTTCCAGTCGCACCTCGGCGAGCGGCAGCTCTATCACGAGTCCGCTCCCGGCGGGCTACTTTGTTCGCGGTAGCGCACCATGCTTACTCACTCTCAGCTAATTCGGTGGGTTTAATCTCGCTGCCATGTAACGGTTCGAAGGATTCGCTATGGCTGATTTCGTGTTCCTGTTTCTGTTCCTCGCCGCGCTGGCCGGGAGTGCCGTCACCAGCGTGCTCAACAAGCACCTGTCTCGTGCGCAGAGATTGCGCGGCAGTGACGCCATGTGCCGCGGGTTGGAACATGCCTACATGGAAGGCGTGATCGACGGGCAGTCCCAGTCCGTCGACCTCGATGCGTTCCGTGCGCGAATGGCTGCATGGTTAGCTACGAGCACGCTCCGCGACGAGTGGGGCAACGAAGCGGCACCGCCTATGCCTCCGCAGGTCGCGCGCGAGCCAGCAAATGCGGAAGCAGAGCCAACATCCGGCCGGAACGGAAGCTGTGCTTCGTCGCCAGCGGCGCCGGGAAGACGCCAAAGCTAAATAAACGCCTCGACTTTCCCTTGTTTGATCGCTTGAGCGACGGCAAGCTCGCACCGAGGGTGCCCATGTTCTCTTGGCGAGTGCTCTTGCTTCTGTGCTACTTCTTGAAGTTCCCGCGAGCCGACCTCAGCAGGAGACCCTAGCCTTACAGTGTGGGCAATTCTGGAAGCGTTTTAGGAAAATAATTCTGGTCATCGATGTATTTGCTCGCCAGGTTCGGGATCCTGACGCCGGTCGTATCCGTCCACAAACACTCAACCGAAGCCGGCGTCCCGGACGGTCACCCTTAATTCCAGTTCCCAAGTTCGTGTAAGGCAGCCAGCGTAAAGAACGCAGTGCGTGTCGAGTGACGCTCTTTTGTTGCAGCATCGACTCTCTGCAACAGACTCTCGGGCAAGCTGAATTGGACGCTCACGGCCTTAGAGGTGACGCGCGTCAGATTGATTTCGATGAACGTCCAGATTCCCTGCCCATCGTCTAAGTCAAGCGATTGCAGTTCCGACGTATTGCTGGTCGGAGCGGGTATGAGTTGCTCGCTGCGGTCGTACATCAGTTCTACGACCTCCTGTGCGTTGCGCTTCAGTTCATCAAACGAATGGCCACGCGTAACTGCTCGGGGCAGGTCGGGAAAGCTGGCACGAAAGCCGGAATCGGCGTCTCGGCGCACATAAAGCGGATATTGCATCAATTGCTCCACTTAACCACGGGCTGACTCACATTCTGTATGTCATAGTTCGGTTGGCGTGGACCGGCCAGCCTTTCGTAGACATCTTCGAGCCATAATTTATGGCAACCGAGGAGGTCGATATGAGCGGCAAGCG
>NZ_FCOB02000047.1 GCF_001545075.1 Caballeronia ptereochthonis
TGTCCTGAAGGAAGGACCGAGGACCGGCGATCTCGGCGGCAAGGCAAGTACGCAGGAAGTGGGCGAGGCCATCGCGCGACGGCTCGCCTGACCGCTCCTAGGCGCCGATCAGCACGCCGCTTCTGATCGGCGTCTCGCCCGTCACCCGTCCCATGGGCGCGCCCGCGTACACGAAGCGGATCGCGCGCCGCATGTAGAAGACGCCGTCGTTGCTCGTCGTGACGGTCGTGACCGCATCGGTCAGCGGATCGACGACATCGAACACCGGATCGCCCGCTTTCAGCCGCGCGCCCACTTTCGCGCGATACACCACGATCCCGCTCACCGGCGCCGTCAGCTGCTGGCTGCCCGCGAGCGGCGTGGCGGGCTGCGCGAGCGGCGGCGCATCTTTCACTTCGCCTTCGATCACGCCGCGCGCGATCAGATACTCGACGATGGCGTCGGCATCCCGCGCAGCGGTGTCGTAATCGACGTCGCGCTGGCCGCAATGTTCGATCGTCGCCGCAATGTTCGGCGCGCCGAGCGGCGCCCTGTCGCCCAGGCGCTCGCGCACTTCGTTCCACAGCAGCGCGTGAACCTCATCGAAGGATTGGCCGCCGGAATCGGTTGCGAGCAGCACGCCGTTCGCGCCGAGATGGCGCGCAAGCGGCTCGATCGCGGGCCAGCTCGCCGGACTCGTGTAAATGTGCATCGTCGCTTCGAGCGAGCAATGCAGATCGAGCACGACATCGGCTTGCGAAGCCAGCGTGAGCAGCGTGAGCCGCAGCGATTCGAACTCGTTCTTCGCGGTCGTCTCGCCGAGCATGTCGACGAGCGCGCCGCGCAACAGACGCGCGTTGTGCGTGGCGTCGTTTGAGGAGAAGCGCGCCCCCACGCGCTCGATCAGCGCGGCGGCGGTCGGCATCGGAAAGCCGCGGTTGAAGTTGTGGCCGCTGTTCGCCTCGAAGCGCCCGAGAAACTGGCCGAGCACGTGCTGCGACAGGCCGATCGGGTTCGCCACCGGCACGAGCGCGACTTCGCCGCGCATGCGGCCTTCGGCTTCGAGCGCGGCGAGGCGCTTCTTCAACGTCCATGCGGTGAGCATCGCGGGCGTTTCGTCAGCATGCAGCGACGCTTGCAAATAGACCTTTTCGCGCCGGCCGTTCGCGTCACCGAAATGAAAGCTGACGAGCTCGCGCGTCGTGCCGAGCGTCGTCGAGACGAGGGGATGGCGTCGGGTTTGCATCGAGGGTTCCTCAGTCGCCGTACACGTCGAAATCGAAATACTTGCGCGCGATCTTCTGATACCTGCCGTCGGCGCGCATGTCTTTCACGGCCTTGTCGACCTTGGCCTTCAATGCCGTGTCGTCCTGCCGCAAGCCCATGCCGACGCCGTGATCGCCCATCGAAAGCGGCTCGCCGACGAACGCGAAGCCCGTGCCGCGCGGCGTCTTCAGAAAGCCGTGCTCCGCTTCCACCGAGCCGAGCAGCGCGGCGTCGATACGGCCCGCGGCGAGATCGTTGAAGACGCCCTCCTGGCTCTGATACGCGACCACCTCGACGCTGCCCGGCTGCCAGTTCTTCATCGCGTAGGTCTCGAACTGGCTGCCGCTCTGCACGCCCACGCGCTTGCCGCGCAGGCCCGCCGCGCTCGCGGTGAGCGGCGCGCCCTGCTTCGCGATCAGGCGGGAGCGGAACTGGAAGAGCTTGGTGGAGAACGCAATCTGCTTCATGCGCTTGTCGGTGATCGCCATCGACGACATGATCCCGTCGATCTTTCTCGCCTGCAGCGCGGGAATCATTCCCGAGAATTCGAGTTCGACCCATTGGCAGCGCATCGCGATGCGGCGGCAGATTTCGTCGCCGAGATCGACGTCGAAGCCCGCGACGTGGCCATCGGGCGTCTTCACGTCCATCGGCGGATAGCCGGGATCGATGCCGAGGCGCAAGGTGTCGGCGTCTTTCGCGTGAGCCGGCGCGGCCGCGGCGAGCGCGGCCGCGAGCAGGAAGGAGCTGAGTTTGAGCATGGGCGCGGTGATCGAATGTTTTCGGGATTCGGGCACCCATGGTACGAGCGCAAGATGCGCGCAAAAAGAGGCGCTTTGCTTATCATGATCACTTTTTGAGATCACTCTCGACAGGAAGCGCCGGACATGGAATTGACCCTGACGCAGTTGCGCATGTTCGTCGCCGTGGCGGAAGCCGGCAGCCTGCGCGCCGCCGCCCGGCGGCTCGATGTCGCGCAGAGCGGCATCACCCAGCAGTTGCGCAAGCTGGAAACGCAGGCGGGCGGCCCGTTGTTCGAGCGCGACGTGCGCGGCGCGCGCCTCACGCCCATCGGCGAGCGGCTGCGCCTGCGCGCGGACCTGATACTCGGGGAATGCCGGAAAACGGAAGACGAGATGCGCCAGTTGCGCGGCGAATTGACGGGCCGCGTGTCCCTCGGGCTCGCGGCCGAGGCGACGCTGCGGCTCTTTCCGGCGCTGCTCGAAAGCTATCGCGAGCGCTGTCCGCGCATCGACGTGCATCTGACGAGCGCGACGTCGCGCGTGCTGACGTCCTGGGTGCGCGACGGCAGCCTCGATTTCGCGCTCGCGCTGATCGCGCCCGACGCCGACATCCACGACATGGAGACCACCCGGCTCTTCGATTCCGAAGTCGCGGTGATCGCCAGGCGCGGCCATCCGCTCGCGCGCGCCCGAAAGCTCGGGGACTTGCGGGACGCCGAATGGGTCAGCACGCGGCAACGCGGCGGGGGCGCCGCCGGCAACAAGCTTTCGGCGCTGTTCGAGGAGGCGAAGCTCGCGCCGCCCCGCATCGCGGCGACGACCGAGGCCGTGTTCGACACGCTGCACTGCATCGCGGCGAGCGACTATCTCGGCCTCGAGCCCGCGAGCCTCGCGGAGCATCCGTTCTTCCGCGAGCACGTCACTATCGTGCCGGTCGCCGAGCGGGCCGCGAAAACGCCCGTTTGCCTGCTGCGGCGCGCGGGCGTGCCGCTCACGCCCGCGGCGCAGGAACTCGCGACGATGGCCGTCTCGTTTGCGCGGATGCTGCCCGCTCAGCGCGAAACGTGACGCGCGCGCGAGCCTTTCGACGCCGCCGCGGCACGCGCCCGCCGCGTCGCCCAGCCCTTCTTGGCGGAAGCTGAACGATCCGCGGCCGAACGCCGGCTCGCGGCCGCATGCGACTGCCGCGACAGCGACTTGTGCGACGCGGCCTTCGTGCTCTCGCGCTTCAGCACGCGCGTGGAGACGGCCGAGCGCTTCGCCTTCGACTCGGTGCTCGGGCTCTTCCTGGTGCGATGCGCCGCCTTCGTGTCCTGCGCGGCCTTCTTGCGCGTCGCCTCGGACGCCGTGCCCTTCTTCGGCGACTTCAGTTTCACGCCCGAGCGCCGCGCCTCGGACAGCCCGATCGCGATGGCCTGCTTCGCCGACTTCGCGCCGTGCTTGCCCTCGCGAACGTGATCGATCTGCTCCTTCACGAACGCACCGGCCTGGGTGCTCGGGGACTTGCCTGCGCGCTTCGCCTTTGCTGCGCGCTCGAGGGTTTTCTTTTCGGGCATGTCGAACCTCCTTGTGAAGTGAACTTGCGACGATGAAACGAGCAACGCACGTGCCCGCGCCCTTCATCTGCAAACGCTTGGCCTCCTCGACGACAGCCGGCAAATGCCTAAGCGATGCTTAGCAGTCTGCATGCGCGCCGGCCCGGCGCGAATCGTTTGCCCGCGTGCTCAGGGCCGTCGGCAATCGATTGCGACGCCTGAAACAAGTCGCCGCGAGCAATTTCTTCGAACTCTGAAATTTTTATCCAAAGCGATTAAAGGCAGCCAAAGGGTTGCCGTTAACGCGCTTATCCATCGCACCCGAGTCGATTTGAAATGAGGCCGGTTTCGCCTTTTGTTCTCGCCTTTGGCTGGGGGCCGCCGTGGATATGATCCAAACCGGTAAGCAAATTCCCCTCTGGCACTGCAAGCCCTACTCTCACTCATCAAGGAAGCAACATGCAAAAACTCCTTAAAGCCTTCGTGCGCGACGAACGTGGCGTCAGCGCCATGGAATACGCGATCCTGGCCGGTATCGTCGTGATCGCATTGGTCGCCGCCGGCACCTCGTTCTCCACGTCGATCGCCAACCTGTGGACCGGCATCACCACGGCCATGGGCAACGCGACGCCGAAATAACCAAAGGCGCCTCGCACGACCTGATGGAGGTCCGGAACCGCCTTTCCCGGATCTCCTTTTCATGTCGATGTTCCGCGCCGCCCGAAAGCAAACCATCGTGCCGACCCTGTCAGTTGTCATTCGTTTTCTTGTGCTCTGCGCGCTCCTGGGGCTCGCGGTGTACGACGTGCGGACCCGACGCCTGCCGACGAGCATCGTCCTCACGATCGGTGCGCTGTTTTTCGTCGACGCCTTCGTCGTCGGCATGCCGCTCGACGATGTCATCTCGCATCTGCTGCTCGCGGTCGTCGTTTTTCTCGCCTGCGCGGTGCTCTTCGTCGCCAGGATGCTGGGCGGCGGCGACGCCAAGCTCGCTTCTGTCATCTTCCTTTGGGTGGGATTCGGTCTGTCGCTGGCCACGCTGACGCTCATCTCCGTGATCGGGACCGTGGTGTCGCTGGTGAGCCTCGCCACGCGCGACATGAATCCGACCCAGCGCTTCGTGCCGCTACGCGCCCTCGCGATGTTCTCCGCGGCGCGCGGCGTTCCCTACGGCGTGGCGCTCGCCTTCGGCGGCGGCCTCGTCATCGTGCTGCCTGCCCTGCTGCATCTCATTTCGACGCGATAGGACGGCTTCCCCATGTCCAACATCATCAAATTTGCCGTACTGCTCGTCGGCGCGCTTCTGATCGCGCTGATCGTGCGCGTCGTGATCGCCAGCGCCTCGCACGCGTCGAAGCCAGCCGTGACGACCGAGAAAGTGCTGGTGAGCGCCGCCGCCCTGCCCCAGGGCCTGCTGCTGCGCGACGAGGATCTCTCCTGGAAGCAGATCGACAAGTCGCTGCTGCCGTCCAACGCCATCGTCGCGGGCGACCCGAATGCGCCCGACCTGAAGGGCGCGCTGCTGCGCCATCCCGTCGCGAGCGGCGCCGTCCTCGTCGGCGACGATGTCTTTCTTCCGAGCGCACCGGGCTTTCTCGCCGCGACGCTCAAGCCCGACATGCGCGCCGTCTCGGTCGCCGTGGACGACGTTTCCGGCAACGCCGGCCTGATCCAGCCGGGCGACTACGTCGACCTGCTGCTCACTCAGCAGATGGACCGCCGCACCGAGTCCCCCGATCTCGCGGTATCGAGCGAGACGGTGATCGAGCATGTGCGCGTGCTCGCCGTCGGCTCGGAGATCAAGCGCCCGAAGCTCAGCGGCGATACCGACGTGGCCATCAGCCGCGCCCGCACCGTGACGCTCGAAGTGACGCCGCGCATGAGCGAGGTGGTGGCGGTCGCGGCGCGTCTCGGCAGCCTGTCACTCGCGCTGCGCAGCTTCGCGACCGTCAGCCGCGACCCGGCGGTGCCCCCCGGCGCCTCCTCGGCCGCCGAGCGCGCGCCCATCTGGGCCGGCGACATCTCGCGCGCCGTGCGCGAGCTGCCGCGCGCGCGCCCCGCTCAGGCGGGCGCGCCGAGCGCCGCGCCGACCATGCCGCGCACCGTCACCATTTATCGCGGCTCCGAGAAGTCCGACACATCGAGCGTCGCGCAGGCCGGCGGCCCCGGACAGGGCGTTCCGCCGCTGCCGGCCGTGCCCGCGGAGCGGTGACATCGTGCCAACGTTCGAAGGCGTGCCATCGCCAGGATCCATATTCATGACCATGCTGTTCAGTTCAAGCCGCACCAACAGGTCGCCGGCCGCGCCCATCCTGGCTTGCGCGGCGCTTCTCGCCGCCACCGTGATGCAGGCGGCGCAGGCGGCTGCGCCGGCGAACATGCCGCCGCACGCCGGCGCAGCCGCGCCCGAGCGCGGCGTCAACGCCGCCCGGACCGGCATGGCCGACCCGATGCGCCCCGCCGGTGCGCAGGCTCCGCTCATGCTCGACGCGGGCAAGGGCACGATGCTGCAACTGAACGAAAACGCCGCGTCGGTCTTCGTCGCCGACCCGACCGTCGCCGACGTGCACGTTCCCTCGCCTCGCGCGGTGTTCGTGCTCGGCAAGAAAACCGGCACGACGACGCTCTACGCGCTCGGCGCGAACAACAAGCCGCTGGTGCAGCGCACGGTCGTCGTCACGCGCGACATGATCACGCTGCGCGCCATGCTCGCCGCGCGGTTCCCGAACGCGAACGTGCAGGTGGCCACGGGACAAGGCTCGCTGCAGCTCTCGGGCCAGGCGGCGACGCCCGCCGACGCGGACGCCGTCGTGCAGGCAGTGACGCCCTATCTCGGCGACAAGGAAGTGCTCGTCAACCGCATGACGATCGACCGTCCCCTGCAGGTGCAGTTGCGCGTGCGCATCACTGAGGTGGACCGCAACATCACCCAGCAGCTTGGCATCAACTGGCAGGCGCTCGGCAACGCCGCCGGCAACTTCTACGCCGGCATCTTCAGCGGCAGGCCGCTCACCACCGGCGGGGCGGTCAACCTGCCGACCAACAACGCGTTCTCGATCTTCGGCGCGTTCAAGACGAACAACGTGGACATCCGCGCGCTCGTCGACGCGCTGAACCAGGAAGGCCTGCTGACCGTGCTCGCCGAGCCGAATCTCGTCGCGCTGTCGGGCCAGACGGCCAGCTTTCTCGCGGGAGGCGAATTCCCGATTCCGATCTCGCAGATCAACGGCGCGATCACCGTCGAGTTCAAGCAGTTCGGCGTCAAGCTCGATTTCACGCCGACCGTGCTCTCGGATCGCCGCATCAGCCTGAAGGTGCGCCCGGAAGTCAGCCAGATCGACACCTCGGCAAGCGTGACCACCGGCGGCGTCACCGTGCCGGGCCTCTCGGTGCGCCGCGCCGATACTACCGTCGAGCTCGCGAGCGGCCAGAGCTTCGCGATCGGCGGCCTGCTGCAAAGCAATACGAACGACATCGTTTCGCAGGTGCCTGGCCTGGGCTCGATTCCCGTCCTCGGCAAGCTGTTCTCGTCGACGAACTACCAGAACAACAAGACGGAGCTCGTGATCATGGTCACGCCGTATCTCGTCGAGCCGACCGATCCGTCGAAGCTGCGCTCGCCGCTCGACTCGCTGATCTCGCCGTCGAGCGATGTCGAATACAGCTTCCGGCGCCAGAACGGCGGGGCGCCGGCGGAGGCCGGACAGCCCCGTCTCGTCGGCGCAGCCGGCTACGTCTATTGAGCCCGTCATGAAACACACACGACTGCTTTCGCTCCTTCTCGCCGGCGTGTTCGCCGTGGCCGCAAGCGGCTGCTTCAAGCCGCCGCGCAACATGCCGAACGAGTCGGTGATCGGCTACGACGGCAAGACGGCCGTGCCGCCCGATTGCGAGAGCCTTTCACGCCCCTCGCTGCTGACGGACGCGGGGATCCGCCGCCCGAGCATGCAGTGGGGCTGCGCGACGTACACCAACCTGGCCGCGCAGCTCGCGCGCCCCGAGGACGCCGTGCATCCGCGAACGCTCGGCCCGGCGGACGCCGCGGTGGCGGCGAGCGCGGTGCACCGCTATGAAACCGGCCGGGTGATTCCGCTCGACAAGTCGACCTCGCGCGATAACAAGTGATGCAACGCAATATAGCCAGCGGCAGACAAGGCCAGCCATGAGCACAGAGTTCTCCTTCTCGAAGAGCAAGTCCGGCGCGCGCAACGCGGACTTCGTAGCCTTCGTCTCCGATCGCAAGACCGAGCAGATCGTGAAGAGCTTCGTGCTCGAACAGGCCATGCCGCACGCGCATATCGTCACGGGCAGCGTCGACGACGCCATCGCTCACGTCGCCAGGATGGACCGCTCGCCGCTCTTCCTGCTGGTCGATTTGCAGCAGTCGGTCATGCCCCTCTCCGACCTGGGCCGCCTCGCCGAAGTGTGCGAGCCGTCGGTGCAGGTCGTCGCGCTCGGCGAGCGCAACGACGTCGGCCTGTTCCGCAGCCTGCTCAAGATCGGCGTGCGCGATTACCTCGTCAAGCCGGTCACCGTCGAGCTGCTCAAGCGCACCGTGAACGTCTCCGAAGGCAAGGTGAGCCCGGTGATGCTCGCGCGCGCCGGCAAGACGATCGCGTTCGCGGGCTCGCGCGGCGGCGTGGGCGTGACCACGCTCGCGCTCAACGTCGCGCGCCATCTGTCGGAGGACACGCATCGCCGCGTCGCCTATGTCGATCTGAACCTGCACGGCGGAGCGGCCAACTCCATGCTCGGGCTGCAGAGCAACAACGGGCTCATCGACGTGCTGCAGAACGTGCACCGCCTCGATCCGCAATACGTGGAGCGCACGCTCGTCGCCAAGGGCAGCCGGCTCTTCATGCTGTCGGCCGAACTCGAATACGGCGCCGCGCGGCCCTTCGCCCCGGGCGCGCTGCCGCGCGTGCTCGAGCTGCTGTGCGACAGCTTCCACTACGTCATCCTGGACGTGGGGACGGTCACGGACCCGCTCGCGCAGGAGGCCTTCGATCATGCCGCGCGCGTGTACATCGTCGCGGACCGCTCGGTGCATTCCACTCGCGAGACGATCCGCCTGCTGCGCCACATCGAGGACCGCGACAACAATCCGCCGACCTCGCTGCTTCTGAACAACCCGAACGCCGTGACCGGCGGCAAGGTGCAGCCGAACGACTTCATGACGGCGACGGGCCGCACCGTGCTGTACGAGATCCCGTTCGAGGCGAAGGCGCTCGCGACGGCCGAGAACCTCGGCGAGGCGCCGAAGGAAAAGGGGATGAACGGCTTCAACCAGATGATCACGCGCATCGGCGGCGACCTCACCGGCCAGCAGATGAACGCCGAGCGCTCGTTCTTCCAGAAGCTCAGGCTCAGGAGAGGCTGATGTTCGGACAGAAGCAGGTTCGCCGCCCGGCGCCCGACACGGACGCGCCGCCAGGCATCGAAGCCGCGGCGGTCGTCGAGGCGCCGCCTCCGGTGGCGCCGGCCGTGCGCACGCACGCGCCTGAAGGCAACGACGTGCTGGTGCGATCGGACCTCTTCCGGGCGATCCGCACCGGCGTGTTCGCCGCGATGAATCCCTCGGCCGCCGTCGGCAAGACGCGCGAGCAGATGAAGCCGGCCGTCGAGCAGCTGGTGCTGGACGTGGCAGAGCGCGACCGGCTCAACATCACGATCGCGGAGCAGACGCAGATCGTCGGCGAGCTGCTGAACGACATGTTCGGGCTCGGCCCGATCGAGCCGCTGCTCGCCGACGACACGATCACCGACGTGCTCGTCAACGGACCCGACCAGGTATGGGTGGAACGGCACGGACGGCTGGAGCTGACCAACTGCAAGTTCCGCGACAACACGCACGTGGTCAACGTCGCGCAGCGCATCGCGGCGGGCGTCGGGCGCCGCGTCGACGAAAGCAGCCCGATGGTCGACGCGCGTCTCGCCGACGGCAGCCGTGTGAACGTCGTGCTGCCGCCGCTTGCGATTCACGGCGCGTCGATCTCGATCCGGAAGTTTTCGAAGCGCAACATCACGCTGCATCGCATGTCGCAGCAGGGCAACATGTCGGCGGCGATGGCTACCGTGCTCAAGCTCGCGAGCACGTGCCGCCTCAACGTCATCGTGTCGGGCGGCACGGGCTCGGGCAAGACGACGCTGCTCAACGCGCTGTCGCACTTCATCGGGCACGGCGAGCGCACGGTGACGATCGAGGACGCGGCCGAGCTGCAGCTGGTGCAACCGCACGTCGTGAGCCTGGAGACGCGCCCCGAAAACGCGGAAGGCCTCGGCGCGGTGACGCAGCGCGATCTCGTGCGCAACGCGCTGCGGATGCGCCCGGACCGCATCATCCTCGGCGAAACGCGCGGCCCCGAAGCCTTCGACGTGCTGCAGGCAATGAACACGGGCCACGACGGCTCGATGACCACCATCCACGCGAACACGCCGCGCGACGGCATCACGCGCCTGGAGTCCATGGTGATGATGGCGAACGGCAACCTGCCGCTCCTGTCGATCCGCCGCCAGATCGCGAGCGCGGTGCACCTGATCGTGCAGATCGAGCGCATGCGCGACGGCATGCGGCGCGTCACGCGCATCACCGAGCTGGTGGGCATGGAAGGCGACATCATCATCACGCAGGATCTGTTCACGTTCCGCTACGACGCGAGCGCCTACAGCGAGGAAGTGAAAGGCGTGTTCGAATCGGCCGCCGTGCGCCCCGCCTTTGCCGCGCGTGCCGCGTACTACGGTCTCGAAGATGCGCTGCTGGAAGCGATGCGGCCATGAAATCCATCGACCTGATCACCTTCTGCGTCTTCGCTGCCGTGCTCCTGCTCGGCATCATGATGCTGGTGGTGCAGGACATGCGCCGCCAGCGCCCCGACGCGCGCATCCACGCGCGGGTGCGGGCCGCCTTTCCGGCGGCCGGCCCGAACGCGCGCGAGACGCGACACGAAGACCCCGACCTCTTCACCTTCACCCGCAACGACAACGTCATCAGCCGCTGGCTCGGCCCGAGGATCGCGCGCCTCAGGACCGTGGCCGGCGCGAACGGACCGCGCGTGGTGATCGTGACGGCGGTCCTGGCCGGGATCCTTGCCGTGCTGATGTCGAGCTTCCTGCCGCTCCCCTCCTTCGCGACGCCGGTGCTCCTGATCGGCTTGCCGGTGCTCGGCGCGATCCAGGCATACCGCTTTCTCGTCGAGCGCTTCAAGCGTCGCTTTCTGGACGGCTTCCCCGACCTGATCGACCTGATCGTGCGCGCCGTGCGGGCGGGTGTCCCCGTGACGCATGTGATGGGCGTCGCGTCCAACGAATGCCCCGAGCCGCTCAAGAGCGAATTCAGGCTGATGGGCGACGCGCTGAAGGTGGGTCTCGATCTCGAAGAGGTGCTGGACACGGCGGTCGCGCGCATCGGCATCGCGGACTTCTCCTTCTTCTGCGTCTGCCTGCTGCTGCAACGCGAGACCGGCGGGCAGCTCGGCGAGACGCTCGAAAACCTCGCGGGCATCGTGCGCAGGCGCCGTGAGATCCGCCAGAAGACCCGGGCGCTGACGGGCGAGGCGCGCATCACGACCAAGATTCTCGCCTCGGTCCCCTTCGCCATCCTGGGCGGCATGTTCATGCTCAACCGGGCGTATCTGATGGTGCTGTTCAATACGTCGGCGGGCCACAAGGTGCTGATGTGCGCCGCGTTCTCGCTCACGGTCGGACTGGGCATCGTTCACAAGATGTCGAAACTGGATACCGCGCGATGAGCCAGGCCAACTTCGAAACCCTCATCAACCTGCTGATGCTGCTCGCGCTCGTCATCGCGATCGTGATCTGGTGGGCGACCAAGCACGGCGGGCAGCGTGGCCGCATCGCCGAGCGCACGCGTCAGGCGGCGGTCGTGCAGCGCAACGAGAGCACGATGGTCGACGAGGACGACGGCGACGGCCTGGCGGCGCGCATTGCACATGGCCTCGCGCGCCTGGGCGACCGGCTGCCGCTCTTCGACGCCAAGTACCGCGCGAAGCTGCGCAAGCAGATGATCCGCAGCGGCTATCGCAGCCATTCGGCGGTATCCGCGCTGCTCGCGATCAAATTCGTCGTCGGGCTCATCTGCGCCGCATTCGCCGTGATGCTCGGCTCGCACATTCCCGTGGTGGGCGGCTACCCGGCCGCGCGGGGCACCATGATGCTGCTCGTGTTCGTGGTCGGCATGATCCTGCCGGAATACGTCCTCGCCTTCTTCGCGTCGCGGCGGCGCAAGGCGATGGCATCGTGCCTGCCGGATGCGCTCGACCTGCTCGTCATCTGCACGAACGCGGGCAACAGCCTCGGCGTCTCGATCCGGCGCGTCGCCGACGAGATGAAGACCATCTGCCCGCCGCTGTCGAGCGAGTTCTCGCTGACCGCCGACGAACTGAAGCTCTCGGGCGACAGCACGCGCGCGCTGCAGGCGCTCGCCGACCGCATCGACCTGCCGTCGATCCGTGCACTGATCTCCACGCTCACGCAGTCGATGCGCTACGGCACGCCGATCACCCAGGCGCTGCGCACGCTCTCGCACACCGAGCGCCTCGCGCACATCGTATCGCTCGAAGAAAAGGCGGCCAAGCTCGCACCCAAGATGGCCGTGCCGATGATGGTCTTCATCCTTCCCGCGGTGATCCTGGTCGCCGCGGGTCCGTCCGTCATTCAACTCATGAGCTTCTTTGCAAAGAAATGAAGACTCGACACACGCTCCTTCCGGCCGTGCGCCACCCGGGCCTCGCCGCGTGCTGCGCAGCGCTCGTGATCGCGCTCGGCGCCTGCACGACGACGACCACGACCCATCAGGTGCTTGACACCCGCCCGGTCACACGCAATTCGGCGCCGAGCGCGATGAGCGAGTTGCGCATCGCGGACACGGCGCTCGATTCGGGCAATGTCGAGCTCGCGACCACGCTCTATGAGAAAGCGCTGCAGTCAAACCCGAACTCGGTCGCGGCCCTGACCGGCCTCGGCAACACGCTCTACACGGTCGGCGACTTCACGCGGGCGGGCGTCTATTACGATCACGCCGGCAAGATCGATGCGAATGCGCCGGCGCCGCTCGTCGGGCTCGCGCGCGTCGCGATGCGCCAGCGCCGCTTCGATGACGCCATCGTCACGTACAGGCGCCTGCTCGCGCTGATGCCGGACGATCCGCTCGCCTCGGCGGGCCTCGGCGCCGCGCTCGACATGAAGGGCGATCACAAGGGCGCGCAGGCGCTGCTGCGTCACGCGCTGGAGAAGAACCCCGGCGATCCGATGCTTTCCGTGAATCTCGGCCTGTCGCTGATTCTCGGCGGCGACCCGCGCGAGGGCGCGAACGTGCTGCTCGACGTGACGCGCTTCCCGGCCGCGCCGCCGCAGGCGCGCCAGGACCTCGCCCTCGCCTACGGGCTGCTCGGCAACGATGAAGCGGCCGCCGAGATCCTGTCACGCGATCTGCCGAAGGCGTCCGTCGAGGACAACCTGCGCTACTACCAGATCCAGCGCGCGCTCATGGCGCTGCGCGGGTCGTCCGTGTCGTCCGCGAAGCCCGAGGCGCCGGCGGCCGTTCCCACGGCGCAGGTGCTGACGACGAGCCTCAAGTGAAGTCCGCGAAGGGCCGCCCCGTTCCGAAGCGAGCGCCCTTGCGATTCCGCCCGACGAACCTGAAAAGACGCTTTTGGCACAAGGTGTTTTCTTCGGCGCCCGTGGGCAACGACGTCTCTGCCAGATAAACGACCAAACATGCGCAAGCTCGAATACCGTCATACCGGCAGCCGGTCTCGTCGAACGCGCTCGCACGCTGTCGCACAGGCCGGAAGCGTCTCGCTGGAATTCATCATCCTGTTTCCGTTCCTGATCATGGTTCTGGTTGGGATCTTCGATTTCAGCCTGATGATGTACGACAAAGCCGCACTCGTCACAGCCGCGCGAACGGCAGCGAGGGCGGGGATCGTGGTCGGCTCGACGGTCGACGTTGCCGCCACTGCGGTCGCCAGCGCGAATGGCTCGCTCCTCAGCGGCGGTGCGAGCCGCACACCGACTGCCACTGTGACCCACCCGAACGGCACGACCTCGGGAATGCCGCTCATCGTAACGATTTCCTATACGTATAACGGGTTGCTCGTCGGTTCAGCGCTCAGTGCGCTGACCGGTCCTATCGTGCTGAACGCAACGGCGGTGATGAACTATGAATGAGCCGCGTGACGAACTACGACCCCCACGCCATGGGGAAACCCTGCAACGGGGGCTGAGTCCGCGAGTGCGCCGGACGTCGAACCGTGGAGCCGCCCTGACCCGCCAGCGTGGCGTGATGGCGGCCACGATGCCCGTTGTGCTGCTCATGGCGTTGATGGCGGGCGCCGTGGCGGTCGATATGGGACATCTGTACGTGGTCCAGGCCGAGTTGCAGACCGCGGCCGACTCCGCAGCTCTTAACGGTGCGGCCGCACTATTCCCCAGCAGTGGTTCGGCCCCGAACTGGAGCGCCGCGCAGAGCGCTGCTACGAGCGCAGTCGGCTTGAACGCGTCCGACAGCGTCACGCTGCACGATGGGTCGATCCAGTCGGGATACTGGAATGTCTCCGGCTCGCCCGCGGGCATGCAGGCGACGACGATCGTCCCGGGAAACAACGATACGGCTGCCGTCCAGGTGACCGTCTCGCGCGCCCCGGGGCTTAATGGCGGGCCGGTCAGCTATTTTCTGGCGCCTCTTTTCGGCATGAAAAACGGTCCGGTCAGCGCGACGTCTGTCGCGATGGTGTCCGGGCCGGGATTGATTGCAGCGGGCGGCCTCTTCCCGATGGCGATCAGTAAATGCATGGTCCAGAACTTCCTGAATACCGGGCCCTCCGTTGCGGTGCTAATCGGCGACGGTGGCACGCCGCCCTCCACGTGCCCAAGCACCGCGAGCGGCCAATGGACCAACCTCGGAACCGGCACGAACGGCGCGAGTACCGTTCAAAATCTGATGAACTCGAGCCCGGTGAGCATTAACGATTTGATTAACCTCGTGACCGACACCGGCGTCAAGGCATCGCTTTACAAGGACGTAAAACAGAACGCCAACCTCGTCGGCGCCACGGTGGTCGTGCCAGTTATAAATGACGCGAGCTCGACGGTGCCGCAGCAAGTCGTGGGGTTCGCCGCGTTCCATATCACCGGCGCCAACTGGCAGAGCAACAAAAAATATATTACGGGCTATTTCGTCCCCGGCTACAAGATCCCGACGACCGGCAACGGGCAAGTCGGCCCTTACTACGGCGCTTATCTGCCGGCGCGTCTGGCGAAATAAAGCCGCGATTCCGCCGGCCCGAGTGCATGTCGCGCCGCTCGGATGCAGGCAGGCGCCCGCCGAGCTACCGCTTCCCTTCGCCGGGAAGGTTCCGCTCGCGCTCGAACGAAGGCATGTCGATGTCGCTGCTCGCCGAGCGCAGGTCGTCCCGCGCATCCTGCGCGAGCTTCTCATAACGCTTGCGAAAAACGGTCAGCTCCTTTTCGTCGAGTTCCTCGAGATCGAGCAGCGCGTTATGCGCCTTGTCGATCGCGCGGATGAGTTCGTCGAGCTTGATCTGCATCGCCGCCGTGTCGCGGTTCTGCGTGTTCTGAATGAGGAAGACCATCAGGAACGTGACGATGGTCGTCGACGTGTTGATGACGAGCTGCCACGTGTCGCTGAAGTGAAAAAGCGGACCCGAAGCGGCCCAGACGATCACCAGCACAACCGCGATGACGAAGGTCGACGCGCGCCCCGCCGCCTGCGCGAGCGTACTCGAGAATTTGAGGAACCAAGAAGTCTTCATTCGGCGTCTCCAGAATCGAACCCCGGTCCGGCAACTCGGCGCGGCTAGAATACCGCCTGTGAACAAGAAACCCGCTCCCATCGATTTCTACGCCCCGTCCGACGAAGTCGCGCAACGCCTCATCGGCGCAATCGTGACCGTGGACGGCGTCGGCGGCCGCATCGTCGAAACGGAAGCCTATGACCGCGAGGACCCCGCCTCGCACAGCTTCTCCGGCCCGACGCCACGTAATGCAGCAATGTTCGGGCCACCGGCGCATGCTTACGTCTACCGCTCCTACGGCATTCACTGGTGCCTGAACTTCGTGTGCCGCGAGGCGGGCCACGGCGCGGGGGTGCTGATTCGCGCAATCGAGCCGCTCACCGGCATCGACGCGATGCGCGAGCGGCGCGGCCTCGAGCCGATCAGGCTGCTGTGCTCGGGACCGGGCCGCGTCACGCAGGCGCTCGGCGTCACCCACAGGAACAACGGCATGTCGCTGCTGGAGGCGCCGTTTCACATCGAGCCGCCCGAGGAAGCGTTTCCGATCGTGAGCGGCCCGCGCATCGGCATCAGCAAGGCGATGGACGTGCCGTGGCGTTTCGGGCTTGCCGGATCGAAGTTCGTCAGCAAGCCCTTTCCGAAGGTCTGAGCCTCAATCCGCCGGACGCAGCTTCTTCACTTCCTCGTCCGAGGGCTGCACGCTCGCGCCGTCCACGTAACGGAACGACGTCATCACACCCTTGCCGTCTTTCAGTCCCGTCACGCCGACATATGCGCCCATCGTCGATTGATTGTCCTGCCGGCGGTAGGTGATCGGACCGAACGGCGTATCGACGGGCAAGCCCTTGAAGGCGGCGGCCAGCTTGTCCGCGTCCGGCGATCCCGCTTTCTTCAGGCCATTGGCGAGCGACATCATCGCCGTGTAGCCCACCACCGAACCCAGCCGCGGATAGTCGTGATACTTCGCCTCATAGGCGGCGACGAACTTTTTGTTCTCGGGCGTATCGATCGAATACCACGGATAGCCCGTCACGATCCAGCCGACCGGCGCTTCCTTGCCGAGCGGATCGAGATAGTCCGGCTCGCCCGTCAGCAACGAGACGACCGCGCGGTCCTTGAACAGGCCGCGCGTGTTGCCCTCGCGCACGAACTTGCCGAGGTCCGCGCTGAAGAGCACGTTGAAGATCGCGTCGGGCTTCGCATCGGCGAGGGCTTGCGTCACGGCGCCCGCATCGATGTTGCCGAGGGGCGTCGCCTGTTCTGCGACGAATTCGACATCCGGCTGCGCCGCTTTCAGCAGGCGCTTGAACGTGGCCACCGCGGATTGCCCGTACTCGTAGTTCGGATAGACGAGCGCCCAGCGCTTTTTCCTGAGCTTCGCGGCCTCCGGCACGAGCATCGCGACCTGCATGTAGGTCGACGGACGCAGGCGATACGTGTACTTGTTGCCGTCCTGCCAGACGATCTTGTCGGTGAGCGGCTCGGCCGCGAGGAAGAAGATGCGCCGCTGCTTCGCGTAATCGGCGAGCGCGAGACCCGTGTTCGACAGATAGCCGCCGAACAACAGCTTCACCTGCTCGCGCGCGACGAGCTCCTGCGCGACGCGGACCGTATCGCCGGGATTGCCGTTGTCGTCGCGCGAAATCACTTCGAGCTTGTTGCCGTTGATGCCGCCCGCCGCGTTGATCTCGTCGAGCGCGAGATTCCAGCCGTTCCTGTACGGCAGAAGGAACGCAGGCTGCGCCTTGTAGCTGTTGATCTCGCCGATCTTGATGGTGTCGGCGTGCGCGGCGCAAGCCATGCCCGCCGCAATGGCGGCGAGGACTGCAATGGTGAGGCGCATCGGCGTGCCTGCACGGATCGTCATGAAAGTCTTCTCCTCTTCGTATGTCCGGTTTCGTTCTTCAAACACCCAGAAACTCGCGGCGCGCGGCATCGCCGCGCGCGAAAGCGTTCATTGCGCCCGCAAAGCGCACCTGGCCTTTTTCGAGCACATAGACGCGGTCGCTGACCAGCTCCGCGAAGTGCAGGTTCTGCTCGGAAAGCAGAATCGCGAGCCCTTCGCGCTTCAGTTCGAGAATCATATCGGCCATCTGCTCGACGATCACGGGCGCGACGCCTTCCGACGGCTCGTCGAGCAGCACGAGGCGCGGATTGCCCATCAGCGTGCGCGACACGGTGAGCATCTGCTGCTCGCCGCCGCTCATGCGGCTCGCGCGCCGGTTGCGCATCTCGCCGAGATTCGGGAACACGCGAAAGAGCTTCTCCGGCGTCCACAGCGGCGCGTTTTCGCGCGGCGGCTGACGGCCCGTGTCGAGATTCTCCATCACGGTCAGGTCGCCGAACACGCGGCGATCCTCGGGCACATAGCCGAGCCCCTTGCGCGCGATGCGATGCGGCGCCATGCCCACGATGTCCTCGCCCATGAACGAGACCGCGCCCGATACGCGCGGCAAGAGGCCCATCACGGCTTTCATCGTCGTGGACTTGCCCGCGCCGTTGCGCCCCATCAGCGCGACCACTTCGCCGCGCCCCACTTCGAAGCCGACGTCGAACAGGATCTGCGCGCGGCCGTAGAACGCGTTCAGTGCCTCGACCTTCAACAGCGTCATGCCGACTCTCCCGCACTCAACACCGCGCGCGGCGCGAACGATGCGCCCGTGCCGAGATAGACCTCGCGCACGCGCGGATCGCTGCGGATCGCTTCGGCATCGCCTCGCGCAATGAGCCGGCCGCGCGCGAGCACGATGAGCCAGTCGGCGTGCGAGAAGACCACGTCCATGCTGTGCTCCGTGAAGAGCACGCCGATGTTGCGCTCTTTCGCAAGGCGAGCGGTGAGCGCCATCAACCCGTTGCGCTCCTGCGGCGCCATGCCGGCCGTCGGTTCGTCCATCAGCAGAAGCTTTGGATGATTCGCCAGCGCGATCGCCAGCTCGACGCGCTTCACGTCGCCGTATGCAAGCACCGCGCAACTGCGGCGCGCGTGCTCCGTCATGCCGACGAGCTCGAGCAAGGCCAGCGCTTCTTCCTCGCGCCATGAAGCGACGCGCCCGAAGAGACTGAAGATGCGGCGCTCGTGCGACAGCAAGGCCATCTGCACGTTCTCGAGCACGGTCATCGAATTGAAGGTCGCGGCGATCTGAAACGTGCGGCCCACGCCGAGACGCCAGATATCGCGCGGACGCATGCCCGCGATTTCATGACCGTCGAAGCGGATCGAGCCCGAGCTCGGCCCGAGCTGCCCGTTGATCATGTTGAAGCAGGTGGACTTGCCCGCGCCGTTCGGGCCGATCAGCGCGAGCAACTGGCCGGCTTCGAGATCGAACGACACATCGTCGACGGCCTTCACGCCGTCGAAGGACTTCGAGAGATGCGCAACGGAGAGCAGCGTCATTGCGCCTCCGTGGAGAAGCGATCGCGCACGAAGCCCGCGATGCCCCGGGGAAACGCGATCACCAGCACGAGGATCGCGGCGCCGAGCAGCGCCTGCCAGTAGTCCGTTTGCCGCGCGACGGTGTCCTGCAGCCACGTGAACACGCCCGCGCCGACGATCGGGCCGGCGAGCGTCTGGATGCCGCCGAGCAGGACCATCACGAGACCGTCGACCGAGCGGCCCACGCTGATGGCTTCCGGCGAGATGTTGCCCTTCGAGAACGCATAGAGCGATCCCGCGAGCCCGCATACGAGCGAGGCGACGACGAATGCCGCCCACTGCACGCGCGCCACGTTCATGCCGATCGCCTCCGCACGCAAGGGCGAATCGCGGCCCGCGCGCAACGCGAGGCCGAGCGGCGCGAACAGCATGCGGCGCAAGAGCCACACGCCGACGATCGCGAAGACGAGCGTGAGGTAATAGAACGCGACGGGCGACGCAAGCCATGGCGACGGCCAGATGCCCAGGATGCCGTTGCTGCCGCCCGTCACCGCGTCCCATTGAAAGACGACGGACCACACGATCTGCGCGAACGCAAGCGTGAGCATCGCCAGGTAGACGCCCGACAGGCGCACGCAGAACCAGCCGAACACGATCGCGCCGATACCCGCGACGAGCGGGCCGAGCACGAGCGCGCCTTCCATCGGCAGCGCGAAGACCTTGAGAAAGAGCGCCGCGCCATACGCGCCCAGGCCGAAGTACGCGGCATGGCCGAACGAATGCATGCCGCCCGGACCCATGATGAAGTGCAGGCTCGCGGCAAACAGCACCGCGATCATGATCTCGACGAAGAGCACGGGCATGTAGGGAAACGCATCCGCGGCGAGCGGCGCGAGCGCAAGCGCGGCCACGACCATCGCCGTGGCGATCTTCATGTTGCGCGTGGCGGGCCGCAGCGGCTGATCGGCGGGCGCGGCCGAGCGCGCGATCGCTTGCGGGCGTCCGAAGAGTCCCCATGGACGCAGCACGAGCACGACCGCCATGACGACGAACTCCGCGACGAGCGTGAACTTCGACAACGAGAAGTCGATGCCCGCGATCGACACATGCCCGATGGCGATGCAGATCGCCTTGATCTCGGCGATCAGCAGCGCCGCGACGAACGCGCCCGGAATCGAGCCCATGCCGCCGACCACGACGACCACGAACGCATTGCCGATGGTCTCGAGATCGAGCGAGAGATTGGCCGACATGCGCGGCGCCTGCAACGCGCCGCCCAGTCCGGCGAGCATCGCGCCCACGAAAAACACGCCGGTAAAGAGCCACGCCTGATTGACGCCGAGGGCGCCGAGCATCTCGCGATCCGCGCTCGCCGCGCGCACGAGCGTGCCCCAGCGCGTGCGCGTGAGCGCATACCAGAGCGCGAGCAGCACGAGCGGACCGATGACGATCAATGCGAGATCGTAGCTGGGCAGCGCATGGCCGAGCCATTGCACGGCGCCCGCGAGATGCGGCGCGCGCGGGCCGAACAGGTCCTCCGGTCCCCACAGATAGAGCGCGGCATCGCGAATGATCAGCACCAGCGCGAACGTGGCGAGCAGATGAAAGAGCTCGGGCGCGCGATAGATGCGCCTCAGCACGCTCACTTCGATCGCCGCGCCGATCGCGCCGACGACGAGCGCCGCCCCGGCCACCGACGCCCAGAACCCCGCGACGCTTTCGCCGAAGCGGCTCGTCAGGCTGTACGCGACATACACGCCGAGCATGTACAGCGAGCCATGCGCGAAGTTGACGATGCGCGTGACGCCGAAGATGAGCGACAGCCCCGAGGCGACGAGAAAGAGCGCGCAGGCGTCGGCTAAGCCGTTGACGAGTTGAACGAGCAGGTTGGAGAGCATCGGGCTCGATGAGGTGTTTCGGGCGAAAGAGCCGACATTATCGATGAATTGCGCGATGAACTCCGAGCACGGCAAAAATGCATCGCGCAAGACCGATGGTAAAAACGTATTGACGGCGTTTATGTCTCGTATATCCTCATTGAAGGGCAATTGTCGGCATCGATGATCGTCCGAAACTCAACTCGCCAAACGAGTGTTATCGTGAAAGTCCAAAGCCCTCTGGCGCATCGGAGCACACGCCGCTCCTGGGCCGATCGCTGCGGCATGCTTCCCGATTGCCGCTTCCTGCCCGTCACCACCACCCTGTCTCGCCGCAGCGTGCGGCGCCGCAACGCCGTCGCGGCGCGCGCGTTCATCGCCGTGCATTGCGTCGGCGCGGCTTCGCTGCTGCCGTAGCGCCTCTGCTGCTTTCCATCTCTGACTGACCGCTCCGCGCGCGTGCGCCCGCACGCGTGATCGCGTGCGCCTTCGTGCCTTGCGCCATTGCGATGCATCGCAATGGCCGTGGAAGCGTGCGCCTGTTCGATACGAGAGAACCACAATGGAACGCATCGACGAATTCCTGCGAAAACATCGCATCACCGAGATAGAGGCCATCATTCCCGACATGGCGGGCACGGCGCGCGGCAAAATCATTCCGCGCACCAAGTTCGAGTCGGGCGAATCGATGCGCCTGCCGCAAGCCGTGATGATGCAGACCGTGACCGGCGACTATCCCGAAGTCGGCATCAGCGGCGTCACCGATCCCGACATGGTGTGCGTGCCCGATCCCGCGACGATCCGCCTGATTCCATGGGCCACCGATCCGACCGCGCAAGTCATCCACGATTGCGTGCACTTCGACGGCACGCCCGTCGCCATCTCGCCGCGCCGCGTGCTGCGGCAGGTGCTGCAGAAATTCGCGGAGAAGGGCTGGCGTCCGGTCGTCGCGCCGGAGCTCGAGTTCTTTCTCGTCGACATGAACCGCGATCCCGACTTGCCGCTGCAGCCGCCCGTCGGACGAACGGGACGCGCGGAAACGGGCCGCCAGGCGTATTCGATCGACGCGGTCAACGAATTCGATCCCCTGTTCGAAGACATCTACGAGTACTGCGAGGTGCAGGAGCTCGAAGTGGACACGCTGATCCACGAGGTCGGCGCGGCGCAGATGGAGATCAACTTCATGCACGGCGATGCGCTCAATCTCGCGGACCGCGTGTTCTTCTTCAAGCGCACGGTGCGCGAAGCGGCGCTGCGCCACAAGATGTATGCGACCTTCATGGCGAAGCCGATGGAGAACGAGCCCGGCTCGGCGATGCACGTGCATCAGAGCATCGTGGACGAGGAGACCGGGCGCAACCTCTTCACCAATCGCGACGGCGAACCGACCGGCCTCTTCTACAGCTACATCGCCGGCCTGCAGAAATACACGCCCGCGCTCATGCCGATCTTCGCGCCGTACATCAATTCGTATCGCAGGCTCTCGCGCTTCATGGCCGCGCCGATCAACGTGCAATGGGGCTATGACAACCGCACCGTCGGCTTTCGCGTGCCGCATTCGTCGCCGCAGGCGCGGCGCATCGAGAACCGCATACCGGGCGTCGACTGCAATCCGTATCTGGCGATCGCGGCGACGCTCGCAGCGGGCTATCTCGGCATGACGCAGCATCTCGAGCCGACCGAACCGCTCGCGAGCGACGGCTATCGCCAGCCTTATCAGCTGCCGCGCAATCTCGACGAAGGCCTCACGCTGATGGGCGCCTGCGAGCCGCTCGCCGGGATGCTCGGCGAGACCTTCGTGCGCGCCTATCTCGCGTTGAAGGAAACCGAATACGAAGCGTTCTTCCGCGTGATCAGCTCGTGGGAACGCAAGCATCTGCTGCTGCACGTCTGATACAGGGAGACGACGACATGAACGATCGATTCGACTCGACGGCGCATTACCGGGCACTCGACGCCGCGCATCATCTGCATCCGTTCTCCGACATGGGCGCGCTCAATCGCGCGGGCTCTCGCGTGATCGTTAAGGCGGAGGGCGTCTATCTCCGGGACTCGGAAGGCAAGCGCATCATCGACGGCATGGCGGGCCTTTGGTGCGTGAACGTGGGCTACGGGCGCCGCGAGCTTGCCGACGCCGCGCTGAAGCAGATGCAGGCGCTGCCCTACTACAACACGTTCTTCAAGACGACGCATCCGCCGGTGATCGAATTGTCCGCGCTGCTCGCGGAGCTTGCGCCTGCGCGGTTCAACCGCTTTCTCTACTGCAACAGCGGCTCGGAAGCGAACGATACGGCGCTGCGCGCAGTGCATCGATACTGGGCCATGCAGGGCAAACCGGAGAAGCGCTACGTGATCGCGCGCAGGAATGGGTATCACGGCTCCACCATCGCGGGCGCGACGCTCGGCGGCATGAACTACATGCACGAGCAGATGCCATCGAAGATGGAGCACGTCGCGCATATCGACCAGCCCTACTGGTTCGGCGAAGGCGGCGCGATGGATGCCGAAACCTTCGGCCTTTCGCGTGCGCGTCAGCTCGAAGCGAAGATTCTCGAACTCGGCGCGGAGAACGTCGCGGCCTTCATCGGCGAGCCGTTTCAGGGCGCGGGCGGCGTGATCTTTCCGCCCGCGGCTTACTGGCCCGAGATCGAGCGCATCTGCCGCAAGCATGGCGTGCTCGTGATCGCCGATGAAGTCATCGGCGGATTCGGGCGCGTCGGCGAATGGTTCGCGCATCGGCATTTCGGCTTCGAGCCGGACGTCATCACGATGGCCAAGGGGCTCACGAGCGGCTATGTGCCGATGGGCGCGGTCGCGCTCTCGGATTCCATCGCGGATACGATCGTCGGCGGCGGCGAGTTCAATCACGGCTTTACTTATTCGGGACATCCGGTTGCGGCCGCGGTGGCCGTGGCCAATCTGAAGCTGCTGCGCGACGAAGGCATCGTCGCGCGCGTAAGGGATGATGCGGGGCCGTATTTCCAGATGCGCCTGCGCGAGGCGCTCGGCGATCATCCGATCGTCGGAGAGATCGCGGGCGCGGGGCTCGTCGCGGGTATCCAGCTTGCCGAGGATCGCGCGACGCGCAAGCGCTTCGCCAACGGTGACGATATCGGCACGCTATGCCGCGACTTCTGCTTCGCCGGCAATCTCGTGATGCGCGCGAGCCACGATCGCATGCTGCTGTCGCCGCCGCTCGTCGTCACGCATGGCGAGATCGACGAGATCGTGGACAAGGCCAGGGCCGCGATCGATGCAACCGCGCGCGAGAACAGGAACGCCGCCTGACAAAGTATTCCGCCGCCATGTGCCGGAAAGCCGTGACGGCGGGATTGTCCTGACCGGAGCGATGATTGTGTGAAATGCGGAAAACGCAGCGGATCAAAGCCCGTGTTCGACCATATCGAGCAGACGCCCGGCAAGCGGCTCGATCTGCACGCGCGCCAGACCCTGCAACGGCCCTTCGATCAGCAACAACGCGAAGCCGTGCACCGCGCTCCACGCGAGATATTCCGCCTCGGGACGCCGCTTCGCATCGAGGGCGCCCGCCTCCACCATCTCGTCGAGCGCGCGGCTCAGCAGCTGAAACGGGTCCAGTCCGCCAGGCCCAGTCCCATAAGGCGCTTCGTGCTCGCGCCATTCCGCTTGCGGCGCGGCAAATGCGGTGCGAAAAAGCCCCGTTTCCATCTGTGCGAACCGCAGATAACCCGTGCCGATGGCGCGCAATCCCGCACGCGCCGTGTCCGCGCGACGGCGTTTCCTGGGCCGCGCCGCCAGTTCCTCCTCCATCGCCTGCGCAACGAACGACAGCGCCGCCGAACGCACCGCCGATAGCAATTCCTGACGACTCTCGAAGTGACGATAGGCCGCGTTCGGCACCACGCCGGCGCGGCGCGTGGCTTCGCGCAGCACGATCGCATCCGGGCCGCCCTCGCGCGCGAGCTCGATGCCCGCATCGATCAGCGCGCGTCGCAAATCGCCATGTCGGTAGGTGCTGCGCCGCTTGCCATTTGTCATTTTAATTCGCAGGGCTTTCCATATGTGGACAGTGTCCATTATCTCTGCTACTTTTTGTGGACGGTGTACACAACGCAAAAAATAATTCCGCATCGGTGCTTGCCGTTGCTTTGTCACGACGCGGCGGCATCGTTGTGCAATGCATGCGTGCAATGCGCGCCGTCAACCGAAGGAGGCAGGCATGACCGACCCGAACGATCGTGCGCATATGAGCGCGGATGTCGCGCGCATCCGCGATTTGATCGAAGCGTGGCGGCAGGCGGTGCTCGCGAAGGATGCCGCCGCGCTCGTGAGCCACTACGCAGCGGACGTGGTCGTGTTCGACGTCGTTCCGCCCGCGTCGCTGAGGGGCGTCGAGCGCTATCGCGAGAACTGGCAACGCTGGTTCGACAGCATGAAGGGCCCGCTCACGTTCGAGATGCGGGAAGTGGAAGTCGCCGCGAGCGGCGATCTGGCTTATGCGCACTCCGTCAACCGGGTCGCCGTGGGCGAGCAGGAAGACATCGTGCGCGCCACCGTGTGCTTCAGGAAGATCAAGGGCGACTGGCGTGTCGTGCACGAGCACGCATCGGTGCCGCTCATGATGGATATGGATCCGGACGAGAAGTCATGACTCAAGGAGCAGACATGCAAGTGCAACCCTATCTGTTTTTCGAAGGCCGCTGCGAAGAGGCGATCACGTTCTACCGCGAGAACCTGGGCGCGCAAGTGGTCATGATGATGCGCTTCAAGGAAAACCCCGATGCGGGCAAGCAAGGCGGCGGTGAAGCCGCCAGCGGCTGCAGCCTGCCGCCCGGATCGGAAGACAAGATCATGCACACGGCCTTCACCATCGGCGATTCGATGCTGATGGCCTCCGACGGCATGTGCAGCGGCAAGCCGGACTTCAAGGGCGTGTCGCTCTCGCTCACGGCCAGCGACGAACAGCAGGCGGAAAAATACTTCAACGCGCTCGCAAGCGGCGGCCAGGTGCAGATGCCGATGACGCAGACCTTCTTCGCCAAGCGCTTCGGCATGGTGGCCGACAGGTTCGGCGTCTCCTGGATGGTGCTCGGCGGGGTCGAGGGCAAGCCCGCGTAATGACGCACTGAACTGTCCGGCGGGAATGCCGCTTGCGCGCCTTTCATCGCATCATTCGAAAGGAGAAGCAACATGAGCAACTACGCCGGACGTTCGCAGGAAGACCGCATCGCGCAGCGCAAAGGCCGTCGGCAGCCGTCGCAGGAACAGCCGGGCGGGTCCATGGCCCAGCCCGGCACCGAGCCCGACAAGGAGCATAGCAGCGGGCAGCTGACCGAGGAGGGCAAGCAGGTATGGCGCACGGGTTCGGGCATCGATGGAGGCGGAAAAACCTGACGCTCATATCGACCTTCCGAATCATGAAACAATGGCGGGGTGCCAATCACACCGATCGCACTCGACCGACAGGAGCTTTCAATGAGCGCCCCGCGCAAAAACCATCTTTCAGGCTCGGACATGCCTGCTGACAAAGCCGATCGTCCGACCCGCGAGGAAGCCGAAGCCGCCGTGCGCGTCCTCTTGCGCTGGGCCGGCGACGACCCGCGCCGCGAGGGCCTGCTCGACACGCCGGCCCGCGTCGTGCGCGCATACGAGGAATTTTTCGCGGGCTACGCGCAAAATCCGCACGACATTCTTGCGCGCACGTTTTCCGAAGTACAGGGCTACGACGAGATGATCGTCCTCAAGGACATTCGTTTCGAAAGCTATTGCGAGCATCACATGGTGCCGATCATCGGCCGCGCGCACGTCGCTTATCTGCCGAACAAGCGCGTCGTCGGCATTTCGAAGCTCGCGCGTCTCGTCGACGCATTCGCGAAGCGCCTGCAGATCCAGGAGAAGATGACCGCGCAGATCGCCGATACGCTGAACGAAGTGCTGCAACCGATCGGCGTCGGCGTGATTCTCGAGGCCGCGCATCAATGCATGTCCACGCGCGGCGTGCACAAGGCGGGCGTGTCGATGGTCACGTCGCGCATGCTCGGCTCGTTCCGCGACGACCCATCGACGCGTCGCGAATTTCTTTCCATCGTCGGCAATCAGAGCGCGTTCAGCGTGTCGAATACCTGAGCTCGCGAATCAGGAAGCGCATGCAAGAAGAAAGGGCCACGATGGCCCTTTCGTCCTTTCATGCGATCATCGAACGGGTTCGTTCACGCGCCGAAGCCATTGCCCGGCGCATCCGCGCCGCTGCCCTCGCGCACCTTGCCTTGCGACACGTTGCTGCCCGGCGGCACGCTGTGCGTGAGCCACACGTTGCCGCCGATGACCGAGCCCTTGCCGATGGTCACGCGGCCGAGAATGGTCGCGCCCGCGTAAATAACGACATCGTCCTCGACGACCGGATGGCGCGCGTTGCCCTTCACGAGCGATCCGTCGCTCGTCGAAGGAAAGCTCTTCGCGCCGAGCGTCACGGCCTGATAGAGGCGCACATGCTGCCCGATGACCGCCGTCTCGCCGATCACCACGCCCGTGCCGTGATCGATGAAAAAGCTCGGCCCGATGGTCGCGCCGGGGTGAATGTCGATGCCCGTCAACGAGTGCGCGATCTCGTTGATGAAGCGCGCGAGCAGCGGCACGCCGAGCTTGTGCAAGGCATGCGCGAGGCGGTGATGCGTCATCGCCCAGATGCCCGGGTAGCACAGCAGGATCTCGGTGATGTGCTGCGCGGCCGGGTCGCCGGTGAACGCGGCCTGGATATCGCTCACCAGCAGCGCGCGAATCTCCGGCAACTGCGCGCCGAACTCACGCGCAATCGCAAACGCTTGCGCGCCCAGATCGGCTTCGCTCGTGTCGCGATGCTCGGGCAGAAAACGCAGCGCGCGGCGAATCTGCTCGTGCAACAGACGCAAGGTGCTTTCGAGCGTCTGGCCGACGTAATAGTCGACGCTCTCGTCGGTCAGATCGGGCGCGCCGTAGTGCGTGGGAAAGAGCGCGGAACGCAGGCCATTGACGATCTTCACGATCGCCTCGCGCGAGGGCAGTTCCCGGATGCCGAGCGGATGCCGCGTGCGATGCAGCTCCTCGCGCGACTGGCGCAAGTCGGAGACGATGCGCGCCAGGCCCCATTCCTGCTGCGTGGCGTCGCGTGTGATGTCGTGAGTGGGTTCGAGTGGCGATGTGGCGCCAAACGTAGGCGTGTTCTGCATGTCGGCCATGAATCGAGAGAGGCGGACGCCGTGACGCGCACGGCGGATGAAACATCAAGCGTAACCTGTTTTGCGCAAGCCTGCCGCGCGGCGGTCAGCGTGCCTCATCCGGGTTTCTTCCCGGCTCTCTCCCGGGTTTCCCGTGTCACCCACACATCGTCACACCGTTACGTTGCTTGCGTCGATCCAGCGCACGGCCCAGTCGCGCGCGTGCGCGATGGCCTCGTCCTCGTTGCGGAATCGCAGGTCCGACGGAAAGAAGCGGTTCGCGACGAGTTCGCCGTCACTCGATCGCGAGATCACCACATACGGCTGGTAGCTGCCATCTCCGGCCCGGGCGGGCGCGCAGTTTAGAAGGTAGCCTCGGTGTGAAAAGGCTGCATCGTGTTGCATGAGTCACCTGTGTGAAAGTGCCCTGCTCGTTCGAATCGCATTGCTCTTCTTCGACGGCATGCGGGGCGCGCCCTCCTGCTTCCACGCGCTTCGCATGTTGCGCTTTGCCGCCGACAGGTTCCAAATAATACTTGCAGGAAATAGGCTTGGGGTTGAAAAAAAGCCTGATATTTTCGGGCATCGTTGAAGGCGCCCTGCTGCAAGGGTTGCGGTTCCGTCGCCAAATAACCGGAACGACTCTTGCGTAAGGGTTTGATCAGTTCAGGTCCAACGGAGCATGCAATGAACAACGCCGAATCAAACGAGCCGCAAGACAAACAGACGGATCGCACCGCCGATAGCCCGATCAAGACCCCCGGCACCGAAACCGCTCATGTCAAGATGAGCGACGCCATGAAGGCGGCATCGGGCGGCGAGGCGCATGCGGGCGCCGGCGCGAAGGGAGAGACGACGAATGACGGCATGCATCTCGGCCCGCAAGGGCTCTACGAGAAGCCGCCGCGCGGCGTGGACGTCGCCAACGACGACGGCCCCGACGACACCGTCGATGCCGACGCGAAGAACATTCAGGCGCGCCGCGAAGCCGAGATGCGCGCGCGCGAGCCGGACTCGGTCATCAACTCGAATGCGACGCCGGTGAACTACGTGCCCGAGCCCGGAGACGGCCTTGGCGGCTTCGACAGCCGGCCCGGCCGCAATGGCGTATTGCTCGCGCTGGAGCACGGGTACCGCTTGATCGATCGAGGGATGGTCGCGCCGACGGTGCCCGAAGTGGAAGACAAGGCGCGCTTCGAAGGGCGCGATGCGCACGGCCACACCTTGCGCGGGCGCAAGCACTATGCGCTCAACCATCTGCGTCCGTCACGGCTGTTCGAGCTCGAACGCAGTTGAGCATCGGGCGAGGCTGAGATGAAGATCAGTCATGGATGAAACGAAAGAGCCGCGTCGGCGACGCGGCTCTCCGTCGTTGATCGCTGGGAAAGTGGGGAACGCCTGTTCCGAGCATCGGTGCAGAAAGCATCTTGGCGCTGGCACGATGTATGCGGATCGACATTCGAACATTGCGCCGCGTCGCAATACGGCCATTCGCAGCCAAAAAGACGGAGCAGCGAATAGATCGACAAAGGGGAAGGCCAGATGCCCACGATTCACGCATACGACGGCTACACGAGCGACAACGAGCAACTGAACGACCTGCACGCGGCGCAGCCCTCGGCCGCCGCGCCCGGGCAGCGCTTCGCGTCCGCCCTCGCCTGCCTCGGTGCGGCTTACGCGCTTTCGTGGGCGGAGTTCGCCCTCATGCTCGCGATCGGCCTTCCCGGCGATGCTTCGAGTCATCCGCTCGCGGCATCGATCGTTTCGCGCGTGCTCGTCGGCCTGCTCTATGCGTGCGTCGCGTCGCGCTTGCAGTGGGCGCGCTGGCTCACCGTCGCGCTGGGCTTTCTGTCGGTCGCGCTCGTCGCGCCGACCATCGCGCTGCAATGGCACGCGTTCCCGGCGGGCGCGTTCGTGTGCGGCGCCGCGCTCGTCTGCAAGCTGGCTGCATCGCTGTATCTCCTCTCGCCGATGCCCCCACGCCCCGCGATCCGCTAGTCATTCGAAACCGGCGGTTTTCAATCCTCGAAGCGGACGCGCCTTTTTTGCGCGTCCGCAAGCTCGCACAATGAAGGCCGTTCCTTAACGCAACGCAAGCGAGCCCATCATGAAGATTGCTGTCATCGGCGCGACCGGCACGGTCGGCCAGGCGGTCTGCGCCGAACTGAAACCCCGTCATGAAGTCGTCGAGATCGGCGCGACCCGTGGCGCGCATCGCGTCGACCTGCTCGATCTCGACAGCATCAAAAGGCTCTTCGATTCGCTCGGCCGCGTCGATGCGATCGTCGCCACGGCGGGCCACGTGCATTTCGGCGAGCTCGTGAAGATGACGCCGCAGCAGTTCCGCCTCGGGCTCGACGACAAGCTGATGGGTCAGGTCAACCTCGTGCTCACCGCGCGCGACTATCTGAACGACGGCGGTTCGTTCACGCTGACGAGCGGCATCGTGGGCGCGGCGCCGATCCGGCAAGGCGCCAGCGCGGCCGCGGTCAACGGCGCGATCGAAGGCTTCGTGCGCGGCGCGGCGATCGAGCTGCCGCGCGGCCTGCGCATCAACGCGGTCAGCCCGACGATGCTCGAGGAAGCGCGCGAGAGCTTCGGTCCGTTCTTCCGCGGTTTCGAGGCGGCGAGCGGCGCGCGCGTGGCGCTGGCGTACAGCCGCAGCGTCGAAGGCGCGGAAACGGGGCGCATCTATAACGTGCACTGACATGCGCGAAGTGTGCATGGTGCACGGCGCTTCGGTCGCTTATCCTCGGCGCTTCATGACGGCCAGGGAGCGCCGCGATGCAATGGAATTGGGACGACTATCGCCTGAGCACCGACATCGATGAATTCGATTTCGATGTCGTGCACCGATACCTGAGCGAAGTGGCGTACTGGTCGCCCGGCATCGCGCGCGAGAAGGTCGAGCGCGCCGCGCGCCATTCGCTCGCGTTCGGGCTCTTTCTGGGCGCCGAGCAGATCGGCTACGCGCGCGTGATCACCGACATCACGACTTTCGCCTATCTCGCCGACGTGTTCGTGCTGCCCGGGCATCAGGGCACGGGCCTCGGAAAATGGATGATCCAATGCGTGATGGCGCATCCCGACCTGCAGGGGTTGCGCCGCATGATGCTCGTCACGTCTGATGCGCACGGACTCTACGCGCGCCACGGCTTCGCGGCGAGCGCGCGTCCCGAGCGCATCATGGAAAAGCTCGGCAAGCCCTGACGGGCCGGGCATCGATGATCTTCAGCCGCCCTTCACGCCCTGCGTATTGACGTAGAGCGAATACAGCCCGTGGCTCGCCGCCATGAACAGGCGATTGCGATGCCGTCCGCCGAAGCACACGTTCGCGCAGCGCTCCGGCAAGTCGATATGGCCGATCGCCTCGCCCTGCGGCGTGAACACGCGCACGCCGTCGAGCTCTGCATCGCCCATGCCCCAGCCGCACCACAGATTGCCGTGGATATCGACGCGAAAGCCGTCGGGCGTGCCCGCTCCCGCGTCGATCACGAGACGCGGTTCGCCCAGCCTGCGGCCGCCGTCGAGCACGTCGAATGCGTAGATTTTGCGCGGCATCGAGCGCGACTCCACCACGTACAGCACCGATTCGTCGGGCGAGAACGCGAGACCGTTCGGGCCGATGAAGTCGTCGATCATCACCGTGATCTCGCCGCTCCGGCCATCGACGCGATACACGCACGGCTTCAGTTGCGGCTCCTGCTTTTCGCCTTCGTAGAAGCCGTCGATGCCGAAAGTCGGATCCGTGAACCAGATCGAGCCGTCCGACTTCACGACGACGTCGTTCGGTGAATTGAGCGGCTTGCCGCCGTAGCTGTCGGCGAGCACGGTGATGGAACCGTCGTACTCGGTGCGCGTCACGCGGCGCGTCAGATGCTCGCAGGTCACGAGACGGCCTTCGCGATCGCGCGTATTGCCGTTCGCGTTGTTCGACGGCTTGCGGAACACGCCGACTTGGCCGCTTTCCTCGTCCCAGCGCAGGATGCGGTCGTTGGGAATGTCGCTCCACAGGAGATAGCGGCCGTCGCCGAACCAGACCGGCCCTTCGGACCAGCGCGCGCCCTGATAAAGACATTCCACCGACGCCGACGCGATGCGCAATGCGTTGAAGCGCGGATCCAGCACGCGCACGGCGGGATCGGGATAGCGGCGCGAGTCGCTCGTCATGTTTTTTCGTCTCCTGTTGTCCGTTGAAGAGCGGACGCATGGGCGTCCGTTGTGGTCCGTTGTGATTACGTCGAATGCGCCGCGGCCGGCATCGCTTCCAGCGCGGCCGCGGACTTGCGCATACCGTCGAAAATGCGCTCCGCCACCCGAAGCGGGAATCCACGGGCAATTGCGCCGCTACCATTCGGTAGATGAGCTCCGCCAACCCGCGCGCAGTCGCCAGGTCGTCACGCGCCGGCCGTTCGCCCAAACGGATAAATGCGGCCAGCGCCCCCGCCATGACCAGTTCGCCCCGCTCGCCTCGAGCGCCTGCGCGTCGGGCCGGTCCCGAACCAGCAGTCGAAGCCCGTAGGCGCCGAACATGGCGAGGAGCTGGTCCAGCGTCAAGGCGCGCGAGTCACGCTCGAGCGTGGAAACCCGGCTCTGGCTGATGCCAGAGCCGCGCTGCCGCTTGCGTCTGGGTCAATGCGGCACGTCTGCGGCCGGCTGCGAGCACATGACCCATTTGCCCGACCGTTGCGATGATTTGCTGCATGGCGCGTTTATCTGCGTGGCGAACAGACGCATATTATTCCTCATACAGATATCGGCCAATCATTGCATCGTTGCAATATCCTCGAGACGAATAAAATTCGCTTATTCGTCACGCAAATACTCCGGTCGCCGCTCAGTTCGGCCCCAACTGCCCATCCCGCAGCCGCCACAGCGACAACGGATTGTCGTCCGCCAGCGCCTCCGGCAAAAGCGCGGCCGGCAGATCCTGATAGCACACCGGACGCAGGAACCGTTCGATCGCCATCGCGCCGACCGAGGTCGACCGGCTGTCGGACGTCGCCGGATACGGCCCGCCGTGCACCATCGCGTAGGACACTTCGACGCCGGTCGGAAAGCCATTCGCCAGAATCCGCCCGACCTTGCGCTCGAGCACCGGCAGCAGACGGCGCGCGAGCTCGACATCGTCCTTCTCCATGAGCAGCGTCGCGGTCAGCTGGCCCTCGAGATGGCGCGCGACCGCAATCATCTCGTCCTCGTCACGGCACGCGACGATCACCGAAGTGGGCCCGAAGATCTCTTCGGCCAGTTGCGGCTTCGCGAGAAACTCCTCCGCGCTCGCGCGATACAGCGCCGGCAGCGCACCACTCGACGCCTCATTCTTCATGCCCGTCGCGATGCGCTTCGCGCTCGCGTCGCGGTGCCTGATGCCGTCCGCGTAGGCCGAGGCGATGCCCCCGGTGAGCATGGTCTGCATGTCCTTCTTTTCTAGCGCGGCCGCGGCGTTGTCGATGAAATCGTCGAGATCGGAATCTTCCAGTCCGATCACGAGGCCCGGATTCGTGCAGAACTGGCCGACGCCCAGGGTGACCGAATCGATGTAGCCCGCCGCCAGCGTGTCGCCGCGCGCGGCGAGCGCGCCGGGCAGCGCGAAGACCGGATTGACGCTGCTCATCTCGGCGAACACGGGAATCGGCACCGGACGCTTCGCGGCGATATCGACGAGCGCCAGGCCGCCGCGCCGCGAACCGGTGAAGCCGACCGCCTGTATCGCCGGATGCGCGACGAGCGCCTCGCCGATCGCATTGCCCGCGCCGACGACGAGCGAAAACACGCCCTCGGGCAGGCCGCTGTCCGCGACCGCCTTCTGCACCGCGCGCCCGACGAGCTCGGACGTGCCCAGATGCGCCGGATGCGACTTCACGACGACCGGACAGCCCGCCGCGAATGCCGACGCGGTATCGCCGCCCGCCACCGAGAACGCCAGCGGAAAGTTGCTCGCGCCGAACACGGCGACCGGGCCGACGGGAATCTTTTGCAAACGCAGGTCGGAACGCGGCAGCGGTTTGCGGTCCGGCTGCGCGGAATCGAGCGTCGCGCAGAGCCAGCGGCCCTCGCGCACCAGCGACGCGAACAGCCGCAACTGCCCGACCGTACGCGCGCGCTCGCCTTCGAGGCGCGCCTTCGGCAACGCGGATTCGGCCATCGCGCGCTCGATCAGCGTGTCGCCGAGCGCGACGATGTTGTCCGCGATCGCTTCCAGAAACTGCGCGCGGGTTTCGAGCGGCGCGTGCCGGTAGTCGTCGAAGGCCGCGTCCGCGAGCTCGCAGGCGCGCGCTACTTCCTTCGCGCCGCCGCCGCCGAACGAGGGCTCCAGATCGGCGTTGCGCGCGGGGTCGAACGCACGGAGCGTGGCATCGGTGCCCCGCACGGCCGATGCGCCGATCAGCATTTCTCCGGTGATCTTCATGTCAGCTCCTCATCTTCGTTGGCGATGAGCGGCGAGCGCGAGGCCGGCCGCCTGTTAATGCGAAGACTCGCCGCCCACGCAAGCGTTCCGTGCGAGTCGCCGTCGAGGGCTTTGAAGCAAATGCGGTGCGCGGTCGGAGGCGATGTGACAACCGGCCCACCCGGCGACGCAGAAAACTATAGCCGGGCCGGACCACTTGTCAAAGAAAGCGCGCTCAGGACCTGGCGGCGGGCGTCGCCGGCTTGCGGAAGGTGATGTGCGCGATGCGCCGCACCAGCAGCGCCGCGACGAGCGCCGCCACGGCCGTCAGCATGACACCGATGTGGATGGACTGCACGAGCGCGTCGCGCGCGGCGTCGAAGAGCGCGGGCGCGTCGAGGCCGGCGGCGCCGAGCTCGGAGAGGAGCCGCTCGCGCAGCGCTTCGTCGACGAGAATGCGCGGGTCGGAGAGGCGCGGCAGCCACAGCGCCGACACCGACGCGCCGAGCACGCTGACCGTGCGCTCGACGACGCTCGCGTAATGATGCGAGACGATCGTCCCGACGATGCTCGTGCCCAGCATCCCGCCGACCATGCGCGTCGATTGCAGGAGCGCCGTGGTGATGCCGAAGCGCTCGCGGCCCGCGATCTCCTGCCCGAACACGTTCATGTTGTTCAGGACGAAGCCGAGCCCGATGCCGGTCGCCGCCATCGGAATCTCGATCCACACGTGCGGCGTCGAGGCGTGCGCGAACGCCAGCGCGATCGAGGCGAGCAGGAGCAGCGTGAAGCCGATGGAAAGAATCATCGTCGGCTTGCGCATATGAATGACGATGCGCGTGTTGATGAAGCTGCCGAGCGCAATGCAGGCGGCGATCGGCGTCGCGAGGAGACCCGCTTCCTGAGGCGAGAGGCCGAAGCCGCCCTGCAGCAGCAGCGGCGCGAAGAAGATCAGCGAGAACATCACGAAGCCCGCCAGAAACGACAGCGTGAAGAGCGTGACGAGCTGCGAATCGCGGAAGATGTCGAGCGGGATGATCGGATGCGTCGCGCGCCGCTCGCAGATCAGCAGCGCCGCCGCGCACGCCGCCACGCCGACGCCCAGCACGATGTTGCCGGTCGTCGGGCCATCCTTCGGCAGCGCCTCGATGAGGGCCTGGAAGCCGCCGAGAGCGAGCGCGACGAGCGCCGCGCCCGCCCAGTCGATCTTCACGCCGCCCTCGCGCGGCCGGTGCAGGTTCGGCAGATGCGACCAGATGAAATAGAGCGCCGCCGCGCCGACCGGCAGATTGACCAGGAACGTCGAGCGCCAGCCCCAGTGCTGGCTCATCCAGCCGCCGAGCGACGGCCCCGCCGCCGTGCCGATGCCGTAGGCCGCCGCCAGCACGACCTGCCAGCGCACGCGGGTGCGCGGATCGGGGAACAGATCGGGAATCGACGCGAACGCGGTGCCGACCATCATGCCGCCGCCGACGCCCTGCAGGCCGCGCGCGAGCACGAGGAACAGCATGCCGGGCGCGAGGCCGCACAGCACCGACGCCACGGTGAAGGTGATCACCGCGGCGATCACGAAGCGCTTGCGCCCGAAGTAATCGCCGAGCCGCCCGAACACCGGCACCGTCACGACCGACGCGAGCAGATAGGCGCTCGCGATCCACGCGTAGAACTCGAAGCCGTGCAGCTCCGCGACGATCGACGGCAGCGCGGTGCTGACCACGGTCTGATCGAGCGCCACCAGCATGTTGACGAGGCCGATGCCGAGCATCGCGTAAAGGGCGGTTCTGAACGGCAGTGCGGGTGCGGCGTGCGGCGTCTGAGTCACGATCGGGCGGGCGGGCTGAAGAAATGCTAAAAGGAGGTGGCGCCGGCTCGAATTAAGCGGGCGCTGATGTCGAGAACCACGAATTGTACGGCCTGCCTTGCGCTGCATCGACTCATCGCCAAAAAGCCGCGGTGCGGCGCTTCCGGTGCGCCGTATCATGCTGAGGCAATCGGACGCCGCGCCCGGAGCAAGAAAAGGCGGCGTCCGCCGTACGCCAATCGATCGTCAGCTTTGTACGACGCCGGAGCAGACTCCGGCCGCAAATTGGGGAAATCGTCATGTTCAAACGCATTCTCGTCGCCATCGACGGCAGCCGAACCTCGGAGCGCGCCTTTGCCGCCGCGCTCGATCTCGCCGTCACGCATCAGGCGGTCATGCAGCCTTACTACGTCGTGGAAAGCGGGCCGATGTATATCGACGTGCCCGGCTACGATCCCTCCTCGCTGCACTCGAGCCTGGTGGAGCAAGGCGCGGCGCTCGCGCGCGAAGCCGCCGACGCGATGAAGGCGCGCGGCATCGCGGGCGAAGTCGTGACCGTCGAGGCGACCGCGAGCGACGACGTCTCGACGCTCATCGTCGCGGCGGCCGACGCCTTCAACGCCGATCTGCTGATCATGGGCACGCACGGCCGCAAGGGGTTCCAGCGGCTGATCCTCGGCAGCGTGGCCGAGCGCTGTCTGCGTCATGCAAACCTGCCGGTGCTGCTGATTCCGTCCGCCGCCGGCGCACCGCCGGAAACGCCAGCCGCCTGAGTAAAAAAGTTTCAAAAAAATCGCCGCCTGCGTCAATTTTTCGCGCAGGCGGTCGAGGGCGCCATGGGAGAATCGTTTTGTCATTCATCAACAAAGCGAAGCCCAATGAGCGCCCTGTCTGACATCACCCGTGCGCGGCGCAATGCGGCGCACTGCTCGAGTTGCGCCATGCGCCATCTCTGCATGCCGGAAGGCCTCTGCGCCAACGACATCGCCAAGCTGGAGAACATCATCTCGGTGACGCGCAAGGTCAAGCGCGGCGATGCGCTCTTTCGCGCCGGCGACCGCTTCGATGCGCTGTTCGCGGTGCGCTCCGGTTCGATCAAGACGGTCATCACGCACGACGGCGGCCGCGAGCAGGTGACCGGACTGCTGCTCGCGGGCGATGCTCTCGGCTTTGAAGGCATCGAGGACGGCGAGCATACGTGCGACGCCATCGCGCTCGAAGACAGCACGGTGTGCGTCGTGCCCTACACGCTGTTCGAGCGCATGTGCCGCGAAACCGACGCGCTGCAGCGACGCCTGCATCGCATGATGAGCCACGCCGTGAACCGCGAGTCGAGCCACGTCGTGCGGCTCGGCATGCTGCGCGCCGACGAGCGCGTCGCGCGGCTCTTGCTCGACATCTCCTCGCGGCTGTCGCGGCGCGGCTATGCCTCCTCGGAGTTCACGCTGCGCATGACGCGTGACGACATGGGCAGCTACCTCGGCATGACGCTCGAGACCGTGAGCCGCACGCTGTCGCGCTTCGACAAGCTCGGGCTCATCGAGACGCAGGGCAAGTTCATCCGCATTCGCGACTTCGACGGCCTGCGCGCCGTCTGACGGGGCACCGCGCCCGATTGTTTCTGTCGCGAGAATAATCGGCGCTCATATTTCGGTTGGCACGCGGTTCGCTACGCATTAGTCTTTTCAGTTGGCCAGCCACGGAGATTGGGCGACATGAATCGCGAACCTTCCCTGCGTCACCCGCTGCTGGAGCGCCTCGCCGAAGCGCGCCGCGTCACCGACGAACTCTTCGACGTCGTCAAGCCCGAGCACCTCTACGACAGGCCGATTGCCGAGCGGCATCGCATCGTCTTCTATATCGGGCATCTCGAAGCCTTCGACCGCAATCTGTTCGACAAGCGGCTCTTCGACATGCCGAGCCCCAATCCCGAATACGACCGGCTCTTTGCATTCGGCATCGATCCGGTGGACGGCGGCTTGCCGACCGATCAGCCTGCCGACTGGCCCTCGCTCGAGGAAGTGCGCGCGTACCGCGACGAGGTCCGTGCCGATATCGACGGGCGCTTCGATCCGACCAGGATCGCGGCGGCGCCCGTTTCCGCCGACGAATCGCCCGCGCAGTTGCTCGAGGTCGCCATCGAGCATCGGCTGATGCATGCGGAGACGCTCGCCTACATGCTGCATCAATTGCCGATCGACAGAAAAAAGGCGCCGGCCGATGCGCGTTCGGAGCGCGAGTCCGCCCGCGCGCTCAAGCATGAAACCGTCCATGTCCCCGCGGGCAGCACGACGCTCGGTCTCACGCGCGAAAGCGGCCTGTTCGGCTGGGACAACGAGTTCGGCGAGGAGCGCGTCGATGTGCCCGCGTTCGAGATCGACCGCTACATGGTGTCGAACGGCGACTATCTGCGCTTCATCGACGCGGGCGGCTACTGGAACCGCGCGTACTGGAGCGACGCCGACTGGGCGTGGAAGGAGGAACAGCGCATCGCGCATCCGGCCTTCTGGATTCCCGGCGACGGCGACGATCTCCAAGGCGCGTGGAAGCTGCGCACGATGTTCGACGAGATTCCGCTGCCGCGCGACTGGCCCGTCTATGTGAGCCATGCGGAAGCGAAGGCGTATGCGCGCTGGGCCGGCAAGTCGCTGCCGACCGAAGCGCAATGGCAGCGCGCGGCGTCGGGCGCGCCGCATGTCGCCGAGGGCAATTTCGATTTCCGTCGCTGGGATCCGTCGCCGGTGCAGGCGCATCCGGAGAATCGCAGCGCGTTCGGCGTCGAAGGACAATTCGGCAACGGCTGGGAATGGACGTCCACGACTTTCGGGCCACTGAACGGGTTCGAGCCGTTTCCGTTCTATCTCGGCTATTCGGCCAACTTCTTCGACGGCAAGCACTTCGTCATCAAGGGCGGCTCGCCGCGCACCGCCGCGTGCATGTTGCGGCCCAGTTTCCGCAACTGGTTTCAGGGGCATTATCAGTATGTTTATGCGGGGTTTCGCTGCGTAAGCGCCTGAGCCTTTGAAGACAAACGCCGCGCGTTCGCAGGAACGCGCGGCGTTTTCATTTTGTCTCGACGCCGATCCGCGTGCGCGGCGAACCGGTCGGCGATGCGCCGTTCAGGATGTGACCGAGCCTTCGCGGGTCGTGCGCGCGTTGGAAGCCGTCGCCGAACGACGGCGCGCCGAGCGTTTCCTGAGCCAGATCATGAGGCCGGTCGCGCTGAGCACGGCGACCGCGACGCCGACCGCGCTCACGAGAATGCGTCCGCCCACGCCCGCGATGCGTCCCGAATGCAGCGGAAACTGCGCCTGCATGAAGATGTCGCCGGCCGAGCCGCGGCCGGGAATCGACGACCCCGCCAGCGCGCCCGTGTGACCGTTGTAGTAAAGCCAGGCGTTGCCGAGCCCCAGGTCGCCATGATCCCGGCCGGGCGCGAAGAAACCGACGCCGTAGGCCTGGAACATCGGCGCGTAGTAGAGCGCGCCCATCGGCTCGGTCAGGTTTGCGCGCTTCGCGTCGCGGATGGCGGCTTCGAGAATCTGCTCGCGCGTGGCGCGCGGCTGGCCGGGCGGGCCGGCGCGGACCAGGTCCGCGTTCTCAGTGAACGAGGGCGAGAGCTTCGAGAACATCGAGACGATCGGCCGCATGACGGGATCGGAGAGATTCATCGAAATCGACGTGAGCGCCATGACGAGCAGCAAGCCCCAGATCCACACGCCGCCCGAGCGATGCAGGTCGAACGTGAGCGCATAGCCGCCGCGCTTCACGCGAAACGCGAACGACTTGCGCCAAGCCTTCACGCTGGGAAACGACAGCACCAGCGCGATGCCGCTGTCGAAGAACCACATGATCCCGACGATGCCGAGCAGCCACGTGCCGACGTCCAGACCGCCGACGATCGGCAGATGCAGCGTGTAGTGCAGCTTGTAGAGGAACGGCATCAGGTCGATGCGCGCGAGCGACACCGCGCCCCACATGCGCCGCGCCTGCACCTGCCCGGTGGCGGGATCGACGGCGATCTGGTTGTACGCGACGTCGAACGGCGCATTCGTCGCCGGGTTCGTGCGCGGCATGACCATCATCTGCGCGGTATGTCCCGGCTCGACGCCGAGCGGCAGATACGTCACTTCGACGCGCGGATCGGCGGCCTCGACGCGCCGCGCGAGCTCGAGCGGCGATAGCGCCGCGCCGTCGGTGCGGGCGTAGAAGAACGACGGATTGAGGAGCGCATCGATTTCGTGATCCCACGCGATCAGGGCGCCGGTGAGACCCGAGACGAAGAGAAAGAGCGCGGTCGCGACGCCGAGCCAGCGATGCAGGCGAACCAGAACCGGCCTCATGCCCGCGAGTCCTCAGGGCGACGGTCGTGCGCGATGAACATCATCGATGATGCGACGTAAATGGGAATTGTTCTCATTCTATCGATGTCGGAGCGCGCCGACAAGACTCTTCCGCGGTGATCCGATACTTTTTGTCGCGAATCGGTATCGCGAACGGAGTGGAAGTTTACAAATTTACGATCGCTGGGCAGAATGCCGCCGTCAAAGATGCGAACGATTCGCATTTAACACAAAACAGCCATAGCCCGACGACGGAAAGACCATGAATTCAGCGACGCGCCGCACCGCAACCCCGGCCCGGCCATCACGCAAGATGCCGAGGCTGCGGCCTTCAACGATGGCGGCGCTGCTGTTCGCCACCAGTCAGGCCGGGTTTGCGCAAGGCACGCAGAACGGGGATGGCACGCAGAACGCGAGCCCGCCGACGGAAGCGTCGTTGCCGGCGATCTCGGTCACCGCATCGCCGGATACGCTTCCGCATCTGCGCGAGGACGTCAGCAGCGGCGCGCTCGGCTCGCGCACGCAACTGGAGACGCCCTATTCGACGACCGTCGTGACCGGAGAGGAGCTCGCCGACCGTCAGGCGAACAAGCTCGGCGACGTGTTCGCGCAGGACGCATCGGTGTCCGACAACAGCAATCCGTACAACGCGTGGGCAAGCTACGTCACCGTGCGCGGCATGCAGCTCGACTGGCAGAACGGCTTCAGGATCGACGGCCAGCCGTTCAACGGCTACGGCATCACGATGCCTTACGAGCAACTCGAAAGCGTCGAGCTGTTGAAGGGCCTGTCGGGCTTCATGTACGGTTTCGGCGCGCCGGGCGGCGTCGTGAACTACGTGACGAAGAAGCCGCCGGTCACGGACAGGCACATCGCGAGCGTCGATGTCGGCTATCGCTCGACCAACGTGTGGAGCGAACACGTCGACCTCGGCGGCCGAGTGGGCCCCGACAGCATGTTCGGCTACCGCTTCAACGCGACGCACGAAGAAGGCAAGACCTACAACGACGGCAACGTGCGCCGCGATTCCTTCTCGCTCGCCGCCGACGCGCGCCTCACGCGCGACCTCACCGCGACCTTCGGCGCGCTGTATCAGGAACGGCACGCATCGGGCATCACGACGGCGCTCTCCACCGCGCAATACGCGGGCACGTCGCTGCCGGCGACGCTCGCCGGCGGCAGCAGCACGCTCGTCACGCCGGACCAGCATCTGAACACGAACCTGCAGATCTACACGGCCGGGCTGCGCTACAACCTGAATCCGGACTGGACGGTTTCGGCCACCTACAGCTTCAGCAAGAGCACGCGCTATCGCAACGAAGGCACGTGGTATCTGCTCGACGAAGCCGGCAACTATGACGACTACCGCTTCGAGGGCAAGGAAGGGCATCAGCTGAACACCTTCCAGGTAATGGCCGAAGGACTCGTGAAGACGGGGCTGCTCAAGCATCAGCTGGTGTTCGGCGCCGCGTACCAAAAGCAGACCAGCGACAACGGCGCCAACAGCTTCTTCGGGCAGATCGGCACGGGCAACATCTATCAGCCGAACGTGAATCGCTACGACAGTCAGGGCTTCTATACCTACCGCTCCGCCGATGTCACGCAAAAGGCGCTGTTCGCGAGCGACACGATCGCGCTCACGCAGCGCTGGTCCGTGCTCGGCGGCGTGCGCTACACGAACTACGAGCAGCACGGCTACGGCATCGACGGCAGCACGTCGTCGACCTACACGCAGAACGGCGTGCTCACGCCGACCGTCGCGCTGATGTTCAAACTCACGCCGGGCACGACGCTCTATGCGAGCTACGTCGAATCGCTCGAGGCGGGCAACGTCGTCGGCGACACGTACGCCAACGCGGGCCAGTTGCTCAAGCCGCTGCGCAGCAAGCAGTATGAAGTCGGCGTGAAGAGCCAGAACTCGCGCTGGAGCGCGACCGCGGCGCTCTTCCGCATCGAGCGCGGCGCGCAGTATGCGAACGGCGACAACGCCTTTGTGGAAGACGGCGAATCGATCTTTCAGGGTATCGAGGCGGGCGCGGACGTGCGTCTCGGCAACAACTGGACGGTCGGCGGCGATCTCATGTGGATCGCGACGCACTACGAGAAAGGCTCGAGCAACGACGGCAACCGCGTCGCGGGCGCGCCGGGTTTCGTCGCGGCGGCGCACGTCAATTACGCCGTGCCGGTCGTGCCGGGCCTCACGCTCGGCGCCGACGCGAAGTTCACCGGCAACACGAGCCTCGATCCGTCCGGCGGCATCAAGGTGCCGGGCTACCTGATCATGAACCTCGGCGCGACCTACACCACGCGCATCGCCGGGCACAACGTGGGCCTGCGCGCGGCGATCGACAATCTGACGAATCGCCGCTACTGGGAATTCCAGTACGCCGATTATGTTCAGCCTGGCTTGCCGCGCACGCTGTCGCTCAACGCGCGGGTCGAATTCTGACGCGACATGGTTTGAAACAACTTCCGCGAAACGCCCGCCGCTTGTGCCACAAGGCTTTGCGGGCGACGCGCGACATTCCATGAAATAGTTTGTGCGTGGTTTTTAATCAGGCCGATCGCCACAATGGGTTCATTCGCAACTCACCCACCAAGGCGAACAATCATGGAACTGCTCGGAAAAATCTCGCTGTACGCGATGGGCATCGTCCTCACCGCGTCGTTGATCGAGGCAATCGTCCTGCACTTCAGGCACAAGGGCAGCGACAAGGCGTTCGACTGGCACGAAACCTGGATCTCGCTCGCCGACCTGGTCGGCCGCAAGCTGCTCGCGTTCCTGCCGCTGTCGCTCGCCACGCCGGTCTTCAACTTCGCGTGGGAGCACCGCATCCACACGGTCACGACGAACGCCGCGCTGACGCTCTTCCTGCTCTTCATCGGACAGGAGTTCTGCTACTACTGGTATCACCGCGCGTCGCACACGGTGCGCTTCTTCTGGGCCAATCACGCGGTTCATCACTCGCCGAACCAGTTGACGCTGTCCTCCGCGTACCGTCTCGGCTGGACCACCAAGATCGCCGGCTCGGCCATCTTCTTCACCCCGCTCGTGTGGTTCGGCGTGAAGCCGGACGTGGTGCTCGCGGTCGTGTCGATCAACCTGCTGTATCAGTTCTGGCTGCACGCGACCTGGATCCCGAAGCTCGGCTGGCTGGAGCATGTGTTCAACACGCCGTCGGCGCATCGTGTGCACCATGCCTCGAACGCGACGTATCTCGATGCGAACTTCGGCGGCGTGCTGATCATCTTCGACCGGCTGTTCGGCACCTATGTCGAGGAGCGCGCCGACGAGCCCTGCCGCTACGGCCTCACCACGCCGACGACCTCGCATAACCCGATCGTCGTCGAACTGGAACACTGGGTGAGCCTCGCGAAGGACATGTTCAACGCGAAGAGCGTGTCGGATGCGGTGGGCTTCCTGCTGCGTCCTCCGGGCTGGCTGCCGAACGGCGAAGGGCATACGACGGAAGAGTTGCAGAAGCGCGCCGTCGAGTCGATCGAGCCAGCTGCGCACGCCGGGCGCTGAAGAACACCGCGCGGTTCCGCTTTCGAATCCCGATGACCGGTTATCGCGGCATCGGGATTGTCATTTCCTCCCTCCTCCATGCAAGAATATCTCCACGCTGGCGATACTCCTGCGCATCATGACATCGAGCCTCGACAGCTTCGATCGCAAACGCCGGGCGGAAGTCCGGTGTGATGCGCGGAACACGCTCACGCGGCAACGCTTCTTTTCCAACGACAACGTGAAACGCCTCGAACGGCGAGCGAATGACGAACGGTAACCGCATGCCCTTGACGGTCGACATCATCATCTACAACGGCTTCAAGGCGCTCGAGGCGATCGGTTCGCTGAGCGTCTTCACCTACGCAAATATTCATCTGGCGCGCCGCGGTCTTCCCGGTCGCTATGACGCCAGGCTCGCATCGACCCGGCGCGGCGAAATCCTGTCCGACACGGGCGTCACGCTCACGGCCGGAAAACGTATCGATACGCTCGCACTGCCGCATACCGCGATCATCGTGGGCGCATGGCAGATCGAAGAGGCCGTGGGCGCCGCGCCCGAAATCGTGCAATGGGTCGAGGCGGCCGCGGGACGCATGCAGCGAACCGCCGCGCTCTGCTCGGGCGCGTTCTTTCTCGCTGCGGCGGGATTGCTGGACGGCAAGCGCGCGACGACGCACTGGGCCGTCGCCGACGCGCTGAAGGAAAGATATCCGGCCGTGCGCGTGGATGCCGACTGCATTTTCATACGCGAAGGCAATCTGTGGACGTCGGCGGGCGTCACCGCCGGAATCGACCTGGCGCTCGCGCTCGTCGAAGAGGATTTCGGGCTGGACGTCGCGCTCGACGTCGCACGCGATCTCGTCGTGTATCTCAAGCGGCCGGGCGGCCAGTCGCAGTTCAGCTCGCATCTCGTAAGCCAGGCGACGCAGAACCCGGGCATCCGCGACGTGCAGGACTGGATGCTTGCGAACATTCAACGCGAGCTCTCTCCGGCGGAAATGGCGGAGCGCGTGTCGATGAGCGTGCGCAACTTCAATCGCTCGTTCAAGCGGGAAACCGGCACGACGCCTTCGACCTTTCTGACGCGCGCGCGCGTCGAAGCAGCGCGCAGGATGCTCGAGGAAGGCGACCTGCCCGCGAAGACGATCGCCGCCAACAGCGGCTTCAAGACCTATGAAGCGATGAGGAAGGCCTTTCAGCATACGCTCGGCATTACGCCGCTCACGTATCGGGAGCGCTTCGGCATGGGCCGCGACTGAACACGGCCGGCCTTCGCGCCCGGTCAGTAGATCACGACGGAACGAATCGACTCGCCCTTCTTCATCAGGTCGAAGCCTTCGTTGATGCGCTCCAGCGGCAGATGATGCGT
>NZ_FCOB02000051.1 GCF_001545075.1 Caballeronia ptereochthonis
GGGTGTCGGCTTCTTAAGCATGACCTCTATTAAAGAACAAAGCCCTGGGCAGAGCCAGGGCTTTGTCAGCAGTCTGAAAAGCCCCGCATTGCGGGGCTTTTGTTTTTGCCTCGTGCGTGTCGAGCCGCGCGAGGCGCGGTTCGCGTCACTGCTTGCGCGGATGCTGCTCCAGCCATTGCTTCATGAACGCGATTTCCTTTTCCTGCGCCGCGACGACGTCCTTGGCGAGCTTGCGCAGTTTCGCGTCCTTGCCGTATTTCAGTTCGACCTTCGCCATTTCCACCGCGCCCTGATGGTGCGGAATCATGTGCGAGACGAAATCGCGATCGGCATCTCCCGTGTACTCGACGCTCGACATGCCCGACATCATCTTCTGATCTGCGGCCTGATATGCCGCGGTCGAGGACACGTCCGTCGGCTTCGGCGCGTGCTGCTCCATGTTCATGCCGGACATGGCGTCGCTTGCGGGCGACGCGGTCTGCGCGATCACACTTGCGCTGCAGAAGGCGGTGAGGATGGCAAGCGCGATTCTTGTTGATTTCATCGTATCTCCTTGAAAAAGGGGCGGTTGCGGAACTGTTCCGAGCAGGAGCGCCTAGCCTAAAGCTTGCCACCGGGGTAAGGTAAAGAGGTTTCGTCTACATTAAAGAGCGAACGATGCGAGGCCACATCGAAGACACGACGCATTTCCGCCCCGACGAACGCGTTGCTCGAACGGCAGCGCGTCTTGGCGTCGCACTCGCCATGGGTTTGTGCTGCATCGAAGTGGCGCTCGCCAGGCCGGGAGGCGAACCCCTCGTGCTCGATACGCAATCCGGCATTCACAGCGGCGTGGGCGGTACCGTACTCCAGAGCGGGCCGCTTGGCGGACCCGGCATGGTGCCGATGGCGACCTTGCCCGAGTTCCCGCAGCAGGCAGAGCCGCCGATCGTCGTCGCGCCCTATGTCGAGTTTCCGGCCGGGCAGGGCAGCGTGCCCGTACAGCCGGGTGGCAAACGGCCGAGAGTCACGCGCGCGCCTTATCCCTGATCTCCGGGCGAGCTCAGGCCGCCCGATGTTCCAGTTTGAACGAAGCATTGCCGTCTTCGCCGAGCGCGTCGACGAGATAGGGCAGTGACTCCTTCAGTTCCTTGGCCAGCGTGTACGGCGGATTCAGCACGAACATGCCGCTTCCGAACAGGCCGAAGCCGTCCGTGGGCGGCTTTTTCACGGTCAGAGCCGTATGCAGCCAGCCGTTCGGCTGAATGGCCTTCAACTGATCGGCGAAACGTTGCGACTCCATGCGAGTGACGAGCGGATACCAGACCGCATAGGTTCCGGTTGCGAAACGCTTGAGACATTCCTCGAGGCATGTGAGCGTGCGCGCGTAATCGCGCTTGTCCTCGTAGGACGGGTCGATCAGCACAAGTGCGCGACGCGGCGGCGGCGGAAGAATCGCCTTGATGCCGTCGAAACCGTCGCCGTCGTGGATCACTGCGCGCCGGCCGGCATCGCGAAAATTGTGGCGCAGCACGTCGATTTCCGTGCTGTGCAGCTCGAACAGCCGCATGCGATCCTGCTCGCGCATCGCGCGCCAGGCGAGATAGGGCGAGCCGGGGTAGAAGCGCAGATCGCCCTCGGGATTCAACGCCTTCACTTCTTCGACATAGTCCGCGAGCAGCGGCGGCAGATCGTCGCGATCCCAGAGCCGTCCGACACCCGTCTCGAACTCCGCATTCTTGGTCGCGAAGCCTTCGGTGAGCGAGTAGACCCCGGCGCCGGCGTGCGTGTCGATGTACCAATACGATTTGTCCTTCAGGCCGAGATAGCGAAGCATCTGGACGACGATCGCGTGTTTCAGCACATCGGCGTGATTGCCCGCATGAAAGGCGTGACGATAACTGAGCATGGCGAGAGGCCCGCGACGGGCATGAAAAGCAGGAATGGAAACGTGCGCAAGGCGCGATGGGACGTGCGCGAAGGGCGTCCATTGTAGCCGAGGCCACCCGATGCGATTGCACGGTGCGCGGCCTTCGCTGCTGCGCATCGCGTCCTTCATGCACAATAACCGCTCCCGGAGGTTCGTGAACAGTCGGCCGGATGGCCTAGGCGTTCCGATATTCCGCACGAGTTTTCCTATGCCGAACGGCCAGCTTGATAGCCGTGCCGACGGATGTTGTCATTCACCCCATGCCACTCATCAACTGGATTGGAGGTTCGCATGTCATCAAACGGTAAGCTCGACGGCAAGACCGCGGTCGTGACCGGCGCGGCGAGCGGGATCGGCCGCGCGATCGCGTTCACGCTCGCCGGCGCGGGCGCGGCGGTTGCCATCGCCGACCTGAATCAGGCGGGCGCGGACGCGGTTGCCGAGGAAATCCGCGCCAAGGGCGGCAAGGCCATCGGCGTCGCGATGGACGTGACGAACGAGGACGCGGTGAATCAGGGCATCGACCGCGTGGCGTCGGAGCTCGGGTCAGTGGATATCCTGGTGTCGAACGCGGGCATACAGATCGTCAATCCGATCGAAAACTACGCGTACGCCGACTGGAAAAAGATGATGGCCATCCACGTCGATGGCGCATTCCTCACGACGAAGGCGGCGCTCAGGCACATGTACAAGGACGATCGCGGCGGCATCGTGATCTACATGGGCTCGGTGCACTCGCACGAGGCCTCGCCGCTGAAGTCCGCTTACGTGACGGCGAAGCACGGCCTGCTCGGCCTCGCGCGCGTGCTTGCGAAGGAAGGCGCCAAGCATAATGTGCGCTCGCATGTCGTCTGTCCGGGTTTCGTGCGCACGCCGCTCGTCGACAAGCAGATTCCCGAGCAGGCGAAAGAGCTCAAGATCAGCGAGGAGGAAGTCATCAAGCGCGTGATGCTCGGCGGTACGGTCGATGGCGTGTTCACGACCGTCGACGATGTCGCGCAGACCGTGCTCTTCCTGTCGACGTTCGAAACGGCCGCGTTGACCGGGCAATCGTTCGTGGTGAGTCACGGCTGGTTCATGCAGTAAGGGAGAACACGCGGGATGTCGGAAATCGAAAACGACGACGTACTACGCCGGGAACGCGCGCCGAAGCGAAAGAAGGACGCGCAAGCGTCTGCGTCCCTCGCGCGCAGCGAGGCGGGGCGAATTGCCTCGCCGGAAGCGCGCACGGAAGCGCGCATCGACCTGCCGCCCTACGAGACGATCGCGCTGATGCTCCAGGGCGGCGGCGCGCTCGGCGCGTATCAGGCAGGCGTCTACCAGGGGCTTCACGAAGCGGGGATCCATCCGAACTGGATTGCCGGTATTTCGATCGGCGCGCTCAACACGGCGATCATCGCGGGCAATGCGCCCGAGCATCGCGTCACGCGTTTGCTCGAGTTCTGGGAGACGATCTGCCAGCCGGCGTACGGTTTTCCGCTGCCGGCGTTCGTCGAGCGCGCACTGTTCGACTCGGCCGACGAGATCCGCCAGGCTTTCACGGCGCTGCAGGCGTTCGGCGCGCTGGTGGAGGGGCAGAAGGGCTTTTTCGTACCGCGCTTTCCGCCGCCGTCGCCGATTCTCTCGACTTCGCCGCGAACCGCGAGCTATTACGACACGGCGCCGCTCAAAGCGACCCTTGAACGTCTTTGCGACTTCGATCGCATCAATTCGAACGAGACGAGGGTCTCGGTCGGCGCGGTGAACGTCGCGACCGGCAACTTCGCGTATTTCGACAACACGCACATCCGGTTGCGCGCGGAGCACTTCATCGCGTCAGGCGCGCTGCCGCCGGGCTTTGCCGCGGTGGAGATCGACGGCCAGTTCTACTGGGACGGCGGCCTCATGTCGAACACGCCGCTCTACGAGATCGCGCAGGCAACGCCGCGCCGGGACACGCTCGCCTTCCAGGTCGATCTCTGGAGCGCGCGCGGGCCGGTGCCGGACAGCATCGTCGACGTCATGGGACGGATGAAGGACGTGCAGTATTCGAGCCGCACGCGACTCGTCACCGATCAGATGCAACGCGCCCAGCGCGCCCGGAACGTGCTTCAGCATGTGCTCGACCTCGTGCCCGAGGAGATCCGCAAGAACGACGAATGGTGCAGGCGCGCGGAGGAGCTAGCGTGCTCGAAGCGCTACAACATCATTCACCTGATTTACCGGCACAAGGAATACGAAGGCCATTACAAGGACTATCAGTTCGGCTTTTCGACGATGCGGGAGCACTGGGAAAGCGGTCTGAGCGACATCCGCCGCACGCTCGCGCATCGCGATTGGCTGGACATGCCCAACGGCGAATCCCGCTTCATCACGCATGACATCCATCGAGATGAGCGGTGAGGGCGTTCCGCAGGCCGGAAAGCCCCGATTGGGCGAGAACTCGTGCCCCTTTGTATAATCCGGGACGCATCCGGCGGCTGTCTTGCCCGACGTCGCCGGACACGACGACTTTTCCCTGCTTTAGATGAACTCGATCGCGGTCTGCTTCGTCTGTCTCGGCAACATCTGCCGCTCGCCCAGCGCGGAAGCGGTGATGCGCGACCTCGTCGAACGCGCGAGACTCGCCGATCGGATCCTGATGGACTCCGCCGGCACCGGCGACTGGCATATCGGCGAGCCGCCCGACGAGCGCGCGCAGAAAGCGGCGAAGAAGCGCGGTTACGACCTGTCGAAACTGCGCGGGCGGCAGGTCGCCGCCGCGGATTTCGCGCGCTTCGACTTGTTCATCGTCATGGATGACGCGAACGCCGCCGCGCTCACGGCGATCTGTCCGCCCGAGCATCGCGACAAGATTCGTCTGCTGATGGAATTCGCCACGCGCGACGACAGCCGCGTCGTGGTCGATCCCTACTTCGGCGGCGAGGACGGCTTCGAAAAAGTGCTCGATCAGTGCGAGGATGCCTGCGAAGGCTTGCTGAAAGCCTTGCGCGCGCAGATGTCGGCCTGACGCGATGTCTGTCCGCATAGCGGACGCATCGCAAAAAAAAGCGAGTTAAAAGCCTACTTATCTCGCCCGGGATACTTGACTAAAACTGTGGGCTATTTATACTTGACGAAAATCATCGAGTATTAGCGGTAGCCCCAATTATGAGACTCACCACGAAAGGCCGTTTCGCCGTCACGGCGATGATCGACCTGGCGTTGCGCCAGGAGCAGGGCCCGGTGACGCTGGCAGGCATCAGTCAGCGCCAGCGCATCTCGCTTTCCTACCTCGAACAGCTCTTCGGCAAGCTGCGGCGCCATGAGATCGTCGAGTCGGTCCGAGGACCGGGCGGCGGCTACAACCTCGCGCGCCGCGCGGAGAACGTCACGGTCGCCGACATCATCATCGCGGTCGACGAGCCGATCGACGCCACGCAATGCGGCGGCAAGGGCACGTGCGAAGGCACCAAGCAGCACGACGGCCATTGCATGACGCACGAGCTCTGGGCGACGCTCAATCAGAAGATGGTCGAGTATCTGGATTCCGTCTCATTGAAGGATCTGGTCGACCAGCAGCGCGCACGCGAAGGCTCGGCGGCGGTGCTGCGCGACCGGCGCGCCGAATCGGCTGGCGTCGAGGCCGCGCGCGTCGTGCCCAAGGGGCCGAATTCCATTTTCAATCTGGCCGGATGACACGCGCCGCCGCGCGGCACGAGTCGTGCGCGCAAGGAAGGCGTCCCAGCTGGAAGCTTTGACCGATTTTCCCGGAGCGACTGATGAATAACGATATTCCCCACCTGCCCATTTACATGGACTACAGCGCGACGACACCCGTCGATCCGCGCGTGGTGGACAAGATGATCCCGTATCTTCGCGAGCAGTTCGGCAATCCGGCCTCGCGCAGCCACCAGTACGGGTGGGATGCGGAGCGCGCGGTCGAGGAAGCGCGCGAGAACGTCGCGGCGCTCGTGAACTGCGATCCGCGCGAAATCATCTGGACGTCAGGTGCGACGGAGTCGGACAACCTCGCCATCAAGGGCGCGGCGCATTTCTACAAGAGCAAGGGCAAACACCTCATCACGGTGAAGACCGAGCACAAGGCCGTGCTCGACACGATGCGCGAGCTCGAGCGCGAAGGCTTCGACGTCACGTATCTGGACGTGAAGAGCGACGGTCTCATCGATCTGGAGAAGCTCAAGGCGGCGATCCGTCCGGACACGATACTCATCTCCGTGATGCACGTGAACAACGAGATCGGCGTGATCCAGGACATCGAGGCGATCGGCGAACTCGCGCGCGAGAAGGGCATCATTTTCCACGTCGATGCGGCGCAGGCCACCGGCAAGGTCGAAATCGACCTGCAGAAGCTGAAGGTCGACCTGATGTCGTTCTCGGCGCACAAGACGTATGGCCCGAAGGGCATCGGCGCGCTGTACGTGCGCCGCAAGCCGCGCGTGCGCATCGAAGCGCAGATGCATGGCGGCGGTCATGAGCGCGGCATGCGTTCGGGCACGCTCGCGACGCATCAGATCGTGGGCATGGGCGAGGCGTTCCGCATCGCGCGTGAAGAGATGGCGACCGAGAACGAGCGCATCCGCATGCTGCGCGACCGGCTGCTGGAAGGCCTGCAGGACATCGAAGAGGTGTACGTCAACGGCGACATGGAACGGCGCGTGTCGCACAACCTCAACATCAGCTTCAACTTCGTCGAAGGCGAGTCGCTGATCATGGCGGTAAAGGATGTGGCGGTGTCGTCGGGTTCGGCGTGCACGTCGGCGTCGCTCGAGCCGTCTTACGTGCTGCGGGCGCTCGGCCGCAACGACGAACTGGCGCACAGCTCGATCCGCTTCACGGTCGGCCGCTTTACCACCGAGCAGGACGTCGACTATGTGATCAACCTGCTGAAGAGCAAGATCGCGAAGCTGCGCGATCTGTCGCCGCTCTGGGAAATGCACAAGGACGGCATCGACATCTCGACCATCCAGTGGGCCGCGCACTAAGTACGAAGCACTGAGGCGCACGGGCACACCGGCTACGCGACACTGAATATCTGGAGAGTTTGAATCATGGCTTATAGCGACAAGGTTCTGGACCACTACGAAAACCCGCGCAACGTCGGCTCCTTCGCGAAGGACGACGACACGGTCGGCACCGGCATGGTCGGCGCGCCCGCCTGCGGCGACGTGATGAAGCTGCAGATCCGCGTCGGCGCGGACGGCGTGATCGAGGACGCGAAATTCAAGACCTACGGCTGCGGTTCTGCGATCGCATCGAGCTCGCTCGTCACCGAGTGGGTCAAGGGCAAGACGCTGGATCAGGCGCTCACGATCAAGAATACGCAGATCGCCGAAGAACTGGCGCTGCCGCCGGTGAAGATCCACTGCTCGATCCTCGCGGAAGACGCGATCAAGGCGGCGGTCGCCGATTACAAGCAGCGTCACGGCGTCGTGGCGTCGGAAGCGCAAGCGGCGGAAGCGAAGCAGCACGCAGCGTAATGACGAAAGCGGGCGCGATGCATGAGCATGGCGCCCGATGAGCCGGCGAAGTACGGCAAGGCGAAGAGAAGCGAAGACTATGGCAATCACGTTGACGGAGAAGGCAGCACGACACGTGCAGAAATATCTGGCGCGACGCGGCAAGGGCGTCGGCCTGCGCTTGGGCGTGCGCACGACGGGCTGTTCGGGTCTGGCGTACAAGCTCGAATACGTCGATGAGCTCGCGCCCGAAGACACCGTGTTCGAGACGGCGGGCGTGAAGATCGTGATCGATCCGAAGAGTCTTCCTTATCTCGACGGCACCGAGCTGGACTTCGCGCGCGAAGGGCTGAACGAAGGCTTTCGCTTCAACAACCCGAATGCGAAGGACGAGTGCGGCTGCGGCGAATCGTTCCGCGTCTGACACGCGTGACGCCGGCGGTATCGGCAAAAGAGGCGGCGCGGGCCGCCTTTTTCATTCGCGCAACCTGAAACCACAACATCGTCATGGCCTCGCTTACCGACAGTCACTTCGATCTCTTCGATCTGCCGCCGACGTTCGCCGTCGATCGGCACAAACTCGACGACGCCTATCGCACCGTGCAGGCGCAAGTGCATCCGGACCGCTTTGCCGCGGCCGGCGATGCGCAACGCCGCCTCGCGATGCAATGGGCCACGCGCGCGAACGAGGCGTATCAGACGCTCCGAGACCCGCTCAAGCGCGCGCGCTACATGCTGTCGCTGCGCGGCATCGACGTCGGCGCCGCGAACAACACGGCGATGGAGCCGGCGTTTCTGATGCAGCAGATGGAATGGCGCGAAAATATCGAGGATGCCGCGAGCGCGAAGAACCTCGGCGCGCTGGAGGCGCTGCTCGACGAGCTGCGCGAGGAAGAGCGCGTGCGCTTCACGAAGCTCGAGGCGCTGATCGACAGCAAGTCGGATCAGGCCGCGAGCGAGGCGGTGCGCCAGTTGATGTTCATCGAGCGCGTGGCGACCGAAATCGGCGCGCAAATCGAGCGGCTAGAGCACGCGTAAGAGCAGGAAAAAGCGCGAGCTCGCCGCATACAACCCCATAAGACCAACGATGGCTTTACTGCAAATCTCAGAACCCGGCATGGCACCGGCGCCGCACCAGCGGCGCGTGGCGGTCGGCATCGATCTCGGCACCACGAATTCGCTCGTGGCCGCCGTGCGCAACAGCGTGCCCGAAGCGCTGCCCGACGAGGACGGCCACGTGCTGCTGCCGTCGGTCGTCCGCTACCTGGAGAAGGGCGCACGGCGCATCGGCCGGACCGCGAAGGAAGAAGCCGTCGTCGATCCGCGCAACACGATCGTCTCGGTCAAGCGCTTCATGGGTCGCGGCAAGAGTGAGGTGGAGGGTGCGGAGAACGCGCCGTACGATTTCATCGACGCGCCCGGCATGGTGCAGATCCGCACCATCGATGGTGTGAAGAGCCCGGTCGAGGTGTCGGCGGAAATTCTCGCGACGCTGCGATATCGTGCCGAAGACACGCTCGGCGAGGACCTCGTCGGCGCGGTGATCACGGTGCCCGCGTATTTCGACGAAGCGCAGCGCCAGGCGACCAAGGACGCGGCGAAGCTCGCGGGCCTGAACGTATTGCGTCTGCTGAACGAGCCGACCGCGGCGGCGATCGCGTATGGTCTGGATAACGCCGCCGAAGGTCTCTATGCCGTCTACGACCTGGGCGGCGGCACCTTCGATCTGTCGATCCTGAAGCTCACGAAGGGCGTGTTCGAGGTGCTCGCGGCCGGCGGCGATTCCGCGCTCGGCGGCGATGATTTCGATCATGTGCTGTATCGCCATGTGCTGGCGCAGGCAGGCGCCGTCATCGAAGCGCCGGAAGACGTGCGTTTGCTGCTCGACCGCGTGCGCTCGGCGAAGGAAGCGCTGTCGTCCGCGCCCGAGACGCGCGTGCAAGCGACGCTCTCGACGGGCCGCGAGATCGACGTCCTCGTGACCGAAGCGCAATTCGCCGAGCTGACGCAGGCGCTCGTCGCCCGCACGCTCGGCCCGACGAAGAAGGCGTTGCGCGACGCGAAGGTCGCGCCGAAAGACATCAAGGGCGTCGTGCTGGTCGGCGGCGCGACGCGCATGCCGGTGATCCGCCGCGCGGTCGAAGCGTTCTTCGGCCAGCCGCCGCTCGTCAATCTCGACCCGGATCAGGTGGTCGCGCTCGGCGCGGCGATTCAGGCCGATCTGCTCGCCGGCAACCGCCGCGGCGACGGCGACGACTGGCTGCTGCTCGACGTGATTCCGCTCTCGCTCGGCGTCGAGACGATGGGCGGCCTCACGGAAAAGATCATCCCGCGCAACTCGACGATTCCGACCGCGCGCGCGCAGGAATTCACGACCTTCAAGGACGGCCAGACCGCGATGGCGATCCACGTCGTGCAGGGTGAACGCGAACTCGTCTCCGACTGCCGCTCGCTCGCGCGCTTCGAGCTGCGCGGCATTCCGCCGATGGCGGCGGGCGCGGCGCGCATCCGTGTGACCTATCAGGTCGATGCGGACGGGCTGCTCTCGGTGTTCGCGCGCGAGCAGGCTTCGGGCGTGGAGGCATCGGTGGTGGTGAAGCCGTCCTACGGCCTTGCCGACGACGAAGTCGCCCGCATGCTCGAGGAAAGCTTCAAGACCGCGGAAACGGACATGCGCGCGCGTGCGTTGCGCGAGGCGCAGGTGGAAGCGGATCGCCTCATCGAAGCGACGCACGCCGCGCTCGAAGCGGACGCCGAACTGCTCGACGACGAAGAGCGCGCGCAAATCGAAACGCTCGCAGCGGAGCTGGCGCAAGTCGCCAGGGGCGAATCGCCGGAGCAGATCGAGGACGCCACGAAAGCGCTCGCCGCCGCCACCGACGAATTTGCCGCGCGCCGCATGAACAAGAGCATTCGCCGCGCGCTCGCGGGCCGCAAGCTCGACGACGTCTGATCATCGAACAATCAAGCATTTACGGAAAACCAGCCCCATGCCTCAAATCGTTGTGCTGCCTCACGTGGAGCTTTGTCCGGACGGCGCGGTGATCGACGCCGACGTCGGCAAGAGCATCTGCGACAACCTGCTGGATCACGGCATCGAGATCGAGCACGCCTGCGAGAAGTCGTGCGCGTGCACGACGTGTCACGTCATCATCCGGGAGGGCTTCAACGCGCTCGAGCCGTCCGAGGAGGACGAGGACGATCTGCTCGACAAAGCGTGGGGTCTCGAACCGACATCGCGGTTATCATGTCAGGCAATGGTGCCTGCCGACGAGGATCTGGTGGTCGAGATCCCGCGGTACTCCATCAATCACGCCAAAGAAAATCACTGACAGGAGGCTTCGCCCATGAAGTGGACAGATACTCAGGAGATCGCGATGGCACTCACCGACGCGCATCAGGATATCGATCCCCAATATGTGCGTTTCACTGACCTGCATCGCTGGGTGACTGAGCTGGACGGATTCGACGACGATCCGCAAAAATCCAACGAGAAGATCCTCGAGGCGATCCAGGCGGCGTGGATCGAAGACGCGGATTATTGATCTCCGGTTTGCGTCGGCTGATGAGCGGCGGCTTCGCAGGAAGCCGCCGTTTTGCTTTGTGCCTGCCGCGAGGGCAGGGTCAGACGCGCACGCCTTTCTCCTGCAACTGCCGCCGCAACGTCGGCCACATCCTGGCGACCGCTTCCTCGCCCGCGAGGATGGACGCATTGCGCTGGCTGAAATCGCTGCTGCTCATCGCGGCGAGATTCGGGCGGATCACCGCGTTCGCGTACTTGTCGAGTTCGTAAGCCTTGATCGTCTGGCCCATGATCGTGAACGTCTGCATCAGCACGTCGAACGAGCTCGACGTGAGTCCGCTTTCCGGGCGCGCCGAGATGTCGACCGCGATCACGAAATCCGCGCCCATCCTGTGCGCGAACGCGGCCGGCACCGGGCTCACGAGGCCGCCGTCGACATACTCGTGGTCGCCGATCTTTACCGGCTCGAAAATCGACGGCACGCTGCACGATGCGCGCACCGCCACGCCGGTGTTGCCGCGCTGAAAGAGGATGGGCTGGCCGTTCTTCAGATCGGTCGCGACGATGCCGAGCGGCCTGGCCATCTTCTCGATGGGCCGGTTGTCGAGCGTCTTGTTCAAATAGTTCTGCAGCGCGACGCCTTGCAGGATGCCGCGCGTGCGGAAAGGCATCGCCCAGTCGCTGATGGACGCTTCGTCCATCGTCAGCGCGAGCTTGTTGATCGCGATGCCGCTCATGCCCGACGCATACAGCGCCGCGATCACCGAGCCCGCGCTCGTGCCGGCGACGAGATCGATGTGCACGCTGCGCGCCTCCAGCGCCTTGATCACGCCGATATGCGCGAAGCCGCGCGCGGCGCCGCCCCCGAGCGCAAGACCGATGCGCACCGGCCGCTGCGCATCGGTCGACGGCGGCGCGACGCCCGGCGTGCCGGCGGCGCTCTCGCCTGAAACGCCGCCGCTCGTGGTCGTACAGGCGGCAAGAACGGACGATGCGGCCGCAAGCGAAAACGCGCGGCGCGAAAGACGGGGTGACGATGAATTCAAGGTGTGCTCCGGCGGTGCAGCGAGTCCCCGGCGGTGCATGCGCGCGCGCTTCGCACGCGGACGGCTCGGGGATCGGGAAAGGCGCGCACATCATAAAACAAAAGGCGCGCCGGCCGACACAAAGCGGCCGGCGAGTATAATTTCGTCTCATTTTGAGCGGGCTTCGAGCGCGGCTGCGCAGCATGCGCTCATCGCGCAAGCCATCGGCGTCCATCGTGCCGCCGACCCGCCAGACCGCATTCCGGCCTCGATCGCCGCGAGCGCCATCCATCGAGTAAACAGCAATGACCACCCAAGTCCGTACCCGCTTCGCTCCGAGCCCGACCGGCTTCATCCACCTCGGTAACATCCGCTCCGCGCTTTATCCGTGGGCGTTCGCGCGCAAGATGAAGGGAACCTTCGTGCTGCGCATCGAGGACACCGATCTCGAGCGTTCCACCGATGCGTCGGTCGATGCGATTCTCGAAGGCATGGCGTGGCTCGGACTCGATTTCGACGAAGGCCCGTTCTATCAGATGCAGCGCATGGACCGCTATCGCGAGGTGGTCGCGCAGATGCTGGAGAAGGGCCTCGCGTACCACTGCTACATGTCGACCGAAGAGCTCGACGCGCTGCGCGAGCGCCAGCGCGCCGCCGGGCTTAAGCCGCGCTACGACGGCACGTGGCGTCCCGAGCCGGGCAAGGTGCTGCCGCCGATTCCGGAAGGCGTGAAGCCCGTCGTGCGCTTTCGCAATCCGTTGACGGGCACGGTTGCCTGGGACGACGCCGTGAAGGGCCACGTCGAGATCTCGAACGAGGAGCTCGACGACCTCGTGATCGCACGCCCCGACGGCACGCCGACCTATAACTTCTGCGTGGTCGTCGACGACCTCGACATGAAGATCACGCACGTGATTCGCGGCGACGATCACGTGAACAACACGCCGCGTCAGATCAACATCCTGCGCGCGCTGGGCGGCGAGGTGCCGGTGTACGCGCACCTTCCGACGGTGCTGAACGAGCAGGGCGAAAAGATGAGCAAGCGCCACGGCGCGATGAGCGTGACGGGCTATCGCGACAACGGCTATCTGCCCGAGGCGGTGGTGAACTATCTCGCGCGGCTCGGCTGGTCGCACGGCGACGCCGAGATCTTCTCGCGCGAGCAGTTCGTCGAATGGTTCGATCTCGAGCATCTCGGCAAGTCGCCCGCGCAGTACGACCACGACAAGCTCAACTGGCTCAACGCGCATTACATCAAGGAAGCGGACAACGGCCGGCTCGCGGAGCTGGCGAAGCCGTTCCTGCTGCAAGCGGGCATCGATGCCGCGGCGATCGACGGCGGCGCGCCGCTCGACCAGGTGATCGCGCTGCTGAAGGATCGCGCATCGACGGTGAAGGATATCGCCGACAACGCCGCGATGTTCTACCGCGAGCCTGTCATCGATCCCGAAGCATACGAGCAGCACATCACCGATGCCGTGCGTCCGGCCATCGCCGAGCTGCGCGCGGCGCTTGCCAACGTCGAGTGGACCAAGGAGGCGATCGCGGCGGCACTCAAGGCGACGCTGACCGCGCACAAGCTCAAGATGCCGCAGCTCGCGATGCCTGTGCGGCTGCTGGTCGCGGGCACGACGCATACGCCTTCCATCGACGCCGTGCTGATGCTGTTCGGCCGCGATGCGGTGTTGAAGCGCCTCGAACGGACGGCTGGCTGAATGCGCGGCATCGACGCACGACGCGCCGCTTCGTCACGTGAAAGCGGCGGCGCGTCATCCATTGCGTATGAAAGCGTCAGGTGAGGCAAAAAAGTTTGGGTTCGGCCGTCAGAAGGTATTTACAACGCCAAAAACGCCCTATACAATCTCGTTTCTGTTCTGCAAGGGGGTATAGCTCAGCTGGGAGAGCGCTTGCATGGCATGCAAGAGGTCAGCGGTTCGATCCCGCTTACCTCCACCAAAGAACAGTTGAAGTAGTGCGAATGTTGTTCTCCGAATCTCCGGGAGTCGCAAAAAATACTTCACAAGTAACGCAAAGTTGTATAGAATTTTGGTCTTCGCTTGATCGGCGTCAAGCAGATGAGCGAAGAGGTGGTAAAGACAGATTCACCAAGTTTCTGTCCCCTTCGTCTAGAGGCCTAGGACATCACCCTTTCACGGTGAGTACAGGGGTTCGAATCCCCTAGGGGACGCCAGAACATCGGCGGCTGCTAGAAAAGCGCTGCAAGATTCGTCGGTGACCGAGGCGAATCGATGAAAAGAAGTGGAGCGGTAGTTCAGTTGGTTAGAATACCGGCCTGTCACGCCGGGGGTCGCGGGTTCGAGCCCCGTCCGCTCCGCCAGCATTTGCGAGCATGAACACTCCGGCTAATGAGAGCCGGTTTTTTTTCGCCGCAGGGTTGCAAGAAGTTGAAGTCCCCTTCGTCTAGAGGCCTAGGACATCACCCTTTCACGGTGAGTACAGGGGTTCGAATCCCCTAGGGGACGCCAGAATATCGGCGGCTGCTAGTAATAAGCGCTGCGAGATTCGCTGACGACAAGGCGAATCGATGCAAAGAAGTGGAGCGGTAGTTCAGTTGGTTAGAATACCGGCCTGTCACGCCGGGGGTCGCGGGTTCGAGTCCCGTCCGCTCCGCCAAATCGTTGTTTGAAAAAATCCAGCTTTCGGGCTGGATTTTTTTTGCCCGCTGGGGCGCATTCTCTTTCGGACCCAATTCGAATCGGCTTCGACGGTAGTAATGTCCATTGCCAGCCTGCGCGCACTGTCTTAGTGTTTAGGCACTTGTTCCCGTGCCCAGCACTCGTGCGATGCTCGACCCGACCGAAGACCTTTCGCTCTATCAACTGCGCCAGGCGACCATGGCGGATTTCGCCTTCGCCGAAGCGCTCACGCACGACAACATGGTCGGCTATTATCGGCGCCACAACCTCGTGTGGCGTGGCGATCTCTTTCTTTCCAGCTGGCGCGAATCCGAAAATTTCATCCTGCAGGCGGATGGCATGCCGATCGGCGTGATGCGCGTCACGGAGGAAGACGATTCGCTGCACATCCGCGACGTTCAGATCGCCCAGGGCTATCGCGGACGGGGCGCAGGCACCTTCCTGCTCAACACCGCACACCGCTGGGCGCGGGCACGCGGACTTGCCGAATGTCAGTTGAGAGTGTTCGTCGATAATCCGGCCGCGCGGCTCTACGTGCGTCTGGGTTACCGCCCGGCGGGACCGCGTCTCGCCCAGCTCGGCGCGATCCGTCACATGGTGCGGCGCGTCTGAGCCGGGTCGGTCTACACGCTGTCCAGATCGCGTCCGCTTCGGTCATCGCGGCTGTCGCCGTTGTCGCGTGCGAAGAAGGCGCGCGGGCTTTCGCCGAACGCGCGACGGAACATCGCGGAAAATGCGCTTTGACTTTGATATCCCAGTTCGCGCGCGACTTGCGCGAGCGGACGGCCCTGGCTCAGTAAGGGAATCGCGCGCGCGAGCACCGCTTGCTGACGCCATTGCGAAAAACTCACACCGAGCTCGCGCCTGAAGAGCCGGGCGATCGTGCGCGTGCTCGCGCCCGCTTCCGACGACCAGCGCTCCAGGTCCGAATGCGACGGGTCGGCCAGTACGGCATTGCACAAGGCGCGCAGGCGCTTTTCGTTGGGCATCGGCACGGAGAGCGGGAGCGGCTGGGAACGGATGATTTCATCGAGCGCGAGCGTGCCGAGCAGCCGCTCGCGGTCTCGCGAGAGCGGTTCCTCGTCGAGCGCGGCGATGACTTCGCGCAAGAGCGGCGACACCTCGACGACCCTGCACGCGCCGAGGCCGGCCGGCACGACGCTCGCATCGACATACAGCGTGCGCAGATAGGCGTCCTCTACGATCACGACTTCATGCGTGACATTGGGCGGCACCCAGATCGCGCGCGAGGGCGGCACCATCCACGTCGAATCGACGGTCGCGACGCGCAGCACACCGCGCGACGTGTACGCGACCTGTGCCCACGGATGCGTGTGCAGTGCGATGCGCACGCCATAGGGAACAGGCCGCGAACGGACGCGAATCGGATGATCGAGCGTCGGCGAATGTTCGACGGGAATGTCGAGATGCTCGACTTCCTCATTCGACGATCTCGTTTCGACAAACATGGGCATCTGCCGATGTTAGCCGAAAGCGCGTCTTGCGGCGCCGCCAGGCCCTGCGGCGGAGGCTTGCGCCGCGCGCCGCAAGCAATTTTGCGCGGCGCATAATTCACCGATCCACTTTTCCGAGCGACAGGAGCGCTTTCCTCGATGCAACACGTTTTCGTCTACGGCACGCTGCGCGCGGGTGAAGTCAACGACATCAACCGCGCGGCCGAGCGCCACGGGGTTGCGGCGCCGCAGTGGATCGGCATGGCGCACGTGCACGGTCGGTTATTCGACTTCGGCACGTATCCCGGGCTCGTGATCGATGAAGAGGGTGGTCCGATCCGGGGCGATGTCTACCGCATCGAGGACGCGCTGGTGCCCGTGCTCGACGAGATCGAGCACGTATATCCCGGCGTGGAAGGACTTTTCCAGTCGCACCGGCTCCACATCGAGGTGGAAGTAGAGGGGCGGAAGGATCGGGTCGATTGCCTGATCTATCCGGTCGCGGCGGCTTCCGTCGCGGGCTTGCCGCGGATCGAGAGCGGCGATTGGGTGGAGCATCGTGCGACGCGCCCATGACGCGCCCATGACGCGCCAGAAAAACATAAAACGCTCCGCGCCGCCTTTGACGCGACCGGCTGGTCAAAGGCGGCGTGAATGGCCCCGTGCCTGTCAGTCGAAGGCCGGAAATTACTGGCTCGAGCTGGACATTGGCTTGCTGTGAGACTTCTTGTGATGCATCGATTTGTGGGACGGCGCCTGCGAGTGCATGTTTTGCATGTTGTCCTGTTGCGATTGCAAGTTTTGCGCGCGCGATTCGATGTCAGCAATCTTGGCGGGATCGGTGCTCATCGTCACGCCTTGATCGCTCTGCGCGTAGGCGCCCGAAGCGACCGCGCTGAGGGACAATAGAACAGCCAGGGACACTTTCTTCATTGTTACCTCCTAATAGCAGTTGAACCCGGGAATCGCCTGTCCGATCCGGTGGAAAGACGCTCAGTTGCAAGCAAGAATTGCTCCCGCTGCCTCGCGCGCCGTCATCCGCAATAGCGTGGTCGGCAAGCGAACCGAACGCTTCTGACGGTCGGACACTTCGCATCATAAGCTCGGAATCGGGCAGCGGTGTGTCGGACGTCGCTCCGGATCGGCCGTGCGTGCCCGCGAGAGATCATATCGATGTATCGAATTATTTTCTAGTACTGAGCAATCCGAACTGTTGAACGAGCCCGGGCGGCAAGGCCGGCAGAGGAGTTTCAATACAGATGCAGCCAGCGATAGACCTCGAAGCGGGCGAGCCCCACGAGCTCATGCGCCGCGAGTTCACTGTTCTCGAAGCTTCTGAAGCGCGGAAAGAGCGTGGCGTGATTACGCCGCACGTCGGAAACGTACGGTTCCGGGGCGTAACCGAAAGCCTCGAAGGCGCGCAGCGAACGCCGCATATGATACGCAGATGTGACGACGATCAAACGGCTGTCATGTGCGGGGCCCAGAATGACGGCCACATTGCGCGCGTTCTGATAAGTATTGAGGCTCTTGTTCTCGCGCACCAGATCGCCCGGCTCGACGCCCCGAGCGAGCACGTAAGGTGCGTAATTGTCGGCTTCGGCCTGGCCGTGACGCTGCGGATCACCGCCGCTCAGAATCACCTTGCATGATGCGCCGGCTTCGCGGCACTGCCGGTAAAGCGCCGCCGTGGCGGCGATGCGCTGCATCGAGTCGGACTTCGGAACGAGTCCCGTGCCGCGGCGATCGGTTCCGCCCCCCATCAGGACGATCGTCGTCCTGGGACCGAACGCGGGCGCGACCGTGTGCCGGTAGCCGCTCTGGGCGAGATCGAGCAGCGGCGTCGCGAGCCAGCCCGCGCCGAACGCCCACACGAGAACGGCCGTCACGATCGCAATCTGCGCGCGTCGGCGTCGCCATAGCGCAAATAATGCAAAAAAAAGCAGCAATAAAGTGAATAGAACCAATTTGATTGGGGTAACGTATTGGTTTAAGGACAAATCGGACCGTCATTGCGCGTTTCGGAGCGCATCGGCGGTGTCGCAGTAAAGCGCGTGATCAGCGCGCTCTCAACGGGGGCTTGTAATAGAAAGCAGCACCTAACGCAAGCGGCGGCCAAACATTCGGCTGCGAGTCATCTTTCTCGCTTCGCAGACGAAATTCGGCGCGCCGCGTTTAGTCGACGTCGCGGACAGGTTTGCGACCGTCACGAGCGTCGTCATGGCTGCACAGGAAGAAAGAACGAGATGACCACGTATTCCAACGAAGCCGTACTCGAAGCACTTCGCCGAGCGCAGTATCGTCAGGTTCCCTGGGCGAAACGCCCGAATGTTTTCGATCTCTTGCGCGCCCTCGGGCTTCTCGAACTCGCCCGTCAGCGCACCGTGGCACCTGCGCCGGGATTTCATGCGCCGGTCGATATCGCGGTGGTCACCGAACGCGGCAAGAACGAATTCTCGAGGCTGTCGCGCGACGAACGGTCCAGCGACTGGGATCTGCGACGTGCCGAGCCCTATACGTTCGGCGGTCAGGAAACGATTCTGGAAGCGAGGGTCTAGGACCGTCCGGCAGGTCCTCGCAGTCGACGAACTGCAGGCAGACCGATCGGCGTATGGGTCGAGGGGGATTCATCGCCGCAGGATGCCGGTCCGAAGCGTCAAGGCGGCGCAGGCCTCAAATGCAGTGGTCCAAAAAAAGAGCCCGTATCGCGAAGGACACGGGCATACCGGATCTCACTGCTGCCACGCTGTGTTCATGGCATAGGATGTGACTTGCGCGCGCCCGAGTGGTTCCGCGCAAAAGCGAGCGTCGCGGCGCGCATGCCGCCTCAATGATGCTGCGAGCGTGATTCGCGGTCCGGCTCCGGGCGTGTGCGCACGTTGCTCGCGATGTCGCCGCGCAAATCGCCGCGCGGCGCCGGCGGCGTCGCATCCCGGCTTCGTGCATTGTTCTGCGGTGTGGCCATCGTGGCCTTCGTGCTGACATGGAAATCCGAAGCGGCTGGTGGCGGTTGAGCCTGACTCATCGCCGAGGTGCTCGCCAGTGCGATCAGCGCGCCCTGCGCGAGCAGAGTCGATGCCTTCATGGTGAATCCCTCCAAGCCCTCGTGAGACTTGTTCGATCATTCACCAAGCTATGCTTCGATCCGCCGAGGCGCTGTAAGGAATGGTAAAGAGTTGTTTCGTTCTAGGCATGCATCGTCCTCGTCTGTTACGACGTAACATCCGATGCGTCCGGGACGATAGCGACATCGCGGCCAAAGATCTTCAGGCGCGACGAAATCAGAAGGGGATTCGCGCAAGCCATGGCCTGCGCGAGATGGGAAGCAGAGAACCGAGGCCGGCGAAAACCGGCTTCGGATGAATCGAAACAATCGCTCAAGCCATCTTGGCCGGAGCGCGCCACGATTCCGGGTTGGTCCAGAATGCGCCGCGCAGACGGTCGCGGCTCGGCGGCGCCGGCGGCTTCGCGGCGCTCGACCCGATGCGGCCGCGCAGCGAAACCTCGCGGCCATTGCTGGAGAGGCGCTTGACAATCTCGGCCAGCGTGCCGTCCGCCTGCCACTCGTCGAAGCGGCGGCGGCAGGTCGGCGGGGACGGATAGCGGCCGGGCAGCTTCGACCAGCCTTCGCCCGTCGAGAGCACCCACAAGACCGCGTTGACCACGGAACGCGCCTCGACGCGCGGACGGCCGCGCCGTTCGCTACGCGCCGGCTCCGAACAGAACAACGCCTCAACCAGCGCCCACTCGTTATCTCTCAAATCGTCGAACAGCACCATATCTCACCTCAGCGAAGCTAACCCCGGTGCGCTGCCCCGCGCCGCGCACTCTGGTCGGAATCCGAATGAACGAATACCAGGGATGGCCGGAGCGGATGGCGGCGGACGATTTCGATGTAACCGCTATGGCCCCGGCCTCTGTGCGCAATGAAATGCGAGAACCGTGCCATGCATGTCGCGAAATCCGGGAAACCCGCATGGCAGTAGGCTGACGCGATGTCAGCATGGCCCGTATCAGACCCGAAACAGACTGATTAAGAAATCGGGACAATCACCAATCCAGTGCAATAGGCCCATCCGGCGTGCGTTTGCGCAATTTGCTGCACCGCAGCGAAACGTACGTTCGCGCACGAAATTCTGCTGACCGACGATATAATCAGCATGAAATAGCGAAATTGATGAGCATTCTGAATGAACGCGCCATTGAACGTGACGTTGCGGCAACTGCGCGTCTTCATCGAAGTCTCGCGGCTGCGCAGCTTCAGCCGCGCGGGCGACGAGATCGGCCTCACGCAATCCGCCGTGAGCCGCTGCGTGCGCGAGCTGGAAGGGGAAATCGGCCTCAAGCTGATCGACCGTACGACGCGGGAGGTGCAGCTCACGGACGTGGGCGTCAATCTGGTCGGCACCGTGTCGCGCCTTTTGGCCGATCTCGACGAAGCCCTGCGTGAAGTGCGCGATCTCGGCCAGCAGCGCAGGGGGCGGGTGATCGTCGCGGCGAGCCCGACCGTTGCGTGCCGGCTGATGCCCCGCGTCATCGCGTCGTGCCTGCAGCAGTTTCCGCTGATCACCCTGAGTCTGCGCGATGACGTCCAGTCCGATGTCCTGCGCAAGGTCAAATCGGGCGAGGTGGACTTCGGCGTGGTGATCGGCCCGCTTTCCTCCGACGACCTGCACGGCGAAGCCGTGATGACCGATTCGTTCTGTCTGGTCGCGCGGCGCGATCATCCGCTCGGACGCCATGCCGCCGTGCCCTGGGAAGCGCTCGCCGGCGAACGGCTCGTGATGCTCGACTACGCGTCTGGCAGCCGGCCGATCATCGATGCCGTCATGCAGGAACATGGCGTCGAGGCGCCGGTGGTGCAGGAGCTCGGCCATTCGGCGACGGTATTCGGTCTCGTGGAGGCGGGCGTCGGCGTGAGCGTGCTGCCGTGGCTCGCGCTGCCGCTTCCGGCGGACTCGTCGCTCGTCGCGCTGCCGCTCGAGCCGCGCGCCGAACGGACGGTGGAACTCGTGCGCCGGCGCGACCGATCGCTGTCGCCCGCAGCCGAGTCCGTCTGGTCGCTGATCGCGGCGCTGCCGCCGCGCGCGGAAGACCTCGGCTGAGCCGGCGCGGCATCTCGAAAACGCGGCGCGCGCGTTAGACTTCATTCTTTCAAGCGACGGGGCGGGCAATGAGTGAATCGGAAGGAGCGGTGGTCAGCGAACTGAGCCAACTGACGGGCGCGCACGGTGCCGGTGCGCGCGAGGCCGTGCGGGCGCTGCGGCCGTCGCAGATCCGCGAGGTGGCGAACGCGGGCTTCGGCGTCGCGGACGTATTGCCGTTCTGGTTCGGCGAGTCGGATCGCGTGACGCCGCAGTTCATCCGCGATGCCGCGAGCCGCGCGCTCGCCGACGGCGAAACGTTCTACACGCACAACCTGGGCATCGCGCCCCTGCGCGAGGCGCTCGCCCGCTACGTCAGTTCGCTCCACGGCGCGACCACGACCGGTCATGTCGCCGTGACGAGCGCCGGCGTGAATGCGCTGATGCTCGCGGCGCAGCTCGTCGTCGGAGCGGGCGACCGCGTCGTCGCGGTGACGCCGCTGTGGCCGAATCTCGTCGAGATTCCGAAGATTCTCGGCGCGAGCGTCGAAACGGTTTCGCTGGCCTATGGCCCGAGCGGCTGGACGCTCGATCTCGACCGCCTGCTCGCGGCGCTCACGCCGGGCACGCGCATGCTGATGATCAACTCGCCGAACAACCCGACCGGCTGGACGATGACGCGCGACCAGCAGCGCACCGTGCTGGAGCATTGCCGCCGTCACGGCATCTGGATCGTCGCGGACGAAGTCTACGAGCGCCTGTATTACGGCGATGATGCGCGCGTCGCGCCATCGTTCCTCGATCTCGCCGCGCGCGACGAGCGCGTGATCGCGGTGAATTCGTTCTCGAAGGCGTGGCTCATGACCGGCTGGCGGCTCGGCTGGCTCGTCGCGCCCACGCAGCTGATGGACGATCTCGGCAAGCTGGTGGAATACAACACGTCGTGCGCGCCTTCGTTCGTGCAGAAGGCGGGCGTCGTCGCGGTGGCAGAAGGCGAGCGCTTCACGCAGTCGCTCGTCGCCGATCTGCGCGCGAGCCGCGATCATCTGGTGAAGGCCTTGCAGACGGTCGACGGCATCGACGTGCGCGCGCCAGACGGCGCGATGTATCTGTTCTTTTCGCTGCCCGGCGCGGCGAAAAGCCTCGAATTGTGCAAGTCGCTCGTGCGCGAGGTGGGCCTGGGGCTCGCGCCGGGCAGCGCGTTCGGTCCGGAAGGCGAGGGCTTCGTGCGCTGGTGCTACGCCTGCGATTCCGCCCGGCTCGACGCGGGCGTCGAGCGCCTGCGGCGCTTCCTGATTACGTGCGGCGCTGCCTGAAGCCGGCCGGCAGCAATCACTCGGCGCCCGCCTGCGTCGAGTGAGTTCCGGCGCCGATGCGGCATCACCTTTACGCCCCGGTTGTTTTTGCGTAATATGGCGCTCAGTCACGCGCTTTCGCCTGGGAAAGCGCCACCTCGTCCGGCTGGGATGGCCCGGCGTTCGCTCACCGATCGCCCAATACTGCCTCTCCCCGGTGCGTGCTCCCAATCAATATGACCGATCAAAATCGGGCGAGCGCGTCTTGAAACTCCGCGTCCAGCTTTATCGTTCGCACCGCTTCGGTGGCGTTCGAACCTGCTCAAGCTCGATTTTGAACTGGATCATTGACCATACAGGGTTGACCCAAGCTGCATGAATACCCAAGAGGCGAAGATCGTCCTCGAGACTGCCTTGATTTGCGCGCAGGAACCGCTGAGGCTGCATGATTTGCGCAAGCTGTTCGCCGACGACATTTCGGCGGATACCGTTCGCACGCTGCTCGAAGCGCTTCAGGCCGACTGGTCGGGCCGTGGCGTGGAACTGGTGGCGCTCGCCTCGGGCTGGCGTTTTCAAAGCAAGCCCGCGATGCGGACGTATCTCGATCGGTTGCACCCGGAGAAGCCGCCCAAATATTCGCGGGCCGTGCTCGAAACGCTGGCGATCATTGCGTATCGGCAGCCGGTGACGCGGGGCGATATCGAAGAGATTCGCGGTGTGACCGTGAACACGCAGGTCGTGAAGCAGCTGGAGGACCGCGGCTGGATCGAGGTGATCGGTCATCGCGACGTGCCGGGCCGTCCGGCGTTGTATGCGACGACCAAGCAGTTTCTCGACGACCTCGGCCTGACCGCGCTCGACGAGCTGCCTGCGCTGGACAATCCGTCGGCGCAGTTCGAGGCGTCGCTGCTGGCGCAGCATTCGATCGAATTTCCCGACAGCGTGGCGGGGGATGCGCAACCGGCCGAGTGCCAGGCGCAGGAACCGGCGAACGACGGGGAACCCGCTGCGGCGGCTGCGGCGGCTTCGGTAGACGCCGTCGAAGCGGCCGGGCTCCAGCCGTCCGGCAACGATCCACGCGCAGGCGAGCCGGAAGCGCCGCAAGACAAAGCACACGCGCAAGAGGAAGAGCGCGGAACGGAACGTGCGAATGCCGAGGCTGATCGCTTCGCATCGCCCGCCGGCATCCACGCGCAGCATTTGAGTACCGCGCACGATGCGCATGAAGTGCGCGCCGTGCCCGCTGCGGCGCCGCGCGACGACGAGCAAGACGCGAGTCCATCGAACGACGACGAACTGGACGACGACTCCGAAGAACCGAAGGCGCGCCGCGCCTGACGCAAATTGCATGGCCCCTGATCTGGCAGTCCGGCTCTCCATAAAGATCATTTCGAGACGACCAGCCGGACCGATCAGCGGATTTTTTGACGCGCCCGCGATGGGCGCGCGATTCGACATTTGAGGTTGTTTTGACACACTCCCACGACAGCGATTCGCCTGAATCCGCGCGCCCCGTGCACGCCGCGGACGCACCTGAGTCGGCCGACGCCGGCGAACGCACGCGCATCGACCGCACCGAGGAAAGCGGCGGCGAGGGCGAGGATCGTCCGCGCCGCGGACTGCGCCGCGGGCCGCGCAGCCTGATCGCACGGCGTCGCGCTGTCGCCAAGACCAAGGTCGCGGAGGGCGCGCCGGGCTCGCCCTCCGCGGTGAGCGAGGCGCCGCCGGATGGCGTCGTCGTCGCGCAGGTGCGCACGCCGCGCAAGGATCCGGGCGCCAAGGGCGCGCGCAAGGAAGGAGCGAATCAAGGAGCGAATTCGCGCGGCCGCAAGAATGCGCGTGCCGATGTGGGCGAAGCCGGTGTCGAAGCAGCGGACGAAACGGCTCAGCAGGCTGCCGCGCCAGCTCCCGCTCCGCGTGAGGGCGGGCGACGCAAGAGCGCGCCGCAGCAGCAGAAGCGCGGCAAGCGCAACGACTCGGCGCCCGCGACGGTTGAGAGCGCAGCCGCCGCTGCCGTCGACGAGGTGTTCGCCTACGTGACCTCGCCGGCCTTCGACGCCGACAACACCGGCTCAGCCGGCGTGCGTGCGCCGATGCTGCGGCGCGGCCGCAATGCCCCGCAGCAGAAGCGCGTGCTGGAGCCGGACGAGGACGCACCGAAGCTGCACAAGGTGCTCGCCGACGCGGGCATGGGCTCGCGCCGCGACATGGAAGAGCTGATCATCGCGGGCCGCGTGTCGGTGAACGGCGAGCCGGCGCACATCGGCCAGCGCATCATGCCGACCGATCAGGTGCGCATCAACGGCAAGCCGGTCAAGCGCAAGCTCGCAAGCAAGCCGCCGCGCATCCTGCTCTATCACAAGCCGACGGGCGAAATCGTCAGCCACGCGGACCCGGAAGGCCGCCCGTCCGTGTTCGACAAGCTGCCGTCGATGAAAACGGCCAAGTGGCTCGCGGTCGGACGCCTCGACTTCAACACCGAAGGCCTGCTGCTGCTCACGACCTCGGGCGATCTGGCGAACCGCTTCATGCATCCGCGCTACAGCGTGGAGCGTGAATACGCCGTGCGCGTGGTCGGCCAGTTGTCGGAAGCGATGAAGCAGAAGCTCCTGAAGGGCGTCGAGCTCGACGACGGCCCCGCCAACTTCCTGCGCATCCAGGACGGCGGCGGCGAGGGCACGAACCACTGGTATCACGTCGCGCTGGCGGAAGGCCGCAATCGCGAGGTGCGCCGCATGTTCGAGGCCGCGGGCCTCATGGTGAGCCGCCTGATCCGTACGCGCCACGGTCCGATCGCGCTGCCGCGCGGCCTGAAGCGCGGGCGCTGGGAAGAGCTCGAGGACAATCAGGTGCGCAGCCTGATGGCGTCGGTCGGACTGAAGCTGCCGACGGCCGAGAAGGGCGGACGCAGTTCCGCGCCGCGCGTGCAGCCCGATCCGATGCAGACGTCGATGGGCTTCATCACGCGCGAGCCGGTGCTGAGCTCGCACTCGCGCATGACGCAGCAGACGCCCGGACGCGGCGGGCGGCGCGGGCAGACGGGGGGTGTCGCCGGCGGCTTCGGGCTCGGCGGCACGGGCGGCTTCGGCGGCGGCAACCTGGGCAACCCGGGCGGCGTGGGCCGTCGCGGCGGACGCGAGCCGAACGGCAACCGCGTCGGCGGCGAGCCGAACGGCAATCGCGCCAACGGCGGTCGGCCGGGCCAGCGGGGCCCTCGTCCGCAGGGCGGTCCGCAGGGAATGGCCGGCGCAGGCAAGCGCGCCGCGGGCGGCAACGCGCAGCGCGGCAACCGCCAGGGCGGTGGTCAGCAGGGCGCGGGGCAAGGCAAGGCCGGTGCGAACCGGGGCGCGCGCAATCGCTCGCGCGGCCGCTGAACTCCGGGCGCAAGCACGTCGCGGCGAAGCGGTCGAGGAGGGCAAGCGCGCCTCGACCAAAACTTCCGGCCGCTAAACGCGACAGTGCCAACGTCATGCGCGCCGACGCGAGTCGATACGAATCGCCACGAATCGCCACGAAACGGGCCCCAACGGGGCCGAAAGCGCGCTTTACGTTTGCGTTTATCGTGAAAAATGGCTAAAATTACGAAGTCGCTGGGCACGTAGTTTTTCTTTCGTTGCCCGGGTGCGACCTCGGTTGAAAAAGATGGGCGTTGCGCCCATTTTTTTTTGGCTTTTCGGTTCGGCATCTCGGGAGCAGGGGTGCGCGCCCGCATGAAGGCGCTACCCGCGGGTGTTCGGCGTGGAGCGCGCGAACACCTTGGAGTTACTGTGCAACTGACGGAATTGATAGAAACCACGGTCTCGGGCCTGGGCTACGAGCTTGTCGATCTCGAGCGTTCGGGAGGCGGCATGCTGCGTGTATATATCGACCAGCCGTCCGGTATCGCCATCGAGGACTGTGAGAAGGTCACGCGCCAGCTCCAATACCTGCTCGAAGTCGAGAACATCGACTACGACCGGCTCGAAGTGTCGTCGCCGGGGCTCGATCGTCCGCTCAAGAAACTGGCCGATTTCGAGCGCTTCGCGGGAAGCGAAATCGTCATTACATTGAAAAAGCCGCTGGACGGGCGCAAGTCGTTCCGTGGCATCCTGCACGCCCCTGACGGCGAAACGATCGGATTGGAATTTGAAGGGAAGGACGGCGCCGCGATGCTGGATTTCACGCTCGCGGACCTCGATAAGGCACGTCTCGTCCCCAAGGTTGATTTTAGGAGCCGCAAACAATGAGTCGCGAAGTATTGATGCTGGCGGATGCGCTGGCACGCGAAAAGAACGTCAACAAGGACGTCGTGTACGCAGCACTGGAAGCTGCGCTTGCTTCGGCCACGAAAAAGCTCTTCGAGGAAGACGTGGATATCCGGGTCGCCATCGACCGTGAGAGCGGCGAGCACGAGACTTTCCGCCGCTGGCGCGTGGTGCCGGACGAGGCCGGCCTGCAGGAGCCGGATCAGGAAATCCTGCTGTTCGAAGCGAAGGAGCAGAAGCCGGACGCGCAGGTGGACGATTTCATCGAGGAGCCGATTCCGTCGATCGAATTCGGCCGCATCGGCGCCCAGGCCGCCAAGCAGGTGATCCTGCAGAAGGTGCGCGACGCCGAGCGCGAGCAGATCCTGAACGACTTCCTCGAACGCGGCGAGAAGATCATGACCGGCTCGGTGAAGCGCCTGGACAAGGGCAACTTCATCGTGGAGTCGGGCCGCGTCGAAGCGCTGCTGCGCCGCGACCAGCTCATTCCGAAGGAAAACCTGCGCGTGGGCGACCGCGTGCGCGCTTACATCGCCAAGGTCGACCGCACGGCTCGCGGCCCGCAAATCGAACTCTCGCGCACCGCGCCCGAGTTCCTGATGAAGCTCTTCGAACTGGAAGTGCCCGAGATCGAGCAGGGCCTGCTGGAAATCAAGGCGGCCGCGCGCGATCCCGGCGTGCGTGCGAAAATCGGCGTGATCGCCTACGACAAGCGCATCGATCCGATCGGCACTTGCGTCGGCATCCGCGGCTCGCGCGTGCAGGCGGTGCGCAACGAGCTCGGTGGCGAGAACGTCGACATCGTGCTATGGTCGGAAGATCCCGCGCAGTTCGTGATCGGCGCCCTCGCGCCGGCAGCCGTCCAGTCGATCGTCGTCGATGAAGAAAAGCACTCGATGGACGTCGTCGTGGACGAGAACGAGCTTGCCGTCGCCATTGGCCGCTCCGGCCAGAACGTGAGACTCGCGAGCGAACTCACCGGCTGGCAGATCAACATCATGACGCCGGACGAATCGGCGTTGAAGCAGAACGAAGAGCGTGGCAAGTTGCGCGACCTGTTCATGGCGCGTTTGGATGTGGACGAGGAAGTCGCCGACATCCTGATCGACGAGGGCTTCACGAGCCTCGAAGAAATCGCCTACGTGCCGCTCAACGAGATGCTCGAAATCGAAGCCTTCGACGAAGACACCGTGCACGAGCTGCGCAACCGCTCACGTGACGCGCTGCTCACGATGGCGATCGCCAACGAAGAGAAAGTCGAAGGCGTGGCGCTCGATCTGAAGAGCCTCGATGGCATGGACAACGAGTTGCTCGCGAAGCTTGCCGAGCACCAGATTCAGACCCGCGACGATCTCGCGGAGCTGGCAGTGGACGAACTGGTCGAAATGACCGGTATGGAAGAGGATGCCGCTAAGGCGTTGATCATGAAAGCACGTGAACACTGGTTCCAGTGAGAAATGACCATGGCGCACTGATATTTGGCGGCCCGTTCGGCCGCGTGACCCCGATCTAACCGCAAGGATATGTCCTTGCATCAAGAGGAATGAATGGCGAGTAACAACGTAGCCCAATTTGCCGCGGAACTAAAAATGCCTGCAGGCGTGCTGCTGGAGCAGCTGCAGGCGGCTGGCGTCCAGAAAGCGAGCGCGAACGACGACCTGTCCGAAACGGACAAGGCGCGTCTGCTCGATCATTTGCGCAAATCGCACGGTTCCGCCGATGCCGACAAGCGCAAGATCACTCTGACCCGCCGGCATACGTCGGAGATCAAGCAATCCGACGCAACGGGTAAGGCTCGCACCATTCAGGTCGAGGTGCGCAAGAAGCGTGTGTTCGTGAAACGCGACGAAACCGGCGCGGAGCAGCCTGAACCGGCGCCGAACCACGTCGAGGACGAGGTCGACGAGGCCGAATTGCAACGCCGCGAGGAAGAAGCGCGCCGCGCCGCCGAGGAACTCGAGCGCGAAGAGCGTGAGCTGCAGGAACGTCAGGCACGCCTCGAGCGCGAGGAAGCCGAGCGTCGTGCCCGCGAGGAAGCGGCCGAAGCCGAGCGTCGCAAGCAGGAAGAGGAAGTGGCGCGCCGTGCGGTGGCCGCGGCTCAGGCGGCGGAAATCTCGCGTGCCGCCCAGGCGGCGCGTCAGGAAGTGCGCGCGCAAGTGACTGCCGAAACGCGGCAGAGCGAGGACGCGCAACGCGAAGCCGCCGAAAAGGCAGCCGAAGAGAAGGCGGCCAGCGAGCGCGCAGCGCAGCGCGAGGCCGCCAGGAAGGCGGAAGAGGAAGCGCGCGCCGCCACTGAGAAGGCGCGTCTCGAACAGGAAGCAATCGCGAAGCGCCGTGCGGCGGCCGAGGCCGAAGCGCGCGCGATCCGCGAAATGATGAACACGCCGCGCAAGGCGCAGGTGAAGGCACCGGAACCGGCGCCCGTCGCGAAGCCGGCGGAAGCGGCGAAGGCCGCGAAGGCCGCCGAAGCGAAGGGCACGCTGCACAAGCCCGCGAAGCCGGAAGGCGCGCAGGCCGCACGTCCCGCAGCGGCGAAGAAGCCGGCCGCAGGCGGCGCTCCGGCGCCCGCATCGACGGCGCCGGGCGGCGACAAGAAGAAGGCCGGCAAGGGCGGCTGGCAGCAGGACGACGCTTCGAAGCGCCGCGGCATCAAAACGCGCGGCGACTCGAGCGGCGGCGTCGATCGCGGCTGGCGCGGCGGTCCGAAGGGCCGTGGCAAGCATCAGGAGCAAGCGACGTCGTTCCAGGCGCCGACCGAGCCGATCATCCGTGAAGTGCACGTGCCGGAAACCATCTCGGTGGCCGACCTCGCGCACAAGATGTCGGTGAAGGCTTCGGAAGTCATCAAGGTGATGATGAAGCTCGGCCAGATGGTCACGATCAACCAGGTGCTGGACCAGGAAACGGCGATGATCGTCGTCGAGGAACTGGGCCATCGCGCGGTGGCGGCGAAGCTCGACGATCCGGAAGCGCTGCTGATCGAAGGCGAAACCACCGAGGAAACGGCGGAGAAGCTGCCGCGTCCGCCGGTCGTCACCGTCATGGGTCACGTCGACCACGGCAAGACCTCGCTGCTGGACTACATCCGTCGCGCGAAAGTGGCGGCGGGCGAAGCGGGCGGCATCACGCAGCATATCGGCGCATATCACGTCGATACGCCGCGCGGGGTCATCACCTTCCTCGACACGCCGGGTCACGAAGCCTTTACGGCGATGCGTGCGCGCGGCGCGAAGGCGACGGACATCGTCATTCTGGTGGTCGCAGCGGATGACGGCGTGATGCCGCAGACGAAGGAAGCGATCGCCCATGCGAAGGCGGGCGGCGTGCCGATCGTCGTCGCGATCAACAAGATCGACAAGCCGGAAGCGAACCCGGAGCGGGTGAAGCAGGAGCTCGTCGCGGAAGGCGTGGTGCCGGAAGAGTACGGCGGCGATTCGCCGTTCATCGAAGTGTCGGCGAAGACGGGCCGCGGCATCGACGATCTGCTGGAAAACGTGTCGCTGCAGGCGGAAGTGCTGGAGTTGACCGCACCGGTCGAAGCGGCTGCGAAGGGTCTCGTGATCGAAGCGAAGCTCGACAAGGGCAAGGGTCCGGTCGCGACCATCCTGGTGCAGTCGGGCACGCTGAGCCGCGGCGACGTGGTTCTCGCGGGCAGCGCCTACGGCCGTGTGCGCGCCATGCTGGACGAAACCGGCAAGGCCACGAAAACGGCCGGTCCGTCGATCCCGGTGGAAATCCAGGGTCTGTCGGAAGTGCCGGCGGCGGGCGAGGAAGTCATCGTGCTGCCGGACGAGCGCAAGGCGCGCGAAATCGCGCTGTTCCGTCAGGGCAAGTTCCGCGACGTGAAGCTGGCGAAGCAGCAGGCCGCGAAGCTCGAGAACATGCTCGAGCAGATGGGCGAAGGCGAAGTGCAGAACCTGCCGCTCATCGTCAAGGCGGACGTGCAGGGCTCGCAGGAAGCGCTGGTGCAATCGCTGCAGAAGCTCTCGACCAACGAAGTGCGCGTGCAGATCGTGCACAGCGCGGTCGGCGCGATCAGCGAATCGGACGTCAACCTGGCGACGGCTTCGAAGGCGGTCATCATCGGCTTCAACACACGTGCGGATGCGCAAGCCCGCAAGCTGGCCGAGGCGAACGGCATCGACATCCGCTACTACAACATCATCTACGACGCAGTGGATGAGGTGAAGGCGGCAATGTCCGGCATGCTCGCGCCGGAGAAGCGCGAGACGGTGACGGGCATGGTCGAGGTGCGTCAGGTCATCCGCGTGCCGAAGGTCGGTCTCATCGCGGGTTGTATGGTGACGGACGGCGTGGTCAAGCGCACTTCGTCGGTGCGCGTGATCCGCAACAACGTCGTGATCCACACCGGCGAGCTCGATTCGCTCAAGCGCTTCAAGGACGACGTCAAGGAAGTGCGTCAGGGCTTCGAGTGCGGTATGTCGATCAAGAACTTCAACGACATCGCGGAAGGCGACCAGTTCGAAGTCTTCGAAGTGACCGAAGTGGCTCGCACGCTGTAATGCGGTAAGTTGCATTAGCCGCCGGGTCAAGGGGCGGAGCGGGCCTGAGGGCTCGCTCCGCCCTTTTTTCTTCGGGCGGACGCAAGCAACGATAAGGAACAACATCATGGCTAAAAGACGTACATCCGCAAACCGCAACGTGCAGATTGCGGATCAGATTCAACGCGATCTCTCGGAGTTGATGCGTGAGGTGAAAGACCCGCGCATCGGTCTCGTGACGATTCAAAGCGTCGAACTCACGCCCGACTACGCACACGCGAAGGTCTATTTCACGACGCTGACGGGCGATCCGAAAGCGACCGAGGAAGGCCTGAACTCGGCGGCGGGCCATCTGCACAATCTTCTGTTCAAGCGCCTGCACATCCACACGGTGCCGACGCTGCATTTCCATTACGACCAGACGATCGAGAAGGCCGTCGAGATGTCGCGCCTGATCGACGAAGCGAACGCGACGCGTGCGAAGGACGACGAGGAAGGCGCGTAAGCAATGAGCGGTTCGGAGAAACAGGCGCGGCCGAAGATTCCGCGCCGTGCCCTGGACGGCGTGCTTTTGCTGGACAAGCCGCTCGGTCTGTCCAGCAACGATGCGCTCATCAGGGCGAAGCGGCTCTATCTGGCGAAGAAGGCGGGCCACACGGGCACGCTCGATCCGCTCGCGACGGGCCTCTTGCCGCTCTGCTTCGGCGAGGCGACGAAGTTCTCGCAAGATCTGCTCGACGCCGACAAGACCTACGAGGCGACGATGCGTCTCGGCATTCGCACGACGACGGGCGATGCCGAAGGCGAGGCGCTGGAGACGCGCGAGGTCGCATGCGACGAAGCGGCGGTCGTGGAGGCGATGAACAGATTCATCGGCGACATCGTGCAAGTCCCGCCGATGTACTCCGCGCTGAAGCGCGACGGCAAGCCGCTCTACGAATACGCGCGCGCGGGGCAGACGGTCGAGCGCGCAGGCCGCCAGGTGACGATTCACGCGTTGCAATTGATTGCGTGCGCGCTGCCGCTCGTGACGTTTCGCGTGACCTGCAGCAAGGGCACCTATGTGCGCACGCTCGCCGAGGACATCGGCGAGGCGCTGGGTTGCGGCGCGCATCTGACGGCGCTGCGGCGCACGGGTGTAGGGGTGCTCACGCTCGAACACGCGGCCACGCTGGATGAACTGACGAGCCTGAGCGAGGCGCAGCGCGACGAGCGTCTTCAACCCGTCGACGCGCTCCTGTCGACGTTCCCCGCGGTTCAACTGAACGACGAAGCGACCAAGCGCTTCCTTCACGGCCAGCGCCTGCGGCTCGCGGACATCGCGGCGGCGCGCCTGGAAGCAGGCCGCGTGCGCGTCTATGCGCAGGAAGGCGGCCGATTGCTGGGCGTCGCGAAGGCGGGCGAGGGTGTGCTCGCTCCAGAACGCCTGATCGTCACGGCGCAATAAAAAAGGTTCTTCGCAGAATTCCGTGGATGGCGACCGGCGATTTTGTAATCTAACGTCTGGAAACGGGACGTT
>NZ_FCOB02000039.1 GCF_001545075.1 Caballeronia ptereochthonis
TTGCACTTGACCTTCAATACAGTTACTTTCTTTGCAGCAGCAAAGAAAGTGACTGCCGCCCCGCACAGGGGCAACGCTAATAGACCACTAAGAAATCAGGATTTCACAGAAGCCCAAGCAAACCAGAACCCAAAAACCTCACCGCCCCAAATAAGACTCGATAACAGCTTCGTCACGCTTGACGTCCTCAAGCGTGCCCTCCGCCAGGACGCTGCCCTCGGCCATCACCGTGACCTTGCCGCTATCGCCCGCGAGCGCCGCCACGAACTCCATGTCGTGCTCCACGACCATCATCGAACATGAACCGCGCAGCTTGTTGAGCAACTCCGCGAGCTCCATCGTCTCGTGATCGGTCATGCCCGCAGCAGGCTCGTCAAGCAGCAGAAGCGCGGGCTGCTGCATCAGCAACATGCCGATCTCCAGCCGCTGCTTCTGTCCGTGCGAAAGCTCGCCAGCAAGTCTCGTCGCCTGATGCTGCAGGCGAATCAGCTCCAGCGTTTCCTCGATCCGCGCCTGCGCCTCACGATCCAGCCGCGCACGCAATGAAGCAAACCAGCGCTTGTCCGTCTTCATCGCAAGCTCAAGGTTCTCCCACACAGGATGATTCTCGAACACCGTCGGCTTCTGAAACTTGCGGCCAATGCCCGTGCGCGCGATGACAGGCTCCGACATGCGCGTGAGATCAAATGTCTGCCCGAGGAAGACCTTGCCGTCGTCAGGCCGCGTCTTGCCCGTGATGACGTCCATCATCGTCGTCTTGCCTGCGCCGTTCGGGCCGATCACGCAACGCAACTCGCCCACGTCGATCGAGAGCGTCAGCTTGTTCAGCGCGCGAAAACCGTCGAAGCTCACCGTCACGTCTTCCAGATAGAGGATCGTGCCGTGCGATACGTCGATCTCGCCGGGTGCAAGCACATGGCCCAGGCCCGAGATGACGTTGATGTTCTTGTGACTCGATTCAGGCAAATCCGGCGCCGGCGGAATCGGCGGCAAATCCACGATCAAGGCGTGATGTGCGGTCATTCTGCTGAATCTCCTGCTGTCTTCCCGCGACGCGCGAGATCAATGAGGCCCATGATGCCGTTGGGCAACAGCAAGGGCACGAGCGTGAAGATGAGACCAAGGAAGAACAGCCAGTATTCCGCGAAATGCGCAGTGAAGAAGCTCTTCGCGCCATTCACCGCGAACGCGCCAATGATCGGCCCGAGCAGCGTGCCGCGTCCGCCGACCGCAACCCAGATCGCCATTTCGATCGAGTTCGCAGGCGACATCTCGCTCGGATTGATGATGCCCACTTGCGGCACATACAGCGCGCCCGCGATGCCGCACAACACGGCCGATACCGTCCAGATGAACAGCTTGTACGCGAGCGGACTGTAGCCGAGGAACATCAGGCGCGCCTCGCCGTCGCGCACGCCGGTCACGACGCGCCCGAGCTTCGACGTGACGATCCAGCGCGCCGCGAGAAACGCGAGCACGAGCACGGCGAACGTGATGAGGAAGAGGGCAGTGCGCGTGCCCGCATGCGTGATCGGAAAACCCGCGATGCGCTTGAAGTCCGTGAAGCCGTTGTTGCCGCCGAAGCCCGTCTCGTTGCGATAGAAGAGCAGCATCGCGGCAAAGGTCATCGCCTGCGTGATGATCGACAGGTACACGCCCTTCACGCGCGAGCGGAACGTGAAGAAGCCGAACACCCACGCGAGCACGCCGGGCACGAGCACGACGAGCAGAAGCGCATACCAGAGATGCTCGGTGCCTTCCCAGTACCACGGCAGCTTGTGCCAGTCGAGAAACACCATGAAGTCGGGCAGATCGCTCTTGTACACGCCTTCGTGGCCGATCGAACGCATCAGGTACATGCCCATCGCGTAGCCGCCGAGCGCGAAGAAGAGCGCGTGGCCGAGGCTCAGAATGCCGCAGTAGCCCCACACGAGATCGAGCGCGAGCGCGCCGATCGCATAGCACATGAGCTTGCCTGCGAGCGTCATCGCATACGCGGACAAGTGGAACGTGCTCGTCTCCGGCAGCACGAGCGCGGACACGGGCACGAACACGCCCATCGCGATGATGAGCGCGATCAGGGCGATCCAGCCGTGGCGCGGCAGGAGCGCGGCGCGCGGCGGCAAGCCGAGCGCGAAGCCCGCGCGCGCGGCGCTGGCGTCGGGTTGCGGCGCGACGTCGAGATTGGCGCCGATATTGGTCGAGGCGGTCATGGATCAGGCCTCCGCGCTGCGGCCCTTCAGGGCGAACATGCCCTGCGGACGCTTCTGGATGAACAACACGATCAGCACGAGCACCGCGATCTTCGCGAGCACCGCGCCCCAGAACGGTTCGACCGCCTTGCTCACGAGGCCGAGCCCGAAGCCGCCGATCACCGTGCCCGCAAGCTGGCCGACGCCGCCCAGCACCACGGCCATGAACGAATCGATGATGTAGCTCTGGCCGAGGTCCGGCCCGACATTGCCGATCTGCGAGAGCGCGCAACCGCCGAGTCCCGCGATGCCCGCGCCGAACGCAAACGCATACGAATCGACGCGCGCCGTCTTCACGCCGACGCAGGCGGCCATGCGGCGGTTCTGCGTCACCGCGCGCACGAACAATCCAAGACGTGTGCGCGTCAGCACGCCCCAGGCGATCAGCACCACGATCAGCGAGAACGCGAGGATCGTCAGGCGGTTGTACGGCAGGATGAGGTTCTGCATGACGGCGACGCCGCCGCTCATCCACGAGGGGTTGGACACCTGCACGTTCTGTGCGCCGAAGATCGTGCGCGTCGCCTGAATGAGGATCAGGCTGATGCCGAAGGTCGTCAGCAGCGTTTCGAGCGGACGGCCATAGAGATGCTTCAGCACGAGCCGCTCCAGCGCGATGCCGACCAGCGCCGCCGCGATGAACGAGACAGGCACCGCGAACAGCGGGTACCAGTTGAACGCGGCGGGCGCGTAGTGCTGCACGAGGTTCTGCACGACGTAGGTCGCGTACGCGCCGATCATCAGGAATTCGCCGTGCGCCATGTTGATGACGCCAATGAGGCCATACGTGATCGCGAGCCCTAGCGCCGCGAGCAGCAGCACGCTGCCGAGCGACAGGCCCGCGAAGATCGTGCCGAAGATTTCGCTGCGGCGCTGGATCGAATCCAGCGCGTAAATGCCTTCCTGCGCCGCGTTGCGCACGCGCTCGTCGGGCTCGTTGTAGGTGCCGTCGGCCTTCTTCGCGACGATCGGGCGCAACAGCTCGTACATGTCGAGATCGCGGCGTGCGGCGACGAGCTGCGCCGCTTCGAGGCGCTTGCCGACGTCGGGATCGTGAAGCGCCGTCATCGCCCAGAGCGTGTCGAGACGCTTCTTCAGCTCGGCATCCTGTTCGATGGCGCGGGCGCGGTCGATCATCGGCTTCATCGATGCGTCCGGGTTCTTCAGCAATGCCGCGATGGCTTCGCGGCGCTTCGCCACATCGGGCGATGCGAGCTGCAGGCCCGAGAGCGCGCCCGCCACTTTCGTGCGCAGGATGTTGCTCAGTGTGATCGCCTGAGCGCCGGGCGCTTCGACGATCTTGCCGGTGACGGGATCCTTGTTGCCGTCGTCGGTCTGGATATAGACGTGGCCGTTGTCGGTCGCGACAGCGGAGCCGGCGGACAACGCGCTCAGCACCGCGACCGAGGGCACGTCCGCGTTGGCGATGAGCTTGTCGATGGCGGCGGACTTGGCTTCGAAGTCGTCGCCCGCGAGCGGGGCGAGATCATCGTTGGTGAGCGCCTGGGCGCTGAACGGCGCGATCGCAATGAAGAGCGCGAGCAACACACGCACGAAGGGTGAGGCGAGCGAACCGGTCATGGTGGCCTTTCTTGTAAGACGTCGACGGCCGCGCGCATTGTCTGCGGGCGCGCGGCCTTGCTGCTTCAAACCGTCAGCGCGTCAGGCGGTGCGCACCCGCTGGCGGCGCAGGAACGACGGGATCGAGCTGACCACATCGGGCTTGCCGTCGTTGCCGGCGATATACGGGCTCCACGGTTGCGCGCGGATCGCGGTCTTGGTTTTCCACACGACGTTGAACTGGCCGTCGCCGCGAATTTCGCCGATCATCACGGGCTTGTGCAGATGGTGGTTGCCGTCCATCGTCAGCGTGAAGCCCGAGGGCGCGGCGAAGCTCTGGCCGACCATTGCGGTGCGCACCTTGTCGACGTCGGTGCTCTTTGCCTTTTCGACCGCCTGCTTCCACATGTGGATGCCGACGAAGGTCGCTTCCATCGGATCGTTCGTGACGCGCTTGTCGCCGCCCGGCAGATTCTGCGACTTGACCCATTCGGCGAACTGCGTTTCGAACTTCTTGTTGTTGGGATTCTTCACCGACATGAAGTAGTTCCATGCCGCGAGGTGACCGACGAGCGGCTTGGTGTCGATGCCGCGCAGTTCCTCTTCGCCGACCGAGAACGCCACGACGGGCACGTCGGTGGCCTTCAGGCCCTGGTTGCCGAGCTCCTTGTAGAACGGTACGTTCGAATCGCCGTTGATCGTAGATACGACGGTTGTCTTTCCCCCTTGGGCAAAGGTCTTGATGTTCGCGACGATGGTCTGATAGTCGCTATGTCCGAACGGTGTGTAGACCTCTTGAATGTCCGCATCCTTGACCCCCTTGGAGTGGAGGAATGCGCGCAGGATCTTGTTGGTCGTGCGCGGGTACACGTAGTCGGTGCCGAGCAGGAAGAAGCGCTTGGCGCTGCCGCCTTCCGGTCCCATCAGATATTCGACGGCGGGGATCGCCTGCTGGTTGGGCGCTGCGCCCGTATAGAAGACGTTGCGCGACATCTCTTCGCCTTCGTACTGGACGGGATAGAAGAGCAGGCCGTTGAGTTCCTCGAAGACCGGCAGCACGGACTTGCGCGACACCGAGGTCCAGCAGCCGAACACGCACGCGACCTTGTCCTGGGTGAGGAGCTGGCGGGCCTTCTCGGCGAAGAGCGGCCAGTTGGACGCCGGATCGACGACGACGGGTTGCAGCTGGCGGCCCATCACGCCGCCGTTCTTGTTGATGTCCGCGATGGTCATGAGCGCCGTGTCCTTCAGCGACGTCTCGGAGATCGCCATGGTGCCTGACAGCGAATGCAGGATGCCGACTTTGATCGGACCGGTGTCGGCGGCTTGGGCCTTCGAGATCGGAAGCTGACTCGCGAGGGCGAGCGCGCCCGACATGGAGCCGAACTTCAGCAGACTGCGACGTTTCATGAGTGTGTTCCCCTTGCCGATGTGTTTGTTTGGGCAATGACGATTGCCGGCGTTTTTCTGCAAGGGTTATGCCAAGGAGGGATGTGCCCGAAGGGCGGGGGTTTGGGGATTTTGCCTGCCGGCTTGGGGTGGTTTGTGCGAGATGTTTTGGTGCGTGGGTTCGATCGCGTGCATCGTTGCGGTGCGTGGGGGTGTTTTTTTGTTTGCTCTGCTTGGGCTTCTATGAAATCCTGATTGCTTAGTGGTCTATTAGTGTTGCCCCTGTGCGGGGCGGCAGTCACTTTCTTTGCTGCTGCAAAGAAAGTAACCAAAGAAAGCAGCTTTGGCCCGGAGTGCTGGAGGCGGACGCGTTGTCATGGTTCGGAGTGGCCCAGCCCCTAAGTGTCGCCCTCGTATGACTGACGCAGCTTGGCTCGCGCATGGTCTGCTCCATCGCACCACAAGACTGACTGGTTCAGCACTAAAGAGCACCGGCCCGCTGCGCGGCCGAAGGGTTCATCGGGTTCGCGCGCGCGCTTCTCTACTAACGCTTCCATCTCTCCGCTTCTGCCTAACGACGGTTTCCCTTGCATACCCTGCGGCAGCGCGTAGCGCTGTGCCGGAACGCTTTGGGGCTGAACCAGCCATCTTGGATGACAGGCTAGTCAGACCGTGCGCGAGCCACGTCGCGTGAGTCCTTTGAGGGCGACACTTAGGGGCTGGGCCACTCCGAACGATGACGACGAGTCTGCCTGGGCCAAAAAGCTGCTTTCTTTGGTTACTTTCTTTGCAGCAGCAAAGAAAGTGACTGCCGCCCCGCACAGGGGCAACGCTAATAGACCACTAAGCAATCAGGATTTCACAGAAGCGCAAGCGAACGAACAAACAAACAAACAAACAAACAAACCAACCCACGCCTCCGGCAAAAAGACCCCTAACGATTAACCATCCGCGCCGGCACGCTCAACGCGAGCAACGCGCCAAGTACCATGAACCCCGCAAGCATATACATCCCGCTTGCATTCGACGCAGTAGCCTGCTTGAGCCACCCAACGAGATAAGGACTCAAAAACCCCGCAAGGTTGCCAAGCGAGTTGATCATCGCAATGCCCGCAGCCGCGCCCGTGCCCGCAAGAAACGCCGTCGGCAGACTCCAGAACAAAGGCAGCGTCGTAAGGATGCCCGTCGTGGCAAGCGTGAGACCGACCATCGCAAGCGTCGTGTTCGATGCCCACACCACCGACAGCACCAGCCCGATCGCCCCGAGGAACGCCGGAATCGCAATGTGCCAGCGGCGCTCGCCGCTCCTGTCCGCGCTGCGCGCCGCATACAGCATGCCGATCACCGCCGCGCCATACGGAATCGCGGAGAGCAGGCCGACCTGGAGCGCATCCGATACGCCCATCGACTTGATGATGGTCGGCAGCCAGAAGCTCACGCCGTACAGGCCCATCACGAACGAGAAGTAGATGAGGCTCATCAGCCACACCTTCGGACTCGACAGGATCCTGCCGATCGACGGATCCTCCTTCTCGACGTTATCCGCGGCTATGTTGCGCTCCAGCAGCTCGCGCTCTTCCTGCGTGAGCCACTTGGCCTTCGAAATGCGATCGTCCAGCATGGCGAGCACGACCAGGCCGACGACCACCGACGGAATGCCTTCGAGCAACAGCAGCCATTGCCAGCCGTGCCAGTTGTTCGCGCCGTCGAAGCTCTTCATGATCCAGCCCGACACCGGCCCGCCGATCAGGCCCGACAGCGCGATGGCCGTCATGAAGAGCGTCGTCATGCGTCCGCGCCGCCGCGCCGGAAACCAGTACGTCAGATAAAGAATGATCCCGGGGAAGAAGCCCGCTTCCGCCGCGCCCAGCAGGAAGCGCATCACGTAGAACATCGTAGGCGTAGTGACGAACATCGTGAGCGCGGAAATGATGCCCCACGAGATCATGATCCGCGCAATCCACACCCGCGCGCCCACCCGATGCAGGATCACGTTGCTCGGAATCTCGAAGATAAAGTAGCCGAAAAAGAAGATGCCCGCGCCGAAGCCGTACACGGCGTCCGACAGCTGCAGGTCGGCGGCCATCTGCAGCTTGGCGAAGCCGACGTTCACACGGTCCAGATACGCGACCACGTAGCAGATCAAAAGAAGCGGCGAGAGCCGCCACGCCACCTTGCGGTAGGTGGCCTCCTCGAAAGCGGACGGCGCGCCCGCGCCGGGGCGGGGCATGGGATTGGCGGTGCTGGCCATGTTGTTGTCTCCTGTCGGGCGATGTTGGCGCTTCGGCGCCTTGCACTGGTCCCATGCAAGGCGCTCGTTCTCATGCATCGGGGAGCGGAATGGGCCCGCCCGCGATTACAGACGCGTAAGGATTCTAGCCGTTCGTCATCGACGCCAAGCGCTTGTTTTTGCTAGGGAAAGCACCGATGCTGACGGTGCGCGCCGCACCCGGAAGCACGGCGCGCAAGTCAGGCGATCAGACGCAACGCCCGCCGTCCACTTCGAGGGCGACGCCGGTGATGAACTCGGCATCGTCGGAGGCGAGATAGAGCGCGGCGTTCGCGATGTCCTGCGGCGTCGAGAGGCGCCCGAGCGGAATGGTCGCGAGGAACTTGCGGCGGTTCTCGGGCGTGTCCTCCATGCCCATGAATTCGGAGAGCAGGCCGGTCTCGCCCATCACCGGATTGATGCAGTTCACGCGGATGCGGTCCGCGCCCAGTTCGACTGCGAGCGCCTTGCTCGCGATGATCACCGCCGCCTTGCTGCCGTTGTACCAGACGAGGCCCGGGCGCGGCCGCACGCCCGCCGTCGACGCGATGTTGATGAACGCGCCGCCGCCCTGCTCGCGGAAATACGGCACGAACTGCTCGACGCTCCAGTAGATGCTCTTCACGTTCACCGCATAGACGCGGTCGAACTCGGCCTCCGTCACTTCGAGCACGGGCTTGTTACGGTGCGTCGTCCCCGCATTGTTGACGACGATCTGCACGCTGCCGAAGTCCTCGATGGCCGCGTCGTGCAGCTTCTGCCAGTCCTCGCGCCTGGTCACGTCGCCTTGCACCGCGATCGCGCGGCCGTGCGCGGCTTCCGGCGACGAGGCGAGCGCGATCTCGCTCGCCACGCGCTCGGCGGCAGGGCCATTCAGATCGTTCACGACGACGTTCGCGCCTTCGCGCGCGAAGGTCTTCGCGATGCCTTCGCCGAATCCCGAGCCGCCGCCCGTCACGATCACCGTCTTGCCTTGCAGTCGCATGTTGCCTCCTTTTTTGTCGATATGGGCGTCAGCCGTGCTTGATCGCGATGGTCTTCAAGGTCGTGAAGCCGTACAGCGCCTCGAAGCCCTTCTCGCGTCCGTGTCCCGAATGCTTCACGCCGCCGAACGGCAACTCGATGCCGCCGCCCGCGCCGTAGTTGTTGATGAACACCTGCCCCGAGCGCACGCGCCGCGCAAGGCGCATCTGGCGCGCGCCGTCGCGCGTCCAGATGCCCGCCACCAGTCCGTAGTCCGTGCCGTTCGCGAGCTTGAGCGCATCGGCTTCGTCCTCGAAGGGCATGGCGGCGAGCACCGGTCCGAACACCTCCTCGCGCGCGAGACGGTGCGTCGGCGGCACGTCGCGCAGGAGCGTCGGCGCTTGATAGAAGCCGGCTTCGGGCGCATCCGCGACGACTTCGCCGTGCGCGGCCATCGGGATGCCGTCGTGCTGCGCATCGGACAGGTAGTCCCACACGCGCTGCTGCTGCTTCGCGCTGATGAGCGGGCCGCAGTCGAGATCGAGCTTGCTCGGGCCGACCCGGAGCGCCGCGAACGCCTGCGAGAGCCGCTCGAGCAGCGGCTCATACGCCGCCCGCTCGATCAGCACGCGGCTGCCCGCCGAGCACGTCTGTCCGGCGTTCTGCACGATCGCGGCGACGAGCACGGGCAGGGCTGCGTCGAAGTCGGCATCGGCGAAGACGATTTGCGGCGACTTGCCGCCCAGCTCCAGCGTAACGGGCACGTGGTTGTCGGCGGCCATCTTGGTGACGGCCGCGCCCGTCGCGGGCGACCCGGTGAACGAAATATGGTCGATGCCCGGATGACGCGCGAGCGCCGCGCCCGCTTCATGCCCGTAGCCGGTCACGATGTTGAGCGCGCCGTCCGGAAGCCCCGCTTCCGCCGCCAGTTCCGCAATGCGCAAGAGCGACAGGCACGCATCCTCCGCCGGCTTCACGACGCACGCGTTGCCGGTCGCGAGCGCCGCGCCGACGCTGCGCCCGAAAATCTGCAGCGGATAGTTCCACGGCACGATATGGCCCGTCACGCCGTGCGGCTCGCGGATCGTGAGCACCGTGAAGCCGGACTGATAGGGCAGGGTTTCGCCGTGCAGCTTGTCGGCGGCGCCCGCGTAGAACTCGAAGTAGCGCGCGATGCCGGTGGCGTCGGCGCGCGCCTGCCTGAGCGGCTTGCCGGTGTCGCGGGCTTCGACCTGGGCGATCTCCTCGTGGCACGCGGAGATCAGCATCGACAGCCGCGCGAGAACACGCCCGCGCTCGGCGGCGCTCGTCGCGCCCCACGGGCCTTCGTAGGCGGCGCGCGCGGCGGCTACCGCCCGGTCGATGTCGGCCGGCGTGCCGCGCGCGATCTGCGCGAAGATCTGGCCGTCCGACGGATCGACCACCGGAATCGTCTCGCCGACCGACGGCGCGACCCAGCGGTTGTCGATGAAGTGCTTCGCTTCTTCCATGCATGTCTCCTGATATCCGGCTTTGAGCCGGCTGATGGAATTCGATGTTTTTTCGGCGCCGCATCCGATTATCGCGCCAACGCCCGGCGCGCGCCCGCCGTGGCGGGCGGCGAGACCCGATTGGCTATAATGACGCAATCACGCACCCGCATGCGCGACGAGCGCAGCGGTTCCGCCAAGGGGCCGTCCGCCCGTGCGATTCCGTCTCCGACCTCAACTTCTCCAGAGAGTGCTCATGAGCTTCAACAACGTACCTCCCGGCAAGGACCTTCCGCAGGATTTCAACGTCATCATCGAGATTCCCGCGCAGAGCGATCCGGTCAAATACGAAGCGGACAAGGACCTGGGCCTGCTCGTCGTCGACCGCTTCATCAGCACCGGCATGCGCTATCCGGCCAACTACGGCTTCATTCCGCAGACGCTCTCCGGCGACGGCGACCCGGTCGACGTGCTCGTCATCACGCCCTTCCCGCTGCTGGCAGGCGCGGTCGTACGGGCGCGCGCGCTCGGCATGCTGCAGATGACGGACGAATCCGGCGTGGATGCGAAGCTGATCGCCGTGCCGCACGACAAGGTCTGCCCGATGACGGCGAACATCAAGTCGATCGACGACGTGCCCGAATACCTGAAGGATCAGATCAAGCACTTCTTCGAGAACTACAAGGCGCTCGAGAAAGGCAAGTGGGTGAAGGTCGAGGGCTGGGCGGGCATCGACGCGGCGCACAAGGAAATCTCGGAAGGCGCCGCGAACTACAAGAAGTAAGCGGTTCTTTCGGCATGGCGCCGCCGCGTGCTCGAAGCGCGGCGGCGCCTCACTCTTCCTCGCTTGCCTCGATCCGGGGCAACAACGATTCGAGCGACCGCTCTCCCGCGATCAACGCGCGCTTCTGCTGCGCGCTCAGACGCTTCACGCGATATTCGGCGCGCAACGCCTCCGATCTCCCCGTCAGTTCGAACGACGCCAGCACTCTGAGCGGTTTTCTCGCGCGCGTATAGCGTGCGCCCTTGCCGCTCGCGTGCACGAGAAAGCGCGCCTCGACATCCGTCGCGATGCCCGTGTAGAGGCTGCCGTCGGCGCATTCGATCAGATAGAGGAACCACGGCATCGCGTTGTATGGGCGCAGGAGAGGATTCGCCGCGCATTATCGCCGAAAGCACCGTGTCGGGGCAGTAGCGGTGCATCGGCGCGCGGGCGGCATTCGCGGACTTGCGCGAGAATAGCCGCTTTCGGGCGCGGTTCGCCGCATGTCTTGCATCGCTCGCGCCCGCCGTTATTTCAGCGAGGTAAAGCCTGTTGAATCGCGAGGTCGAAATTCATGTGGTCGATGCGCTGGACGACATCCCGGCCGACGACTGGAACCGGATCGCCGGCGACAATCCGTTCGTGCGTCACGCGTTTCTCTCGGCGTTGCAGGAAACGGGATGCGCGGTCAGGCGCACCGGCTGGCGTGCGCATCATCTGATCCTGACACGCGGGGGCGAGTTCGCCGGCGCGATGCCGCTGTATCTCAAGTCGCACTCGCGCGGGGAATACGTCTTCGATCACGCCTGGGCCGATGCCTTCGAGCGCCACGGCCTGCGCTATTACCCGAAGGCGCTGTCCGCGGTGCCGTTCTCGCCGGTGACGGGCCCGCGCCTCATCGCGGCGCATCACGAGGATCGCGTGTTGCTCGCGCGCGGGGCGATCGAGCTGACGCGCCGGCTCGAGCTCTCGTCGCTGCATGTGCTGTTTCCGCACGCGCAGGACGTCGAGGCGCTGACGGACGCGGGCTACATGCTGCGAGAAGGCGTGCAGTTCCACTGGGAGAATCTGCCCGGTGAGGGCTACCAGAGCTTCGACGCGTTCCTCGCGACGATGAGCCACGACAAGCGCAAGAAGATCAAGCAGGACCGGCGGCGCGTGACGGAAGCGGGCGTCACGTACAGGTGGCTGCGCGGCGCGGAGATCGATCAGGGCGCGCTCGACTTCTTCTACGACTGCTACGACAACACGTATCGTGAGCACTGGAACGCGCCGTATCTCACGCGCGAATTTTTCGGCCGCATTCATGCCGAAGCGCCCGACAGCGTGCTGCTCGTGATCGCGGAAGCCGACGGCGAACCGCTCGCGTGCGCGCTCAACATGATCGGCGGCGACACGATGTATGGCCGCTACTGGGGCACGCGCGAGTTCGTCTCGGGCCTGCACTTCGAGACGTGCTATATGCAGGGCATCGCGTACTGCATCGAACACGCGCTGGCGCGCTTCGAAGGCGGCGCGCAGGGCGTGCACAAGATGTCGCGCGGCCTTCTGCCGACGCCGACGTGGTCCGCGCACTGGATCGCGGATCAGCGTTTCGCGCAGGCGATCGCCGAGTTTCTCGATGCGGAAACCGAAGCGATGGATCATCACATCGAAGAGCTGGAAGCGCATACGCCGTTCCGCAAGAAGGCCTGAATGCGCATGCGATAATCGTTGCGGGTTCTTACCCCATTTCATACCGATATCGCATCACGCCCTGCCGGCGACGCCGCGCAGTGAGCACTGGTCAACACGCGCAGGTAATGTCGACGATGAGCAAAGACTTTTTCAACCTATACAGCCATGACTTCGCGCGCGTCGCAGTTGCCGTTCCGACCTGCAAAGTGGCCGACCCGGCGTTCAACGCCGCGCAGACGATCGAGCTGGCGAGGCAGGCGGCAGGGCGCGGCGCGGTGCTCGTCGCGTTTCCCGAACTCGGTATTTCCGCGTACACCTGTGACGACCTCTTTCATCAAAGAGCCCTGCTCGATGCCTGCGAGGATGCCCTGAAAAGCATTCTCGAAGCGTCGCAAGGGCTGAACGCGGCGCTGATCGTCGGCGCGCCGGTCAGAGCCGAGCACAAGCTCTTCAATTGCGCGATCGTCATCGCCGACGGAATCATTCGCGGCGTCGTCCCGAAGAGCTACTTGCCCAACTATGGCGAGTTCTACGAAGCGCGGCAGTTCAGCCCGGCCGATGCCGCGACCACACGCACGCTCTCGCTGTGCGGACAGGACGCGCCGTTCGGGCCGTCGCTGCTCTTTCAGATCGAGAACCTTCCGCTCTTCAGGTTTCACGTCGAAATCTGCGAAGACGTGTGGGTGCCCGTTCCGCCTTCGTCGTTCGCGGCGCTCGCCGGCGCGACCGTGCTCGTGAATCTGTCGGCCTCGAACATCGTCGTGGGCAAGTCGGCGTATCGGCATCAGCTCGTCGGCCAACAGTCCGCGCGTTGCATCGCCGCGTATCTCTACACGTCGGCGGGAGATGGGGAGTCGTCCACCGACATGGCCTGGGACGGCCAAGGCCTCATTTACGAGAACGGTGAGCTGCTCGCGGAATCCGAGCGTTTCTCCGGCGAGTCCCACCTCATATTCGCCGACGTGGACCTGGAGCGGCTTTCCCGCGAGCGCATGAGGCAGACCACCTTCGGCCGATCGACGCACAGGCACGCCGACGAGGTCGAGAAGTTCACCGTGGTCGAATTCCCGATCGCCCTGCCGGCCAAAGGGAAGCTGCCGCTCGAGCGACGCGTCGAGCGCTTTCCCTACGTCCCGGCAGACCCGGCGCGACGCGACGAGCGATGCAACGAGGTGTACAACATCCAGGTGCAGGCGCTGCTGCAGCGGCTTCAGTCGTCGGGCATCTCCAAGGTCGTCATCGGTATTTCCGGCGGCCTGGATTCGACGCATGCACTGCTCGTGTGCGCGAAAGCCATGGACCGCCTCGGACTGCCGCGCTCCAACATACTGGCGTACACGATGCCCGGCTTCGCGACGAGCGACCGGACGCTCGGCCAGGCGCGCGAGTTGATGGAGGTCATCGGCTGCACGGCCGGCGAAATCGACATTCGCCCGAGTTGCGTGCAGATGCTGTCCGACATCGGCCATCCGCACAGTTCGGGGAGCGAGCAATACGACATCACCTATGAGAACGTGCAGGCAGGAGAGCGCACGAGTCACCTGTTCCGGCTGGCGAATTTCAACAACGCGATCGTCATCGGCACAGGGGACCTGAGTGAGCTGGCACTCGGCTGGTGCACCTATGGAGTGGGCGATCACATGTCCCACTACAACGTCAACGCGAGCGTGCCCAAGACATTGATCACGCACCTGGTTCGTTGGGTGGCCGAATCGGGGCAGATCGGCAGCACCGGAACCGACGTGCTCGAAAACATCCTGAGCACCGATATCAGTCCGGAGCTCATCCCCGGCAAGACGAGCGGCGCCGTGGAGCAGAAGACGGAGAGCGTCATCGGCCCCTATGAACTGCAGGATTTCAACCTGTACTACACGCTTCGGTTCGGCTTCGCTCCCACCAAGGTCGCATTTCTGGCGCTCACCGCATGGCGCAACCGCGATGCGGGCGAGTGGCCGGAAGGGCCCACCGTCACCCGGAATCAGTACGGCCTCGCCGAGATCCGCAAGAATCTCAGGATCTTTCTGGACCGCTTCTTCCGCACCAGCCAGTTCAAACGTTCATGCATACCGAACGCGCCGAAGGTCGGGTCGGGCGGCTCGCTTTCTCCCCGCGGCGACTGGCGAGCGCCGAGCGATTCGCAGGCAACGGTGTGGCTCAAGGACCTGGAGCGCGTTCCCGTGACGGAGTGATGTCGAGCGTCGTTCGCTTGCTCGATGAAACGCGGCTAGAATCGAAAACATCTGTCCCACGCGGGGCACGACCTTTTTTCGAACCCTTGAATCGATATTTACGCGAGGCTCGCCATGAAACGCATCACCGCCATCATCAAACCGTTCAAGCTCGACGAAGTTCGCGAAGCGCTCGCCGAAGTGGGGCTCACGGGTCTCACGGTCACGGAAGTGAAGGGCTTCGGCCGTCAGAAGGGGCACACGGAGCTCTATCGTGGTGCAGAGTATGTGGTCGACTTCCTCCCGAAGGTGAAGATCGAAGTCGTCGTCGCGAACGATCAGACCGATCAGGTGATCGACGCGATCATCGGCGCGGCGCGCACCGGCAAGATCGGTGACGGCAAGATTTTCGTCGCCGAGGTCGAACGCGTCATCCGCATCCGCACCGGCGAGGAAAACGAAGCAGCGGTCTGAGCGCTTCGATTCCTGTCGACGTATCCGCCCGCTCGTTCGAGCGGGCTCACCGTTCCCTCCTGTTTCCCTCTCTGGAGTGCGCATGCACCAGTGCGATGCGCGTCGTCGTCTCCGGTTTTTTTCATCCGTATTGCTTGCCTGACCGCAGGATTTACCCGTCCGTGCGGTAACATCGGTTCTCCTGTTATATTTTTGTAAGGATTCGTTTGATGCATCACGCGATCGGCTTCATTCAGGATCTCGCAGTGATCATGGCCATCGCGGGTGTCGTGACGGTGTTGTTCCACCGCATGCGGCAGCCGGTCGTCCTCGGGTATATCGTCGCGGGCGTGATCATCGGGCCGTACACGCCGCCGTTCAATCTCATCCACGACGAAGCGACGATCCAGACGCTCGGCGAGCTCGGCGTCGTCTTCCTGATGTTCTCGCTCGGGCTCGAGTTCAGCCTGCGCAAGCTGTTCAAGGTCGGCGCGACGGCCTTCGTCGCCGCGCTCTCGGAAATCGTGCTGATGATCTGGATCGGCTACGAGATCGGCCGCTGGTTCGGCTGGAATGCAATGGACTCGCTCTTTCTCGGCGCGATGCTCGCGATCTCGTCGACGACCATCATCGTGAAGGCGCTCTCCGAAGTCGGCATGAAAGGCGAGGGCTTCGCGCAGCTCGTGTTCGGCATTCTGATCGTCGAGGACATCCTCGCCATCGCAATGCTCGTGCTGCTGTCGGGCATCGCGCAGACGGGCTCGGTGAGCGCGGGCATCGCGGCCGTGACGCTCGGCAAGCTGCTGCTCTTCATGACGGTGTCGCTCGTCGTCGGCATACTCACCGTGCCGCGCGCGCTCAATTACGTCGCGCGCGCGAAGAGCGACGAGATGCTGCTCGTCACCGTGCTCGGCTTCTGCTTCGGCTTCTGCCTGCTCGTCGTGAAGCTCGACTATTCGATCGCGCTCGGCGCGTTTCTCATCGGCGCGATCATGGCGGAGTCGAGGCATCTCGCGCGCATCGAGCATCTCATTGCGCCGGTGCGCGACATGTTCTCGGCGATCTTCTTCGTCACCATCGGCCTGCTGCTGAACCCGGCGGTGCTCGTGGAGTACGCGTGGCCGATCGCCGTCATCACGGTCGCGGTGGTGCTCGGCAAGATCGTGTCGTGCGGGCTCGGCACTTTTCTCGCGGGCAAGGACGGGCGCACGGCGATGCGCGTCGGCATGAGCGTCGCGCAGATCGGCGAGTTCTCGTTCATCATCGCGTCGCTCGGGCTCTCGCTCAAGGTCACGAGCAGCTTTCTCTATCCGATCGCGGTGGCCGTGTCCGCGGTCACGACGCTCTTCACGCCGTATCTCATCCGCGCCGCCGATCCGCTCACGATGCGCCTCGCCCGCGCGATGCCCGCGCCGGTGGCCAACACCTTCGGCCTCTATTCGCAATGGCTCGCGAGCCTGACGCCCGTGTCCGGCGGCCCGACGCTCTTCTCGATGACGAAGCGCATCGTGCTGCAGATCTCGGTGAATCTCGCGCTCGTCGCGGCGATCTTTCTGGGCGCGTCGTATGCGGCGCCGTTCGCGTCCGCGCATCTCGCGCGCTGGCTCGAAACCGATAACGCGCAGCGCGTCGCGCTGTGGAGCGCGGCGCTCATCGTCGCGTTGCCGTTTCTGGTCGCCGTGTACCGCAAGCTCGAATCGCTCGCGCTGCTGCTCGCGGAGGTGAGCGTGCAGCCCGCGAAAGCGGGGCGCTTCACGCGCGCGATCCGTTCGGCGATTTCCGGGCTCATTCCGATCGTCGCGATGTTCGGCGTCTTTCTGCTCGTCGCGGCGCTCTCGGGCGGCATCCTGCCGCCGTTCGGGCTGATGGTCGGCGTGCTGCTGTGCGCGGCGCTGTTGCTGACGGTGCTGTGGCGCTGGTGCGTGAAAATCCACGCGACGATGCAGATCGCCTTGCGCGAGACCTTCGAGGAGCCGCGCGATGATTGACGGCTTTTTCACGGGATAGCCCTGAGAGCGGCGTATTACCGGTTCCCGCGATAATGTGAGCCAATGTGAGCAATTGTGTGCTGGTTTGCCCCGCCCTGTCCGGAGGCGGATAATCAAGGCTTGTGCATGCTCCTTACGGCGCTCGAGCGCCTGAATCGGAATGAGCGATAACAAAACGTCCAACGACGCAAGCAGCATCGACGCGCGCCATCATGGCGCCGATTCTTCGGCAGCGGGAGTTTCGCAGGACGGCGCGCCATCCGCGCCGCACGGACCGCGCGCGAATCCCACGGCGCCGCCCGAAGCCGCAGCGGCGGCCGCGGCGCCCGGTCCCAAGGCGAGCGCGACAGAGCGGGCATCGACGGATGCGCCTTCGAGCGCGTCGAACGTCGAACCGGTCGATACGACCCAGGCCCGGCGCGACGAAGCGCAGCAGGCCGCCCGCGAAGCCCGCGCATCGGCGGCGAGTGCAACGGCGGCTCAGGAAGCCGCGGTGCGCGAAAAGCGCCGTGTGTCCGCCGATTCCAAGGCAAGCCTCGCCGAAAATCTCGAAGCGGCGACCGAAGCGGAAGCCGCGAATGCCAACGCGCACTCCGCCGCGACCGATTCCCCGACCGGCCGCACGGCTCCGCCGCCGGCGGTCGGCCTGCCGCCCGACTTCACCGATGCGCCCGATTTCGCCAAGCTCAATCCTCCGCCGCTGCCGGTATCGGAACAGGCCGCAGCGCCGGCGCAGCCCGCCTATCTCAAGCAGTCGGACTCGGCGTGGTCGGTGTTCGGCCGCATCATCGCGGCGCGCGCGCGGCAGATCTTCGACCGCGCGGGGCAGCGCATCACCCAGCGCACGCTGCGCATCGGGGTGTCGGCGCGCATCTTCCACCCGGAGCCGGGCGCGAAAGGGCTGCGCGGCAAGACGCTGCAGTATCTCGAGGAGTCGATCGCGCACTGGGTCATGTCGCGCGATGTGCTCGTCTTCATGATTCCGACCGTCGGACACCAGGGCATGCTGCATCCGAGCAACATTCGCCTGCGCGACTATGCGAAGCATCTCGACGGCCTGCTGCTGCAAGGCGGCGCGGACGTCTCGCCGCAGTCCTATGAGGAAGCGACGACGCGTCCCGAATGGCCGGGCGACCGTGTGCGCGACATGTACGAACTGGAGCTGCTGCATGAGTTCGTCGAGTCGGGCAAGCCCGTGCTCGGGGTGTGCCGCGGCTGCCAGCTGATCAACGTGGCGTTCGGCGGCACGCTTTACGGCGATATCGCGACCGACGTGCCGACGGCCGGCATCCACGTCAATGAGCAGTACGACCAGCATCGGCATTCGATCCGCTTCCCCGACGGCTCCACGCTCGTCAACATGTTCCCGAACCAGCGCGAGGCGATCGTCAACTCGATCCACCATCAGGCGGTGAAGTCGCTCGGGCGCGATTTGAACATCGAGGCGGTGTCGGCGTCGGACGGGATCATCGAGGCGGTGCGGTATCGCAAGGCGCCGTTCGTCGTCGGCGTGCAGTGGCACCCGGAGTTTCACCGGGCGGGCGGCGCGGAGCTGCTCGATTGCACGCCGTTGCTCGACACGTTCCTGCGCGTTGCGCGCGAAACGCGGTTCTGAGTCAGGCGCGTTGCAGCAAGCCGTAAAGAAGAAGGCCCGCTCGGACTCGAGCGGGCCTTCTTGCTTTTCAAGTGCGAACCGATCCGATCAACGCGAGGGCATCACGTTTACCGGCGCGAGCCCGGCTTCCGTCTGCCGCTGAAGCTGGTCGACCTGCATCTGCAGCGCGCGCAGCTTGCGTTCGGCTTCGAGCTTGTCGGTCTGCAGCGCGGCCGATTCGACCTGCAATTGCTGCTGTCGCTGCGATACCTGCGAGTCCTGCTGCTGCGCGAGCGCGAGGTCGGTGGAGAGCCGGTTCGCGCGCTCCGCCGATTTCGCGATCACGCGCTCGAGCAGCGCCTTCTGCGCCGCCAGCTGCATGCGGCGGATCTCGCCGTCGGCGAGATCGAAGCTCTTGCGGGCGAACTGCGCGTAGATCGATTCCGCGCGGCTCTGGTCCTGCGTCTTCACCACACGCCACCAGCGATCGTCCTGCGAGAGCGCCACGTAGAACAGCATGTCTTGCGCGAGGAAGAAGAGTTTTGCGCCGTAGCTGCCGTTGCGCGTCTCGCGCAATTCGATGAGACTGCCTGCCTGCACGAGATTCTGCAGCTCGGCGATATTGCCCTCGACGCGCGGCGCGCGTGCGTCGGCTTTCAGGTCGGAGAGGTCCTCGGGAGCGGCTTGCGCCGACGCCTCGTCCCCGGGTTGAGCGCCTTGACTCGGCTGATTCGCCTTCGTCGCGTATTTCGTCTGCGTCGAAGCGGCGAACGTGCTCGTGAAGGGCGCGAGAAAACTGCAGATGGACAGGGCGAGCGCGAGCGTCGCGTAACGGATTGTGCTGGGTTGCTTCATGTTGGCGTCGGGGCCGAAAAGGTTGATCGGACTGGCAAGGCGCGTTCTCTGTCGCATCTCGGGCCGTTCGTCTCTGTCAATTTCCAGTTGCGCCTCCTGCGCGCGGATTGCGTGCGCCGGACGCGGGCGCGTTGCTGTCGAGCGTCGGCGAGTGCTGGAGGATCGCGTAGAGCGCCTCCGGGTTCATCGCGTCCGGCGCCTTTGGCGGCTGGCTTCTGTTGTTATGGCTCGATGCCGCGCGTGCGCGCCATGCGGATTCGACCGCCGCGATGCGCTCGTCGGCCGGATGGGCGCGCGCGATCGCGTGAGTCGTCCGAAGCGCGGGTTCGGCCTTCGCGCGGTGGAGGTGTTTTTGCTCCGTCACATCGGCCATCGAGTGTGCGCCGCTGTTCTTGCGTCGCTTCGCCGTGTTGCCGGAAGGTTCGGCATGCGCGGCTTGCTTCGTCACGGTCTTGCGTGGATGCGGATGGGCTTGCGCCGTCGCCGCAGTGCTCTTGCGCGTGCCGGCGGACGAGATCTGCGGCGGCGCGACGGCGGACGGCTCGGATGAAATCGCGAGCGGCTTTGACGTGGCGGCGAGCGTGGTCGCGGTCGCGGACGCGGCGGGTCGATTGATGGTCACCGTTTCGGCGCGAGGAACACGGGGGGTCGTCACAGGCGCCAACGCGGGCGCGGCCGAATGAGCGCTTGCTCCCGGCCGGGCGGGCATTTCGGCTCCATTGGCCAGAACCGGCGGCGTTTCGCCCGACGGCTTCGGTTCATATCCGAACAGCAGCCACACGATGAGCATCGCGCCGGCGGCTGCCGCGACCGCGATGGCGACCGGCCTGCTGGTGAGGCTCTTGCGGACGGGCGCGGTCATCGGGGCTCCGACCGACAGTTGCACCGGATCGATGCGCTTGTCCTCGACGTCGCCGGAGGCGCGCGGGCCCTGCATCAGGTTGAGCACGGCGCGTGGAATGCTTTCCCTGGCGTACACGCCCCACAGGCTCACCGCGCGATAGGGCGAGCTCGTATCCGACAGACGGAATGCGGGGACGTAAGCCGTCTCGAAACGCGCCGCGAACAGCGGAAATTCCGACTGCGATTGAACGGGGCGCGTGCGCGCGGGCGACCACTCGAACCCGAAGTTCAGGGACGGATCCGTCAGCAGGCGCACCGTCGGCAGACGCAGATTGCCTTCCACAACGATCAGGGGTTCGATCATGAAGATTCCACATGCGTGCGCCGGGCAGGGACAGCGGGACAGCCGCGGACCTTCATGGCGCAGGAGACGACATCGCGGGTAGAGCGCGAAGAGGCCGAAAATTCGACCCGACATCATACGAAATGCCCTTGTCTCCGACGACCAGAACATTCCTATTGTCAATTTTTACAGGAATGCTTATTGACTGAACTTTGTTGATCGTGTTAGTCGGCCGACGTATTGCGTGGCGTGTCAGGCGAGTGAGTAGACGTAGCGCAGCGAAAAGAGATCGATGCCGGCCATATGGTCGGCTTCGCGTGACGCGCACTTCCAGCCGCGCGATTCGTAGAAGCCGATCGCCGCCGCGTTCTGCTCCAGTACGAAGAGATGCAGTTGCCGCGCGCCGCGCGAGCGCGCCCAGCGTATCGCTTCGGCGAGCATCGTGGTGCCCGTGCCGAGGCCCTTGTGCCCGGGCAGCGCATGCAGATTGTCAACGAGCACGCTGCCCGTCTCGTCCGGTTCAAGAAGACATACGAAGCCGACCGCCTCGCCGCCATGTTCGGCGATGAACGCGCATCCCGCGCCGGCGCCGATTTCCTTCATGCGCGCTTCCCAGTGCGCGGCGCGCTCGGCATGCATGTCGCGTTCGAGATAGCCGTCCGGCAGGATGCCGCGATACGCCGACGCCCAACTGCGCGCGTGCATGGACGCGATGAGCGCGGCGTCGGCCAAGGTGGCTTCGCGCAGCGAGCATTGCGTGGCGGCGTTCGGGCCGGTTGTTGGTTTGGAGTTAGACATATGTAAGCTATTGTTAATGTTAGTTGGGCGAAATTGGCCGAAGTTGCGTGCAGGCACGGTCGCTCAGGCGTTAAGATTGAGGTCACCGCATCCATAAGAACCAAACAGCTTCTGCCTCGCTCAGCGCGGTCGATCGCCGTCACGGCCGTGTACGGTTTTCGCGACCTTCGCGGAGGCGACTTGCGCCCACGTCCAGATTTTCGAGAAAGTCATGTCCACGACCCACCTGGCCCCCGCCAACGAATCCAAGTTCAAGACGGTATTTCGCGTCGTCAGCGGAAACTTCCTTGAAATGTACGACTTCATGGTCTACGGCTATTACGCTTCGGCGATCGCCAAGACCTATTTCCCGAGCGGCAACGAGTTCGCCTCGCTGATGCTCGCGCTCTCCGTGTTCGGCGCGGGCTTCCTGATGCGGCCGGTCGGCGCGATCGTGCTCGGCGCGTACATCGACCACCACGGACGGCGCAAGGGCCTGATCCTCACGCTCACGCTGATGGCCATCGGCACCGCGTGCGTGGCGCTCGTGCCGGGCTATGCGACCATCGGCCTGCTCGCGCCGGTCATCGTGCTGGGCGGGCGCCTCCTGCAGGGCTTCTCGGCCGGCGTGGAGCTGGGTGGCGTGTCGGTGTACCTGTCCGAGATCGCCACCAAGGGCAACAAGGGCTTCTATTGTTCCTGGCAGTCCGGCAGCCAGCAAGTGGCCGTGGTGTTCGCGGCGCTGATCGGCGTGATCATGAACCGCCTCCTGCCGGCCGACCAGATGACGGCGTGGGGCTGGCGCGTGCCGTTCCTGATCGGCTGCCTGATCGTGCCGTTCCTGTTCATCATCCGCCGCTCGCTGCGCGAGACCGACGAGTTTCTCGCGAAGAAGCATCGTCCGAGCATGGGCGAGATCGCGCGCTCGATCGTGCAGAACTGGGGCGTGGTGATCGCGGGCATGGGCATGGTCATCATGACGACCGTGTCGTTCTACATGATCACCGCGTACACGCCGACCTTCGGCAAGGAAGTGTTGAAGCTCTCCGCGATCGATGCGCTCGTCGTCACCGTGTGCGTCGGCATATCGAATCTCGTCTGGCTGCCGGTGATGGGCGCGGTGTCGGACCGCATCGGCCGTCGTCCCGTGCTGCTGGTGTTCACCATCCTCACGATTCTCACGTCGTATCCGGCCGTGCAATGGCTGGTCGCGGATCCGTCGTTCGCGCGGCTGCTGATGGTCGAACTGTGGCTCTCGTTCCTGTACGGCAGCTACAACGGCGCAATGGTGGTGGCGCTGACCGAAGTCATGCCCGTCGATGTGCGCACCACCGGTTTTTCGATGGCATACAGCCTCGCGACGACCATCGGCGGCTTCACGCCGGCGATCTCGACATATCTGATCCACACCACCGGCAACAAGGCGGCGCCCGGGCTGTGGATGGGTCTCGCCGCGATCTGCGGCCTGATCGCGACGCTCGTGCTGTATCGCTCGCCGGAAGCGCGCAATCAATACAAGACGGCTTGATGGCTGGCGGCTTGCGGCAGAAAAAAATCCCTCGCTTCGTTGAGGGATTTTTTTGACCTGAAAGCTTCGCGCGCGGTCACGTCCGTAGCTCGGCCGCCGTCTGCTCGATCACTTCGCGCCATTCGCCCGGCGCGCGCTGGCGCACGAGGCGCGCGCCCGGATACCACGCGCTCCCGGCGGCATCGACGCCCCAGCGCCAGTCGGCGGCGAAGGGCAGCATCACCCAGACCGGCTTGCCGAGCGCGCCCGCCAGGTGAGCGACCGACGTATCCACGGAAACCACGGCGTCCAGCCGGTCGACGATCGCGCCGGTGTCCGCGAAATTGTCGAGGCGTCCTTCCAGGCAGTGAATCGACCTTGCGTTCGGGTGCGCGCGCAGCACGTCGCGCTCGCGCCCGGTGAGGAACGGCTGCAGCACGATCCAGTCGATGCCCTCGAGCGCGAAGAGCGGCGCGAGCGCTTCGACGGGCGCGGAGCGCGTTTCGCCCGGCTGCACCCGTCCCGACCATGCGATGCCGATCTTGCGCTTGTGCTGGCCGCCGAGAGAGCCGCGCCACTTGCGCCGGTAATCGGCTGGCACGACGAGATAGGGCGCGCGCGCCGGAAGCGCATCGGGCGACGTGATGCCGAGCGCGAGCGGCAGGCTGAGCAGCGGACAGAAGGCGTCTGCTTGCGTCGTGAGGTCGTCCGCCTTGCTTTTCAGCTCGACGCGCGCGGCATGGGCCGCGGGAGCCAGCAGCGGAACGAGCGCGGGCTGCACTTCGAGCACCAGCTTGCCGACGCGCTTCGCCGCGAACGGCACGAAGCGGATGAACTGCAACGTGTCGCCGAAACCCTGTTCGGCGCGCACGAGGAGCGTGCGGCCGGGCATCGGCTCGCCTGTCCAGCGCGGCAAGGTCGGCGTGGGTTCGCTGCCGGATGTCTGCAAACGCCACTCGTAGGCGGGCAGGCCGCGCGCATAGTCGCCGGTCGTCAGCAAGGCGAGGGCGCGATTCAGATGCGCGGCGGGCATGCGGGGGTCGAGGCGCAAGGCCTGATCGAACGCGCGCAGCGCCGCCTGGTGCGCGCCGCGCGCGAGATGCGCGTTGCCGAGGGACAGCCACGCGACGCCGTAGTTTGGATCGAGGCCGACCGCGCGCTCGAAGTGCGGCACGGCCTGCTCGTGGCGGCCGAGCCTGGCGAGCGCGTGGCCGAGCCCGAAGTGTCCCGGCGCGAAGTGCGGCTGCAGGTCGACCGCCTTGCGCAGCACGGGCAGCGCGTCCTCAGGGTTGCCGTTCGCGTCGAGCAGATTGCCGAGATTGAAATGCGCAGCGACATAGTTCGGTTCGGCCTCGAGCGCGGCGCGAAAGTGCTCGATGGCGCCGTGCGTGTCGCCGAGCGCGTTCAGCGCCATGCCGAGGTTGTTGTGCGCGCCGGCATGACGCGGGCGCAGCGCGAGCGCGCGCTTGAACGCGTGCGCCGCGTCCTTGAAGCGGCGCAGCGCCGAAAGCGCGTTGCCGAAGTTGTTCCACGCGGCCGGGTCGTCTGGCTGCAGGCGCAGCGCCTTCTCGAAGGCGTCGGCGGCGTCTTCGTGACGGCCCGCCGCCGTGTAGGCGTTGCCGAGGTTGTACTGCGCGAGCGGAAAGCCGGGCGCGAGCGTGAGCGCATTGCGGAACCGCTCGATCGCGTCGTCGATGCGGCCGAGCGCCTTCAGCGCGTTGCCGAGGTTCAGTTGCAGGCCGGCATCGGTCGGGCGCAGGTCCACGGCGCGGCGCACGAGCTCGGCCGCTTCGGCGTGCTGGCCCTGCTGATGGCGCAGCACGCCGAGGTAGTGCAGCGCGTCGACGTGATGGGGTTCGGCGGCGAGCGCGGCCTGGTAGTCGCGCTCCGCGTCGGTCAGGCGGCCGTCACGATGGGCCGCGAAACCGCGGGCGAAAACGGTGTCCATGATGGGAAAAACTTCTGCCCCGGATTGCAAACCTCGCATTTTCCCACACCGAAGGCCCCGGACTTCGGAAACCGCGGTTGACATGTTGCAGCGATGGCACTTAACATGTGAACATCTATTCAATTATTTGTCATAATCCGTGACGGCCCCTTTGTCCTCCGCCGCCGGAGCGATCCCCTCCGACGACCGCGTCGTGCCGCTCGCCGACCTGTTTCGCCTGCTCGGCGACCCGACGCGCCTGCGCATCGTGCTGGCGTGCGTCGAGCACAAGCGCGCGGTCGGGGCGATCGCGGAATCGCTCGGGCTGTCGTCGTCGCTGGTGAGCCATCACCTGCGGCTATTGCGCGCGGCGCGCATCGTGCGGGCGGAGCGCCAGGGCAAGCAGGTGTTCTACGTGGCCGCCGACCGCCACATCAGCGCCATGCTCGGCGAGTTGCTGGAGCACGTCGCCGAGCCGCAGTCCGAACCTGCCGACCTCGACTGAAAAAACCGAACACGAGCACGCCGATGAGTACGCATCAGCACGAACAACACGAACATCAACATGCGCACGGGCATGAGCATGACCACCACGGCCACGGCCACGGCCCGGGCGGGCATCACCATCACCACGCGCCGCAGGCGGGGCAGGGCCGGACGTTCGCGCTCGCCGTCGGCCTGAACGTGCTGATCGTGGTCGTGCAGGCCGTCTACGGCTTCCTTGCGCATTCCACCGCCCTGCTCGCCGACGCCGGCCACAATCTCTCCGACGTGCTCGGCCTCCTGCTCGCCTGGGGCGCCGTGTGGCTCGGCAGCCGCCAGCCGAACGCGCGCTATACCTTCGGCCTCGGCAGCTCGTCGATCCTCGCGTCGCTCGCCAATGCCGCGCTGCTGCTCTTCGCGTGCGGCGCGATCGTGCTCGAAGCGATCCAGCGCCTCATCAATCCGGCGCCCGTCGCGGGGCTGGACGTGTTCATCGTCGCGACGCTCGGCCTCGTCGTGAACGGCTTCTCCGCGTGGCTCTTCATGCGCGGCAGCAAGGACGACCTCAACGTGCGCGGCGCCTTCCTGCATATGGCCGCCGACGCCGCGATCTCCGCCGCCGTCGCGGTGAGCGGTCTCGTCATCCTGTTCACGGGCTGGAGCTGGCTCGATCCGCTGATGAGCCTCATCGTCGTGATGGTGATCGTCTACGGCACCTGGGGCCTCGGGCGCGACGCGATGCGCCTCGCGATGGCGGCCGTGCCGCCTTCCGTCGACATGGCGCGCATCGAACGCTATCTCGCGCGGCTTCCCGGCGTGCGCGACGTGCACGACCTGCACGTCTGGGCGCTCTCGACGACGGAAAACGCGCTCACCGTGCATCTCGTGATGCCGCAGGGTCATCCCGGCGACGCGTTCGTGCAGGGCGTCGTCACGACGCTGCGCCGCGAATACTCGATGCATCATGCGACCGTGCAGGTGGAGTTCGGCGAGGTCTGCCACACGTGCGTGCTGCACCAGCGCGGCCACGTTCACTGAAGCGGCGAGGCCCCGCGGGCATGCCGAAAGCGGAGGGTACGGGCGTACACTAGACGGCGTGACGTTTCGGGGAGGGACTGCATGTTCGCGCCAAAACTGAATCCGAACGACAAGCTGGACGTGGCGCCCGTTCTGATCGCAGGCGCCGGTCCGACGGGCCTCGCCGCCGCGATGAGCCTCGCTCGGGCGCACATACCGGTCAGGCTCGTCGACAAGGCGCGGGAGCCGTCGCCGTATTCACGCGCGATCGGCATTCAGGCGCGCACGCTCGAGCTCTTCGAGCAGCATCGCATCGTCAAGCCGTTTCTCGAACTCGGCCATCGCGCGCGCGTGGCCAATCTCTATTCGAACGGGCAGCGCCTCGCGCGCCTCGACTTCGATCCCCTGCAGACGCGTTATCCGTATCTGCTCTTTCTCGAACAATCGCAGACCGAGCGCCTGCTTGCCGAGCATCTCGCGGGCTATCGCGTCGACATCGAGCGCGGCGTCGAACTGGTGGATTTCTCGCAGGGCTCGGCGGGCCTGCAGGCGACACTGCGTCATCCCAACGGACGCGACGAGCTGCTGCGGCCTTCATATCTGATCGCGGCGGACGGCGCGCACAGCTTCGTGCGGCATCGGCTGGGCGTCGGCTTCGACGGCAAGACCTTCGATCAGACGTATCTGCTCGCCGATCTCCAGGCGGACTCCGACTGGCCCGACGACGAGTTCCACATCTTCGCCTCGGGCGAAGGGCTCGCGGCGCTCTTTCCGATGGGCGGCGACCGCGCGCGCCTGATCGCGGATCTGCCGGCGCCGGCGGCCAGCGCCGCGAACGCGTCCGGGACGAAGGCCGGCCCGAGCATCGAGGAATGCCGTGCGCTCGTCGAGCGGCGCGTGCATCACCGGGTGACGCTGTCGAATCTCAAGTGGTCGTCGTACTTCCATCTGAACAGCCGCATGGTCGATCGCCTGCGCGTGGAGCGCGTCTTCCTCGCGGGCGATTCGGCGCACGTGCACAGCCCGGCAGGCGCGCAGGGCATGAACACCGGCATCCAGGAAGCGTTCAATCTCGGCTGGAAGATCGCGCGCATGCTCGCGGGCAGTGCGACCGAGCGCCTGCTCGACACCTATCACGCGGAGCGGCATCCGATCGAGCGCGACGTGCTGCGGCAATCCAGCATGCTCACGCAGATGGCGGGCGCCGAGCACGGCCCGATGAAGCTGATGCGCGAGCACGTGATGCCCGCGCTCGCCGCGATCGGCCCCTTGCGCGACGCGATGCGGCGCACCGTGAGCGAGCTGTCGATCAACTATCGCAAGAGCCCGCTCACGCTGGAGCGGCTGCTCGACGGCGGTCCGCGCGCGGGCGAGCGCGCGCCGGATGCGCGCGTGCATGTCGTCGACGGGCCGCTCGGGCGTCTGCCGGGCGTCGGATGTCTTTACGATCTGCATGATCCGGGCTGCTTCTCGCTGTTCCTGCTCGAGAATCCTTCCGGCGAGGACGACATCGCGCTCGCGCCGGCGACCATCACCGTCGCGCACGCGATGCGCGACCCGGACCTCGAGGGCCTCGTGAAGTCGATCGAGACGATCCTGCCGAATGCCGTGCGCGTGTGGCGCATCACCGATACGCGCGGTGACGGCGCGCAGTCGCTCACGGACAACTACGGCCGCACGCGTCCCGCGTTCTACCTCGTGCGTCCCGACGGATACATCGCCGCGCGCGGGCGCGCGCCGTCCGACGTGCATGCGCTCCTGCGTCACTGCGAAACGTGGTTCGGCGCGCAGGACACGAGCGCGGAACGGCACGCGGAGCGGGAATTCCGCGAAGACTGAAACTGAAAAGCCCTGCGGGCGCGAGGCGCCGGCAGGGCGTGCGATGCACCGCGAGCCGCGAGATTCAGGCCGTCGCCGCCTTCGGCCGAAGATCCGCCTTGTGCTTCTCGAGCGCCTCGCGCACGATCGGCTCCATCGTCGCGCTGGCTTTCGGATCGTCAAGCGCGGCGAGAATCGCGAGGCGCATGCGTGGCTCCCAGAAGCGGCGGATGTGATCCGCCACGCTATCGACGGCCTCGGCGCGGTCCGGCATCGAATCGAAAAATTCGCCAATGCGGTTCGCCATCTCGATCAGGTTATCGACATCCATTTCTTATTTTCCTGAAGTGGCCGGCGCAAGATCGCGCATGTTCATCAGCTCGAGTTGCTGCGTGTTGAAGCGCGAATAGTCCTGCTGCCATTGCGACGGCTGTTCGACCGGCAGCACCTGCACCGCCGTCACCTTGTATTCCGGACAATTGGTCGCCCAGTCGGAGGAGTCCGTCGTGATGACGTTCGCGCCCGATTCCGGGAAGTGGAAGGTCGTGTACACGACGCCCGGCTGCATGCGTTCGGAGATCTTCGCGCGCAGCACGGTTTGCCCCGCACGCGACTCGATGCCGACCCAGTCGTCCATCTTGATGCCGCGATCCTCCGCGTCCGCCGGATGAATCTCCAGGCGATCCTCCTCGTGCCAGCGCGAATTCTCGGTGCGCCGTGTTTGCGCGCCGACGTTGTACTGCGACAGGATGCGGCCCGTCGTAAGGAGCAACGGATACTTGCGCGTGACCTTCTCCGAGGTGGCGACGAACTTCGTGATGACGAAGCGTCCCTTGCCGCGCACGAATTCGTCGATGTGCATCGTCGGCGTGCCGTCCGGCGCCTTCTCGTTGCACGGCCACTGGATGCTGCCGAGCTCGTCGATGCGGTCGTACGAGACGCCGTGGAAGGTCGGCGTGAGGCGCGCGATTTCATCCATGATCTCGGACGGATGCGTGTAGTCCATCTCGTAGCCGAGTGCGCGCGAAAGCCTGATCGTCACTTCCCAGTCGGAGAGGCCGGCGAGCGGCGGCATCACCTTGCGCACGCGCGAGATGCGGCGCTCCGCGTTGGTGAAGGTGCCGTCCTTCTCGAGGAAGGTCGAGCCCGGCAGCAACACGTGCGCGTACTTCGCCGTCTCGTTCAGGAAGATGTCCTGCACGACGATGCATTCCATCGACGAGAGCGCGTCGGCGACGTGCTGCGTGTTCGGGTCCGACTGGACGATGTCCTCGCCCTGGCAATAAAGGCCCATGAAGGTGCCGTGCGTGGCGGCGTCGAACATGTTGGGGATGCGCAGGCCCGGCTCGTTTTGCAGCTTGACGTTCCAGGCTTCCTCGAAGAGCGAGCGCACCGCCGCATCGCCGATATGGCGATAGCCGGGCAGCTCGTGCGGGAACGAGCCCATGTCGCACGAGCCCTGCACGTTGTTCTGGCCGCGCAGCGGATTCACGCCGACGCCTTCGCGGCCGACGTTGCCCGTCGCCATCGCGAGGTTCGCGATGCCTATCACGGCCGTCGAGCCTTGCGCGTGCTCCGTGACGCCGAGGCCATAGTAGATCGCGCCGTTGCCGGCCGTCGCGTAGACGCGCGCGGCTTCGCGAACCTGGTTCGCGGGCACGCCGGTGACGGCTTCCATCGCTTCGGGCGAATTTTCCTCGCGCGCGACGAACTCGCGCCATTGCTCGAATGCGCGCGGCTCGCAGCGTTCCGCGATGAAGTCTTCCTTCAGCAAACCTTCGGTGACGATCACGTGCGCGAGTGCGTTGACCATCGCGACGTTCGTGCCGGGCCGCAAGGGCAGGTGATACTGCGCCTTGACGTGCGGCGTATCGACGATATCGATGCGGCGCGGATCGATCACGATCAGCTTCGCGCCTTCGCGCACGCGGCGCTTCAGGCGCGAGCCGAACACCGGGTGACCATCGGTCGGATTCGCGCCGATCACGATGATCACATCGGCCTTCTCGACGGACGCGAAGGTCTGCGTGCCCGCCGATTCGCCGAGCGTGGTCTTGAGGCCGTAGCCCGTCGGCGAGTGGCACACGCGCGCGCAGGTATCGACGTTGTTGTTGCCGAACGCGGCGCGCACGAGCTTCTGCACGAGATACGTCTCTTCGTTCGTGCAGCGCGACGACGTGATGCCGCCGATCGAATCGCGCCCGTACTTGTCCTGGATGCGGCGGAATTCGCTCGCCGCGTAGTTGATCGCTTCGTCCCACGATACTTCGCGCCACGGATCGGTGATCTTCGCGCGAATCATCGGCTTCTTGATGCGATCCTTGTGCGTCGCGTAACCCCATGCGAAGCGGCCCTTCACGCATGCGTGACCTTCGTTCGCCTGGCCGTTCTTGTTCGGCGTCATGCGCACGACCGTGTTGCCCTTCATCTCCGCCTTGAGCGAGCAGCCGACGCCGCAGTACGCGCAGGTCGTGATCGCCGAGTGCTCCGCCTGGCCGAGCATGATGACCGTCTTTTCCTGCAGCGTCGCGGTCGGGCAGGCGGCGACGCACGCGCCGCACGACACGCATTCCGATTCCATGAACGGCACGTTTTCGCTCGCCGCGACGCGCGATTCGAAACCCCGGCCGGCGATCGTCAGCGCGAACGTGCCCTGGGTTTCCTCGCAGGCGCGCACGCAGCGATTGCAGACGATGCACTTCGACGGATCGTAGGTGAAGTACGGATTCGATTCGTCCTTCCTGTCCTTCAAGTGGTTCGCGCCTTCGTAGCCGTAGCGCACTTCACGCAGGCCGACGACGCCCGCCATGTCCTGCAGCTCACAGTCGCCGTTGGCGGGGCAGGTGAGGCAGTCGAGCGGGTGATCGGAGATGTAGAGCTCCATCACGTTGCGACGAAGCGATTGCAGCCTGTCGCTTTGCGTGCGCACTTTCATGCCCGCTTCGACGGGCGTGGTGCACGACGCCGGATAGCCGCGCCTGCCTTCGATCTCCACGAGGCACAGACGGCACGAGCCCCACGGCTCCAGAGAATCGGTCGCGCAGAGCTTCGGCACGTTGACGCCGGCCTCGATCGCGGCGCGCATCACGGACGTGCCCGCCGGCACCGTGACCGACTCGCCGTCGATTTCCAGCGTCACGTCGACATCGGCATGACGCAGCGGCGTGCCGTAATCGGTCTCGTCGAACGGATCGCGGCGCTGCACCGACGCCGCGCTCTTGCACGCGCAGTTGCCGGAGCCGCAGCCGTTGATGGTGTTGGACATGGTTGTCTCCTTTTTATGCCGCTTTCTGTGCGGGCGTGCGGGGCAGCCCGAAATCCTCGGGGAAGTGGTCGAGCGCGGAGATCACCGGGAACGGCGTCATGCCGCCCATCGCACAGAGCGAGCCCGCGACCATCGTGTCGCACAGCTCGCGCAGGAGCGTGACCTGTCTCACCGACGTGTCGCCCTCGCGGATCTTCGCGATCACTTCCTCCCCGCGCGTCGAGCCGATGCGGCACGGCGTGCACTTGCCGCACGATTCGATCGCGCAGAAATGCATCGCGTATTGCGCGAGCTCGGCGAGGTTCGAGGTGTCGTCGTGGATCACGAGTCCGCCGTGGCCGACCACCGCGCCGACCTTCGCGTATTCCTCGTAGTCGAGCGGAATGTCCCACTGGCTTTCCGGCAAATACGTGCCGAGCGGGCCGCCCACCTGCACCGCGCGCGCGGGACGTCCGCTCGCCGTGCCGGCGCCGTATTCATGGATCAGCTCGCGCAGCGTCACGCCGAACGCCAGTTCGACGAGCCCGCCTTGCTTCACGTTGCCCGCGATCTGGAAGGGCAGCGTGCCGCGCGAACGGCCCATGCCGAAGTCGCGATAGAACGCCGCGCCCTTTGCGAAGATGATCGGCACGGTCGCGAGCGTGATGACGTTGTTGATGACCGTCGGCTTGCCATACAGACCGACGAGCGCCGGCACCGGCGGCTTCGCGCGCACGATGCCGCGCTTGCCTTCGAGCGATTCGAGCAGCGCCGTTTCCTCGCCGCAGACATAGGAGCCCGCGCCCTTCGCCACGTACAGCTCGAACGCATGCGACGTGCCGAGCACGCTCGCGCCGAGCCAGCCCGCGTCGCGCGCGCGGTCGATCGCGCGGTTCAGCGCTGCGATCGAGTGCGGATACTCGCTGCGCACATAGATGTAGCCCTTGGTCGCGCCCGTCGCCACACCCGCGATGATCATGCCCTCGATCAGCATGTACGGATCGCTTTCCATGACGAGCCGGTCGGAGAACGTGCCGGAGTCGCCTTCGTCCGCGTTGCAGACGATGTACTTCTGGTCCGACAGCGCGGCACGCACCGTCTTCCACTTGATGCCCGCCGGGAACGCCGCGCCGCCGCGTCCGCGCAGGCCGGAATCGAGGAGCGCCGCGATGACGGCATCGCCGTTCATGTCGAGCACGTTGCGCAGGCCCTGGAGGCCGCCGAGCGCGACGTAATCGTCGATGGAAAGCGGGTCCGTGATGCCGATGCGCGCGAACGTCAGACGCTGCTGCTTTTTCAGATACGGAATCTCGTCGACGACGCCGACGTTCTTCTCGTGCGCGCCGCCCTCGATCAGTCCGGCATCGAACAGCGCGGCGATGTCTTCGGCTTCGACGTTCGCATAGCCGATGCGGCCACGCGCCGTTTCGACCTCGACGAGCGGTTCGAGATAGAACAGCCCGCGCGAACCGTTGCGCACGATCTGCACGTCGAGGCCGCGCTTCTGCGCCTCGCTCGCGACGGCCTCGGCGACCGCTTCCGCGCCCAGCGCGAGCGCGGCGGAATCGATGGGTACGTAGATGCGCGTCATGCCGTCACCTCCGCCTTGTCGCCCACTTTCGCCTGCGCCGCCGCGTACAGGCGATCGAATTTCGCCGGCGTGACTTTCGCGTGCAGCTCGCCGTTGATCATCATCGATGGCGACAGCGCGCACTGACCAAGGCAGAACACGGATTCGAGCTCCGTGTCCTCCGCATGCCCGCTGTCGAAGCGGCAGCCGGTGCGCCCTTCGATGTGTTCCTTCAGCGCTTCCGTGCCCATGCTGCGGCACGCTTCCGCGCGGCAGAGCTGCACGGTCACGCGCGCGGGGGGCGCGGAACGGAAGTGGTGGTAATAGGTGATCACGCCATGCACCTCGGCGCGCGACAGCGACAACGCGCGCGAGAGCGGCGCGACGGCGGTCTCGGGCACGTAGCCGACTTCGTCCTGAATGGCATGCAGGATGGTCATCAAGGTCGCGCCCTGCACTGCATGGCGGCGAACCAGCTCTTCAGATGCAGCGGCGGACAGCTGCGTGTGTGTCATGGGGGACTCCTCCAACGCTCGGCATATGTTTTGTTGATGCATATTTAGGACGATATAATCTGAGGCGCCGAGCCTGCAAAAGAACAATAGGCGTCGTGATATATCTTGGCAATAGGATGGGGGAGTGCATATGGTAGACGTCGAATGCCGGGCCGAGCTGGTTCTGCGGGACGCCGATGGCCGGGAAACCAGTCTCAGCGCGGTTGTGCCGCTTTTGCAACTCGTCGCACAAACGGGCAGCATCGCGAATGCCGCGAGCGCTAAGGGTTTGTCCTATCGGCACGCGTGGGGCTTGTTGCGCGAAATCGAGGTGCGGCTGGGCGGCGCGCTCATCACCAAATCGCGCGGCCGCGGCTCCGTGCTTTCCGAACTGGGCGAATCGGTGCTGCGTGCGCAGCGCGTGTGCGGCGAGCGGCTCGAAGTGCCGTTGCAGACCGTGGCGAACGACGTCGCCGGGGAATTGAACCGGCGCCTCGCGGGCGGCGTCACGCAAGTGCGGATTCACGCGTCGCACGGTTATGCGGTCGCCACACTCGTGCGCGCGCTCGGTGAACAGCGCGTGCCGGTCGACATCAAGTATCGCGAGAGCGCCGAGGCGATGAGCGCGCTCGCGCGCGGCGAGTGCGAGCTGGCGGGCTTCCACTTGCCGATCGGCGAATTTCGCTCGACCTGCGCCGATATCTACCGGCCGTATCTGGATCAGAGCAAGCATCAACTGATTCGCCTCACGCGCCGCACGCAGGGTCTCTTCTTGCCGAAGGGCAATCCGAAGCACATCCAGGGCTTGCGCGACCTCGCGCGCAGCGACGTGCGCTTCGTGAACCGCCAGCCCGGCTCGGGCACGCGCATGCTGCTCGATCTGTCGCTGCGAAGCGTGGGCGTCGATCCGGATCAGATCAACGGGTATGCAACCACCGAGCTCACGCATTCGGCGATCGCCGCTTTCGTCGCGAGCGGCATGGCCGATCTCGGCTTCGGCGTGCAGCCCGCCGCGCAGCATTTCGCGCTCGATTTCATTCCGATCATCGACGAGGACTATTTTTTTGCCTGCGAGCGCGCCCGGCTCGATGAGGCGCGCCTCGCCTCAGTGTTGCGCATCCTGCGCAGCGAAGGCTTCACCGACAGCGTCGCGCTGCTCGAAGGCTATGATCCGGCGCGCTGCGGCTCGCTGGTCGACGTCGACGAAGGCCTGCGCGGTTGAAGTGAGCGCTCATTGAACAGCGGAAACGAGCGGTAAGAGAGCGGAGCGTGCCCGGGACTGCCATCGGCGGCGAATTGGGTTAACCTAACGCCTTGCTTCCGTGTATAGCAGTCGAATTCACTCGCTCGAGGCGCGGCCCGACCGCGCGAAACATCGCCATGAAATTCTCGTTGCTCGCCTGTTCCTCCGCCGCGCTCGTCGCCGGCGCGATCTATCTGGTTCCTGTCGCCTTTGCCCAGAATTCGCCGGGCCTGCCGGGCGGCGTGCTGCAAGACCAATTCCGTTTCAACGAGCATCCGCAGATGCAGTTCGCCGCGTCCGCTCCGTCGGAGAAGTATCAGAATGGCAAGTCGGCGATGCGTCGCCGTGGCGACGCCGGCGATCCCAATGGCTGCAATCTGAAGTGCCCCAAAGACGGCACGAACTGATCGTTGAACGAACACGCGGCGCATACCGCTCGCGCGCCGCGTGCAGGCTCTCCTCCCACTCTCTTCCCTGGCGCTGCTGCGGCGCGGCGTGATGCACCGAATAGTGCGCTGCGGCTGCAGCGCTTCGCGCTGTCCATCTCGTCAGCGCTCGCTGAAATGAGGGTTTGCGCAGTGCGCCATATCGTGTGCGCATCGCCGCATTGGTTCCCCGATCTGTTATGTCGCGACCGAAAAACACTACCTGATGGCGGGCGTTTGGTCTGACGTCAGGAGTACCTTAAGCGTGCGCGACGCCGTTGATTTTCCGGGCGCACGCGGCTCGAAAGTTCCATAAACAGAAAAACAGGAAGTGCGCCGGCAGCATCGACGACGCGACTCATCGCGTGCGGCGGACGGCGTCGGGGACCACGATACGTTGGCAGGACGTGTGGCCTCCGAGCGCACTTCGGATTTGCCGAGGGACAGGATAAATGCGAATTCTCCAGGTCATACTGGCACCTCGTCTGTCGGGGGCGGAGGTTCTTGCCAAGGGCGTCGCGATCGGACATCAGCGCGGAGGGCACAACGTGTGCATCGCGTCGTTGATGCCCGAGCACGACGACTTCTCGCACATCAGCGCGGAGCTCCGCGAACACGGCGTCACCTGCCTTTTTCCGGCGAGAGCGCCCGGCAGGCTCGGGCGCCTCCTGTTTCTCCATCGGGCGATTCGCACGTTCAAGCCCGACATCATCTTCGCGCACGCGACCATTCCCGCGCTCTACGTGCGCGCAGTGCCGACGCGCGTGCCGATCGTCTGGGTCATGCATTCGGGCGCGAACGATTTCGCCAACGGCGCGCTGCTGCGTGCCGAGCGGATTCTGTCGGGCCGCGCGAAGGCCGTGATCGGCGTGTCGCAGAAGAACATCGACGATTACGTGAAGGAGGTCGGCTCGCATCCGTCGATGATCGTCGTGCCGAATGGTGTCGACGTGTCGCGCTTCGCCGACGAAGCGCTGCCGGCCGTGCCCGTCGCGTACAAGCAGATCGTGCAGGTCGGCCGCTACATTCCCGAGAAGAACCAGTTGCAGACGGTCGAGGCTTTCGCGCATGTCGCGCGCGTCGATCCCGATGCGCGTCTGCTGCTGTGCGGCGTGATCGAGAACATCGCCTATCACGCGGCGGTGGTCGATCTCGTCGCGAAACTCGGGCTCGAAGACCGCGTCGCGGTCGACGGGCCGCAGATGAATGTCGCGCAGATCCTGCGTTCGTCGACCGTCTTCGCGATGCCGTCGAGCTTCGAGGCGCATAGCATCGGCTTTCTGGAGGCGCTCGCATCGGGCATTCCGGTGGTCGCGAGCGCGATCGCCGCATTCGCTTTCGCGAGCAATTTCTCCGGCGTGCAACTGCTCGATACGAGCGATATCGACGCCTACGGCCGCGCGCTCCTCGACGCGCTGACGCAGCCGCGCGCCCCGCGCCCGCTCAACGGCCTGACCCTGCAGAGCACGGCGGACCGCTATCTGGCGATCGCGCGTGATGTGCTGAATCTGCGGGTCGGGCTGAGCTGAGCCCGAGTCGCTTCCTTTAACGGCTCCAGTAAGCGAGCGTCCTGAGCCACAGCGATTCGGAGAAGAGGCCCGGCAGGTCGCCCCAGATCTGCACCGGGCCCACGCCGAACGCGGTATCGAAGTCGTAGCCCGACACGCTCGGTGCGCCGCCCGTGTAATAGAACTGCTTGAGCAGCGCGTTCGCGCGGCTGAAGAGAACGAGCGTCGCGTGATTGTCGTGCTCGTTGCGGCGGATCAAGGCGGGCATCGAATCGGCGTAGGACGTGTCGGAGAGCGTCGCGGCTTCGCGGGCGGGACCGAAGACCTTGCCGCCTTTCATTGTGAAGACGCGCATGCCCGTCGCCGCGCCGCGCGGTTCCAGAACGGCGAGATCGTCGATGCCGTCGCCATCGACATCGCCCGCCACCACTTTTACGAATGCGGCCTTGAACTGCGCGTATGCGTTCGTGCGATACCCCGGCGAGAACGCGCTGCCCGTGCTCGCGAATTGCGAGAGTGCGAGTGCGCCGTTCACGTCTTCGATCGCGATGAGGCCCGCGTTGCGCGAACCTTCCGATCCCGCGACGCGCGCCGGCAGGAAGCGCGCGCCCGCATCCAGTTCGCGCGCTTCGAGCCACAGCGCGGGCGCGTTGCCGGTCGATGGACCCGCCGTCAGCACGTCGAGGTCGAGACCCGCGTCCTTGCGCTTTTGCGCGATCATCACGTCCGCGCGGCCGTCGCCGTTGAAGTCGCCGGCGACGTATTGCTGCGCGTTCGCGGGCGTCCATTCGGCGCTCGTCTGATACCACAGACGCGGCGCCTCGAAATGCGTGCCCGCGCTCTTCAGCAGCCAGAACGCGGTGCCGCCGTTGCGCGGCGCGATGACCATCAGATCGGCGCGGCCGTCGCCGTCGAAGTCGGCGAGCAGGAAGCGGGCGCTGTCGAAGCAGAGCGTGTCGCCCTTGCATGTCGGCTCCGTCGCCTGCGGGTCGAACGGCACGGCATTCAGATACCACGGCGATGCATTGTCGATGCGCGACATCTCCGCGACCCACACGTTGAAGCCGGGTCCGTCCTTGCGGCGCTGGACGTAGACGACGCTGTCGCGGCCCGAGCCCTTCACGTCGCCATAGAGCGCGCCTTCGTGCCGCGTATCGGTCCAGACGGTTTGCGGCGAAGGCGACCAGCGATATTGCGCCGTGAGCATCGTGCATCGGCCCGCGTTCAGTGCGCCGTCCTTCTCCCCCAGGCAGTGATTGAGCGGCGTATAGACGAAGCCGAAGTCCCACGGCGTCCAGCGTTGCGGGGAACTCGATGCGCTGCAGGCCTGCTCGACGAGCCCCGAATCGCGCTCCGCGATGCAGCCGCGCGTGGCGGCGTTGACGAGGAGGGCGTCGTTCTTCTCTCCGGGCATGACGGGAAGCTGTTGCCAGAACCAGTTCTGCGATGCCGCGCCCGAGCACGCCGCGAGCCGCGGCGCCTTGCCCGTGCCGGCCGATTCGACGCAGCGGCTCGAATACTCGTTCACGAGCTGGAACGGACGCAGCTGGAAGTCGGGGCCGGGGTCGTTCGAGTGGGCCATGCTCCAGTAGCGTCGCGCGACCCAGTTGCCATCCCACATGTATTCGCCGAAGACGTGGCCGGCGTCGTTGCCGTCGATGGCGAAGTAGCTGCCGACGACGTCGCGTTTCTTCAGCGTCTCGTCGGCGGTGAGATTCTTGGGAAGGCCGCCCGTCGGATAAGTCACGTGATAGCCGATGGGCACGTCGCGCTTCAGACCTTGCGCGACCACGCGCGTGATGCGCGCCGCGTAAATGTGATCCGGATGCTCCATGAACGCGACCGTATCCGGATTGAGCGTGTAGATCTCCGTGGCGGGTGTGAGGATCTCGCGCAGCGTGGCGCTGAGCGACGCGCGATCGTATGTGGTCGCGCCCGTGCCGTCCGCGTTCATCGGATAGGTGGTGAGCGTCTGGCCGCGGTCCCAGAGCAGGCCGAGCGGGACCTTGCCGCCGCGCACGTGTCCGCCGGGCAGGCGCAGTTCGAGCAGTTTCACCCTGGGCTGCTGCCTGAGCACGAGTTGATGGATGGGCTTGCCGGCGAAGGTGGCGGTCGATTCGTCCCATTGATCGGGGACGCCCGCCATGCGCGCGTAGGCGAGCTTGGTGCCGGTTTCCCGCAACACGACGTAGTCGAACTTCGCGTCGTTCGCGCCGCCGATCAGATGAACCACGGTCACGCACCAGCCGGCGTCGAGCTTGTCGCTGATGCCGGGATTCACGAAGAGCAGGTCGTCGTCGAGATGCGCGACCACGGTGACGAGCGTGCCGGCGCGACAATCGGCGGGAGGGGTGGACGCGCGCGCCTGGATCGGCAATAGCGCAAGTAACAGCGCCCACGCGAATGACCGCCAGGCGGTCCCGCTGCGACTCACCGAAGTGCCTCTGCGCATGCTCTCCCCGTAAGCGCCACTGGCGCGCCCGTATGTTCGCAGGATAAAGCAGAAGAATGCGCTGTGGACACGCATGAGGTCGGTGGTCGAGCGAACATGTCCGACGGGTGGGCGCGGAGGATGTCAGGCCGATCGCCGTTGTGCCATTCGTTTGATCATTGACACAAGGCAGGAGCATTCGGACCGGTCTGATACGAACGAGGCGCTCGGCCGCCTATCCTCTCGTTCGTAGTCGAGGTGGTCTTTGTCCTCGCTACGTCTCTCAAGGATGTTTGCCCCGCTTCGTGCGGGGCTTTTTTTCGCCCGGCGGATGCGGAAGACAAAAAACCCGCGATGCTTGCGCTATCGCGGGTTCTCAGTGGGTGTATTGGTGGAGGCGGCGGGAATCGAACCCGCGTCCAGAAGCGCTCTACGAACAGTTCTACATACTTAGTTCTGTCTTTTGATTTAACCGCAACGACGCGGACGAACACGCTGCGTTACGGCGATTCACTAATTTTTCGACCTTGGCGTCGTGACGCCACCCAGGCTTATCTGACGTATATGACCTCTCTTGGTATTGCTACCCTAACCCGTCAGCGAATTAGTGAGAGGACGGCGGCCCTTAGGCTGCCAGTGCGAACGTATCGTCGTTTGCAGTTACGTTTTTCCCATTGATTAACGAGGTGACGGGTCCTCGGTATGCCCTGACCGCTTCACAACCCCTGTCGAAACCAGGTCGCCCCCGAAGCAGAATGGAAATTATCCCACGAAACGCCATATGAGGCGAACGGCGAGGTTTTCAAGCCGCGCGTTATCCGATGTCACGCAGCAATTGCTGCAGCTCGTCCGGCGAATCCACGACGTGATTGGCGTGCCAGCGGCGCGGCGGAATGTCGTCGCCGCAATAGCCGTAGGCGGCCGCCACGGTGATCATGCCGGCCGCGAAACCGGCCTGCACGTCGCGCAGGTCGTCGCCGACATAGACGATGCGCTCGGGCGCGACATCCAGCAATTCGGCCGCGTGGAGGAGCGGCGCCGGATGCGGCTTCGAGTGCGGCGTGGTGTCGCCGCAGACGAGGCAGCCTGCACGCATGTCGAGGCCCAGCAAGCCGACGAGCGGCTCGGCGAGCCGCGTCACCTTGTTGGTGACGATGCCCCAGCGCACGCCGCGCGCGTCCAGCTGATCGAGCAACTCGGCAATGCCCGGGAAGAGCGTCGTCTCGATGCACAGATCAGCCTCGTAATTGGCGAGGAATTCTTCGCGCATCGCCGCGAAATCGTGATGTTCCGGACCGATCTCGAACGCGCCGCCGAGCAGACCGCGCGCGCCTGCCGACGCGTACGGCCGCAGCGTTTCGAGCGGCCGCATCTCGAGGCCGCGGTCGTGCCGCATCTTGTTTACCGCGGCGACGAGATCAGGCGCCGTATCGGCGATGGTGCCGTCGAGATCGAACAGCACGGCCTGGCACAACCCGAGGCCGTCGCCCTCGGCGAGGCGCTGGGGCAGGGGAGTCGGATCTTCCGGAAGGGGCTTGGTGTCGATGGTGCCCGTGGACAAGGGGTCTTCGTTGATCATGGCGTCAGGCTTCGCGGCGGCAAGCCATCATGTAGTTGATGCTCGTGTCGTTCGACAGTCCGAAGTGCTTCGATATCGGCCGGTAGGTGATGCCCTTGATGTCCACGGGCAGGAGCGACGCCGCGCGCGCGAACGTCGCGAGCTCGGACGGCTTGATGAAGCGCGCGTAATCGTGGGTGCCGCGCGGCAGCATGCGCGCGATGTATTCCGCGCCGATGACCGCGAACAGATAAGCCTTCGGGTTGCGGTTCAGCGTGGAGAAGAACACCCAGCCGCCCGGCTTCACGAGCGCGGCGCATGCCGCAACCGTGCCCGCGGGGTTCGGCACGTGCTCGAGCATCTCCATGCAGGTGACGACGTCGTACGAGCCGGGCTCGCGCGCCGCGAGGGCTTCCGCCGAAATCTCCTCGTACGCGACCTCGACGCCGCTCTCGAGACTATGCAGATCGGCCACGCCGAGCGCGCTCGACGACAGGTCGATGCCTTTCACGTTCGCGCCGCGCGTCGCCATCGACTCGGAGAGAATGCCGCCGCCGCAGCCGATGTCCAGAACACGCTTGCTCATCAGGTGAGCGTGCGCATCGATCCAGTCGAGCCGCACCGGATTCAGCTCATGCAACGGCTTGAATTCGGCGTTCGGGTCCCACCAGCGATGCGCGAGCTCGCTGAATTTCTGCAGTTCGTGGGGATCGACATTGGTCATGTTCGGAAGTGCCTTGATTGAGTCGTGAATCGATTAGGACCGAGTATATAGGCGCCGCAATGGGCGGGCAAAAAGCGGAATCGCGGAACGCCGGCTGAAATGGCGAATGATCAAGCGAATTCGCAAAAGCTCCGGGCATAAAAAAACCCCCGCCGAAGCGGGGGTTTGATCTGCGGCAATCCAGCTCGCGATTACTGCTGCGGCTGACGGGTCGTGCCGACAACTTCGACTTCCACGCGACGATCCGGTGCGAGGCAGGCGATGAGTTGCTTGCGATTCTTTTGATGGCACGTGCCCTTCGTGACCGGGTCGCGCTTGCCCTTGCCTTCCGTATAGATACGGTTGGCTTCGATGCCCTTGCTGACCAGGTAAGCCTTCACAGCTTGTGCACGGCGCAGCGACAGACGGTCGTTGTACTTGTCCGAACCGATGCGGTCGGTATAACCCGTTGCAACCACGACTTCGAGGTTCAGCGCGCCGATCTTCGATGCGAGATCGTCCAGCTTTTCCTTACCGGCCGGTTTCAGGACTGCCTTGTCGAAGTCGAACAGAGCGTCAGCCTGATAGGTAACCTTCTGGCTCTGGATGACCGGGGGCGGCGGAGCGACCGGGGCCGGCGGCGTCGGTGCTTGCGCGACCAGCGCGCCATCACACTTCGCATTTGCCGTAGCCGGGGTCCAGAACGCATCGCGCCAGCACAGTTCGTTCGTGCCGTTCATCCACACATACTCGCCCGTTCCGTTCACCCAGTTATCGTTCACGGCTTGTCGCGAGGCCGGCACCGACTGTGCCGAGGCCGATGCAGCCATAACTGCGGTAGCTGCAATGAACGCGAGCTTTGAAAGTTTATTCATATTTCTCCTCTCGAAATTGAGATTACCGCAGGTTTACTGCGAGCCTGTAGACGAAGACAAGTCATACATTGCTCGAAGTATAACATTCCCCACGGAACAAAACGCGCTGTGTAGACTTCGAGCAGTGTCTAACTTTGTGCGTTGGCATTTTGCCATATCGTTCCCTTGCATCGATAAAAATATCCCCGCACGCCGTGCGCCCGCAACCTTATGTGGTGCATGCGCAACAAGAAGGGGACAGGAGGCGGCACGAGGCGCGGAAAGCGCGAAACGTGCGCACATTACGTGCCCGAGCGCCATTTTCTGCACGTTTTTATCGCGGGAACTTTAGCGTCCGGCAAAACGGCGAGGCGGCATGATAGCCCGCTTGCATGACGAATTGACCGAATGCGTTCCCGTGATTTTGTAAATATTTGGTACAGCGTTGCGCATCGCGAAGTCCTTGTCCGCGATCCGGGTCGCACGCCGCGCACACACACTATGTATACGCAGTGCGTCCGGGCGTGGATGCCGCGCATGTTAGAATTTCCCGATGCGCTGCGTTCGCAGTGTGTGAAAAAGACATGCAGCGTACGTCGGCTACGCGCCACGCCGGCGCATGTCGCGCGGCCGGCGGGCGAATGTTCGAAGCGCGCTGCCGTGTCGCCGCTGCACAGTTCAAGACACGGATAATGGATCAATTCGCCAAAGAGACTCTGCCAATCTCCCTCGAGGAGGAAATGCGCCGCTCGTATCTCGATTACGCGATGAGCGTGATCGTCGGGCGCGCGCTTCCCGATGTCCGCGATGGCCTGAAGCCGGTGCATCGCCGGGCGCTCTACTCGATGCACGAGCTGAATAACGACTGGAACCGCCCTTACAAGAAGTCGGCGCGTATCGTCGGCGACGTCATCGGTAAATACCATCCTCACGGCGACGCCTCGGTCTACGAGACGATCGTTCGCATGGCGCAGCCGTTCTCGCTGCGCTACATGCTGGTGGACGGCCAAGGCAACTTCGGTTCGGTCGACGGCGACAACGCCGCGGCGATGCGCTACACCGAAATCCGCATGGCGAAGATCGGCCACGAGCTGCTGGCCGACATCGACAAGGAAACCGTCGACTTCGGTCCGAACTACGACGGCAGCGAGCACGAGCCGCTCGTTCTTCCCGCGCGCATTCCGAATCTGCTGATCAATGGCTCCGCCGGCATCGCGGTCGGCATGGCGACCAATATTCCGCCGCACAATCTGCGCGAAATCGTCGATGCCTGCCTGCATCTGCTGAACACGCCCGAAGCGACGGTCGACGAGCTCATCGAGATCGTGCCGGCGCCCGACTTCCCGACCGCCGGCATCATCTACGGCGTCGCGGGCGTGCGCGACGGCTATCGCACGGGCCGCGGACGCGTCGTGATGCGCGCGGCCACGCACTTCGAGGAGATCGACCGCGGCCAGCGCATGGCGATCATCGTCGACGAGATTCCTTATCAGGTGAACAAGCGCACGCTGCTCGAGCGCATCGCCGAACTCGTCAACGAGAAGAAGCTCGAGGGCATTTCCGATATTCGCGACGAGTCCGACAAGAGCGGCATGCGCGTCGTGATCGAGCTGAAGCGCGGGGAAGTGCCGGAAGTCATTCTGAACAACCTGTACAAGCAGACGCAGCTTCAGGACACCTTCGGCATGAACCTGGTCGCGCTCGTCGACGGCCAGCCCAAGCTGCTGAACCTGAAGGAGATGCTCGAGTGTTTCCTGTCGCATCGACGGGAAGTGCTGACGCGGCGCACTGTATACGAACTGCGCAAGGCGCGCGATCGCGGGCACGTGCTCGAAGGTCTCGCCGTGGCGCTCGCGAACATCGATGAATTCATCGCGATCATCAAGGCCGCGCCGACGCCGCCGATCGCGAAACAGGAGTTGATGGCGCGTCCGTGGGATTCCTCGCTCGTGCGCGAAATGCTGATGCGCACCGAGACCGAGGCATCGGGCGGCCGTGCGGCATATCGTCCGGAAGGGCTGAACCCCGCTTACGGTCTGCAGGAAGACGGCCTGTACAAACTGTCGGACGTCCAGGCGCAGGAAATCCTGCAGATGCGCCTGCAACGCCTGACCGGCCTCGAGCAGGACAAGATCACGAGCGAGTACCGCGACGTGATGGCGCAGATCGCCGACCTGCTCGACATCCTCGCGCGGCCGGAGCGGATCCGCCAGATCATCGTCGAGGAACTGGGGCAGGTGCGCGCCGAGTTCGGCGACGACCGCCGCTCGCGCATCGAGATGAACGCGACGGAACTCAACACCGAAGACCTGATTACGCCGCAGGACATGGTCGTGACCATGTCCCATTCGGGCTACGTGAAGTCGCAGCCGCTTTCCGAATATCGCGCGCAGAAGCGCGGCGGTCGCGGCAAGCAGGCGACGCAGATGAAGGAAGACGACTGGATCGACACGCTCTTCATCGCGAACACGCACGATCACATGCTGTGCTTCTCGAACCGCGGCCGCGTCTACTGGGTCAAGGTGTACGAGGTGCCGCAAGGCTCGCGCAACTCGCGCGGCCGTCCGATCGTCAACATGTTCCCGTTGCAGGAAGGCGAAAAGATCAACGTCGTGCTGCCGATCAAGGAATTCTCGGCGGACAAGTACGTTTTCATGGCGACCGCGCTCGGCACCGTCAAGAAGACGCCGCTCGAAGCGTTCAGCCGCCCGCTCAAGAAGGGCATCATCGCGGTCGGTCTCGATGAAGGCGACTACCTCATCGGCGCTGCCATCACCGATGGCGAGCACGACGTCATGCTGTTCTCCGACTCGGGCAAGGCCGTGCGCTTCGACGAGAACGACGTGCGGGCGATGGGCCGCGAGGCACGCGGCGTGCGCGGCATGCAACTCGAAGACGGGCAGCAGGTCATCGCGCTGCTGGTCGCGGGCGGCGAGAACCTGTCGGTGCTGACCGCCACCGAGAACGGCTACGGCAAGCGCACGCCGATCAACGAGTACACGCGTCATGGCCGCGGCACGAAGGGCATGATCGCGATTCAGACTTCGGAGCGCAACGGCCGGGTGGTCGCCGCGACGCTCGTCGAGCCGGAGAGCGAGATCATGCTGATCACGACCGCGGGGGTGCTCATCCGCACGCGCGTGTCCGAGATCCGTGAAATGGGCCGTGCAACCCAAGGTGTTACACTCATCAGCCTTGACGAGGGAACGAAGCTGTCCGGACTGCAGCATATCGCCGAGGCGGAAGCCGAAGCTGAACTCGACGATGGCGACGCGGGCCCCGATGGCCCCGGCGCGAAGTCGGGCGATGCCGACAATGGTGAAGGCGAAGAAAACGCCTGATATTTTTTGTGTCGAAGTTCTCTCGTTATCGCTTTTGAAAGCCTGGATTGGTTAAGCTGCGCGACCTGAGCTCGTTTCCGGCGCTGACGCCTCGACGGTGCCATCGATCCGACACGCGAAAGCTCGTCGCCAGTGCTGAACTGGATATTTTTTACAGGGAGTAATGATGCAAGGACGTTTCAAGCAGTGGATGTTGCTGGCCGCTTTCGTGCCGACTTTCGCGATGGCTCAGTCGCTCCAGAACCAGGCGCCGGCCACGTCGGCAGCTCCGGCGCCGGCAGCAGCACCGGTTGATCCGGCCAAGCAAGCCGCGATCAAGGACCTGCTCGACGCGATCGACGCGCAGAAGCTGGTCGGTGCGATCGGTAACAGCGCGCAGATGCAATCGAAGCAGCTCGTCCCGGCGATCCTGTCGGACGCGCTCTCCGAGAACAAGACCCTGAACGACAAGCAGAAGCAAGCCGCCGTTCCGACGCTGCAGAAGAACGCAGTGCCGAAGCTGGTCGATTCCGCCGGCCAGGTCTTCGCGACGGACGCGTTCCGCAAGGATGCGATGCAGGCTCAGTACGACGCGTATGCGAAGTACTACTCGACCGATGAGATCAAGGATCTGACCAACTTCTACAAGAGCCCGACTGGCCGCAAGTTCATCCAGGTTCAGGACCAGGTCGGCCGCGACGTGGTCAACGGCCTGATGCAGAAGTACATGCCGCAGGCCATCAAGGCGACGCGCACGCAAGCCGACCAGGAAGTGGCGAGCGTCAAGCCGGGCAGCAAGTAAGCACGGCGACATCGTCATGATGGAAATCCGCTGACCGGGGCTTGCCGCCTCGTGCATTGGCGGGTTTTCAGGACAGTGCGATAATGGCTGTTTGCGCGCGAGCGCAAGCAGCCATTTCTTTTTCAGGCGCGAAAAACCGCGGTAATCGTTCTTTCGCCGCGCGTCTCGCGCCTGCCATTCGGAATCCACAGATGCGTGTGTTCAATTTCTCCGCCGGCCCCGCCGCCATGCCAGAAGAAGTCCTGAGGCAAGCAGCCGATGAAATGCTCGACTGGCAAGGCAGCGGCATGAGCGTGATGGAAATGAGCCACCGCGGTGCCGAGTTCATGTCGATCCACGAGGCTGCGCTCACCGATCTGCGTGAGTTGCTGAACGTGCCGGCGTCGCATCGCATACTGTTCCTGCAGGGCGGCGGCATCGGCGAGAACGCCATCGTGCCGATGAACCTGCTGGGCAAGAGGCAGACCGCCGACTTCGTCGTGACCGGTTCCTGGTCGACGAAATCGTTCAAGGAAGCACAGAAGTACGGCACGCCGCATCTCGCGGCCAGCGGCAAGACCGAGCAGGGCTTCACGCGCGTGCCGGGCTTCAACGAATGGAAGCTGTCGGACGATCCGGCCTACGTGCACCTGTGCTCGAACGAAACCATCGACGGCGTCGAAGCCTTCGAGATTCCCGATCTGGGCGACATCCCGCTCGTCGCGGACGCGTCCTCGCACATCCTTTCGCGCCCGATGGACATCGCCAAATACGGCGTGCTCTTCGGCGGGGCGCAGAAGAACATCGGCATGGCGGGCGTGACCGTCGTGATCGTGCGCGAGGATCTGCTCGACCGCGCGCTGCGCATCTGCCCGTCCGCGTTCGAGTGGAAGATCGTCGCGGAGAACAACTCGATGTACAACACGCCGCCCACCTACGCGATCTACATCGCGGGTCTCGTCTTCAAGTGGTTGAAGAAGCAGGGCGGCCTCACGGCGATCGAAGCGCGCAACGTCGAGAAGGCGAAGCTGCTGTACGACACGATCGATTCGAGTGATTTCTACGTCAACAAGGTCGAGCGCCAGAACCGTTCGCGCATGAACGTGCCGTTCTTCCTTGCCGACGAATCACGCAATCTGGATTTCCTGGCCGGCGCGAAGGCGCGCGGGCTGTTGCAACTGAAGGGCCACAAGTCCGTCGGCGGCATGCGGGCATCGATCTACAACGCGGTGCCGATCGAGGGGGTACAAGCTCTCGTCGATTACATGAAGGAATTCGAGCGCACGGGCGCTTAACGTTGACGAAAGGCGACGACGCTCGCTCAATCGCATTGGCTCAAGCACCGCATGGACGACGATCTCAATTCAAGACTCAAACCGCTGCGTGAGCGCATCGACGCGCTCGACGCGCAACTCATCGCGCTTTTGAATCAGCGCGCTTCCGTCGCGCTCGAAGTCGGCGAAGTGAAGAAGCATTTCAACGCGCCGGTGTTTCGTCCCGAGCGCGAGATGCAGGTCATCGCGCGCCTGCAGGAAATGAGCGACGGCCCGCTCGCCGACGAGCACATCGCGTCGATCTGGCGCGAGATCATGGCCGCGAGCCGTGCGCTCGAGCAGACCATCCGCGCGGCGTTCCTGGGCCCGGTCGGCACGTACAGCGAGCAGGCGATGTTCGAGTACTTCGGGCATTCGATCGAAGGGCTGCCGTGCTCGTCCATCGACGAAGTGTTCCGCTCGGTCGAAGCGGGCGCGGCGCAATACGGCGTCGTGCCGGTCGAGAATTCGGCCGAAGGCGCGGTGTCGCGCACGCTCGACTTGCTGTTGCAGACCTCGCTTCTGATCGGCGGCGAACTGGCGTTGCCGATTCATCACAATCTGCTGACCGCGTCCGGCACGCTCGACGGCGTGACGCGCGTGTGCGCGCATCCGCAGGCGCTTGCGCAGTGCCAGCGCTGGCTCACGGTCAACGCGCCGCATCTGGAGCGGCAGGCGGTGTCGAGCAACGCGGAAGCCGCGCGCATGGCCGTCGGCGATCCGACCGTCGCCGCCATCGCCGGGGACCGCGCCGCCACGCACTACGGCCTGGGCGTCGTGTTTTCGCTGATCCAGGACGATCCGCACAATCGCACGCGCTTCGTGATCATCGGCAAAGAGCCGACCGATTCGAGCGGTCACGACCAGACCTCGCTCATCGTGTCGGTGTCGAACGAAGCGGGCGCGGTGTTCAAGCTGCTGGAGCCGCTCGCGAAGCACGGCGTCTCGATGACGCGCTTCGAATCGCGTCCGGCGCGCTCGGGCACGTGGGAGTACTACTTCTATATCGACATCGAAGGCCATCGCGACGATTCCGCAGTGGCCGCCGCGCTCGAAGAACTCGGGCGCAAGGCCGCGTTCCTGAAGATTCTCGGTTCGTATCCGCGAGCGCGCTGAAGTTTGCTCGTTGCCGCCGCGAGCGTTCGCGGCGGTCCGGTTTCCTGCGTCGACGACGCGTTTTTATCGATGTCCCGTGGCTGCGTTCTCTTTCAACAAACTGGTTATCTTCGGCGTCGGTCTGATCGGCGGATCGCTCGCGCGCGGCTTGCGTGAGCGCGCCGGTGTCGCGGGACGCATCGTGGGCGTGGGGCGCTCGGGTGCGTCGGTGGAACGGGCGCTCGAGCTCGGCGTGATCGACGAAGCCGCCGCGCTCGACGACGACGCGGCTTTGGCAGGCGCCCTGCAAGACGCCGATCTCGTGCTGCTCGCCGCGCCGGTCGCGCAGACCGGGCCGCTGCTCGCGCGCATCGCGCCGTTTCTCGACGCGCGGACCATCGTCACCGACGCGGGCAGCACGAAGACCGATGTGGTCGCTGCGGCGAAATCGGTGCTGGGCGAGCGTGTCGCGCAGTTCGTGCCGGGGCATCCGATCGCCGGGCGCGAGTCGAGCGGCGTCGAGGCCGCGCTGCCGGAGCTATACGTCGATCGCAACGTCGTGCTGTGCCCGCTGCCGCAGAACGCGGCGGATGACGTCGAGCGCGTCGCCGCCATGTGGCGCGCGACGGGCGCCTGCGTGCGTCGGATGAGCGAGGCGCAGCATGATCGCGTATTCGCGTCGGTGAGCCATCTGCCGCATGTGCTGTCGTTCGCGCTCGTCGACCAGATTCTCGATTCTCCCGACGCCGAGCTTAAGTTTTCGTTCGCCGCCGGCGGTTTTCGCGATTTCACGCGCATCGCGGCGTCGAGCCCGGAAATGTGGCGCGATATCTGTCTCGCGAACCGCGCCGCGCTGCTCGCGGAACTCGACGATTACACCGCCGTGCTCGCGCGGTTTCGCGCGGCGATCGACGCCTCGGACGGCGCGGCGCTCGAAGCGGCCTTTGCGCGCTCGCGCATCGCGCGCAAGGAATGGCAGGAACGCGGAGCGATCAAGCCGTCCGGCGATATCGCCGCGAAATAAGGACACACTATGGAACATCTCGATCTCGGCCCCTTCGCTCGTGCGTCCGGAACGGTGCGCTTGCCCGGCTCGAAGAGCATTTCGAATCGCGTGCTGCTGCTCGCGGCGCTCGCGAGCGGCGAAACGTCGATCACCAATCTGCTCGACTCCGACGACACGCGTGTGATGCTCGCCGCGCTGAAAGACCTCGGCGTCGATGTGCGGCAGGACGGCGAGCGCGTGATCGTCGGCGGCACGGGCGGCGCGTTTCCGTCGAAATCGGCGGAACTGTTTCTCGGCAACGCGGGCACGGCGGTGCGTCCGCTGACCGCCGCGCTTGCCGTGAACGGCGGCGAGTACCGGGTGCACGGCGTGCAGCGCATGCACGAGCGGCCGATCGGCGATCTCGTCGACGGGCTGCGTCAGATCGGCGCGAAGATCGACTACGAACTCAACGACGGCTTCCCCCCGCTCAAGCTCCATCCGGCGAAGATCGCGATCGACCGCCCGATCCGCGTGCGCGGCGACGTGTCGAGCCAGTTCCTCACGGCGCTGCTGATGAGCCTGCCCGTAATCGAAGGCCGCAGCGGTCCGGTGACGATCGAAGTCGAGGGCGAGCTGATCTCGAAGCCGTACATCGAAATCACGATCCGGCTGATGGAGCGCTTCGGCGTTACGGTCGAGCGCGACGGCTGGGCGCGCTTCACGATTCCCGCCGGCGCGGGCTATCGATCGCCGGGCGCGATCATGGTCGAAGGCGACGCCTCGTCGGCGTCGTATTTTCTCGCGGCGGGCGCGATCGGTCACGGGCCGGTGCGCGTGGAAGGCGTCGGGCGCTCGAGCATCCAGGGTGATGTCGGTTTCGCGGACGCGCTCAACCGCATGGGCGCGAACGTCATGATGGGCGAGGACTGGATCGAGGTGCGCGGGGTCGAATCGGACGACGGCAAGCTCCTGCCCATCGACATGGATTTCAACCTGATTCCCGACGCCGCGATGACCATCGCCGTGGCCGCGCTCTTCGCGAGCGGCACGACCACGCTGCGCAACATCGCGAGCTGGCGTGTGAAGGAAACCGACCGCATCGCCGCGATGGCGACCGAATTGCGCAAGGTCGGCGCGACGGTGGAGGAGGGCGCGGACTATCTCGTCGTCACGCCGCCCGCGAAGCTCACGCCGAACGCCGCGATCGACACCTACGACGATCACCGCATGGCGATGTGCTTCTCGCTCGTGAGCCTGGGCGGCGTGCCGGTGCGCATCAACGATCCGAAATGCGTCAACAAGACTTTCCCGGACTACTTCCGCCGTTTCGCGACGCTCGTAAAGGTGTAACCGGAGTGCGGTACCGTGAAGCGCGATGCATTTGAATCCAATGACTGTAATAACGGGCCAGAACGGCACGACACAACCCATCCGGCAATGAAACCGACCCGTCCATTCGACCCCACTCCAGTAATCACCATCGACGGGCCGACGGCGTCGGGCAAGGGCACGGTCGCGGCGGTCGTCGCGGCGACGCTCGGGTTTCACCTGCTCGACAGCGGCGCGCTCTACCGGCTGGCGGCGCTGGCCAGCATCCGCTACGACGTGGAGAAGGACGACGCAACTGGACTTGCAAAACTGATCGAGGCACTCCACATCACGTTCCGCGAAGGCTGCGCGCAACTCGACGGCGTCGACGTGTCGGGCGAGATTCGCGCGGAAAACGTTGGCAACCGCGCCTCCGCGATCGCCGTTCACCCCGAAGTGCGCCAGGCGCTCGTCGCGCGGCAGCGGGCCTTCCGCAAGCGCCCGGGGCTCGTGGCCGACGGCCGCGATATGGGCACCGTCATCTTCCCCGACGCCACGCTGAAGGTATTTTTGACCGCAAGCGACGAGGCGCGCGCGGTCAGGCGGTATAAGCAATTGATGCAAAAAGGTTTTTCTGCTAATATGGATGACTTGCTGCGAGATTTGCGCGACCGCGACGCCCGGGACATGAACCGGGCAGCCGCACCGCTCAAGCCGGCGGCGGATGCGAAGACGCTGGACACCTCCGGTCTGTCGATCGATCAAGCGGTCGAGCAGATCATCGGCTGGTTCAGCGAAGTTCGCGTGTAGTACCCGGCAGTCAGGTAACGCTGCGCCGGAAGCAAGGTGTCCCGCCGGGAGGCGGGGCGTGTGTTGAACCCTTTAACCCCGTACGGTTTTGCGCCTCACCGGTCCATTGGGGGCCATCGCGCAAATGCTGTGCAAATACAGATTTTTATGTCCGACCTGCAAACCTCCACCCCGAATACCGAATCCTTTGCGGCTCTGTTCGAAGAGTCGCTGACCAAGCAGGACATGCGCGCCGGCGAAGTGATCTCCGCCGAAGTCGTGCGTGTCGACCACAACTTCGTGGTCGTGAATGCTGGTCTCAAGTCCGAAGCCTACATTCCGCTCGAAGAATTCCTGAACGACGCGGGCGAGGTTGAAGTGCAGGCGGGCGACTTCGTTTCCGTCGCGATCGACGCGCTGGAAAACGGCTATGGCGACACCATCCTGTCGCGCGACAAGGCGAAGCGCCTCGCTTCGTGGCTGTCGCTGGAAAAGGCGCTGGACAACAACGAGCTCGTGACCGGCACGATCACCGGCAAGGTCAAGGGCGGCATGACCGTGATGGTCAACGGCATCCGCGCGTTCCTGCCGGGTTCGCTCGTCGACACGCGTCCGGTCAAGGACACGACGCCGTACGAAGGCAAGACGCTCGAATTCCGCGTCATCAAGCTCGACCGCAAGCGTAACAACGTCGTGCTGTCGCGCCGCGCCGTGATCGAAGCGACCCAAGGCGAAGAGCGCGCGAAGCTGCTCGAGACGCTGAAGGAAGGCGCGATCGTCGAAGGCGTGGTCAAGAACATCACCGACTACGGCGCGTTCGTGGACCTGGGCGGCATCGACGGCCTGCTGCACATCACCGACATCGCATGGCGCCGCGTGCGTCACCCGAGCGAAGTCCTGTCGGTCGGCCAGGAAGTCACCGCCAAGATCCTCAAGTTCGACCAAGAGAAGAACCGCGTTTCGCTCGGTATCAAGCAGCTCGGCGACGATCCGTGGGAAGGCATCTCCCGCCGCTACCCGTCGGGCACGCGCCTGTTCGGCAAGGTCACGAACATCACCGACTACGGCGCGTTCGTCGAAGTGGAATCGGGCATCGAAGGCCTGGTCCACGTGTCGGAAATGGACTGGACCAACAAGAACGTTGCGCCGTCGAAGGTCGTTCAGCTCGGTGACGAAGTCGAAGTCATGGTTCTTGAAATCGACGAAGACCGCCGCCGCATCTCGCTCGGCATGAAGCAGTGCAAGCCGAATCCGTGGGATGACTTCAGCCGCAACTTCAAGAAGGGCGACAAGATCAGCGGCGCCATCAAGTCGATCACCGACTTCGGCGTGTTCATCGGTCTGCCTGGCGGCATCGACGGTCTGGTGCACCTCTCCGACCTGTCGTGGAGCGAAACCGGCGAAGAAGCCGTCCGCAAGTACAAGAAGGGCGACGAAGTCGAGGCCGTGGTTCTGGGCATCGACGTCGAGAAGGAGCGCATTTCGCTCGGCATCAAGCAGCTCGAAGGCGATCCGTTCAGCAACTTTGTCGCGATCAACGACAAGGGCGCCATCGTCGACGGCACCGTGAAGTCGGTGGACGCGAAGGGTGCGGTCATCACGCTGACGGCGGACGTCGAAGGCTACCTGCGTGCTTCGGAGATCGCGCAAGACCGCGTGGAAGATGCGCGCAACGTGCTGAAGGAAGGCGACAAGGTCAACGCGATGATCATCAACATCGATCGCAAGTCGCGTGGCATCAACCTGTCGATCAAGGCGAAGGATTCGGCTGAACAGCAGGAAGCCATGCGCAACCTGCAGGGCGACTCGAACGCCGCCGCGACCGGCACGACCAACCTCGGCGCGCTGCTCAAGGCCAAGCTCGACGGCCAGAACAGCTAAGCCCTTAACGGCACAGCTGCAGAATGACCAAATCGGAATTGGTCGCCCAGTTGGCGTTGCGATTTCCGCAACTTGTCCTCAAGGATGCGGATTTCGCGGTGAAGACGATGCTCGATGCGATGTCGGAGGCTCTGGCCAACGGTCACCGCATCGAGATACGCGGCTTCGGCAGCTTCGGGCTCAACCGTCGTCCGTCGCGCGTCGGGCGCAATCCCAAGTCGGGTGAGAAAGTGCTGGTGCCGGAGAAATTCGTGCCGCACTTCAAGCCGGGCAAGGAATTGCGCGAACGCGTCGACGGCCGCGCCGGCGAGCCCCTGAAGGCGTCGAATGACGATGCGGACGATCTCTGATCGGCGCGCATCGCCGCTGATGATTCTTTCGCATCACAGGATTCGTCAGTCCGCGGCGTCCGGCCACGAGGCAATCGACCAGAAAAGCACCCTCCGGGGTGCTTTTTTTATGCGCGGCAAAAGCGCCCCGGCACGGCGATGGCCCGCGCGAAGCCACGGGAGCGACGCTTGCTTGAAATCGTGGCGAACGCCGATGGGTGTCTGCGCCCATGAGCATCAATTACAATACCGGTCACTTTGACCTGGGTAACACTTCGCTCGCCGCTTCCGGAAGGACGGCCGCCACGTGCAACCGCTCTTGCGAGACCCCACATGAAATTCATTGTCTGGCTGATCCGCGTTCTGGTTTTCGTGCTGCTGCTGGTGCTGGCGCTCGCCAATACCCAGTCGGCGACGCTGAACTTCCTCGCAGGCTATGCCTGGCAAGCGCCGCTGATCCTGATCGGCCTGGCGTTTTTCGTCGTGGGACTGCTGGCGGGGCTCGTGTCCGCCCTGCCCGCCATGGTGCGCCTGCGCATGGAGAACGGACGCCTGAAGCGGGAGCTGCGCGTCGCGCGCGAGACGCCGGTGGTAAGGGAAGAGCCTCCGATGCCGCCGCTCATCTGACGCCACGCGATAGCGGACACCTAACCCTCAACGACTAATCGCATGGATCTGGACTTCTGGTGGCTGCTCGTCATCCCCGTTGCTTTCGCGCTGGGGTGGATGGCGTCCCGCTATGACTTGAAAACGCTGCTATCCGAGAATGCGAACCTGCCGCGCTCGTACTTTCGCGGCCTCAACTTTCTGCTCAACGAACAACACGACAAGGCGATCGACGCGTTCATCGAGGTCGCCAAGCTCGATCCCGAAACCATCGAACTGCACTTCGCGCTCGGCAATCTGTTCCGCCGCCGCGGCGAAACCGATCGCGCGATCCGCGTGCATCAGAATCTCCTGAGCCGCGCCGATCTGCCGGTCGCCGAGCGCGATCACGCGCTCTACGAGCTCGGACAGGACTTTCTGAAGGCCGGCCTGCTGGACCGCGCCGAGGAGACGTTCCGCGCGCTCGATTCGGGCGAGTACTCGCTCGGCGCGAAGCGCGCGCTGCTGACCATCTACGAGATCGAGAAGGACTGGCCGAAATCGATCGCGGCCGCCGAGCAGATCGAAAAGATGGGCGCGCCGTCGCTGCACATGGAAATCGCGCATTTTCATTGCGAGCTCGCGCAGGAAGCCCTGCAGCGCAAGAATCCCGATGGTGCGCGCGCCGAGTTGAAGCTCGCGCTGGCGTCGAATCCGGACAACGTGCGCGCGACCATTCTCGAAGGCGATGTCGAAGCGGCCGCGGGCAATATCGAAGCGGCGATCGCGAACTGGAAGCGCGTCGAAGAGCAGAACGAAGCGTATTTGCCGCTCGTCGCCGAGAAGCTGATGAAGGGGTACGCCGCGCTCGGGCGCAAGGAAGAGGGCGTCGATCTGCTGACCGATTACGCGAGCCGCTACCCGTCGAACGATTTGCTCGACGTCGCGTACAAGCACGTGCAGGAATTGCGTGGTCTGGATGCGGCGCACGCGCTTGCGCGCAAGCAGATGGAGAGCGCGCCGAATCTCGCCGGCATGACGCGCCTGCTCGAGGCGCAGGAAGCGACGGCCGAGGAGCCGCGCCGCGGCGAGCTCGAATTGATGCGTAATCTGGTGAAACAGCGCACCAAGAATCTGCCCCGCTATACGTGTCAAACCTGCGGATTCCGCGCGCGACTATTCTATTGGCAATGCCCCGGCTGCAGCGGCTGGGAGACGTACGCGCCGCGCCGCGTCGAGCCGATCACGAACTCGGCCTGAACTCGCGCGGCAAGCGTGAAATGAGCGGCGCTCAGGCGCCGCGCCCGCCACCGGCATTTCAGAAACCACCGGAAAGCGTATGAAAGTTACCATCGTCGGCACGGGTTACGTCGGTCTTGTGACCGGCGCGTGTCTTGCCGAAATCGGCAATGACGTGTTTTGCGTGGACGTCGATCCGCGCAAGATCGAAATTCTCAACAATGGCGGCGTGCCGATCCACGAGCCGGGCCTTCAGGAAATGCTCGCGCGCACGCGCGCGGCGGGCCGCATCCAGTTCTCGACCGATGTGAAGGCGAGCGTCGAGCACGGCGAGATCCAGTTCATCGCGGTCGGCACGCCGCCGGACGAGGACGGCTCCGCCGACCTGCAATATGTGCTCGCGGCGGCGCGCAACATCGGGCGCTATTCGAACGGCTTCAAGGTGATCGTCGATAAATCGACGGTGCCGGTGGGCACGGCGCTGCAGGTGAAGAGCGTCGTCGAAGAGGAGCTGAAGGCGCGCGGGCTCGAAGCTTCGGGCAAGCACGGCTTCTCGGTCGTGTCGAATCCGGAGTTCCTGAAGGAAGGCGCGGCCGTCGACGACTTCATGCGCCCGGACCGTATCGTGATCGGCATCGACGACGACGAAGCGGGCAATCTCGCGCGCGAGAAGATGAAGCGCCTCTACGCGCCGTTCAACCGCAATCACGAGCGCACGCTTTACATGGACGTGCGCTCGGCGGAGTTCACCAAGTACGCCGCCAACGCGATGCTCGCGACGCGCATCTCGTTCATGAACGACCTGTCGAATCTCGCGGATACGGTCGGCGCCGACATCGAATCCGTGCGGCGCGGCATCGGCTCGGACCCGCGCATCGGCTATCACTTCCTCTACGCGGGCTGCGGCTATGGCGGCTCGTGCTTCCCGAAGGACGTGCAGGCGCTCGCGCAGACGGCGCGCGAGAACGGTCACACGCTGCGCATTCTGGAAGCGGTCGAAGCGGTCAATTCCGATCAGAAGGAAGTGCTCGTCAACAAGATCGTGAAGCGCATGGGCGAAGACTTGCGCGGACGCACGTTCGCCGTGTGGGGCCTCGCGTTCAAGCCCAATACCGACGACATGCGCGAGGCGTCGAGCCGGCGCATCGTCGAGGCGCTTTTGCAGCGCGGCGCCACCGTGCATGCGTATGATCCGGTCGCGCGCGAAGAGGCCGAACGGGTCCTCGCGCTCGATCTCGCGGATCGCCCCGAGGACATGAAGCGCATGCACTTCGTGAAGACGCAACAGGACGCGCTGACGGGGGCGGACGCGCTCGTCATCGTGACCGAGTGGAAGGAGTTCAAGAGCCCGGACTTCGGGCACCTGAAGAGCGCGTTGAAGACGCCGGTGATCTTCGACGGCCGCAATCTGTACGAACCGGAAGCGATGGCCGAACTGGGCATCGACTACTACGCAATAGGACGTCCCCATGTCGAACTCGACCGCAACGGCAACCGCTTCTAAGGCCGACATTCCCGTCGTGCCGCTCGCGCGCATCGCGGCGGCGCGCGTGCTGGTGGTCGGCGACGTGATGCTCGACCGCTACTGGTTCGGCGACGTCAACCGAATTTCGCCCGAAGCGCCCGTGCCCGTCGTGCACGTGCAGAAGAAGGAAGACCGCCTGGGGGGCGCGGCGAACGTCGCGCGCAACGCGGCGGCGCTAGGCGCTCAGGCCGGGCTGCTCTGCGTGGTCGGCCATGACGAGCCGGGCGAACGCATCGTCGAACTGCTCAGCGAGAGCAAGGTGGCGGCGCATCTCGAACGCGATCCCGAGTTGCTCACGACCATCAAGCTGCGCGTGCTTTCACGCCAGCAGCAGCTGCTGCGCGTGGACTTCGAGAACACGCCGAATCACGAAGTGCTGCGCGCGTGCCTCGCGCGCTTCACGGATATCCTGCCGCAGCACGACGTGATCCTCATGTCCGACTACGCCAAGGGCGGCCTCACGCACGTCACGCAGATGATCGCCGACGCGAAGCGCGCCGGAAAGCCGGTGCTCGTCGATCCGAAGGGCGACGACTGGGACCGCTATCGCGGCGCCACGCTCATCACGCCGAATCGCGCCGAACTGCGCGAAGTGATCGGGCAATGGAAGTCCGAGGAAGACCTGCAGGAACGCGTGACGAAACTGCGCGCGGACCTGGAGCTCGGCGCACTGCTGCTCACGCGCTCCGAGGAAGGCATGACGCTCTTCACGGAGAACCAGGTGCTGCACACTTCGGCCGAAGCACGCGAAGTGTATGATGTCTCGGGCGCGGGCGACACCGTCATCGCAACGGTCGCGACCATGCTGGGCGCGGGTGTGCCGCTCGTCGACTCGATCGTCTATGCGAACCGCGCGGCGGGCATCGTCGTGGGCAAGCTCGGCACGGCGACCGTCGACTACAACGAACTCTTCGCCTGATCTTATCTGACAATCGCCATGACTATCATCGTTACCGGTGCGGCCGGATTCATCGGCAGCAATATCGTCAAGGCGCTCAACGAGCGCGGCGAGAATCGCGTGATTGCGGTGGACAACCTCACGCGCGCCGACAAGTTCAAGAACCTCGTCGATTGCGAGATCGACGATTACCTCGATAAAACCGAGTTCGTCGAGCGCTTCACGCGCGGCGATTTCGGCCGCGTGCGCGCGGTGTTCCATGAAGGCGCCTGTTCGGACACGATGGAAACCGACGGTCGCTACATGATGGACAACAACTTCCGCTACAGCCGCGACGTGATGGATGCGTGCCTCGCGCAGGGCGCGCAGTTCCTGTATGCGTCTTCGGCGGCGACGTATGGCGGATCGAGCCGCTTCGTCGAGGAGCGCGAGTACGAGAAGCCGCTCAACGTCTACGGCTACTCGAAGTTCCTCTTCGATCAGATCGTGCGTCAGGTGTTGCCGCAGGCGAAAAGCCAGATCGTCGGCTTTCGCTACTTCAACGTGTATGGCCCGCGCGAAACGCACAAGGGGCGCATGGCGTCGGTCGCGTTCCACAACTTCAACCAGTTCCGCTCGGAAGGCAAGGTCAAGCTCTTCGGCGAATACAACGGCTATGCGGCCGGCGAGCAGACGCGCGATTTCATCTCGGTCGAAGACGTGGTCAAGGTGAATCTGTTCTTCTTCGATCATCCGGAGAAGTCGGGCATCTTCAACCTCGGCACCGGACGCGCACAGCCGTTCAACGACATCGCATCATCGGTCGTCAATTCGCTGCGCGCGCTGAACGGCGAGGCGACCCTCTCGCTCGCGGAACTCGTGCAGCGCGGGCTCATCGAGTACATTCCGTTCCCGGATGCGCTGCGCGGCAAGTACCAGTGCTTCACGCAGGCGGACCAGTCGCGCCTGCGCGCGGCAGGTTACGACGCGCCTTTTCTGACGGTTCAGGAAGGCGTCGACCGCTACGTGCGTTGGCTGTTCGGCCAGCTATAAACGCGTTTCGAGTCTCTCTACACTGGGTCTCGCGGTCGGCACTGTCGCCGACCGGTTCTTCACGGAGACTCAGTCATGTTCAAGCAAGCACGCTCGACGATCGCCGCGTTCGCGCTGGCCCTTTCCATCGGTACCGCGTTCGCGGCCGTCGACGTCAATACCGCCAGTTCCGATGCGCTGCGCGGCGTCAAGGGCATCGGCCCGGCGAAGGCGAAAGCCATTCTCGACGAGCGTCAGGCCCACGGCCCCTTCAAGGACGCCAACGATCTCAGCACGCGCGTGAAAGGCCTGGGTGGCAAGACCGTCCAGCGCCTCGAAGCGGAAGGGCTGACGATCGGCGCCGCGCCGAAGACGGCGGCAGCCGCGCCGGGCAATGCCGCACCGCCCGGCGCGGCGAACTCGGCCGTCGCGACGCCGGTTTCGGCGTCGACCTCGGCTAAGCCCGTCGTCGTGAAGAAATAGCGCTGCGTGGCGCGTGCGGCCGGGGCAGGTCGCACGCATGGCTCTTCGCCCGGATTCGGCTCCTTCAGCCTTCGGATGTTCTTGGGCTCCCCGCGGCTTGCCTCTCCGCGGGTTTTTTGCGTCCGTTGACTGCGCGCATGCGAGGTGTCGGATCTGTCAGTCGGCTTTCGTTTCGCGCGGCAAACCATCCGCGCGTCAGGGGTGCGCCGGCATCGGGAGAACCAGTGGGCTACAATCGATGAACCCCCATATCAAAATCCCGCGCCAGACGCTCGCGCCCGTGGGACACGAATCCGCTCCGCATATGGCTTACATGACTATCGAAGACACGGTCGGCAACACGCCGCTCGTGCAACTCGTCCGCGTCGTGGACGACGAAATCCGCAGCCGCAACAACGTCGTGCTGGGCAAGCTCGAGGGCAATAATCCGGCGGGCTCGGTGAAGGACCGCCCGGCCTTGTCGATGATCAGGAAAGCTGAGGAGCGCGGCCGCATCAAGCCGGGCGATACGCTCATCGAGGCGACGAGCGGCAATACCGGCATCGCGCTCGCGATGGCCGCCGCGATGCGCGGCTACAAGATGGTGCTGCTCATGCCGGAAGACCTGTCGGTCGAGCGCCGTCAGAGCATGGCCGCGTATGGCGCGGAGATCGTGCTCACGCCGGTCACGGGCGGCATGGAGTACGCGCGCGATCTCGCCGATCAGATGCAGCGCGACGGCCGCGGGATCATCCTCGACCAGTTCGCGAACCCCGACAACCCGCTCGCGCATTACGAAGGCACCGGCCCGGAACTGTGGCGTCAGACGGAAGGCGGCATCACGCATTTCGTCTCGTCGATGGGCACGACCGGCACGATCATGGGCGTGTCGAAGTATCTGAAGGAGCAGAACCAGAAGATCGAGATCATCGGCGCGCAGCCGGAAGAGGGCTCGCGCATTCCGGGCATCCGCAAGTGGCCGGAAGCGTATCTGCCGAAGATTTTCGATCGCAGCCGCGTGGATCGCGTGGAGAACGTGAGTCAGGCGGCGTCGGAGGCGATGGCGCGGCGCCTCGCCTCGGTCGAAGGCATTTTCGCGGGCATCTCGTCGGGCGGCGCATGCGAAGTCGCGCTGCGCATCGCGCGTCAGGTCGAGAACGCGACGATCGTGTTCATCGTCTGCGATCGCGGCGATCGTTATCTGTCGACGGGCGTGTTTCCCGCGTAAGGCTGCGATTTCGACCGCTCAATGAGAAAACCCCGGCATGCCGGGGTTTTTCATACGCGAAGCGAGCGGGGCATCATTGCGAGCTCGCGCCCGTGTCGCCCGCCATTATGCGCGCCTTCACCGCCTCGCCGAGCTGATACACCGCGAGCGCATAGAAGAAGCTGCGGTTGTAGCGCGTGAGCACGTAGAAATTCTTGAGCCCGAGCGTGTACTCGGTCGTGCGGCCGGGCGTCGGCAGATCGACGACGGTGAGCGGCGTCGGCGCTTCAGCCGCGATGTTCAATCCCGGCTCGTTGAGCAGCATGCCGGCCTTCGTCAGTTGAGCCAGCGACCAGTGCGGTTCCGGCGAGCCATCTGCCGCCGCCTGCGCGATGCCCTGACTGCCGACGTCGCCCGCGATGCGCCACACGACCGGACGGCCCGGCTCCCAGCCGTTCTGCTTCAGGTAGTTCGCCACGCTGCCGATGGCGTCCGCCTGGCTCGTGCGCAGATCGATGCGGCTGTTGCCGTCGTAATCGACGGCGTACTGCACGATGCTGCTCGGCAGGAATTGCGGAATGCCGATCGCGCCGGTGTACGAGCCCAGCACGGTCGTCGGATCGATTTGCGAATCGCGCGTCCAGACGAGCAGGTCTTCCAGGTTCTTGCGGAAGGTCGTCATGCGCTCGGCGCGGTTCGGTGTGCTCGGATAGTCGAAGGTGAGCGTGGTCAGCGCGTCCAGCGCGCGGAAGTTGCCCATGTAACGGCCATAGATCGTCTCGACGCCGATGATCCCGACGATGATCTCCGGCGGCACGCCGAACTGCTCCGCGGCGCGCTGCAGGGTTGCCTGGTTGGCGCGCCAGAACTTCACGCCCGCATTGATGCGCACGGGCTCGATGAAGCGCGCCTGATACGCGCGCCAGTTCTTGGCCGCAGGCGTGGGCGAGGGCAGCACGAGCTTGGCCGCCGTGGCCGAATAACTCACGCGGCCGAACAGGTCGTGCAGCGCTGCCGGATCGAAGTCGTAGCGCGCGACCATGTCGTTGATGAAGGCATCGACATTCGGATTGTTCGCGTAACGCTGCGGCACGATCTCTTCTTCGAACATCTGCCCTTGCGGTGTCGCGGTCTGCGGTTGCTGCGACTGCGCAAAGGCACTGTTGCCTGAGAGAAAGCCGAGCGCGCAGACGAGAGAAGCGATGAGCGCGCGCTTTGCCGGCTTGAACGGGGCCGTGAGGTCGAACGGAGCAAACTGAAAAGTCATGGTGTGCGTGGTTGGGGCAGTTGGGGCGATGCCGGATGTTCGGGCGGCGCAATGCCTTGAAGCTGGCTTGTGAAGTTGAATCGATCCGAAACGATCCGCACGATTCTCAACGAAACGCAACAGCCTGCAACGTGCCGCGCGCAATGGCTCGGCCGGCGAGGCGTCGGGGCAGTATAACCGACGCTCCGCGCCCATACTGCCCATGCGGCGGCGGGAGGGCGGCCGCACCGAACGGTGTGGTAACTTAACGTCAAATGCGCGGCCCGTGGTCGCGTATGACGAAAAAACACGAGACGAGAGCCGACTAAAGCGGCATTGCGAGACATCATGGCCACCGGCTTTTACTCCCACCCCGACTGCCTGCAACACGACAACGGCGAGTGGCATCCCGAGTGCCCGGCGCGCTTGCAGGCGATCGAGGATCAACTGATCGCGAGCCGGATCGATACGTTCATCGAGCGCGAGGAAGCGCCGCTCGCCGAGGAAGCCGACCTCGCGCGCGTGCATACGCAGGCGCACATCGATTACATCAAGAGCCGCACGCCGGAGCACGGCCGAAGCGAACTCGACCCGGACACGTCGATGTGCCCCGAGTCCTATCGCGCGGCATTGCGCGCGGCGGGCGCGGCGATCGCGGCCACCGATGCGGTCATCGAAGGGCGCTACGACAACGCCTTCTGCAGCGTGCGCCCGCCGGGCCATCACGCGGAGCCCGCGCGCGCGATGGGCTTCTGCCTCTTCAACAACGTCGCGATCGCCGCGCGCCATGCGCTCGAGGTGCACGGCCTGCAGCGCGTCGCGATCGTCGACTTCGACGTGCATCACGGCAACGGCACCGAGGCCGCCTTCAGCGGCGACTCGCGCGTGCTGATGTGCAGCTTTTTCCAGCATCCGTTCTATCCGTTCAGCGGCGCCGGCAATCACGCGTCCAACATGGTCAACGTGCCGCTGCCGGCGCGCACCAAGGGCATGCAGGTGCGCGAGGTCGTCGACATGATGTGGCTGCCGCGGCTCGAGGAATTCAAGCCGCAGATGATCTTCTTCTCCGCCGGCTTCGATGCGCACCGCGAGGACGACATGGGCAACATGGGCTTGGTCGAGGACGACTACGCGTGGATCACCGAGCAGATTCGCGCGGTGGCCAAGCGCCATGCGCAAGGGCGCATCGTGAGCTGTCTGGAAGGCGGCTACAACCTCTCGGCGCTCGGGCGCAGCGTCGTCGCGCATCTGCGCGCGCTCGCCGAGATCTAGCCAGGCGCGTGCGTGCGCGCGTAGTCCGCGCGCACGAGCGTCCAGTCGATCAGTTCACGGATCACGCGGTCGCGGTCGAGATCGTTCAGCGTTTCGTGCACGCTGCCTTCGTAGAGCGCGAGCGTGCTGTCGGTCGATCCGACGTTCGCCTCGAATTCGCGGCTGCCGGCGGGATCGCAGATTGCGTCCGCCGAGCCGTGAAAGACGAGCAGCGGCAACGTAATCGCGCCGCGCTTCGCCGCGACGCGATCCATTCCAGCGAGAATCTGCGCGGCGGTGCGAGCGGGAACCGGACCGTGATGCACGAGCGGGTCGCGCCTGTAGGCCTCGACGACACCAGGCGCGCGCGAGAGCAGCGCGGGATCGATGCTGAATGCCGCCATGCGCGGCGCGACCAGTCCCTTGATGCGGCTCAGGCTTACCTTCCAGCGCGGTGCGCCCGCGCCGACCTTCAACGCGGGACTCGACAGGATCAGCCCGGCAAGCTTCCTTTCCTGAGCGCGTTCGGCGGCGTAGAGCGCCGCGACGGCGCCGCCCATGCTGTGCCCCATCAGAAAGAGCGGCGTGCCGGCAGGCGGCGTCGCTGCGCAGGCTTCGAGCAGCACGTCGGCGTCACGCAGGTAGTCGGTGAAGACGCGCACCGACACGCGCTCGCCCGACGATTTCCCGTGCCCGCGCAGATCGAGCGCGATCAGTTCGATGCCCGCGGTGTTGAGCGCCAGCGCGAGCGCATCGTAGCGCCCGGCGTGCTCGCCGAGGCCGTGCACGAGCGCAATCCGTGCCTTCGGCTGATCGCCCGATGCGGGCTGCCAGCGATGCAGAAAGAGCTCCACACCATGACGTGTGGTGACGGTACTCGTCGAATGGATACTGCGTGACATGAGCCGGTAAATTCCTTTGCGTTATTAGCCGATCCTAAATCATTATTAAACAGAATGTAGCTGCTCCTGTAAAATCGCGGCCGAACCATACTGGACAGCTAGAACGAGCGGCGGCCGGCTGCGCGGGTGCGATCACCCGGCGAAGCCTTCCGCCGTTTGCATTTTCATGATCGACATACGCAACCTTTCGCAGCGATTCGCGGGGCCCCGGGGCTGGGTCGAAGCGCTGCACAACGTCAATCTGACGATTCCCGCCGGCGAAGTGTTCGGCATCATCGGGCGCAGCGGCGCGGGCAAGAGCACGCTGGTGCGCACCATCAATCTGCTGACGCGGCCGAGCGAAGGCAACGTGGTCGTCGACGGACGCGATCTCACGACGCTTTCACGCGACGACCTGCGCGCCGCGCGCCGCGACATCGGCATGATCTTCCAGCACTTCAATCTGCTGAGCTCGCGCACGGTGTTCGACAACGTCGCGTTGCCGCTCGAGCTCGCGGGCAAGAAGCGCGCGGAGATCGAAGCGGCCGTGCTGCCGCTGCTCGATCTCGTCGGCCTGACGACGCACAAGGACAAGTATCCCGCGCAGATCAGCGGCGGGCAGAAGCAGCGCGTGGGCATCGCGCGGGCGCTTGCAAGCAATCCGAAGGTGCTGCTCTCGGATGAGGCGACCTCCGCGCTCGACCCCGAAACCACGCGCGCCATTCTCGATCTGCTGCGCAAGATCAATCGCGAGCTCGGGCTCACGATCGTGCTCATCACACACCAGATGGAAGTCATCAAGCAGGTGTGCGACCGCGTCGCGGTGCTCGAGGCGGGCCGTGTCGTCGAAGAGGGCAAGGTCGTCGACGTCTTCATGCAGCCGCATCACGAAGTCACGCGCGCGCTGATCGGCGACGTCATCGCGCACGAGCTGCCGCCCGCGCTGAAGGCGCGCGTCACAGAGCGCCTGAAGACGGGCAGCGGCCATCTGCTGCGGCTCGCGTTCACGGGCTCGGGCGTCGATCAGCCGATTCTCTCCGAGACGATTCGCCGCTACGAGCTCGACTTCAATATCCTGCACGGCCAGATCGACGAGATTCAGGGCCAGGCATTCGGCTCGCTCGCCGTGCTCGCGGGCGGACAACCGGTGAAGGTCGCCGAGGCAATCGAATATTTGCGCTCGCAAGGCGTCGTGGTGGAGGAGTTGTCCCATGTTGAGTGAAATGTTCGACATGTTCGTGCAGTCGTTCTGGGAAACGCTGATCATGGTCGGCATCTCGGGACTCGTCGGGGCGGCGCTCGGGCTTCCGCTCGGCGTGCTGCTCTATCTCACCGATCGCGACAGCGTCCTGCAGAACATCGCGGTGAATCGCGTGCTGGGCGGCATCGTCAATGCGGTGCGCTCGACGCCCTTCATCATTCTTCTCGTCGCGGTGATTCCGTTCACGCGGCTCGTCGTCGGCTCGTCGATCGGCACCGCGGCCGCCGTCGTGCCGCTGACCATCGCCGCCGCGCCGTTCATCGCGCGGCTCGTGGAAACCGCGCTGCGTGAAGTCGATCGCGGCCTCATCGAAGCCGCGCAGGCGATGGGCGCGACCACGAGCCAGATCGTCTTCAAGGTGCTGCTGCCGGAATCGCTGCCGGGCGTCGTTGCGGGGCTCACGATCACCTTCGTGTCGCTGGTCGGCTATTCGGCGATGGCGGGCGCGATCGGCGGCGGCGGCCTCGGCGATCTCGGCATCCGATACGGCTATCAGCGCTTCCTGCCGGAAGTGATGGTGACGGTCGTCATCATCCTGATCGTGTTCGTGCAGCTCGTGCAGTCCTTCGGCGACTGGCTCGTGCGGCGCCTCAGTCACAAATAACTCTCCATGAAAGAAGGGCCTGTCCATGCAACGTCGATTCATTCTGAAGTTCGCCGCCGCGCTTTTGAGCGCAACGCTGTTCAACGGTGTCGCTCATGCCGATGAAGCGATCAAGTTGGGCGTGACGGGCGGCCCGCACGCGCAGATCATGGACGTGGTGAAGCAGGTCGCCGCGAAGAACGGCCTGAAGATCACGGTCGTCGAGTTCTCCGATTACGTGCAGCCGAACGCCGCCCTCGCCGCCGGCGATCTCGATGCGAACAGCTATCAGCATCTGCCGTATCTCGATGCGCAGGTGAAGGATCGCGGCTACAAGCTCATCAAGGTCGCGGATACGGTGACGTTTCCGATGGGCATCTATTCGAAGAAGGTGAAGTCGCTTGCGGCGCTTTCGAACGGCGCGCGCATCGCGGTGCCGAATGATCCGACCAATGGCGGACGCGCGCTGCTGCTCCTGCAGAAGCAGGGCCTCATCAAGCTGCGCGCCGACGCGGGCCTGAAGGCGACGCCGATCGACATCGTCGGGAACCCGAAGAAGCTGAAGATCGTGGAGCTCGACGCGGCGCAGATTCCGCGCTCGCTCGACGACGTCGACGCCGCCGCCATCAACACGAACTTTGCGATGGAAGCGGGACTCAAGCCCAAGTCGGATGCGATTGCGATCGAGGATCCGAACGGGCCGTACGTGAACATCATCGCGATTCGCGCGGCCGACAAGGACAAGCCCTGGGTCGCCAAGCTGATCGCGGCGTATCACTCGCCGGAGGTGAAGCAGTTCATCGAAGGCAAATACGCGGGGGCCGTGATTACGGCATGGTGATCGCTCGCCGCGGCTGGATTCGGGTTTTTGTGGATGTAAATAGAACGATCGTTCGATATTATTCGGTCAATACCTATTGCACGAACGACCCGACCCACCCGATTGCGGCGGGGATAGCTGACGCGTCGCTCGTATAATGACGCTGGGTTGACGTAATCGTAACTTTGGAGCGTGTGCATGAAAATTCTGGTGCCAGTCAAACGCGTGGTCGACTACAACGTGAAGGTCCGGGTGAAGTCGGACAACACGGGAGTCGATATCGCCAACGTGAAGATGTCGAT
>NZ_FCOB02000028.1 GCF_001545075.1 Caballeronia ptereochthonis
TGGAGCGCGCACATCATCGAGCAGCGCATCGACAACAAGATCATCCGGCCGAGCGCGAATTACACCGGTCCGGAGAACCTCGAGTTCGTCCCGCTGGCAAAGCGTTCCTGAGGCACATCGAACCCCTTTACGTGATACGCGAGATACGTGAGGGCTTTGGGCCCCGCTGTCGCACCCGACAGCGGGCCCCTTTTTATGCTGCGAGTCCTGTCTCAGCCGCACGCGATGCAAAAGCCGGAGATGAACGATACTCGGGTTGAGCGTACGCTCTCCTCGAACCGTGAAGCCAGCGGCGCCTAAAATAGCCAGAATTTCCAGACGAAGGGGGTCTCCCCCACAATACGCTTCGAGCATGGCATCTGAAAGACCATGCAATGACCGAGACACGGCGATGAATACTGCAAACCGCAAACCCCTGCCCGGCTCCTCACTCGATTACTTCGATGCGCGCGCAGCCGTCGAAGCCATCGCGCCCGGCGCCTATGACAAGCTGCCGTACACCTCGCGCGTGCTCGCCGAGAATCTCGTTCGCCGCTGCGATCCGGCGACCCTCGAGCCATCGCTGATGCAGCTCGTCGAAAGAAAGCGGGAGCGCGACTTTCCGTGGTTCCCTGCGCGCGTGGTCTGTCACGACATTCTCGGACAGACGGCGCTCGTCGATCTCGCGGGCCTGCGCGACGCGATCGCGGACCAGGGCGGTGATCCCGCGAAAGTGAATCCCGTGGTTCCCGTGCAGCTCATCGTCGATCATTCGCTCGCTGTGGAATGCGGCGGCTTCGATCCGGATGCGTTCGCGAAGAACCGCGCGATCGAGGACCGGCGCAACGAGGATCGCTTCGACTTCATCAACTGGACCAAGAAGGCGTTCAAGAATGTCGATGTGATTCCGCCGGGCAACGGGATCATGCATCAGATCAATCTGGAGCGCATGTCGCCCGTCATTCACGCGGTCGATGGCATCGCGTATCCGGACACGCTCGTCGGCACTGATAGCCACACGCCGCACGTCGATGCGCTCGGCGTGATCGCGATCGGCGTGGGCGGGCTCGAAGCCGAGAACGTCATGCTGGGCCGCGCGTCGTGGATGCGCCTGCCGGATATCGTCGGCGTCGAGCTGAGCGGCAAGCGCCAGCCCGGCATCACGGCGACCGATATCGTGCTCGCGCTCACCGAATTCCTGCGCAAGGAAAAGGTGGTCGGCGCGTACCTCGAATTCTACGGCGAAGGCGCATCGAGCCTCACGCTCGGCGACCGCGCGACGATCTCGAACATGGCGCCCGAATACGGCGCGACCGCCGCGATGTTCTACATCGACCAGCAGACGATCGAATACCTGCGCCTGACCGGCCGCGATGACAAGCAGGTGAGCCTCGTCGAGCAATACGCGAAAACCACCGGCCTGTGGGCCGATTCGCTGGTGCACGCCGAATATGAACGCGTGTTGCGCTTCGATCTGTCGACGGTCGTGCGCAACATGGCCGGGCCGTCGAATCCGCACAAGCGCTTGCCCGTTTCGGAACTGGCGACGCGCGGCATCGCGGGCAAATGGGAAGAAACGCCTGGTCAGATGCCGGATGGCGCAGTGATCATCGCTGCGATCACGAGTTGCACCAACACCAGCAACCCGCGCAACGTGATCGCGGCGGCGCTGCTGGCGCGCAATGCGAATGCGCAAGGTCTCACGCGCAAGCCGTGGGTGAAGTCGTCGCTGGCGCCGGGCTCGAAAGCGGTCGAATTGTATTTGCAGGAAGCCGGTTTGCTAACGGATCTGGAGAAGCTGGGCTTCGGCATCGTCGCGTTCGCGTGCACGACGTGCAACGGCATGTCCGGCGCGCTCGACCCGGCCATTCAGAAGGAAATCATCGATCGCGATCTCTACGCGACTGCCGTGCTCTCCGGCAATCGCAACTTCGACGGCCGCATTCACCCGTATGCGAAGCAGGCGTTTCTCGCTTCGCCGCCGCTCGTCGTCGCCTATGCGATCGCGGGCACCATCCGGTTCGACATCGAACGCGATGCGCTCGGCATCGGCAGGAACGGTCAGCCTGTCTATCTGAAAGACATCTGGCCGAGCGACGAGGAAATCGACGCCATCGTCAAGCAAAGCGTGAAGCCCGAGCAGTTCCGCAAGGTCTACGAGCCGATGTTCGCGTTGTCGGCGGCGAGTGCCGAAGCCATCAGCCCGCTCTACGACTGGCGCGCGCAAAGCACCTACATTCGCCGCCCGCCATATTGGGAAGGCGCACTCGCGGGCGAGCGCACGCTCGCGGGCATGCGTCCGCTCGCGGTGCTCGGCGACAACATCACGACGGACCATCTTTCGCCGTCCAACGCGATTCTCGCGAACAGCGCGGCCGGCGAATATCTCGCGAAAATGGGCTTGCCCGAGGAAGATTTCAACTCGTACGCGACGCATCGTGGCGATCATCTGACGGCGCAGCGCGCGACCTTCGCGAATCCGACGCTCATCAACGAAATGGCTGTCGTCGATGGACAGGTGAAGAAAGGCTCGCTCGCGCGCATCGAACCGGAAGGCAGGGTCACGCGCATGTGGGAAGCGATCGAAACCTACATGGAGCGCAAGCAGCCGCTCATCATCATCGCGGGGGCGGACTATGGGCAAGGCTCGTCGCGCGACTGGGCCGCCAAGGGCGTACGGCTCGCGGGCGTGGAAGCGATCGTCGCGGAAGGGTTCGAGCGCATTCATCGCACGAACCTGATCGGCATGGGCGTGCTGCCGCTCGAATTCAAGCCAGGGGCAAATCGCCAGACGTTTGGCATCGACGGCACCGAGACGTATGACGTGATCGGGGAGCGCAAGCCGCGCGCGGATCTCACGCTGGTCATCCGGCGCAAGAATGGCGAGCGTGTCGAAGTACCGGTGACATGCCGGCTCGACACGGCCGAGGAAGTCTCGATCTACGAAGCCGGCGGCGTGCTGCAACGCTTCGCACAGGACTTCCTTGAGTCGTCAAAAGCGGCGGCCTAGAGACGGCCGGTACGACACTGCACGGAGCACCGTCTCACTTTAGGAAAGGATTCGAAACATATGGCACACGCACCTCAGATCAAGATCGCCGCGACCTACATGCGCGGCGGCACCAGCAAGGGCGTCTTCTTTCGCCTGAACGATTTGCCCGAAGCGGCGCGCGTTCCGGGCCCCGCGCGCGATGCGCTCCTTTTGCGCGTCATCGGCAGCCCGGACCCGTATGGCAAGCAGATCGACGGCATGGGCGGCGCGACGTCGAGTACGAGCAAGACGGTCATCGTCTCGAAGAGCGCGCGGGCCGATCATGACGTGGATTATCTGTTCGGCCAGGTTTCCATCGACAAGCCGTTCGTCGACTGGAGCGGCAATTGCGGCAATCTCTCGGCGGCGGTCGGGCCATTCGCGATTGCGAGCGGCCTCGTCGATCCCGAACGCGTGCCGGACAATGGCGTCGCGACCGTGCGTATCTGGCAGGCGAACATCGGCAAGACGATCATCGCGCATGTGCCGATGACCAACGGCGCCGTGCAGGAAACCGGCGACTTCGAGCTGGACGGCGTGACCTTTCCTGCCGCCGAAGTGCAGCTCGAATTCCTCGATCCCGCCGCCGAGGAAGAAGGCGCCGAAGGCGCGATGTTCCCGACGGGCAACATCGTCGACGATCTCGACGTTCCGGGTGTCGGCACGTTCAAGGCAACGATGATCAACGCGGGCATTCCGACGATCTTCCTGAACGCCGAGGCCATCGGCTACACGGGCACCGAGCTTCAGGACGCGATCAACAGCGACGACGCTGCCTTGAAGCGTTTCGAGACCATCCGCGCATATGGCGCGTTGCGCATGGGGCTGATCAAGAGCCTCGATGAAATTGCCAAACGCCAGCACACGCCGAAGATCGCGTTCGTCGCGCGCCCGGCGGAGTACGTCGCGTCGAGCGGGAAGCGCATCGGTGCAGGCGACGTCGACGTGCTCGTGCGCGCGATGTCAATGGGCAAGCTGCATCACGCGATGATGGGCACGGCCGCCGTCGCGATCGGCACGGCGGCGGCGATTCCGGGCACGCTTGTCAACCTCGCCGCGGGTGGCGGCGAGCGTCAGTCCGTCCGCTTCGGCCATCCGTCTGGCACGTTGCGCGTCGGCGCCGAGGCAATTGAGTCAAACGGAGAGTGGAAGGTAAGAAAGGCCATGATGAGCCGAAGTGCAAGAGTGCTGATGGAGGGATTCGTGCGCGTTCCCGTTGCCGGAAGGCGCGAAACGGCAACGTAAGACGCACGTCGCTCGATCGAAAATGCGAGACCGGCATTGCAACAGGTACTGTTGCAATGCCGGAGGCGGGTATGCTGCGGGAGCTTAGCGATAAAAAGGCGCGATGGCTCAATGTCCGTCGGGAAACAGCGCAGCCTGGACCATAGCGCGAGCAGCTGCATGCTTGTCGACCAGAAATTCGTTGCGGTCCTTGCCTGCAATCCAAGCGGGCGCCCGGCCCCGACCGCTCCAGGTAGAACCACTAACGGGGTCCCGGTATTTCGCTGAAGGTTCGTCTGGTTGAGAACCAGGCTTCCGACCCATCAGTTCGTTGAGGGAGATGCCGTATTCGCGCATCTTTTGCACGATTTCAATCAGCACCAGGCGCGTCTCGCGCTCCTTGACTTCAGCCAACTGTTTGTCCAACGCTTCCTGCCGTGCGCGCAGCTGAGCGATTTCAAAGCTTTGATATGCCATAAGGTTTTGGGAATCTGTTGCCGATGTCCGCGTCGAGCGGATTCAGGAGATGCTCCCGCAATTATAGGCGGTTTCCTGCCGGCTCCTTTTTCCTGCCGCGATAACTTCGAGCCACCGGATGTCGCTTGGCAGCGCCTGATCGCGACGCGAGTGCGAACACTATGATCCCAGCTCGGAGCCGTGGACGGTGAGCGCGACGTCGGCATCGGATGAAGTCGACGCCGACGCCGCTCGCGCGCGGAACGCGCCGGCGAAATACACACCCAGGCCCGACAGCATCGCGGGCATCGCGAGGATGAGAAACAGCGCCGCGTTGGACCAGCCCGCGGAGAGCAGCACGGCGCCGCCGAACGATCCGGTGATCGCGCCGATTCGCCCCACGCCGAGCGCCCAGGCGACACCCGTTGCCCGGCTCGATGTCGGATAGAACGCGGAGGCGATGACGTTCGCACAGACCTGCGACCCGCTCACGCAGAAACCCGTCACGAATATGCCCACGGCAAGCCACGACGCCGATCCGGTGGCGGCCAGCGACGCGACAGCGGCCGCCCCGACGAGGTAGGCCGCGCCCACCACCTTGTAGGCATCAAACCGGTCGATCAACACTCCGAGCACGATCGCGCCGAGCACGCCGCCGCCTTGCAGCAAGCCCGCGAACACGGAAGCCTGCTTGAGCGAAAGACCCGCTCTCGCGCCGAGAATGGGCAGCCAGTTGATCAGCATGTACAGCAGCAGGAGGCTCATGAAGAACGCGAGCCAGAGCAGCAGCGTCCCCTGCCGGTAGCGAGGATCGAAGAGTCTCGCGACAGGCGACGAGCTCGCGCGATCCTCGGCCGCGAAATAGCGTCGATCGGAGCCGGCGCGGTCGCGCGCCACACGCATCAGGATGGCCGCGATGCGCGCGTCGTTGCCGTTGCGAAGCGCGAGGAAGCGCACGGATTCGGGCAACGCGACCCACAGGACCGGCACCAGCATCAGGGGAAGCAGCCCGCCGATGGCGAGCACCCCGCGCCAGCCGAACTCCGCGATCAGATAGGCCGTGACCACGCCACCGAGCGCGGACCCGAGCGAGAAGCCGCAGAACATCAACGTCAGCAAGGTGCCGCGCCGCCGGTCGGGGCTGAATTCGGCGGTGAGCGTGATGGCGTTCGGCATCGCGCCGCCGAGCCCGAAGCCGGTCAGGAAACGCAGGGCGATCAGCCACACGATGTCCGGCGACGCGGCTGACCCGAGGCACGCCACACCGAACCAGGCGACCGAGAGAATGAGCACGCCGCGCCGTCCGATCCGGTCCGCCAGCGGCCCGCCCAGAAAAGCGCCCATCATCAGGCCGAGCAGTCCGGCACTGAAGAGCGGTCCGAGCGCGATCATCGACAGGTTCCAGTCGCTGCGCACATGCGGCGCGATGAAACCGATGATGGCGATATCGAATCCATCCAGCGCGACGATGAGAAAGCACAGCAAGCCGATCATGACCTGATAGCGCGACACGCCCGCCTGGTCGATGATTTCGCGCACATCCATCGGCTCGCGCCGCATGTCGTTGGCGTCCATGACGTCTCCTGTATGTCCCGCTTCGTTCTCATGCATGCGCGAGTTGCACCCGCCGCATGGCGGCCGCCTCGACCTGCTGGATGAACGCCGGATCGCGCTTGCGCAAGTCCTCGTGACTGACGCGCCCCGTGCGCCGCATGTAGTCATAGGCGAAGCTGACGGGATCGAGATTCATCCTCGTGTCGACCGATTCGTACCAGTCGAGGCTCTTGCGCGCCGCGTCCTGAAAGCGGTCGGATGCGTCTTTTCTGCTCGCCTCGAAGGCAGAGAATGCGGCCGCGATGTCATTGCGGTGCATCGACAACGCATCGCTAAGCGCGATGGCGTCCTGCATCGCCATGCGCGTGCCCGAGCCGAGCGAGAAATGCACACTGCGCAGCGCATCGCCGAGCAGCACGACGTTCCCGTGCGACCACCGCGAGTTGCTCACGACTTTCGCCTGAAACCATTGCGAGCGGTTCGTCAGCAGAGGCTCGCCTTGCAGATCTTCGGCGAACACGCTTTCGCAGAACGCGCGGCTTTCATCCTCGGTGGCGGTGTCCAGCCCGCAACGCCGCCAGGTCTGCGGATCGACTTCGACCAGAAACGTCGAATGCGTCTTGCTGTACTGGTAGGCATGCGCGATGAACACGCCCTGCGACGTGTCGCGGAAGATCAGCGACACCGGATGGAACAGGCGCGACGTGCCGTACCACGCGAACTTGTTGCGCCGTTCGTCGAACGTCGGCTGGAAGTGCCCGGCGAGACGTGTGCGCACTTCGCTGTTCACGCCGTCCGCCGCGACGATGACGTCGAAGTCCTTCAGCGCAGCCGGATCGCTCACGCAACTGTTGTAACGCACATCGACACCGGTCTCGCGGCACGCCTCCTGCAGCACATTCAGCAGGTCGATGCGCGAAGTGCGCGAAAAGTGATTGTTCGAGAGACGCACCGGCACGCCGCGATGCACGATCTCCATGAAGTCGCAGCGCTCGTGGTGCGCCGTGAACTTGCGGAAAAAGGGTTCGTCCGCTTCCTTCAGAAAGCTCAGCGCGACGTCCGAAAAAACCACGCCCCAGCCATACGTCGCGCCGGCCGCGTTGCGTTCGTGGACGACGATCTCGTCGCCGGGATGACGCTGCTTCATCAGCATCGAGAAATACAGTCCGGCGGGGCCGCCGCCGATCACCGCAATTTTCATGAACGTTTCCTCAGCATTCCGTGAGATGACGCGCGGACTCACCAAGCAGCGCGCCCGCGTTCGGCACCACCGGCGCAAGCGAGAGATGATCGAGCATCTGCCGCACGGTGCAGACCGCCGTCGACGTCACCGGCACGCCGAGCCTGTCCTGCGCGGTCTGGATCGCGGCGAGCGAAGGCATCTGCACGCATGCGGACAGCACGACCGCATCCGCGTTGGCAATGTGGAGTCGCTTGACATCGTCGAGCAATTGCAGCGGATCGCGCCGGCCGACTTCGAGGTTGTCCGGAATCTCGAACGACATCGCATCCAGCACTTCGATGCCCTCGTCTTCGATATACGCGACGACCGCGGCCGTCAGCGGCTTCATGTAAGGCGCCATGAGCGCGATCCTGCGCGCGCCGAGCGCCTTCAGCCCGGCGACGAGCGCACCCGCCGACGTCATCACCGGCGCCTCGCAGCGGTTCTCGCGAGCGATGCGCCGCAAATCCTCTTCGACCCGGCGGTGATAGCCGGGTCCCATCGCCATGATGGCGACGAGGCACGCGGTGCTCATCACATCGACGCGCGCATCGGCGAGTTCCGCGGCACAGCGCAGGCCCTCGCGATTCATCGCCTCCAGTTCCTCCTTCACGACGCGATGCATGCGCATGCGGCTCGAGTGGAACGTGAAGCGCTCGGGATAGATCGCTTCGCGTGCGCGCAGCATGGCGGGAATCTCGGTTTCCATGGTGGTGTTCGAACTCGGCACGATCTGGCCGATCCGATACGTTCGGGACGTTGCCTGCATCATTCAGGTTTCTCCTGCGTGGGGATGTTCAGCGCAGCGCGACCGATACTGCTCGAGCGCGTGTCGCAGCACAGCGGGTACCTCGATCGATTCGCGCTCGTGACGCCGAATGCATACCGGCGTGAGGCGCGCGATGAAAGCGGTCTCTCCGTCGGCCATGCGCGCAGTGATGACGAGCGTGAACGTGCGGGTGCGAATCACCTCGACTTCCACTGTTGCGTCGAAGGTTTCGTCCGGCCTGAGCGAGCGCCGGAAATCGAATTCGAGCGCGCGCGTCGGCGTGCCGAAACCGTGGTGGTTCTTGACCGCCTGCGGCGCACCGTCGAAGAGAAAGCCGTAGAAGAGCTCCGCGAACGAGATGACGTAGTCGGAAAACGACGCCGTGTAGACGACGCCGGCCGGATCGCATTCGCCCCAGCGCACGCGGCGGCGCACGACGAACGGATGCGTGCCCGCGACGTATTCGGTGCTGATCATGCGCGCTCCTTCGCGGTGCTCGCCGCATCCGCGCGCACGGCATGCTCGGCCGCGAGGCGCTCGGCGACATCGCTGCGCAACGCCGCCTTGTCGACCTTGCCCACGCGCGTCACGGGGAACTCATCGACGATCTCGATGCGCTCCGGGCACTTGAATTTCGCGAGCCCCTGGCCGACGAGGAATTCGGCAAGCTGCGGCACCGTCGGCGCTGCGTGATTCGCGCGCAGGATGAGATAGACGCACGCTTTCTCTCCGTACAGCGCGTCGGGCATGGCGACGAGCTTCGCGTCGGCGACCGCCGGATGCCGGCTCACGTAAGCCTCGACTTCCTCGCAACCGATCTTCTCGCCGCCGCGATTGACGTTGTCGCGCAGGCGTCCCTCGAACGCGAAGCAGACCACGCCGTCGATGAGCCTTTGCGTCACCATGTCGCCGGTGCGCACGAAGCCGTCGCGCGTCAGCGTCTGCGCGCTCGCCTCGGGCGCGCGGAAATAGCCGCGCAGGCTCGACGGCCCGCGAAAGCACAGCTCGCCCGCCACGCCGTCCGGCGCCGGCTCCTCCGTACCCGGCAAGAGCACGCGGATCTCGTCCTCCGCGCTGCCCGACAGTCCCTGCGTGAAATGCCGCAATTCGGCCGGGTGCGCCGGTCCCGCGCCCAGCAGCAGCCCTTCGGTCGTGCCGTACAGGTTGAAGCACGGCACGCCGAGGTGCGCTTCGAGCGAGTCCGCGCGGCTCATCGTGCCGAACAATTCCAGCGATGACAGGTCATGCCGCGCGATATCCTGATACGCGATCATCTGCGGCGCGACCGGCCCGATGGAAAGCCCGTGCGTGACACGGTGCGCTTCGATCAGCTCGAGCATCCGGGCGATGTCCACGCGCGGCATGAGCACCGTCGTCATGCCGGCGGCGACCGTTGAGACGAGCGCATAGAGCTGACCCGCGTTATGCAGCATCGGCAGCGACCAGATCATGCGGCTCGCCTCGCTCATGCCGATGTGACGCATCCAGTCGAGCGCGTGGCCGATGTACTCCGCGTGGAAGCGCGGGATGATCTTCGGCACGCCGGTCGTGCCTCCGGAAAGCTGAAAGCTCAGCACATCCTCGCTGCCGATCCTGATGTCGGCCAGCACGGCGCGCGCGCGGGAAAGCGGCATCGCCTCGATGAGCGCGTCGATCGTGTGATGCCCCGTGCCGCGCTCGCCTCGCGCGACGACCAGATGTTCGAGCGATGGAACCCGGCCGAACATCTGCCGCGCGAAGGCGACGAGATCGAACGTGGAGAAATCCGCCTGGACGAAATAGCCGCGCGGTTCGGACTGCGCCGCGAGCTGGCCGATCTCGACCTCGCGATACTGCGGCACGGCGCAAACCGGAACGATGCCCGCCTTGTATGCGCCCATCAGCGCGACCGCCGTATCCACGGTCGTCCCCATCTGGAAGACCGCGCGGTCCCCGGGCGCAAGGCCGATATCGAGCAGCGCAGCGCCGAGCCGCTCGCTGCGCTCGTCGAGTTCGGCGAAGGTGATCGTCGCTTCGTCCGTGATGTAGGCGGGCCGCTCGGGCACGCGCGCGGCGGTCGCGCGCAACGCGTCGCCGAGCGTCGTGTCGATCCAGGCGTTCGCCGCGAAGTACCGTTGCGCAAGCTCGGGCGGACAATACGTCACGCCGTCGATCGGATGAAAAATGCCTCTCATGTGTTTTGTCTCCTGCATGTCGGGCGCTGCTTCAGTCACGCGGCGCGATCCGCACGACATCGCGGTCATGGCACTCGATTCGTCCGTTCAGGCCGCCTGTGAACAGCCCGTACCAGACGGCGGGCTTCAGACCCAGTGCTCGGCGCTCGAATGAAATCGGTCCGGTGGCGCTCACCACGGTGTAATCGCCCCGATCTTCGACACGACACTCAGGCAGTTTGCGCGCGGCATCGATAACAGAGGCGAACTCCGGCACGTTCAGCACGAAGAGTTGCACTTGCTTCGTATCCGACCCGAGAAGTCCGCCGAGGCGCGCAGCCTTGCGCTCCCAGACTTCGTCGATGCATTCGATGTCGCGGTTGCGCGCGAACCGCTCCGCTTCCAGTTCGATGGCCGCTTCGAGCGTCGCGGCGGCATCGCGTGCATCGAGCGGCTCGAGTGCGCGCAGCTTGCGCGTAATCTCGATGAAATAGCCATTCGGGTCGCGAAAGTAAATCGACTCGATCACTTCATGCGCCGTCTCGACCGATACCTCCACACCGCGCGCCTCGAGCCGGGACTTCCACGCTTGCAGCTCGTCCTGCGTCTCGACGAGCCAGGCGGTGTGGGTCGCGTCGAAAACGTGGTCATCGGGGCGCGGCGGATGTATTGCCCGTCCGCTCAGCGATTCGGGTTCCTTACTTCTCAGGTAATAAAAAAACGCGATGGTGCTGCCATTACCGCTATCGAAAAAGAAGTGAAGGAAATCCGGATGTGTGGCGGGGCCCCATCCGCGCGCCGAGATCGTGTGAACCAAAGGCAGGCCGAGCACGTCGCGATAGAACTCGACCGTTTCCTTCAGTCGCCAGGTGGGCCGCGCCGTGTGATCCACGCCGTGCAGACGCAGCGTGAGATTGGCGGCGGGCATGTCGCTCATGTTCATGTCAGGAACTCCGTGTTCTCGTTCACGTTCGCGTTGAATCAGTCGCATCGTTCATTGGGGAAAGGTCTCGCGCAGCCAGTCGCGCACGATGCGCCCGGCGACATAGCGGCCCGCTTCCTCGCCTTCGGCAAGCGCGCGGCCATGGTGATCGCCGCGCACGCGACGGTGCGTCTTCGCGGATGAGCCGAGGCTCGCGTGGATCTCGGCGATGACGGTCGGGAAACACGCCTGATCGCCCGTGTACTCGACCACGAGCGCCGGCTGCTCGATCGCGGGCGCGGTCTTCGACAGCAGCGCGTTCGACGACACGCCCGACCACGTGGACAGCCACGCTTCCGGCGAACAGCATCGGGCAAAACCGACGGAACCATAATTCGAGGCGAACGGGTCCGCGCCCCATAGCGAGCCGTAGCGGCGATCGGATGGATCGAGCGAAAGGTCGAAGCAGCGCAAGTCGGCATCGGTGCGCCAGATGGTCATCAGCGGCGTATGCGCGGCCATGCGGCGCAGGCTGGGATCGGCTTCATCGCCTGCGGACTTGACGCGTGCGCGGGCATCGAGGCGCTCGGCGATCAGCTTGCGCGCGAACGCATCGAGCCGCTCGACGCGCGCAGTCTGCGCCGCGCGATAGCGCGCGACGAAGGCAGCGTCGTAGCGCGAAGACCGAGGCGGCGCGGCGAATCCGCTGGAAGCCGAAAACGGATCGAGCGACGGATCGACCGAGAGCGCGTCGCTCTCATCCGTGACGGAGGGATCGATGCAGCCTTGGAGCAGCGCGCCCTGCCCCGGATGCGGCGCGACGAAGACGACGCCATCCACGGGAGGCATGTCCAGCGAGGCGAGCCGCGTCGGCCGTCCGCCCGGCGTGCGCTCGATGCGCCGCGTCGGAGCCAGATTCGACTGCTGGGTATAGAGCGCGTACAGGCCGCTGCCGCCCGAGTTGCCGAGCAGCACGACGCGCCGGAAACCCGCATCGCGCAGAAAGCGCATGCCGGCGGCAACGTCGTAGAGCGCGAACTCGTGCTCGAGCCGCATGTCGTTGCCGACCGCGCGCGGCGCCTGCGTCCACGCCGCATAACCGGCGCGGACGATATCCGGAATCAGGTAATGGCACGCCATGAATTCACGCGGATGCATGATGCACACGACCGTATCGGACCTGCCGGGCGAATACAGCGAACCGCTCGTCGCGGCGCCGTCCTGCGTGCGCAGCACGACATTGCGCGTGCCGACGCCCGCAGGCAGGTCGCGAGGATTCCAGTCCGTGTTGAGAAACCCTGCGGTGACGCCACCGGAGCCGGCGTGCGTTTGCTCGGATCGATTCATTTGCTCACCTCCTTTTTTTACATCTTAGTCCAATTTTTTACTTATGTGTAGATTTTGAGACATGGTTTTTACGGATACGTCGATTCCTCGACGCGCGCAGGATATCAGGGTAACGGGCCGAGGCCAGCATTCCGGGTGGCGTCGCCACGCGGATTTGATTATCGTGGTGACTTTTCTGACACAGTCGTCAAAAGCGCGCATGACCAAGACCCTGACCAAGAGCGACGCTCTGCGTGAAAACATCCTGGAAGCGGCGACGCGGCTGTTCATCGAGCGCGGCTTCGACGGCACGAGCTTCAACGACATCGCCGATGCGATCGGCGTGAGCCGGCCGGCGCTCTACTACTACTTCAAGAGCAAGGAAGCCATTCTGGAAGTGCTCACGGAGACGGTCACGCGGGCGGCGGGACAACTGGCGTCGGAGGCCGTGCCCGAGCACATGAAGCATCCCGCGGGCATCCTGCGGCATCTGGTGCTGCGTCATGCGCAACTGATCCTCACGCATCCGCTGCAATTTCGGGTCGTCGAGCGCAACGAAGGCAATCTGCCGCCGAAGCAACGCAAGCTCGCGGAGCAGGCTCGGCGCGCGGTGCTGGAGCAGTTTCAGCACGCCATCGAATACGGCATCGAGCAGGGACAGTTCTGCGCGATGGACGCGAAGGTCGCGGCGTTCTCGATCATCGGCATGTGCAACTGGAGCGCCTGGTGGTATTCGCCCTCAGGCGCGCGTTCGCTCGAGCAAGTATCGGAGCAGGTTGCCGATATGGCCTTGCGCTCCGTGCAACTGGAAAACGCAAGACAATTGCGTGAGCCGAGCGCTGCCGAGGTGATCCGGTTGTTGCGCGACGATATCGACATGCTGGAACGCCATCTCGGATCCGGTGGCCCCTCCCGCGACGCGAGCTGATCACAGGCCCGGCGAAGCGCACTTGGCGGCACGAATGGAGTGCGAGTCCTGGATCGATCGTTCCAATTCCGGCGGGTCCGCATCGGCATGCTCGTATGTCCAACATACAGCCAATGCGGATTGCCGCATCTCCATGCCTCTCCTACTCTAGACCTCATCGTCGCGAACCCGGTTTCGCGCGTCAGCCCATCACCGCCCCGACCAGCCGTTCCAGGCTATATCAGAGAATCGGAGGAGACATGCACGACGGCTTGATTGAGGTTACGGTGTCGCGAACCTGGCAGCTCGCGACGGGATATTGCGCGGTCGAATTGCGGGCGAAAAGAAATGCGGCACTGCCGCCCTTCGACGAGGGCGCCATGCTGGACGTCGTGCTGGACGCAAGCGCCAACCGCAGCAGGGTCCAGCCGCTACACCGCAAGGCTTCCAGACGGGAAACGTACGTGGTGGGCGTGCGAACGCAGTCGGGCCCCGGCGTCGAGGCGAGACCAATAGACGACACGATTTTCCGTCCGGGCAGCGATCTGCTCGTCCGTCCGCCGGAGAACCTGCCTCTCGAAATCGACGAGCGTGCGCGATACATCCTCTTCGCCGGTGGGCTGGGGGTCGCGACGATCGCCGGGATCGCCAGGCGCCTGGCGGACGCAAACAAGTCCTTCGAACTGCATCACTTCGCACAGTCGGCCGATCGCACGCTCTTCCGAGAGGAGCTACAGGCGCTCGCGCCAGTCGGCAAGATTCATCACCACGTTGGCCTGAGTGTCGATCAGATCGCTCAAACTGTCTCGCACGCGTTGAGCCCTAGTAGCGCCAACGCGCAAATCTACTGTAGCGGGCCGCCGAGACTGATGGACTTGATTCAGCTCGCTGCTCGCGACTGGGTTTATCCGCGGAACGTTCACAAGATTTATCTGGGCGAGCGAAAGGCCCCGGAACCCGTGCCGCAGACGTAGGGCGCGTCAATCGGGGCTATGCGCGATCAAGCCAAGCCGCATGCCCGCTTCCGCGGGGCGGCTTACTGACTCGCGCCCGCCCCGATTCCCGCCTTTTTCTGCGCGTTCTGAATATCCTGGGGATAGTTCGGATCGTTCGCCCTTCCCGGGTTGTAGCCCGCCGCCTCGAGTTTCTTCAGTTCCGCATTCTTCTTCGCGCGCGCCTCTTTTCGCGCAGCCTTTTTCTGCGCCTTCGTCATCGACGCGGCTTGCGTCGCGTCAGTAGCGGTCGAGCCCGTATCCTGCGCGTACGAAAATGGCGCCACGGAAACGCCTGCAGCGGTCACGATCAACGACAAAGCGATGGTTGCGATCTTTGCTTTCACGATAGCTCCTCAATCGTTTGGAGGACATGCAGCATCACGATGAGTATAGGGCGAAACGGAAGCGCTTACTGCTACCGCCGTGCACCCTGTCATCGCCTCCGAAACGATGCCCATCGCTAACCCAACGGCGGAACCGCCGCTGGAAACCCGAAGTGCGTCACGACCTCGTTGACCCCTGGCACGTTCTCCGCCGCAACGCGAACGGCGTTGCCTTCTTCCGCGCTGACAACAGGACCCCAGAGATGCACGGTCCCGCTCTCGACGATGACGTTCTCAGGCGCGAGCGCCCACGGCTGGCCCTCCATGGCGGCGAGCACGTCCGCGCGGATCGCGTGATCGCCGTTCTCTGCCGCAGCGGGCATCTCGGGCGCCATCGTCACGAGCGCGCGAATCAGGTTGGCGCGGCTCACGACGCCGACGACCTTTCCGTCGCGCGTCACCGGCACGCGCTTGATGCGCCGGCGCTCGAGCAGCTCGGCGATGTCGGCGACCGGGCACATTTCGGTCACGGTTGTGACGTCGGTGCTCATCACGTCCCTGACTTTCCGCGCATGCTCCTTGACATACTGGCCCGCGAGCTCGCGCGTCGATGCAACCAGTTCCAGCCACCACGCGCGATGCCTGACGCCGGTCCCGATCTCCGCACGATGCATCAGATCGCCTTCCGTGACGATTCCGAGCAGGCGCCCGTCCTCGTCGATCACGGGCATGCCGCTGATGCCGGCGAACACCATCGTCCCCGCGGCCTGGCGCACGGACATGTCGGGACTGGCGGAAATGACTGACGTTGTCATGATGTCGGCAGCTCGCACGTTCATCTCCTTCAGGAAAAACAGCACTTTTTGAACAAGCGTTATTGCGCCGCCGATTCTGCGTGGGGCGCGCACCTATTGTTTGCCTTGCGACGCTTCGCGGACATGATCCAGATCAAGCCCTTCGAGCACGTGATCGCGCTTTATGCTACGCCAGACCGGCATGGCTTGCGGGGAAAGCGCATCCGCATCGCTCATCGATGTGCCCCCGATCAATCATGTCGGCAATTGCGCGCCGGCCTGCTCTCGGACGATGAACTCCGCATACCGGTCCGGCCAGTTTTCATCATGCCGACCGGTCAGTTTCTCGTGCTCGCCATGTGCGGCCGCCGCACGGCGAAGCGCGCTCGCGAGCTCCATCGGCGAAGCGAAAGTCGTGTCACGCGTATCGACTCGTCCGGGGAGGCGTGCGGTCACTTCCTGAAAAACCCATTCGTTTCCGTCGGGATCGCTGAACGAAGCGAAAGAACCGTAGCTGGTCCGGGCCGGATGCGGCCCGCTCACGCGTCCTTCTTCACCCGCGTGGTGAAACACGCCGCCGATGTCATGGAAGATCTCGCTCACGTCGACGCCACGATCGACGAGGTCCACACGCGCCGCGTCTATGTCGGACACAATGAGATGGAGTCCTTTCACCGAGCCGGGCGCCTGCGTCGTGACGCCCTTGCCGAACAGGAGCGAGCACTGTGAGCCTGGAGGCGTGAAGTGCACGACCCGAAACTGATCATCTTTCGCGATATCGACGTCGAGCCTCCAGCCTAATCTCGCATAGAACTGCTTCGCGCGATCGACGTCCGTCACGGGAACGACGACTACCTCGAGCTTCATGTCGACCGCTCGCGCGTTTCCCGTTGTTGCCGCAGCTTCGCTGCCCGTCTGTCCGTTGTTCATCGGATGCTCCTTGCCATTGGGCGATTCAAGGGTGGCACATGCAAACAAGCAAGCTACAGGAGGAACGGGCGGTCGCTTGATATCGGCTCTTGAAGGTTCAGGACTGCGGCGGCTCACTTTTCCTGGTCTGCGAGTGAAAACCGCATCGATCAGACTGATTCGACTTGTACGGGAAGACTTCACGTGGATTTGCCGTTCCTCTATGCAGAGTTTCGGAAAGACCGTTGCTCTCGTCAAGAAGACGCGTCGTTGCGGCGTCGAATCCACGAGCCGCCATGCGTCAGGTCGATCGCTGGCATCACGCGGAACGCCAGCAAGCGCGGTCCGATTGAGGCACACGATGCGCGTCGAGCCGTGGCCGGTCACCAGCGTGCGCGCGCCTTGACCCGGGCCCGGGAAAGGTTCTCGATATAATTGGTGCGCCATCCAACGAGGACATCTCATGAAGTCAGTCATCGCTTTGCTCGCCGCTTCCACCATTGCATCGACCGCGTTCGCGGCCAACACCATCGAGAAGTTGCCGTCGGGCGTCGTAGTCGAGCACATCAAGCAAGGAACCGGTCCGCAACCGACTGCCGACGACGTGGTGCGCGTCAACTATCGCGGCACGCTCGCGAACGGCACCGAATTCGACAGTTCGGACAAGCACGGCGGCCCCGCGACCTTCCCGCTCGGCAGAGTAATTCCGTGCTGGACGCAAGGCGTGCAGAAGATCAAGGTCGGCGGCAAGGCGAAGCTGACGTGCCCGGCCGCGACCGCTTATGGCGATCGCGGCGTCGGCACCATTCCGCCGAACAGCGACCTCACGTTCGAAGTCGAACTGCTCGGCATCGGCAAGTAATCGAATTCTCCGAGCGCGCGGACTCACGACGCGATCCGCGCGAAAACCGCACGTCGCAACAGGCCCTCGACCTTCGAACGTGCGATAGCTACCGTACCGACACGCAACGGCATCTGGCAGGTCGTTGATCTGTGCGCGACGCGCCCGGGTCAATTGCCGGACCGTTCGCAACTCTCGGGCATGTGCCGTCGGCAGACGGCACGCATGTTTCCCCGAACATCCCATTCCTGCCGGACATCGCGTTCTCCGACGACGAACGTCGGCGCCGGGTGCTGGAAATATTCCCTACTACGATTGGCGACCCACGCGTCGAGCGCGCCAAAGCGCATCTGGAGATAAGGGTAAACATCCATCATTAAAGCGTTTTCAAATAGTTGGTGTACGGAGTATATTCACCATCACCTTGACGCGCACAGAATGGAGAAAGACACCATGCAATTTCATCTGAACGGTTTTCGTGTGGGCGACCCGATGATCGAGCCGGCGGCCGACGGCGCGCCTCAGGTCGAGATGCCGGATACGGTCGATGTGCTCATCGTCGGAAGCGGTCCCGCGGGACTCGTGCTTGCGGCGCAACTGTCGCAATTCCCGACGATCAGAACGCGCATCGTCGAACGTCGCAGCGGACCGTTGCAGATGGGACAGGCGGACGGTGTCGCGTGCCGCACCGTCGAGATGTTCAATGCATTCGGGCTCAGCGATCGCCTGTTGCGCGAAGCCTACTGGGTCAATGAGACGGTCTTCTGGAGACCCGATGCGAATGATCGCGATGTAATCAAGCGTACCGGCCGCGTTCAGGATACCGAAACGGGCATGTCGGAGTTTCCGCACGTCATCGTCAATCAGGCGCGCGTACAGGACTACCTGCTCGATGTGATGCGTCGCTCGGCCGAAAGGCTCGAACCGAACTACGATCTGGAAGCCGTCGATATACAACGCGACGATATCGGCGAATATCCGGTGCGCGTCACGTTGCGCCGCACCGATGCAGCGCGCCTCGGTGAGCAAGTCACCGTGCGTGCGCGCTATGTCGTGGGTTGTGACGGCGCCCGCAGCCGCGTGCGTACGGCCATCGGACAAGCGCTGCGCGGCGACGCGGCCAACCATGCGTGGGGCGTGATGGACGCGCTCGCGGTCACCGACTTTCCGGACATTCGGCTGAAAGCGGCGATTCAGTCCGCGAGCAAGGGCAATCTGCTCATCATTCCGCGTGAAGGCGGCTACCTGGTCCGTTTCTACGTCGATCTCGGCGAGGTCACGCCGGACAACCGTGACAGCATCAGGCAGACCTCGGTCGATCACATCGTCGGGACGGCCCGGCACATCCTGCATCCCTATTCGCTCGATGTGAAGGAAGTCGCGTGGTTCTCCGTCTACGAAGTGGGACAGCGCCTGACCGACCGCTTCGACGACGCTCTCGCGGCCGACGGCACGTCTCGCGATCCTCGCGTGTTCATCGCCGGCGATGCCTGCCATACGCATAGCGCGAAAGCCGGCCAGGGTATGAACGTATCGATGCAGGACGGGTTCAATCTCGGCTGGAAACTCGGCGCGGTTCTGCAGGGACGCAGCGACGCGAGCTTGTTACGCACGTATTCGGATGAGCGCCAGCCGATTGCGCAGGAGCTGATCGATTTCGACAAGGAGTGGTCGGCGATGATGGCCGCTCCCCCGAAGGATCCGAATCGACCGGAAGCAGGCGGCGTCGATCCCGCGGAACTTCAGGCGTATTTCGTGCGCGCGGGTCGATATACGGCCGGCCTCGCGACGCATTACCGTCCGGGCGTGCTGACCGGCGATACGACGCATCAGCCGCTCGCCAGGGGTTTTCTGATCGGGACGCGCTTTCACTCATCGCCTGTCGTTCGCGTCGCGGATGCGAAGCCCATCCATCTCGGACACGCGGCACGCGCGGACGGCCGCTGGCGCCTCTACGCTTTCTCGGACGCGAAGCGCAGTGCGCTTCAGGCACTGTGCGAACATCTCGCCACATCGCCCGATTCCGTCTTGCGGCTCGTCACGCCAGAGGATGCCGATGTCGACAGCGTTCTCGATTTCCGCGCGGTGCTGCAGCAGCCTCATCGCGAAGTACGTGTCGAGGACCTCCCCCCGCTCCTGCTGCCGCGCAAGGGACGCTACGGTCTCATCGACTACGAGAAGGCGTTTACGAACGACGCAGCGACTGATATCTTCGACGAGCGCGGCATCGACCGCGAACGGGGCGCCCTCGTGGTGGTCCGTCCGGATCAGTATGTCGCCCAGGTCCTTCCACTGGATGCGTACGAGGAACTGGCCGCGTTCTTCCGGCCGATATTCCGCATGCACTAACCCACTCCGACACTGCGAAATTGCCGATTAAAAAAGACGAGCCCGATGTGCGCTCGACGTTCACGGGCAGCCTCGTGCGCCGTGCCCAACAGCGCCATGTAGCGGTATGGCTCACCGAAGTCTCCGCCGAGATCACGAGCGTCCAGTATGCAGCGCTCGAGATCCTGCAGAAAACGCCCGGCGTCAATCAGCGACGACTCGGCGACGAGCTCGACGTGGACCGTTCGACGATCGCCGATCTGGTCGCGCGCATGGTTCGCAATGGTCTGATCGAGCGGTCCGACGATCCCGTCGACAAGCGCAGTTATGTGCTGTTCCTCACCGCGGCCGGCAAGAAACAGCTGGCGATCTTGCGCCCGCGAGTGGAGGAAGTCGAGCGCATACTCACCGCCCGGCTGACGGCGCGGGAATGTCTGGAGTTGCGGCGCCTGCTTTCGGCGCTGTTGCCGCAGCAAACCTAGTGCGGCAGGCGCGCTGCGTGGTGCGAAACGAGTTCATCCAGGCGGGAAAGGAACAGGTGCAAAGTCGACGATTTGTTCTTCGGTCTATAGCCCACGGCGAGATCGATGGTTGGCGTATCGCCGGCCAGCGGTCGGCTCGTCACTGACCACGGCATCAGGTTTTCGACGTAAGAAGGAATGATCACGACACCGCGCGTCGATGCCACCAGCGACATCACCATCGCGGGATTGTCGACGGTCTGCGCAGGCACGAGCTGGACACCCGAGCGTTCCAGATATTGATCGATGACCGTGCGCAGGACCCTCGCCTTGCCCGCCATCGCAATGAAAGGCTCGCCGACGAGGTCTTGCACGAGGACCTTGTCGCAGGCGGCCAAGGCATGGTCGTTCGGCATCAGAACCACGAGCGGTTCCTTGTCCACGATGTCATAGGCGAGATCGTAATCGGGCTCGGCTCGCATGAAGGCGACGTCCAGTCGTCCTCGCGCCACGCCCTCGGCGAGTTCTGTCGAATAGTCGCTGGAGACGGTAACGTCCACGTTGAGCAGCTCATCGCGCAGGACATGCATGGCATCAGGAAGCCAGTTCATTTCCTGGCCCGTAAGAAAGCCCAGCGCAAAGCGCTGTTTGGCGGGCTGCGCGGCCCTTCGCGCGGCCTCGACGGCCGCATCGACCTGATTCAGGGCGATGCGCGCATGCTCGATGAATGCCTTGCCGGCCGCGGTCAGTTCGACGCCGCGCGCAGTCCGCACGAACAGACTGGCGCCGACCTGATCTTCAAGGTCTCGAATTTGCCTGCTCAGCGAAGGCTGGGACGTGTGCAACCGCTGCTCGGCTGCCTCGGTCAGACTGCCCCTCTCCCACTGCAATGAAATAGCGCAGATGTCGCAGTTCCATGATTGCCCATGAAGACCAGGGAGTCGGAAAGGTTGTCACGGTCGACTTGAGGCTTCACGACATCGTGCGACAAAAAGAATACAACACTCCGGCGCATCGCGGCCGCGGCGGCTCGTACCGCGTCGCGATGCTCCAACGGACTTCAGGGCTTCTCCAGGAGCCAACGTAAGCGCCGCCATCGACATGCAGCGCCTCGTCCGCAATCCCGGAGGGCAGCATTCGCGCATAACGCTCGATTCAGCCAGCCGTCTTGCCACCATCGACGGTGACGATTTGCCCCGTGATGAACGATGCCCCGTCCGACGCGAGAAAGACGATCGCGCGCGCGATGTCGGCGGGCGTCCCGATACGGCCCAGCGGCACCTTCGATACGAGCGCCGTCTTGCGCTCGGCGGTGCCCGTGAAGCGGTCGAGCATGCCGGTATCGGTCGGCCCGGGCGCCACTGCATTCACCCGCACGCCGAGCGACGCGACTTCGAGTGCCGCCGACTTCGTCATGCCTTCGACTGCATGCTTGCTGCCGGCGTAGATCGATGCGAACGCCGCGCCTTCATGACCGTAAGTCGATGACACGTTGACGATGCTGCCGCCATGTTGCGCCTGCATGACGCGCAGTTCGTGCTTCATGCTGAGCAGTGTGCCCAGCACGTTGGTGTCGAAGGTCGCGGCGTAGCTTTCGGCGCTCTGATCGACGATCGCGCCGGGCTGGCCTTCCGTGCCCGCATTGTTCACCGCGGCATCGATGCGGCCGAAGTGCGCGACGGCCGTATCGACGAGATTGCGCACGCTGTCTTCGTGGCGGACATCGGCCGCGACGAAATGAGCTTGCGCGCCGCGCTCGCGAAGCTCGGCTTCAAGCGCCTTGCCCTCGGCTTCACGCCGGCCCGAGACGATGATGCGCGCGCCGCTGTCTGCGAAGGCGAGCGCGGTTGCACGACCGATGCCGGTGAGTGCGCCTGTGATGAGAACGACGGGAGTGTCCATGAGTTGAGTCCACCAGAATGTGTGTAAAGGGTATGGGCCGCTACGCATGGCGTTGTGGCCCATCGGTGGATTGCACTGTAGGACAGGCGAGAGTGGGCGAGAAAGACTTTGTAGGCACTCAGTCATGCCTGACAGGCATGACTCCCGGTTGAAGTACCTGCGGCCGTACTGTGCGGCCCGCGCACCCGAAACGAATATCCGCAGATGAAACAGTGTGCCGACCTTGTCGAGACGACCCCGGGTGGTCAAGCTGACGTATGCAGGATGTGCGTCTCAGCGGTTTTTCTCGCCATGAGGGTCAATGTTCGGGCTTTCCAAGGAGCCGGGCCCAAGCCATCCGGATTCGACGTGCGCGGTCCTCCAGAAGATATGAGGCAGCCAGCGCCAGAAGGCCTGAAACAGCCCCCGTGACAATGTGTTCGATATAGGGAATCCGATAGTGGCTCGCATGCGAATAGGCGTCGCCCACCGCGGTCAGCAAGCCGACGAGCGTCGCATTGCCATATCGATTCGCGTAGAGCTTCGCCGCCGGGGTAAAGGTCAGAAGTACGGCCAGAAGTCCCGTTATGAGACCTGTCTTGAACGCTATCGTCCAGTGGGCCACACTCGCGACGTTGCTCCAGCTTCCCGGCATGCAGGTCATGCACGCGCTGGTCGGCTGCCAGAAACGCTGGATGAACAATCTGGCGCGGCGCTTCCACTCGCTTGACATGATCGCTGCCTCTGTCGCCGCCGACGCCATACCCCGTCGTCTCGAAGTTGCTTCTGCCGCTTCAACGCGGTCACCGCACTCGCACGGATGCAAAAACATCCTAGCGTCGCGGGTGACGGATTCCGTGAGCATCGTTGAATACTATACCGCCTTCAAACGGTCACGGGCCGTTCCCGCCTTCCTCGCAGAGTCAGACACTCTGGCTTCCTGCGCCTTCTGCGGTGCCGCGTGCGTCGAAACCGAAAAGCCTGCGCGGCGTCTCCCATTGAATCTGTCGCCGGGTTCGCGCATCGGGAACGATCTTCTCGAACAGCGTCAGCAGCGGCCCGTAATCGAGCCGCTCCGGCGAGCGCAGGAACGGCCAATCCGAACCCCACACGCAGTGCTGCGGCCCGAACGCGCGCAGCAGCGCATGGGCATACGGCCAGGCGTCCTCGTACGGGTGTGCGCCAGCCGAGTACTTCTGCCAGCCCGACAGCTTGACGCTCGCGCGGCCGCTGTCCGCGAGCCGCAGCAATGCCTGGAAGCCCGGCTGAGCGATCCCCGCGCCGATGTCGGGCCGCCCGCAGTGGTCGATCACAATCGGCGCCGCCTGCCGCGCCAGCCAGGGTTCGAGCGCAAGCAGTTGATCCCCGGCGACCTGGATCTGCGCGACCATCCCGAGATCGGCGAGCGCCGCGAAAAGCGCGCCCGCGCCGAGCACGAGATCGACGCCTTCCATCGCCGGGTTGAACGCGACGCCGGCGACACCCGCGCGACGCAGCGCCGCAAGTTCGCTTCGAGGTATGTCGTTATCGACCACCGCAATGCCGCGAAAGCGTCCTTCGTCAGTCTCCAGCGCGTCGAGCAGACACCGGTTGTCGGTCCGGTAGCCGCTCGTCGGACCAACGAGCAGCGCATGCCGCACGCCGTACGCGTCCATCACCCGAACGAACTGCGCAGCCGTGCCGATCTCCTGCTGCTCCGGCCGATACCCCGTGCCTTCCCGGTACGGAAAGCGCGCAGGATCGAATACGTGACAGTGGCAGTCGATCTTCTCTTCTTCGAATACGTTCATCTCGTCTTCCCGTTCAGACCGACGCAGCCGTCACCGCGCCGAGCCTGTCGACGACGCGTCGCGCCGAGCTGTATGCAAGATCGAGCCGTGCGTCGACGGGCACCGACGGAAACGGCATCTCGACGCTCAGCGCCACGTCCGCGGGCAACGCGCGCAGCAGCGCATCGAGCGGCAGCGCGCCAGCGCCGGGAGGCAGCCGATCGGTACGTGCTTCGCGGATCGCTTCGTCGTCGCTGCCAGGATGCTCGGATCGCGCGTCGCAGAGTTGCGCGGAGCCGATCCATCCGGGCGGCATCCCGCCGACCTCGTCCGGCGTGCCGCCCGAACGCGACAGATGCAACGCGTCGATGAGCACGGCGAGGTTCGGATGCGCGACCCGCGCGACCATCTCGCGGGCATGCGCCAGGGAACCGACGTGCCGCCAGCGCATGAATTCCAGATCGATGCGCAGGCCGAACGGCCGGGCAAGCTCCGCGAGCGCGGCGAGATTGTCGGCGAGCCGGCCCTGCTCCGGATCGTCGCCCGACACGTTCACGCAGTGCGCGCCCAGCGAGGCCGCCGATTCGAAGAGCCGCGCAAACGAAGCGGGATCGAGCTCCGGCACGACGGGAATGAACTCGACGTCGTGGACAGCGATTCCCTCGCCCGCAAGCGCGTCCTGCAGTTCACGGTGAGCCGCGGTGCCGGGCGCAGTCGGGTAGGCGACAGCGCCCGGCACCGCCGGATGCACGCGCAGGCCGACCGCATCGAAGCCGGCGCGCGCGGCGAGCCGGACCCACGGCACGGGCGCGATGTCCAGGGCGGTCAGATGCGCGACCGCAAGCGGCCGCGCGGCGATCGGAGCGGACTTCAATAGGTGGCCCTCCCGCCCGTCAGATCGAACGTGAAGCCCGTCGTGAAGCTGCACGCGGGACTGGCGATCCAGCTGACCATCGAGCCGACTTCGTCGACCTGCAGGAAGCGGCCCATCGGAATCTTCGCCTTGCTCGCCTCGATATGCTGGTCCGACATCTCGCGGAACAACTCGGTCTCGACCATCGCCGGCGCGACGCAGTTGATCAGCACGTTGTCGCGCGCAAGCTCCTTCGCGGCGGACTTCGTGAACGCGATCACGCCCGCCTTCGCGGCGGAGTACGCGGAGATGTACTGCACGCCCTCCTTCCCCGCGATCGATGCGACGTTGACGATGCGCCCGCCCCCGCGCGCGCGCATATGCGGAATGGCGACGCGGCAGCAGTAGAACACGCTGTTCAGGTCGACGGCCAGCACGCGCTGCCACGCATCGACGGGATACTCCCAGCTCGGCACGACGGGGCCGTTGATTCCCGCGTTGTTGACGAGGATGTCGACGCGGCCGAGCGCCTCGACGGTCGCACCGAACGCACGCTCGACCGACTCGTACGACGCGACATCGACGGGCTGGAGGTGATCGGCTTCGAAGCCGAGGCGCTGCGCATCGCAGCCGGCGACATCGAGGTCCCAGATCGCGACGCGCGCGCCGTCGGCCTTCAACTTGCGAGCGATGCCGAGGCCGATCCCGCGTGCGGCGCCTGTAACGATGGCGACCTGGCCGTCGAGAGAATGATTCATTGCAATGATTTCCTATGGTCGTTCAGGTAGAGGAGGCAGCGGAGTTCGCAAGCACGATCCGCCTGATGTCGCCGACGACGAACACATACGAGAGCGCACCGACGAGCGTCACGGCGGAAATGAAGCCGAGCGCGTAGACGAACGAGCCCGTCGCATTGACGATCAGGCCGACGACGAGCGGCGTGACGATGCCGGCCGCATTCGCAAACAGGTTGAAGATGCCGCCGCTCAGGCCCAGCAGCCCCTTTGGCGCGATATCGGAGACGATCATCCATGCGAGCGCCGACATCCCTTGCGCGAAGTACGCGACGCACAGGATCGCGATCACCACGCTGATCGAATCGACGTAGTTCGCCAGCACGATGCTCGACGCGGCGACGAGGCCCGCGATCACCGGCAGCTTGCGCGACCAGTTCAGCGAGATGCCGCGACGCAGCATCGCATCGGAAATCCAGCCGCCCGTGAGCGTGCCGACGGACGCCGCGATGAACGGCAGCACCGCGACCATGCCGACCTTGAGCCACGGCATGTGGCGTTCGGTGACCAGATAGGTCGGAAACCAGGTCAGAAAGAACACGTTCGTCGAATTGCACGCAAACTGGCCGATGCAGATGCCGAGCATGCTGCGGCGGCGCAGCAGCGCGGCGATATCGGACCAGCGAAAGCGCGTGGCCTGCTGGCTGCCGTCGACGACCCCGCCTCCGCTTGCGATGTAGTCGAGCTCGGCACGGTTCGCATGCTTCGACTCGTGTGGCTCGCGAAAGCGCATGAGCCAGATCGCGCCGAACGCGATGCCGAACGCGCCGACGATGCCGAACAGTGCGCGCCATCCATAGCGATGATCGATCCAGAAAAGCAGCGGGCTCAGGAACGCGAGGCCGACATACTCCGCGAACGTGTAGACGCCCGTCGCGCGGGCGCGCTCGCTTTGCGGAAACCAGATCGCAACGACGCGGCTGTTGGTCGGAAAGCACGGCGCCTCCGCGATGCCGATCAGGAGCCGCATGATCAGCAGCGAGACAAAGCCCGTCGCGAGCCCCTGCAGCCCGGTGAACAGCGACCACAACGTCAGCGCGAAGAAATAGGTCCAGCGGGTGCCGATGCGGTCGAGCATCACGCCGCCCGGAATCTGCGATGCGGTGTAGGTCCACGAGAACGCGGAGAAGATCACGCCCATCAGCGCCGGCGTCAGACCCAGCTCGTGGCTCATGCCAGGCGCCGCGATCCCGGCGACGCTGCGATCGAGGTAGTTGATCATCGTGCCGATCGCGAGCAGCGCAAGGATGCCGAATCGCGCCCGGGTGCGCGTCGCGGATGCCGCCGCTGCCCCTTGCGCGGCGATTGCGCGTGGCGGGTGGGTCTGGTTCATCGTGTCTCCATCAGTTGTTTTCGAGGTCTGGCGTGTCGCCGGAACGCGTCTCTGGCAGACGCTCGCTACGCCGTCGAAATACTAGAGAGTCGTCGGTCCGCTGTCGTATGCCCAGATTCAGCTACCCTATAACTTTTGGTTAATCGCTCTGCACGGGAAGACGGAGAAACGATGCGTTTCAAGCTGCGGCAAATGGAGGTATTTCGCGCGGTGATGCTGACCGGCTCGATCAATGCGGCCTCGAAGATGCTGTACGTATCGCAACCGGCCGTCAGCAAGCTCGTTGCGCACACCGAGACGACGCTGGGGTTGCGCCTCTTCGAGCGCGCAAAGGGCCGGTTGATCCCGACCGCCGAGGCGCAGGCGCTCTTTCGCGAGGTGGAGCAGGTCTATCAGTCGGCGCTGCGCGTCGACGAGTTCGCGCGGGCGCTCGCGCTCGGCCCGGCGAGCCTGCTGCGCATCGCGTGCAGCCCTTCGCTCGCGCCCGCCATCGTCGCGCCGGCCATCGTCGAGCTGAAACGCCGGTTACCGGGGCTCAGAGTCGACTGGCATACCACGCTCATGGCCGACATGCCGCTCGAAGTGCTGAGCAAGACGGTCGACGTCGCGGTGACGTCGCTGCCGATCGAGCATGAGCATCTCGAAGTCGTGCCGTTCATGCGCGGAAGGATGGTATGCGCGCTGCCGCCCGACCATCCGTTCGCGGCCCGCGAACGGATTGCACTCTCGGACCTGAAGAGCGAACCGATGATCCTGTTCAGGCGCGACATCCCTTTCGGCACCATGATCGCTCGAGCGTGCCAGCAGGCCGATGTCGAATTGACGTCGGTGGTCGACGTGACGCGCGCCGATCAGGCGCTCGCACTCGTGCGCGGCGGACTCGGGCTCGCAATCGTCGACGAGTTCGCGACCGGTGGGGTCGACTGCATCGTGCGGCCGCTTGTCGAGGACCTGGAGATGGTGTCGACATTCGTCTATTCGAAATTCTCGCCGCCGTCGAGGAGTGCGATGGTGTTGATGCAGGCGGTTTGCCGGCGCGCGGACGAACTGGGCCGGCGGATAGGCAGCACGCCACTGCCTTGAACTTCTGTGTCCCGGTGCGTCATGTTCATCAGAACGCCGAGCCATTCGACCGCCTGGAGGTCGCTGAGCGGCATTCATGCCGGCACGAACGGCGAAACTTTATTGCGCCCCGTGGCCTTGGCGTTGTACAGCGCTTCATCGGCGGCCTTGATTACCGTGGTCACATCGCCGCCATCCCGTCCCGGCGCCCAGCTGGCCGCGCCGATGCTGGCGGTGACGCGTCCATATTCGCTGGCCGCATGCTCGATGGCCAGTTCGCTGATCGCCGTGCGAATTTTCTCGGCGATCCGCGCGGCTCCCGCGGGCGGAGTGTCGGGCAGCACCACGACGAACTCCTCTCCCCCATAGCGCGCCGCGCTGTCGGCGGGGCGTCGGATGCAGTCCCCGATACACCGGGCCACGGCGGCCAGCGCGTCGTCGCCCGCCTGGTGTCCGTATGTGTCGTTGTAGGCCTTGAACCGATCGATGTCGACGAACAGCAGCGAGAACACGCTGCTCGTGCGGCGGGCCCGGCGCCACTCCTGGTCCAGAATCTCGCCCAGAGTGCGACGGTTGTTCAGGCCGGTCAGTCCGTCCGTTCTCGCGAGCAGTTCCAGTTCCGATTCCGCGCGCATCCGGCGGCGGAACTGAGCGCCCAGGAGAAACGAAAGCCCGACAAATCCCAGGCCGAATACGAACATCAGCGAGCCGATCGTCAGTGCGCGTCGGCGCCAGGCCGCGTAGATGTCATCCTCGGCCTCGGCCACCATGATGATCAGCGGCAGTTCCGGAAAATTCCTGAAGAAATACAGGCGGCGCACGCCGTCGATCGACGCGGTGTCGGAAAAACTGCCTTCCGATGTCGACCGGAAGCGCCGGAACGTGCTCGCCTTGCGGATATCGCGTCCGATGGTGCGCGGATCATACGGCTGGCGCATGAGCATGATGCCGTTCTTCTTGATCAGGGACACGGCGCCATGCGGACCGAGTGACAGTCCGGCGAACAGCTTGTGGAAATACTCGAGATTGACGGCAACCATGACGATGCCCGCAAACGAGCCGTCCTGATGCGAAAGACGCCGGCTCAGCGCAATGCTGGGAGAGCCATTGCGCAGCCGCGACAGATAAGGATCGCTGATATAGAGGCCGACATCCGGGTTATCCCGGTGGACAGTGAAATAGGCGCGGTCCGAGAAATTGCCCGCGCGAGGCATCTCGCTGCCCGAGTCGATGACGATGTTACCCGACGCGTCCAGCACCAGCATCGAGCCGAGGTATTGGGCGCTTGCCGCCCGATCGAACAGAACCTGCCGGCGCAGACGCAGCGGTAGCGCGAGGACATCGGCGTCGCGCATGCCCTCGACGACGGCCTGCAGCGATAGCGCGTAGAGCTCGAAATTCCGTTCGATGTCCCGCTCCGCGAGCAGAGCCAGGTTGCGGGAGGTCTCGCGGGCACGCTCCAACGCGTCGAGGCGCCCCTGGTAAAGCACGGTCGCGCATAAGGAGACCATGACCAGGGCGACGAGCATCCCGCTCAGGATGATCACCTGCGGCGCCAGGCCGCCTTTGCGCAGATGCCTGGCCAGGGACGCAAGTGCGTGGCTCTTTTGCGTGTCGGTTTGCACGATACCGTCGATTCCCTCCGCATGGTAAGACCGAGCGTGCGCCGGGCGGACCCGGAACGAATGTCGTCGCCCACCACGGGGAGTACGTGGGGTTTGCGGTTCGGCTTACGTGAGCGGCGACCGGCGGCTCTGCCGCGCCACACCGCACGGCACGGTTCCGCCTGCGCCCGTCACATCGTCCGACAACTGAAAGCGATGGAGACTCGACCCGCCCATGCGTTATCGGCACTCCCGCGCGTTTCTTGACCCTGCAGATGTTCAGCCGCGAGCTTCAGGCAAACCGATGCCGTGCGTCGCGGCAGCACTGCGTCCGCTCCGGACGGCATCATTGATACGTTCGGCGAAGTGCTGACTGAAGTCCTCACCATCAAGCATTGCTGGCGTTGCGACGGGTACGGCCCGAGCAGGTCGCCAATACCTCACAACCCTTCGTGATGCGGGGTAGGACCACAGGCAACGTCCTGTTCCACATGTTTCAATGCCTGGAGAAAGGTCGAACACCACCAATGAACATCGTGTTTGCGAATCCGGCTCAACAGTGCGTCGTGCCGCTGAATTCGCTCGTCGGCGGACATCGTCAGAGCCCGTTCGATAGCCTGGGCCGTGCCCTCTATGTCATACGGGTTGACCAGCAGCGCCTCCTTCAGTTGCTCCGCTGCGCCGGCAAAGCGCGACAACACCAGCATGCCGGGGTCAGCCGGGTCCTGCGCCGCGATAAACTCCTTCGCCACGAGGTTCATGCCATCGCGCAACGGTGTGACCAGCGCCACGCGGCTCGCGCGGTAGAGGCCCGGCAGGCGCTTGCGGGCAACATTGCGATGAATGTAGCGCACGGGCATCCAGTCCAGTTCGCCGTAATCCCCGTTGATCGCGCCGCACAGGCTATCCATCTGACGCCGCAAATCGTCGTAGGCCCCGACCTTTTCGCGGCTCGGCGACGCGATCTGAATCAGGGTCGCGCGGTTTCGGTTCTCCGGATAGCGGGCGAGCAGTTCGCGGAATGCCTCGACTCGCTGCGGCAATCCCTTCGAATAGTCGAGCCGATCGACGCCCAGCAGCAGGCGGCGCCGCGAATATTCCTCGCGCATCCGCAAGAACATGTCGCGCCCGTCTTTCGCCTCGGCGAGGCGGACGAACTCGTCGATGTCGATTCCGATCGGATAAGCGCCGACACGCAAGGTCCGGTTGAATGCGCGCAGGCGCTCGCGGCTCAATCTTTCCGCGTGTGCTTCGGACTCCACGTAATGGCAGAAATGGGTCACGTCCGATTCGCTTTGGAGCCCGACGAGGTCATAGGCGAACAGTGACTTCATCAGCCACTCGTGTTCCGGAATCGCCGCCATGATCAAGGGCGGAGGCATCGGGATATGCAAGAAGAACCCGATGCGATTTCCACAGCCCAGGGCGCGCAATGCCGCTGCCAAGGGAATCAGGTGATAGTCGTGCACCCAGATCAGGTCGTCACTTCGCAACAGCGGCAGCAACTTGCGCGCGAATAACTCGTTCACCCGCCGATAGCCCGCCACGAACCGTATATCGAAGTCCGCCAGATCCAGACGATAGTGAAAGACAGGCCACAGGACGCTGTTGGCGTAGCCGAGATAGTACGTCTCGTAATCGCGACGGCTCAGGTCGAGCGTCACGAGTTGCACGTCGCCGACAGTTTGCGCGTGAACATCGTCGTAGTGAGCCTTCTCATCACCGTGTTCATCTTGAATCTTGCCGCTCCAGCCAAACCAGAGCCCGCCCGTCTGGCGCAAGCTCTCGCCCACTGCGACAGCGAGCCCGCCGGCGGCGGGGTTGCGAGGATCACCGGTGCGATTCGAAACGACGACGAGACGACTCATGGAGGGTTCTCATGTGACGGTACCGTAACCAGCCTGCGGCGGTCGATCCCGAATGCGCCGGGGGTCGATCATCGCACGACTGCATTGAGCCAGCGACGCCTGTGCTTGGGGCCGCCGCAGCCACGAAATCCCCATTGCTCAGGCTCTCGTGGCTGCGACCGCGCTATGCGACGTCCTTTCGCGCGAATCGAGGACAAGTGATCGAGGGCACTGCGGTTATCCCATGCTGCCGGAATCCGCCCCGCTCGATTGAACGTCCCTGCGTTCCCATCTCATATACAGATCTGCCGCCACCACGCCGAACACCATATGAGCGAGCGCAGCCGCCCAGTTTCGGGCTTCCGCGAACCAGGGAAAAAGACTGGTCAGTCCATAGAAGTTGATGAGATACACGGCAAGGCCGAATGCTATACCGACAACGGATGCCATTGCGAGGCTCGAGTCAAGGCTGAACGACGCGATGATCAGGCTCAAAATGACAGTGAACAGAATCGCAAGCGCAAAATGCACCACAAACGCCACCAGCACGATGCCGAGCGAAAAACTCTCGGGAGATTGCAGCGCGCCACGGCCCAGGATGATGGCCGCGATCATGCGAGGCTGGACCATCGGATCCTGCCCCGTCACGATCGCCATCAAGAACGCCCCCAGCACCAGAAATACGGCGCCTGCGACGACGCCGGCCAAGACTGCCGCGCGCCAATCGGGCATGCGGTGTGTGAAATGGTGAGAATGAAGATGAAGTTCCATAACGGCCTCCAACGGCTAGTTGACTGCTCCAACTACCCGGTCAGAACCGTTCGAAACCGCCGAATGGCGGTAAGCGCTACCGTTCCGATCGGTAGTCGCACGCATGACGTGTCGTCATGCGAGTACGGTGGCCAAGCGCCACCGCTTCCTTCGAGGTCTCCATGGAGCATATCTTGCGCCAGGGTCTGTGCACGCGCAACTGCCATCGATTCAGGGGATTCCAGGTGCGACCGCGATCATCGCGTTCGGTGAAGAGGGCGCACGAATGGCTTATTCATCCAGTCCGACGAGATTCTCGATGTGATCTTCAATTCGTGCTCGCGCTTCGTCCGCGGCCTGCTCCGGGGTCTTCGCGACCAATGGGAAAACCAGCCCGTTGCCTTTGAATTCGTGCGCGAAATGCACCCATGATTCGTACGCGAACACACCCGATTCCAATTGAACGACGTTGATCGTCACGTCGTAGATGCGCTGCAGACCTCGCTGGCGCCTGTATTGAAATTTGTAGATATCTGAATGAAGCACGCCGACCTCCGTCCTGTGAAACCCATTCTAGTGCGACATTCGGCGCAGTTTTTGCCGAAATTGAAACTGCGGCGGCCGGCCGAATTCCAGACGGGTAGTTGCAAAGCTGATCGCGCGAACTGCGAGAGGAAGCCGGAACGAGAGGGTTGGCTCTGGTGCAAACGGGATCGGCGAATCGGTTAGAGCTGTGGGAGCGAACGAATTGACTCGATGGCTATGCCGCCTCGCACCGCGCCGTCTGCGAAATAAAGGCCGATGGCTGCTGCCTGGCGACACGAAGATCCGGTCTTCGAAATATCCGCACAACCTGATCCAGCAGGATCATCGCTACATCAAATCCAGAACGAAAGTCATGCGCGGTTTCAAACGGTTCAGGAGCGCTGCCACCACGATTTCAGGCGTCGATTCACACGGGCGCGCAGTGGACGTCGAACTTGATGAGCTTCGTCGGGCCGAATGTATTGCTGATGGCAACGTCGGCGGCATCGCGACCCCGCGCCATCAGCACGCGACCGATACGCGGCACGTTGTTGCGCGGATCGAAGGTCTGCCATGAACCGCCCACATAGGCTTCGAACCAGGCCGCGAAATCCATCGCGCTCCATGGCGGCGGCACGCCGACATCGCTGATGTAGCCGGTGCAGTAGCGCGCCGGAATATTCATCGCGCGGCATAGCGCTACGCCCAGATGAGCGAAGTCGCGGCAAACGCCCTTGCGTTCCTGCCACGCCTGAAACGCGGTCTTGGTTGGTCGCGCAAACTCATATCCGAACGCGATATGGCGATGCACGTAATCGCAAATCGCCTGCACCCGGTCATACCCCGGACGCGTCCCGGAGAACAGTTTCCACGCGATGTCGGACAACAGATCGGTTTCGCAATAACGGCTGCCAAGCAGAAACACCAGGCATTCGTCCGGTAGCGTTTCCACGGCATGCTGATCGTCGAACGGCTCGCGCGTCTCGGGCTGATCGGAGATCTCGAGCAACGCGCTCGTGGAAAGCGAAATCAGTCCCTGTGGCGCGACGATGCGGCTGCACAGATTGCCGAAGCTGTCGCGGTACTGCGTGATGGGCACAGGCGGATCGACCACCAGCAAATCAGCAGACAGTACATCCTGCACACGGGAAAAGTGCGTATTCAACATCAACATCATCGGGGTCGGCTGCGCGCACTCGTAGATCAGTTCATAACCCACGCGAAGTTTCATCTGATCATCCTCCCATTGAAAAAATCGTGACGCGCCCGACGCTCAGCTGTCTTCAGTTACGCTCACGTCGACGTCGAGACTCAGGAACGAATGCATCGCGCCGTGCCATGTGCCCCAGAGCGGCAGCGCCTGATCGGAATTCCACGCTACGGCCACGCGAATCAGATGCCGGTTGCCGATGATGCTGTTGGTCGGATCAAAATCGACCCAGCCGGCACCGGGAAGATAGATCTGCAGCCATGCGTGCGTCGCGCCGCCACCCAGGGTGGTGTCCTGGTTCGGCACGAAGATGTAGCCGCTGACGAACCGGGCCGCGAGGCCCAGGGAGCGGACTGCATCGATCATGAGCGCCGCGAAGTCCCTGCAACTGCCGCTGCGCAGCCGTAGCGTCTCGGCGGGACGATTGACGCCCTTCTCGACTCGCCGCACGTACATGAAGCTGTTCTTGATCTCGAGCGTCATGCTGCGCAGCAGGGTCATCGTGTCGGTCGAGCCGCCGGGTCCGATAAAGCGTCGCGCCCATTCGTCCACATCGTCGGTGAGGAACTGGCGGCTTCGCGCATTCACGAGATTGGAGGCTTCCTCGCTCGTATACGCGAAGGGCCACGTCGACGCATACCCTTCCAGCGAATAATCGGGCAGCGGCGCCTCGTAATGTTCGAGTGTCACCTCGCTTCTGAACAGCAACTCGGATGCTTCGCCTGAAAATGTCGCGACCGCGACCGAATTGTCGAAGACGTCATGTAACCAGTGCAGCCGCTCGGGCGTGGGCGTGATCAGCAACTGCGTGGTGAGAAGCCGCAGATCATGACTCGCCCGTGGGCGGAACATCATGCGATGCTCGCCGAAGCGCACCGGCTCGGAGTAACGATAGACGCTCTGATGCCGCACGGTAAGACGTTGCGGCGCGCTCATTGCGTCACGCCTCGGAGGGACTGCGCCACCATTTCGCTCCCAAAAGGACAATCCGCAGAAATGCGCGCTTGAAACGACCGAGATTCGGAAGCTCCTCCCGACGAACGCTGCGAGTCAAATGACGCGCACGCCGAATGACAAGCCGCGCATGACGGCAGCTTCTACCGGAGGGGCATGACCACGCTGTCGAAAATGGGCGCACATGGAGTAAGACTGACCACGCGTCAGACCGTGCAATGCATGGCGCTTATCGGCTATTTCTTTTTCGTGACGCTCGTCGACGCCGAACTCTTCGGAGCGGGAACCTTGAACGGATCGGCTACTGGAGATGACAGCTTTTTAGGTTGTTTGGGCTTTTTTGCCTCGCGGTTACTACGCATTTGACCTTTTGCCATTTCGTACCCCTGTTCGGCGGCCATGGAACGGCCCACTCTATGGCCCATTCTGGGCGTATTTTTAATTATTGTCGCGATCTATTTAAAAGGCTCGGCCCCAAATCTCGAGAGGCGGGTCCACAAGTTGGTCGACGTGCCACGCCAGCTGGCGCTCTGACGATTGTTCTTGCATTGTCCCGTCATGCATGCATATCCGAACGCCGTCCCGTTACTATTCGAAGAACGACCTCAGCTTGTCGGCACGGCTCGGGTGCATCATCTTTCGCAATGCCGTGGTTTCGATCTGCCGAATGCGCTCACGTGACACGTCGAACTGCTTTCCTGCTTCTTCGAGGGTACACTCGGACCCGCTATCGATCCCGAAGCGCATGCGCAAGACCTTCGCCTCGCGGGAAGGCAGCGTGTCGAGTGCATCGTGAATCGCGGCACGCATGATCGTCTGAACGGCCGCGTCTGCGGGCGATATGGCGTGCGCGTCTTCGATCATATCGCCGAGCGTCGCATCGACATCATCGCCGGCCTGCATGTCCAGCGAGAGTTGTAGCTTGGCCGTCTTCAAAAGGTATCTGACTTTTTCTTCCGACATCTCCATGCGCTTGGCCAGCGCAGCGGGACGAGCTTCCTGTCCAGTGAGCTGCACGATTTCGCGGGATATTCGATTGAGCCTGTTGATCAGGTCGACCGTATGGACCGGAACGCGAATCGTGCGCGCCTGGTCCGCAAGCGCTCGCGTCACGGCCTGCCGCACCCACCACGTGGCGTAGGTGGAGAACTTCCAGCCGCGTCGATATTCGAATTTGTCGACTGCCCTCATCAAGCCGATATTCCCTTCCTGAATGAGATCCGACAAGTGCACGCCACGGTTCACATATTTCTTTGCGATAGAAATGACGAGCCGCAGGTTTGCTTCGATCATCGTCCGCTTGGCTTGCCGTATGTTCGACTCGACTGCCATCATCTGTCGACTGATCTTGTTCAATTGTTGCAGTGACAGGAGCGCGTCGAGCTCGACGTCCATCAGCTTTCGCTGCTCGGCCTGAATTGCCGGCGCACTCCGCTGGAGCGCGGCGCCGATCTCCGGCCATGCCATCGCCGTCTTTTCGGTCCAGCCGAGGTCGGTCTCGTGGCCTTTGAACAAGTCGATGAATCGTTCGCGTCGCATGCCGCACCGGTCTATGGCGATGTGAAAAATGCGTCGCTCGGCCGCATGCACCTGGTTGATCTGCTGGTGAACATCGGCGCAGAGCCGCTCGATGGTTCGCGCCGTGAACCGAATTTGCGCGAGTTCGAGCAGGATCGCATCACACGCGTCTGTCGCGAGTACCGGGCTGTCGGGTGCAAGGACATCGGGGCGCTGTGTGTATTGGAACAGATCGCTCACCCGCGCAAAGATCCGGAGGCTATCGCTTTTGAGGCGGCTCAAACGCGCTTCGTTGATCTTCTCCAAATCCACCGCGTCGATCTCTCTTTCGTGATCGCGGCTGGCGTCGTCACTCGTTTCGTAGAAGCGCGGTCCGTTCGATGTGGGCAGTTGGACCTCGCTATCGTCTGCATGAAGCCCGTGAACCAGTTCCTGGATATCGAGCTGGCCCTCCGCGATCTGCTGCGCACTCGAAAGAATTGCCGCGACTGTCGCGGGGCAGGCCACGATCACCTGCATGAGCGCTTGACGCCCGCCTTCGATAAGCTTTGCTGCTTCCACCTCGTCCGCACGACTCAACAATCCGGTTGCGCTCAATTCCCGCATGTACATACGCATTGGGTCGGCCGTGTCGCCGTGGTCGGCGTCGGATGCGCCGGGCGCGACTTCCGCTTCCTCATCCGGCTCATCGGGCACCACGGCGGCAGGCGCAGCGCTGTTGAGATCCAGCGTCTCGTCTTCCGGCGCACGCTCATGGACGGCCACTCCCATCTCACCGAGCTTGCTCACGAGCGCTTCCATCATCGCGCTCTGTGCGACATCGTCTTGCAAGTAATCGTTGATTTCCGCGTGCGTCAGATAGCCCCGCTCCTCTCCCAACTGAACGAGGGCTTGCATCCCGCGATATCGCTCCTCGTCGTGCAACGCATCGGGAGCATCGCTCAGGGGCTTCGAAGCGGCAGCCTTGCCTTTCAATGTCCGCCGGACATTCGCTTCGGGCGCGGGATACGCCTTCCGAGTCGCGGAGTCTGTCGTATGAAAAGTTGCCATAGATGGTCCTTACAGGCTTCCCGGTCGGCCCTTGAGTCGCCTGAAGTGACAGTCAACCAAAGGAGTTGAGCGGTTCGGCCTGCCCCGCCTTTGCGTCCCATGATTCGCGACTTTCAGGGCAAAGCGCGAAATTCATGGCCGGAACAACGGGCCAATCGAAGTCGAATCGCAAGAGGCGGGATCGCAAACGGAAGAAAGGCAATGGGAGGCGCCGCCGCTTTGCCTTCCCTCGTCATCAACCGACTCAATGACCACATCCCGGCATGCGCGCGGAATCCGCTCGGATTGGGCGGTGACCTTCGAGCGTGTTCTGGCCACTCCTTGGCGGCCGTTGCGCATGCTCAGCCAAGTCACGCAAGGCGTTGCTCAGCTGCGATGCGGCCGTTCCGCGCGATCAGCAGTGCCCCAACATCGCCACGCGACCTCACTCGTGGATCACATATCTGTTCTGTGGGCCGCCGGTATAAAGGTGCTTGGCCAGCCCCAGGATTCGCTCCCGACTTCTGTCGAACGCCGCGAGGAGCGCGATCTCGCCCATACCCATATCGGGGTTCAGTTTCGCCAGCGTCACGTCGTCCACGGAAAAGGAAATCTCGCGCGAATTGTCGTAGCCCCAGAAGCACACGCAATGTCTCGCCGAGTCATAGCTGCGGCTCGGGTTGGGAAAGCTGAGCAGCTCGGTGCGCTTTTTCATCTAGGCACCCGGACACACATAGCGCCACTTGCTTGCGTTGACATCGAGGCGCGCGTCACTGTCGCGGCGCTTCTGAGCGCGCTCGCTGTCTGCCCGCTCCAGTGCCGAAGCACGTGACTTCTGATTGACAAGGAATTCGCTTTGCCTGACGGGCGCGGATGAGTTCACTTTCGTTTTCGCTGACATGCTCGTTCCAATCCAAGAGGGGAAAGCATAAGGACATCGATGCAACGATTCTGAATTCGTATCGGCACGCCCTTGACGGCCGCGATGTCAGAACCGTCACTGAGGGCTTGGACGAATCCGGATCAACGCCGAACCGTTCGGCAAGCAGGCTACCGAAGCCAGACAACGTTGTATGGACGCGCGCGCAGTTTGCAACTGCGAATGACGGGTGGCGGATTGATGTGATGCGCTGCGCCGTCAGCCTGGCGATCGACGGACCGCAACACTGATGCAGATCCATGGGCGCGCACATCGTATGGCCTGAGAATGCGCCCTATACCCGCGATATGCAAGCACTATCGGGGTGCCGACGCGTTCCTCGACGAGTTTGTCAGTGAATCCGACCGTCTCACCGATGAAGAACGCTTCGCGTTGCGCGCGCGGCCGCGGTGCCATCGGGAACGATCGCCGCATTCGCAACGTCCAGCGGCGCCGACTCGCAACCGATGGCAAGACAACCCGGCGTGCTGGGCGCCAGTCCTACTCCCTCATCGGGACGTGCGAGCTCAGCGGCATCAATCCCGAGGCATATCTGTGTCGCGCGTTCACTCACATCGCAGACCACCGGCTTAGCCGGGTCGAAACAAAGACGGAATCAGTCGACCGGGCCGAGCAACACGTCGATTGCGGCCTGTCCGGCGATTTCGGCTACCAGGTAGGCCCATCGTTCAGTGAAGGGGCCATTGCGTAGCGGTATGCGGCCTCCCCGCGCACCAAGCACTTCGAGGTTGGCGCCGCCTTTTATCTGAAAAGTCACGTCAAACGTGTCATCAGCAGCCGGAGTCAGGTCGACATGAATCTCGAAGCCGCGATACTCGATCACTCGGTGCATGAGAGCCTCCATTTGGTCATCCGAGGCTAACACGAAGACAACCCTCGAACAGTTTCCACAACGCCAGGCCAGGTGGTCACACCTGCGTCACCACACGACCCGCAAAGGACTGCCAACCGGAGCCTTTGGAACCGCAATGACCGATTCGGTGAAGTGCGCACCGATTTTTGATGAACCAGAGAGATGTGCCGAGCGTCCGCAACCGGGCCGGATTCGCGGGGTCAAAAAAACGCATGTCAACAACAGATATTTGGCAAATTTTCTCAGCGTCGGCAATACGACTTCGAAGTCATAGCCGTTTTCCTCAGAATTCGTTGTCCACTGCGACACGCATACGGCCGTCATTCGGCTTCGCCAGCGCTCCGCCATCTGTTCTGAGAAATAAACCGGGCGGATCGTGGAACCGCAGCTATCAAGGCGGCGTCATCGGCACCTACAGCTTTTGCGACGCAACAACGCGTTTTGGAGACCAACGGAGCGGGCACTGCAGATGCTAAGGGTCTTTATCGAAAAGCAGTAATAGAGACTTCAACAAATCGGTCGATTATGGCGGTGCTTAGATGAGAAGCTTGGTCCATTCAGATTGGCTGCGCCCTCTGCTACTTTTCCTCAAGGAGGCCTTGCGACACCCTTGGTCAGCGGGCGCCTTCTTCCCGAGTTCACGGCATCTCGCGGATGCCATGGCACGGCCCGTGCCGCTCAACGGTACGGGCCCTGTAGTGGAACTGGGCGCAGGCACGGGCGCGGTAACCCAGGCACTGCTCGAGCGCGGCGTCCGGCCAGATCGCCTGCTCGTCGTCGAGCGTTCTCCCGCGCTCGTCGCCCATCTATCCGCGCGATTCCCGGAACTTCGAATAATTCAGGGCGATGCGCGAAACCTCGGCTTATTTTTGGCACAGGAGGGTCGAGTCGACGCCATCGTGTCGAGCGTACCGCTGCGTTCGTTGCCCTATGCCGAATCCCGTTCGATCGTAGAACACTGGCGCACCGTGCTTCCCACCGGAACCCTGATCGTCCAGTTCACTTATGCGCTGTACGGGCCGCCAAGACATCTCAGCGATGACTTCGTTCAGTTGTCGTCCGAAGTCACGTGGCGGAACCTGCCTCCGGCCCGCATCCTTACACTCAAGTATCGCAGGCCGGACTCCGTGCCGGCCAGGATGGCGGCGGGAAGCCCGCCGTGATGGCAACCAGGGCGCGGTCACGTTGGCGCGTGGCGCCGACAAGACGAGTTGACACGAGATAGCAGGCTTCTACCATGTCCTTGAATGCACGCATGCGGGGGCATGTAAATGGATGCACCGGACAAGGAGTTCGCGTTCGTTGGCAGCCTCGAGGATCTGAAGGCGCGGGGGCGGCTCGTCGTGCAAGGCGGCCATCGTCCGATCCTCGTCATCCATGATCGCGGGCGCGTGTTCGCCCTCGACAATCGTTGCCCGCACATGGGCTTCCCGCTCGAGCGCGGCAGCATCGAGGACGGCATCCTGACGTGTCATTGGCATCACGCCCGCTTCGATCTCGAAAGCGGCTGCACCTTCGATCTCTGGGCGGACGATATACCCGTCTGCGCGGTCGAGGTGCGCAATGGCGACGTCTGGGTAGCGACCACGTTCGGTCACCCCGATCCCGCGGCGCACTGGCGCCAGCGGCTTGCGGACGGCCTCGCACATGACCTCGATCTCGTCATCGCCAAGGCCGTGCATGGTCAGCTCGCGGCCAGCGTGCCGATGGCCGATATCGTGCGGCAGGTGGCACTGTTTGGAGCGGAGAACCGCGACGGCTGGGGCGTCGGTCTCACGATACTGACGGCGCTGGCCAATCTCTTCCCCTTCCTGCCAGATGACGGAGCCCATCTTGCGCTGTTCCATGGCGCGCGCCGCGTGGCGGCAGACTGCAACGGCGAGCCGCCTCGGCGCAAACGCGCGCCGCTCGGAAGCCGGCCGGAGCCGGCCGCACTCAGGCGCTGGCTGCGCCTCTGGACAAATGTGCGCCATCGCGAGGCGGCCGAGCGCACCTTGCTGACGGCGATGGCGGCCGGGCACTCGCCGGCGGTGCTCGCCGATGCCCTGCTCTCGGCCGCCACCGAAAGGGCGTTTGCCGATACCGGTCATGCGCTCGACTTCATCAACAAGGCGCTCGAGTGCCTCGACCTGATCGGTTGGGAGCATGCGCCAGCTTTGCTGCCTGCCATCGTCGGCCAGATGGTGGCCGCCCGTGGCGCGGAGGAATCGACCGCCTGGCGCCAGCCCGTCGATCTGGTTGCGCTGTGCGAGGAATCGGCCGGCCGGATGCCGGAACTGTTCGCCGCCGCGCGCACCGCGCACGGATGGTCGAACCACGCAACACTCGCCCGACTGCTGCTCGGAGACGATCCGGCGAAGATCATCGATGCGCTCGAAGCGGCGATCCGCGCCGGAGCAGCTCCGGCCGACCTCGGACGATCCCTCGCTTACGGAGCGGCGCTGCGGGTGGCGCGCTTCGGCAATGCCAACGAGCACGCCGACTGGGAGACGGCGCACCATGTCTTCACTTACGCCAACGCGGTCCATCAGATGCTCAGGCGGATCGAGACCGCCGACATCGACGGCTACGTCACGGCCGCGCGCGGCGTCATGCACGGAGCCATGGCGCTTTACCTGTCCCGCTATCTGAATGTTCCGCCGGCCCGCATCCCCGGCGAGGACGGCGACCGGTTCGACGACCTCCCGGCCGATGCGCAGGCGATCCGCACCGCCTTGCTCGATGCCTTCGACAGGCAGCGACAGGTCGATCTGGCCGCAAGGCTGGTGGCGCGACATCTCACGCTCGGCCATCCGCCCGAGCCGCTGATCGCCACGCTCGCGCTTGCCGTGCTCCGCGAGGACGCCGGCTTCCACGCCTATCAGATACTGGAGGCCGGAATCCGGCAGTTTGCCGTGTGGGGCAATAACGACGAGGGCCGCCATGTCCTCATTGCGGTCGCGCGCTATCTCGCCGCCCATTCACCGACCGAACGCGCGGCGCTGCAGACCGCGGACATCGCCGGGCGCCTGATGCGGGGCGTCGCGATCCATCAGGCCACCGGCGCTAGCGCCGCGTCGGATTGAACCCGTGGCCTCGCGGAGTACGAGTGGCGGAGGCAACCGCGACCGGGTTGCGCCCAGACGCGGGAAACGCCAGCAACAGCAATACGACGCCCGCCAGCAACACGACGGCCAGCCCGATGAGCCCGTATTGCGCGCTTCCCGTCTGCGTCTTGACCCAGCCGACGAATGCCGGGCTCACAAAGCCGCCCGTGCCCCCGAGGCTCGTGATCATCGCGATGCCGCCCGCGGCCGAAGAGCGCGGCAGGAACGACTGCGGAATCGTCCAGAACACGACGAAACAGCCATAGGAAGCCGCTGCCGCAAGCGCGAGCAGTCCGACGCCGACGGCCACGTGGTGGCCCGCCGCCGGCAACAGCGCAAACGCGAGCGCCGTCACCACCGCGCTGCCCGCGACGTGCCAGCGCCGCTCCATCCGCCGGTCGGAACTTGCCCCGACGACATACGTCCCCAGCGCCGCCGCGATGAACACCAGCGCCGACAGCAAGCCGACGTCGAGCACGCTCGCCACGCCGAGATCGCGGATGATCGTCGGCGCCCAGAAGCCGATTGCGTTGAACGGCATCATCACCGCGAAGTAGACGAGGGCCGCCAGATACACGCGCGGATTGGCGAGCGCGCCGCGCAATCCGTCCAGATGGCCGGTGTGCTTCGACTTTTCATCGGCGAGCAGCTCGCGTGCGACCAGCGCCTTTTCGCGTTCGTCGAGCCAGCGCACCTCAGCAGGCGTATCGCCGAGAAGGAAGAAGGCGAAGATGCCGAGCGTCACGGCCGGTACGCCCTCGAGCAGGAAGAGCCATTGCCAGCCGGGCATGCCGCCGACGCCCGCGAGCCGCGTCATGATGAACCCGGAGAGCGGCCCGCCGACGATTCCCGCGACCGCGGTCGCCATCATCAGGAACGCCGTGACGCGTGCGCGCCGGGCGCCGGGAAACCAGCAGCTCAGGTAATAGATGATGCCGGGGAAAAAGCCCGCTTCGGTCACGCCGAGCAGAAAACGCATCGCGTAGAACTGCGCCGGCGTGCGCACGAACATCATGAGGCTCGACACGAGGCCCCACGCGAACATGATGCGCAACAGCGTGCGGCGCGCGCCGATGCGCTGCATCCAGAGATTGCTCGGCACCTCGAAGAGCACATAGCCCATGAAGAACAGACCGGCACCAAGGCCGTAGGTCGATTCCGAAAAGCCGAGGTCGTGCATGAACTGCAACTTGGCGAAGCTGATGTTCACGCGGTCGATGTAGCTGATCACATAGCAGAGAAAAAGCAGCGGAATCAGCCGGTAAAACACCTTGCGATAGGTGCGCTCGATTTCAGCGGACGTATAGTCGCTCGCGCCGGTCTCACCGTTGATCGAAGAGCTATGCATGATGGTCTCGCGAAAGGCGAATACGATGTTCGGCGGACGCCGCGACGAATGCGTGGCGTCCGGTCTCGATGCAGCCGTCCCGCGACGCCCTATCCGTCGACGATCGCCTGCGCGCGCTGCCCGGCTTCGGGCTCGTCTTCCCGCTCGCCCGCCGCCCTCGGCGCGCAGCGCGCGAACGCATCCCCTGCCCGCACGCCGTTGCCCGCGGGGAGGACGAAGAGCGGATTGATGTCGAATTCCTTCAGCTCCGGCGCGAGATCGAGCGCCATCGCGGACACCGCGACGATCGCATCGGCGAGCGCATCGACATCGCAACGCGGCTTGCCGCGCGCGCCATCGAGCATCGCGAAGGCCCGCAACTCGCGAATCATCTCGTGAGCTTGCCCGCGCGTGACCGGTGCGAGGCGCCATGCCACGTCCTTCAGCACTTCGGCATAGATGCCGCCGAGTCCGCACATGACGGCGGGCCCGAACGACGGGTCGTCGTCGATGCCGACGATCATCTCCACTGCGTCGCTTATCTCTTCCTGCACGAGCACGCCGTCGATGCGCGCGCCGGGAACGTGCCGTCGCGCGTTCGCGACGATTTCATCGAAGGCGCTCGCGAGCATCGCCTCGTCGCGGATGCCGACACGGACCGCGCCCGCTTCCGTCTTGTGCGGGATGTCCGGCGACTGCACCTTGACGACAAGCGGAAAGCCGCTCGTCCGCGCGAACGCGCACGCCTCGTCACGGGTTTTCGCAAGCGCGCTCTTCGGCGTCCCGATGTCGTAATGTGCGAGCAAGCGCTGCGCGGCGTGCTCGGTGAGATCGGCGGGACCTTGCGCGATCAACGCGCGCGCCGTGCCGGCGCGAAGCCGGTCGGATGCGGGCGCTCGTTCGGCGCGAGCGGCCGCCCGCGTGCGCCGTGCCTGCGCGTAGTCCGACAGCACTGCGAACGCGCGCCCGCAACGCACCGGTGTTGCGTAGAGCGGCACGCCGGCCGCCTCGATCACACGATACGCTTCCGACGCCATGTCGCGGCGCGCATTCCAGGCGAGCATCAGCGGCTTGTCGGTCGCGCGATGGACGCGCACGATCGCCTCGGCCATCGCAAGCGCGACATCGCCGCTCGCCGCCGCCGCCATGATCGCGATCGAGTCGATGCCCGGATCGTCGGCGATGATCTGCAGCGCGTCCGTGAAGATCTGCGGCTCGGCGAGGATGCCCGCGGTCAGGTCGACGGGATTGGCAAGCGATGCGAACGCAGGGACGATCGGCCTGAGCGCATCGAGCGTCGCGGGCGAGAGCGGCGGCACCGACATGCCGCGTTCGCAGCACGCGTCGGTGATCAGAATGCCCGCGCCACCCGACAGCGTGACCACCGCGATCCGGTTGCCGCGCGGCAGGCGCTTCGCTTCGAAGGCTTTCGCGTAGTCGCCGAGATCGGCGACGTCGTTCACTTCGATCACGCCCGCCTGCCGGAACGCCGTGCGATAAAGCGCCGACGCGCCGCCCAGGTTCGCCGTGTGCGATGCGGCGGCCTTCGCGCCGTCGGCCGTGTTGCCGACCTTCCACGCGAGCAGCGGCTTGCCCGCATCGAGCGCGCGCGTCGCCACGCCGACGAGCCGCCGTGCGTCCTTCAACCCTTCGATGTATGCGGCGATCAGCGACGTTTCGTCGTCGTCGATGCAGGCGTCGACGAGATCGAGCAGGCTCACGTCCGCTTCGTTGCCGGTCGTGATGAAGTGGCGCAGCCCGATGCCGAGCTCGTCCGCCATCAGCAGGAGCGCGCAGCCGAAGCCGCCGCTTTGCGAGATCAGCGAGAGGCCGCCCGCGCGGTAATCGACGCCGAACGGCGCGCCGAAACCCGCGTACACGTTCGCACCGGTGCTGACGACGCCCTGGCAGTTCGGCCCGATCACGCGGATGCCGAACTCGCCGGCCACGTCGGCGCACTCGCGCTGCAACGCTGCGCCCGCCTCGCCCGCTTCGGCAAAGCCCGAGCCGTAGACGATCGCATAGCGGATGCCCTTCCTGCCGCACTCGCGCAGCATGTCCGGAACGCGGCGGGCGGCGACGAGAATGAGTGCGAGATCGGGCGTCCGCGGCAGGCTGACGATGTCCGGATGGCACTCGACGCCTTCGATCGCTGCGTACTTCGGGTTGACCGGATAGAGCACGCTGCGATAGCCGTGCTGAAGAAGGAAACGCAATGGCTGGCCGCTGATAGATTTCGGATCGTTCGACGCGCCCACGATCGCAATGGAATGCGGCGCGACCAGCCGCTCGATGTCGAGCACGCGCCGAGGATGCGTGGCGGCGCTCATGCGGCACGCGCGGCGGTCATGGCGACGCCGTCCTCGTGCTGTGCCGCGCAAGTCTGCGCGGCGCGCCGCAGCGTGATTTTCGCGATGTTCAACTGATGGATCTGTGTGGTGCCCTCGTAGATGCGAAACGCGCGCACGTCGCGATAGAAGCGCTCCACGGCGTTTCCGGCGAGATAGCCACGGCCGCCGAGCATCTGCACCGCGCGATCCGCGACGCGTCCGCACATCTCGGACGCGAACATCTTGCACATCGACGCTTCCATTGCGACGTCCTCGCCGGCGTCGCGCTTGCGGGCGGTTTCGAGGATCATCGAGCGCGCGGCGTAGATCTCCGTCTGACATTCGGCGATGAGCGCCTGAATGAGCTGGAAGTCCGACACCGGCTTGCCGAACTGCTCGCGGTGCGACGCATAGGTGACGGCTTCGTCGAGCATGCGGATCGCGGGGCCCGTGCACAGCGCCGCCAGATGGATGCGCTGCTTGTTCAGCACCTTCATCGCGGTGCGAAAGCCCTGGCCTGCCACGCCGCCGATCAGATTGCCCGCGGGAACCCGGCACGCCTCGAAACGCACGTCGCCTACGGGCGAGCCTGCCTGTCCCATCTTCGCGTACGGCTCGCTCGTCGAGAGGCCGGACGTGCCGCGCTCGACGAGGAATGCGGAGATCCCGCCCGCGCCGGGCATCGAGGGATCGGTGCGCGCCATCACCGTAAAGAGGCCGGCGATCGGCGCATTCGTGATGAAGCATTTGCTGCCGTCGAGCACGTAGTGGTCGCCGTCGCGGCGGGCCGTGGTGCGAAGCGCCGTGGCGTCGGAACCCGCGTCCGGCTCGGTCAATGCGAACGCGCCCGTCAGCGCGCCCGATGCGAGCTGCGGCAAGTAGCGCCGCTTCTGGGCCTCCGTGCCATCCGCGACGAGCGCCTCGGAACCGATGCCGGTATTCGTGCCGACGCGCGCCCGAAATGCCACCGACGCCCGCGAAAGCTCGAACGCGCCGCGCACGAGTTGTTCCGTCGTGAGGCCCGCGCCGCCGAATTCGCACGGAATGCTCCAGCCGAAATAGCCGAGCGTGCGCATGCGTTCCACGAGATCGTCCGGCACGGCGTCCGCCTGCTCGATCTCGTTTTCACGCGGGATCGCTTCCTCGCGCACGAAACGCGCGACGTCCGCGAGCATCGCGTCGAAATCCGGGTTCCTGCTGTTCATTCGCTGTCTCCGTGATATAGGCCGTTTTGTGGGCCTACTATCGAACTTTTTCATCCAGATTGGCAGTTTTGTTCGGCTATGCTGAACACAGTTTGGATATGCGGAACGCGTGCGTCAGAATGAACGCAATCGAACGGAGGAAGCATGGCACGCAACAATGCACCGGAAACCGAGCCGGTCGCGGGCGACTATCTGGATTCGAAGGCCCGCTACACGCCCGAGGAGTTCGACGGCGACCGCCAGTTCGCCACGACGCTCGCGCGCGGGCTCGACATCCTGCACTGCTTCACGCCGCGCGACTCCCAGCTGGGCAATGCCGAACTTGCGGCGCGCACCGGCATGACCAAGGCGACGATTTCACGCTTCACCTACACGCTGACGCGGCTCGGCTATCTGCGCGTGAACCGGATGAACAGCAAGTTTCAGCTCGGCTCGGCCGTGCTGTCGCTCGGCTATCCGCTGCTTGCGAGTCTAGCGGTGCGGCAGATCGCGCGGCCCTCGATGAAGGAACTGGCCGATCACATTCGCGGTTCGGTGTCGCTCGGCATGCGCGACCGGCTGAACGTCGTCTATCTGGAGAGCAGCCGGAGCAGCACGCCGCTCGGCCTGCCTCCGGATATCGGCCTGAGCTATCCGATCGTGCGTACCGCGATGGGTCGCGCGCTCCTTGCCGCGCTGCCCGCCGAGCGGCGCGAAGCGCTACTCAACGAGATCGCGGTCAAGACGCCCGACGATTGGGCCACGTTTCGCGACCGCGTGCTGCGCGGCATCGACTACTTTCGGGAGCGCGGCTTTTGCGCGTCGTACGGCGATCTCCGCCGCGAAGTTCACGCGGTCGCCGTGCCGATGAAACCGGCCGCAGACGGGGAGATACTCGTGTTCAACTGCGGCGTGCCGTCGTATCTGCTGAAAGAGGGACAACTGGAAGGCGATGTCGGACCGCGCCTCGTGTCGATGGTGCGTAGCGTAGAAGGTGCAATGGGAATGTTCTAGCGCGCCGCCGGCATCCGGGCGGAACGCGGGCTTGCTAGGCATCCGCCGTCTTCGAGTCCTTCGCGACGCCCACACCCTCCTCCTCCGGCGCCAGTTGCTCCCAGGTGCTATGCACGTGGCGCCGCAGAAACTCCCCGAGCTTCGCGCCTTCCCGCGCCGACAATAGCTGCACGATGACCTCATGTTCATCGATGGCGGTATGCCAGGTTTCCGACGTCACGCTCCCCTGAAACCGATACCGATAAAGCTGCCGGTTCAGCCGCTCGTGCACCTGCCTGAGCGTCGCGTTCTTTGCGGCGGCGACGATGCTCGTATGGATCGCCTGATTGAGACGGAAGTAGTTCATCCGGTCGCGCCGTTCGTATGCGGCGTGCATCTCGAAATGAAGCGCGCGGATTTCGGCGATTTCCGCGTCGGTCGCCATCCGGCAGGCCATTTCGCCGCCGAACGCTTCGATCACGCCGAGCACATCGAGCTTCTCGGTGATCTCGGCCGCGCTGAGTTCCGCCACGACCGCGCCTCGTTTGGGCAGCACGACGACCAGTCCGTCGCCGGCCAGCTCCTTCAGCGCTTCCCGCAACGGCGTGCGCGACACGTCGAGCCGCTCCGCGAGGGTGCGCTCGCGCAGCCGCTCGCCGGGCTTCAGTTCATCGGTTGCGATCAGCGTGCGCAGACGCTGGGCGATCTGCATCGATAGCAGTTCATCGGATGTCTCGCCGCCTTCAGGCGCGTCGGTTTCGTCATCGAAGTCCGTCATCTCTTTGAATCCTTCCATTGCCGATTACGGCATGCACAACGCTGGTATGCCACTTTATCAGCGCACGCCGCACGCCGACAGTCGTCAGATTCCGCGCCGGCAATGGCGTTTCCCCGTACTTGACGGCGTCAGGGCTCATCACTATATTTTGGTATACCAAGACAGTGGCAGTCTGATTTCGTCAGAAATCCATTCACCATCAGAAAATAAAATATCCAACGGAGACATCGATCAGATCGCATTGGCAGCACAGCACGATCAAATAAATCAAAGGCTTGCGCACTCATGCCGACCAACGAATGGCCAAGGTTCGTTCCTCGGATCACCAGTGAGAGATCCTCCAAAACGGTATACCACGCGACAACGGATAACGGACCGGCCCGACTGGAAAGACGCACGGCCTCGACAAAGAACCGCCGTCCATCGCCAATTCACACGAGTCTTTATGCAGCCATCGCTTTACCCCCTGATCGCACCGGCGATCGCCATCTTCCTGCTGGTGCTGCTCATCACGCGGCTCAAGCTGCACCCGTTTCTCGCGCTGATCCTCACCTCCGGCTTCCTCGGCAGCGCGGCCGGCCTCGCGCCCACCGCCGTCGTCAAGAGCTTCGAAAAGGGCTTCGGCGGCATCCTCAGTTCGGTCGGCCTCGTGGTGGGACTCGGCACGATGCTCGGCGGCCTGCTGCTCGAATCCGGCGGCGCGGACCGCATCGCCAACACGTTCATCGGCCTCGGCTCGAAGCGCTGGATTCCCGCGGCGATTTGCGCGGCCTCGCTGCTGATCGGCTTGCCGCACCTCTTCGATGTCAGTTTCGTCATGCTCGTGCCGCTCGTCTACGCCATCGCGCATCGCACGAAAAGTCCGCTGATGGCGGTCGGCATTCCGATGGCCGCCGGTCTTTACGTGTCGCACGGACTGCTGCCGCCGCATCCCTCGCCGACGCTCGCGCTCGCCGCGCTGCACGCCGACGCCGGGCGCACGATCTTCTATGGCCTGATCGTCGCCGTGCCGATGGCGATCCTGTCGGGGCCGGTCTTCACCGCGTTCGTGATGCGCTTCCTGCCGGTCACGCCGGGCAACGGGCTGTTCTCGCCCGCCGCGGCGGCCGCCGGGGACAAGGCCGAGCGTCCGGTGCCGCCGCTCGGCCTCGTGCTGACGACCGTGCTGCTGCCGCCGGTCCTCATGATGATCCGCACGTTCGGCCGCAATTACGCGGCAACGGGCACGCCCGCGCGCGAGCTGCTGGAAACGGTCGGCGATCCGATCGTGTCGCTCCTGATCGCCGTGCTGTTCGCCATCTGGTCGCTCGGCATCCGGAGCGGGCTCACGCTGCCGCGGATCCAGAAGCTGCTCGGTACGAGCGTCGCGCCCGCCGCCGCCGTGATCCTCATCCTGGGCGCCGGCGGCGGCCTGAAGGAAATGCTGCTGGCGACGCACATCGGCGATTCGATCGCGCACTGGGCGGTTCACTGGTCGATCTCTCCGCTCCTGCTCGGCTGGGCGGTGGCCGCGCTGATCCGCATCGCGATCGGCTCGGCGACGGTCGCGACCGTGACGGCCGCCGGCATCGTCGCGCCGATCGCCGCCGCGACGCCCGGCGTGAATCTCGAATTGCTCGTGCTCGCCGTGAGCTCGGGCGGCCTGATGCTCTCGCACCTGAACGACTCCGGCTTCTGGCTCTTCAAGGAATATTTCCGGCTGAGCGTCGGCGACACGCTCAAGACCTGGACGCTCCTCGTCTCCTTCCAGTCGCTCGTCGCGCTGGCCGTGATCCTGCTGCTCAATGCGGCCGTCGGCTGAACACGCTTCTCTCGCTACACCAAGGACAGACACATGAACTACGAACATCTCTTCAAGACGCTCGGCAGACGCCCGATCCGCATGGCGCTCGTCGGTCCGAAAGGCGGCTTCGGCCGGTCGCTGGTCGTGCAGTGCCGTGCGCTGCCGAGCCTGGAGATCGCCGCGCTCTGCGACCTCGACATCGACGGCACGCTCGCCACCCTCGCCTCGCTCGGATTCGACGCCGGCGCCGCGACCGTCTGCAACGACGCCGATGACGTGAAAGCGGCGCGCGCCGCGGGCCGCATCGCGCTGGTCGGCGACTACGCGTTGCTCGACGCGGTGGAGCTCGACATCGTCGTGGAGGCGACCGGACAGCCCGAAGTCAGCGTCAGGATCGCGGAGAACGCGTTGAGGCGCGGCGTGCACGTCGCGATGGCGACGAAGGAAACCGATTCGGTCGTCGGACCTTATCTGAACCAGCTCGCGATCGAGAACGGTGTCGTCTACACGACGCCCGACGGCGACCAGCCGAGCAACCTGATCGGCCTCGTCACGTGGGCGCGCGTGCTCGGCTTCGAGGTGGTGGCCGCCGGCAAGTCGAGCGAATACGACTTCATCTACGATCCGGCGGCGCACACCGTCGACTATCTGGACGAGCGGCACGCCGTTTCGCTCGATGCGTGCTGGACGCTCGGCGACGATATCTCCGCGACGCTCGCCGCGCGCCGCCAGGCGCTCTCGATGCTGCCGCAAAGCGCGACGCCCGATTATTGCGAACTGAACGTGGTGTCGAATTCGACGGGCCTGCCGCCGGCCGCCGAGGCCCTCAACTACCCGCTCGCGCGCATCACCGAACTGGCGGACATCTTCGTGCCGCGGGAAGACGGCGGCATCCTGGCGCGCACGGGCGTGGTCGACGTGTTCAACTGCCTGCGTCGTCCGGACGACGTGAGCTTCGGCGGCGGTGTGTTCGTCGTCGTGCGCTGCAAGGACGACGAGACCTGGCAGTTGCTGAAGCAGAAGGGACACCTCGTCGGCAGGAACGGGCGCTATGCATGCATCTATCTGCCGTATCACCTGATGGGCCTCGAAACCCCGATGAGTCTCTTCTCCGCCGTGCTGCTCGGCCAGCCGACGGGCAGCGCGACGCAACGGCCGCATGCGCGGATGGTTGCGCGGGCGACGCGCGACTTCAAGGCGGGCGAGACGCTCGCGATGGGCGGCCATCATCACACGATCGAAGGCGTGACGCCGCTTCTGTTCGACCGCGTCGAAGCCGGCGATGCCGCGCCGTTCTATCTGGCGGCGAACAAGCGTCTCGTGAGCGATGTCGCGAAGGGCGAACTGGTGCCGCTCGCCGCGCTCGATCTCGAGGGCTCGGCGCTTCATGCCGCATGGCGGCGCAACCCGTCCGCGTGAGCGCGCCCGAACCGATGCGACTTTCGCGTCCTGGAGAGCGCTCAGCCGGAGACAGCTCGCGCCCAACCATTGGAAGGACATCCCGATGACCACCCAACCGCAAAACGACCTTGGATTCACCCTGCCGATCCTCGACGCGCACCATCATTTCTGGGACCTGTCGGACGGCACGTTTCCCTGGCTCACCGACGAATACGACGAGGCGTTCTTCCTCGGCGACTATCGCCGCATGTGCAGCGATTTTCTGCCGGAGCAATACCGCCGCGCGACGGCGGGCTTCGATGTGATCGGCACCGTGCACGTCGAGGCCGAGCGTTCGCGAAAGGAGCAGGTGCGCGAGACCGAATGGCTCGCGCAACTGAACGCGAAAACCGGGCTGCCGAGCGCGATCGTCGGACATGTGTTTTTCGTGCAGCCGGATTGCGAGGCGATCCTCGCGGGCCACGCGAAGAGTCCGCTCGCGCGCGGCGTGCGCTCGAAGCCGGAAATCTCGGCGGGCCCCGGCGATTCGGTACGCGGCCGCCCAGGCACGATGCAGGACGACGCCTGGCTGCGCGGACTCGCCCTCCTCGACAGGTACGGCTTCTCATGGGACTTGCGCGTGCCGTACTGGCATCTGGAAGAAGCGGCCGAAGTCGCGCGCGCATTCCCGAACACGCCGATCGTGACGAATCACCTCGGCCTGCCGCTCGACCGCTCGGAAGAAGGTATCGCGATCTGGCGCCGCGGGATGGAAGCGCTCGCGGCGTGTCCGAACGTGTACCTGAAGGTATCGGAACTGGGACTGCCGAACGGCAGGTGGGACAGTGCGAGCAACCGCCGCGTGATCCGCGAGGCCGTGCAGCTGTTCGGCTACGACCGCTCGATGTTCGCGAGCAACCTGCCGGTGGGCAACCTGTCGGCGAGCATGACGGAGATTGTCGCCGATGTGCTCGCGGCGCTCCCGCAAGCCACCGAAGCCGAACTGCGCACGCTTTTCGCCACCACGGCGCAGCGTTTCTATCGTATCGGCTGACACCGCGGCCGCCACACAAGAATCCAATGGAGACAGGCATGCAGACCATCGACGAAAACTCGCTCTTCAGGAAAATATCCGTGCGCATCCTGCCGGTCCTGATGCTCGGTTTTTTCTTCTCGTACCTGAATCGCGTGAACGTCGGCTTCGCCAAGCTGCAGATGGCGAGCGACCTGCAATTCAGCGACGCCGTCTACGGCTTCGGCGCGGGCATTTTCTTTCTCGGCTACTTCCTGCTGGAAGTGCCGAGCAACGTGATCCTGCACAAAGTGGGCGCGCGGCGCTGGATCTCGCGCATCATGGTGACATGGGGCCTGCTCTCCTGCGCGACCATCTTCATCCGCACGCCGACGCAGTTCTACGTGATGCGCTTTCTGCTCGGACTCGCCGAAGCCGGCTTCATCCCCGGCGCGATCTACTACATGAGCCAGTGGTATCCCGCGGCGCGACGCGGCCGCGCGTGGGGCGTGTTCTATATCGCGCTGGCGTCGTCCGGCGTGATCGGCGGGCTCGTGTCCGGCTCGGTCCTGCAGTTCATGTCAGGCGTCGGCGGAATGCGCGGCTGGCAATGGCTGATTCTGGTCGAAGGCATCCCGACCGTGCTGCTCGGCATCTACATCTTCTTCCGCATGAGCGAGGACATCGGCCGCGTCAAATGGCTCGCGGAAGCCGAAAAGGCTCATCTGACGAGCGTGCTCGCCGCCGAGAACCGCGACAAGCTTGCGCACGGCTTCGCCGGTCTGCTTGCGAACGGGCGGATCTGGGCGCTCGTCGTGATCTACTTCGTCTACAACATGGGCCTCTACGCAATCAGTTTCTGGATGCCCACGCTCGTCCAGAAGATGGGCGTGACCGACGCCCTGACCATCGGCGTGCTGACCGCCATTCCGGGCGTGTGCGCTATCGTCAGCATGCTCGTGTTCGGCTACAGCGCCGATCGTCACAACGAACGCAAGTGGCATCTCATCGCCGCGTTCTCGATGGCGGCCACCGGCTTCGCACTCTGCGTGCTGTGGCAGAACCAGCCGGTGCTCGGCGTGATCGCGCTGTGTTTCGCGAACATGGGCGTGCTGTCGATTCCCGCGCTCTTCTGGAGCCTGCCGACCGCGTTCCTCACGGGCGTGACAGCGGCCGCCGGCATTGCAATGATCAATGCGATCGGCAATCTCGCGGGCTTCGTTTCGCCGTACATGATCGGCTATCTGAAAGACCTGACGGGCCGCACCGATACCGCGCTGTTCGTCGTGTCGGGCGGGCTGGTGCTGGGGGCGCTGCTCGTTGCGGCCGTCCTGCGCCTGCGACGTCATGGCAGCACAGAGGCCGCGCAGGTCCAATCCTGATGGTACGGGTTGCCAGCCGCGCAGGGCGTTGACCTGCGCGATGCGAGCTTCTCGCGCGCGGCCGTGAACACGCTGGTTTCACCGCCCGTCGAAAAAGCGATTGCGCGGCCTCGGCAAGCCGAGATGCTCGCGCAAGGTCGCGCCTTCATAAGCGCGCCGGAAGATGCCGCGCCGCCGCAGTTCCGGCACCACCTTGTCGACGAAATCGTCGAGGCCCGCGGGCAGGAAGGGAAACATGACGTTGAATCCGTCGCAGCCTTCCTCGACGAGCCATTGCTCCATCTCGTCGGCGATGTCGCGCGCCGTGCCGATCATCTGCAAGCCCGAATACCCGCCCACGCGCTGCGCCAGCTGCCGAATGGTCAGTCCTTCCGCGCGCGCCATCTCGATCACGCGCTCACGTGAACTGCGGCTCGCGTTGGTCTCGGGAATCCCGGGCAAGGGGCCGTCCGGATCGAACGACGAGACATCGTGACCCAGCGCGATCGACAGCGATGCGATGCCGCTGTCGTAGTGAACGAAGGTGTCGAGCAGCGCGCGTTTCTCGAGGGCTTCGTCGCGCGAGTCGCCCACCACGACGAACGCGCCCGGCAGGATCTTCAGATGATCGCGCTCGCGCCCGATTCGCTCCATGCGCCCCTTGACGTCGGCGTAGAAGCGCTTGCCTGCATCGAGGTTCGGCTGCGCGGTGAACACCGCGTCGGCGGTTTCGGCGGCGAGCTGCCTGCCCGCTTCCGACGAACCCGCCTGCACCACCACGGGCCAGCCCTGTACCGGACGCGCGATGTTGAGCGGACCGCGCACCGAGAGATAGTCGCCCTTGTGATCCAGCACGTGCAGCTTCGCGGGGTCGAAGAAAAGGCCGCTTTCGGTGTCGCGCACGAACGCGTCGTCGGCCCAGCTGTCCCACAGGCCCGTCACGACGTCGTAGAACTCGCGTGCACGCCGGTAGCGCTCGTCGTGCTCCATGTGCTCCTCGCGGCCGAAGTTGCGCGCCGCATCGGGATTGGACGTGGTCACGAGATTCCATCCGGCGCGCCCGTCGCTCAGATGATCGAGCGAGGCGAAGCGGCGCGCGATGTGATACGGCTCGTCGAAGGTCGTCGACGCGGTGCCGACCAGCCCGATCCGCTCGGTGACCGACGCCAGCGCCGACAGCAGCGTGAACGGCTCGAACGAAGTCGCGGTGTGGCTGCGCTTGAGCGCAGCGACCGGCATGTTGAGCACGGCGAGATGATCGGCCATGAAGAACGCATCGAAGCAGACCTTTTCCAGCGTCTGCACGAAGCGCTTGAGATGCCGGAAGTTGAAGTTGGCGTCGGGATAGGCGCCGGGAAAGCGCCATGCGCCGGTATGCAGGCTGACCGGGCGCATGAATGCGCCGAGATGGAGTTGTCTGGAACGGGTCATCGTGTGAAGTGACGGCGAGTCGCGGGCAAGGCAAAGGTACCGCAAGGCGCCGATCGCCGCTTGAACCGGTTTCGGCGCCCGCTTGCCGCGCTCGCTCAGAAGAACAGCAGCGTGCGCAACTCGATGCTTCGGCGCGGCCGCGCATCGGGCGGCGAGGCGGGATCGTCGAACGCGGTGTGCGCCGTGAAACGCGCGATGTCGTCGCCGGCCGAATCGTAGATCTTGATGAGCAGCGCCTCGTCGGGCGTCATGCGCGGGAAGTAGTACCAGCGATGCTGCGCGTTGTGGACGAACGCGTAGGTCTCGCCGGTCATCGTCGGGTAGATGAAGTCCTGCGCGACGGCGTCGCGAGGATCGATGCTGCGCGAGTCGCAGAGCGCGAGCGGCGACGATTCGACGACCTCGCCCACCGGCCGCCACAGGTTCACGATCGCGAAACGCCCGCGAAGCAGCCGCGCGGCTTCCTCGGCGGGCAGATGATCGCGCACGCGACGCGGTCCGGACACGAAGGTCTGATCGTTGTGGATCAGATGAACCGGCTCCTTCACGCCGCCCGCACGCGCGGCCCCGCCGTCGCGCAGCGTGTGATCGAAGATGACCACGCGCTTCGCACCCGTCCACTGCTTCAGCAGCCGTTCGGACTGCGCGTAATACGTCGAGCGGATCGCGGCTTCGCCGGAGAAGTCGGCGAGCGCGGGCGTCGAGCGATGCAGCTCGAAGCCGTTCCTGTCGAGCGAAAGTCCGCCCGGCGGCGGGCGCAGGCGCGCATTCGAGATCGTCACCGTGCGCGCGCGGTATTCGCCAGTGCGGCGCGGCACGCCCGGCGGCGGATCGTAGGCGTAGGAAACCGGCTTCACGCCGGTCGGCACGAGATAGTTCAACTCGGCCTGTACTTCGAATTGCTGTTCCGTCTCTTTTTCGACGACGATATCGCTCATGATTCGCTCCACGATGAATTGCCCGATCGCATCCGCCTCAATGCGGCGGCGCTTCGGCAGGGAGCTGGAACGCGTCGACGGTATAGCCCATGTTGAAATAGCCGGCTCGCGCATAGACCGCGATATGTTCGAGCTGATCCGCGCGCGTGGCCGCATCTTCGGCAGGTTCCTTCATTGCCGCCGCGCGGGCGCTCGCGTCTTGCGCCGCACGCGTGGCGAAGCGCTCGCGCACGCGCAGCGCCGGGCCGGAAAGCACCTGCCAGTACTGCATCAAGAAGTGCGACATGGCTCGCCTCCTGATCGATTCGATGACTCGAATCTAGGCCACTGAGAACGGTTCCACAAACAAGCTTTTCTGCAATGCATTGCACGCGGCGGACACGTCATCGTTCGCCTCATATCCAATGGCATCGAGCGCGATATCGATAGCGCCCGAAATTATTTGCCGCACCGCATCCGGGCCTCTAGGATCACGTCTCTCTCAACTGATGAAGTCCGCATCCATGAAGATCACTACGCCAATCAAGTCGGCGCTTCTCTCCGTCCTGCTCGTCTGGGGCGCGGCAAGCCTGCAACCGGTCCACGCGGCCGGCCAGACCGTGAGGGTGGGCATCATGTCAGGGGAGGACGAGGACGTCTGGCGCGCGGTGGCGGCCAACGCGGCCAGACACGGCCTGACGGTCAAGGTCACGACCTTCTCCGATTACACCCAGCCCAACGAAGCGCTCGCGCAGCATGATCTCGACGCCAACTCGTTCCAGCACAAGCCCTATCTCGACGCCCAGATCCAGGCGCGCCATTACGACATCGTGCCCGTCGGCTTTACCTATGTGCAGCCGATCGGCCTCTACTCGCGCAAAGTGAAGTCAGTGGCCGACCTGCCGCAGAACGCCGCCATCGGCGTGCCGAACGACCCGAGCAACGAGGGCCGCGCGCTCCTGCTCCTGCAGGCCAACGGCCTGATCAAGCTGCGCGACGGCGTCGGCCTGCTGCCGACCGCGCGCGACATCGCCAGCAATCCGAAGCATGTGCAGATCAAGGAGCTCGACGCGGGCATCGTCGGCCGAGCGATCGGCGATCTCGATGCGGCCGTCGTCAACACCGACTGGGCGATCAAGGCCGGCATCAAGATTCCGCAGGAACGCATCGCACAGGAGAAGGTGCCGGACAATCCGTATCGCAACTTCATCGCCGTCAACGCGAAGGATGCTCAGGCGCCCTGGGTCAAGACGCTCGTCGACAGCTATCAGCAGGCCAATGTGGCCTCGGCGATCCTGACCGTTTATCACGGCGCGACGCTGCCCGCATGGGAAGGCGCGTCTCAACGCTGAGATTGTCCCGACCGGAGCCGCATGAACGCGGCTTCATGTTCGGCCGAGCGCGCCATGAAAGCCGCGCAACGGTCGCGCGGCATCACGAGCCTGTCGTGCACGAGGCACAGGCGGCTCTCGCCCACGCTTTCCCCGTATGCCGAGCCCAGCGACGCGAGCCCGGCGATACGCGCCTCCAGCAACGCGCGGTCGTCGGCCCAATGCGCGCAGCGTCCGCACGCGGGCTGCGCATTCGCGCATCGCGCGCTCATTGCCCGAGTCCCGCCCAATACGGTGCGAACACATGCACCGACAGCAGGTAGCCGATCACGACATTGACCGCGACGCCCGCCGTGAACGCCGCGAGCGGCCTGATGCCGGTGCCGGCGAGCGTCGAGAAGCGCGTGGTCAGTCCGATGCTCAGGAAGCAGAATGTGAACGCCCACGTGCGCAGCGCGACGATCGGCGCGACGAACGCGGGCGTGACCACGCTGCGGTAGTCGGTGAGCGAGTAATGCGACGCGATCCACGTGACGATCGCCGACGCGACGACGAAGCCGATCACGAACTTCGGAAAGCGCTTCCAGATTTCGCTGGCATGCGCCTGGCCCTGCACGCCGTCCGCCGCGTCGCGATCCCAGCGCGTGGTCGCGATGATCGACAGCACGAACGCCCATATGCCGATCCAGATGTCGCGCCCCACGACCTTCATCAGCACGAACGCCTGCAGCGACGCATCGGGCGCGCCGGCCACCGCGCCTGCGGCATGGCGCGCGAAGTCGCCGTAGGCCTGGGCGGCGGCGATGCCGGCGGCATCCGCGAACTCGGAAGTGCCGATCCAGGCGCCGGCCACGCCGGTCGGCAGGCCGAGCGCGCGCGAGACGGCAGGCAGCGCGAACACCATCACGATCGCCCAGATGACCACCAGCGTGATCGCGACGGACGCCTGCTCGCGCCGCGCGCGCACCGCACCCGCGATCGCGATGGCCGCGGAAACGCCGCACACCGCGCCGCCCACGCCGAGCACCGCGGCAAAACGCTTATCGATGGAGAGCGCGCGCGCCACGCCGTAGATCACGAAGAAGGTTGCGAGCGACACGATGGTCGCCTGCCCGATCGCGACGGGCCCGGCCCAGACGATCAGCGTGAGCGGCAGCGTGGCGCCAAGCAGCACGATGCCCACCTTGATGTAGAACTCGACGCGCAACGCCGGCGCGAGCCAGGCGGGCAAGGTGAACAGATTCGATGCGATCAGCCCCAGCGCGAGTGCGATGAGGGGCGGCTCGAGATTGTAGGTGCTCGCCTGCGCCCACGCACCCGCGATGAAGATTGCCGCCGAGACGACGAAAATCACGAGGAAGCCCGGCACGAACTGCGCGACGGGCAAGCCCAGCGCCGCGATGGCGACGGAGAACACCGCCGCGAACGCGACGAACAGCGCGACGTATCCGCTCGCGTGCGCGGCAAGATCGGCTGCGAGCCGGCCGGCGCTCGACCACTTCGCCGGCGACACCGCGAGCCACTTGATGCTGCTGCCCGAGGCAAACAGCGCATAGGCGACGATGATCGCCAGCAAACCGATGGCGACCGCCCACCAGTCTTCCGTGCCGAACGGCCTGCGCTGCGCATCGGCCGTTCCTGCGTGTCCGGCGGCGGTGTCGCCGGCAATCGATCTGTCGCTCATGAGCGCGCCTCCGTCCGTTTCGAGCCACACGGGACCTTCCAGTATGGAAGCGTCCGCATCGTCATGGAAATGACTTTTTTGTCTTTGGATATAGCTTCGAGTAAGGCTCGTCCGCGGTGCGCGACGTCACGCGGGCCGGAGATCGCGCCCGGAAAAGAACTGATCGTCCGGCACGACGTTCAAGGCGATCGTCAGGCGGTTCGCGTAACTGAAGAACGCCGAGATTTCGAGCACTTCCGTCACGGCTTGCGGCGTGAATCCGATCGTGCGCAGCCCCTGCAGATCCTCTTCGCGAATGCCCGGCGCATCGCGCGTGAGGCGCTCGGCAATCTCGGCTAGCGCGGCTTCCTTCAGCGTGAGGCGCACATGATGAAAGCCCTGCGCGATGCGCTGCGCGCGCACGGTGTCGCCGAGCGGCTATCAGGACATGGTCGTGCCGTGGCGCTATGCGCAGGCCAACGGCGCCGTCGAGAAGGCCACCGGCTACAAGGTCATCTACCGCAACCTCGGCAGCGGCGCGGACGTGATCCGCGCGCTCGCTTCGGGCTCGATCCAGGTGGGTGAAGCGGGCTCGAGCCCGATCGCGGCCGGCCTCTCGCAAGGCGTCGACCTGTCGCTCTTCTGGATTCTCGACAACATCAACGACGCCGAAGCGCTCGTCGCACGCAACGGCTCGGGCGTAACGAAGCTCTCCGACCTGAAGGGCAAGACGCTCGGCGTGCCGTATGTGTCGACGTCGCATTTCCATGCGCTCGTCGCGTTGCAGCAGGCGGGCGTCGATCCGTCGTTGGTGAAGATCGTCAATCTGCGTCCGCCGGAAGTCGCCGCCGCGTGGGAGCGCGGCAACATCGACGCGACCTATATCTGGGATCCGGTGCTCGCGAAGGCCAAGCAGAACGGCCGTGTGCTGATCACGTCCGGCGAGGTCGCGAAAGAGACCGGCAAGGCGACGTTCGACGGCTTCGTCGCATCGCGCAAGTTCGCGCAGGACAACCCCGCGTTCCTCACCGGTCTCGTCAAGGTGCTCGCCGATACCGATGCGCAATACCGCAACAACAAGGCGGCGTGGACGGTCGACTCGAAAGAGGTGCAGGCGGTCGCGCAGGAATCCGGCGCGGCGCCCGCGGACGTGCCCGCGAGCCTGGCGCTCTACGCCTTCCCGAGCGCGAGCGAACAGGCATCGCCGACCTGGCTCGGCGGCGGCAGGCAGTCGGGCGCGGCGAAATCGCTCACGGCCACCGCTCAATTCCTCAAGCAGCAGGGCACGATCCAGAACGTGCTGGCGGATTATTCGACCGGCGTCGATCCGCGCTTCGTGCAACAGGCCGCGAAATGACCTCGCTTGCCATCCGCAATCTCGGCGTGACGTACGAAGGCGCGAGCGCGCCGGCGCTGCAAGGCGTCGATCTGCAGATCGGCAGCGGCGAGTTCGTCGTCGCGCTCGGCGCATCGGGATGCGGCAAGACCACGCTGCTCAATTGCCTCGCCGGCTTTCTCGATCCGACCGAAGGCGTGGCGTCGCTCAATGGCGAGCCGATCACGGGGCCGGGCGCGGAACGCGGTGTCGTATTCCAGAAATATGCGCTGATGCCCTGGCTCGACGTGGTCGACAACGTCGCGCTCGGCCTGCGCTTCGCGGCGTGAAGCGCGACGCGCGCCGCGAGATCGCGCGCCGCACGCTCGCGCTCGTCGGCCTCGCGCAGTACGAGCATGCGAAGGTCTACGCGCTGTCGGGCGGCATGCAGCAGCGCGTGGGCATTGCGCGCGCGCTCGCGAGCGATCCGGAAGTGCTGCTGATGGACGAGCCGATGGGCGCGCTCGATGCCCTCACGCGCGAAAGCGTGCAGGAGCTCATGCTCGATGTCTGGTCGCGCACGAACAAGACCGTGTTCTTCATCACGCACAGCGTCGAGGAAGCGCTCTTTCTGGCGACGCGGCTCGTGCTCATGACGCCCGGTCCCGGCCGCATCGACGAAGTGCATGAACTGCCGTTCTCGCGCGAATACGTTCGCAACCGCGATGCGCGCGCGGTCAAGTCGTCGCCCGCGTTCATCGAATGGCGCGAGCGGCTGACGCGGCGCCTGCATCGCCCTGTCGCGGAGGCCGTGTGAACGACCGCACTCACGATGCGCCTGTGCTTCGCGCAAGGCAGGCGTCCTCCGCACAGCCCTCGCGCCCGCCACGCCGCCCGCGCTATCGCGGCATGCCCGGCGCGGGCCCGACCGCCGTGCCGAGCACGCTATGCGTCATGGCGATCGCGCTGCTCTGGTGGGCAGCCACGCATTTCCACTGGGTGCCGCCGCTCTTTCTGCCCTCGCCCGATGCGGTGTGGCGCGCGTTCCTCGATGCGATCCACGGACGCCTTCAGGGCGGTCTGCCGCTCTCCGAGCATTTGCTATGGAGTGCGATCCGCGTGTTCGGCGCTTTTGCGCTCGCGGTGGTCACGGCCGTTCCGGTCGGCATTCTGATGGGCGTGAGCCACATTGCGCGCGGCGTGCTCGATCCGCCGCTCGAGTTCTATCGTCCGCTGCCGCCGCTCGCGTATCTGCCGCTCGTCGTGATCTGGTTCGGCATCGACGAGACCGCGAAGATCGTCGTGATCTGGCTCACGTGCTTCGCACCGATCGCGATGGCGGCGCGCGCGGGCGTGCGCAGCGCGACGGCGGAGCAGGTGAACGCGGCGTGGTCGCTCGGCGCGAATTTCCGCCAGGTGGTGCGGCATGTCGTGCTGCCCGCCGCGCTGCCGGAGATTCTGACGGGCTTGCGCATCGCCGTCGGCTTCGGCTGGACGACGCTCGTCGCGGCGGAGATGGTCGCCGCCACGGCCGGACTCGGACAGATGGTGCTCAACGCGTCGAGCTTCCTGCGCACCGACGTCGTCGTGATGGGCATCGTGCTGATCGGCGCGATTGCATGGATCTTCGACTTCGGCATGCGCGTGCTCGAGCGGCGCCTCGTGCCGTGGAAAGGGCGATAGCGCGGACGTCGTCGACGGCATCCGCAATGCGCTCAAGCGTGCGGCTTAGCGCGATGCCGCCGCACGCGATTCACCTCATGCCGCGCGAACCAGCCTCGCGGCGCTCCAGCATTGCGGGAGGCTTCACCTCCGCCGCCGCATTCGGATCCGTGCTCGGCGTCTCGCTCTCCGGCATCGTCGCGACTCACTTTGGCTGGCGCTGGTCCATGGGCGTCACGGTTCGGCGTTTGCGACACCGACGCTCTTCAACAATATCCCGGGTCTTGCGGCAGGCCCCTTCCTGACCGGTGCTGCAGCGGACGGGTTCGGTCTTCAGGCCGCCTTGCACTGGCTTCCTGTCCTGGCAATACTGCCGTTCGCGGTGTTTCTTGCCGGCAGGCGGTACTGCATCGCGGAAGCATCACGCGACGCACGGTCTGGCAGAAATATTTGAGTCATCGACGTCGCCGGTGAAGCGCCATGCCGGTGCCAGTCTCTCGACGGACACCGGATCACGTCTACCGCGCGACTTTCCACGATGGATTCGCCCTCGCACTGCAAGGCTTCAAAGTCAGCCACCCGGCGACGGATGCCTTGACGCATTCACGAAGACGAGTTTGCCCGCGACGTTCGCCAGAACAATCACGAGCACGTTCACCGCCAGACAAAGTAGTCCCAGGTTGAACCCGCCCAGATCGACATCCCGGACATACAGATTGATCGCCAGCAGTTGGCCTGCCGCAATCCCTAGCGCTACCGCAGATGCACGGACCTTGAGCGACAACAGAATGATCAGTACGCCGGGGAAAAACTGCGTCACACCGTAAAGCGTGGTATTGACCAGCGTCAGCATCAGATTGGGCAGGGAAAGCGTCATCACGATCGACACCAGCAGATAGAATGCAATCACGAATTTGGCGCCGCGCTTCTGCCTGTTCTCGGGCATGTGAGGCAGCAGGTTACGCGTGACGATCGGACCGATGGCAAGGCACAGGCCCGCCAGCACCAGCAGACCCGAGAGCGACGCGGCGGCCGCGACGAGCCCCAGCACCCAATCGGGCAAGAGCCGTGTAGCGGCGGCGAAGAACGCCTCATTGGGCGATCCCAGATGCAGACTCTGACTCAGCGCATAGTACGATGCCAGGACGAGGAACGGGTACATCAGCATGTACAGGGGCATGGCCATCTGCGTGCGCCGAATGGTGTCGCCGCTATTTGCCGTGAAGAAGAACTGCACGCCCACGGGCAACATGTAAAAGCCGAGCGCCTGAAACAGCATGGTGCTCATCGAGAACGTCAGTTGCCGCGTATTCATCGTGTTGCTCACGTGCTGGCTGGCAGCATGAAACACATGCGCGATACCCGCTTGCGAGGCGACTGCAACACCGGTGACGACGATCGCGACGACCATCAGAATATCCTTGAGCACGGCGATATACGCCGACGATCGCACGCCGGAAATCGTGATGTAGACGAACGCCAGCAGCGCTGCGATGAGCGTCAGATAGATGGGATCGAGTTTCCAGCCCAGCCCCTTGAATGCCGCCATCAAGCCGGTGAATTGCAATTCTCCCCAAGGCAGCAGAAAGAGAATCGCCGTAGCCGCGACCAGCAATTCCAGCGTGCGGCTGTTGTAGTAGCCCTTGAAAAGGTCCGGCAACGTGATCGCGTTGTAGCGCCTGCCGGCCTCCCATATCTTCGGTCCTATGAAATAGCCCAGCGGGTAGGCCAGCAGAATGTACCCGAGAAACCAGATACCGTAGGTCGGGCCTTTTGCATAGATTCCACCGGGGAAGCCGACCATCGTACCGATACTGTAGATCTCGCCCGCGGTCAGAAAGAACACCAGGCACGCGCCGAACTGCCCGGAAGCCACGAAGAAATCGTGCACGTCCTGCTTGCTCGATCCTCTCTTCGAACGCAATGCGAGATACAGCGATAAGGCGATGAAGCCAAGAAAAACCGCTGTTGCCATGATCGTCTCCTCAGTGTATTTGCACGGCCGGCTTGCCCGCGTCGCGGTCGAACACTCGCCAGCAGATCAGCAAGCAGCCGGAAGTCAGTACGAACCACGAAAAGATCCACGCATAGAGGAGCGGCACACCGAACACGTACCAGTCGAGGGAGGCGATCCACGGCAAGAGCCCGATCACGCCGGCATATGGAACTCCGATACCGATCAAGAATTTCAACATTGTTGTCTCCGTGCTCGTGATGAATTTATGAGTACGCGTTGGAGCGTGCATCACTCATTTTTTGCCCGCTAGTGCCAGATGCGGCTCATCGATGAGTCCACCGATTTCACGATTCACGAAGCCTCAGAGGTATTGATAAACCCACTATCGCGCATTCCAACATTTAATTTGTGGATACGGAGAGTCTCCGATATGGTGTACAGGTCCATCCACCGGGGACCATGCAACGCCATGCCGCAACGGAATCAGGACGCGTTGGAACGGTCCTGATTTCCTGAGGCAGAAACATGTTTGACCGCGTATTCGTCAACGCCGTGAGCGCTGACGGCAATCCGTTGAATCTTGCCGAAAAGAACGGCCGTTTTGCCAGTATCGGTCCGCAATGTCCTGACACCGGTAGCGCAGAGGTCATCGATCTCGCAGGACACCTGGTCCTGCCGGGCTTCGTCGATGGGCACATTCATCTGGACAAGAGCTTCGTCGGCGATCGCTGGCACCCTCACCGGCCCGTTGCCAGTCTGCGTCAGCGCCTCGCCATCGAAAAAGAGGAGCTTGCTTCCGCGCTTCCCATCGCCGAGCGCGCCGATGCACTGATCCGCCAGGCCGCATCGTTCGGCACCGTTGCAATGCGCAGTCATGTCGACGTCGATGCGACGACGGGTTTGACCCATCTGCACGCCGTCATGGGGGCGCGGGAAAAGTGGCGCGGCCTCATGGACATCGAACTCGTGGCGTTCCCGCAGGCGGGCGTCGTCTCCTGCCCGGGCACCGCGGACATTCTCGACGCGGCTGCGCGCGAAGGCGCACAAGTCGTGGGCGGCATCGATCCAACGACGCTGGATGGCGACGCCGAAGGTCAGCTCCGCATCATCTTCGGCATTGCGGAAAAGCGCGGCGTGAAGATCGACATCCACCTGCACGAAGCGGGACAGCAAGGCATCGATCAGCTACATCGCATTGCCGCGCGGACGAAGGCGTCGGGTATGCATGACAGGGTATCGGTGAGCCATGCATACGGACTGGGCGACGTCGCGCCCGAGGCGGTCGACCGGGCCGCCGCGGCGCTTGCGGAAGCCGGCGTATCGATCATGACGAACGCGCCGGGCGACCGCGCGTTCCCGCCGATCTTGCGACTGCGCGCAGCGGGCGTGCGCGTGTTCACCGGCAACGACAACATTCAGGATACCTGGTGGCCCTATGGCAACGGCGACATGTTGCAGAGAGCGATGCTCGTCGGCTACCGCTCGGGCTTCTATACCGATGACGAACTGCTCGTCGCGTTGCACATGGCGACTGAAGCCGGCGCGGCCGTGCTAGGAAAAGACGATTACGGACTGAAGGTCGGCAACGAGGCGACCTTCGTCGTCATCAAGGCGCCGAACGCCGCTGCCGCCGTCGCGGCCGTGCCGGGAGAGCGGGCCATCGTCCGAGGCGGGAAGTTCCGGGGCGACGCGTCCCGTTCGCAGTTCAAGTCCAGCAGCACCGGATTGCGCCATGGCGCCGCCCGGGAAATCACAACGTGAACCACTACGGAGAGGGTTGCATGTCACGCACCACTTACTACGCGCCTCGCGGCGGCCATCCGGCACAGACCGAACTGCTGACGGACCGCGCGATGTTCACCGAAGCATATGCCGTCATCCCCAAAGGCGTGATGAGGGATATCGTCACCAGCCATCTTCCGTTCTGGGACAAGACCCGTTTGTGGGTGCTGGCGCGTCCGCTGTCCGGGTTTGCCGAAACGTTCGCGCAATACATCATGGAAGTGGGCCCCGGCGGCGGCAGCGAGCGTCCCGAGCAGGACGAAAAAGCCGAAGGCGTGCTCTTTGTCGTGGAGGGCGAAATCGAAGTGACGCTGCACGGCCGCGCGCACGTTCTGAAGGCCGGCGGCTATGCGTTCATTCCGCCCGGCGCGGACTGGCAGCTACGAAATCGCAGCGACGACACCGCGCGCTTCCACTGGATTCGCAAGCACTATGAAGCCGTGGATGGCGTGCCGTTGCCCGAAGCCTTCGTGAAGAACGAGCAGGACATCAAGCCGATTCCAATGCCCGGCACCGACGGCCACTGGGTGACGACGCGCTTCGTCGACATGAACGACATGCGCCACGACATGCACGTGAATATCGTCACGTTCCAGCCTGGCGGGGTGATCCCGTTCGCGGAGACACACGTGATGGAACACGGCCTATATGTACTGGAAGGCAAAGCGGTCTATCGTCTGAACCAGGACTGGGTCGAAGTCGAAGCCGGCGACTTCATGTGGCTGCGTGCCTTCTGCCCGCAAGCCTGCTATGCGGGCGGACCGGACCGCTTCCGTTATCTCCTGTACAAGGATGTCAACCGGCACATGAAGCTGACGCTCAACGCACCGAGATAAAGCCGCAACGGGAAAGCGCGCCTTCCGTCCAGGCGCGCGCTTTCAATAATGGCTGCGCTGCCACAGGGTCGGCGGCGCGTCCAGCAGATGCCGCAGGCCGGCACGCTCGAATGTACGGTCCGCAACCGCCGACACGCGCTCGAGTATCTCCCCTTCGTCGATCGACAGCACGCGGTAATCCTCCATCAGGATCTTGCCGCCGACCATCGTCATGCATACGTCACCCGCATTCGCGAAGCAGGTCACGCGATAGACGGGCATGTTCATCGGCATCAGATGCGGCTTGAACAGGTCCACCAGAATGATATCGGCCAGCTTGCCCGCTTCGAGCGAACCCAGCTCCTCGTCGAGCGACAGCGCCTTGGCTGCATCGATCGTCACCATCTCGAGAACCTTGCCGTGCGGGAGGACGTTCGGGTCGCGGAAATGACGCCGATGGTAGTGCATGCATTGCCACATGTGGCGGAACATGTCGTAGCCCCGGTCGGGTGCCGCGCCATCCGAGCCGATCGCCACGGTCACGCCCGCATCGATGAGTTCCGGCGCAGGGCACCGCCCGATGATCGACATGATCGCGCTCGGGTTGTGCACGATCGAAGCGCCCGTCTCGATGCACGCGGCGATATCCGCTTCCGTCAGATCGATGGCGTGCGACATGAACGACTTCGCGTTCAGCAGTCCGAACTCGCGATGCGCGAAATCGAGCGTGCCCGCGCGATGACCGTCCTGAGTCATCCTCAAGCCCCGTTCGCGGGCCAATGCCGCATATCGCTCCGCCTCGCGGCGATAGTCGTGCTCGTATGCGGCGACGGCCGGGTAGTGCTCCGGAGCATAGACGGGCAGTGTCAGCGCAATCTGGATGCGGTCATCGGCGTCGCGATGGCAGGCATCGACGATGTCCTTGCAAACGTCGTACATCCGTTCGAAATCGACGTCGCGCGTCACGGCGCCGTTCGCACCGTGACGGGTGTACGCGCGGGGCTCGGGCGGACGCGAGGGGCCGACCGCGACGATCGAGCGGGTGCCGGTTCTGACCACCGCGTCGCAGTGACGCCGCGCATACACGGGATCGTCGACACGCATGATCGAATCGCCGCCTCCGAGCAGAGACACACCTGTTGTCACGCCCGCTTTCAGGCGCTCGAGCGCCGCCAGGTGCGACTCCATTTCCCAGAAGGCTTCGTCCGATGCGCGGGTATAGATCGCTTCGCACGCCGCCGTCCATGCTTCGCCGTCCGCGCCGCCGATCGTTCTGAGCATCGCGTGCCCGGCATGGGCGTGCGCGTCGATCAGGCCAGGCAGCACCGCCTTGCGATGCGCATCGATCACGCGCGCCGCCCGGTATCGCTGCGCGAGCGCGATCGTCTCTCCAACGGCGACGATGCGATCGCCCTTCACCGCCACCGCGCCATCCTCGATGACGCGGCGCGCGGGATCGAGCGTGATCACGCAGCCGTGCTGGATCAGTGTGTCGACGTGTTCCTGTTCGTTCATATGATGTCTTTTCTCGTGAGGCGCGCGCACGCTTATGCGACGTCGACCAACTCGCCGTCACGCGCGACGATACGTCCGTTCGCCACCACCAGCCTGCGCTTCGGTCGTGCGACAACCGCATGTGCGACGGTTTGCGCATCGACCAGCACGAGGTCCGCGCGTGCGCCGACGCGCAGGCCATAGTCCGCGAAACCGCATCCGCGCGCGGCCGCCTCGCTCACGCAGTCGAATGCCAGCGCCAGATCGTCGTCGCGCCGCAAGTCGTAGCGCAGGCCGATCAGCATCGCGCGTTCGAGCATGTCCGGCACGCCGTACGGAGACCAGGTGTCGCGAATCCCGTCGTTGCCGCCGAACATGGTGATGCCTTTGTCCCGGCAGATCTTGAGCGGCGGAACGGTGCGCGAAGGCGGCGCGCTCGTCAGCAGCGCGACACGCAGATGCGCGATCCGGTCGAGCAGCGCGTCGCGCTCGCGTTCCGGCAACGCGCCAAGGCAGAACGCGTGACTGACGACGACCTGTCCTTGCATGCCCAGCGCCTCTACGCGATCGAGCAGCAGTTTCAGCGTGAATGCGCCGACTGCACCGGGCTCGTGCAAATGGATATCGATGGGCTTGCGAGAGCGTTCCGCAAGCGCAAAGGTCGCGTTCAGCGATGCGACCGGATCGCCGTCGATCAGCGCGGGATCGAGCGCGCCCAGCACGTCGGCGCCTTCGGCGAGCGCGCTGGCGAACAGTTCGACCGTGCCGGGCCGGACCAGCATGCCCGACTGCGGAAACGCGACGATCTGCATGTCCAGCACGTCGCGCATCGTCTGCCGCGTGGCGAGCACGCCTTCGAGATTGCGCAGGCGCGCATCGGTATCGACGTCGACATGCGTGCGCAGCCGGGTCGTGCCTGCCTGCACGAATGCGCGCGACAGCGCGAGCGACTGCGCGGCCGCATCGTGCCCCGACGTCCTGCGCCATTCGCGCTCATTGCTGATGCGATCCGTAAGCAGCGGTCCGACCTCGTTGCGATACCAGGGCCGGCCCCAGTTGCTCTTGTCGATATGCGTGTGTCCTTCGACGAAGCCCGGCAGCAGCAACGCGCCGCCACCGTCTTCGACGATCGTGCCGGCCGGCGCGGCGGCTTGCGGCCCGAGCGCCTCGATATGGTCGTCCGCGACCGATACGGAAACCCGCTGGCCGTCCGCCATCCGGACGTTGAAGAGATGTAGGGCGCGAGTCATGGTGGTCATGCCGATTCGACGGAAGTGGCGATACGGGCCCGCAGCGTGCGTTGCACGGCGCTGATCAGGATGAAGACTACCGCGTTGGCGAACAGCGCGACGAGCCCCGTGTTGATGGACGTGAAGGCAACGGACGCGTTCGGGAAAACGGAAGCCAGCGTCATGCCGCCCCAGTTCACCAGTCCGAGCACGATACCGCCCGCGATGATGCCGCCGAATGCCGCTTCGCGCGTGCCGAACGGGCGCTTCAGGAAACTCGACGCGAGCATCGGCACCAGTTGCGTCAGGAGGCTCGACGAAAAGATTGCGAGGGCCACGAAGGTTGCCCCGCCGCGCAGCACGAAATACACGACGACCAGCGTAAAGAGCGGCAGCGCGATGCGGGCGACGCGCGCGACCTCCCTGTCGCTGGCCTGCGGCGCGAAGCCTTCGCGGTAGATGTTGCGCGCAATCGTCGTGGACGCGTTGAGCATGATGAGCGAACCCGGCACCAGTGCCGTAAGCAGACCCGCGCCGCCGACGATGCCGACGAACCACGGCGGGAACGTCTGCTTGACGAGGCGCAGCAGCGCGAGATCGGTTTGCGCGCCTTCCAGCCCGTGCACGGTCAGCACGGCGGCGAAGCCGACGAGAAACAGGAAGGCGATCAGCACCTGATAGAGCGGCATCAGCACCGTGTTCTTGCGCAGCGCGGACGCGTCGCGCGCCACGTACACGGCGGTGAAGCCGTGCGGATACAGATAGTAGCCGAGCGACGTCAGCAGCAGTGTCGAGTTATACCAGCTCAGATTGAAACCGTGCTCGGGCATGCGCAGCAGCTCGGGATGCACGGCCTCGATCCGCGCGAACATCTCGCCAAAGCCGCCGAAATAGTGCAGCGGCAAATAGGTGCCGAGAAAGATCGCGAGGGCGAGGATCAGCACATCCTTGAAGATCGCGATATTCGCCGAGCCGTGGATGCCGGAAATGGTCATGTACGCCACCATCAGCATCGCACTGATCCAGATGGCGGTGTTCTGCGAGATCAGACCATACGACATCTCGGAGACGATGATGCCGAGCCCGCGCAGCTGGATGATGAGCAGCGACACCATCGCGAACACGGCCACCACCGACACCAGCACGCCCACGGCACGGCTGTCGTACTTCGAGGCGAAATAATCGGCGAACGATACGAGCCCGTGGTCCTTCGCATAGCGCCAGATGGCGGGCAGCATCCAATAGCCGAATATGTACGCGAGACAGCCGTACGACAGGATGTAGAACGCCGGTATGCCCTTGCTGAAGGTCCAGCCGCTCGCGCCGAGAAACGAGAAGGTCGAGAATGCCTCGCCCGCCATCAGCAGGAAGGTGAGCAGCGAGCCGAAGCCGCGACCGCCGACGGCCCACTGTTCGAGACTGAGCGTCTTGCCGCGACGCGCATGGAGGCCGACGGCGAGCGCGAAGATCGCGAACAGTACGATGACGATCAGGGCGGCGTTCATTGTTCGCCTCGTGTGGGTTCGCCGGCGCGCGCCGCTTCGTCGCGGCTGTCGAGGTAGTAGATGAAGGCGAGGATGGCGGCCGTCGCGGCCATCCAGAACAGGTTCCACACGAGCAGAGACGGCACGCCCAACAGGAGCGGTGTATGGGCGGCAAGCGTGCCGCCCGAATAGATGCCGATGAATGGCAGCGCGGCAAGTAGAAAGCGAAGTTTCATGGGGTCCTTTGCATGTCCGGTCAGAATTTCTGCCGCAGCCCGGCGACGAACGCCAGCTGTGAAGTCGTCGACGACGGCGCGGCGATGCCGTCGATCCATGCGTGACCGATGCCCGACGAGGCCTTCTGATAAAGGCCGTTGATATAGACGTCGGTGCGCTTGGACAACAGATACTGAAGACCGGCCGAGACCTGGTGATAGTGTCCGCTCGTGTCGCCTTGCGACGTCTGGGTATAGGTGTAGCCGAGCGCCGCTGTCAGCGCGGGGCTCAGGGAATAGCGCACGCTGCCTTCATAGTTTCCGAAGCGCAGCGCGCCACCCGCCGCCATGTTGAAGTCGGTGCCGGTGTAGAGCAGCCCGAGCGTCGCGGGACCGAATGCGTAGGTCGCGCCGCCGCCCCAGATCTGCTGGCGCGTCGCGTCGGCGAGGCGTGTGCCGAAGACCGCGGCTGTCGACGCATAGTAGTTGTCCGACGCAACCGCGCCCACCGTGCTGCTTGCGGGCCGATTCATGCGCGCGTAGGCCGCGCCGACGTTGAGCGGTCCGCGCGTGTACGTGAGGCCCGCGCTCCAACTGTTGTTGTCGGAAAAGCCCGTCGCGTTCGAAAAGCCGTACAGCAGGTTCGCCTGCAAACCGGCCACGCTCGGCGAAACGTACTTGACGGCATTGTTCGTGCGGAACGTATTGTTGATGTCGTCGTTGTCGAACGGATGGGTCGAATACTGCACCAGCGTGCTGCTGATCTGCATCGCGCCAAGGATGTCCTGAACGGTGTTGTACTGGCGGCCGAGGGTCACCACGCCGAGCCTGTCGCTGCCCATGCCGACCCAGGCCTGCCGCCCGAACATCCGGCCACCCTGCCCGGCCACGCCGTTTTCGAGGTTGAAGCCGTTTTCCAGCCGGAAGCTCGCCTTCAGGCCGCCACCCAGATCATCCGTTCCCAGCATCCCCCAGCGCGGCCCGGACTCGTTGCCGGCCGTCGCCTGCCATGCCGAATGGCCTTGCTGGTTATTCGTGTAGGTCACGCCTGCATCGACGATTCCATACAGCGTGACGCTGGACTGCGCGCCCGCCGTGCCTGCCAGCATCGTGCCCGCGCCGAAGGCGATGAGCGGCATCCTCCAATTGCTTCCGATTTGCGTTTTTGTCATACGTGTCTCCGAGCCTGGTCGCGTCATGGGGCGTTGCTTCGGCCTTCCTGGCTGCGGCGTCGTGCCGTTGCTCGCCCGCATTCGAGCCTTTTCTGTCTGACGTCGAAGCGTGGACATACACCACCGCATTCAACGTCGCTCGATGTTATCCATCGCGCCCCGCATTCAAAAATTAAATGTATGAATCGATGTCAGTTGAAAATCGAATGGTTCCGGCGGCACTCGTGCGGTCGCCTGGCACCGATTGCGCGGTCGATGCGAGATTGCCGATCTTCGTCATGCGTGATAGAAGTCGGTGTCCGCACAAGGATCAAATTGCTCGATGAAACACGCTCCCAAGGCGCGCACACCGCTGTTCGACCTGGATCTGCTGAAGGCCATCGTCATGGTGGCCGATTGCGGCACGTTCACCGCGGCATCCGCACGGCTCCATTCGACTCAGTCAACCGTGAGCCAGAAAGTGCGGCGTCTGGAGGACATGGCGGGACACAAGCTGCTCGCGCGCGGCAGCCGCGACGTGACGCCGACGGATGCGGGAGAAACACTGCTCGCCTACGCGCGCCGGATGCTAGCGCTCAACGATGAAATGATCGAAGCGCTATCGGGTGCGATGGTGGGTCTGACGGTACGGCTCGGCGTACCCGAAGACTTCGTCGGCGGCCCGACGACCCATATGCTCGCGGCGTTCAATCGCAAGCACCCGCAGGTGAAGCTCGAAGTGACGAGCGGACTGAGCCGCGACCTGAGCAGCAGCTATGATCGCGGCGATCTCGACCTGATCCTCGTGAAGCAGCGGCGCAACAGCCGCGAGGCCGTCGCGTGCTGGCCCGAGCAGCTGAGGTGGATCGACAGTGCAAAAAACCCCTCGATCCAGCTCGATCCCATTCCGCTCGTCGCGTTCCCGCCGCGCGGGCTGTACCGCGACGACATGACCAATGCGATCGAAAGTCTCGGACGGCGCTGGCGTATCAGTTTCATCAGTTCGAGCCTGAGCGGCATCCAGGCCGCCGTTGCCGACGGCCTCGGCATCAGCCTGCTTCCCGCGCGCGCCGTCACGCCGGATCACGTCGTATTGACGCCGAAGAGCGGGCTGCCCTCGATCGAAACGATGGATATCGCGCTGCTGCATCGCCCGACCGCCGACGCCGTCGTCAAGGAACTCGGGCATGCGCTGTCGCGCATGTTCGGGCCGCAGCGTCGATAGCTCGTCCCGTATCCGTCGTAGGCAGCCTGTCATATGCTGACGGAGCGCACGGTAGCTACCATCCATACTTCAGTTCGACGCCAACGTAGTCCGCATTGCTGCCGCCTGCTTCGCGAATCGAGTCGCCCACCTGGAAGTGCACTGCCTCGACGGAACCGATCAGATTCGCCGCAATGGTCCAGTCGGCACGCAATTGCACGTACATCCCCGTCCACCGGCTGCCATGCCCGGCCGTTCCGGGCACCACGGCATTGGCCTGCTGATACACGGCGTCCGCGGTCGTCTCGCGCCACTGGAATCCGAGCGCGCCGAGCAGCGCGAGCCTGCTCGTCGGCTTGAGCGTGATGGAAGGCTTGACATGGATCAGGTTGGCATACCCCGTGTAGCCTGCGAGCGTGAAGTAGTAGCCGTTCGGGAACAGCGGGTTGAACGTCTCCACCCGTCCATCGCCGGGATGCCGGTCGCCCGACGCCGCATCGATCTGCACGCCCACGCGCGGACTCCACGGAAGATCGAGGCTATAGCCCGCGAGCGAGCCAACGGCCCACGCGCCGATGGTCTTGTTGCCGACATGCCCAGACTGGTACATCGATTCCACATCCCAGTCGACGCGGCCGACCTTGCCCGTGTAGCGAAGGTCGAAGACATTGCGGTGCTCGTCGCCCGTCGCATCGAGAAAGCGCGCATTCGACCGGTTGTACCGCGAGTAGTACCCCGAGAGATCGCCGGGTCCGACGCCCTGCCGCTCGAAGCGCACGCCGCTGAAGGTGAGGTGCCGGTTGGACACGTCGTCGAACGCGGTCACGTCGCGATACTGCACGGGCTGCGTCACGTAGCCGATGAAGCGCCATTTCTCGTACTCGTAATCCGCCCAGATCGCGTCATACGCCTGCCGCACGTTCGGGCCGTCGCGAACGGAAATGAAGCGCTGCAAGTCGAACGCCATTTCCTGGCGGCCGATGCGGAATTTCACCGTGCCGGGTCCCAGCGGACTCACCCACGCCACGAAGGCCTGCTCGAGGTCGAGCGGATTCTTGTCGACGGGCGACACCGCATCCTTGCCGAACGGCCTCGCATCTTCGAGCTGCGCGAAGAACTGAAGGTATGGGCCGATGTGCGCACCGGCGCTGACCTGCGCGCGCTGTATCAGATAAGTATCCGAATGTCCCGTGCCGATGCCGAAGAGCGGCGCGTCGTTGACTTCGAGGCGCTCGCGCAGATTGGCGCCGAGCGACAGGTACGAATCCGGATCGCCGCCGAGCGGAATGTACTTGAGGCTGTCGAGCGGCTGCCGGCGCACGCACTTGTCCGCCAATACGGACCAGTCTTCCTGCCAGCGGTTGAACAGCACTACTGGCCGCTTCGCGGTGCACGCGGCGGCGGTCGTATCGGCGGATGCCGTTTCCTCCGTCGCCCGTGCGCTGCCGCTCAGCGCCAGTGCCAGGCCGGCCACGAAAATGGAAAGGTACGAAACAGCATCCGTACGTGCGAACGGCCTGGGCCACACACGCGTCATAGTGTCTCCGTGTCGAGAATGGGGTGCAATACGATGCGCGCGACATTCCTCAGCGCATATTCGAAATGCAGTTCGCACCCGCCGTCCAGTGAAGCGGGCGAACTGCCGCGATGAGCGGTCTGGCAGGGGCTGCTCCGACTATTTCCTTGCGTCCGCCGCAGGTGCGTGAGCTGTCATGTCCGTCTGTCCGCGGCGCGCGTTGATCGCAAGCCACACGAGGACGACGAACGGCAGCAGCAGCGCCCAGAAGCCCACATGCCGATACGCGAGCGCCCCGGCAGTCGCGCCCGCAGCGAACGCGAGAATCGCCGGCAGCATCTTGCCCAGACGCGTTCGCGCCACGGCCTTCGCGTCGGCGGGCGCCGCCGGCGACAGAATGTCGATCGCATCGAGCACGGCCTGTGTGACGTTGCCCGTCATCACGGTGTTGGGCACGCCGGCACGCGCGACGAGCCGGCCGTGCGCGTTCTGCACGCCCATGGCCGCCGCGCCGACCATCCCGCAGACGACGACGGACGCGCTGTCCGACTGAACGACGGGCGACGCGCCGACGCCGGCCACGCAAAAGGCCAGCATGAGGGCCGCCTGCACGGCGTAGAGTAGACATGCGGCACGGTTGGGCGTCGCCGATCCCATGCTCTTCACGAGCACGCTGCTGACGACCACGCCGGCAACGAATGCCGGGAACGCCATCAGCTTCATGAAGACGCCTTGGCCGAAGCCCGCGGCCTCGGCTCCGATCAGCACGAAGTTCCCCGTGACGTGCGCGGTAAACAGCCCGAACAGCGCGACGAAGCTGAGCGTATCCACATAGCCTGCGATGGCGGCGAGCACACTGTCTTCAGATTTCATCGATCATCTCCCGTCCCAGGGATGACATCAGAGCCGACCGCGGCAGATCTCCTCGCGCATCGCACACGCATCGCATGTCGCGTCGTCCCACACTGCGCCTACTGCGCCGCTGCATGAATCTCGGCAATGTAGCCACCGGGGAATTGCACGACTGCCGCTTCACGCTTGTCCGAAGTGAACGGCGGGACCAGCACCGTGACGCCTGCCGCCTTCGCCTTCTGCAGGGTGTCGTTCAGATTCGCCACTTCGTAGCCGGTCATCTCATGGCCGAACGGATAGGGCAAATGGCCGTCCGTCGCAAGCACCGTCATCTTGCCGAAGCCCGATTCGATACGCACGCGCCGATAGGTATCGTCAGGCCGGCCGATCTCGACACCGGGCGCCTTGCGATCGTCGGAGACAACCTTACCGCGCGAGAATGCCACGAAGTTGCGGATCAGCGCATCGGCGCGCTCCGGCGACACGTAGACGCGGTTTTCCGGCACGGTCTGCAGCGAATCATAGTTCGGCGCCTGCGTGTGCCAATAAAGCTGCATGTTGACTCCGCCGGGCCACGCGATGATCGCGTCGCGTCCGATCGGGTCCGGGAACGTTGCGACCGTCACGTCCGCGCCGTGCGCCTTCGCCGACTTCACGGCCGCATCCATGTCGGTCACGAGGTATCCCGTGCGCTCGTTGCCGAACGGATATGGAACAGGCGTCTTGAAGCCGAACACGGAGATCGTGCCGACGGGTGTGAAGACGAGTTGCGACATCGTCTGGCTCGGCGTGGGCGTCACCTGAAAGACGCCTTGCTGCGACTTGTGACCGCCGAAGGTCGCCACGAAGCTGTCGGTGAATTTGTCGAAGTCGTCCGGCGCGACGTAGACGTGCGTGGTGTCATATTGCGGTCCGACGGACAGTGGCGGACTCGCCGCCGGTTTCGCGGACGCAACGGACGATGCGGCGAGACCGACGGCAACGAGCGTCGTCACAATCAGGGAGCGGAGGGTACGCATGATGGTGATGGTCCTCTAAGGTTCTTATTGAACACCGGCATGGCCGGAAGAATGTTTGACGCCGGCGAGGCATGTGGCCATGACGAGCGCAGCGATGAGTCCAAGGTGCTCGAAAAAGGCGTTCAACGCGAAAAAGTGCGCGTTGCCAGTCAGGTTCCAGAAGTCGTTCGCGACGAACATCGCCACGGCCGTCAATGCGGCGAGCGCGCCCGCGCCCAGCCACACGAAGCGATCGGCGATCACGCAGGCCGATCCGCCAAGCTCGACGACGATCGCGAGCGCTGCCCATAGCCATCCCGGGTGCAACCCGAAATGCTCTTGCTCGAGGACCGCGGCGTGAAAGTTCGCGAGCTTGGCGAGCCCGCCGATGACATAGGCGGACACGAGCGCCGTGCGTATGAGCATCAGCACCCACGGCTCCGCGAGAACCGCAGCGATCCAGCGAGGATTCTTTTGTGCGCCCGTGCTCATGTCAGACCGCCCAGCAGGCGCAGCCGAGCGCGCCCCAGAACGAGCGCGGATCGGACGCCGGCGCCTTGTTCGACCAGGCGCGCGCGTGATCGTGGCCATGGACCGCGCACCCGCTCGAGCAGCCGCACGATGCCGCCGCCATCTGCTGCAACGAAGCCTCGCCTTCCCCCTTCGAATCCTTCCACGCGGCAAAGCCTCCGAAGCGACGCACGGGCGACCAGTCAGGCATCGCGGACGGCGGCGCGTTGTCGTCGAGATGAGCGAACGCTCCGCCGCCATAGACGACGCGGCCGCCGACGATCGTCAGATCCGAGACCGTGCCGGCGATCTCGTCCTCGGGGCACGCGTAGAAGTCGCGGTCGGGAACGATCAGATCCGCGAGCTGGCCGACCGCGATCCGGCCTTTCGTGCCTTCCTCGTTGGAGAACCAGGTGACTTTCTCGGTCCACATCCGTAGCGCCGTATCGCGGTCGAGGCGATTGCGCTGCGGGTAAAGGCGCAGGCCGCCGACCGTCTTGCCCGTCACGAGCCACGCGAGCGACACCCACGGGTTATACGACGCAACGCGTGTGGCATCCGTACCCGCCGACGTGCGGACACCCTTCTCGAGCATGCGCGCGACGGGCGGCGTCGCTTCGGCTGCCGCCGCGCCGTAGCGTTCGACGAAATACTCGCCCTGATAGGCCATTCTGTGTTGCACCGCCACGCCTCCGCCAAGCGCCGCGATACGGTCCATCGAACGCTCGGAGATGGTCTCGGCGTGATCGAAGAACCAGTTGATGCCATGGAGCGGAATGTCCCGGTCGACCTTCTCGAAGACATCCAGCGCGCGGCTGATGGTCTCGTCATAGGTCGCATGCATTCGCCAGGGCCAGCGGTTTTGGGCGAGAATGCGCACGACCTCCTCCAGCTCGCCTTCCATCTGCGGCGGCATGTCCGGCCGCGGCTCGCGGAAGTCCTCGAAGTCCGCCGCCGAGTACACGAGCATCTCGCCCGCGCCGTTATGCCGGAAGTAATCGTCGCCCTGCTTGTACTTCGACGTCTTCGTCCAGTTCAGGAAGTCCTGCTTCTCCGCCTCAGGCTTCTGCGTGAAAAGGTTGTAGGCGAGACGCACGGTCATCTGCCCGTCGTCCGCGAGCTTGCGGATGACTTCGTAATCCTCGGGATAGTTCTGGAAGCCGCCGCCTGCGTCGATGACGCTCGTCACGCCGAGCCGGTTCAGTTCGCGCATGAAATGGCGCGTCGAATTGAGCTGATAGTCGAACGGCAGCTTGGGCCCCTTCGCCAGCGTCGCGTACAGGATCGACGCATTCGGCCTGGCGAGAAGCAGACCCGTCGGGTTGCCGTCGCTGTCGCGCATGATCTGTCCGCCAGGAGGCTCCGGCGTGTCTTTGGTATAGCCGACCACTCGCAGCGCCGCGGCGTTCAGCAACGCGCGGTCGTAGAGATGCAGGATGAAGACGGGCGTATCCGGTGCAACGGCATTCAGCTCCTCCAGCGTCGGAAGCCGCTTCTCGACGAACTGCTGCTCGGTGAAGCCGCCGATCACGCGCACCCATTGCGGGGGCGGCGTGATGGCCACCTGGCGCTTGAGCATGTTCATCGCGTCGGCGAGTGAGCGCACGCCGTCCCAACGCAATTCCATGTTGAAGTTCAGGCCGCCGCGCACGACGTGTGTGTGGTTGTCGATGAGTCCCGGCAGAACGGAGCGTCCCTTCAGGTCGATCACCTTCGTCGCGGAACCTCTCAGCGGCATCACGTCGGCGTTGTCACCGACGGACACGAATTTGCCGTCCTTGATGGCGACTGCGCTCGCGCTCGGGTTCGCCCGGTTCAGCGTGGTGAAGCGGCCGTTGTGCAGGATGAGGTCAGGGGCGGTTGCAGATACGGTCATGAACGGTTTTCCTTGATATCGGCACGATCGGCATTCTCGCGGCTGGTCTGCTCGACGGCATGACGCCCCGGCAGCATGCCGAGCATGTGCGCTGCGCCGCGCGCTTCGTGCCATGCCGTCGAAAGCGGCGAGCCCGAAAGAAGATGCCTGCTGACGGGAATGATCTGCTCGCCTCCCAGGATGCCGAGCAGGCCGACGAGCGCGACGAGCGGCGGCGCCGGCGAACGCACGTTCATCAGGCTGTAGATGACGCCGACCAGAACGCCGGCGCCCAGTGACAACAGATACATTTTTATCGACTCACCTCGGGTCGCGTCGTCGGATCATGAAAACGGCGGCCGGCGCGCGAACGCGCCAGCCTCGCCACTGTTGCGCGAGGTCGATCAGTGACCTTCGCTGCCGCCGAACATCGTCTTCGCATAGATCAGGCCGAGGCCGTAGCCGCCGCCGTGCTGGACCGACGTGGCGACCGTCTGGGTGTACGTCTCGCTGCGCGCCCAGTCGCGCTGCAGTTCGAGCAGGTATTGCAGCGAGGTCATCGGACGCGCGCCCGCCTGCACCATGCGCTCCATCGCGCGCTCATGCGCTTCGTCGGTGACGTCGCCGCATGCGTCGGCGATCACATACACTTCGAAACCCTGATCGAGCGCGGACAGCGCCGGGCCCACGATGCACACGCTCGTCCACAGACCCGCGAAAACGATGCGCGGCTTGCCGATTGCATTGACGCGATCGGCAATGCGCTGGTCTTCCCACGTATTCATCGACGTGCGGTCGATGATGTCCGCTTCCGGGAACACCGACTTGATCTCATCGAAGATCGGGCCGGAGAAAGTCTTCGAGGCGACCGTGGTCAGAATGGTCGAGACCGAGAACTCCTTCGCGGCCTTGGCCACGAGCGCCGCGTTATTGCGCAACAAGACAAGATCGATCGACTTCGTCGCGAAGGCCATCTGCGACTGGTGATCGATCATGATCAGCGTGTGATCGGACGGCGAAAGCAGCAGTTTTCCAGGCTTGGCTTGAGCTTGAGGCATCGTGTTCTCCAGGTTGAATCAGCAAACGTGACGTTGCGTGATGAAGACCGTTCCGCGTTGGGGGTGCACTCGAGATTCACGGGAGCACCTGAAACGCCGATCGCGGAGAAGCGATAATATTGGACCTCCTCAACCTAATAAATAGAATGGATCGAATAGATTCCATTCTGATTTTCATGCACCCTCTTCCCGATCTTGAAGCTTGGGCCATATTCGCCCGCGTTTCCGATCTCGGTTCGTTTGCCAAAGCGGCCGAGTCGCTTGGCATGTCGCAGCCCACCGTATCGAAAGCTATTGCGCGTCTCGAGCAACGACTCGGCACAGCGCTGCTGTATCGGACCTCGCGCCGCCTGTCACTGACGCCGACGGGCGTGATGGCTCTGGAACGCGCTGTCCGCATCCTGAACGAAGGCGAAGCGGTCGAGGCCGAGGCGTCCGCGCAAGCACTCACGCCGCACGGCACGGTGCGCGTCACCGCGCCGATGTCGTTCGGCCTCAAGTATCTGACGCCGCTGATTCCCGAATTTCTCAACCGCTATCCCGACGTCAACATCGAGTTGTCGCTGACCGATACGCTGATCGACGTCGTCGCCGAGGGCTTCGACGTGGCGTTGCGTATCGCCGAACTACCGGACTCCTCGCTGCGTTCACGCAAGCTCTGCGCGGTGCGCCGGCCGCTCGTCGCCAGCCCGGACTATCTGCGCCGTCACGGCCGGCCGAAGCATCCACAGGACCTCGTGGACCATGCGTGCCTGATCTACACCAATCTGCCGACGCCGTTCCAGTGGCGCTTTCACCACGAGTCGGAAGGAGAATACGTGGTGTCCGTGAAGGGCAGGATCAGCAGCAACAATGCGGACGCCATCAGCCCGGCGCTGCTTGCCGGACACGGTATGGCGCTGCAGCCGGAGTTCGTCGTCTGGGATGCGCTGTCCGAAGGCGAACTGGAGGAAGTCCTGCCCGACTGGCAGATCGCGAGGGTTCACCTCAATCTGATCACGCCGCCCGGCATTCTCAGGCCCGCGCGAGTAACGGCGCTGCTGGACTATCTCGTCGACTCTCTTGCGAACGCGCCTTGGGCGCACGCCGAAGAATGACTTCACCTGAATGCAGAAGGCGATAGCGCAAGCTATCGCTCCTTGCATGCGCTTGCCCGTCGACACGATCCGCCGAGTCATCCGGCTCATCCTCCGTCGTCTCAGATATCACTGCGATCAGCCGCAGCCGCGCTGATTCCACGGCTGCGTTACCCCGCTCTCTCCCTTGACCGGCAAGCATGAGCGAACAGAAAGCGCCGGGCGCACCGGGCCCGCCATTCCCTCGCGTCATCGCCGCGTCATTCGCATGCCTACCTCGCTACGGACGCCGCCACGGGCGCGAGTACTTCGTGCTTGTCCTTCACGCGCTGAGGCGCCTTGTGGACCATCGTGTATGCGTAATCGACGCCCATGCCGTATGCGCCCGAATGTTCCTTGACGATCGCCATCACGGCGTCGTAAGTGTCCCTGTGAGCCCAGTCGCGCTGCCATTCGAGCAGGACCTGCTGCCACGTCACCGGCACCACGCCCGCCTGAATCATGCGCTGCATCGCATAGTCGTGGGCTTCCTTCGAGGTGCCGCCCGACGCGTCTGCAACCATGTAGATTTCGTAACCGCCCTCTGCCATTGCGCATAGCGCAAACGTGTTATTGCAGACCTCGGTCCATAAGCCGGAGACGACAACTTTCTTGCGCCCGTGCTTAGCCAGCGCATCACGCACTTTCTGATCGTCCCAGGAGTTCATCGACGAGCGCTCGAGCAGCGGATGACCGGGGAATACATCCAGCAATTCCGGGTAGGTGTAGCCAGAAAAGCTCTCGCTTTCCACCGTCGTGATCGTCGTGGGAATGTTGAATACTTTCGCCGCTTTTGCCAAGCCGACAACATTGTTCTTCAGTACCTGGCGGTCGATCGACTGAACGCCGAATGCCATCTGTGGTTGCTGATCGATGAAGATGATCTGACAGTTGGAGGGCGTCAGTACTTCAAGATTTGGATTACTCATGATGTTATCCGCTCGCGTTTCGATGGAAGTGAAGAACCGCTCTGCCGCCAGCATTCCGGCAAGACAGATCGCTGTCGTCGGCCCGAATGATCTTCCGCATGGCCAACGCGCTTCGGAGTGTACGACATGATTCTCGAGTTTTGAAACCTGATTCGGATGTTATCTAAAAAGATGACTTGATCAAAAACATCCCCCGCATTTCCTCTTTAACGCATAAGAAGAAAAATTGGTACCAAAGAAATCGAATAGATTCGATTCCAAAAAGTGCACGCTTTAGAAAGTACTTCACGAGCTCTTTTCATTGCGCTTCAAACCCGATACTCTTTCGCGTGCCGGCAGTCACTGGAACGACGGAACAATGCATCCGTGCATATAACCGTCAAAGGCCAGATGACGATTGCGCGTTCTTTCTCATCTTTCCGCCAACATGCGTGGCGACCCGTTGTCGACGTTTCCTACCAATCGCTGCGTTGCGACGCTCTCGCACGACGCTTGAACAACAGGAATACGAGCCAATGAAACTCTATCTATTCTCCTTGCTTGCAGGAGTACTGGTTGGTGTGATTTACAGTCTGATCAACGTGCGATCTCCGGCTCCGCCGCTCGTCGCCCTTGTCGGGCTGCTCGGCATTCTTGGTGGCGAGCAGATCATTCCAGTCGCGAAGCAGATGCTGTCGGGCAGTGGCTTCCACACTGCATGGAGCGAGTCGAAGTGCACCCAGCATATGTTCGGCTCATTGCCCGGACGTCAGGCCGGAAACCCGTCGTCCACTGCCGCCGATAATTCACCGGAGCAACGCTCATGAGCAATCGCGCTGGCGATATGCCTGATCTGATTCTTCATCACGGCCGCTTTACGACGCTCGACAGAAGCAAGCCCGAAGCAACGGCTGTCGCAATACGCGAGGGCCGTTTCAGCGCCGTGGGAGACGACACGGAGATCCTGCCGCTCGCGGGCGATGCGACGACCGTGATCGACATGCAGGGCCGCCGCGTCTTGCCCGGTCTGATCGACAACCATCTGCACATTATTCGAGGCGGCCTGAACTTCAACATGGAATTGCGTTGGGACGGCGTGCCCTCGCTCGCTGTCGCGATGGAGATGCTCAAGCGTCAGGTGGCCATCACGCCGCCGCCGCAATGGGTGCGGGTCGTCGGCGGCTTCACCGAGCATCAGTTCGCCGAGAAGCGTCTTCCCACCATCGAGGAACTGAATGCCGTTGCACCCGATACGCCTGTCTTCATCCTGCATCTCTATGACCGGGCCTTGCTGAATGGCGCTGCACTGCGAGTGGTCGGCTATACGAAGGACACACCGGCGCCGCCTGGAGGGGAAATCGTGCGCGACTCCACAGGCAATCCAACGGGCCTGCTGCTCGCCAAGCCGAATGCCGGCATCCTGTACGCGACACTTGCAAAAGGCCCCAAGCTGCCGCTCGACTATCAGATCAATTCGACGCGCCATTTCATGCGTGAGCTGAACCGGCTTGGCGTAACGGGCGCGATTGACGCGGGCGGCGGCTTTCAGAACTACCCGGAGGACTATGAAGTCATCCAGAAGCTGTCCGACGAAGGACTGCTGACGATCCGCCTCGCCTACAACCTCTTCACGCAGAAACCCAAGAGCGAGAAGGAAGACTTTCTGAACTGGACGCGCACGTCGAAATACAAGCAGGGCGACGATTACTTCCGGCATAACGGCGCGGGCGAGATGCTCGTGTTCTCGGCAGCGGATTTCGAAGACTTCCGCCAGCCGCGCCCCGATATGGGACCGGACATGGAAGGCGACCTGGAGGAAGTCGTCCGTGTGCTCGCGCAAAACCGGTGGCCCTGGCGAATGCATGCGACCTATGACGAGACCATCAGCCGCGCGCTCGATGTCTTCGAAAAGGTCGATCGCGATATTCCGCTCGCAGGACTGAACTGGTTCTTCGATCATGCGGAGACGATCAGCGAACGGTCGATCGACCGGATTGCGGCGCTCGGCGGCGGCATTGCCGTGCAGCATCGGATGGCGTATCAGGGCGAGTACTTCGTCGAGCGTTACGGCGCGGCGGCGGCCGAGGCGACGCCACCCGTTGCGCGCATGCTGGAGAAGGGCGTGAAGACATCGGCGGGCACCGACGCGACACGGGTTGCCTCTTACAACCCGTGGGTCGCGCTCTCGTGGCTCGTCACGGGCAAGACGCTCGCGGGACTGCGCATCTATCCGCAGCGCAATTGTCTGGACCGTGAGACTGCGCTGCGCATGTGGACAGAGAACGTCACGTGGTTCTCCAACGAAGAAGGCAAAAAAGGCCGCATCCAGACGGGGCAACTCGCTGACCTGGTCGTGCCGGACCGCGACTACCTGAGCTGCCCCGAGTCCGATATCGCCGATACCACTGCCGTGCTGACCATCGTCGGCGGCAAGATCGTTTATGCGGCGGGTCCATTCGCCGATCATGACGCGCCGCTTCCGCCCGCGATGCCCGACTGGTCGCCCGTGCGTGCGTATGGCGGCTATGCAGGATGGGGCGCGGCGGAAGGCACGCCGTTGCAGCGCAGCCAGTACGCGCAGGCCTGCGGGTGTGCGAGCGCCTGCGGCGTGCATGGTCACGGGCACGCGCGAGCGTGGTCGAAAAGCGTGCCGGCGTCCGATCTAAAGAGCTTCTGGGGTGCGCTGGGTTGCTCGTGCTGGGCCGTTTGACGAGCGGCCAGCAAAGCGTCTTGCAAGGCCTGACCGAAAATCGTTTGCACGTTGCTCGCGGCGGTCAGCACGACGGCATGACAGTCCGTTGCCGCGGGCGATTGCAGTCGTGGGCTATTCAATCGATCACGGAAAGATCTCTGGAAGTCCTGCCTTTTCACCGCCAGCCGGTATATCGGCCAAAATTGGCCTTTTAGCGTCGGCTGTCGTGGCAAGGCTATCATTTGTCCAACAATACTGAACATGGGCGGCAACAGCGCATCGCCCTGAGCCGTTCGACGCATGCGTCGCCCGCGGCATTTGCCCCAGTGCCCGATCCTTGCCGAAAACATCCAGCATGAACAACGTCGAGCTATTCCATTACATATTGCTGCTCGTGTGCGGTGCTGGCGTACTGACATGGATTGCCGAGCGCATGGCCGTTCCGCCCGCGGTCGTCCTGCTGTTCGGAGGGGTTGCAATCGCGCTGATGGGGCGCAATACGACCGTCGACATGGATCCCAATCTGGTGCTGACGGCCGTCCTGCCTCCGTTGCTGATGTCGAGCGCGTTCTACACCGCATGGTCGGATTTCCGCCGCGAGATCTTCAGCATCCTGTCGCTCGTGCTGGGCGCAGTCGCGTTCACCACCGTTGCGGTCGCTGTTACCGTGCATGCGTTCGCGCCCGCGTTGGCGTGGCCCGCCTGCTTTGCTCTGGGCGCAATCGTCTCTCCACCGGACGCCGTCGCCGCGAAAGCCATCCTCGATCGCAATCCGCTTCCGTCGCGGCTCGTTACCGTGCTCGAAGGCGAGAGTCTCGTCAACGATGCGACGGGTCTTCTCCTCTATCAGATGTCCATTGCCGCGGCATTCACCGGGCAATTCACGGCAGGCCGCGCGACGGGCGTCTTCCTGATGTTGACGATCGTCGGCATCGCGGTCGGAATCGCGTGCGGACAGCTCATGATGTGGCTGATCAAGCATGTCACGGACCCCATGCTTCGCATCGTCCTCACGTTCCTGATGGCATGGGCCAGCTACAGCGTCGCCGAGGAGCTCGGAGGGTCCGGTGTCCTGTCCGTCGTCACGTGTGGTTTGATGCTGGGCGTGCGCCAGCATCGCGCCTTCGATGCGCTTACGCGCGTCAAGGCGGCGGCCGCGTGGGAAGTGATCGTGTTCGTGCTCGACGCGCTCGTGTTCATTCTCATCGGGCTCGCGCTGCACGGGATCGTCGTTCGGATGGGCGACACGAGCTCGATGCTGGCGACGAGCGCCAGCGTCGCCCTCCCCGCGCTCGTGGCCGTCATTCTTTCGCGCCTGGTGTGGGTAGTGGTCGCGATCTATCTGCCCTCCCGCGTCGGATCCGGGCATCGCAACGCGGGGCGCCGATGGCAGCCTGGCGAAATCGCCGTTCTCGCCTGGGCAGGCGTAAGAGGCGTGGTCAGCCTCGCTGCGGCACTGGCGTTGCCCGAACAGTTTCCGAATCGGGACGCCATCGTATTCAGCACCTTCCTCGTCATCTTCGGAACACTTGTCATACAGGGCGGCAGCCTCGCCGTGCTCATCCGCCTCATTGGTTTGCGGGCGGTGCGAGGGTCGACCATGTCCGAACTGGAGGCGCGCTCACACACATTCCGCGCCGCATTGACGGAACTCGAGAAGATCAGCCAGGCGGTCAAGGACGAGGACAGAAGCCCGGTTCGACAGCTCATCGACGAATATCAGATGAGAGTGCGCAACAACGAGAAAGCCCATTCGGCAGGCAAGGAGCATATCGAGTTACGAGCACGCCATCTGCGCCTCGAACTCGATCTGGTCACGATTTCGCGGCAAACATTGCTGCGCTTGCATCGCGAGGGCAAGATCGAGGATTCGGTGCTGCACAGACTCGAGGCGGAGCTGGATCTGGAAGAGCTCCGTCTGCATCGCCTGCTGGAACCGTGATCACTTCAGTTGTTGCAGCGCGCTTCGAGCGCGTCGATGAACGACCGGTCCCAGGTTCCGGCCTCCATCGCCGCCATGGTGCGCGCCTCGGCGGCCAGCACATCGCGCGCCTTTTGCAGTACACGCTCGACGTCATCGGGAGGAATCGCCAGCAGCCCGTCCTGATCGCCGACGACGACGTCGCCCGGATTGACGACCATTCCCCCGACCGACACCGGCACGTTGATTTCGCCCGGGCCATCCTTGTACGGACCGCGATGCGTCACCCCCCGCGCGTACACGGGAAACGCCCGCGAGCGGATCTCCGCGACGTCGCGAATCGCTCCGTCCACCACCACGCCGGCCAGGCCGATCTTCGCCGCGTAGAACGTCAGAATGCCGCCGACCACCGCGTTGCCGATGTCGCCGCCGGCGTCGATCACGAGCACGTCGCCGGGGCGGCAAAACTCCAGCGCGCGCAGGTACGCGAGGTTGTCGCCGCCACGCGAGCGGACCGTCACGGCAGTCCCAGCCATCGTCTGCCTGGAGGCCTGATGAAAAGGCGCAAGTCCGACCGTCCCGATGTTTCTGTGCATGTTGTCGCTCAAGGTCGACACCGGGATGTCGCGCAACGCTTCGAGCACGCGGCCGTCGTACTGCCCGGCGGAAGGGTTCTTGCGAATGGCTTGATAGGCGCTCATGGGAGTTCAGTGTTGAGATAAAAGGATCGAACGAGCCCCATCACGCGAGCTCTTTCGGCTTCCGTCCGGATGCGCGATGCGGGGCACGCTCAGAGCGTGGCCGTCACGCCGCCATCGACATAGAGAATGTGACCGTTCACGAACTTCGAAGCATCGCTCGCGAGAAACACGGCCGCGCCGACGAGGTCCTCGACATCGCCCCAGCGACGCGAAGGCGTGCGGCCAATGAGCCACTTGCTGAAGGTCTCGTCATTCACGAGCGCCTGCGTCAGTTCCGTTTTGAAGTAGCCCGGCCCGAGCCCGTTGACCTGAATGCCGTGCTGGCCCCAATCGATCGCCATGCCTTTGGTCAGCATCTTGACCGCGCCCTTGGTGGCCGTATAAGCGGCGATGTTCGGACGACCGAGCTCGCTCTGCACCGAGCAGATGTTGATGATCTTGCCCGCGCCGCGTCCGATCATGAAGCGCGCTACGGTCTTGCCGACCAGAAAGACGCTATCGACATTGGTCTGCATCAGTTCGCGCCATTGCTCCTGCGAGAATTCCTCGAGCGGCGCGCGGCGCTGCATGCCCGCGTTGTTGACGAGTATGTCGATCGGCCCGAACCCGGCCTCGACACGCTCGATCGCCGTCTCCACTTCCGATTGCGATGTCGCATCGAAGCCCGACGCTTCCGCCTCGATTCCCTCGTCGTGAAGCGTGCGCACGGCGTCGCGCAAGCGCGCTTCGTTGCGGCCGTTCAGGATCACGCGCGCGCCCGCGACGCCAAGCCCGCGCGCGAGCGCAAAGCCGATGCCGGTGCTGGACCCGGTGATCAGGGCGCGCCGACCGGTTAGGTCGAACAATTTCAAAACGCTGTTCAAGGTACTCGTCTCCTGTTCGAATGCCGGTCCGCGCCTCAGGATACCGGCGTGAACTTCAGCTGATTGATGGGGGTAACTTTGTCGGTGCGCGAGAGCCCATAGGGCGTGTTCGGCCCGAGCCACTTGTTGAAGATGGCATTCATCTCGCCGCTTTGTTCCAGCGTATTGAGCGCCTTGTTCACCGCCGCGAGCATGGCCGGTTCGTCCTGACGCAAGCCCACCGCGATCGGCTCGATCAGCATCGGCTCCGATGCGATCGCCACGGCGCCGTCCGAGCCCTCGACTTGCTTCGCGATCTTGATTGCCGTCATCTGGTTCGTCACGAAGCCCTTCACCTTGCCCTGTTGCAGCGCGAGGAACGCCGAGCTCGTGTCATGGAAGGTCACCGCCTGGCCGCCCTTGATCGAGAGCGGGATCGATTGCGCCGACGTCGAGCCATCGGCCGCGCTGATCTTGAGGCCCGCGAAATCGGCGAGCTTCTTGCTCGCGTCCTCCTTCTTCACGACGAGTACTTCCTTGGTCGAGTAGTACGCGTCGCTGAATGCGACCTGTGTCGCGCGTGTCTTCGTATAAGCGAGATTCGCGACCACGATGTCGACGCGCCCGAGCTTCAACTGGGGAATGCGCGCTTCCACGGCCAGCGGCTGAAGGTTGACCTTGACGCCGAGCTGCTTTGCGATGGCCGTGCAAAGGTCGACGTCCATCCCTTCGAGCTGCCGCGTATTCGGATTCGGATACGAGAACGGCTCGACGTTCGAATAGACGCCGCAACTGAGCGAACCGCGGCTCTTCACGTCCGCGAACTGGTCCGCGTGAGCCTGGCCAATGGAAAAGCCGATGCTGGCGAGCGCCATGATTCCTGCAAAAACCGACTTGAACTGCATCGTGATACTCCTCACCTCGAGAGATTGATGGTGCAGCGGGAACGCACCGTTCCGCGCGGCCGTTCAGGGGCTGAAGCAAAAGCTCAATGCGCGCGAAGATCCGAGAGAAAGCGCTTCGCGCGTTCGTGCTTCGGGTGCGAGAAGAACTCGTCGGGCGTGCCCGTTTCGATGATCTTTCCCGCATCCATGAACCACACACGGTCCGCCACTTCGCGCGCGAAACCCATCTCATGCGTCACGCACATCATGGTCATGCCGTCCTGGGCGAGGCTCTTCATGACGCTCAGCACTTCGCCAACCATTTCCGGATCGAGCGCGCTCGTGGGCTCGTCGAAGAGCATGGCGGGCGGATCCATCGCGAGCGCGCGGGCGATTGCCACGCGCTGCTGCTGCCCGCCCGAGAGCTGTCCCGGGAACGATTGAGCCTTGCTCGACAGACCGACGCGCGCAAGCAGATCGGCCGCCTTCTGCTCGGCGACGCCGCGCTTGATGCCGCGCACGCGCATCGGCGAAAGCGTGATGTTGTCGAGCACCGACAGATGCGGAAACAGGTTGAACTGCTGAAACACGAAGCCGATGCGGCTGCGATAGGCATTCAGGTTCATCTTCTTGTCGTGGATGTCCTGATCGTCGAACGAGATCTTGCCGCCGTTGATCTCCTCCAGCCGGTTCACCGTTCGAATCAGCGTCGACTTGCCCGAGCCGGACGGACCGCAGACCACCACGACCTCGCCCTTGTTCACTTCGGCATTCACGTCGACGAGCGCGTGATATTCGCCATACCACTTGTTCACGGCAGAAAACTTGATCATCACTGTTCCTTTGGGTTCGACGCTCAGCTTTCGCTTGCGACCGGTTCGACGAGAGGTTCGCGGTCGCCCTTGCGCGGCTTGCCTGCACGGCCTGCGCGCTTTCTGGTGATGCGCCGCTCCAGATAATGCGCGAGCTGCGTGAGCGCATAGCAGAGAACGAAATAGCTGAGCGCCACGATCAGATAGACCGGAAACGGCTTCGTCATCAGGCGGTTGTTGATCTGGTCCGCGGCGAAGGAGAGCTCCTGCACGTTGATGATGTAGCCGAGCGACGTTTCCTTGATCGTCGAGACGAACTGCGTGACCATGCTCGGCACGACGTTATAGAGCGCCTGCGGAAGGATCACCGAGCGCATCGTCTTCATGTAGCTCATGCCGAGCGCGCGCGACGCTTCGGTCTGTCCTTTGGGCAACGCCTCCATGCCGCCGCGAATGATTTCGCCGAGATAGGCGGAGTCGTAGATCACGAGCGCGCACAGCATGGTGACGAACCCCGTGACCGGATAGCCCGTCAATACCGGCACGAGAAAATACACCCAGAAAATCACCATGAGCAGCGGCACGCCGCGCACGGTATAGACGAGCGCGGTGGCCGGCGCGCGCAGCACCTTGAAGTGGCTGACCCGTGCGAGCGCCACGAGGATCCCGAGGGGAAACGCGATCGCCAGCGCGCACAGCGACAGCAGAATGGTGACGACGATGCCGCCGAGCGGCCCATGAGGGTATTGACCGATGACGAGCAGAGCCCAGTTGTCGCGCAGGATGTCGAACATGATCACTTGACTCCCGGGATGCGGTAATGCGCCGCGAGCCGCGCGCCCGCCATCATGATGGCGAGCGAGAGCACCAGATACACGACGGTCGCGACCAGATACGTTTCGAACGACAGGAACGTCTCGTTCTCGATTTTTCGCGTCACGTAGGTCAGCTCGGCCGCGCCGATCGCCATCGCGAGACTCGTGTTCTTGAAGAGCAGGACCGCGTGATTGACCATCGGAGGAATGGCGTTGCGCAATGCCTGGGGCAGCACGACGTAGCGCATGGCCTTGAAGAAGTTCAGCCCCAGCGCGCGCGATGCTTCGAACTGACCATACGGAATCGCGCGCAGGCCGCTTCGGATGTCCTCCGAAAGGTACGCGCCGCTGCACAATCCGATCGCGATGACCGCGAAGATGAACTGGCCGTTGTAGTCGTTCAGGAAGTCCTGCAAGCCGCTCGGCAGGATCGCCGCAATGCCGAAGTACCAGAAGAGGATCTGCACCAGCATCGGCACGTTGCGGTGATACGCAACATAGCTCGCCACGAACGATGTCGCGACGCGAAGCTGCGTCATTCGGATCAGCGTGAGCAGAATGCCCATGAACAGCGAAAGCAGCCACGCGAGCCCCGTCATGGCGAGCGTGAGTTCAATGCCGTGCAGGAACAGTGCGCCATAGTCGCCCTGAAGCACGGTTGCCAGATCAAAGTGAAGTTTCATATCGCACGTCCAGAGTTTTTCAATTCCGCTTGGCGCTTCCATCCTTGCCACGAATCGATACTAGCTCGCTCAAAAATGGCAATGCAGACGCCTTTCTTCTGGTGCGATAAGTTTCAGAAATGAATGCCGCCAAAGGCGCGAGGACCGCGCGGACAGGGCTTCTCACGATTGTGTCTCCTGATTTCGCCGCGCCTCTTTCGGGCGCCTCATTCGTCGCGAAACGAGTTCGGCAGAGCCTCGTTCGACGCTCCGCCGATCATGGTTGTTGCATTTACGCCGGCGCCCGCAGCTCGCCCAGCACTTCAGGATTGACGGGCGTCGGCGGCCTGCCCGCGTCGGGTCCCACGCCCATCGCCGCGATCAGGTTGTCGACGCACAGGCGAGCCATCGCGCGACGCGTCGCAACCGATGCGCTGCCGATGTGCGGCGTCAGCACGACGTTTCTGCACGCAAGCAGCTCCGGATGGACGCGCGGCTCGCCCTCGAACACGTCGAGGCCCGCCGCCGCGATGCCGCCTTCCTTCAATACGGCGGCCAGCGCGGCGTCGTCGACCACGCCGCCGCGCGCGATATTGATGAGCGTCGCGGAGGATTTCATCTGCTTCAGTTCGGCCGCGCCGATCGCGTGATGCGAGTTCGCCGAATACGGCACGACCACGATCAGATGATCGGATTCGCGCATCAACGCATCCTTGTCGACATAGCACGCGTTGCATTGCGCTTCGATCTCCGGCGCGAGCGGCGTGCGGTTGTGATAAATCACCTTCATGCCGAAGCCGAGCGCGCCGCGCCGGGCGATCGCCTGCCCGATGCGTCCCATGCCGAGAATCCCGAGCGTCGAGCCGTGAATGTCGGCACCGAGCAGCATGTCGAAGCGGCCCGTCGTCACCCATTTGCCCTCGCGCACGAAGTGCTCGGACTCCGTGATGCGCCTCGCCGCGGCCATCATCAGCGCGAAGCCGAAGTCGGCGGTGGTGTCGGTGAGCACGTCGGGCGTGTTGGTCAACAGCACGCCACGCGCCGTGCAGGCGGCCACGTCGACGTTGTTGTAGCCGACGCCGATATTGCATACCGCCTTGAGCTGCGGGCACGCATCGAGCAGGCGCGCATCGATGCGATCGCTCCCCGCCGTGAGGGCGGCCTGCCTGCCTTGCAGACGCTCGATCAGCTCGTCCTGCGTCCAGAGCGTGTCGGACGGATTGTCGGTGACGTCGAAATGCGCGCGCAGGCGCTCGACGATGTCGGGAAAGGACGCGCGGGTAACCAGCACCGATGCACGCATGAAAGAATCTCCTGAAACCTTGAATCGTATGAGTCGATGATCGATATGCGACGAAAGCGAACGCTCAGCGCGCTTCGGGCTCGCGCTTGATCGTCGTGAGGCCGCCCGGCACCTGCAGGGTCGGCAGGATTTCCATGTTGCTGATGTTCACGGCGAGCGGCGCGGCAATCGCGAAGGCGATCGCATCGGCGATATCGGACGGCTGCGGCAATTCGAATCCGTCGATGAACTCCTTGCGCGCGGCCTCGATGTTGCCGCTGACATGCCCGAAGATGTCCGTCGCCACGCGCCCCGGGCAGATCTCCGTCACGCGCACGCGCTTGCCCGTCGCGTCGACGCGCAGTTGTCGCGAGAGCGCGTGAATGCCTGCCTTGGTCGCGTGATAGATCGAGTTGCCGCCGAAGTTGTAGATCGCCGCGATCGAGCTGATGTTGACGATATGGCCGCGGTCGCGCGCCACCATGCCGGGCATCGTGAGACGCACCAGATGCAGCACGGCTTGCAGGTTCACTTCCACTTGAAGGTCGATGTCGCCTTCCGTCGCGCTCAGGATCGAGCCCTTGGTCGATACGCCTGCGTTGTTCACCAGAATGTCGAACTCCACCTCGCTGGTGAGCCGGGTCACCGCGTCGAGATCGCAGACGTCGATCGCGTGCGGAATGCAGCCGGTTCGTTCGGCCAGTTCATTCAGACGCTCGGCGTTGCGCGCGAGCGCATGCACTTCCAGCCCTTCGCGACGGAATCGCTCGACGATCGCCGCACCCATGCCGGTCGAAGCGCCCGTCACCAGCGCGGTCTTGTAATCGGAGAAAGGCATCGAATGCTCCTGTTTGATGTTTGGTTGGTGTCGAAACAAATGTACGTGGACGCATGCGCACGCGCCAAGACGAAATGTCTTTGATGAGATAAGCGCGGCCTATGGCGCGATGAGCCTGGAGAGAGGCACGACGCGTCCGCCCGCCGTTTCGATCGCGCTGCGCACCGTGCGCGCCAGTTCGACCGCCCCGGGCGTGTCGCCGTGCAGGAGGATCGATTGCGCCGTCATCTTCAGGCGCTTGCCCGAATGCGTGGTGACCGTGCCGTCCTCGAGCAGCTGCTGCACGCGCGCGAGCACGGCCGTGCGATCCTTGATGACCGCGCCATCCAGCTTGCGCGAAACCAGATTGCCCGCGTCGTCATAGGCGCGATCCGCGAGAAAGGTGTTCGCGACACGCATGCCCAGCTTGTCGGCGGCACGCTCGATCTGCGTATTCGTCGACACGCTGATGACCACGTCGCGATCGAAGTCCGCCACCGCGCGCACGAGCGGCTCGGCGAGCTCATACGATGCAGCCGCCATGTTGCCGAGCGCGCCATGAAAGCTCATGTGCGTGAGACGCGCGTGCGCGGCCTTCGCGATGCCCGCAAGCGCGCCCATCTGATACAGCACGTATTTGGCGAGTTCGAGCGGATCGGCCTGAATCGGTCTGCGGCCGAAGCCGAGCAAGTCGGGAAAGCCGACGTGCGCGCCCACATCGATGCCTTTCCGGAGCGCGAGCCGCACCGTCTTGTCCATGATGACGGGATCACCCGCGTGATAGCCGCACGCGATATTCGCGGACGAAACGATGTCCATCATCGCTTCGTCCTCACCCATGCGATAGGGGCCGAAGCCTTCGCCGAGATCGGCGTTCAGATCGATTTGCACAGCAGACTCCGTTACGTTGATCTCTCGGCAAGCGAGGCGAGCGCGGCGCCGAACCCGACGACCGTTCCTTCATCGACGAGCCATTCGCCGAGCACGCCATCGGCCGGTGTGACGACCGGCAAGCAAAGCTCGGCGACCTGCAGGATCGCCACGATGTCGCCCGCGCGCACGCTCGCGCCGGCTTCGACAAGCGCCGTCGCACGGCCGGGATGCGTTCGCAGGAAGCGGCCCGCGTGACAGGCCTTGACTTGCATCGGCGCGGGGCGTTCGAGACTTGCCGTCTCGACCTTCGCGGCAGGCTCACGCGCGGTCGGGTGATCGAGCGTCAGGCGCGCCACGCTGCGCCCTCTCGCGATTTCGATGAAACCCACGCCCGCCGCTTCGAGCCAGCCCGCGATCTGCCTCAGCTCGCCGATATCCAGTTCGTTCTCTCGTGTCATGTCGGAAGCCTGGGCGCGCTGCGATGAAGACCGATCAATTGACGAAGCTTGTTCAGATACCACTGCAGTTCGTCTTCCGCGTCGAGTGCTTCCTGATAGTTCGTCTTCGCAAAGCGGATGGTCGAGCCGATGCGCGCCTGCGCGAGACGCCACAAGTCGGCCTCGATCACGGTGCCGATCTTCGGGTAACCGCCTGTCGGCTGCGCATCGCGCAGTTGAATGATGGGCTGGCCGCTGGGCGGAACCTGAATCACGCCGGGCACGATGCCGTGCGAGCGCATCTCCAGCGGCTGCCGGGACTTGAGCGCCGCGCCCGCGAGCCGGAAGCCATAGCGGTCACTCTGCGGCGTGACCTTCCAGCTTTCGCGCCAGAACGTCTGGACGGATGCGTCGTCGTATGCGTCGTACTCGGCGGCCGGGAGCACGCGCACGACGGTCTCATTCGGACCGGCCGCCGGCGTCGCGGCGCCTTGCAGCAGCGTGCGCGCCGGCGCCGTGACGCCGAAGCCCGCGTAATCGGCCGGCTTAGTATCGGGAGCCGATTGCGCCGCGCGCAGCACGTCGCCCTTTTGCAGCGCTCGCCCGTCGTGTCCGCCGAACTCGCCGCGCAATTGCGTGCTGCGCGATCCCAGCACCACGGGCACGTCCACACCGCCCGCGAGCGACAGGTAGCAACGCGCGCCCGCCGTCGGCACACCGAGCGTGAGCACGTCGCCTTCGCGCGCCTGAAGCGTCCACCACGGCAGCACGGGACGATCGTTGAGACGCGCCGCGCAATCCGCGCCCGTCAGCGCGAACGCGACGTCGGCCGTGAAGCGCACGCGGAACGGGAACATCGGAATCTCGATGCCCGCGGCGCCGCTGTCGTTGCCGAGCAGGAGGTTGCCCACCGCGAGCGCGATGCGGTCCATCGCGCCGGACGTGCCGACGCCATAGCGCAGATAGCCTTCGCGCCCCTGATCCTGAACCGTGGCGAGCGCGGCATTGGAAAGCACTTCGATCATCGGATGATCCTCTCGGCACGGAACCGAATCATGTCGCCCGGCGCGAACAACGCGGGCTCGTCGCGCGTGGGGTCGAAGAACGACATCGACGTGTGCCCGATCGTGTTCCATCCGCTCGGGCCCGTGGACGCCGATACGCCCGTCTGCACCCCGCCGATGGACACCGCACCTCCGGGCAAGCCGAGCACCGGCACCTTGCGGCGCGGCGTGGCGATACGCGGGTCCATGCCGCCGAGATAGCAGTAGCCGGGATGGCTGCCGAGCGCGTAGACCGTGTAGAGCGGCGCGGTATGAAGCGCGACGATCTCATCGACCGACAAGCCCGTGTGCGCCACCACGTCCGCCATATGCGGGCCGAACTCACCGCCGTATTCGACGGCGAGCTCGACGATCTTCCCTTCGAGCTGAAGCTCCTGTCCTTCGGCCCACGCATCGCGCAACGCGGACGTCAGCGCGTCGATGTTGCGCGGCGGGCGGTCGAACGTGAGCATCAGGTTGGATACGCCGGGAACGGCCTCGCGCACCGACGGCCACGTCGCCGCTTTCCGGCTGAGCGCCCAGATGCGCCGCTGCGTGGGCAAGTCGAGATCGCCGGGCGCCTCGAACAGCAAGCCCGACGTGCCGAGCAAGCTGATGCGCGGCGACGGCTCGACTGACTTCATGGGTTCTTCGTTCCTTTCGTCGGCTCGAAGCGTGCGTTCGATCAGCGCGGTCATGCCGTTCTCCTCGCCGCGAGCCAGCGTTCAAGATGGTGAATGTCGACGCCGCCCGCGCGGAAACCGTCGTCGTCGAGAATGGATCGATGCAGCTCCACGTTGGTCCGTATGCCGCCGACACGCATCTCCGCCAGCGCGACGCGCATGCGGTCGAGCGCTTCGTCCCGGCTCGCGCCATGCGTGATGATCTTGGCGATCAGCGAATCGTAATAAGGCGGCACCTGCGCGCCGGCGCTCAGATGCGAATCGACGCGTATGCCGTTGCCGCCAGGAATCTCCCACATCGACACATGCCCCGGGCTCGGCACGAACGTGAACGGGTCCTCGGCGTTGATGCGGCACTCGAGCGCGTGGCCTTGCGTCGCGATGTCGGCCTGTCGGGCGTCGAGCGCATGCCCCTGGGCAATGCGTATCTGTTCGCGAACGATGTCGATGCCCGATGTCATCTCCGTCACCGGATGCTCGACCTGCAAGCGCGTATTCATTTCGATGAAGTAGAACTGTCCGTTTTCGAAGAGAAACTCGAAGGTGCCCGCTCCGCGATAGCCGATCTGCCTGCAAGCCTGAACGCAACGCTCGCCCACTTGCCGGATCAGCTCGGGATCGATGCCCGGCGCGGGCGCCTCCTCCAGCAGCTTCTGATGGCGGCGTTGCAGCGAGCAATCCCGCGAGCCGAGCCAGAGCGCGTTGCCGTGCGTATCGCACAGCACCTGAATCTCCACATGACGCGGATGCTCGAGGAACTTCTCGATATAGAGCTCGGGCTTGCCGAACGCGCGGCGCGCTTCCTCGCGCGTGACGGCCACCGCATCGAGCAGCTCGTTCGCCGCTTTCACTACTCGCATGCCGCGACCGCCGCCGCCGCCCGCCGCCTTGACGATCACGGGATAGCCGATTTCCCCGGCGATGGCGAGCGTGCTCGCGGCATCGTCCGGCAAGCCGCCGTCAGGGCCCGGCACGCACGGGACACCGGCCGCGCGCATCGCACGCTTGGCCGCGACCTTGTCGCCCATGATGCGGATCGACTCCGGCTGCGGCCCGATGAAGCTCATGCCGGCGGCTTCGACCTGTTCCGCGAAATCCGCGTTCTCCGAGAGAAAGCCGTAGCCCGGATGAATGGCTTGCGCGCCGCTCACGTGCGCCGCGAGCAGAATCGCCGAGCGGTTGAGATAGCTGAGCCCGGGCGCGGCCGGACCGATGCACAACGCTTCGTCGGCGAGGCGCACGTAGCGTGCATCGGCGTCGGCTTCCGAATGGATCGCCACGGTCTTCAGGCCGAGCTCGCGGCACGCGCGCTGGATGCGAAGCGCGATCTCGCCCCGGTTTGCAATCAGGACTTTTTCAAACATGATCGTTCTGCCGGCGTGGCGCGATGCGAAAGAGCGGCTGCCCGGATTGCACTTCATCGCCCGCGGCGACGAGCACTTCGACGAGCGTGCCCGCGCAATCGGATTCGATCGCGTTGAACATCTTCATGGCTTCGATCGCGCACAGCACCTGGCCTTCGGCGATGGTGTCGCCCAGGCGCGCGAACGGGGGATCGGCGGGCGCGGGCGTCAGGTGGACCACGCCGAACATCGGCGCGTGCAGCGTGTGAGATTCAGGTTGCGAGGGTTGCGGCTTCTCGCTTTGCCCGCTCGTTTCAGGCGCTTCAGCGCGCTCGGGCCGTTCCGCTTCCTGTGCGGCCTCCTCGGCGCGCACTTTCGCGCCAAGCGTCTTGACGAGCCTGACGCGGTCCTCTCCTTCGATCAGTTCAATTTCGGCGAGCGGCGACTGCGCAAGCAGGTCGATCAACGCCTTTATTCGCTGCAAATCCATGTCGAGTCCGTGGCGCATTAATCCGGACGGCACGCTGTCTCCGTCGTGCCGCGATCGCGGCCGCGTCATCGAACGGGGCGGCGATCCGCAATGGACTCAATGTATCCGGCAAGAAAATTTCGCGCCAAGATTGTTTGGCTTTGCCGTGATAAGGCGCGCTTATGTATCCGACGAAACCTCCGGCGTGGCGTCGAGCGTATCGGCGGCCAGTTCGAGCAGGATGTCCTTGACGGCAGTGGCCGGCTCGGAAAGCGGCAGATGGTCGGAGAGGCACAGCGACAGCGGAATCTTGATGACCGGCGACACGATCCTGCATTGCACGCTCTCACCCGCGCCCGCCACGACGCGTGCCGTCGACGCCGGCAGAATGGTCGCGCCGACGCCCGCGTTGACCGCCGCGGCGAGCGTCGTGGCCGACTCGATCTCGGCGACGACCTTGGGGATCATCTGCACGCGGGCAAAGCCCTCGTCGACGTATTTCCTCAGATAGTTGTAGGGTCTCGGCAGCAGCAAGGGCACGCCGGCCAGCTCCGACACCGCGATCTGCCCGGGCGCGATGCCCATGCTGGCGGGCGCCACGAGGAACATTTCCTCGTTCATGAGAAGCTGGAATGACAGGCCGTGCACGGGCTTGTCGCCGTAGAGCACGGCCATGTCCATGCGGCCGTTCATGATCAGCTCGCTCAGGGTCGTGCCGAAATTCTCGTTGATGTACAGCACGATCTCCGGATGCCGCGAACGCACCGCGCGTAAAAGCGGCAACGACAGCGCGGACGCGCCCGTGCCCGGCGCGAGTCCCACGGAAACGTGGCCCGACAGCGTCTGCCCCGCGCTCTTGACATCGGCCTGCGCCTGCTCGAACTGCCGCAGGATCAGCTGCGCATGCCGATACAGCGTGGAGCCGGCCTCGGTCGGCGTGACGCCGCGCTTCGTGCGCACGAGCAATTGCTGGCCGAACTCTTCCTCGAGCGTGATGAGTTGCTGGCTGAGCGCGGGTTGAGCGATGTGCAGCACTTCGGAAGCCTGCGTCAGGCTGCCGATATCCACCGCCTTCACAAAGTACTTGAGTCGCCGCAGGTTCACGATTGCCGCCTTGTCTGTCGTTCGATCATGAAATCATAGGAGAAGCCCCGGCGTGCGGACAGCCCAAAAAATACCGATGTCCTTCACGATGGCCGTACGCGCTGTCATAAGCGGACGCTATTACACCAGCTTAAAGATGTCTTGGCGCGAATAATTTCATGCGCTTACCTTTAGGCCTCGACAAAGAGGCCTAGAGGAGCCAAACGTGAGCACTTCCCGCATTGCCGGCCGCATTCGGCGCATCAAGCCATCGCCCAGCAGCGCAGCCGCCGAGCGCGCGGCAGCGTTGCGCCGCGAGGGAAAGAAGATCGTCAATCTGGTGGTCGGCGAGCCGGACTTCGATACGCCGGAGCACATCCGGCGCGCCGCATTCGAAGCGATGGAGCGCGGCGAAACGCGTTATACCGCGACAGCGGGCACGCCCGCGTTGCGCACGGCAATCGCTCAGAAGCTTGCGCGCGAGAACGGCCTGGACTTCGATCCCGCGCAGATCATCGTGACCTGCGGCGCGAAGCACGCGATCTTCAATGCACTGGCCGTCACCGTCGATAGCGGCGATGAAGTGCTGATTCCCGCGCCCTACTGGGTCTCCTATCCGGACATGGCGCTTGCGTGCGACGGCACGCCCGTGATTCTGCCGTGCCCGGAAGAACAAGACTTCAAGCTCACCGCGCAAACGCTCGCCGCGCACATCACCCCGAAGTCGCGCTGGCTGATGCTCAATTCACCGACGAATCCGACGGGCGCGACCTACTCGCCCGAGGAACTGCGCGCATTGGCTGACGTGCTCATCGAGCATCCGCGCATCCTCATCCTGACCGACGACATCTACGAGCACATCCGTTACGACGGGCGCAACGTGCGGCATCTGCTGAGTGTCGAGCCCGCGCTGCAATCGCGCGTGGTCGTGGTGAACGGCGTCTCGAAGACCTATGCGATGACGGGATGGCGCATCGGTTATGCCGCAGGTCCCGCCGACATCATCGCCGCGATGGATACGCTGCAGTCGCAGTCCACCAGCAACGCGAGCTCCGTGGGCCAGGCCGCCGCACTGGCGGCGCTCACCGGCGATCAATCGTTCGTCGCCGAGTGCGTGCAGGTCTACGAGCGGCGCCGCAATCGCGCGGTCGAGCTGCTCAATCAGATTCCCGGCCTGAGCTGCAAGGCGCCGGGCGGCGCGTTCTATCTCTTCGTCAACTGTGCCGGATTGATCGGACGCAAGACGCCTACGGGGCAAACGCTCGAAAACGATTCGGACGTCGTGCTGTATTTCCTCGAAACGGCGGGCGTCGCGCTCATCGCCGGGTCGGCCTACGGCACGCCGAACTACTTCCGGGCGTCGATCGCAACGAGCATCGAGATCATCGACGAAGGCTGCGACAAGTTGCGCCGCGCGGTCGGCGAACTGAGATAAGCAGCAACGCTTGCGACAACGAGAAGGCGAGCGCGCCGTGAGAGCGCGCCGCCAGCCGTGAGATTTCGCTTCAAACAAACTCAATCCGTCACGACAAAGGGAAGAAGATGAAGAAGTCTTGCTTGGCTATCCTAACGGCCGCATGCGGCATCGGTTCGGCTCACGCGCAGTCATCGGTCACGCTGTACGGCATCATCGATGCGGCCGTGCGCTTCGATACGCACGCCAATAGCAAGGGCGACCATCTGTTCACGATGGGCAGCGGCGGCGAGCTATCGGGCAGCCGTTGGGGCCTGCAAGGCACGGAAGACCTGGGCGGAGGGATGAAGGCGTTCTTCCAGCTGGAAGCGGGATTCACGCCGAACACCGGCGTATCGCAGCAGTCGACGCCGAACGGCACGGCGCGCCTCTTCGGCCGCACGGCGATGGTGGGTCTGTCATCGCCTTACGGCACGGTCACGCTGGGCAGGCAATACACGCTCGTGCACGAGATGGGTTATACGCACGACATCTACGCGTTTTCGAATTACACCGGCACCACGGGATTTCAGGGCGCGGGCCTGACGGGCGGCGGACGCCTCGACAACACCGTGCGGTACACGTCGCCGAACCTGTACGGCTTCACGTTGCGCGGCGCCTACACGTTCGGTCAGGTGGCGGGCAACGTTCACCAGAACTCCTCGCCCGCCGTGAGCCTCACGTATGATCGCGGGCCCTTGAGCGTGGGCGCGGCCTATCAGATCATCAACAACATCGGCGGTCTCACGCCCGCGACGACGGCCTACGGCAGCACGTACTTCGGCATCACGATTCCCGACAGCGCGCAGAAGGTCTTCACGATCGGCGCGACATACGCGATCGGCAACGCGAAGATCTACGGCTCGTACATCTACAGCCACGTCTATCCCGCCGACTATCGCAACGATTCGTTCTCGGTTGCATTGGGCTACTACATCACGCCGGCCCTCGTGCTCGACCTGCCGCTGTATGTCGACTTCGTGCATCACGGCGGATCGAGCGGAACGCGCATCACCGGCGGTCCGACCATCGACTACCTGCTCAGCAAGCGTACCGACGTGTATGCGGGCATCGACTATAACCATCTGACAGGCGCCTGGACCACGCTCGCCGCCTTGCCGAATTCGAATCAGCCGTTCTATGGCAGCAACTCCGTGTTCGAAGCCACGATCGGCATTCGCCACAGGTTCTGATTCCACCCACGATGAAACGAACACGATGCAGCGATATCCACGTCAGCAGGAGATTTCATGATAGTCGGAGTGCCTGCTGAAACGCGGGCGAACGAGGCGCGCGTCGCCGCCACGCCCGAGACCGTCAAGAAGCTCGTCACG
>NZ_FCOB02000063.1 GCF_001545075.1 Caballeronia ptereochthonis
GTCGGCCTGCATCACCGCGTCGAAGCGCGCTTGCCCGGGCGAGGCCGCGAGCGGGTCCGCGTGGGCGTCGGTGGCCGGCGCGGGCGGGGAGAGGTCGAGGGATTGGGTGTACATGGCGGGCTCCGCCGTCTTTTTGAGATGCGATGGAGCGAGTATATCCATTAACCGACCGTCCGGTTGATTAATTTTGTTTGCAACTACCCTGACGTAAATAGCATCGCGATAACCCGTAACCCATGGAACAGTCGGCAGACGCAAAAAAGCCCAGCCGGAAACCGGACTGGGCAAAACCACCGGTAATCCGGCGGCGGAGGTTGCTTCACGTTCGCGTACGACGCGCCGGAAGCGCATTTCGAGTTTTGTATGCAATCGACCAGGACGAGCGTCTGCAGCACGGCTCATCGTCCGCGCTGGAGGCTCGGTTTCTCGTCGTTCGAAACTTCCAGCGGTTATTGACCGAAGAACACGCCTTGCGGATCGACGCGCTTGCTCACGCTACCCGACTGCGTCGCGGCGCCCGTCGATGCGCCATAGCCCGTCGCTTGAGCCTGGGCCATACGCACTTCGGCGACGCGCGCCTCCGCAGTCTGAAGCTTCGCCGGGTAAGACGGGTCTTCTGCCGCGGGCGAATAACCCGCCTTCTCGAGTTGAACGAGTTCAGCGCGAATCTCCGCACGGCTCGCGGGCTCGCTCGATTGCGCAAACGAAGCGAGCGGTGCGGACAACACGGCTGCAGCGATGACTGCGTGGACCCATGATTTCATGATCGACTCTCCCCTTTCATTCGTTAAGCCCGGCGCCCTGACGAACTCAGACATGCCGAACGGACGACGAAAGTGTAGATGCACAGCAGTAAAGGATCATTCACCGATACGAGGAAGCATCTTTACGAATCCGGTAATGAAGAGGGCGCATTCACGCCAACCAGTATTGCAGAGCAACATGCAGATAGCGGTCAAATGCATTTTCTTGCCGACGGGCCGCGTCATCGAACGGCCACTTTCGTGCGATGCAACGCCGTCCTCACCCAATTGTTCCCGTTTCGACAAAGATCATTCAACGGAAACGAGAATGATCTTCGGAGGGCGCGTCTTTACACTTCGTTCACAAGCTGCTTAACACGAAACCGGCAGCACGATCAGAAATCCGAATCGGAGGTAGTCACCATGAAGACGTTCATTTCCGCAGTCGCAGTCGCCGCTGCTCTCGCCGTCCCCGCCCTCTCCTTCGCGCAGCAGTCGAATGCGCCGTTGACTCGCGCGCAAGTGCGCGCCGATCTGATTCAACTGGAGAAGGCCGGATACAACCCGAACATCAGCGATCCGTCGTATCCGTCGAACATCCAGGCTGCGGAAGCCCGCGTGAGCGCGCAGACCGTCGCGCAAGCGACGACGCAAACGAGCGATTACGGTTCGGTCGCGGCTGGCTCGTCGCAATCGGGCCGCACGATCGCGGCCCAACCGCGAGCGCTCGGCACGTACTTCGGCCAGTAAGCCGACAGCATCGCCAGCCGAAGCGCCTCGGCTGGAAAAGCAAAGAGCGGCATCCTTGCGATGCCGCTCTTTGCGTTTTGCATGCGTAATGCTTCATGCACGATGTTATTTTGCATGCCGAATGCATGATGCAAGCGACAACTGATGATCGCCTCAACGCTCGCGACGATCGCAGAGTTCGGTTCTCAGGCTTGCGCCAAGGCGCGGGTCCGGGCCGCTTCGAGACAGCGCGCCGGATTCCACGCATAGAGCCACGAGCGCATCGTAGAAGCGCTCCTGCGAGCGCCCCGCCCACAGGGAGTTGCGCACGAGCCGCTCGATACCCGCGGCATGATAGGCGCGTCCCATCTCCCGCACCGACAACACCACGCGAGCCGCGTGCGCTACCCGCGCCGCTTCGTAGAGCTTCAACGCAGCGGGAATATCGTCGCCGGCGTCGTCGATAGCCGCGCCGAGCGTGACCGCATCTTCGAGCGCCATGCATGCGCCCTGTGCGAGGTATTGCATCATCGGATGCGCGGCATCGCCGAGCAGGGTCGCGCATCCGCGGCTCCACTGCTCCACCGGATCGCGGTCCGCCGTGCTCCAGCGTCGCCATGATGTCGGGCAGCTCAGCAGTTGACGCGGCCGCGCATGCACGCCCTCGAAGTACGACAGCACTTCTTCGCGGCTGCCGTCGGTGACGCCCCACGTCTCCTTGTCGCGGCTGTGGAACGTGACGACGAGGTCGTCGATGTCGGTCATCGGGCTATGGTAGTCACGGCCCTTCGTCCAAGAAAGAAGAGGAAGGACCGCGACCAGCCCCATGCGCCCGATGAAACCTAGTTCGCCGGGATGGTCACGATGGGCGACTTGGTCGTGTCCGTCACTTCGGCGAGCGCCATCAGATTCTGCACGACCGTAAACGCGTATTTCGAATCGAAGTCGCCGCGATCGATCCAGTACGACGACTTGTCGTACAGCACGCTCACGTAGGCGTCCTGCGGCGGCTTTTCGCCCGTCTTCACGATGATCGTCGGCCGCGTCTCTCCGCCGATGAGGCCGATCGTCGGCTTGGTCGCGCCGTTGCCCACCTGATCGGACGGCACGGAAATCTGCGCGCCGAGATCCGTCAGGATGCCGAGCACCGAGCGCGTGACCATCGGAATGCGGTCGTGATCCGCCGCCTGACCATAGACGATCTCGTAGGTCTTCATCTTCGGCGAGAGATGCAGCAGCTTTCTCACGAGCGCGAGGTCGTCGGCGACTTCCTTGCTCGCCCCGCTTCGCGTCGCGCCCAGCGTGATGAAGACGCCGCCCTTGTCGGCGTTGTTGCCCTTGTTGCCCTGGCGCTTTCCGTCGCCCTTGTCACCCTTGTCGTCATCCGTATTGCGCGACTCGATGTTCAGCTCGCCCGCCAGTTGCAGCCGGCGCAACACCCGCAGCAGCAGAAAGAACTCGGACGACCCCGCTGCGTTCGGCCCGCCCAGCGCCGTGCCGTTCTGCAGGCCGCTGATCGATTGCGCGGTGATGCGCAGAAGCAGGTCGATCGGGATGCCGCTTTCCGCGAGCGGCATGACGAGCGTCGGCGAAAGCGGCCGGATGTACGCGCTTGCGTAGGCGTCGCCGGTGGTCGGCGTGAACGTGAAGGTCGGATGGTTCGAGTAGGAGACGCTGCCCGTCGCCTGCGCATAGTTCGGCTGCGCGCCGGAGCCGGCGTTGAGGATGGCGCCGCCGGTGGCATCGAATGTATAGGCGGCGATGATGCTGCTCACGGTGAGGAACGACGGCGCGTCCGCGAAGCGCAATCCGACAATCGCGGCAAGAATTTCACGCTTCTTCGCATCGCCGAGCGCCCGGGCGTAATCCACCTGATCGGCTTTCAGACGGCCCGGGCCGATGCCCGCGCAGCCTGCTGCGAGAAAGGATACGGAGATGATGGCGATCGATAGGGCTTTCCTTGTCATGGCTCTGAATGAAGGGGTAAGGAGGATCGTCGGCGCATGGCCGCGGAGCACCCGGGCGGCAGCCGCAAATTTCATACCTTTGGGCGCGAAGGAAACGTGGGGCGATCGACCGGCGCGATTCATCGGCGACCGCGCGAGCGGTCTCGTCCGGCGCGTTGCACGCCGGATTTCAGCAGGCCGGACAGCCCGCGATGCAGGCGGCGAACCCGTGACGAACCTGGCGATTCGTCACGCCGCGAGCCGGGTCAGGTCAGGAAGCGCCTTGCCGCGTTTTCAGATGCGCGCGCTTCTCTTGAGAAGGTGCCTGAGCAATGTGTCGGCTCGCTTCCTTGTGCTGCGCGACGAGCGCATCGAGCCGGTCCTGCGCGAAGCGCGGGCCGTCGTCGCGTGCGAAAGCCGATGTGGCCGATGCGGCGAGCGTCGCCGCCGCGATCACGAGAGCCGTGGCGAAAGGCGTTTTTTTCATGATTCACCCCGCAATTGAGCGCGACCGATTCCCCGTCGGCCGCCCGGTCAGCATCGCACATCGGCGCAAAAGCTGCATGGCGCGCTCACGCGTCATTCGCGGCTGCATCCCACGCCTTTCCGCCAAAATCCAGCACGCCCGCGCACGAAGCCCGCTTTGCACCGTTCGCGTGCTTGCTTACGGCGCTCCGGTTACCTATTCCTTACATCGAGGCGCCTTTTGTCATACCGGCGCCATCGAGTCAGAACGACCGGAGACCCGCTCTCATGAATCTCGCCATCTTCTTCGACGGCACGTGGAACGAACCCAACGACCGCACCAACGCCTATCTGCTCTACAAGCTCGCGCCCGAAACCGACCAGCAGGAAACCTTCTACGTTCCCGGCGTCGGCACGCAGGGCAACGGCCTCTTCGCGCTCGCGAACAAGTTCCTGGGCGGCGCGTTCGGCGACGGCCTGAGCGAAAACATCAAGAGCGGCTATGCGTGGCTGTGTCAGCGTTACAAGCCGGATGCGAGGATCTACATCTTCGGCTTCAGCCGCGGCGCATATTCCGCGCGCAGCCTCGCGGGACTCATCCGCAAGTGCGGGCTCACGCACGACTGGAGTCCGCAGTCGATCGATCAGGCCTACGGCATCTATCGCGACAGGGACGTAGGACCGACGGCCGACTCCGTCGTCGCGTTTCGCAAGCAGTTCTCGCGGGAAGTGGATGTCGAATTCATCGGCGTGTGGGATACCGTCGGCGAGCTCGGCATTCCGCTCGACGGTCTGCCTGTGCCGGGATTTTCGAGCTACTACAAGTTCCACGACACGACGCTTTCGAACAGCACCAGGGCCGCCTATCACGCGATCGCGGCGAACGAGTTCCGCTCGCTCTACAAGCCGACCTTGTGGACGCCCGGCGACGAGGCGCGCGGCACGCTGCCGCTCGAACAGCGCTGGTTCGCGGGCGCGCATGCGAACGTGGGCGGCGGCTACGTGAGCCCGCCGCGCACGCCGGAAGACCTGTTGCCGCTGATTCCCGCCGAATGGCTGCGCCAGAAGGCGAAGGATCACCAACTCGTGATGGACGGGCCGATCGAAATACCGCCGCAAGCATTCGAGTCGGAGCCGATCGATTCGTACACCGAGTTCACCGCCCACCACCCGTTCCTGAAGGAAGTATGCAAGAAGGAACCGCGCGAGGCCGGCCTGGCGCTGAATGAAACGATCGATCCGAGCCTGCTCGCGCGCCTCGGGAAACCCGGCTTTCTCGACATGTATCCGGCGCTCGTCGCTCAACTGAAGGCGCTGCCCGTCGGAAAATAATTCAGGAATCCGCAGCGCGCGATGATGTTGTGTGCGCATGCACGCACACGGTCGCGCGAATCGATGCCTAGAATTCGACTATCAAACGTTTGCGATGCAAACGAATTGCGTCGTGTGACGCATAGTTTCGAACAGCGTGCACGGATAGTTGCATGTGAAACCATTTCGCATGGCACGCACGCTTCAGATCGACGTCCGCCCGCAGCGCATGCTCCGCCCGGACATGAGGGGAGAGCGGCATGAGCGTACCCACGACACCGGATTTGGCCGGACACGGCAGCCCGGGCGAAATCGAGCCGCCCGTGAACGGGACGGACGAAGACATCGGCAGCGGCCAGCCCGGCCCGCGCGTCGCGGCGGATCTCGCGAAGTGCGAAGCGCTCATCTCGCATGCCGCGGAGACCGGCACGCTCCTTGAAAAGACCGACGTCGACGCGGTGCGCGGCGCCCGCAGCGCCTTCGATCAGGGCGTATGGAATCGCGCGATCGGCAGTGCGTTCTATGGCGCGATGAGCCGCATCGCGGCGTCGGTGCAGTATCCGGGACGGCGCATCGTCGACGATCTCGATCACTGCCGCGACATGGTTTCGTACGGCGCGCAGAACGGCAAGGTGCTCGACGAGCACGATATCGAGGCGATGTCGAAGGCGCGCGCCGCGCAGCAGGATCACACGTGGAATCCCGAGATCGAGAGCGCGTTCTACGCGGCGATGAGCCGCATCGCGCATGCGGTCGCGCCGGTCGTCGCCGAGACCGCCGGCGACGAAGCCCGCCAGGGCGCGCGGCGCGCGATCCGCATCTACACGCATTCGGCGATCGCGCTGACGGTGCTCGTCGTGTCGCTGTCGTGCCTGCTCTTCGTCGCCAATCAGGTTTCGACGGATATCGCCGCGGTCGTCAGGAACAACGATGCCGCCGCGCTCACCCTGCACAACCAGTTGCAGGCGCATGCCGTGGCGATCGCCGACGCGGACAGGAAGAAGGACCCGGCCGCGGTCATCGCCCTGCAGAACTCGCAGCCCGCGCTGCAGATCAAGGAGGAACTGCAGAGCTTCGCGACCAACAACCGGCAGTTGTTCGCTGACGTGTCGCGCATCAGCGCGTTCACGACGAGTCTCGGCCTCGGCGCGATCCGCAGTCCGTACAAGGCGCCCTGCAACGCCGAGGAGAACGTGCTCAACTTCCAGGGAGCCTACCGCACGTCGCATTCGCCGAAGTACTACGACGGCAAGACCGAGAGCCGCGACTGGCAATGCAATCCGGACATCGCGCGCAAGGTGCTGGAGATCACGCTGCCGCTGCTCGCCAAGCCGAATCCGGAACCGGGCGACACCAACCCGCCCACGGACGCCGACGCGGTTCAGCAGGGCTTTCAGAAAATCGCGGTGTATCAGGACATCCGCGCGATGGCGCTCTATGCGAACGACATCATCCTCTCGATCGTCGGCGCGGTGACGGGTTTTCTGCTGCCCGTGCTGTACGCGTGGCTCGGCGCGTGCGCGGCGATCCTGCGGCAGCTTTCCGCCGATTCGGCCGCCAACACGTTTCATCCCGAGCACTCGAAGGTCGCAAACCGCGCGCACGTGACGAGCGCGATCATCGTCGGCATTTCGATCGGGCTTTTCAGCAAGCTGCTCGAAGGCGGAAAGGATGTATCGCCGCTCGCGATCGCCTTCATCGCGGGCTACGCATCGGACAAGTTCTTCTTCTTTGTCGACCGGCTCGTCGGCGCGATGTTTCCGCCGCGCAGCGAGACACCCGGGCGGCCTTCGCGCAGTGACGGCGGCGGCGCATCCCGGCCGCCTGGCGCCGTCGCGAAAACCGCTCTGCCCGGCAACGCCCCCGCCGGACGGCCGCCGCGTCCCTGATGCCTAGAACAGGTGCGGCGGCGTGCGCTCGGTCATGTCGCGCGGAAGCGTCGCGTCGAGTTCGAACTCGACGCTCGGATAATCCTGCAGCCGGCCGCTGACCTCGGCTCCGCGCTCGCTCGTGAACAGGCCGTCGAGATAATCGAACGAAAGCTTGCCCGCGAGCGCCTTCAGCGCCAGTTCCGCGCTGCGCTTCGGCTCCGTGGCGAGATCACCCGAATCCACGCGGGCGCAGAATTGCCCGTTCTTCGATTCCATCGCGCCGATGTCGATCACCTTGCCGTCGACGTTCTGCGCGAGCACGCGCTGCTCCACCGCAAAAAGCCTGAACGGACGTTCGAAACCGGCGGCCGGCTCGGGACCGGCTTCCTTGCCTGGGCGATTGGACATGGTGCGTTTCTCCGCTGTGTGCATCGACCGAAACGATGCAGCAAGGGCCGCGCCCGGCGCATGGCTCCTTGCGGCGCAGCATCGACACGTCTTTCCTGCCCGCGTCGCGCCGTCCTACAGTGAACCATCCCCCAAGGAAAAGGAGCAGTCACCGTGAACGGAACCATGAACGGCAAGGTTGCGGTCATCACCGGCGCGAGCCGTGGACTCGGACGCAACGCCGCATTGAAGCTCGGCGCAATGGGCGCCGGCGTGATCGGCACATACAACCGCAATGCGGAGGCCGCGCAGTCTCTCGTCGACGAAATCGCGAGGGCGGGCGGCAAGGCGGCCGTGCTCGAACTCGATGTCGCCCGATGCGAGACCTTCGATGCCTTCGCGGATGCGCTTTGCAAGACGCTCGAGGACACGTTCGGGCGGGAGAATTTCGACTTTCTGGTGAACAACGCGGGCATCGGCATTCACGCACCCTTCGCCGAGACGACGCCCGCGCAATTCGACGAGCTCGTCAACATTCAGCTGAAGGGGCCGTTCTTCCTCACGCAGACGCTGTTGCCGTACATCCACGAGGAAGGCGCGATCGTCAACGTATCGAGCGGGCTCACGCGCTTCGCGCTGCCGGGTTACGCGGCGTACGCGGTCATGAAAGGCGGCATCGAGGTGCTCACGCGCTATCTCGCCAAGGAACTCGGGCCGCATGGAATCACGGCGAACACCATCGCGCCGGGTGCGATCGAAACGGATTTCGGCGGCGGCGTCGTGCGCGACGATCACGATACGAATCAGTTCATCGCGCAGAACACGGCGCTCGGGCGCGCGGGCGTGCCGGACGACATCGGCGGCGCGATCGCGGCGATGCTTTCGGAGGGCAATCGCTGGATGACGGCGCAGCGCGTGGAAGTGTCGGGCGGGATGTTCATCTGACGCGGCATTTTGCGCCGCGCGTCGGCAAAAAAAACCGGACGCCGAATGCGTCCGGTTTTCGTATCGCAGGCGTAATGCCGCGAAGCGTCGCTTAGAAGCGGTGGATGATGCCCACGCCCGCCGCGAACATGCTGCGTGAAGACGACGGCGCGCTCTGGAAGCCGTCGCCGATCGTAGCGTTCGCCGCGGTCTGACGATTCGCCGTCGTGCCCGGAACCGCCAGCGTGTTGCCGTTCGCGCGCTGGAACGCTTCGAGCGCGTACAGGCCCGTGCGCTTCGAGAGCGAGTAATACTGGGACAGGTTGAACTGGTGATACGACGCCGCATCGTTGATGCCGTTCGCCTTGCTCGCCCAGGTGTAGCTGTAGCCAGCGGCGAAGTCCCATGCCGAGGTCGCCTTCCAGTGCAGCACCGAGCCGACCGTGTTGAACACGGCTTCGTCGGTGAACAGCGAGTTCACGCCCGGGATGTACTGAACGTTCGAGTACGTGACCGAGATGTCCCACGCGCTGTTGAACTGATAGCCGCCCGCCACCGCGAAGCGCTGCTGAGCCTGCGCGCGCTGGTAGCCCGCGGTGATCGCCGAGACGCCCGGCTGGCCCGAACCGTCGGTCGCCGAGGTGCTGTTGATCGTGGTCGAGTTGCCGCTGTAGATGCCGCCGCCGACCGCCGCGTTGTTGATGCGCGAGAACGCCACCGCACCGCCGATCGGGCCTTGCTGATACTGGATCGCCGCCGTCCAGGTCGAGCCCTGGTAGACGCTGTCGGGTACGCCGGCGAGCGAGTACGAGCCGCTCACCGTGAAGCCGTAGAGCTTCGGCGAGGTATAGACGATCGAGTTGTTGGCGCGGTAGATCGTGTCCATGCCGTCCAGATCGCCCGGGTGCGCGCCGAAGTAGCCGGTCAGCCAGTTGGTCGGGCTATACGGCGAGAGCAGCGTGTAGTACGAGGTGTATTGACGGCCCAGGGTCAACGTACCGTAGGCGGCGTTCGTCAGACCGACCCATGCCTGGCGGCCGAACATCGCATTGGTGAACTGCTGGCCGCCGCTGTTGATGTCGAAGCCCGATTCCAATTGGAAGATGGCCTTGTTGCCGCCGCCCAGATCTTCGGCGCCCTTCAGGCCGAAACGGCTGCCCGCCCAGATGCCCGATGCCATCTTGACGTTCGAGCGGCCCGGGTTCGTCTTCGCCAGATTCGTCTGGCTGCTCTGATAGACGAGCGAATCGTCGACGATACCGTACAGCGTGACGCTGCTTTGCGCGAATGCCGGTGCTGCGGCCGCGAACGCCGTGGCTGCGACGACAGCGGCCTTGGTCAGCGTGAAACCCTTCATTTTTTCTCCTCAAGCGGTGGGCAGATTACTTCTGGACGAGTCTTGGAACCGGTGCCGCCGCGGCGACCTCACGTGTTTCAACCCGTAACTTTTATCGGTGGCAAGTGTATGGCTTACAGCCGAAATGCGAAAGAAAGACAGGAATTTGTGTCGTTTTTTTTCACTGTCTGGTTAACCAGTATTTTCTGCGGCGCAAGTATTCGGCAACCGGTCACGAAACTGGCGGCTGGCTGACGGAAACATGGCAGGTATTCGGCCGCTGGCGGGACCGATGGCTGACCCGCGTGCCCTTCTGACGGAGACTCCACGCCTGATTCGGGGCGCGAAAATGCCCCGCGCGCCCGTGGCGCAACGCGGGACGCGCGACTTATCGGGGAGGGATGGAGAAAAAAGGAGGGACGGACCGAAGCGAGGCTGTTCCGCGCGCCGTTACATCTGCGGTTACATCAATTCCGCGCGGAACCGGACTTCACGATGAATGCATGCGACTTTCGAAATGGCGCGCTGCATCGGCGAATCGAAAGAAATTTGCAATGCGCGCCGATGGGCCGTCGCGGCAAGGCTGCCGAACGGGCGCAGCGCAAGCCGCCCCGGTTACGGCTCGATCTTCGAGCGCAACTCGCGCGCGGTTTCCAGCAGGCCTTCGTAGCCCGAGCGCGCATGCGCGGGCAAGTCGGGATCGCCGACGAGCGTGCCGAGCGTCTCGATGATGCTGTACAGGATGCCCTTCGCCGCGCCCGCGGCCATCTTCCCCGCGGCGTAGGATTCGTCGACGTGCGAAATCGCAGCGTCGAAGTGCTCGACTTCCGGATGCGCTTCTCCGATATCCGATGCGTCGTCGCGCGGCTCGGTCGGGTCGCTGTTCATGATGAGTGTCCTCCGTACGTGATACCTGCTTTCTGTATAGCGCCACGCCGCGACGGGCGCAAATGAGTGGACGCCCTAAGCCCTAAGCGCCCATGCGTCAGGACGCGGGCAGCTCCTGCACCGGCTGGATGAAATGCACGCGTTGCGTGTCGCACGCGCTCCTACCCGCGCCGTGCGGCACGCCGTGCTCCATGAGCAGTGCGCGCAGCTCGTTGATGACCGGAAAGACCTCATGGTTGTGATCCGCGCCCTGCCGGTCATGCGCTTCCTGCTCGCGCTCGACGATCCACCGGTCCTCCGTGAAAATGCGCTCCGTAAACCAGACGAGCAACGGCCACGCGGCGTCGAGCAGGAGCGGAATCTTCGGCCGGCGGATCGACAGGAGACCAAAGGTGCGGTTCGTGCGCTGCTCGGCATCGAGCGGCACGTAGGCGATCCAGAGATCCATCACCATCGTCTCGTCCTTCGTGCGGATCTTGAGCGTCTGATAGGGGTATTCGGTGCGGATCGTCATCACGTCCTTCTGCGGGGCGTCGGAGGTCGCGCCGCGCTTCTGCCCGAACACGAGCGCCTCGCCGATCGGCTGCTTGCCCGCCTCGCGCTCGAACGTGTAGTCGACCTCGATCCAGTCCTCGCCGCGGCGGCGCCCGAGCGAGCGCGCGCGCATGCTGCCCATCTGCCGGCGATGCAGGAACTGATGGTTCATGTCCATCAGGTTCTCGTGCATGAAGGTGTAGTGGCACTTCACCTCGCGGCCGAAACGGCGCGTCTTGTAGGCGCAATCGCCGGCAGAGCCGAGTTCCGGAAACTTCGCCTGCTCCGCGAGCGCCGGATCGCCCGTAAACACGAAGACGAGCCCCGCCGCCTCGCGGCACGGATAGGCGCGCACGCCGTTGGGCAGACGCTCGCGGCCGAGATAGGGAATGTCGGTGCAGCGGCCGGTGCAGTCGTAGGTCCAGCCGTGGTAGCAGCAGCGGATCGACTCGCCGTCGACGACGCCCGCCGACAGCGGCACCTGCCGATGCGCGCAACGGTCCTCGAGCGCGAATACCTGGCCCGATTCGGTGCGCACGAGCACGATAGGGTCGCCCGCGAAACGCACGCCGCGCGTATGGCCGGCTTTCACCTCGCGCGACCACGCAAGCGGATACCAATGATCCGGATGAATGTCGACGCGACGCAGATCGCGCGGCTGCCTGGATGACGTTGACGTATCGATGGAACCGGCTTCCTGCTCGCCCTGCGGCAACGCTGCGTGCATGTACGACGCCTCCGGTGAAAGGGAGATCGGATTGAGCGCCGCGTGCCCACACGACGCAATGAACGACCATTCGCAGTCTACACGGCGACGCTGGTTTCGGCGCGAGCCGAATGGCTCGGGATTATGCCGATCGTCATGAGCGCTGCGCTTGCTGCCCGAGATGCGCGTGCAGATGGTCGATCAGCGCCCGCACCTTCGGCGGCAGGAAGCGGTTGGGCGGATAGAGCAGCCACACCGGCCCCTGATATGCGCGCGCCTGCATCTCCCAGTCGGCGAGGACGGCTTGCACGGCGCCCGCCGCGAGCGCATCGCGGGCGGCGAACTCGGGCAGCGCGGCGATGCCGAGACCGCGTTCGGCCGCCTCCAGCCGCGCGCCCGCGTGATTGGCGACATAGCGCCCGCGTACCGCGACGCTCACCGTTTCGCCGCGCTTCGTGAAGCGCCAGCGGTTGTCGTCGGCGGTTTCGCCGAGAAAGATGCAGTCGTGCCCCGCGAGCTCGCGTGGATGCGCAGGCGCGCCACGCTCGCGCAGGTACGCCGCCGATGCGCACAGCAGCCAGCGCACGCGGCCGAGCGGCCGCGCGGCGAGCCCCTGCGGCGGCTGGCTCGTCGCGCGGATCACGAGGTCGACATCGCTTTCGAGCGGGTCGATGTCGTGATCGGTGAAGACGAGTTGCAGATCCACTTCCGGATACGCCGCGAGAAACGCCGGCACGAGCGGATGAATCACGGATTTGGCGTAAGCCGTAGGCGCCGAGAGCGCGACGCGCCCCTGCGGCTTGCCCGACAGTTGCCCGGCGGCATCGACCGCACCCGATGCCGCCGCGGCCATGTCGCGGCAATGCCGGTACACCTGATACCCCGATTCGGTCACGCGCACCTTGCGCGTCGAGCGTTCGAGAAGGCGCGTGGCGAGCGCTTCCTCGAGGCGCTTGATCCGGCGGCTGACCGTCGATGGCGTGCTGCCCAGCTGCCGCGCCGCGACGGAGAAATTGCCCGCGTCGACGACGCGCGCGAACACCGCCATGTCGGGCATCAGGTCGAACAGATCGGCGGGGTTCATTTGTGCATTTGCGACAACAAGGCTATGCGCCGGCACCCGATTATCGCGCCAGACGCATCATTCGACAATGACGGCTCTACCCTGCCGGAGCCGCCACATGATGCCCGAATTGCCCACCCGCCGTCTGCTTCCCCTGGCCGATCTGCTGCTCTTCATCGTCGCAATGGTGTGGGGCAGCAGTTATGGCATCGTCAAGAGCGCGCTGGCGTTCTATCCCGTGCTCGCCCTCCTGGCGCTGCGCTTCGGCATCACGTTCTGCCTGCTGGCCGTGAATTTGCGGCATCTGCGGCGCGCGAGCGCGCAAACGCTGCGCGGGGTGCTCATCCTCGGCCTTTTGCTGCTCTCGATTTTTCTCACGGAAACCTTCGGCGTATTGCACACACGCGCAGCGAACGCCGCGTTTCTCATCAGCTTGTGCGTCGTGCTGACGCCGCTCGTCGAATGGGTGCTCCTGCGTCGACGACCCGGCGCGACCGAGTGGCTCGCGGTCGGCGTGTCGTTCGCCGGCGCGTGGCTGCTCGCGAGCGACGGCGCCCTCTCCTTCGATTTCAATCTCGGCGATGGCCTGATCCTCGCCGCCGCGGTGCTGCGCGCGCTCTCGGTCTGCGTGACCAAGCGCGTGCTGCGTGCGGCGCCCCTGCCCGCGCTCACTGTGACGGCCGTGCAGGCAGGCGTCGTTGCGGCGGGGAGCGCGGCGCTCGCGTGGGTTTTCGGGCCGTCGCAATGGCAGCCGTTGCCCGCGCTCGCGGGGCACGGCGTGTTCTGGGGATCGGTGCTGTATCTCGTGTTCGCGTGCACGCTCTTCGCGTTTTTCGCGCAGAACTACGCGATCGGCCGCAGCAGCCCCACGCGCGTCTCCTTGCTCATGGGCAGCGAACCGGCGTTCGGCGCGCTCTTCGCGAGCGTGTGGCTCGGCGAGCATGTGTCGGCGGCGGGCTGGATCGGCGGCGGGATGATCGTCGCGGCCTCGCTGATGGCGACGGTGCCGTGGCGAAACGTATTCGCTTCGCGTGCCGGCGCGGCGGGCGAAGCCTGAACTTTCTGGCGTGGTGATGATTACGCCTTCTTCCCGAAGACCAGACTGAAGTTGTTGGCCGGCATTGCGACGATTTCCTCGAGCGTAAAGCCGGCCTTTTCTCCCAGCGCCTCGACCGCCTCCATGTCGCGCACGCCCCAGCGGGGATCGTTCGCGCGTAATTGCGCGTCGAAGGCCTCGTTGCTCGGCGCCGTGTGCGAACCGTTGCGCCGATACGGCCCGTACAGGTACAGTACGCCCCCCGCGCCCAAACGCGCGCCGGCGCCGCGAAAGAGCGACTCGGCGGCCTCCCATGGCGCGATGTGGATCATGTTGATGCACACGATGGCCGCCACCTTGCCGATGCCCCATTCGTCGTTCCGCACGTCGATTTCGAGCGGCGCGTTCAGGTTCGCGAGCCCGGCGTGAGCGCGCCACGCGGCGATGGAATCGCGCGAGGCGGCGTCGGGATCGCTCGGCTGCCAGACGATCTGCGGCAGGGACGCCGCGCAATGCACGGCATGCTGCCCGGTGCCGCTCGCGATCTCCAGCACGACCCCGCTTTGCGGCAGAACGCGTGTCAGGACCGATAGAATCGCATCGCGATTGCGTTCGGCTGCGGGCGCGCGGCGGCGCGGCGCGGTATCGGGATGTTGCGTGTCGTCGGAGCGTGATGGGGCTTGCGTCATGATCGGTCGAGCGGAAGGTGCCGGAAAAGGTGTCAATGCTGGCGACGATGAAGGCGCGCAATCGCAGGCCGCATCGAGCCTAACGGGATGCGCGGCGCAGCGTCAAGCGAGCGTCGGGCGCCGGTCTCGCGCGAACGCAAGCGCCTCGCGCATGGCGCGATTCGTGCTGCCTCGGCGCGGAGCAAAGCGCGGCGCGCAGGCAAACCTGTGTATGCTCCCGGATGATCCCGCGTCCGCCGCGCATTTCCGCATGATGCGTATTGCATTCGAAATGCCATTTGGAATGCATTCCCAATGCATGCAAAACACCGGCCCCGAACATGCCGGCCATGCATGCCGACAACCCGGAATTGCGCGCGCGGCGCGATCGAAATGGAGTGAACCATGCAGCACGATCAGAACCAGGAGCCGACGAAGCAATCGAACGATGCCCCCGACGACGACATGATCGCGTTCGCGAGCGAAGTGTTCGATGTGGCCCGCCGCGGCGACGCCGCGATGCTCGGTGCGCTGCTCGCCAAGGGGCTGCCGCCCAACCTGCGCAACGACAAGGGTGACAGCCTCGTGATGCTCGCGAGCTATCACGGCCACGCGGACGCCGTGCGCGTGCTGCTCGAGCACAAGGCCGATCCGGACCTGCGCAACGACAACGGCCAGACGCCGATCGCGGGCGCCGCGTTCAAGGGCTTCAAAAACGTGATCGAAACGCTGCTCGATCACGGCGCGGATGTCGAAGGCGCGTCGCCGGACGGACGCACCGCGCTGATGATCGCGGCGATGTTCAACCGCGTAGAGATCGTCGATGTGCTGATCGCGCGCGGCGCAAATCCCGATGCGCGCGACGCCGGCGGCTTTTCCGCCCGCGACGCCGCCGAGAAGATGGGCGCACCCGACACCGCGGCGCGTCTTGCCGGGGCGGCGGATGCGCGCACGCGGCCGCCCGGCGCGTGAAAAGCTGGCAGGATGAGCGCGACCGTGCGCCAATACGTGGTTCGCGGTTCTTTGTATTCAATCGATTGCATTCAAGATTCAAGCCGCTTCGGCAATGCGCATGTCGAAGTAATCCGACAATCAATTCAAACAAGCAGGTGACTCGGAACCATGGAGCTTTTGCGATGACAGGCGGTTTCCTGCATCGGGGTGATGCGCCGTCGAACGGCCTTCGGGCGTCAGACCGCGCGTGCCGGGCCGACTGCGCCTTTCATGCGGCCGCGCGCTGGTTCTTGCATTCGATGGTGCGCTTGTTCGTACGTTTGATCGTGCAGCTGCCCGCGCTCGCCGCCGCGTGCGCGCAGACCTTGCGTGCGATGCGGTTCACCGCGAGCCTGCCGGTCTTCGCCGCGTTCGCGCTGTCGGCATGCGGACTGATGCCGCAGCAGACGCCGGCGCCGATCGTCGAGCACTCCTACATCCCGACGCCCGCCGAAGCCGGCCCCGCCGAGCCCGAGGAGCCCCTGCCCGCCGTCCAGGCGCCGGAACCCGCGTCCGCCGTGAAGCCCGCTCCCGCGCCGAAGCCGAAGCGCCGCATCGTCCGGCCTAAGCCGCCAGAGCCGGCCGTCACGCCGCCGCCCGAGCCGCCCGAGCCGCCTCCTCCGCCGCAGATCATCTCGACGCGCATCATGCAGCACGAGCAACTGCATGGCCTGCTCGATTCCGAGGTGCAGCGTCCCGACGGCAAGGTCGTCGGCCGCGCGGTGGACATGTACGTCGATGCATCGGCAAAGCCCAGGCTCCTGATGGTGAACCTCGCGGGCTTCCTCGGCGTCGGCGACCGCAAGGTCAACTTCCCGTGGACGGCCTTTCGCTTCACGCCCAATGCGAAGGGTGCGCCGATCACGTTCGTGCAGCCGCCTCCCGTGAAGGGCAAGCCGGCCGATCCGGTGCCGAAGCCTCAGCCCGTCAACGAGGCGCCGCCCAATCTCGTGCAGCTCGTCGATTCGACGGTGATGCAGAAGAACGGCGCGCGCATCGGCCGCGTGGTGGACGTGCTCGTCGATTCGCAGGCTCAGCCGGAGGCGCTCGTGCTCGATCTGTCGAGCTCGCTCGCGGGGGACAAGCGCCATGTCGCGGCCAACTGGGGCGACCTGCACGTCATTTCGCGCAACAAGCAGTGGCAACTGCAGATGGATTTCAACGACGCGCAACTGAAGGCATCGCCGACATACGCGCCCGAGCAACCGATCAAGATCGTTTCTCCTGTCGCGCCCGCGCCGGCTTCCACCGCGTCCGCCGCATCGGCTGCCCCGGCTTCGTCCGGGACGGCCGGCACGACGGCTTCGGGCGCCGTCGCGGCGCAGACGCCGGCCTCCGGCGCGCGCCCCGCCAGATAACGGATAACGACATCGATAACCGATTCACAACATGGTAATTGCACGCAGTCTGCGCGCGCTCGACTGGCTGAACTTCTTCGTCGCCAACGTGCAGACCGGCTTCGGCCCTTTCATTGCCTCGTACCTCGCGGCCAACAAGTGGACGCAGGGAGAGATCGGCCTGATGCTCTCCGTCGGCACGATCAGCGCGATGGCGAGCCAGTTGCCGGCAGGCGCGCTCGTCGACGCGATGCGCAACAAGAAGTTCGCCGCGCTCTCCGCGATCGTCGCGATCATCGTGAGCGCGCTGTTGCTCGCCGCGAGCCCGACGTTCGTCCCCGTCTTCGCTGCCGAAGTGCTGCACGGCTTCGCGAGTTGCATGCTCGTCCCGGCGATGGCGGCGATCTCGCTGGCCCTCGTTTCGCGCGCCGATCTCGGCGACCGGCTCGGCCGCAATGCGCGCTGGGCGTCGATCGGCAGCGCATTGACCGCGGCGCTGATGGGCGCGTTCGGCGAGTACCTGTCGCTGCGCTCGGTGTTCTTCCTGACTGCCGCGCTCGCGCTGCCGGCGATCGTCGCGTTGCGCATGATCCATTACGATGTGCCGCCCGCCGTGCCGCGCGCGCCTCCGGGCAAGCCGAAGCTCACGCCGGAGGGTGAAGAGCGCGAATCGCTGCGCGAGTTGCTGAAGGACAGGCGCCTGCTGATTTTCGCGGCATGCGTGGTGCTCTTTCACCTGTCGAACGCGGCGATGCTCAATCTCGCCGCCGGCGAGGTCACGGCGCACATGGGCGACAACGTTCAACTCGTGATCGCGGCGTGCATCATCGTGCCGCAGTTCATCGTCGCGGCGTTGTCGCCGTGGGTCGGGCGGCAGGCGCAGAAGTGGGGGCGCAGGCCCGTGCTGATTCTCGGCTTCTGCGCGCTGCCTGTGCGGGCGATTCTGTTCGCGGGCGTGAGCAGCCCGTATCTGCTGGTGCCGGTGCAGATGCTCGACGGCATCAGCGCGGCGGTATTCGGCGTGATGTTGCCGCTCATCGCGGCGGATGTCGCGGGGGGGCGTGGGCATTACAACCTCACGATTGGCTTCTTCGGGCTCGCGGCGGGTGTGGGGGCGACGCTTTCGACCGCGGCGGCGGGGTTCGCTGCTGATCGGTTCGGCACGGCGATGAGCTTTTTTGGACTTGCCGGCGCTGGGGCGCTTGCGGTGGCGATGGTTTGGCTCGCCATGCCGGAGACGCGCGGGGAGCGGGTTTTGGAGGAGCAGGAGAAACCTGTCAAGGTGTAGTGGTGGTTGGGGTTTTTGGCTTGCTTGTGCTTCTATGAAATCCTGAATTCTTAGTGGTCTATTGGTGTTGCCCCTGTGCGGGGCGGCAGTCACTTTCTTTGCTGCTGCAAAGAAAGCAACTGTATTGAAGGTCAAGTGCAAAGGCACAAGGAATCATGGTTTGGGTGGGTTCCAGGGCGTGGCATCGCGCATCATGGCGTTGAGCTGGGTGAGGAGCTTGCGCATGCCGGCGACGAAGGCGACCTTGGTCTTCTTGCCTTTGGCACGCAGCCGATCGCAAAACGCCTTG
>NZ_FCOB02000034.1 GCF_001545075.1 Caballeronia ptereochthonis
TCGGCCTCCAACGTCCCGTTTCCAGACGTTAGATTACAAAATCGCCGGTCGCCATCCACGGAATTCTGCGAAGAACCAATTTCTTTGGGGCTTCGAGGACGGGACGCGAAACGCGGCTCACCGCCGGTCGGACGAGAATAAATTTGACTTATCGGTTTATAAGAAAAGCAAACTTTTATTATCAGCGCCGGATTCGTATAGTCGTGGCCGACCACTCGCATGACCCATCGCAATAGCGCAAAACGACCTCTCCCGACCACACGACCCGCATGAAAACTCTCCTCAAGCTCGGCCCGCTGGCGCTGCTTGGCGCATTCGCGACGCACACCCACGCACAAAGCAGCGTGACGCTGTACGGCCTCATTTCCGCCGGCGTCGGCTTCGCGACGAATCAGGGCGGCAAGAACGCCTGGCAGGCGCTGTCCGGCACGAACCAGAACCCGCGCTGGGGTTTGAAGGGCAAGGAGGATCTCGGGCAAGGCCTGTCGGCGATCTTCCAGCTCGAGAACGGCTTCAACGTGATGACCGGCGCCGCCGCGCAGAACGGCCGGGAGTTCGGGCGCCAGGCATACGTGGGCCTGTCCGACCGCAGCTACGGCACGCTCACGTTCGGTCGCCAGTATGATGCGATCCACGACTACATCGGCCCCGTGATCATCGCGAGCAACGGGGTGAACATCGGCGACAACGACAACGGCTACAACGACATCCGCGTGCAGAATTCGGTGAAGTACGTGAGCCCCGACTATCGCGGCCTGAAGCTGACCTCGCAATACGGCTTCAGCAACGCCACGGGCTTCGCCAACAACAGCGCATACAGCTTCGGCATCGGCTACGAACACGGTCCGCTGCGCTGGAGCGGCGTCTATGCGCAATACAACCATCCGTACAGCAGCACGAACCCGGATGGGGCCATCGCGAACGACTACGCGTCGCCGCTGCTGATCTTCAGCAAGAGCGCGACGTCGCCATCGGTATTCGCGAGCCGTCAGCGCATCGCGGGAACGGGCGGCTTCTACACGATCGGCCGCGCGCAGTTCGCCGCGCTCTTCACGGACGTTCACTACGACTATCTCGACAACTCGCATCTGCACCTGCAGAACTTCGGCGTGAACATCGTCTACACGATGACGCCGGCGCTGTTCCTCGGCGCCGCATACGGCTATACGCAGGGCAAGTACGACGTGATCGATACGCGTCCGAAGTGGCATCAGGTCAACCTGCAGGCGGACTACTTCCTGTCGAAGCGCACCGACGTCGCGCTGACCGTGATCGGCCAGCAGGCGGCCGGCGATGCGGAGCACGCGCAGATCTTCGCGTACAACCGCTCGACGAACAAACATCAACTCATCATGACGCTCGGCATGCGTCACGTGTTCTGATCATGACGACACATCGCTTCCTCGACCGTCGCGCGTTCATGAAGCGCTCGGGCGCGCTTGCGGCGGGCACGCTGCTGCCGACTTCGTTCGCGTCGGCCGCGAATGCCGGCACAGCGCGCCGCACGGTGATCATCGACGCCGATCCGGGCCAGGACGACGCAATCGCGATCCTGTTCGCGCTCGGCGCCAAAGACCGTCTCGACGTGCGCGCGCTGACCGCTGTCGCGGGCAACGTGCCGCTCGATCTGACCGAGCGCAACGCGCGCATCATCCGCGACTGGGCGGCCGGCACGAAGACGCTGCCCGTCTATGCAGGGTGCCCCAGGCCGCTCGCGCGCGAGCTCATCACGGCCGCGAACGTGCACGGCAAGACGGGCCTCGAAGGCGTCGAGCTGCACGAGCCGCGAGCGCCGCTCGCGCCGCAGCACGCCGTTCAGTATCTCGTCGATACGCTTGCGCACGCGGCGCCGGGCAGCGTGACGCTGTGCGCGCTCGGACCGCTCACGAACGTCGCGAGCGCGCTGATCGAGGCGCCGCAGATCCGTGCCGCGCTGCGCGAGATCGTGCTGATGGGCGGCGCGTTCTTCGAGCGCGGCAACATCACGCCGGCCGCGGAGTTCAATATACATGTCGATCCGCAGGCCGCCGACGTCGTGTTCGCGAGCGGCGTGCCGATCGTCGTGCTGCCGCGCGACGTCGCCGTGAAGGCGCCGATCACGCCGGCGCGCGTCGCGCCGTTCCGTGCGCCCGGCAACCGGTGCGGCGCGATCGTCGCCGACATCATGGCGGCCGAGCTCGCGTACAACAAGAAGCGCCGCGGCACCGAGGACGCGCCGATGTACGATCCGACTGCGGTCGGCTATCTCGTCGATCCGTCGATGTACGACGGGCGCAAGGTCAACGTCGTCGTCGAGACGACCGGGCAGTGGACGCTCGGCGAGACCGTCGTCGACTGGAACGGCCGCAGCGGCCGCGCACCGAACGCGACCTGGATCAACGAAGTCGACGCGGATCGTTTCTACGCGGCGTTGCTCGACAGCGTATCGAAGCTGCCGTGATCGCGGCGGCTCAGATGTGCTGCGCGATCCACTCGCGGCATGCGCGCACGTGCGGGCCGCGATCGGCGGCGGCGAGCGAGATCAGCGAAATCGCGCGCGTGACGCGCGGCTTGTCGAGACGCAGCGCGACGAGCTCGGGATCATGCAGGTGCATCGTGTAGAGGCTTGGCAGCACGGCGATCGCGAGGCCGTTGCGCGCGAGCGCGTAGAGCGGCTCCGTGTATTCCATGCGGTACGTGACGGCGAGGCGCAGTTTCTGGGCGCCGCCCGTGCGATGCAGCGAGTCGCTGACGCTGCCGCGCATGAACGCCGCGAGATCGCGCCCGACGAGCTTCGACCACGGCACCGACTTCGCGCGCGCGAGCGGATCGTCGCGGCGCAGGACGGCGACGATCTCGTCTTCGAACAGCTGCGCGTAGTGCAGCGCACCGTCGTCGTCGCCGGGCTCGCGCACGCCGATGCCGAGATCCGCGACGCCGTCGCGCACCGCCTCGACGAGCGCGCTGTTCGGCGAGTCGGTCAGCGTGAAGCGCAGCGACGGCTGGGCTTCACGCAGCGCGTTCAGCACGGGGAGCAGGCGCCCCGCGACGGATGGAATGAACGAGATGCGCACCGTCTGCGTGCGCTCGGCGATGAGGTTCGTCATGTCGTCGAACGTGCCGCGCGCCTGATTCAGCAGGCGCTCGGCGAGCGGCAGCACGGCCTCGCCGGCCGGCGTCAGCGTGATCCGGTGCGCGGTGCGCGCGAAGAGCCGGCCGCCGAGCAGGAACTCGATTTGCCGGATCGATGCGGTGAGCGCGGGCTGCGTCAGCGACAGCGACAGCGCGGCCTGCGTGAAGCTGCGCGTATGCGCGAGGACGACGAAATGCTGGACTTGCCGCAGCGTGAGCGCGGGCAGCAGCGACGAGCGTTGGACGACATGAATCGGTGTGGTCGGTATGCGGTACGCGGCAGTATAAGACCTGTGTCCGACGCGCCAGAAAGGACAATTTTTATCTCTCAAGAGTGGAGAACAGCAATGTCAATGACAGAGGCCACCGTGGCACGCCAGTCCGGATGGCTCGAACGCCGCTTCGCGCTCGACGCGCGCGGCACCAGCGTGCGCACCGAGACGATCGCGGGCATCACGTCGTTTCTTGCGGCCGCGTATCTGCTCGTCGTGATTCCGTCGCTCCTGTCGACGGGCGGCATGGAGCGCGGCGCCGCGACCACCGCGACGATCGTCGTGTTCGTGCTCGGCACCGTGCTGATGGGGCTTTATGCGAACCTGCCGTTCCTCGTCGGGCCCGGAATCGGCGGCTCGGTGATCGTCGGCGTCACGCTCGCGACGACCGAGCACATCGGCTGGCAGACGGGCCTCGGCATCGCGTGCGTGTCGGGCATGCTGTTCCTCGTGCTGACCCTGCTCGGCGCGCGCAGCGTCGTCATGCAGCTGATTCCGGTTCAGATCAAGCTCGGGCTCGGCGCGTCGATTGGCCTGTTCGTCACGATGCTCGGGCTGCGCAATGCGGGAATGGTCGTCGCGAACGCGAAGACCAACGCGCTCGCGCTCGGCGACTTCTCGCGGCCGGGCGCGCTCGTCACGCTGATCGGCCTCGCGGTCGCCGTCGTGCTGCAGGCCCGCAAGGTGCCGGGCGCGATCCTGATCGCGATCCTCGCCGCCGCCGGAGCCGGCGTGCCGCTCGGCGTCACGCATCTGCCCGCATCGTTCGTGGCGCTGCCGCACAGCATCGCGCCGGTCGCGTTCAAGCTCGACATCGGCGGCGCGCTGAGCGTGGCGGCCGCGCCGTATCTGTTCGCGTTCTTCGCGGCGGAATTCTTCTCGACGCTCGGCACCGCGCTCGCGGTCGGCGCGAAGGCGAACCTGCTCGACGAGAAGGGCAATCTGCCGAACATCAATCGACCGTTCCTCGTCGACTCGATCGCGGCGACGCTCGGCCCCGTGCTCGGCATTCCCGCGCTGACGGCGCTCGTCGAATCGGCGGCGGGCGCGGAGGCGGGCGGGCGCAGCGGCCTGTCCTCGCTAGCGGCGGCCGCGCTGTTCGCGGCGATGCTGCTGTTCGTGCCGGTCGCGCTCGCGATTCCGAAGGAAGCAACGGCGCCCGCGCTGATTCTGATCGGCCTGTCGATGTTCGCGACGATCCGCCAGACGCGTTTCGAGGACTTCACCGACGCGCTGCCCGTGATGACGATGGTGCTGCTCACGTTGATGTCGAACAGCTTTGGCACGGGTATCGCGGGCGGGCTGCTTTGCTACGTGCTCGTGAAGCTGCTCGCGGGCCGCTGGCGCGAAGTGCCCTGGGGGCTCGTCGTGCTCGCGATGCCGCTCGGCTACTACTTCTGGACCGTCGTGAAGCCGCACTGAGAGACCGGCTTTGCGCATGTAACTGCAAAATTCGAACGAGACTGAAAATGAAGAGTTCCCCTGGCAACGTCCCGGCTGCGCGCACGGGCATCGACATCACCGCGGCCCACCGGGCCTTTTTCCACGCGCTCCCGAAGGTCGAGCTGCACTGCCATCTGCTGGGCGCGGTGCGGCACCAGACGTTCATCGACCTTGCCGAGCGCACGGGCGCGCCGATCGGGCGCGCGGAGATCGACGCCTTCTACACGCGCGGCGAGAAGCCGGTCGGCGTGCTGCACGTGCTGCGCTCGCTCGACAAATATCTGCTGACGCGGCCGGACGATCTGCATCGGATCGCTTATGAATATCTCGAGGACGCGGCCGCGCACAACATCCGCCATAGTGAGTTCTTCTGGAATCCGACGGGCACGGTGCGCGTTTCGGGAATCGCATATGCCGACGCGCAGGCGGCGATCGTCGCGGCGATTCGCGACGCGGCGCGCGACTTCGGCATCAGCGCGAAGCTGATTCCGAGCATCGACCGCGAGCAGGACCCGGACGAGGCCGTCGCGATCATCGAGTGGATGAAGGCGAATCGCGCCGACGAGGTCGCGGGAATCGGCATCGACTATCGCGAGAACGATCGTCCGCCGGAGCTGTTCTGGAAGGCTTATCGGAATGCGCGCGAGGCCGGTTTCCGGACGACCGCGCATGCGGGCGAGTTCGGCATGCCGTGGCGCAATGTCGAGACGGCGGTGGAGGTGCTGAAGGTCGATCGCGTCGATCATGGCTACACGATCGTCGACAACCCCGAGCTTTGCGCGCGGTACGCGGAGCGAGGCATCGTGTTTACGGTCGTGCCGACGAATTCGTACTATCTGCGCACGCTGCCGCCCGAGCAGTGGGCGGAGTTGCATCCATTGCGCAAGATGCCGGGGCTCGGGCTTCGCGTTCATCCGAATACCGACGACCCGACCTTGCACAACGTGAATCCAAGTGAGGCGTGGGAACTGATGTTCAGCCACTTCGGCTTCTCGCTCGCCGATTTGCGACGGTTCATGCTGAACGGCATCGACGGCGCGTGGGTTGACGACGCGACGAAAGCCGAGTGGCGTGCAAGGTCGGCAACCGAATTCGACCGGCTGGCGAATACGCTTGCAACGGCGTAAGCACGCGCCGCGCTCGAAGTTCCGGCTAACGCTTTTGCAACCGCCACTTCGTTCGACGATGACCCTGGCAATGGTATCGCCAACATGTCACGTAAAACCCGATATCAAGTATCGTTTGACTTGGCGGCGCGTGACGGTCCCTAACGTCAGATTAGCGCGGCGTCATTGCGGCATCTGTCGCATAATCGATTCGTACCTTGACTTCGGGAAAGCCGGTGAGATATTGGCCGACGTCGTTCGGGTCCGAAACGAGATCGATCGCCGACCCGACGGATGGATCGTTTGCGATGGCTCATGGCTTCAACTGTGTTCAGGCAAAGTTGCGATCGCGGCACGGGCGACTCGATCAGTCGCGATCAACTGGGAAGTAGCAGAGCCACGCAGCGCGTCGCAAAACTTCGTAAGCACAGCGTTCCAAAAAAACATATTGGCGAATTCTGCGGGACTTGACGTCGCGAGGAGGTTAGCCGGGGCGCGTGACTTCCAGTCCCGATAAGCTTGCGAGGGCGCTCGAGTTGGCTGGCTCGGACCATGCTGAGGAATTCACACTTGATTCTACGCTCATGAACCTTTATCCCCAGGTCCTTCGAAATCGCCCTCACATGACCGCCGCGTTTTCGCTCGGATTCGTGCTCGCGCTATCTTCGCCCCCGTCTCTGGGAGCGGTAACCCGCACACTCATCGGTTGGGATACGGGGGTATGGACGTTTCTCGCGACCATATGGCTGCAAATGCTGACTTCGACCCCTGAGGACGTTCGACTGCGAGCGACGATCAATGACGAAAACGCTGTGACGGTCCTGACAGTGGTGTGCGTGGCGACCGTCGCCAGCATCGTGGCGATTGTTCTGGAGCTCGGGTCCACCAAGGGTCTTGCGCTCGAGTCCAAGATAATGCGGTCCGGATTAACAGGACTCACCCTCTTTGGCGCCTGGTTCCTGATACCCACCATCTTTACACAGCATTACGCGCGGATCTATTACGCCTCCGATCCGGATTCCCCTGCATTGGATTTCCCTGACGCAAATTTGGAACCGGATTACCTGGATCTGCTTTACTTCTCATTCACCATTGCCCTCGCGTCGCAAACGGCCGACATCGGACTGCGAGGACGCAGTGCGAGGCGCACGGTTCTGGCTCAATCGATCCTGGCATTCTATTTCAACGTTACGGTGCTCGGTCTATGCGTGAACATCGCGGCGAGCATGGTTGGCAGTTGAAGGGAGCCAATACCTGGAGCGAAGTGCTCGCAGGTCGCGGATAGCATGAACTCCTGGATCCTTTGGCAAGGTCAAGGTGATTCAACGCCAATGATTACGCTCGTTGCCTTGAAGACTGCCGTAGCCGGCTTGCCCGGCGACAGTCCAAGTCGGTCAACACCATCGTTCGTTATGAAAGACACCACCTGCGCGCCGCCGGGTGCGGCGACACAAACCTCCGCATTCGACGGCCCTCTCTCCACGAAAGCGACTTTCCCGACGACACAGTTTCGTGCAGAGACTTTGCTGTTATCGAAATCGACCAGAACGATCACAGACGTGGCTCGAACAAGAGCGAACGCTTCAGAGTTTCTTGACAATCCGAGCGAACGGGCCGTGCCGCTCGTCAGCAGCGCGTGTATGTCGATGCCGCCTGGCGTGCGCAAGACAACCTCATCGCCTGCCGCGCCGTGATTGATCTCAGCGATATGACCGACGAAATGATTACGCGCGCTGGTTCTCATAAGGACCTCTGGCGACAATAGCGGGGAAAGGTAGCGCCGGACAAGCACGTCAAGTTTAGTACCGGCGTCTCGATACGCAAGCAACGGACGAGATCATCCGCAACAGGAAGGAAAATTCGCGGCCTGAGGAATCTTTGTCAGCACGGCGGCGCCTGACTTTGCAAGGCTCTCCGGGAAGCTGTGACTGTTTCACGCCTCGGTCGATACTCTGTATCGGGTGCCGCCCTATTGACCGTTGGGCTCGCATCCAGTGGTCTCTCGGCTTTGCGAGTTTCCGCTGAGAAAGTTGGGCACGGCGTTCCTCAGGATCGACACGATCGTCCTCACTCGTTGCGGAATAGGGCGCTGTGCTTGAGTAAGGAGGTTTAGGTCCAGCGCGGGAATCCGAAAGTCGGCCAGCAATTCAGCGAACTGTCCTGTTGCAAGAGCTTCCGCACAGGCATACTCCTCAAGCACCCCTATGCCCATCCCCATCCTAATCATCTCGTAGGCGGGTCGCCAGTGACTCGTGGTGACCTCACTTCGAACGGGCACGCTTTCAACGATGCCGGCCTCGCCAATCAGCGTGATTTGATCGGTGGCAAATGCGCCATTGACGCCAATAAACGAATGCGCCGTCAGGTCAGATGGCGCAGCTATAGGCCTATGCCCGTCCAGGTAGGCGCGTGAAGCGACGAGACATCGTTTGACCTTGCCAAGAGGATAGGCAATGAATGCGCCTTCACCGAGGTTACCGATTCGGAACGAGATATCTACGCCCTCCGTCACGAGATCGACCACCTTGTCGTTCAAAGTCAAGCTCATGCCGATTGGCGGAAAATTGGTGCGAAGGTACTGAATCAGGTGCGGCAGCACGATCTCGCCAAAGCAATGCGGAGCAGCAATGCGTGTTGTGCCATTTGTCAACTGCCGGTCCCCGGATATCTCGGATATCGCTTCTGATGCGGCCAGCAGAATGGTTTTACTCCGTTCATAGAAGGTCTGTCCTTCTGGAGTGCATTTGAAGGCTCTCGCGCTTCGCAGAAGAAGGCGACAGCCGACAAACTTTTCCAGTCTCTCAATCCGCTCGCTTACGGTGGGCTGCCCGATCCCAAGGTCACGGGCAGCGTCCGATATGCTGGCGCGTTCGACAACTCGGACATAGATACGCATACTTTCGATGAGGTTCACCTGAACGGCCCTCCCATCGTTCGAAATGGAGGGCCATCCAAATTCATCGGGCGATTACGGCAGGGCGATGTATGCAGACCGCTTCCCTCAACTGATCCAAGTTCCATGATTGCTACCCCTGTGTTTGGCTGTCGGCAACGACCTGCGCTTGAGCCGATCTCTCAGCGTAAGGGTAGAACCACGAGGGCCTGAGCTTAGGGCACAAACCCCCGAAAGTACGTAGAGTACAGTTGCGATCCGTCCGGATTTCCTTCTGATTGGAGGCTTCCGATGTCTAATATCGGAACACGTCGATCCGGGGATTCTGAGGTCACTTCGAACGGTCCGTGCTTTGCGCGTACTATCGGAACTTGATGTCCACTGACCGAGGCGTTACACGATGTGCTAATTCTGGCGAAGGTCCGCGCGCGACGCGAAGGAGATTACGATGCCGCGAAAGCTTATTGTCATATTTTTCGAGGCTTTAGACCATGCGGAGAAAGCGTTTCGAGAGTTGGACTCCCTCGAAAAAGCGGGTGATGGATTTACTATCGATAGCGCGGTTTTAATACAGAGAGAATCTACTGGAAGGATTGACGTATTGAGGAAGGAGACAGAGTCTTTGCGAGGCGCATTCATCGGCGTGGCAAGCTGTGCTTTGGTAGGCGCGCTTGGGGGGCCGGTGGGCGCTGCCGTCGGCCTGGTAGTTGGCGCAGCGGCCGAGGGGGCCGAACACGCATTGGCGGCGTTACTCGAGAGAAGATTTATTCATTCCATTGAAGAGATGTTAGCGCGTGGAAAGCTCGCGTTGATTCTCGAGGCAAAAGAGACGACACCCTATCCGGTAGACAAGATAATCCAGGATAATGGGGCTGACGCATTCCGACGTGATCTCTTTCCTGAGCCTCGTGGCAGTGGAGTTGATTGAAAATCGTGAATCTTTAAACATCAATTTTCCGAGGTCGGACAAATGTCAACTCAAAGTTTTGGATATCGGAAGTTTCAATTTTCCGCAAGTATCAATCTCTCAAATAACAATCACGGAATCGTTACTGTCGAAGTAACGACATCGGATGCCCAACGCATGGCGGATCTTGGAACCCAACGGTTTTTATACCTGGAACGTTGGGTCGAGGCAAACGAGTCGGAATTCCTGCAAGTCATAATTGACGAATGCAAGGTCGCAGTCGACCATTATGTTGATAATATTGACGAGTGACTCGTGTTTGTGCGCTGAGACGTTTAAATACATAAGATTCCGGACCGGGCGTCGAGGAGTTATAGAGCGTCTTTGCCGAGTTACGGTCAAAATGCTCCCGGCGACGCGTGTGAGGCTCCCGTCTTTTGCGACCCCAACATGGGACAGAGTCGATGACATTTGACTTCGCATTCGCAATGAAAGTATTCGCGGCACTGTTCGCCATTATGAATCCCATTGCGAACGTCCCCGTGTTCCTTTCGCTCACCGACGGCGCGAGCGCAAAAGAAAAACGACACGTTGCGCTCGTCGCCATGATTGGAGTAGCAGTGGGATGCGCTCTTTCAGCAAGTATCGGTGGGGCGATACTGCGCGTCTTTGGCGTCACGATAGACGGGTTCCGGCTATCCGGTGGACTTTTAGTGTTGCTGATTTCCCTCAATATGTTGCACGGAACCCCAAGCGCCCAGCATCATCCCAGTCAAAGGGAGATGAGTCAGACAAACGAGGCTTCGGACGTCGCCATCTATCCATTAACCATCCCGCTACTTGTTGGACCGGGAACAATTTCGACTTTGATAGTGTTCGGACATGCGGCAGCGACGGAACAAAGGGTTGCCAGCCTGGTAGTTGGACTGGGTACGTTCCTGTTCGTCCTTGCGCTGGCCTTGTTCTCAGCTCCATATTTGGCGAAATATTTATCGCAAAAAAGCATCGCCATTACGCAAAGACTGATGGGGATGATACTCGCCGCGATCGCGATGGAGATGATGGTGGACAGCCTGCGCGTGTTCTTCAAGTAGAGCCAGCAAACGGCAATGCGTCGAATATGAGCGTCGTTCCGAACCGTGAGCATTCAGGCGACGTGAAAGCCGCTGGGTGCAAGCGCTGCGTCTTGCACCGAGACGTGGGTCAATTGAACATGGGGCACAGGCCCATCGCGTTTAGATTCCGAGCTTCGCCTTAATTTTTCCGAGAATTTCGTGCAGTCGTGCGCGATGTTCTTCCTTCTTCTGCTCGGTAAGCACACGGTTTGCTTCTTTCGCGGCAGCCGCCGCAGCGTCATAGGACGCGGACAACTCATCCATTACCTTATCCACGGGCTCGCGCCATAGAACTGCGGCGGTTCGTTCAGCATAGCCGTTGAGGAGATCAGGCGTTGCTTCAGTTGCTTCGACAATGAGCCCCGTCTTTCCGGTGGGAATAAAGTGGCTGAAGTTTGTAACGGCGCCCTCGACGTCTGCGCTGCGGCCAATATCCCACCCGGAGCCGACCAACCAACCGCCGATGAAACCGAGAAGCATCCCCAGGGGGCCGCCCAAAACACCTATAAGCGTGCCAAGTGCGACGCCGCCTATCGATCCAAGCCCCAGTTGCTTGTCCTGCCCATCCCGTATGCTGAATGTTCCGTCATCGTTTCGCCTGATTACGGCCAGAGCGACGATGGAACCTTCTGATTTCAACTCGCTATACGCCTGATACGCCTTGCTCGGTTCGTCCCACACCAGCAATACCACGTTGTTGTCGCTCATGGATGTTCTCCATCATCAGTCAGGACATTGAGTAACCAGTTTGGACAGAAGCTAATCTGACAAAGTTGACCCGCTTTCCGTGCGTTCCATGTTGACAGGCGACGACATCTGGAATGAATTTGACTCGGTTCCTGAGCGTCATCGTCGCAACATGGATGCGTATGGGCCTTGGGTCGGTTCTCGAAAGACGAGTCGAGATCTTCACAACGAACCTGCCTTGGGCAGAGTCCGTCAGGCAGCGTTATTCACCACTGCCGGATTGTTGTCGATAATTTCGCGTAGGGCGTCATCAACCGTTTTCAGCAGGACGAAGCGCATCTGATCTCGAGCATCCACCGGAATATCCTCGAGATCGACTGCATTGCGCGAGGGAAGGAGCACGGTGCGGATGCCGCCGCGCAAAGCTGCCAGAACCTTCTCCTTGATGCCACCCACAGGCAGAACTACGCCGCGAAGACTGATTTCGCCGGTCACGGCGCAATCGCTCCGCACTGGTTTTCCCATAAACAGCGAAGCGATTGCGACGAACATCGCGACACCGGCGCTGGGTCCGTCTTTGGGTACCGCGCCGGCAGGCACGTGGATATGAACGTCGCGTTTTTCGAATGCGGAACTGTCGATATGAAGCGAGTCGCAGCGGGATTTGACAAGCGTCAGTGCGGCCTGGGCGCTTTCCTTCATCACATCGCCCAACTGGCCCGTGAGTACCAATCTTCCGTTGCCGGGTGAACTGCTTGCTTCAATGAAGAGCAAGTCGCCGCCGACAGGAGTCCATGCCAGCCCGGTCACCACGCCCGGCAAGCTGGTGCGCATCGCCACCTCATTTTCGAATCGTCGGTGTCCCAGGATCAACGGCAGGTTGTCGGGCTCGATTCGTTCGCGCGTCGTCTGGTCTTCTGCAACGCGCAACGCAACATATCGAAACACCGCGCCAATCTGACGTTCCAGGCTGCGAACACCGGCCTCGCGCGTATAGTCGCGAATGATCGAGCGAATCGCATCGTCGCTGAGTTCACACTGAGCCTCGGTGAGTCCACACGCCTTCAACTGTCGAGGAACGAGAAAACGGCGCGCGATCTGAAACTTCTCGGCTTCCGTGTACCCCGGCAGATCAAGCATCTCCATGCGGTCTCTCAAAGGACCGGCTATACCCTCTGCCTGATTTGCGGTAGCAATGAAGACGACAGCGGAAAGGTCGAAGGGAACACCCAGGTAATTGTCGCGAAAGGAACGATTCTGCTCCGGGTCCAGGACTTCGAGCATCGCTGCCGACGGATCGCCGTGTACTCCATGCCCCAGCTTGTCCAGTTCGTCCAGCAGCATCACGCAATTGCGTGCTCCGGCTTTCCGGATTGCCTGGATGATGTTCCCCGGCATTGCTCCGATATAGGTGCGCCGGTGGCCGCGAATCTCCGACTCGTCATGCAGGCCGCCGAGGCTCACACGGACGAATGGTCGCTCCAGAGCCCGGGCGATGCTCTGGCCCAACGAGGTCTTTCCGACACCAGGAGGCCCCAAAAAACAGAGAATCGGGGCATTTCCTGCTGGATTGAGCTTCCTCACACCCAGATACTCCAGGATGCGTCTCTTCACCTTTTCCAGGCCGAAGTGCGCTTCTTCCAACACGCCCCGAGCGCGCGCGATGTCAATGGGCGCCTCCGGCGGAAGAGTCCATGGCAGCTCGGTCAAGAGTTCAAGATAGCTCATGCCGATGGCATATTCAGAGGACCCTTCCGGTGCGCGTTCGAGCCGGGCCAGCTCCTTGCGAGCATGCTTTTCGACGTCCGGCGGCATATGGGCGACAGTAACGGCTTCCGCCAGCTGCTTGAGCTCCTCCTGTCTTTCGACGTTTTCTCCAAGCTCATTCTGGATTGTCTTGAGCTGCTCACGCAGCATCACTTCACGCTGTCGCTCGTCGAGCCTACCGCGTGTCTGTTCACCAATCTCGAGTGATAGACGAAGGACCTCGATTCGTCCGGCAATGGCGTCCAGGACCTTGTCGAGACGCTTGCAGATGTCGAGTGTTTCAAGGATGTCCTGCTTGTGCTCTGGCGGAATATCGAGCAGCCCAGCCACCGTGTCCGCCAGGAGCCCCGGAGATTCGATCGCGTCGAGTGCCTTGACCAGGTCGGCGCCCGCATTCGGCAATAACGCAATCATTTCTCCGGCGCGTTGCCGCAGGACAAGAACGCGTGCGTCGATTGCGGCATCGGTTTGCGTCGAGTCGGAAATGAACTCTACATGGGCTGCGCGAAAATCCAGACCGTCGACCGGAGCAATGAGCCGAAAACGACCCACCCCCTGGCAGACGAGGTGATGGCTGCCATCCTGGGAGTTCGTAAGATAGCGCAGCACATTGGCCACGGTCCCCACCGTATGTAATCCGTCGAAAGGCGGATCCGTGACTTGAGGGTCGCGCTGGAGGACGATGCCCAAGGGCAACTGGCGCTTGACGGCCTCCTGCACGTCCTCTTTCACCTGAGCGGTGTCGGCCCTGAGCGGTAGGACCATGCCAGGGAAGAGCACTGTGTTACGCACCGGCAGCAGGATCAGGCTATCTTTGGGCAATGGCGATGGGGAAGGCGTCTCGCTCCCCTGCGTCTCCGTTTCCAGGCGCTTGCTGCTGTCCGTGGTCATCTTTGCTCCTCGAAAGCACCTTCGCCGGATGGTTTCAGTCCAGCGTCTCGATATCCAACAACAGACACCCGTGCTCGGAGTCGCGCCGAACCAGGCGATAGCGTCCCGCAGGAAGCCGAACTTGTCGCTCAAATCGACCGTACGGTATCTCGAAGCAATGCACCGTACCTTTGGACAACGGGTTGGAGCGTCTTCTTTCAGCAGTAACGATCAAGGTATCGTTTTCGAGGCTTACATGAATCAGATCCGGCTTGACGCCAGGCAACGCGACGACGATGGACAATCTGCCATGGTCTTCGAAGAACTCGATGGGTGGCTCCCATACTGGCTCCTGTGCTCGCTGTCCAGCCAGTCGAAAGAATTGACGATGCAGCCGGGCTGCACGCTCCAGCGCGTCAACGGCCGCCTCCCACATTCTGGCGTGATGCGTGATTGTCATGAGCGAATTCCGGTGAGTGGCCCTTCGACGCAAAAACCCTTGACTCATTAAAGGGCGGACAGCGCGCGACTGTCAAGAAACCAAGTCCTCCGAAAAAAATCGTATGAATTCAATTCGAGGCTGAACCCGGGGTCAGCAGGCGCAATGGAGAGAGGCATTGAGCGGATGGCACGGCCTGAACGCGAGCCGAAATCCAAGGTTAGGAATTCGACTTAACGGCTCCGATAATAAAAATCGGTCGGGGCCGATATATAACGACGCCATACACGCTGCTGGTGTCATGCATCGAGATGAGCATCCAGTGCGTATCGAACGGCACAGGTGAGGCATGGATCAACGCGCCGTTGGCGTGCCAATCAGCTTGACATCTCGACAATGCGGGCGTGAAGATGGCCACTAAAATCAGCGTGCCGGCTTTTGCGAGCGTTTCCGTTTAGAAGGCTTTGCACCGGAGAACCATCATGAACGACATGACTTGGATTGTGGTGGCCGACGAAGGTCGGGCGCGAGTGTTCCAGGCTCCAGGGCTCACACTCGACTTGGAGGAAGTTGACGACTTTGTCAATGTCGCACATAGCGCCACGACACTGACCGAAAAGCAGGCAGCCGCATTTTCTGAAAGCGAACGAAAGGAAAAAGAACGAGACAAGTTTGCGTGCCAAGTGGCCGAGTACCTGGAACAGGGACGTCTACATCAACGCTTCGGTCGACTGAGACTGGTTGCGGAATCCAAATTCCTTGGCATGATGCTTTCCTACCTGAGCGCGGAAACCCGAGAACTTGTGTTCGAGAAGCTTAGTAAGGATTATTCGGCGCTGAGTACAAAAGAGATACGGGAGCACTTGCAACAACGCTGACTTGCCGCCGCTGATGAGCACCCACTGACGGGCGTCGAGCGTGCGTACTCGGCGAACGATTCCTGTCATGACCGGTCAAGCGTCCTGGTCGACACCCGGATAGACGATAGTGCCGTTCGACTGAATCACTGCGCCCGCGGTCAGGCTCGCGGGCTGCAGATGTTTCATCCCCATGATGTGGAAGACCGTTTCGCCCCGCGCGATCAGATAGTCGGCGATGATGCGCCGGTGGCAACGCCACCACACGGCCTCTGAACACATGACGACGCAACGCCTCGTACGACCCTCCGTGATCAGATGATCGAGGCCCTCGCGAAACTCCGGCGTCAGCGCGTAATCCGCGTAGCGATGAAAGCTCTTGTTCATCCAGAGGTCATTGACGTCCTCGGGCACGCCCGGCGTCTTGCCGCGGAGGCCGCCGAGCGCCGCCATGTGCTCGTATCCGATATCGAATTCCGCCAGTTCGTCCGGAAGCGTCGGCTCGTTGAACTGCGGATTGGTTCTGGACCGCGGCATCTTCCTGACGTCTGCGAGCATATGAATCTCGGCGTCGGTGATCATCCCGATGAAGTCGACGAGCGTGCGATCAGAATGACCGATCGTGTAGAACGGAAGCGTCACGCGTCGCCTTCGCGGGAAATGAGTTCGAGTGCGCTACCCCGATGCGCCGCAACATGATCGGTCTTGTCGCTCTGTATCTCGTATTGGGGATTTTCCGGCGACGCGCGATGCCGGTACCCCTTGTACTCGAAGTCCTGCGTATGGATGACGATGATCGTGCCAGTCACGTAGCCCGCCTCGGAATTCCATCTGACCCGGTCGCCGATTCTGAACGTCGTCGTCATTTCGCGAATCTCCTGATCTGCTGTCAATCGCGCGGCATGCGCCCGGACCTGTCGTTCACCGGTTTCTCCAGTTTGGAACTTTCGCCTACGCCTTCTCAAGTTTTTGTTGCGGAACGGCCCGCCGGCGCCTCCGAACTTTCCCTATGTTACGATCGTAACAAAGCTGATATAAACTGAGATCAATCTATCAAAAACTGTTGTGCGTCGCACAAGGCGCCGGCAAACCGATCTCATGCTGGAATCCGCATCGAAGTCCATCGTCGCGTGGCCCGGGAAGACTCAGGCCCACGCAGGCGCCCGCAATCCCGGCGTGCCGTTCGATCTCGCGTGGCTCGACGGTCTGCGCGTGAACCAGTCGGCGGTGGCGCGCCGCGCATCCACGCTCGGCACGCGCCGCGCGGTCAAGAAGGATGCGCAGGCGGCATGGCTGCTGAAGGCCATTACCTGCATCGACCTCACGACGCTCAACGGCGACGATACCCACGGACGCGTCGAGCGCCTCTGCGCGAAGGCGCGCCGTCCGCTGCGCGACGATCTGCTCGACGCGCTCGGCATGGCACCGGGCTCGATCACGACCGGTGCGGTGTGCGTCTATCACCGCTACGTGAAAACCGCCGTGAACGCGCTGCAGGGCAGCGGCATTCCGGTCGCCGCCGTGTCGACCGGCTTTCCCGCCGGCCTCAATCCGCATGCGCTGAAGCTGCGCGAGATCGAGGCGTCGGTGGCGGATGGCGCGGCGGAGATCGATATCGTCGTCACGCGCGAGCATGTGCTGACGGGCAACTGGAAGGCGCTCTACGACGAGATGCGCGATTTCCGCGCGGCATGCGGCAATGCGCACGTCAAGGCGATCCTCGCGACCGGCGACATCCGCACCCTGTCGAACGTCGCGAAGGCGTCGATGATCTGCATGATGGCCGGCGCCGATTTCATCAAGACCTCCACGGGCAAGGAAGGCGTCAACGCGACGCTCGACGTCTCGCTCGTGATGGTGCGCATGATCCGCGACTACCTCGCGCGCACGGGCGTGGCGATCGGCTTCAAGCCGGCGGGCGGCGTGTCGACGGCGAAGTCGGTGCTCGAATATCAGATCCTCATGAAGGAAGAGCTCGGACGTGACTGGCTCGAGCCGGAGCTGTTCCGCATCGGCGCATCGAGCCTGCTCGCGGATATCGAACGCCAGCTCGAACATCACGTGAGCGGACGCTATTCGGCGTTCAATCGTCATCCTGTCGCCTGATTCGCAAGACCTACTCTTACAAGCCTCATGAGCGTTGCCGAATACTTCTCCTCGATGGAATACGGACCCGCACCGGAAGACGATCGCGCCGCGCGCGCCTGGCTCGATCAGCACAACGGGCGCTTCGGTCATTTCATCAATGGCGCATGGCGCGATAGCGATGCCGCCGAACGATTCGATTCGCGCGAGCCCGCGACGGGCCGCATGCTGGCGTCGATCGCGCAAGGCGATTCCGCCGATGTCGATGCCGCCGTGCAGGCCGCGCACGATGCGCTCGAAGGCTGGCAGGCCATCGGCGGCGCGGGGCGCGCGCGTCATCTGTATGCGCTCTCGCGCATGGTGCAGCGGCATGGCCGCCTGTTCGCCGTGCTGGAATCGCTCGACAACGGCAAGCCGATCCGCGAGTCGCGCGATATCGATATCCCTCTTGTGGCAAGGCATTTTCTGCATCACGCGGGCTGGGCGCAGTTGCAGGACAAGGAGTTCGCCGACTGGGCGCCGCTCGGCGTGATCGGCCAGATCGTGCCGTGGAATTTTCCGCTGCTGATGCTCGCGTGGAAGATCGCCCCCGCGCTCGCGCTCGGCAATACCGTCGTGCTCAAGCCCGCCGAATATACGCCGCTGACCGCGCTGCTGTTCGCCGAGCTTGCGCACCGCGCGGGCTTGCCCAAGGGCGTGCTCAATGTCGTCACCGGCGACGGGCGCACGGGTGCGGCGCTGGTCGAGCACAGGCGCGTCGCGAAGATCGCCTTCACGGGCTCGACCGAGGTGGGCCGCCAGATTCGCACGACGACGGCGGGCTCGGGCAAGTCGCTCACACTGGAGCTCGGCGGCAAGTCGCCCTTCATCGTGTTCGACGATGCCGACCTCGACAGCGCCGTGGAAGGCGTCGTCGATGCGATCTGGTTCAATCAGGGCCAGGTGTGTTGCGCGGGCTCGCGTCTGCTCGTGCAGGAGGGCATCGAGGCGCGCTTCGTCGAGAAGCTCAAGCGCCGCATGGACACGCTGCGCGTCGGCACGTCGCTCGACAAGGGCATCGACATGAGCGCCATCGTCGATGAAGTGCAGCTCGAGCGCATCCGCGCGCTCGTGGCGAAAGGCGAAAGCGAAGGCTGCGAGATTCATCAAAGCCCGCGTCTCGCGTTGCCCGAGGGCGGCGCATTCTTCCCGCCGACGCTCGTGACCAACGTCGCGCCTGCATCGACGCTCGCGCAGGAAGAAATCTTTGGACCCGTGCTCGTGACCATGAGCTTCCGCACGCCGGAAGAAGCCGTCGCGCTCGCGAACAACACGCGCTATGGGCTCGCCGCGAGCATCTGGAGCGAGAACATCAGCCGCGCGCTCGATGTCGCGCCGCGCCTGCAATGCGGCGTCGTGTGGATCAACGCGACCAACCTCTTCGATGCGGCCGTGGGCTTCGGCGGCTATCGCGAATCCGGCTTCGGGCGCGAGGGCGGACGCGAGGGCATTTACGAATACCTGAAGCCGCGCGCATGGGCCAAGCTTCCGGTTCGCGGTGAAACCGGGCCACTGCAGGCGCAGCCCGATTCGCTCACGGACGCGGGCAAGGTCAGCGCGCTCGATCGCACGGCGAAGCTCTTCATCGGCGGCAAGCAGGCACGGCCCGACAGCGGTTACTCGCGGCTCGTGCGCGCGCCTTCCGGTGAGATCGTCGGCGAAGCGGGCGAGGGCAATCGCAAGGACATTCGCAATGCGGTGGCCGCCGCGCGCGGCATGACGAAGTGGTCTTCCGCGAGCGCGCATAATCGCGCGCAGGTGCTGTACTACCTCGCGGAGAATCTGAGCGCGCGCGCCGACGAGTTCGCGAGGCAGCTCGTCACGCGCGCGGGTTCGAGCGAGCGGGATGCGAAGCGCGAAGTGGAAGCATCGATCGCGCGCTTCTTCACGTATGCCGCCTGGGCCGACAAGTACGACGGCGCGGTGCATGCGCCGCCGCTGCATGGCGTGGCGCTGGCGATGCACGAGCCGCTCGGCGTGATCGGCATCGTGTGCCCGGATGAAGCGCCGCTGCTCGGTTTCGTGTCGCTCGTCGCGCCCGCGCTTGCACTCGGCAATCGCGTGGTCGCGGTGCCGAGCGAAACGTGTCCGCTGATGGCGACGGACTTCTATCAGGTCGTCGAGACATCGGATGTACCGGGCGGCGCGCTGAACATCGTCACCGGCGATGCGCGCTCCCTGGCGCAAACACTTGCACAGCACGACGACGTCGATGCGCTCTGGTGCTTCCATGGCGCGTCGCTCTCGGCGCTGGCCGAGCGCGAGTCCGTCGGCAACCTGAAACGCACGTTCGTCGATCAGGGCCGCGTGTTCGACTGGCACGACGCCGCGAGCGAGGGCTTGCCGTTCCTCCGTCAGGCCGTGCAGGTGAAGAACATCTGGGTGCCGTACGGAGACTGATTGCAGAGTTGACCGGGCGTAGATTCCGATACGGGACCGCCCATGCATGGAGGAGACGCTGTGCTGAAGAACATCGATCCGCTTCTGAACGCCGATATCCTGCACGCGCTCGCCGCGATGGGTCACGGCGACGAAGTGGTGATCTGCGACGCTCATTTCCCCGCCGACTCGGTGGCGCGGCAATCGGTATTGGGCAAGGTCCTGCGCATCGACGGCGCGAGCGCGCCGCGGGCGGTGCGCGCGGTGCTGTCGGTGCTGCCGCTCGATACGTTCGTCGACGATCCCGCCGGCCGCATGGAAATAGTTGGCGATGCAACTACCTTGCCCGCCGTGCAGCGCGAGGCGCAACGCGAAGTAGACGACGCAGAAGGCCGTGAACTGCCGTTCGCGGCGATCGAACGCTTCGCGTTTTACGAGCGCGCGAAGAAAGCGTACTGCGTGATCGCCACGGGCGAGGCGCGCGGCTATGGCTGCTTCATCTTCAAGAAGGGCGTGCAACTGGCACCCGATGCGCCGGAAGGAGGCACGCGATGAAGAGCGTCGTCATTCTCGGCATCTACGTGACGGACCTCGCGTTTCGCGCGCAGCGCATGCCGCTGCTCGGCGAAACCGTTGCGGGTTCCGCCTTCAAGATGGGACCGGGCGGAAAGGGCTCGAATCAGGCGGTGGCCGCCGCCCGCGCCGGGGCGGACGTGATCTTCTGCACGCGCATCGGCGCGGACGCGTTCGGCGAGATCGCGCAGGCAACCTGGACTGCCGAAGGCATCACGTCGCGCGCGACCGTCATGAGCGACGTGGCGACGGGCGCCGCGCATATCTACGTCGACGAGAACACGGGCGGCAACGCGATCATCGTCGCGGCGGGCGCTGCGGGCACGCTGGCGCCCGAGGACGTCGAGGCGATCGAAGACGACATCGCTCGTGCGGGCGTCTTCGTCACGCAACTGGAGCAACCGATTCCTGCCGCGCGCCGCGGACTCGAGCTCGCGCGCAAGCATGGCGTGACGACGGTGTTCAATCCCGCGCCGGCGCTGCCGCTCACCGACGATATCTATCCGCTGTGCGACTACATCACGCCGAACGAAACCGAGGCGACAGCGCTGACGGGCGTGGCAATCGTCAATGTCGATGACGCGCGCCGCGCCGCCGACGTGCTGTTGAAGAAGGGCGCGCGCGCCGTCATCGTCACGCTCGGCGAAGCGGGCGCGCTGCTGCATACGGAGAACGAATCGGTACTCGTCCCGGCCTTCGATTGCGGCCGCGTGGTCGAGACGGCGGGCGCGGGCGATGGCTTCACCGGCGGCTTCGCGGCTGCGCTCGCTCGCGGCGAAGGTCCGCTCGATGCGGTGCGCTTCGGCTGCGCGCTCGCGAGCCTTTCGGTGACGCGCCCCGGCACCGCGCCTTCGATGCCGCGTCTCGACGAGATCAACGCGGTGCTTGCGGAAAGGAGCGTCACGCAATGAAAGGCTCGAAGTGGCTCGCGGATCGCCAGTTCAACTTCCTGATCGGCGTGAACATCCTCGTGGTGATCGTCGCGACGTGGATGTCGCACGGCCAGTTCCTCGACATCGACAACCTCCAGTCGATGGGCGGCCAGTTGCCCGAGCTCGGCCTGCTCGCGCTCGGCATCATGCTGTCGATGGTCTCGGGCAACGGCGGCATCGATCTGTCGGGTGTCGGGCTTGCGAACCTGTCGGGCATGGTCGCGGCGATGCTGCTGCCGCACATGGTGTCCGCCGACGATTCGCCCGCGCTCTATACGGGCGTGTTCGTGTGCATCGTCGTGGCGATCGGTTTGCTCGGCGGCTTGCTGAACGGCGTCGTCATCGCGAAGCTCAGGCTCACGCCGATTCTCTGCACGCTCGGCACGCAGTTGCTTTTCACGGGCATTGCGGTCGTGCTGAGCAACGGGGCGTCGGTGCGCGTGGAATACGTCGATCCGCTTTCGAACATCGGCAACGGCACTTTCCTGCAAGTGCCGATTTCGCTGTGGATCTTCATCGCCGCCGTCGTGCTGCTCGGCTGGATCCTGAAGCGCACGCCGTTCGGCCTGCGTCTCTACCTGATGGGAACCAATCCCAAGGCCGCGTTCTACGCGGGCATTCCGCGCGCGCGCATGCTGATCCTCACGTATGGCCTGTGCGGCGTGCTCGCATCGCTCGCGGGCCTCATCAGCGCGACCCATACGTCGAGCGCGAAATGGGATTACGGCAATTCGTACTTGCTGATCGCGATCTTGATCGCGGTGATGGGCGGCGTGAATCCGGCGGGCGGCTACGGGCGCATCGTCTGCGTGTTTCTCGCCGCGACGGTGCTGCAATTCCTGTCGAGCCTGTTCAATCTGCTCGGGGTGTCGCAGTTCTTCGGCGATTGCGCGTGGGGTTTCCTGCTGCTCGCATCGCTCGCATTCGCGGGCGGCGAGCGCGTGCGCGCGATCTTCGGCATCGGCGGAGCCGCGCCCAGGAGCAATGTTCCACCGCCGCCCGCGTCGACGGGACGTTAGTGTTGCGTGTGATTGTTGAAGAGACCAATCGATACATAAAGGAGACAACGCAATGAAGCTGAACAAACTCGGCACCGCGCTTACGGCGATCGCACTCGCCGCCGGCGCGATCGCGGCGGCGCAGGCCGCGACCAACGAGACCATCGTGACGGTCGTGAAGGTGACCGGCATCAACTGGTTCAATCGCATGGACGAAGGCGTGAAGGAGTTCGGCAAGGAAAACCCGAACATCAACGCGTATCAGACAGGCCCGGGCCGAGCCGACGCCGCGCAGCAGCTGAAGATCATCGAGGACCTGATCGCGAAGAAGGTCACGGCGATCGCGGTGGTGCCGTACGATCCGCCGACACTCGAGCCCGCGCTCAAGAAGGCGATGGACCGCGGCATCAAGGTCGTCACGCATGAAGCGGACAACGCCAAGAACACGCAGGTCGACATCGAAGCGTTCGACAACACCGCGTACGGCGCGGGCCTGAACGAGCGCCTCGCGAAGTGCATGGGCCAGCAGGGCAAGTGGGCGGTGCTGGTCGGCTCCCTCGGCAGCCGCTCGCAGGTGCAATGGGCCGATGGTGGCATTGGCAACGCGAAGGCCAAGTATCCGAAGATGGATCTCGTCGAGCCCAAGCTCGAAACCAACAACGATGGCGAGCGAGCATATCAGGTCGCGAAGGAAGTGCTGCGCAAGCATCCGGACCTGACGGGCTTCCAGGGTTCGTCGTCGCTGGATGTGATCGGCATTGGCCGCGCAGTCGAGGAAGCGGGCAAGGTCGGCAAGATCTGCGTGTACGGAACCGGACTGCCGACGGAAGCCGCGAAGTTCCTCGAAAGCGGTGCGATCAACGGTATCGCGTTCTGGGATCCGAAGCTCGCCGGTCTCGCGATGAACAAGGTCGCGCAGATGCTCGTCGACGGCAAGGAAGTGCAGAACGGCGCGGACCTGGGCATCACGGGCTACAACAAGGTGACCGTTACGAAGGGCCCCGGCAAGGGCGTGATCGTGCGCGGCACCGGCTGGGTCGACGTCGACAAGACGAACTACAAGCAATACAACTTCTGACGTGATGTGCGCGGCGCGCCCGGTTCGATGAGGCGCGCCGCCTGCCTCGAAACGACATGACCACAACGACCCCGCTTCTCGAAGTCTTCGATATCCACAAGCGCTTTACCGGCGTGCATGCGCTGCGCGGCGTGAGCCTCGCGTTCGAGCGCGGACAGATCTATCACTTGCTGGGCGAGAACGGCTGCGGCAAGAGCACGCTCATCAAGATCATCTCGGGCGCGCAGCCGCCCGATGAAGGCGAGCTCGTGATCGAGGGCGTGCGCCACACGAAGCTCTCGCCGCTCGAATCCCTTTCGGCGGGCATCGAGACGGTCTATCAGGACTTGTCGCTGCTGCCGAACATGAGCGTCGCGGAGAACGTCGCGCTGACGTCCGAGCTTGCCGAACATGCGGGCAAGCTCGCGCGCACGTTCGATCGCAAGGCGCTCGCGCAAACCGCTGCTCGCGCGCTCGAAGCCGTGGGCCTGCCGGGCGACGCGAATTTCCAGAAGACACTGATCGAGCAGCTGCCGCTCGCCACGCGCCAGCTCGTCGCGATTGCGCGCGCGATTGCGAGCGAGGCGAAGTTCGTCATCATGGACGAGCCGACCACGTCGCTCACGCAGAAGGAAGTCGACAATCTCATCGCCGTACTGGCGAAGCTGCGCGCGGACGGCGTGGCCGTGCTGTTCGTGAGCCACAAGCTCGACGAGTGCTATGCGATCGGCGGCGAAGTGATCGTGCTGCGCGACGGCCAGAAGATGGCGCAAGGCCCGATCGAAAACTACACGAAGGCGCAGATCAGCGAGCTCATGACGGGCAAGCATCTGTCGACCGAACGCTATCGTTCGGAAGGTGACGAGGGCGCGTCGCAAATCGTGCTCGACGTGCAGGGTCTCGGCCGCAAAGGCCAGTTCGCCGATGTGTCGTTCAAGCTGCACAAGGGCGAGATTCTCGGCGTGACGGGCCTGCTCGATTCGGGCCGCAACGAACTCGCGCGTGCACTGGCTGGCGTTGCGCCCGCCGACATGGGCACGGTCACGCTCGACGGCATGCGCGTGCGGCTGCATTCGCCCGCGGATGCGAAGGCGCAGCGCATCGGCTACGTGCCGGAAGACCGCCTGAACGAAGGGCTGTTCCTCGACAAGCCGATCCGCGACAACGTCGTCACCGCGATGATCGCGAGCCTGCGCGACCGCTTCGGCCAGATCGACCGCAAGCGCGCGCAAGAGCTCGCCGAGCGCACCGTGAAGGACTTGCAGATCGCCACGCCCGATGTCGACAAGCCCGTGCAGTCGCTTTCGGGCGGCAACCAGCAGCGCGTGCTGATCGGCCGCTGGCTCGCGATCGATCCTCGCGTGCTGATCCTGCACGGTCCGACGGTCGGCGTGGACGTGGGATCGAAGGACATCATTTACCGCATCATGCAGCGGCTGTCGAAGGAGGGCATCGGCATCATCCTGATCAGCGACGACTTGCCCGAGCTGCTGCAGAACTGCGACCGCATTCTGATGATGAAGAAAGGCCGCATCGCGAGCGAGTATCGCGCGGACCGGTTGAGCGAGGCCGATCTTTATCACGCGCTACTTTCAGAGGCAGCATGAGCATGAGCGAATCCATCCGCCGCACGGGAAGCGAGACGATGCCGCAGGCCGTGAGCGACGTCGCGCCGCGTGTGCGCAAGGGCAATCTCTACGCGCAGCTGATGCGCAATCCCGAGTGGTTCACGGTCGGGCTGATCGTGGTGACGTGCCTGATCGTGGGCGGCATCAATCCGCGCTTCTTCCAGTTCGCCACGCTGTTCGACATGCTGCATTCCGCGACGACGGTGTCGCTCTTCGCGCTCGGCACGCTCGTCGTGCTGGCGTCGGGCGGCATCGACGTGTCGTTCACGGCGATCGCCGCGCTCACGATGTATTCGATCACCAAGGCCGTGTTCGCATGGTGGCCCGAGTGCCCGTTCGTGCTGATCCTGATCGCGGGCGCGATCGGCGGCGTGATTCTCGGCGTCATCAACGGCATGCTCGTGCATCGGCTCAAGGCGCCGTCGCTGATCGTCACGATCGGCACGCAGTATCTGTATCGCGGCTTGCTGCTGACCTTCGTCGGCACGCAGTTCTTCATGAACATTCCGCACAGCATGGATACGTTCGGGCGCCTGCCGCTGTTCTTCTACCACACGTCCGATGGCCTGCGCGCCGTGTTGCCGGTGTCCGTGCTCGCGCTCGTGATCGCGGCGGTGCTCACGTGGTGGCTGCTCAATCGCACGATGATGGGGCGCGGCGTCTACGCGATGGGCGGCAGTCTCGCGATCGCCGAGCGCCTCGGCTACAACCTGCGCGCGATTCATCTGTTCGTGTTCGGCTATACCGGCTTGCTGGCGGGCGTGGCGGGCATTCTGCACGTCTCGACGAACCGGCTCGCCAATCCGTTCGATCTCGTCGGCACGGAGCTCGACGTGATCGCCGCCGTGATTCTCGGCGGCGCGCGCATCACGGGCGGCACGGGGACGGTGGTGGGCACCTTGCTCGGCGTCGTGCTCGTCACGCTCATCAATAGCGTGCTGATTCTCATCGGCGTGCCGAGCACCTGGCAGAAGGTGATCATCGGCGCGTTCATTCTCGTCGCGGGGACGTTGTTCGCGCTGGGGCGCCGGCAGTAGGAAGGCGTTCGAAAAAAAACCGCGGCGGCGTTCGGATTCCGATCCGAACGCCGCCGCGGCTTGCTTCATGGTTTTGGCCGAGCCGACGCCGCCTACGATCCGCTCGGCGGTTCGAGCGGGAAGACCGCCGGATGGCTGCGGTTGTATGTCACGGCGTAAGTCGCGCTCGTCGCGAGCACGATCACGAAGGACCACAACACCTGCTTCGCGTCCGAACCGACAATCGCCCACAGCGAGTAGACGAATGCGACCAGCATGACGGCGATGTACTTGCCCTTCGCGTTGCCGAGATGCCCGTGACCGAGCACGAGCAGCGCCGCACAGGTGAAGATGTACGGCACCAGCGTGAAGATCACGCTCACGCCCGACACGATGCCGAACTGCTTGCTCGCATCGGGCGAAATGCTCGTCAATTGCGTCGCCGTCATCAGAATGCCGACGATGACGAGGCCCGCCACCGGCACGCCATCCTTGTTCACCTTGCCGAAGATCGGAGCAAACAGCTTGTCGTCCGCGGCGGCTTTCGCCGTCTGCGCCGTGACCAGAATCCAGCCGCCGAGCGAGCCCAGGCAGCCGAGCGCCGCACACAACGCGACGATCGCGCCGCCGCTGTCGCCCAGCATGATCTTCACGGCGTCACCGAACGGCGAGGCTGAAACCTGCAAGGCCTTGTTCGGGATGATGCCCATGATGGCGGTGGAAGAGAGCACATACGACACCGCCGCGATCAGCACGCCGCCCACGGTCGCGATCGGCACGTTCTTCTTCGGGTTCTCGACCACGGCCGCCGACACGGCTGCCGTCTCGACGCCGATGAAGGACCACAGCGTGACGTTCAGCGTGCTCTGGACGGCGTCGAAGGCATCGTGTCCGCTGACGTTCCACGCGCTCATGTAGACGTCAGGCTTGAACCAGAACCAGCCGATGATCGCCACGCCGACGATCGGTACCAGCGCGAGCACCGTGGTGACGGACTGCACGCGGGTCATGATCGACGGCCCGAGCGCGTTCACGAACACGAACAGCCACATCACGGCGATGCAGGCAAACGTGAGTACGAGCGGATGCTTGAGCACGGGGATGAAATAGCTCAGATAGCCGACCCCCACCACCGCAATGGCGATATTGCCGATCCAAGCCGAAAGCCAGTAGAGCATGTTCACCTGATAGCCTGCGAAAGGACCGAACGCCTTGCGCGCGAAGGCATACGACCCGCCCGCGGCCGGATCGATGGAGGACATCTTCGCGTACACGAGCGACAGCGCGACCGCACCCGCGATGGTGACGAGCCATCCGAAGATGGCGATCCCGCCCGTTGCCGCGAGATTGGCTGGCAGCATGAATACGCCGGAACCCATGATGTTTCCGGCCACCATCAGCGTCGCGGGGACGACGCCGACCTTCCTGACGACATTGCTCATCTTTGTTCAACGATCCTTGAGTTGTTCGGCTTTCCTGACACACCAGAAGTGGTACTTGCCCGCTTCGACCACCGCGCCTTCGACTTCCTTCTCGAAACCCGGGAAGGCCGCGCTCCATGCTTCGAGCGAGCGAAGATAGGCGAGCCACGGACCGTCGCTCGCGCCGGCGTTCTCGCCGGGCATGAGGATCGGGATGCCGGGCGGATAGGGAATTGCGCCGACGGCGATGACGCGCCCGGCCATTTCGTCGAGCGGCAGCAGCTCGACGTCGCCCGCTTTGAGCCTCGCGTTGGCCTGACGTGGCGTGAGCACAGGCGTGGGCAGCGTGCCGAATGCCGCCGCCTGCGCCTTGTCCATGGCCGACGATTTCATCCTCCCGAACATGTCGTTGGCGAGATCGCGCAGTCCCATGCCCGCATAGTGCTCGGGCGACTTCTTGACGAGATCCGGCAGGGCCTCGGTGAGCGGGCGATTGGCGTCGTAGTCGCGCTTGAAATGCAGCAGGGTATTGACGAGCGTGCCCCACTTGCCCTTGGTCACGCCTACCGAGAACAGGCACAGCACCATGAAGTCAGTCGTGCGCGACGGGATGATTCCATGGCGATAGAGATAGGCGCTCAGCACGGCGGCGGGAATGCCGGACGATTCGAGCTCGCCATCGTCGCCCATGCCCGGGCACACGATGCCGGCCTTGATCGGGTCCAGCATGCACCAGCCGTCCGGCACGCTGTCGAAGCCGTGCCAGGTCTCGCCGGGACGCAGCACCCAGCAACCGGGATCGGACGCGAGCAGTTGTCTGGGCGCATCCGCGAACGGAATGCGCTCTCCGCTCGACGGGTCCGTCACCTCGGGCGCGTTCCACGGCGCGAAGAACCATTCGCCTTGCTTCGCCAGTTCGCGGTGCGCGCGTGCGAGCGCCTGGCGGAAATCGATGGCTTCATCGATCACTTCCTGCGTCAGCATCTGGCCTTGCGAACCGTCCATCATCGATGCGCCGATCTCGTTGGCGGCGATGATCGCGTAGAGCGGCGAGGTGGTTGCCTGAGCCGTGTACGCTTCGTTGAAGCGGCTCGGGACCATCGGGCGCCGGCCGTTGCGGATATGGATGTAGGACGCCTGCGAGAGCGCGGCGAGCAGCTTGTGCGTGGAATGCGTGACGAACACCGTGGCGTCGCTCGCGCGGTGCTCGCGCGGATCGCCGCGCATGCCGAAGCGGTTCGCATACAGCGGATTGAAGCGCGCATACGCATACCATGCTTCGTCGAAGTGAATCACGTCGACCGATTGATCGAGCAGGCTCTGGACCTTGGCCGCGTCGTAGCACATGCCGTCGTAAGTGCAGTTCGTGACCACCGCATACACGGGCTTCCCGCTGCTCGCGAGGCGCGCGAGCGGGTGTTCCTCGATCTTGCGCGCGATCGACGCAGCGCTCAGCTCGGACGGCGCAATCGGCCCGATGATGCCGTAGCGATTGCGCGCGGGTGCGAGGAATACGGGAATGCCGCCGGTCGCCACGAGCCCTTGCTCGATCGACTTGTGGCAATTGCGGTCGCACACCGCGAACTCGTTGTCGCCGACCACCGCGGACATGACCGTGCGGTTCGAGCCCGACGTGCCGTTGAGGACCGAATAGCTCACATGTGAACCGAACACGCGGGACGCATAGCGCTCCGCTTCGCCGCACGGACCGTCGTGATCGAGCAGCGAACCCATCGACGAACGTTCGATACCCGTGTCCGTGCGAAACAGGTTCTCGCCGAAGAAGTCGAAGAAGAGGCGCCCTTGCGGCGTCTTCGTGAATGCGACGCCGCCCTGATGGCCCGGCGCCGCCCACGAATACTCGCGGGTGGCGGTGTATTCGAACAGCGCCTTCGTAAACGGCGGCAGGAGACTCTCGGTATAGCGGCGCATCGCGACCAGCGCGCGGCCGGCGATGAACGGGCCGGTGTCTTCCAGCGTCCAGACGAACTCGCTGGCGAGCGACATCGCTTCCAGGTCAGGCGGCTGCTCGCCCGAGCGCTCGCTCATCAGGAAGATGGGCACGCTGGCGTTGCGCGCGCGAATGGTGCGCAGGAGATCCAGCACCGGGCCCTTCCCCGGGGAATGCGCCGATCCGGTGTTCCAGTGGACGAACATGCAGTCGATGCTGGCGTCGGTCGTGACGATCGCCTCGCCGTCCGCCAGCGTGGACGCGCGCACGACCTCGACGCCGCGCGCCTCGAATTCGCCCACCAGGTCGCGGATGACATGTCCGCCCGCGCTGGACGGATCGGCAAGGGTTTCGTCGACAATCAGCACGCGATGCCGCAGTAGCTTGCTGCTACGCTCGATCATTTTTGTATCCTTCCTCGTGTCGATGGGAAATCAGGCAATGCACGCGATGCGATAGACGCCGTCCTCGACTTCGACGCCATGCGTGTCATGGATGAAGCCCGGGAAGCGCAGATCGAATCGCTCCAGCGCTTTCAGGTAGCCGAGCAGCGGGCCATCGGCGGCTCCGGCGTTCTCGCCCGGCATCAGAAGCGGAATGCCCGGCGGATAGGGCACGACGCCGGTCGCGACCGTGCGTCCTTCCATCTGATCGAGTTCGAGCAGTTCGATCCTGTTCTGCACGAGCTTTTCGTAGGCTTCTGTCGGGCTGAAATCGGGGCGCGGCAGGGTCGAGTAGGCGCGCGCCATGCGCTCGGTCGTGCCGAACTCGGCCATCGCGCCGAACATGCGGTCGCAGAGATCGCGCAAGCCAAGGCCGGCGTAGCGCAGCGGGTATTGCTCGACGAGTCCGGGCAGCACGCGTTCGAGTGGCGCATTGGCGTCGTAGTCGCGTTTGAAGTCGAGCAGCGTGTTGACGAGCGTGCCCCACTTGCCCTTGGTGACGCCCATCGAAAAGAGGAAGAGGATGGTGAAGTCGGTAGTCTTCTCGACGACGATGCCCTGGCGGTCGAGATATGCCGTCACGACACAGGCGGGGATGCCCACCGGAAGCAGGCCGCCGCCCGGGGCTACGCCCGGCGTGACGAGCGACACCTTGATCGGGTCGAGCATGCAATAGTCGTCTTCGATGTCGCCGAAGCCGTGCCACGCGTCATTCGGGTGCAGCACCCAGCACGAGGGATCGCTCGTGAGCAGCGCTTCGCTCGCCTCATGGAACGCGAAGCGGCGCCCGGTCTTGCGATCGACGACGGTCTCGGGCTGCCAGCCGTCGAAGAACCAGTCGTTCTTCTCCGCGAACTCCGCGTGCAGGCGGGCGAGCATCTGACGAAACGCGACGGCTTCGCGGATCGAATCGGTCGTGAGCGCGACGCCGCCGGCACCGTCCATCATCGCGGCGCTCACGTCGTTCGACGCGATGATCGCGTATTGCGGCGAGGTCGATGCGTGCATCATGAACGCTTCGTTGAAGCGCGCATGCCCGATCGGGTTGCGGCCATCGCGAACGTGGATGAAGGACGCCTGGGAGAGCGCGGCGAGCAGCTTGTGGGTCGACTGGGTCGCGAACACGGTGGGGCGCGTGCTGTCGTGATCGGCGGGATCGCCGTGCATCGCGTGGCGATCGCGATAGAGCGGATTGAAGCGCGCGTATCCGTACCAGGCCTCGTCGAAATGCAGGCGGTCCACGCTCTCACCGAGCAGTTGCTCGACCCGCCTGACGTTGTAGCAGAGGCCGTCGTACGTGGAATTCGTCACGACCGCGTGCACGGGCGTCGGCGTCACGCCGTCGCGCGCCTGCACGAGCGGATTGCGTTCGATCGAACTGCGCACCGTCGCCGCGGTGAGATGCTCGGGCATGATCGGGCCGATGATGCCGTAGCGGTTGCGCGAGGGCACGAGATAGGCGGGAATCGCGCCCGACATCGTCATGGCGTGCTCGATCGACTTGTGGCAGTTGCGGTCGCACAGCGCGATCTGGTTGCGCGTCACGCTGGCCATCAGGATCACGCGGTTCGACGTGGAGGAGCCGTTCGTCACGTGATACGTGCGATGCGCGCCGAAGACGCGCGCGGCGTAGCGCTCGCTTTCGCCGATCGGCCCGCTGTGATCGAGGAGCGACCCCAGCTCACCCACCGAGATGGAAAGGTCCGAGCGAAACAGCGGCTCGCCGAAGAATTCGAAGAAGGCGCGGCCCGCCGGGGACTTGAGGAAAGCTGTGCCGCCGGTGTGCCCCGGCGTGTGCCACGAATACTCGTAGACGCGCGAGAAACGCGCAAGCGCGCGGAACATGGGCGGCAGCACGGTCTCGCGATAGCGTTCGATGGCCGCCACGATGCGCCCGCTGATGAAAGGTGTCGTATCTTCGAGCATCCAGATGAAGTCGTCGGCCTTGCGCATCGCGTCCACCGGCACGCCCGACGCGCTCGTGCGGCTCGCCATCAGGAACACGGGCACGCTCTCGCTGCGCGTGCGCATGGCGTCGAGCACGGCCATCGCTTCGGTCGGGCGTGCGCCTGTTCGCGTGCCGCCAAGCTCCCAGTCGAGCAGCAGGCACTGGATCGCCGGGTCGGCGTGGATGATGTCGATGGCGTCGGCTGCGCCGGCGGCCATGACGATGTCGACGAGACGCTCGCGCAGATCGCTCGCAAGCGCCTGAACCGCCCGCGCTCCCGCACTGTCCGAGGCCGTGTCGTGGTGAACCAGGAGCGCTTTCATGCCGAGGCGGCGCGAGGCCTGATGCGTCATGCCAGTCATGCTTGTTTTTCTCCGAATGCGCCCGCGCGAAGGCGCGTGCGGTGACGAGCGTGATGAGCGGATGCCTTGCTCCAATCGCCGCAAATACGAATGCGCGACGGCGCGAGAAATTTCACGCAAGAAAATTGATTAAATTCCTAGATTTAAGCCGAGACGATGCGGAAAATTAGATAAAGCGGGAATATATATAATTTAGCCAAATAAATTTGTAATTTTTATAATATTTAGAATGACTATTGAATTGCCCTAGGTTTTGCCTTGATTGGCGACTGGCAGAACGGCGGGGGAACGAGAGGTGGGCGAACCGGCGCGGCGCGAATCGGCCGCGATGGGCAGGGAATAACCGGAGTAGTGCGCCTTGCGAGCGGCGTCAGCTTCGCTTGCGCGGCATTTGCCCTTCTTCGGTGATGATCGAATCGAACTCGGAGAGCTGGGAGAACCGCACGGCCTTGACCTTGCCGAACTTGCTCGCATCGACGACGAGATGCCGTTCCACCGCACTCGCCATGGCGGCCTGCTTGATGGCGACCTCGTGAAAGTTCCAGCATGTCACGCCGCGCGCTTCATCGACGCCGCCCGCCGACATGAACGCCTTGTTGATGCCCATGCGCCTCAGCGTCTCGACACTCTCGTCGCTCGCGAATGATTCCGACGACGGCACATACACGCCGCCCAGCAGAATCATCCGCACGTTGGGCTTGCGGCGCAGGATTTCCGCGACGTTCAGCGAATAGCACACGACCGTCAGATGCATCTCGACGGGAATCTGCCGCGCGAGCGTCGTCAGCGTGGTGCCGCAATCGATGAAGATGGTTTCGTTATCGACGAGCAGTCGCGCCGCATGGCCCGATGCGATCGCCTTGGCCTGCGCGAAATGGTCCTTCTCTTCCTCGATGGTGTAGCCCGCATTGGGCACATCGGCAGCGCTGACGATGTAGCCGCCCAGATACGTGAACTGGCCGGGATGCGCGGCGATATCGCGGCGCACCGTCATTTCCGAAACGCCAAGCAACGCGGCCGCATCGCGCAGGCGCATCACGTTCTGTTTTTCGAGTGCGCTCGAAAGGGCGCGCAAGCGGTCGTTCTTGGCCATCGGGACGGCGCGATGAGGCGTGCCATTGCTGGCGGCGTATCGCGCGAGATGTGTTAGGTTTTAGTCGTCGGATGAGAGGATTATAACAATGCAAGCCGCGTGTTTACGGCTTGCGGAGGCATGGCGCGGGTAAATCCCGAGGCGTCAGGGCTTGCGGGTGTAGCGCACCCAGACGACGTCGTGCTCCAGTTTCTCGACCGATTCGAGCTTCAGATACGTGGGCTTTTTCCAGTCGTCCATCGCCACTTCGAACGATGACGTGTGCGCCTCGCGTCCATCGACGAGCGGAACCAGCAGCACGCTGACTTCATCCGCGAGCTGCGCGTTGACGAACGCACCCGACACGTGCCCGCCGCCCTCGACGATCAGCTTGCGGATCTTCAACTCACGTTCGAGCGTATCGACCACGCGCTTCAGTTCGATGCCGTCCTTGCCGCCGAACACATACGATGCGCCGATCGATTGCAGATAGGCGAGGTAGTCGTCTTCCACGCTTTCGGCCAGCACTTCCACGATGTGCGACTCGAGCGCCGTGCCGCTCTTCCATGCGACGCGTCCCTTGGGATCGATCGAGATCGCGTACTGGCTCGCATCGCGCTTCGCGAAATGATCGATGCGCGGGATGGGACCCTTTGCGAGCCCGCGCGGATAGTCCCTGTCCTTGGCGTGCGAGATTTCCTGCATGGTGACGCGGCCGCAGACCCACGCGTCGGCCTTGAAGCGCGCGGCGGTGTCTTCATAGGTCGGCGACGCGAAATCGAGATTCCAGTTGTCGGTGAGGCTGCGGCCGTCGATCGACGACATCATGTGACAGACGATATGCATGGTCTTCTCCAGAGCAGGAAACAGGATGCGCCGGACCTCGCAAGCGCCGTGCCGCCTGCGGGAATCACGCAAACGCAGGACAATGACGGATTATTCCGCTTTCGACTCGCTTATCGACATGTCAGATCTCGCTACTTCGTTTCCGCGCCGCACCGACATCAACCCGAAGCCGCTCGGCATCGCCGCATTGCTGATCGTGCTGGGCGCGTGGTATCTCGGGCAAACCGTCGGCGCACGCCAGGCCGCGCTGTATGTGGTCGGCGCGCTGCTCGGCGTCGCGCTCTATCATGCCGCGTTCGGCTTCACGTCCGCGTGGCGCGTGTTCATCGCCGACGGCCGCGGCGCCGGCCTGCGCGCCCAGATGCTGATGCTCGCGGTCGGTGTCGCGCTGTTCTTTCCGGCGCTCGCAACGGGCTCGCTCTTCGGCATGCCCGTGACTGGGCTCGTGTCGCCGGCGGGCACGTCCGTGGTGGTGGGTGCGTTCATGTTCGGCATCGGCATGCAACTGGGCGGCGGCTGCGCGTCCGGGACGCTCTACACGGTCGGCGGCGGCAGCACGCGCATGATCGTGACGCTCGTCGCGTTCATCGCGGGCTCGGTGATCGCCACCGCGCACATGCCGTTCTGGACCGCGCTGCCATCCCTGCCGCCGATCTCGCTCGTCAAGACACTCGGCGCCGGCCCCGCGCTCGCCGTCAACTGGATCGTGTTCGCGCTGATCGCGGCGCTGACCGTCGTCATCGAGAAGCGCCGGCACGGGAAGCTCGTCGCGGCGCACGTGCAGCCGTCGCACGCATCGCCGTGGCTGCACGGTCCGTGGCCGCTGGTGGCCGGCGCCATTGCGCTCGCCGTGCTCAACTTCGCGACGCTCGCGCTGTCCGGGCGGCCGTGGGGCATCACGTCGGCGTTCGCGCTGTGGGGCGCGAAGGCGGCGGCCGGGCTCGGCGTCGATACCGCGAGTTGGCCGTACTGGATGAGCAAGGCGAACGCAGCCGCACTCGCCGCGCCGATCTCGCGCGACGTCACCTCGGTCATGGACATCGGCATCGTGCTCGGCGCGATGCTCGCCGCCGCGCTCGCGGGACGCTACGCGCCGGTATGGCGCGTGCCGCTGCGCTCGCTGATCGCGGCCATCGTCGGCGGGCTGTTGCTCGGATACGGCGCGCGGCTCGCGTACGGCTGCAACATCGGGGCGTACTTCAGCGGCATCGTGTCGGGCAGCCTGCATGGCTGGCTGTGGGTGGCCGCCGCGTTCTTCGGCAACGTGCTCGGCACGCGGCTGCGTCCGTTCTTCGGGCTCGAAGTCGAGCGCCTGCGGCCGACGTCCTGCTGATGCCTCACATCGCGCGTTGTGCGAAAATAGTCCCATGAAAAAGATCACTCTGCTCATGCTCCCCGTCGTGCTGGCCGCGCTCAGTCCGCTCGCGCATGCGAGCCTCGCGGAGGGCGCGCACGAATTCAAGGAAGACGTGAAATCCGCCGGCCGTCAGACGGGGCACGCCGCGCGCGATGCCGCTCACGCCGTCGGACAAGGCGCGAAGTCGGCGGGGCATGCCATCGCCGATACGTCCAAGCGCGGCTATCACGCCACAAAGAAGTGGGTGACGGGCGAGGAATGAGCGGCCGCGTCATGTGTTTCGCTTGCCGGTCCAGCTAGTCAGGCGACGACTTCGCCTCGCGTCGGCAAGCATCGTGAGCTTTCCTGGGCCGACGGCTTCGCCATTCAGAACGGCTATCTGTACATCGCAGATTCGCACTTGCACGAGCTCAACTTCTCGAACGGCTATCCGCGCGAGGGCAAGTTCGCAATCTTTCGCGTGCGCTTGTCCTGGCAGCCGGCGCACGGTCTGGCGGGGTGAAAGCCTTTTTACCAGCCGTGAAAGCGCCGCCACACGACGGTGCTGCCGTCGCGATCAAGTGCGTGATACTCCGGATACTGCGCGCCGGTCGCGCACGCATGATTCGGCAGGATGCGCAGCTTCATGCCGACGGGAAAGCGCTTCGCGAGTTCATCGATGCTCGTGGCGTTCTCGCGTTCGACCGCCAGGATGCCGTGCTCCTGATTCGCGCCGATGAGCGCGCAGCCTGCCAGCGGCGTGCCGTCGAGCGCGCAGGCAAGGCCGTAGCCGTAATCGCGCGTCTGCTTCGACGTGCCGCGGTCGCGGCTCATCGCCATCCATCCTGCATCGATGATGACCCAGCCCTTCTCGGCCTGATGACCGATGACGCTCGTCAGCACGCTCAACGCGATGTCGCCCGAATCGCAGACGCCGACGTTCGCCATCACCAGATCGAAGAACACGTACGCGCCGGCGCGCACTTCATCGACGCCTTCTAGATGCTTCGCGGCGAACGCGGTCGGCGTCGAGCCGATGCTCACGGTCCTGCATGCGATGCCCGCCGCGCGCAGGCGCTCGGCCGCACGCACGCATCCCGCGCGTTCCTGCTCGGCGAGCGCCGTGAGCGCCTCGGGATCGCTCAACTCGTAGCTGGAACCCGCATGCGTCATCACGCCGCCGACTTCGACGCCGCCTTCCCGCAGAATGCGTCCGATGGTCAGGAGCGCTTCGTCGTCGGGTGCGATGCCGGAGCGATGTCCGTCCGTGTCGACTTCCAGCCACACTTCGAAGGTGTCGTTCGCGGCCTTGCAAAACTCGACGATCGCCGACGCAGCCGCGGCATTGTCCGCGATGATCTTCAGGTCGCAGCCTCGTCTCTTGAGCGCCATGGCGCGCGGCAGTTTCGCGGGCGCGATGCCGACTGCATAGAGAATGTCCGTGATGCCCGCCGCGAAGAATTCCTCCGCTTCCTTGAGGGTCGAAACGGTGATGCCCTGCGCGCCCGCTGCGATCTGCGCGCGCACAACGTCGACACATTTCGTCGTCTTCACATGCGGACGGAACTTCACGCCGAGCGCATTCATGCGCGCCTGCATCGCGTCGATGTTGCGCTGCATCCTGGCGATATCGACGATTGCGGCGGGTGTGTCGAGTTGCTCGAGATTCATGATGTCTTCGTGTTGCATGTTCAGGACGATTCGCCGAAGCGGCTCGCCCATGCCGGAAGCGCTTCGAGCGTCGGGGATTCGATGTCGGGCGCGGCGCTACCTGCGACCGGCGCGAGACCGACGCGGTTATGCCAGTACGTGCGCAAGCCTATGGGCGCGGTCCCGAGCATGTCGTAACTCGATCCCGCGACGAACGCCGCGTCCGTTGCATCGACGCCGAGGTTCTCCAGCGCCAGAAGATAGGGCCGTGCATTCGGCTTGTAGAAAGCGGCTTCTTCGGCGGTGACGACCAGGTCCCAGCGAATCGGCAGGATCGACGCGGCCTGACGGCCCAGCGCGATCGAGCAATTGGTGACGACCGCGAGCTTGCAATGCGGCTGCAAGCGTTCGAGGGCTTCCTTCGCGCCGCTCCAGGGCTTTAGATCGCCCCAGTTCCGTCGAAGCGCATCCGGCGCGCTTCGAGGCAGGCCGACGCTGCTCGCTGCTTGTCGCACGAGCGATTCGTAATCGACATATGCGCCGCGGGCGTACGTGAGTTCCAGATACGCCGCGCGCCAGGTCCGGCCTTTGTCGGGCGATCCCGCCGATTCGTTCCATAGCGTCCATGAATCGAGCAGGGCGGTGAGAAGATCGAAGAGAACGGCTTTGGGGTACTGGGATGAGGTTTCGTTCACGATTGCTGCTCCTCGACGAGCGTTGTTCAGCAATGGCGTCGATTATAGGTTCGCTCAGGTTAAGCGACGCTAACTCCATGATTCAGTCAGACTGAATCTTCAGTCACGCCATGGCGGATGCGGCCGGAAGCGCGACTGCAAATACCGCATGAATTCCCGGGTTCTGCGCGGCAGGCCTGCGCGGTTGCGAGTGAGCGCGACCACGTTCGCATCAGGCGCTTTCCACGATGGCAGTAGCCGCACCAGCGCGCCCTTGCGGATATCGTCCGCGACATCCCATTCCGAGCGCAGGATGATGCCGCGTCCTTCGCACGCCCAGCGGCGGATCACGTCGCCGTCATTGCAACCGAGCTTCGTCGCGACTCTGACACTCGTACTCGTTCTTCCCTTGCTGAAGTGCCACAGCGACGCATCTTCCTTGTTTTCGTGCAGCACGATGCAAGGCAGACGTGCGAGATCCTGTGGCGACTCGGGCACGCCGAAGCGCTTCACGAATCCCGGCGATGCGCATAGAAAGCGCGCATTCGGCGCAATCGCATGACCCACCAGATTGGAAGCACGCAACTCGCCGATATGCACGACGACATCGAAACGGTCCGCGGTTTCAGTCAAAGGCTGATCGGACAGCGTGAGCGAGATGTCGACCTCGGGATTGTCGCGCTGGAAGTCCGCGATTACGGGCGCGAGATGACGCCGGCCGAAGCCGAGCGGTCCGTTGATCTTCAACGTGCCGACCAGGCCGCCGCGGCGCATCTGCAATTCATCGAAGAGTGCGTCGAATTGCTCGATCAGTTCCGCGCCGCGCTGGCACAGCAATGCGCCTTCTTCCGTGAAATGCAGCTTGCGCGCGGTGCGATCGACGAGGCGCGTGCCGAGTCTCTTCTCCAGTTGCTGCAGGCGCTGCGATACGGCCGACGGCGACAAGCCGAGCTTGCGTCCGGTCGCGACGAGGCTGCCGCTCTGCTGGATCGTGAGGAGAAAGCGGATGTCTGCGGTTTCGGTCATCGTGATTCAGGCGAGCGGTCCTTCAGGCAATTTGCGCAGCAGCGCAACGGCGATCGCGCTGCCGACGATCAATGCGATGCCCCGCGAGCGAAAGCAGCGCGATCGCCTTGGCGAGCGCATCGACGACGGCGAAGCACGGCATCGAAGCAAGGATGAAGCCAATGCTTGCGAGAGGAAGGTGGCCGGCGCGCGTGGCGGTGGTCGTAGGCATGACGCGGTGAAATCGTGGCGGAGCCTCGAATCATCGCATAGCCGCGAGTGCGGCGTCGGCCGGCCCCGTTCTTGCCCATACCTCTACGGGAAAGTCATTATTTTTGATCGGGTTGACTCCTCGAAAAGTCCTGCTAGCATACGCTCATCATGTTCATCAGCATACTGAGCAATTTCGAAGAGGCGACAGATGACTCTCAGGTTCGCGGCGAAACTCGCCGATCTCGTGGAAGACGAGCCGCTCGGCGTGACGATCGGCGAGGAGCGCATCGCGCTCTATCTGCTGGACGGCGAAGTGCGCGCCACGCATAACGTCTGCACGCATCAGTTCGCGCTCTTGAGCGACGGCTACATGGAAGACGGCTGCATCGAGTGTCCGCTGCATCAGGGGCGCTTCGACATCCGCACGGGCGCCGCGCAGTGCGCGCCGGTCACGCAGCCGATCCGCGTGTACGGGGTGCAGGTGGAGGCCGGCGAGATCTTCGTCGATCTATGATGCCCGCGGACCGGAGCGACGAATCATGACGCAGACCGTATTGATCATCGGCGCAGGGCAGGCGGGGGCGCGTGCGGCGGAAGCCCTGCGCATGCACGGCTTCGAGGGCAGGGTCGTGCTCGTCGGCGACGAGCGTCACGCGCCGTATGAAAGGCCGCCGCTGTCGAAGGATGTACTCGTCGCGCAGGACGATGCCGACTGCTTCAAGGGCTGGGTGCACGCGGCCGAGCTTTATCGCGATTCACGTATCGAATGGCTCAACGATCGTGTGCTGCAGCTCGATACGCAACGGCACGTCGCGACGCTCGAACGAGGCGGCGAACTGCGCTATGACCATTGTCTTCTGACGACGGGCGGACATGCGCGCCAGTTGCCCGGCGTGCCCGAAGGTCCGCACACGTTCTATCTCCGCACGCTCGACGATGCGATGCGCCTGCGCGCGCGCCTCACGACCGCGCGCTCCGTGGCGGTGATCGGTGCGGGCTTTCTTGGTCTGGAGTTTGCGGCAAGTGCGCGGACACGCGGCCTCGATGTGAGCGTTTTCGAATCCGCATCGAGCTTGCTGAGCCGCGCATTGCCGCCGGCGTTCTCCGAACGCCTGCGCGCGAAGCACGAGACTCACGGCGTGCGTTTCATATTCGGCGCGAAGCAACTGCAAGTGAAGGGACACGCGACGGGTGTGCAAGTGGACTCGGCGAACTTCGATCTGTGCGTGATCGCCATCGGTCAGGAACCGAACGACGAGCTTGCCAAAGCGGCCGGCATCGCGACCGGCAACGGCATCGGCGTGGACCGACATTGCCGCACGTCCGCTCCGGATGTCTACGCCGCGGGCGATTGCGCGAACTTTCCATATGGCGCTTCGGATCGTGCGACGCGTCTGGAATCGTGGCAGAACGCGCAAGAACAGGCGCTCGTCGCGGCGCGCAACATCGTCGGTGAAGCGGCGACGTATGCGCCGACGCCGTGGTTCTGGACCGATCAATACGACTGGAACATCCAGATGCTCGGCATGCCCGACACCGCCGTCGATCAGTGGATCGAACGCGCGGGCGCGGACGGCAAGACCGTGCTGATGGGACTGCGCGACGGCGTCATCGTCCAGGCGCTCGCGATCAATCAGGGTGGCGAGCTGCGTGCGATCAGGCGGCTCGTCGAGGAAGCAACGCCGGTGGACGCCGGCATGCTCGCCGACCCCACGGTCAAGCTGCGCCAGCTCGAACGGCTGACTCGCTCAACACACTCGGGAGATCAAGGTGTACTCGTCTGAAACGATCATCGGCGGCTTCACGCCGCAGTCGAAGAATCCGCCTGTCGAAGGGCTCGTGTGGCCCGAAGAAGGGCTGCAATGCATCCCGGACTGGGTGTACACGAGCGACGCCGTCTATGCCCGCGAAGTCGAGCGGATCTTTCATGGCCGCACCTGGAACTTCGTCGCGCTCGAAGCGGAAGTGCCGAATGCCGGCGATTTCAAGCGTTCTTACGTGGGGCCGACGCCGGTCGTCGTATCGCGTGCGGAAGACGGCTCGATCAACGTGTTCGAGAACCGCTGCTCGCATCGCGGCGCGGAGTTCTGCCGTCACAGCCGCGGCAACAACAAGGAATTCGTGTGCCCTTATCACCAATGGTCGTATGACCTGAAGGGCAATCTTCAGGGCGTGCCGTTCAGGCGCGGCGTGAACAAGCTGGGCGGCATGCCCAAGGATTTCCGCACCGACGAGCACGGCCTGCGCAAGCTCGCGGTCGCGACCCGCAACGGCGTGGTCTTCGCATCGTTCACGCACGACATGGAGTCGCTCGAGGACTATCTCACGCCCGAGATCCTCGAGGATTTCGATGCCGTGTTCAACGGCAAGCGCCTGCGCGTGCTCGGCTTCTACAAGAACGAGCTGCCGTGCAACTGGAAGATGTATCACGAGAACCTTAAAGACCCGTATCACGCGACGCTGCTGCATTCGTTCCTCGTCGTGTTCGGCCTGCTCGTGGCGGGCAACCGTTCGGCGATGGTCGCGGACAGCAAGTACGGCATCCATGGCACGATGGCTTCGGCGAAGAGCGATTCGCTCTATGCGAGCATCGACGAGGAAAAGAAGAAGGAGATGCGCTCGTTCCACGACGGCATGACCCTGCGCGACGAACGCTTCCTCGAGTTCGTCAAGGAGTTCGACTCCGAATGGTCGGTGACGATGCAGACCATCTGGCCGAATCTCATCGTGCAGCGCGAGATGAACACGCTCGGCATCCGCCATATCGTGCCGAACGGGCCGAACAGCATGATCATGCTCTGGACCATGTTCGGCTACGAGGACGACAGCGAGGACATGGTGCGTCACCGTCTGCGCCAGGGCAATCTGATGGGACCGTCGGGTTTTCTGGGCCTCGAAGACAACGAAGCGATGAAGTTCGTCCAGGAAGGCGTGCGCCGCTCGGTGAGCGACCGCAGCATCGTCAGGCTGGACGGCGACAAGATCGGCACGGCTGACAACCTGATCTCCGAGGCTGCCATTCGGGCCATGTACAAACACTATCGTGAAGTCATGGAGTTCTAGATGTTGCCAGGATTCGAGAAGCAGGCCATCGCGCACGACAAGGCGCTCATCGCGCGCGCCGCGGTCGAGGATTTTCATGCCGAATACTGCGCGGTGCTGGACAGTGGCGACATCGAGCGCTGGCCGGAGTTCTTCACCGAGAACTGTCTCTATCGCGTGACCGAGCACGAGAACGTCGCGAACGGTTTCCCGGTCGGCCTCGTGTATGCGGAAGGGCGCGACATGCTGCGCGACCGGGCAGTGGCGATCGCGCGCACGCAGATGTTCGCGCCGCGGCAAATGCTGCATTTCGTGTCGAACGTGCGCATCCTCGATGCGACGGACGAGGAAATCGTCGCACAGAGCAATTACATGCTGCTGCAAACGCTGGTCGAAGGCGCGACGACGCTGCATCAGGCGGGCAGGCTTTTTGATCGTTTCGCGCGCAATGGTAACGTTCTTTTGCTGAAGGAAAGACAGGCGGTCTACGACACAGCGATGATCGCCAACGATCTCGCTTACCCGGTCTGAAGGTCGTTGGATCGTCCATCTCGGAGAGAGCGCATGAGTGATACGGAACACACGGAAGCGCCGGCGGAAAGCGGTGGCGTCGGCGCGCGCGTCAGGCGTCGCGAGGACGAGCGGCATCTGCATGGAAAGGGCAAGTTCGTTGCCGACTATACGTTTCCCGACTTGCAGGAAGTCGCGTTTCTGCGCAGTCCCGTCGCGCATGCGCGCATCGTGCGCATCGGCAAGCCGGAGCGGTACGCGGGGCAGGTGATCTTGCGCGACGACATGCACGGGGCAAGCGATATCGTCGCCGACTCGAGCCTGCCGTCGTACAAGTCTTCGTCGCATCCGCCGCTCGCGTCGGGGAAGGTGCGGTTCGTGGGCGAGCCGGTGGCGATGTGCTTCGCGAAGACGCGCGCGCAGGCCGAGGATATCGCCGAGGAAATCGAACTCGATCTGGAGGAGTTGCCAGCCTTCGCGAACGCATACACCGCGCGCGAACGCACCGATGTCCGCGTGCACGATCACTGGACCGACAATCTCTTTCTGGACCTCAAGGCGGATGTCGACTTCGATGAGCGCGCGAAGGATGCGCCCGTCGTCGTGCGGCAGAAGGTCGATCTCGCGCGCCAGTGCATGGTGCCGATGGAAGGCAAGGCCGTGCTCGCCTACTGGGACCACACGCATTCGCAACTCGTCGTCATCACGTCGACGCAAGTGCCGCATATGATTCGCACGGTGCTGTCGCAGTGTCTGGGCATCGAGCATGCACAGGTGCGTGTCATTTCGCCCGATGTCGGCGGCGCGTTCGGCTACAAGTGCGTGCTCCAGCAGGAGGAGTTGTGCATCGCATGGCTCGCGCTTACGTACAAGAAGCCGTTCCGTTTCATCGAGGATCGGCGCGAGCACCTGATCGCCGGCGCGAACACGCGTCAGCATCATTACGAGCTGACCGCCTATGCCGACAGGAACGGTCGTCTCCTCGCGCTCGACGCGGAGCTTCTGATCGACGGCGGCGCGTATTCGGCGTGGCCCTTCACGATCGGCCTCGAGACGGGGCAAGCGCTCGGCAATCTCCCCGGCCCGTACGATTTCTCGGGCTACCGCTGCCGCACGCAATGCGCGGCGACCAACAAGCCCGGCTTTTTGCCGTATCGCGGCGTGGCGCGCACGGGTGTGTGCTTCGCGATCGAGCTGACGATGGATGCCATCGCGCGCGCAGTTGGACGCGAGGCGTGGGAGGTGCGTCACGACAATCTCGTGCGCGGCGCGGACATGCCCTATACGAACGTCGTGAAGAAGCACTACGACAGCGGCGACTTCCAGGAAAGCCTGCGGCGTGCGGTGGCGCAACTCGACGTTCCGAAGTGGCGCGCGCGGCAGAAGACCGGTGGGAACGATGGGCGTCTCGTCGGTATCGGGTTTGCAACGTTCACCGAGCAGTCCGCGCACGGCACGGCGGTGTTCGCGTCGTGGGGCTTGCCTGTCGTGCCGGGCTACGATCTCGCGACGGTGCGCATCACCGCCGATGGCGGGCTCGAAGTGCGTGCGGGCATTCATTCGCATGGACAGGGCATGGAAACGACGCTCGCGCAGATCGCGAACGAAGTGCTTGGCGTGCCGCTGCAAAAGATCAAGGTCGTGCATGGCGACACGGCCCTCACACCGTATTCGACGGGCACGTATGCGTCGCGCAGCATCGTGATGGCGGGCGGCGCGGTCGCTACGACTTGTCGTGAGCTGGTGCCGCGTCTGCTTTTCATCGGCGCGCATCTGCTTGGTGAAGAGCAGGGCACCGTGCGCTTCGAGAATGGCGAAGTGATCGGCGCAACGGGCAGCGTGTCGATTCAGGAGATCGCGGCTGCGTGGTATCTGCGTCCGGAGCGCTTGCCCGCGGGCGTCAATCTCGCCGGTCTCGAAGCGACGCAAGGCTTCAAGCCGAAAGTCGATACCGGCGCGTTCAGCTACGCGACGCACGCGGCAGCGGTCGCCGTCGATCCGAAGACTGGCGATGTCGAGATCCTCGATTACGTGATCGTCGAGGATTGCGGCCGCATGATCAATCCCATGGTCGTCGAAGGACAGACGATCGGCGGCACGGCGCAGGGCATCGGCACCGCGTTCTACGAAGAAACGCTCTACGACGACAACGCGCAGCCGCTCACGTCGACACTCGCCGATTACATGTTGCCGGGACCGACGGAGTTGCCGTCGCTCAAGATCATCCATATGGAAACGCCGTCGCCTTATACGGAGTTCGGCGCGAAAGGCGTGGGCGAGGGCGGCGCGATCGCACCGCCTGCTGCGCTCTTCAACGCGGTGAACGACGCGCTCACGCCGCTCGGCGCGCTCGTGTCGGAAACGCCTTTGACGCCGCGCCGGTTGCTCGCGGCGATCGAAGCGGCGAAGGCCGCGAAGGCCGCGAAGGCGGCGAGCAGGCAAGAGCTGAGTCAGGAGGTGGCGGGATGAAAGCCGCTGCATTCGAGTATGTGAGAGCGGCGTCGCTGCCCGAAGCGCTCAGGGAGTTGAACAGCGCAAAGCCGATATCCGGCAGCCAGTCGATGGGTCCGATGCTGAACCTGCGTCTCGCACGGCCGGGCCGCGTCGTCGATGTATCGCGCATCGCTGACCTGCGCACCGTCTCCGAAGCCGGCGACTTCGTGCGTGTGGGCGCGGCGGTGACGCATGCCGAAATCGAGGATGGCAAGCACGCGCTCCTGCGTCATCCGTACATGCAGCATGTCGCTGGCGGCATCGCGTATCGCGCGATCCGCAACCGCGGCACGATTGGCGGCAGCCTCGCGCACGCCGATCCCGCCGCGGACTGGCCGCTCGCATTGTCGGCACTGGACGCGCGTCTGGAGTTGTCCAAAGCGGGCGGCACGCGGCACGTGCGCGCGAGCGAGTTCATGCTCGGCGCATTCACGACGCTGCTCGGAGAAGGCGAGATCATCACCGCCATACTGCTGCCGAAACTCGGCCCGACGCTGCGCTGGGGCTATTACAAGCTGTGCCGCAAGACCGGCGAATTCGCGCACGCGAGCGCGGCTGCCGCTTTCGATGCGCGCACCGGACTCGCTCGCGTCGTGCTCGGCGCACTCGACGGGCCACCGGCCGCGCTCGACGAACTCGCCCGACAGATCGCGCAGCACGGCCCGGCCGCCGCCAGCGAGGATGCGCTCGCGCAAGCGGTTGCAAGCGCGATGCCCAACGCGGACAGCATCGACCGATCGATTCATACTGCGGCGCTCGAGCGCTGCCTCGCGCAGGCGTTCGGCACATCGAGCGCGAACCGAGCCTGAAAGAGACTGCAATGTCCGTCATCGAACTCACAATCAACGACTGTTCCGTGCGCAGCGACGTCGAATCGCGCGTGCATCTCGGCGACTTCCTGCGCGATACGCAGAATCTCACGGGCACGCATCTCGGCTGCGAGCACGGCGTGTGCGGCGCGTGTACCGTGCTCGTCGACGGCGAGCCGGTGCGCTCGTGCATCACGTTCGCGGTTGCGTGCGATCAGCAGAAGGTGCGCACCATCGAAGGCTTCGACGACGACGAACTGATGAAGCGCCTGCGCCGTTCCTTCTCGATTCATCACGGCCTGCAATGCGGCTACTGCACGCCGGGCATGCTGATCACCGCGCGCGACATCGTGCGGCGTTTCCCCGATGCCGACGAAGCGCGCATCCGGCTCGAACTGTCGGGCAATCTGTGCCGATGTACGGGCTATATGGGCATCGTCGCGGCGATCAAGGCGGTGCTTCAGGATCTCAAGGGGAATCCGATCGCCGAGGCGCCCGTTGCGCGCGCAATAGTTAGCGATGCAACTACGTCGTCGCCCGCGTTCCAGACGTTCTCCGCCGCACCGGCCAGCGCCTTGCAGGTGCCTGTCGCAGCGAGCACTGCATCGTCGGCTCAACCCGCCGCGCAGCGCAAAGGCTGGACTGCGATCGACGACAGCTTCGTCGTGCCCTTCGCGCTCGACGAGGTCTGGGCATTCATGGGCGATCTGCCATCCGTCACGTCCTGCCTGCCCGGGGCGGAACTGCTGGAACATGACGGCGAAAGCGTGAAGGGGAAGATCGCAATCAAGTTCGGCCCGATGTCGGCGAACTTCGCCGGCGCGGCACGCCTGGAACGCGACGACGCCGCGCATCGCGCCGTCATGCGTGGAGCGGGGCAGGACAACATCAGCCGCTCGCGCGCGAACGGCGATGTCAAATATGCGCTGACGAGCGAGGCAGGCGGCGCGCAGACGCGCGTGGCCGTCACGCTCGAATACATGTTGCAAGGGCCGCTCGCGCAGTTTTCGCGCTCGGGCCTGGTGAAGGATTTCGTGCGGCGGATGATCGCGGATTTCGGCGCGCGCATCACCGCGCAACTCGGCGGCAACGCGGCGCCGGAGGCATCCGCATCGGCATCTGCGGCGAAGTTCAACGCGGGCAGCCTCGTGTGGAGCGTCATCTGGGGCCGCATCAGGCGGTTCTTCGGAAAGGGCGATTGAGTTCCGCTGGCCGCGCCGTGCGCGGTCCGGCGGATCTTCACTTCGATCACATTGTCAGCCTACTGATTAAATGGGGTTCAAATGAGCAAGCGGGTTCGCAAGATTGCGCTGGAGGAGCACTTCAGCACACCGGGTTTTCAGGCGTATTCCAAGAGCTTTACGCAGCACATCGCGCCCGAAGTCCTGCGCGATCTCGCCGCGCGTCTCGCCGATTTCGACGAGCAGCGCATCGTGGAAATGGACCGCGCGGGCATCGACTACACGATTCTTTCGCAGACGGGGCCGAGCGTGCAGGGCGAGCCCCATGCGGCGCTCGCGATCAGCCGCGCGAAGGAGAGCAACGACTTTCTCGCGCAGCAGATCGCGCGGCATCCGGCGCGCTTCGGCGGTTTTGCGACCTTGCCGATGCATACGGCGCAGGCTGCATCCGACGAATTGACGCGCGCCGTTCGCGAGCTCGGTTTCAAGGGCGCGCTCGTAAACGGCCATACGCTGGGTGTCTACTACGACGACCGCGCATACGACCCGTTCTGGGCGACCATGCAGGAACTCGATGTGCCTCTGTACCTGCATCCGACCGACGCATTCGTGAATCCGCGCGTGCTCGACGGTCATCCCGAGCTCACCGGCGCGACGTGGGGCTGGGGCGTCGAAACCGGCAGTCACGCGCTGCGTCTTCTGTTCAGCGGCGTGTTCGATCGTTTTCCCGATCTGAAGATCATTCTCGGCCACATGGGCGAAGGCTTGCCGTTCCTGCGCTGGCGTTTCGACAGCCGCTTCGCCGTCTATTCGCACGGCGTGAGTCTCGAACGCGCGCCGTCGGAGTACATCGGCACGAACATCCTGATCACGACGTCGGGCGTGTGCTCTGCGCCTGCGCTCATGGGCGCGATCGGCGAGATGGGGGCGCAGGCGGTGATGTTCTCGGTGGACTATCCGTACGAATCGACCGAGATCGCAGCGGACTTCATCGAACGGGCGCCGCTCGACGACGCCACGCGCGCGCTCGTCTGCCACGGCAACGCCGAACGCATCTTCCGCCTTTGACATACCGGAACACCTCAAGGACATGGAGCAGCAAATGACGAAGCCCTACCGAATCGGCCAGATCGTGCCGAGCTCGAACACGACGATGGAGACCGAGATTCCCGCGATGTTGCTCGCGCGCCAGACGATCCGGCCCGAACGCTTCACGTTCCATTCGAGCCGCATGCGCATGAAGAATGTGGTCAAGGAAGAACTCGCCGCGATGGACGCGGAGTCGGACCGTTGCGCCGTCGAGCTCTCGGATGCGCGCGTCGATGTGCTCGGCTATGCCTGTCTGGTCGCGATCATGGCGATGGGGCACGGTTACCACCGCGTGTCGCAGAAGCGTCTGCATGAACGCACGGTCGAGAATGGCGGCACCGCACCCGTCATCACGAGCGCGGGCGCGCTGGTCGATGCATTGAAGGTGATCGGCGCGAAGCGCGTCGTGGTCGTCGCGCCTTACATGAAGCCGCTGACCGAGCTCGTGGTCGACTATATCCGCAACGAAGACTACGAAGTCATCGACTATCGCGCGCTGGAGATTCCCGACAACCTCGAAGTCGGCCGCCACGATCCGGCTCGCCTGCCGGAAATCGTGATGTCGACGCGCTATCAGGAGGCGGATGCCATCGTCCTGTCCGCATGCGTGCAAATGCCCTCACTGCCGGTGATCGCAAAGGTCGAGGCGATGACGGGCAAGCCGGTCGTCACGGCCGCGGTCGCGACGACTTACGCGATGCTCAGGCAACTCGGTCTGGAAGCGATCGTTCCCGGAGCGGGCGCGTTGCTGTCCGGCGCGTATTGATCGAGGCCGGCATGTCGACCTATTTATACGGCGCGAATGTTCACGCGAACGGCATCCGTCAGCACTATCTGCGCTATGGCGGCACGCGCGCCGGACGCGATCCGGTGATCATCGTGCCGGGCATCACGAGCCCGGCGGTCACGTGGGGTTTCGTCGCGGAGCACATGGGCAAGGTGTTCGATACCTACGTGCTCGACGTGCGCGGACGCGGTCTGTCATCCGTGTCCGATTCACTCGATTACAGCCTCGATGCGCAAGCAGCCGATCTGATTGCATTTGCAACTACATTGGGCCTCGCTCGATACAGCGTCGTCGGTCATTCGATGGGCGCGCGCATCGGCGTTCGCGCCGCGCGCTCGATGCCTGCGGCCATGGCGCGCCTCGCGATGATCGACCCGCCGGTTTCCGGTCCCGGGCGCCGTCCTTATCCGTCGCAATTGCCGTGGTACATCGATTCGATCCGCCAGTCGCGCGATGGCATGAGCGCCGACGCGATGCGCGCCTTCTGCCCGACATGGACCGATGAGCAGCTCGCTTTGCGTGCCGAATGGCTGCATACATGCGACGAGCGCGCCATCCGCACGAGCTTCGAAGGTTTCCATACCGACGACATTCACGCCGATCTTCCGCATCTGAAGATTCCCGCGCTGCTCGTCACGGCGGGCCGGGGCGACGTGGTGCGCGACACGGATGTCGACGAGATTCGCACCCTCGTGCCGCATCTCGATCACACGCGCGTGCAGAACGCCGGCCACATGATTCCGTGGGACGACGAAGCCGGCTTTTACGCGGCGCTGGGCGATTTCCTCGGTGCATCGCTTCCGCCGCTCGCCGCGCGCCGCTGAATCCGCCATCAAGGAGGCAAACATGCCTGTCAGTGATTACCAGATGGTCGATGCGTGGACCAAGGTGCTCAAGCTCTCGCGTCTCGAACCCGGGCAGACGGTCACCATCCTCACCAGCGCGTCCACGCATCCCCAGACGCTTGCGACCGCGCTGATCGCGGCGCAATCGATGGGTGCGATCGTCAATCGTCTCGATCTTCCGCCCGTGAACGGCGAGAAAGCGTTGAGCCGCGACTCGCTCGCCTACCTCGGCACGACGCCCCTGACCGGCAACCGCGCCGCCATCGCCGCGCTGAAGGAAAGCGATCTCGTGCTCGATCTGATGACGCTGCTCTTCTCGCCGGAGCAACTGGAAATACTCAAGACCGGCACGAAGATTCTGCTTGCCGTGGAGCCGCCCGAAGTGCTCACGCGGCTCGTGCCGGCGCCCGGAGATCGCGAACGCGTGCTTGCCGCACAGGCGCGCATCGCGCGGGCGAAGGAGATGCACATCGTGTCAGCGGCCGGCACGGATTTCCGCTGCCCGCTGGGCGAGTTCGAGCCGATCGCGGAATACGGTTTCGTCGATGAACCCGGACGCTGGGACCACTGGCCGAGCGGCTTCGCGCTGACCTTCCCGAACGATGGCCAGGCGCATGGCCGCATCGTGATCGATCGCGGCGATATCCTGCTGCCGCAGAAGAGCTACGTACAGGACCGCATCGAGCTCACGGTCGAGCGCGGCTACGCGACGCGCGTCGAAGGCGGCGTCGACGCGCAACTGCTCGGCGAATACATGGCGACGTTCGACGATCCCGAAGCGTACGCGATCTCGCACATCGGATGGGGCTTGCAGCCGCGGGCGCACTGGTCAACGCTCGGACTGTACGATCGCGAGGCGACCATCGGCATGGACGCGCGCGCCTTCGAAGGCAACTTCCTGTTCTCGCTCGGCCCGAACAACGAAGCAGGCGGCAGCCGCACGACGGCCTGCCATATCGACATTCCCTTGCGTCATTGCGATGTGTTCCTCGACGGCGAAGCCGTCGTTCGCGATGGCGCGGTGCTCGACCGCTAGATCACAAAAACACGCACATGTCCCACGATATCGAAACCTACAGGCGTCAGAGCTTCGGCTCGACGCTGGAGCCGAAAGCGCCGGTCGGACTGTTGATCGTCGACTTCGTGAACGGCTTTGCGAATCCGGAAGTGTTCGGCGGCGGCAATATCCCGCAGGCCATCGAGCACACCATTCCCTTGCTCGCGCATGCGCGTGACAAGGGCTGGCCGGTTGCGCACAGCCGCATCGTCTTCGCCGACGACGACGCCGATCACAATGTCTTCACGATGAAAGTGCCGGGCCTGCTCGCGCTGAAGGAAGCAGCGCACGACAGCGCGATCGTGCCGCAACTCGCGCCGCGCAAGGGCGAACTCGTCGTGCGCAAGACGGTGCCGTCGGCGTTCTTCGGCACGCCGCTCGCGGCGTGGCTCACGCAGCACGGCGTGCGCACGCTCGTGATCGCGGGCGCGGTGACGAGCGGCTGCGTGCGATCGTCCGTCGTCGATGCGATGCAATACGGTTTTCGCCCGTTCGTGCTCTCCGACTGCGTCGGCGACCGTGCGATCGCGCCGCACGAAGCGAATCTCTTCGACATGGCGCAGAAGTACGCCGCCGTGATGAAGCGTGACGAGGCGCTCGAACTGCTCAAGGATCTTTGATCATCCGGTAGTAATCAGGTAGAAATCCGGTAGTACGGCGCGCTTCACGCAAGCGGGCCGCCACGCGCATGGGATCGACATGGCCACGTCTCTTTCGGAGCGGTCGCACCGCGTAGTCACGCGCCAGGAATTCACGCTGATCATCGCGTCTTCGTTCGGCGCGCTGCTCGAATGGTATGACTTCTACATCTACGCCGCGCTGGCGGGCACGTTCAGCACCTTGTTCTTCCCGAGCGGCAACGATACCGTCGCTTTTCTCGCGAGCCTCGCCACTTTCGGCGCGGGCTTTCTCGTGCGTCCGCTCGGCGCGCTTTTCTTCGGACGGCTCGGCGACCGGATCGGGCGCAAGTACACGTTCATGGCGACCATCGTGCTGATGGGCGTCGCGACCGTCGGGGTGGGCTTGCTGCCGTCGTTCGAGAAGATCGGCATGATGGCACCGGTCCTGCTCGTCTCACTGCGGCTTTTGCAGGGTTTCGCGCTCGGCGGCGAAACCGGCGGCGCCGCGACCTATCTCGCCGAGCATTCACCGGCCGAGCGTCGCGGCTTCCATACGAGCTCGCTGCAAACCACGGCGACGCTCGGGCTGCTCGCCTCGATCGCCGCGGTCAGCGTGAGCCGCGCCGCGATGGACGAAGCCGCGTTCCAGAGCTGGGGCTGGCGCATGCCGTTCGTCATCTCGATCGTGCTGCTGGCCGTCTCGGTCTATCTGCGCACGAAGCTCGCCGAATCGCCGACGTTTCGCGACATGAAGCAGGCGGGCCGGCTGTCGAAATCGCCGATAGGGGAGAGCTTCGGCAAGTGGGAGAATCTCAAGTACGTGCTGATCATGCTGTTCAGCACGGCCTCGGGCGTGGGCGTCGTGTTCGGAACCGGGCACTTCTATTCGATGTATTTCCTGCAGAACACGCTGAAGGTCGCGCCGAACACGGTGAGTCTGTTTCTTGCGATCGCGCTGATCGCCGTGTTTCCGTTCTACCTCGTGTTCGGCTGGCTGTCGGATCGCATCGGGCGGAAGTGGATCATGATGCTGGCGTGCCTTTTGCTCGCCGCGACCACGCAGCCCATCTTCCACGCGCTCACGCATTACGCGAATCCTCAGCTCGAAGCGTTCCAGAAGCAGGCGCCCGTGACGGTCCGTGCGAACGATTGCCGCTTCACGCTGTTCTCCGCGCCGGTGACGGAATGCGACCGCATACGCTCGTTCCTGAGTGCGTCGGGCGTGTCGTACAGTCAGGCGCCGCAGCGGGCGGGCGAGGGGGCATCGGCGGAGATCGGCTCGATCGTGGTGCACGGCGACGACCGGCGCGAGCTGGAGAAAGCACTGGTCGCCTCGGGCTGGTCCGCGCATGCCGACCCCGCCAGGATCGACGCGCCGATGGTCGTCTTCCTGATGTGGCTACTGCTGCTCTACCTCGCGATGGTCTACGGACCGATGGCCGCGTTCATGGTCGAGCTCTTCCCGGCGCGCATCCGCTATACGTCGCTTTCATTGCCGTTCCATCTCGGCTCGGGCTGGTTCGGCGGCATGCTGCCTTTCGTGGTGTCCGCGATGGCGGTCGCGCGCGGCAACGTGTACTTCGGGCTCTGGTATCCGATCGTGATCGCCGCCGTGTCGTTCGCGGTCGGCGCGCTCTTCGTGCCGGAGACGTACCGCCGCGATATCACACAGTAGTCAGTCGAAATGCTTGAGGGAGGTGCGGCCGTACTGGTTATTGCCTTCGACGAGTTGCATCATCATGCGCACGAAATGAACGCGATCTTCGGGGCTCAGCGGGTTCAGGAACCTCACCTGGGCTTCGCGCATGCTGCCGTACATGTCCTTCATCACGCGACGTCCTTTCGCGGTGATGTTGGCGATCTTGAGACGCCCGTCGTGCGGGCTCGGCTCACGCTTGACGAGGCCGCGCTCCTCGAGGCGGCGCAGCACGTCGGCCATGGTGGTCCGATCGACGCCGACTTCCGCGCACAGCGAGGTCTGATCGAGCCCGGGACGCTCGCTCAGTGTCGTCAGCAAGCCATACTGCACCGGCGTGATGGCGAAGTCCTTGCAGCACTCGAAGAAGAGCGCGATATGGATCTGATTGAGCCGCCGGATCAGAAACCCCGGGCGCTGCCACAAATGGCCGGTCTCGATTCCGCTATCGGAAGCGGCCGCTTTTTTCTCGGCTACGGTGCCCATCCTTCACCTTTCTGGAAGAAGTCGTGTCACTCAGGAGTGTAGCGTTCGCACGTCGCGATGTCATAGGCGATGTCATGGGCGATGTCACGAACATGTGCGCGCACGGTGTCGATGCACTGCAACCGGAGCCACGGACCATCGCGAAATTGTAGGTGCAATCAGAGTTGCGCTGCCATTTTTTTCCGGATACAAAGCTATCTATCAGCGTACTGACGAAATGCTGATGGCAGCAGCGCAAGAAGTCAATGATGGATGTCAATACACGAAGTCAACAGAACGATGCGTCGCGCAGGCATCAGAGCGGATCTGCTCGTGCGTTCCATGGAGCCGGACGCACGAATAATCAGCATGCTGATTAAATGGCGAATGCGTTAAACGTCACCTCACTCGGAGTCTGGAGCCAAAGATGAGTTCTACCCCTGTACAGACGGACGACGTCGCCATTCAAGGGCGGTCGATGTCACGCAACGATATCAAGACGCTGATGCTGGCGTCGCTCGGCGGTGCGCTGGAGTACTACGATTTCATCGTCGCGGTGTTCTTCACCAAGCTGCTGGCGACCGTGTTCTTCCCGCCGCAGACGCCCGAATGGCTCTCGCAGCTCGAAGTGTTCTGTATTTTCGCGGCGGGCTATCTCGTTCGTCCGATCGGCGGCATTTTCTTCGCACACTTCGGCGACCGCATCGGCCGCAAGAAGATGTTCGCGCTGAGCCTGTTTTTGATGGCCGCGCCGACGCTGCTCATCGGTCTGTTGCCGAGCTACGCGACGCTCGGCATCGTCGCGCCGCTGCTCTTCCTGCTGTGCCGCGTCCTGCAGGGGCTTTCGGTCGGCGGCGAAGTGCCGGGCGCGTGGATCTTCTGCGCGGAGCACGTGAAGCGCGACCGCGTGGGTCTCGCGTGCGGGCTGCTGATGTCGGGTCTCTGCACGGGCATCCTGCTCGGCGCGCTGTCGGCCAAGTTCCTGATCGGCAACATGGAGACTGCCGATCTGAAGAGCTGGGGCTGGCGTCTGCCGTTCATCGCGGGCGGGGTGTTCGGTCTGATCTCGGTCTATCTGCGCCGCTATCTGCAGGAGACGCCGGTATTCGAGGCGCTGCGCGCGAAGCGTGAAGCGGACGCGCGTCTGCCGCTCGCGGTCGTGCTGAAGGATCATCGAGGCGCGGTCATCGTCTCGCTGCTGGCGACATGGGTGTTCTCGGGCATCTTCGTGCTGTACTTCCTTTACACGCCGACGTTCCTGCAATCGCAGTTCCACTTCGCGCCGAAGGACGTCTTCACCAACAACTCGTGGTCGATCCTCGGGCTGATCCTCGGCAGCACGTTCGCCGGATGGGCCGCCGACAGGATCGGCGGAGGGCGCGCCTACGCGATCGGCAGTATCGCGATGCTGCTCGTCTCCGGCGCGTTCTACATGAGCCTGAACGCAGGCGGCCAGTGGGTGTGGACGCTCTACGTCCTCGGCGGCTTCCTGATCGGGACCATCACGCTCGGGCCGTACATCATCGTGAAGAGTTTTCCGCCCGAAGTGCGCTTCACGGGTTTCGCGCTTTCGTACAACACCGCCTACGCGATTTTCGGCGGCACCGCACCGGCGGTCGCCTCGTTCATGGTGGGGCGGCAGGGCATCACGATGGCGCCCGCATGGTACATTGGCGCGCTGTGCGTGCTCGGCGTGATCATCGGCCTCATCTGGCGTGCGCCCGTGCATGCCGAAGCGGCGGCCGTGCATTGACGTCGAGCCTTTGATCGTTGTGACCCTGCGCGGAATCCGGCGCAGGCGAGTTCCCGTCCGAGCGTGACTTATGTCTGTTGGCGATGCATCCGGGACCGGCCTCGGCCGGTCGTGGCTCCTGTACTTCACGCTCGCGTTCGCGAGCATGAGCTTTTCCGCGACGGGACCCGTCGCGATCATCATCGCCGCCTCGCGGGAAGGCGGCCTGACTTTCGCGCAGACGTCGTCGTGGCTCTTCGCCTCGATCGGCATCAACGGGTTCGCGAGCATCGCGATCAGCTGGAAGACGCGCCAGCCCTTGCTCTTTCTCTGGACGATTCCCGGCGCGATTCTCGCCGCGCCGGTGATCGCGCAATACGGTTTCGGCGCGGCGGTGGGCACGTATCTCGTATGCGCGGCCGTGCTGCTCGTGCTCGGCGTGACGAACCTCGTCGGCTTGCTGGACAGGTGGGTGCCGATGCCCATCGTCATGGCGATGATCGCCGGGCTGTTCATCAAGTACGTGCTCGCCGTCGTGCATTCGACCGTGGCCGCGCCGCTCATCGGCGCCGGCATGCTGCTGACGTTCTTCGGTCTGATGTGGCTCGAACGCCGCAATGCGGCGCCCATGCCGCCGCTCATCGGCGCGATGCTGACTGGCGCGGCGATTCTCTTCGCCACGGGCTTCCGGTTGCCGAGCCATGCCGGCGGCGCATGGACGGCCACGCCGGCGCTCGTCATGCCGCGCTTCGATATTCACGCGATCTCGCAACTCCTGCTGCCGATGCTCATCACCGTGCTCTTCGTGCAGAATGCGCAAGGCATCGCGGTGACGCGCGCCTCGGGCTATCGCACGTCGCTGCGGCTCGTGACCCTCTATAGCGGCGTGCTCACGGCGATTACCGCGCCGTTCGGCGGCTGTCCGTCCGTGCTGGCGGGGCCGAGCAACGCGATTCTGGTGTCGGGCGGCACGCATGGGCGACATTACATCGGCGCATTGATCGCGGGTGTCATATGCGCGCTGATCGGCGTATTCGCCACTGCTTATGTGTTCCTGCTGACGAGCCTGCCGGGCGTGTACATCGCGATACTCGCCGGACTCGCGATGATGGGCGTGCTGGAAAAATCGTTCATCAGCGCGTTCCGCTCGGCCTTGCCCTTGAGCGCGATGATCGTGTTCGTCGTCACCCTGAGCGATGTGACACTGCTCGGCATCGGCGCTGCGTTCTGGGGCGTGGTGGCGGGATGTCTCGTCTATTACGCGATCGAGCGGCCTCATTCGGGCGAAGCTCATTCGTAGACGACTTCGCGGCCGGAGTCGGTCGTCGTTAAGCAGGTACGTCGCACGCCGGTTTCGCTGCCCTCGCATCCTTCTCGACGTCTGAAAATGGGCGATCAGCCCGTTTTTGCGTTGTTTGAATACGCATTGACGTAATAACTGCATCTTCCGGATTATTTGAACACGACAATTCCTATTCTCTTTTGAATTTAACTATTCCCATGTTTTTAAACAAAATTTACAACTCTAAAAAAAGGGTGAGTAAATCGCTGTTTTTAGGCATTTATTTGATGATGGACGTAAACTCTCGATTGTGCGTTAATAGCGACCGATTTCAGAGTAAATCGGCGAGAAAAGACAAATCAAAAGCGACGTTTATCTCGATCAGTCAATATAACGGCGCGTGCACCGACGAGAATTCGATGAGTCTTCCAACTATCCTCGGTAAAAATCAGGCAATACAGGCGCGAGCGGAGCCAATCGGTTTCGAGCAATCCATGCGCAAATACCTATGCGATTCGCACACAGTCTTTCAGGCTCATTCAAGCGAGAAAGCATTCAATCCCGGCGCCGGGCCGAACGGCGATGAACCCGGCAAGCGTGGCGTCGAGGAAAACAGGACGAAGGGGCGCACGGCATGACCACCACCCGCGGCTTGCGTCGCGCCGACAGCTACCTGTTGCCGACGCTCATCGACCGGCTGCGCGACGATGCCCCGCACCGGCAGACCGAGGTGCCCGGCGAATATGCGGTCACACGTGCGCAGTTGCGCGACATCATCCAGCGCGATCTCGCGTACCTGCTCAATGCCACGAATCTGGGCGATCTGATCGATCCTCAACGCTATCCGCATGTCGCCGGGTCGACCGTGAACTTCGGCGTGCCGCCGCTGACGGGCGCGTTCATGGCCACGCGCCAGTGGTCGGATATCGAGCAGACCATCAAGCAGGCGATTCTGACCTTCGAGCCGCGGCTCGTCCCCGCGTCGATTCGGGTGGTACCGAGGAGCGACAACGATCGAAAGGGTCGCCACGGTCAGGTGGCCTTCGAGATTCACGGGTTTATCCGGACGGAACCGTATCCGCTGGAATTCATGGTGCAAAGCTCGCTCGATCTGGAGACGAGCCGTCTGCACGCGCACACAAGCCGAGCCTGACCAGACCGCACACAAACCGCCGAAAGCCGCATGGACCCGCGACTACTCGAGTACTACAACCAGGAGCTCATCTACCTGCGCGAGAGCGCGGGCGAGTTCGCGCTGGCGCACCCGAAGATCGCGCGGCGTCTCGGGCTGCAGGCTGGCGAGATGACCGACCCCTATGTGGAGCGCCTGATCGAGTCTTTCTGCTTCATGGCGGCGCGCATGAGGATCAAGCTCGATGCCGAGTTTCCGCGCTTCACGCAACGCCTGCTCGAGGTGACCTACCCGAACTATGTCTCGCCGACGCCGTCGATGGCGGTGGCGCGCATTTATCCGGCCCATACCAAAGGCAACCTCAACGAGGGCTTCGCCGTGCGGCGCGGCACGACCCTCAGGACGCGAACGCCGAGCGGCGAGCGCACGCCGTGCACGTTTCGCACGAGCCAGGATGTCGTGCTGTATCCGCTGGAGATCGTCCACGCGAAGCTAACCGGTGTTCCGCCCGACATTCCGGGGCTCGAGCGCTATGTTCCGGCGCACGCCCAGATACGTGGCGCGCTGCGTCTGCGCATTCGAACCACGAACGGTTCGCGCATCTCGACACTGGAGAACCTGGATCGTCTGCCGGTCTATCTGACGGGCGATGAGCACGTCGCCTCGCATCTCTTCGAGCTCGTGCATGCGGCGGGGCTCGCGTCGATCGTCGGCGATCCGGACGGATTCGGCGACTCGAACCGGCCCTTCGCGGCCGTGACCTCCGATGCCGTGGTCCATGAAGGGCTCGGCCCGAATCAGGGCATGCTGCCGCTCACGTGGTCCAAGTTCCACGGGCACAACCTGCTGCATGAATATTTCGCGTGCCCGAGCCGGTTCTATTTCTTCACGCTCTCGGGATTGCGGGAGGGACTCGGACGCGCCAAGGGCGCAGAAGCGGAGATCGTCGTGCTGCTCGATCGCGCACCTCATCAGCTCGCGAGTCTTGTCGATGCGTCGCGCTTCGCGCTCTTTTGCACGCCCGTCATCAACCTGTTTCCGCACAGGCTGGATCGCATCGAACTGTCGGAGGCCGGCACCGAGTTTCACCTGGTGCCCAAACGCCAGTCGCCGCTCGACTACGAAGTGTTTTCGGTCGACGCGTTGCATGCGCGCGTCAAGGCGAACTCCGAGACACTCGAATTCCGCGCGCTCTATCAGACGCTCAATCGTGACGAAGGCAATCATGGCCGCTACTTCTCGATGCGCCGCGAGCGGCGTCTGCTTTCGGACAAGTCACGACGCTATGGCACGCGCACGCCTTACATCGGCACCGAGACGTTCGTGTCACTCGTCGATCAGCACGAAGCGCCGTACCACGAAGGCATGCGTTATCTCTCGGCCGATGCTTGGCTGACCAACCGCGACTTGCCGCTGCTCGTGCCGCGCGACGGAGTGAACGATTTTCAGCCGCCGGAAGACAGCGGCGAGCCGATTGCGAGCATCGGGCTGATTCGGCCGCCCAGCGCACCGCGCCCGCCCTATGCGGAAGGCGAGACCGCATGGCGTCTGATCCGGCAGTTGAACTTCAATTATCTGCCGCTGGAGGATCTCGACCATCGGCCCGGCGGGCAGGGCTTGCGCGACATGCTGAGGCTCTTTCTCAGCGGTGACGACGCCGAGCATCAGCGTCAGGTCGAAAGCCTCGTGGGTGTCAAGACGAGCCCGGTAACGCGCAAGCTGCCTGGCGCCGGCCCGCTCGTGTTCGGACGCGGCATCGAATGCCAGTTGACGGTCGACGAAACCGGCTTCTCGGGAACCAGCCCGTATCTCATCGGGTTGATCCTCGAACATTATCTTGCGCGCCATGTGTCGATCAATTCATTCACGCAAACCGAGCTGATCTCGATGCAGCGCGGGCGCATCATGCGCTGGCCGGTGCGCATGGGCAAGCGCGGGGTGACGTGATGGAGCGCATTCCCTTCGCGGACCTGCCGCGCAAGTCCGCGTGCTCAACGGAATTCATCGGGCGCCTTCAGGCCGAACCCTGGCGTTTCGGTTTTCTGTCGCTGATGCGGCGCATTGGCGCTGACGCCCGCATCGATCCGATCGGCAACGCCACGCGTCCGGGCGCCGAACCGTTTCGCCTCGGACAGCAACCGAGCCTCGCGTTTTCGCCGCGAGAGATTGCGAGCGTCGGTGAGCTGGACGGGCGCTTGCAGGTGCGTCTGTTCGGGCTCGGATCGCTCGGTCCGAACGGACCGCTGCCCATTCACGTGACGGAAATCGCGCGCGAGCGTGAGGAAAGCCGGCGCGACAGCACGCTGAGCCGCTTTCTCGATATCTTCCATCATCGATATCTGACGCTGCTGTATCGCGCGTGGAGCTCCGCTCAGGCGGCGGCGGGGCTGGATCGCGCGGATGACGAGACGTTCTCTTTCTATGTGGCGAGTCTCACTGGGCAAGACTGCGCGGAAATTGCCGACCGCGCGTTGCCCGCGCACGCGCAACTGGCGGCATCGGCCAACCTGGTGCGCGAGGCGCGTGACCCGGATGGGTTGCGCATGACGCTGGAGCACTATTTCGGCGTGCCCGTGAGCCTCGACGAGTACGTCTTCCATTGGGTCAAGGTGGCTCGCGACGAACAGACGCATCTGGGCGAACTCACCGCGGCATCGGTCATGGGCGACGGCGCGATGCTCGGCGAGCAGGCGCCGGACCGTCAGTTTCGCTTTCGCCTGGTGATCGGACCCGTCGATATCGACATGTATCTGCGCTTCACGCCGCGCGGCGCGGCGCTGCAGGAACTCGTCGACATGGTGCGCAGCTTCGTCGGGCGGGAGTTTCAGTGGGAGCTGGAGTTGTGCCTCAAGCCACGAGGCGCGCCGCCTGCGGTGATCGGTGGAGAGCAAGCGTTGGGATGGTCGGGATGGCTCGGGCACTCGCCCGACGGCAAACCGATCACCGGCATGCGGTTCGATCCCGAGGACTATGTGACTCGCGACGGGCAACCGCGTGATCGAGACGCCAACGAGCAAAGCGCTACCGCTGAACGCGATATGTCGGACAGTCGACGCGTTTTGCCAGTCATCAGCTTCATTCCGAGGGGTTCCTGACGTGTCGAAATTCTTCGCGACCAAGGCGTTCGAAGGCGAGAGGCTTTCGAGCATGCGCACCGCAGTGCCGCCGCACGACAGGCCGGCGGGGACGATCAGGCACGCGGCATCGCCGACTGGCGCCGCGGCGCTCGCCGCACCCGGTGCGCCATATCGCACGGTCACCATGAGCGGCGCGGCGCTGCCGACGGCGCCCACGGGCGAGCCCGCGCTGATCTTGCGATCCATTCGGGGCAACGAGACCCTCTCGGAGATCTATTCCTACGCGATCGACTGCTACACGCCGCTCGAATCAGTCGTGCCGCAGAAGGTGGCGGCGAACCTGGACTTGAAATCGATGATCGGCAAGGAGCTGACCGTATCCATCGAACTCGAAGGGATGGGGAGTCACGTGCCCGGTGCGAGCGGGACCACCGGTGCGAACAACATCGGTGCGGGCACGCGGGAAATCAGCGGCATCGTCACGCAAGCGCATTTCGCCGGCCAATCCGATCGGCAGAGCTTCTACAAGTTGGTGCTCAAGCCCTGGGCGTCGCTGCTGGAGCAGCGTACGGACTTCAGGATTTTCCAAAGCAAGACAGTCGTGGAGATCGTCGAGGAGGTGTTCGAGAGCTACATGTACTCGTACGAGACGCGCCTCTCCGAACAATATCCTGTATTGGATTATCAGGTTCAGTACGGCGAGACCGATTTCCATTTCGTTCAGCGCTTGATGGCCGAGCACGGCATTTATTGGTTCTTCGAGCACAGCAACGGCTTCCACCGCATGGTCCTGGTCGACCAGGTCGGCGCGCACAAGCCTGTCGAGAGCGCAGCTTATAAAACGCTCTGGTACTTTCCGCCAGGGCACAGGACGGATGCCGAGTACATCGAACACTTCGACCTGAATGGAAGCCTGCAATCCGGACGCTGGACCACCAATGACTTCGACTTCAAGAAGCCTCGGGCAGCGCTGATTGCGCAAAACGAGCTGCCTCAGAACACGGCGCACAACGATCTCGAACGCTACGAATGGCCTGGCGATTACACCGACCCGGCATGCGGCGCGCGGTTTGCGCGCTTGCGCATGGAAGCAGTGCGGGCGCAAGGCGATCGCGCCAGCGGCTCGGGCAATGTGCGCGATATCGTCTGCGGCACGACGTTCAACCTCGAAGGCTTTCCGCATGAGGCGGCCAATCGGGAATACCTCGTGATCACTTCGTCGCTTTCGGCTTCGGAGGCGAACCAGGCGAGTGGCTCGGGCAAGTACACATTCATGTCCTCGTTCGTCGTGCAGCCGGCGACGACGGTGTTTCGACCGCCGCGCGACCGGTATCCGAAGCCGCGCACGAGTGGTCCGCAGACCGCCATTGTGACGGGGCCGCCGGGACAGGAGATCTGGACCGATCAGTACGGGCGAGTGAAGCTGGGTTTTCACTGGGATCGCTCGGGGGTGAGGGATCAGAGTTCGTCATGCTGGGTACGCGTGTCCTATCCCTGGACCGGAGCGAACTTTGGCTCGATCAATATCCCGCGCATCGGAACGGAAGTCATCGTCGACTTCGAGAATGGCGATCCCGATCGTCCGATCGTGATCGGACGGGTCTACAACGCGGAGTCGATGCCGCCCTGGACGCTTCCCGACAACGCGACGCAAAGCGGAGTACTGACTCGATCGACAAAAAACGGCGGATACGACAATGCAAACGCCCTTCGTTTCGAAGACCGCAAGGGCGAGGAGGAAATCTGGTTGCATGCAGAGAAGGATCAGCGCATCGAGGTGGAACACGACGAGAGTCACCGGGTCGGGAACGACCGGAAAAAGTCGATCGACGGCAACGAAACCGTCGCGGTCAATAAGAACCGGACAGAGACGGTCGCGCTGAACGAAACGATTGCCGTAGGCATGAACAGAACCGAGGCCGTTGGCATGAACGAAACGGTGGTAGTCGGACTCAACCGGATGATTACGACCGGTGTCAGTCAGGAAGTCCAGGTGGGCATCAATGCGGCCTTCACCGTGGGGGCAATGCGAACGGAATCGGTTGGTGGCAACTACCAGTTGACAGTAGGTTCGGATTGGACGAGTCAGGTTGGCAACGGGCATACCCATACCGTTCAGCAAAAGCTGGCAGTGAATGCGGGAAAGATGCTCAACGTGCAATCAGGCGGAACGGCCAGCTATGCCGCAAAGGACAAGCTGACCCTCCAGTGCGGGCAGGCTTCCATCACGCTGGAAAGCAATGGAAACGTCACGATCAACGGCACGATGGTCGCTGTTCAGGGCGCGCAGCATGTGAGCGTCAGTGGCGCGGTGGTGGACATCAACTGATCAGCTAAAGGCTTTCGGGACAACAAGTACGTCCCGGACAGACATACAGAGTAACTTGATGCAGTTCCTGAACCTGACGCCCTTCGACACGTTGTGCTTTGACGGGCTGGACCTATCGGATGAAGCATTCCGTGTCGTCGTGATGAAGGTCGGTTACCAGATATTGCCGACGAGCATTCCGGGAAACTTCATCGTCGAGACCTCGAAAGAACCCGCCTCGCTTTGCTTTCGCGACGACTACTACGGCGCAGTGAACGAAAGCAGCGTTCGGGAAGAAAGTGATCTCGCGCCCTACAAGCCGCGCTGTGACGTGCTTCTTCGCGGCAACACTTATGCTCCGCATGGCAAGACTACAACTCACTGGGACGCGCGGATCAGAGTCAGTTCACCCCAATCTTCGTTGCAGACGGCATCGAAAATCTACCAGCTTTATGAAAGGCTCAAGCTGAAACCTTGTGTGGATGCGCGCTACGCGGAGCGCTGGACCATTCCCGTGGCGGTCCGCGATCCATCGCCCGGCTTCATTGGTTCGCACCGGGTCTTGTTGGACAAGACATTGCAGATCACCGGCGCACGCGAGTTTTACCGTCATGCGGACGGCTGGCGCCTGAGTGCGTCTCAAGCGACGACGCAAGTCCCCTTGCGATGGGAGCATGTCTTTGGCGGAACCAGCGCGGTGCGTAACCCTCGGCATGCTCACGATTCGAACGAGCCCGAGTTCCTGCTGAACGAGGTCTGTTACAGCAATCCACTCGGTTGTGGGTGGATCGAGGAGCGCAAGTTCGGTGCGCTGCGCAAGGCGGGGCTGGCTCAACTGGAGCGAACGCCTGCGCCCCAGATCACATATCCGAAGCGATCAATGTCGCGGCCGGTCGTAATCCGGCATCCAGAACAGATCGACGCCACGAACCCGGATGAGTTCATTCGCGTCGCGCAAGATTACGGCGAGCTTCCTGCCGGATTCGGCATCGTCGGGCGGTCCTGGGCGCCACGGCTGCAGATGGCGGGCACCTATGACGGAAGATGGCGAAGTGAACGTTGGCCCCTGCTGCCCGACGACTTCGATTTCGGCTACTGGAACTGCGCTCCAAGGGATCAGCAAATCGAGGCATTTCCTCCTGACGCGCGTATCGAGCTATGGAATCTGGCGACTCCGGATCTGACCCGGGACGGTTATCTTTGCCTCGATCTGCCAAGTGACTGGCCGCTCATATTCCTGCATTGCGACGATGGCCTGTGTCTGCCGCTACCCATGAAGACAGACACGGTAATGATCGACACGGACGCCATGACACTGACGCTCACGCATCGTTTTCAGTTCGTCAATAGCGTCGGCGTCGAGCGCCTTGAAGTGCGGCTGCGTCGGTTACCTGATACGGAATTGCAACGTGCTTAGAGGCATTCCTTACTTGCCGATCAAAGAACGGATAAATATTCTGGATACCGTAATATGGCCACGGAACTCATTGCTCGTCGGGACGGCGCGTGGCTGATCGTCAGCCTCGCGCCGGATGTATGTCTGACACCGCTGGGAAGCATCCCTGTCCCGGTCCCATACCAGGTCGTTGCATCCTTGCAGACTGCGGAGCTTGCCACGACGAACGTAAACGTCAATGGGAACCCGGTTGTCGTCTTCGATACGACTTTCGTTCCGACTACGCAAGGAGATGAGGCGGGCACGCTTGGCGGCGTCAAAACCGGGACTACTGCATCGAAGACTCGACCGCTGCTGCATAGCACCACGGTGAACTTCCAGGGAAAGGCAATCGTCCGCGCTAATGATGTGTTCTGGATGAACGGGCCCTAGCATCAAATGACGAGAAAGCCGGTCTTGGTCGTCTCCGGGCAAGTGGCAATCGAGCAGAAAGGGGCCGTCGCTGGCACGCAACCTGTGCAGGAAACGCGTCGGAGAGATCAGTGCGAATCAATGGTGAAGATCTGAATCGTGTCACGTACCAAATGGACGCCGCAGCAGGTCCAGCAATGGGCCAACTCGAATAGTTCGAGCAATGGCTCGAGCGGGGGCTCAGGCAACAATCCGGGAAATACCATTGGCAATCCAGCGGTTGGTCCGACAATCAACAGCGGGCCGATCGGCACGTATGGCCTTCACAAGGGCGTCAACCTCAAAGCCACCGATCCGGAATGGAAGGAGCATTTTCACGAGGTCATGGACATGTTCGGCAATATTCCGGTCATCGGCACACTTTTCAATGGCATCAACGCGGGGGTGTACATCGCCGAGGGGAATGCTGCAGGTGCGGCAGAGGCGCTGGCCAATACGATCATGGATCTGCTCCCCGGCGGGGGCGAGGTGGCCTCCTCGGTAAAGGTGGCTGAGGACGTCGGCAAGCTGGCGGAGAAATCAGGCGTCAAGCTTGCCGAGGGCGAAGCGCAAAAGGTGGGCGAGCGGGTCGCCGAGAAGCAGGCTGAGAAGCAGGCTCAGAAGCAGGGCGAAAAGCAGGGGGAAAAGGAAGCTGAAAAGCAAGGCGGCCAGGACGGCGGCAAGGCCGTCAAGGAACCGGTGCAAGCGTGCAGGAACAGCCACGGTGTGGGCCATCCGGTCAACCCGGTGACGGGCGCCAAGTTTCTGAGCGCAGGCGAGGATCTGGACTTTGAACTGCCAGCCAGACTGCCGCTGCCATGGCAGCGCAGCTATTTCTCGGATCTCGCGATTGATGTGGGACTGGGGCAGGGATGGACGCTGCCGTTCTCGCAGTCCCTGAAACGGGTGGGCGACACGTTGACGCTCGTCGACGCGCAAGGTCACAACATTCGTTTGCCCATGCCCGGGGCCGGAGATCCCCGGTTTGTCATGGGCACCGGGTATCGTGTTTGTGGCGAAGCGAATGGCCGCTATCGTGTCACGTCCGCGAATAGCAGCATGCATTATCTGTTCGGGCCCGTGACAGTTAGCGTAGATGATCCTGTCGGCCGGCGCGCCTGTCATCTTCCCCTCCTGGGCATCGAGGACCGCCACGGCAACCACGTTCGTCTCCTTTATGACGATGCTGTTCTGCCCGTGTCCATCCACGATTCGTCCGGCCGCGTCCTGGAACTGCAGTACGAGGCATTGCCGATACCCGATAGCACAGCCGTTTGGCGATTGCAGTGCGTGACACTCGGAACGAAAGTGCTGGTTTCGTACGAATACTCGCGCGAGGGCGATTTGATCCGCGTACGAGATTCCGAGGGGCGGGCGACGCGAGAATATCGATACATCAATCACATCCTGACCGAGCACAGTCAGCCCGGAGCGCTGATTGCGCGCTATGAGTACGATCTCCATACGCCGCAAGGCAGAGTACTGCGCATCGATACCAATCTGATGCAGACCTGGCAATTCCGATATCTGCAAGGAAAGACGGAAGTGACGGATCCGATGGGACAGACGAGTTGCTATCTGTTCAACGATCAGCTGGCAATCGTGGGCCATGTGGACGCGGCGGGTAACGAAACGAAGTTCGACGTCGACGCGAGCGGGCAAACGGTAAGGTCTGTCGACTCCTGCGGCCGGATGCGTGATGCCACGTATGACCGATGGGGAAACAGGACGTCCCTGATGGATGCGGCCGGTGAGCGCGTCGAGATTCAGCATCACCCTCTATGGCAACGGCCAGTGGCCGTAACCGATCCGCTGGGCACTACTACCCGCTACGAATACGACGCCTCCGGAAACCTGAGTCGCGCGACGAACGCGTTAGGGCACGTCACCACGTTCGGCTATGACAGTCGCGGCGCCTTGACCCGGATTACGGACGCACAAGGGAAGCGGCGACGACTCGAATACGACGAGCGCGGACAACTGATTGCCTATACAGACTGTGCGGACCAAACCACCCGCTATGGCTGGGACGAATATGGTCGTCTGCGGTTCGTGACGAATGCCATCGGCGAGACGACGCGTCACTGGTACGACCTGAGAGGACGTCTGCTCAAGATTCAGCATCCTGATGGCAGCAGTGCCGAGTTGACCCGCGACGCTCATGGTCGCGTGGTCAGCTATACCGATCCGCTCGGCGCCACCACGCGGTGGGAGCGATCCGCGGACGGACGACCCGTGGTCCGCATCGATGCACTCGGGCATCGCGTGCATTACAGATATGACGCCGCGCGCCGACTGACGGAGCTGATCAACGAAAACGGAGCGCGTTACCAGTTCGCCTACGATGCTGTCGGCCGTCTGATCGAGGAAGTCGGATTCGACGGGCGGTTGGTCCGTTATCGCTATGACCCGTCGGGATATCCGAGCGAAAAGCTGGACTTCGGTGCGCGGCGGTGTTCCAGCATCGGCCATTGCGACGGCGATGCGGAAATACGCACCCGGTATGAACGGGACCGCGCGGGGCGGATTGTGGCTACGGTGAGAACTCGCGCACGAGACGAGCGGGTAGAGCGTACTACCTGGCGATACGACGCGGCAGGCCGGTTGATCGAGGCGTGCAACGATTGTTCCCGCCTTGAGCGAATCTTCGATGCCGTCGGACAACTGGTCACCGAAACCGTTCATGTATTGGGCCGTTCGCTGAAGCTGGACTATCACCACGACGAGTTGGGCAACCATATCGCCACGACGCTGCCTGACGGGCGCCAGATCCAATATTTGCATTACGGTCCGGGCCATGTGCACCGAATCAGCATCGACCACGAGGTAATCAGCGAAATCGAGCGTGACGCGCTGCATCGGGAGGTGAGTCGTACGCAAGGAGGTCTCATCAGTCGCTATCGCTACGATTGTCGGGCGCGACTTCTTGACCAACAGACGTTCGCTGGGTCTGCGTCCGGACATGAGGCAACGCTGCTTGTGTCACGTGCATATCGCTATGACCGCGCCGGAAATCTCTGCGAGATGACCGATCTGCAATCCGGCGTGCATCGGTATGCATACGACTTGCTTGGGCGACTGATCCAGTCGGACCGTCAGTGTTTTCATTTCGATCCCGCTCATAACCTGCTTGGCGCACGGGCCGCCTCTCCTGTCATCGACAACCGTGTCACGGAGTCTGGACGAAATCGGTACGTCCACGATACATACGGCAACGTCATCGAAAAGATTTGTGGCGCACATGCGCATATTCATTTCGACCATTCCTTGAATCACCAGATCGAGCGTGCACGGATTCACCGGAGTAACGGTGAGAAGGAGATCGTGGAATACGGATACGATGCACTCGGCCGGCGTCTGTTCAAAAGGGACGCTGCAGCCATCACATTCTTCGTCTGGGAATCCAATCGCCTTTTGAGCGAGATACGTGAAGATCAAACGTATGTCTACCTGCATGCGCCCAATAGCTTTGCGCCGCTTGCGCAGGTCAGGACTTGCGATCGCGCCGATGTCGGGGAGGCTCGCCGGACCTCCGTTCTTTACTACCATACGGACCAGGCCGGCATGCCGCTAGAGATGACCGACATCGATGGGCGCGTGCAATGGCGGGCACGATCCATGGCTTGGGGAAACATTGCGGAAACGGAGGGCACGGAAGACGCTTGCGCCTTTCGGCCGCCCGACGCGCGGGCAGCGCACATGCATCAACCTCTTCGGTTTCAAGGGCAGTACTTCGATGCCGAGACGGGCCTGCACTACAACCAGTATCGCTACTACGACCCGGATGCCGGGCGCTTCGTGACTCCGGACCCTATAGGACTGCTCGGCGGCATGAACCTGTACGCGTATCCGCCCAACCCGGGACGATGGATCGACCCGATGGGACTGCAGGGAGTGAACCTGAATCTGGCGGGTCCGCTGGTTGCCGGCTGGAGCTCGTTGATTAATCACGGTACAAATATCTTCTCCGTGTTGTCGCATGGAAATCCCATGGGCGTCACTGGTGAGACGATCGGCGATTACATCAGTGCGTCGGAGATGGCCCACATGATCAGAAACTCGCCGGGCTTTCGGGCAGACCAGACTATCTGGCTTATTGCCTGTTATGCCGGCGCTGAAAGGGATCTCGCCAATCCTCATGACACGTCGTATGGCCAGGAGCTGGCCAATGAAACTGGCCAGACGGTAATAGCGCCAACAGGTCCCGCCATACCACGCCAACTCGGCAACACGGCGTATCTGGAGCTTCCGCCAGGCGTGCAATGGCTTACCTTTCATCCGCATACCTATACGCTGACCGTGTTATAGGCGAGTGTTCGTGTCATCGAATGCCTGTTTGAGGGGCGCGGCTCAAGGGTTACGAGATCGATGCCACGAGCATTGCCGAATGCCTCAGAGGAGTGCGGCTGTACGTGATTCTGCCTGGCACTGAATGGGGGAAGCCCACCATCACACGCGCTATTTCCCCAGCCGCTCAGCGAGCGAATAGCGCCGCATGCAGCGCTCCATGCTGTCGAGAAACGCGTGATCGGCCGCGTTCATCTTCCGGTCGCGATGCCAGAGCAGATGTACGTCGACATCCATGAGCCCTTCCTCGGGCGGCAGGCGCCACAGCCTCTGCTGCGCGATGTCGTCGCGTACGATGTGCTCCGGCAGGCAGCCCACGCCGTAGCCCGCGAAGATCAACCGGCGTACTTCCTCGAGACTCGGTGACGAAGCGACGATGCGGCCCGTGAACCCCTTTTGATCGCGAAACACGGTGAGCGGGGAAAGACTGTCGCCGATCTGATCGCTCGTGAACGATACGAAGTTCTCGGCGAGCAGATCGTCCATCGTCAGCGACGCCTTCCCGAACAGGCGGTGATGCCGCCCGCAGAAAATCGCATAACGTTGCCTCAGAAAGCAGCGCATCTCGAGCTTCTCGTGCGGCGTGCGGCACAGGCTGAGCCCCGCCGTGGCCGTCTTCTGCAACAGCGACGAGATGATGTCCGACGAACGCATCACCTCGATCTGCAAATCGATGCGCGGATACGCGCAATGAAAATCCGCCAGGAATTCGTCATACACAGGCGACTCGATGCGGCTGATCGTGAGCAGACGGATCGAGCCGCTAATGTCCTCCGTGCGGTCGTCGAGTTCGGTCTCGAGGCGCGAGATATTGCCGTAGATGTCGCTTGCAATCCGATAGACCTCTTCGCCGGCCTGCGTCGGCGCGAAATACGGGCCGCGCCGCTCGATCAATTTGCGCTCCAGCGTTTCCTCGAGCCGGCGCAACGCCTGGCTCACGGCCGGCTGCGTCACGTACAGACGCGCGGCGGCGCGGCTCAGGCTGCGCTCCTGCATGATGACCAGGTACGTGCGCAGCAGGTTCCAGTCGAGCCGGTCATTCAGAAAGCGGGCGATGTCCGTGCGCATGCGTACTCCTCGAAGCCTCGTGCGGCAGCCTTGCCGCGCAACTATTAGCTGAATTTATGCGTTGAATAATAACTCGAAATTTGACTAATGTTTTATGGCTGACGATAAAGACGCGTATCGAATGTCATCGCACACGACGTGCATCGGAGCCAGCATGAGCCAAGCCATCGTCACTACCCGTCAGCCGGGACGCGCCGCGACTGCGGCCTTCATCGGCACGATGATCGAGTGGTACGACTTCTACATCTACGCGACCGCCGCGGCGCTCGTTTTCGGCGAGCTCTACTTTCCGTCCAGCGACCGCTTCGTGAGCACGATGGCGTCGTTCGCGACGTTCGCCGTGGGCTTTTTCGCGCGGCCGCTGGGCGGCATCGTGTTCGGGCATCTCGGCGACCGCATCGGCCGCAAGAAGGCGCTGATGACCACGCTGATGATGATGGGCGTCGCGACCGTCGGCGTCGGCTTGCTGCCCGAGTACTCGAAGGTCGGCATGCTCGCGCCCGCGCTGCTGGTTCTGCTGCGCGTCGTGCAAGGCATCGCGGTCGGCGGGGAGTGGGGCGGGGCGGTGCTGATGGCGGGCGAACATGCGCCGCAAGGACGCCGCACGTTCTTCGCGTCGTTCGCGCAGCTCGGCAGTCCGGCCGGGCTGATTCTGTCGCTGATCGCGTTTCGGGCGGTCACCTCGATGGACAAGGCCGACTTCATGTCGTGGGGCTGGCGCGTGCCGTTTCTCGCGAGCGCGGTGCTGTTGATCGTCGGCATCGTGATTCGTCTCGGCGTGAACGAATCGCCGGAATTCGAGCGCGTGAAGGAGTCGAACCGCACGGCCAAGCTGCCGATCGTCGAAGTGTTCCGTTCGGCGTGGGGCCTCGTGCTGCTGTGCATCGGCGCGAACACGATCGGCATCGCGGGCGTGTACTTCACGAACACGTTCATGATCGCGTACACGACGCAATACGTCGGCGTGACGCGCTCGCTGATTCTCGATTGCCTCTTCGCCGTCGCGATCATCCAGCTTCTCTCGCAGCCGCTCGCCGCCTGGCTCGCGGAGCGCATGGGCGGCGCACGCTTCCTGAAGCTCGCCGCGCTGCTCGCGATGATCTCGCCGTATCCGATGTTCGTGCTCGTGCAAAGCGGCGCGGCCGTGCCGATGGTGATCGGCATCGCGATCGCGGTGGTCTGCATGGCGAGCTTCTACTCGGTGATCGCGGGCTTCGTCTCCGGCGTGTTTCCGACGCGCGTGCGCTACTCGGGCATCTCGCTCGCCTATCAGGTATGCGGCGCGATCGCGGGCGGGCTCACGCCGCTCGTCGGCACGTGGCTCGCGCATCGCTATACGGGCCAATGGTGGCCGCTCGCCGTCTTCTATACGTGCCTTGCGGGCATCTCGCTCCTGTGCATCGTGGCGCTCGATGCGCGTCGTGCGAGGCATGCGGAACATGCCGAATCCGTCGGCGCGATGTGAGGCGAACTTCAAGACTGGACGAACGAGACAGACACATGAAAAACCTGTTGCAAATCGATGGCGCGCGGCTCTGGCAGAGCCTTATGGACATGGCCCGAATCGGCGCGACGGCGAAGGGCGGCGTGCGGCGCCTCGCGCTCACGGACGAAGACACGCGCGGCCGCGACCTGTTCGCGCAATGGTGCCGCGAGGCGGGCATGACGGTGAGCGTCGATGAAATCGGCAATCTGTTTGCGCGCCGCGAAGGCACGCGGAAGGATGCGGCGCCCGTGCTGATCGGCAGCCACCTCGACACGCAGCCCGAGGGAGGACGTTTCGACGGCGTGTATGGCGTGCTCGCCGCGCTCGAGCTGGTGCGCGCATTGAACGATGCGAACCTCGCGACGGAGAAGCCCGTCGAGATCGTCTCGTGGACGAATGAGGAGGGCGCGCGCTTCACGCCGGCGATGCTCGGCTCGGCGGTGTTCACCGGCATCACTTCACTGGAGGAAGCGCTGCTCAAGAAAGACGCGGAGGGCATCACGCTCGCCGACGCATTGAGGCAAAGCGGCTATCGCGGCACGCGCGCCGTGAACGGCCAGGCCGTCGATGCATATTTCGAGGCGCACATCGAACAAGGGCCCGTGCTCGAAGCGAACGGCACGACGATCGGCGTGGTGACGGGCGGACAGTCGATCCGCTGGCTCGACGTGACGGTGACCGGTGTCGCCGCGCACGCCGGCACGACGCCGATGCCGTATCGCAAGGATGCGTATTTCGCGGCGGCGCAGATGGCGGGGGAGCTGGAGCACATCGTCGAACGTCATGCGCCGCGCGGGCTCGTGACGATCGGGCGGGTTGGAATTGCGAATGCTTCGCGCAATACGATCGCGGGACAGGTGACGTTCACCGTGGATCTGCGTCATCACGAGGACGGCGCAGTCGATGCGATGGAACGCGATCTGCGCGACGCGTTTGCTCGCGTGGCGAATGCGCGTGGCGTGAAGGTGTCGGTCGAGACGTATTGGCGCAGTCCCGCGACGCCTTTCGATGCGGATTGCGTCACACTGGTGGCGAAGGCCGTCGATGCGTTGGGTTATTCGAACGAGCGCATCGTCAGCGGCGCGGGTCACGATGCGATTCATCTCGCGCGTTATTGCCCCACGGCGATGGTATTCATTCCGTGCGTCGACGGGCTTTCCCACAACGAAGCCGAAGACGCGTTGCCTGAAGACGTCACGCGCGGCGCAAACGTGCTGCTGAATGCGGTGCTCGCACGCGCGGGCGTCGCGGCTACCGTGGATGCGCAATAAGGGAGTCTCGATGAAAACGTTCTTTCACCCCGAACAACTGCTGCATCATCCGCGCACTTATCTGTCGCGCGGGCAAATGCGTACGCCGCAGGAAGTGCCCGAGCGCGCGGCGCGTCTCGTTGCCGCCGCGAAGTCGCTGGATTTCGATGTCATCGAGCCGAAAGATCACGGCACGACTGCGATCGCCGCCGTGCATGACATGAACTATCTGCGCTTTCTCGAGGAAGCACATCGCGAGTGGAAGAAGATGCCCGACGACTGGGGCGATGAAGTGATGTCGAATATCTATGTGCGCGATCCCAATCCGTTGCGCGGGATTCTCGCGAAGGCGGCGCGGCATCTTGCGGATGGCAGTTGTCCGGTTGGCGCGAATACGTGGCGTTCGGCTTACTGGTCGGCGCAGAGCGCGCTGGCTTCAGCTGCTGCGGTCAACGATGGCGCGTGTGAAACCTATGCGTTGTGCCGTCCGCCGGGACATCACGCGCGCACCGATGCAGCGGGCGGGTTCTGCTATCTGAACAATGCGGCGATCGCGGCGCAGGCGCTGCGCAGCAAGTTCGGGCGCGTCGTGATTCTCGACACCGACATGCATCACGGTCAGGGCGTGCAGGAAATTTTTTACGGGCGCGACGACGTGCTCTACATTTCGATTCACGGCGATCCGACCAACTTCTATCCCGTGGTAGCGGGTTACGAGGACGAGCGCGGCACGGGCGCGGGCGACGGCTTCAACGTCAATCTGCCGATGCCGCACGGGTCGTCGGAGGCGGTGTTCTTCGAGAAGCTCGACGATGCGCTGGGCGTGCTGAAGCGGTTCGAGCCGGATGCGCTCGTGCTGGCGCTTGGCTTCGACATCTACAAGGACGATCCGCAAGCGCAGGTCGCGGTGACGACCGATGGGTTCGGGCGACTCGGCGAGACGATCGGTGCGCTGGGCTTGCCTTCGGTCATCGTGCAGGAAGGCGGTTATCACCTCGAGAGTCTCGAGGCGAACGCACGGGCGTTCTTTGGCGGCTTTTCGAGCAAGCGCGGCTGATTACCCGGTTCGCCTCGCCGTAACGGCGGCATCAACGGGATGCAGTCCTTCGGCAACACTGCCATCGGCCTTCGGATCGCGCGAGGGAGTCGAGGGGCCGATGTCTTTCGGCTCGCGCGCGCTGGTGTCGTAGAGGCGGTCCGGAATGAACAAGGTGCAGATGCCGCTCAGAAAGAACACCGC
>NZ_FCOB02000106.1 GCF_001545075.1 Caballeronia ptereochthonis
CAGATCAACAACGTGTACAACACGGGCACGAAGTACTTCCATGCGAACAGCACGGGTGTAGATTCGACGGCCACGGGTGTGGATTCTGTTGCGATCGGCTCGGGTGCGGTGTCGACCAACAAGGGCGACGTGGCGCTGGGTGCGGGTTCGACGACGGCGGCAGTGGTGAACACCACGAGCGCGACGATCGGTGGCACGGCCTACACGTTCGCAGGCAGCAACGCGACGAGCACGGTGTCGGTGGGGGCGGCAGGCAAGGAGCGCACGATCACCAACGTGGCAGCGGGCCGCCTCTCGGCCAGCTCGACCGATGCGGTGAACGGCTCGCAGTTGTATGCAGCGGATCAGGCGATCAATCAGAACACGTCGGATATCTCGAACGTGGCGGGCAGCGTGACCAACATCGGCGGTAACGTGACCAACCTGAACAATCAGATCAACAACGTGTACAACACGGGCACGAAGTACTTCCATGCGAACAGCACGGGTGTAGATTCGACGGCTACGGGTGTTGACTCGGTGGCGATCGGCTCGGGTGCGGTGTCGACCAACAAGGGCGACGTGGCACTGGGTGCGGGTTCGACGACGGCAGCAGTGGTGAACACCACGAGTGCGACGATCGGTGGCACGGCCTACACGTTCGCAGGCAGCAACGCGACGAGCACGGTGTCGGTGGGCGCAGCGGGCAAGGAGCGCACGATCACCAACGTGGCAGCGGGTCGTCTCTCGGCCAGCTCGACCGATGCGGTGAACGGCTCGCAGCTGTATGCAGCGGATCAGGCGATCAACCAGAACACGTCGGATATCTCGAACGTGGCGGGCAGCGTTACCAACATCGGCGGTAACGTGACCAACCTGAGCAATCAGATCAACAACGTGTACAACACGGGCACGAAGTACTTCCATGCGAACAGCACGGGTGTAGATTCGACGGCCACGGG
>NZ_FCOB02000032.1 GCF_001545075.1 Caballeronia ptereochthonis
GCATCGCTCCAACAGCGCTGCCGCCTAAAAAACAAACCCCACGTTCCGAAAAACATGGGGTTCGTCAGCAGTCTGACACCCCGCTTCTGCGGGGTGTTTTCGTTTGGCGGACCTCATTCGGCGGCGCGAGTTGCGGAATGCTTAGTCCCGCGAAGCACGGCGTTCGATCAGCGCGAGATAGGCGTCCGTGTCGGGCGGCGTGCCGGAGCGCTGCGCTTCCCAGATCACCTGCCCGAGGCACTCCATGATCGCGTGCTGCGCGTCGTGCGGCGAGCCCAGGCGCGCGACGAGCCTGTCGTGCGCGCGGCGGATGCCCGGCGGCTGATCGATCGACAACTGCTCGCTGATCGCGAGATGCATCGACAGATGCAGAAACGGGTTGGTCTGGCCGCGATCGGGCGAGTAGTCGGCTTCGCGGGTTTCGGGATTCAGGAGCGCGTCGTGATATTCGGGATGCTCGCCGATCCAGTCGGCGGCGATGCTTTCGAGCGGCGTCAGAATTTCGCCCGCGCGCTCCTTGCGCCAGGTTTCGGAAAAGAACTGGCGAACTTCGTCGCGGCTAGGGTTGAACATAAGGTATTGATTCGATTGCGGGTTTCTCAACCCACCATTGTAGACCGCGGCGCCGCCGGCCGCTCATTCGACCGGCGCGGGCGTCTTCGGGCGAAACTCGCAGAGCGGCTCGATTGCGCAATGCCAGCACTCCGGCACGCGCGCCTTGCAGACATAGCGCCCGTGCAGGATCAGCCAGTGATGCGCGTCGTGCAGGAACTCCTTGGGCGTGAACTTCTCGAGCGCGCTTTCCACCGCTCGCACGTCCTTGCCGGGCGCGAGCCCCGTACGATTGGCGACGCGGAAGATGTGCGTATCGACCGCGATCGTCGGATGTCCGAACGCCGTGTTCAGCACGACGTTCGCCGTCTTGCGTCCGACTCCCGGCAGCGCTTCGAGCGCCTCGCGGTTGTCGGGCACTTCGCCGCCGTATTGATCGATGAGAATGCGGCACGTCGCGATCACGTTCTTCGCCTTCGTGCGATAGAGCCCGATCGTGCGGATGTATTCCGACACGCCTTCCTCGCCGAGCGCGAGCACCGCCGCGGGCGTATTGGCGACGGGGAACATCTTGCGCATCGCCTTGTTGACGGAGACGTCGGTCGCCTGCGCCGAGAGCATCACGGCGATCAGCAGTTCGAAAGGCGTGGTGTATTCGAGCTCGGTCGTCGGGTGCGGGTTCAGGCTCTGCAGCGTCTCGAAGATGGCGCGTCGCTTGTTGGCGTTCATTGTTCGATGTCGGTTCTCACGCGGTTTTATCGCCGTCGCCGGAAGGGGACGCGTTTTCGTCGTCCGTCAGCCCGAGACGGCGGCGGCGCTCCTCGGCGGCGTCGATTTGCGCCTGCACGTCGGCGCTCACGTGCTCCGTGTTCTTCGGGCTCGCGCCGAGCCGCGCCATCTCTTCCTTCTTCTTGCGGGCGCGTTCCAGCGCAGCCTGGATGATCGCGCGTTTCTTCGCTTCCGGGTCTTCGCTTGCTGCTGGCGCCGCCGGTCGTGCATCCGCGTTTGCGTCGACGTTCGCCTGCGCCGCACGCGATGCCTGCCGCGCGCTCGCCCGCGCTTCGGCCGCCGCGCGCTCGCGTTCGAGGCGCGCCATGCGGCGGTCGTGGCGCGCGCGCGCCGCATCGGCTTCTTCCTGGCTCCAGGCGTCCCAGCCGGTGCGCTCGCCCGTTACCGGCACCATCGCGATGCAATCGACCGGGCAGGGCGGCACGCACAGATCACAGCCCGTGCACAAGCCGGCGATGACCGTATGCATCTGCTTGGGCGCGCCGACGATCGCATCCACCGGGCAAGCCTGCATGCACAGCGTGCAGCCGATGCACACGTTCTCGTCGATCACGGCGACCGGACGCGCGCGCTCCACGCCGTGCGTCGTGTCGAGGGGAATCACCGGCTTGCCGAGCAGCGCGGCGAGCCGCGCGATGCCTTCGGCTCCTCCGGGCGGACACTGGTTGTAGTTCGCCTCGCCCGCGGCGATGGCGTCGGCGTAGGGCCGGCAGGCGGGATAGCCGCACTTGGTGCACTGCGTCTGCGGCAGCAGGTCTTCGATGCGCTCTGCGAGCGTCCTGGAAACGGTTGCGGTCACGGGGTTGCGATGATGCCGGGGGACGGGCGCAGCGTGGGCCAAGGTGCGTCGCTGCGATCACGCCGGACGCGCAAAATGCGCTGAAAACGCTTCGGGGTCCACGATGACGGCACGCTGCATGTTCGGCGCGCGTCCCGTTCGAATGGGCGCGCTTGCCTTTGACCGACATTATCGCCGAAGTCGGCGAGCACCGTGACGGATGGCTTTCAATCCCAATTGCCAATGCTCTTCAATGTGCGCATAATCGAAGCGCTTTTCCGTTTGACCGCAGGACGGTGTTTCCCAATAACCATGGGCAGCGCCCGTTCACGTCATGTACCCCAACGCGGGCCGCGTGACGCTAATCCGGCAACGCGGCTCCCGAGTCATGCCACCATGAATCAGCCGAAAATCAAAAGAGATCCTGAAGGCACCCGGCGCCGTATTTTACTTGCCGCCGCGGAGGAGTTCGCTGCCGGAGGCCTGTTTGGCGCGCGCGTCGATCAGATCGCGCGCCGGGCGGAGACCAATGAACGTATGCTCTATTACTACTTCGGCAGCAAGGAGCAGTTATTCACCGCCGTGCTCGAACATGCGCTCGCGGCGCTCGTCGAAGCCGAGCGCACGCTGGAGCTCGATGGCGTCGCGCCCATCGAAGCGATGACACGACTCGCGCATTTCGTCTGGGATTACTATCGCGACCATCCGGAATTGCTGCGCCTCATCAATAACGAAAACTTGCATGAGGCGCGATATATCAAAGGATCGAACCGTATCCGCGAACTCATTTCGCCGATCGTCACGACGCTCACGGCGATTCTCGATCGTGGCCAAAAGGCCGGGTTGTTTCGCTCCGACGTCGATCCGCTCAAGTTCTACGTGACGCTCTCGGGCCTCGGCTATTACATCGTCTCGAACCGCTTCACGCTGGAAGCCAGTTTCGGGCTCGATTTCAGCGAGCCGAACCAGCGCGAGCAGATCGTGCGGATGAACACCGAGTTGCTGCTGGCTTATCTGACGCGCCGCTGATCCATCGCGATCGCGCACGCGCCGTCTGAAGAAAAAACGTCGCGCCTTTTGCAAGGCGCGACGTTTTGTTTGTGCAGCGATGGAATCGGTCCCGCGGCGGATACGCGGATTCGCGAATTACGCGGGCACCGCTTCCGTCTTCGGTGTCTTGTCGTGCTCGAGGATGAATTCGCGCAATTGCGGATAAACCATCGTGCGCCAGCGGCGGCCCGAGAAGATGCCGTAGTGGCCGGCTTTTTCGGCCGTGAAATGCCGCTTGTGCTTGGCCGAGATGCCCGTGCACAGATCGTGCGCGGCGCGCGTCTGGCCGCTGCCGGAAATGTCGTCGAGCTCGCCCTCGATCGTGAAGAGGGCGGTGTGCTTGATGTCCTGCGGACGCACGAGCTCGCCGTGCACCTCCCAGGTGCCTTCCGCGAGCCGGAACTCCTGGAACACGATGCGGATCGTCTCGAGGTAATACTCGGCAGCCATGTCGAGCACGGCGTTGTATTCGTCGTAGAAACGGCGATGCTGTTCGGCGTCGTCATCGTCGCCGCGCAGCAGATTTTGATAGAAGTCCCAATGGGCGGTGAGGTGGCGCTCCGGATTCATCGCGACGAAGCCCGCGTGTTGCAGGAAGCCCGGATAAACCTTGCGTCCCACGCCAGGATAGTTCGCCGGCACCGTGTAGATGACGTTGTTCTCGAACCACTCGTAAGAATGCTCGTTCGCCAGCGAGTTGACCGACGTCGGGCTGCGGCGCGCGTCGATCGGGCCGCCCATCATGGTCATCGTGCGCGGGGTGTCCTCGCCGCGGCTCGCCATCAGCGAAATGGCGGCGAGCACGGGCACGGTCGGCTGACATACGGAGATCACGTGCAGGTCTTTCGCGCCGATATGGCGGATGAACTCCTGGATGTATTCGACGTAGTCGTCCAGATGGAACGGGCCGTTTTCGATCGGCACCATGCGCGCATCGATCCAGTCGGTGATGTACACCTTGTGGTCCTGCAACAGCGTGCGCACGGTGTCGCGCAACAGCGTCGAGTGGTGGCCCGAGAGCGGCGCGCACACGAGCACGATCGGCTCGTTCTTCAGCTTGGTGACGGTGGCGCTGTCGTCGGCGAAGCGCTTGAAGCGCAGCAGGCGGCAGAACGGCTTCTCGATCACGGTCTGCTCGATGATCGGAATGTTATGGCCGTCCTTGACGATCTGATGAATGTCGAACTCGGGCTTCTCGTAGTCCTTGCCGAGCCGGTACAGAAGCTCGTATGCCGCCGCGAAACGGCTCGAGCCGGGAACGTAGGCGAGCGGACTGGCCGGGTTGACGAACGATTTGGAAGCGGCCTCGGCCCATGCTGTGAGGGGGGACAGCATGGCTCGCTGAATTTCGTGGATTTGATAGAGCATGGTTGCCCCAGTAACTCCGGTTGGAACCGGTACGCCCGTTGATCCCGGCAAGGAAAGCATCCGGCGATGAACTCAACGGTACTCGATGACCCCCGGCGGCTCGGCGGGCTGTCGCCGCACTGCCGGGGCACTGTCTTTCTTGCTTGTTCTTGCTTTCTGCACGAGTCTTCTGCGCACTTGCCGACTCTCAGTGACGAACCTTGAGTCGAGGCCGGATTTTCCGCGCATTAAACGTTCAATTCAACAGATCGGTCGAAATTACCGGCTTATAAACAACACATAAACAGCGTATCGAATAAGCTACCAATTGTGCATTGCAGCAATTTTACCCGGAAAACGGCAATTTCGCCAAGCAAAACAGTCATTTAAGACTTTCCTGCGGCGGCGTCGATCTCGGCCTGCGCTTCCGCGTCGTCCGGGCTTTCGGCGCCCGACGGCTGGCCGGTCGCCTTCGCCATCTCCTCTTCGTGACGCATCAGGTTCATGCCCGTATGGACGAGCGCCACATGAGTGAATGCCTGCGGAAAATTTCCCACCATGCGCTTCGCCACCGTGTCGTATTCCTCCGCGAGCAGGCCGACATCGTTCGCGAGGCCGACGAGGCGCTCGAACATCTGGTGCGCTTCGTCGATCCGGCCCTGCAGCGCCAGGTTGTCGACCAGCCAGAAGCTACAAGCCAGAAACGTGCCTTCGCCGGGCGGCAGTCCATCGGCGACCTCGGCGGTGTGATAGCGCTTCACGAGGCCATCATGCGTCAGTTTCGTCTCGATCGCATGTACGGTTCCGGTCACTCGCGGATCTTTTGGCGGCAGAAATCCGAGCAACGGGATGAGCAGGAGGCTCGCGTCGAGTGCGTCGCTGCCGTAGGCCTGCGTGAAGGAGTTGAGCTTCGCGTTCCAGCTCTTCTTCAGCACTTCGGCGCGGATGCGCGCGCGCATTTCGCGCCAATGGTCGACCGGGCCGGGCAGTTCGAAGTTTTCCGCCGATTTGATCGCGCGGTCGTAGGCGACCCAGGCCATCACCTTCGAAAACGTGAAGTGCTGCCGTCCGCCGCGCACTTCCCAGATGCCTTCGTCGGGTTCTTTCCAGATCGTGTCCAGGTGCTGCAGCATCGCGCACTGGATCGACCAGGCCGTCTCGTCGCTCTGCAGGCCGCCGACGCGCGCGAGGTGCAGCGCGTTCATCACTTCGCCGTAGACATCGAGCTGCAACTGATCGACCGCGCCGTTGCCGATGCGCACGGGCGACGCGCCCTCGTACCCGGGCAGCCACGGAATCTCCCATTCGGGCAGGCGTCGCTCGCCCGCGATGCCGTACATGATCTGGATCTGCGAGGGCGAACCCGCCATCACGCGACCCAGCCACGCGCGCCATGCGCGGGCTTCGTCGTAGTAGCCGCCGCGCATCATCGCGAGCAGGGTGATGGTCGCGTCGCGCAGCCAGCAGTAGCGGTAGTCCCAGTTGCGGGTGCCGCCGAGCTGCTCGGGAAGCGAAGTCGTCGGGGCCGCGACGATGCCGCCGGTCGGTTCGTAGGCGAGCGCCTTCAGCGTGATGAGCGAGCGGCGGATGGCCGGCGCCCAGCGACCCTTGAGCTCGCTCTGGCCGGACCATTCGCGCCAGTGGTTCTCCGCGCGCGCGAGCTGCGTATGCGGATCGTGCGCGGGCGGCAGGCGCAGATGCGACTGCGAATAGCACAGCGAGAAGGGCACGCGTTCGCCCGCGCCGACATCGAAGCACGCGGTCGTATGCATGTTTTCGCCGACGAGTTCGACGGGCGTGCGCAGCACCGCGAGGTCCGGTCCGGCGATGGCGCGAATGCCGCTGTCGTCGGGCAGGCGGCTGACCCAGGGCACGATGGAGCCGTAATCGAAGCGCAGCACGAGCTCCATCTTCATGCGCACGGTGCCGCGCCGTCCGACCACGATGCGCACGAGCTCCGAATGACCGTTGCGCAAGGGCATGAAGTCGACGATGGTGACCGCGCCCTGCGGCGTTTCGAAATCGGTCTCGAGAACCAGCGTGTCCTCGCGGTAGCGGCGCGTGATGACGGGCGCCTCGCCGTCGGGCAGCGCGGGCGTGATCAGCCATCGGCCGTGCTCGGCCGTGCCGAGCAGCGCGGCGAAGCACGCGCCGGAGTCGAAGCGCGGCCAACAGAGCCAATCGACGGAGCCGTCGCGTGAAATGAGGGCTGCGGTGTGGCCGTCGCCGACCATCGCATAGTCTTCAATCGGTGCTGGCATGAGCGGACATCTTCCTGCTTGCGGCGACGCGGGCCGAATGCGCTTGCGCGTCGCGGGTTGAGCAAAAGATTCGGGACGAAGCACGTCCCGGGCGAAGCGCGGCGTCATGTCGACGAACACGGACGCCATGCATGCCTTCTGGCCGCATTCTGCCGCAATCGTTCGATGCAAGCAGAAAAGCGGGCCGTGCGTGATCGCATCGCACAACCTCCGGGTGCGGCGACATGCCGCGCCCCGTTGACGGATAGGTGCTAACGAAGCGCCGCTCACGCCGTTGGAAAAACATTCGACTGATGTTTAGAATGAAGCTTCGTGAAAGGCGTCGACGCCGATCCCTCAGGCATTGCACCTCATGTGTCTTTCACGTGCCCTTCATGCATGGTTCGACCGGGCTTGTGACGCCGGTCATGCAGTGTCTTCAGGCCGTCGTGCGCATCCCGGTCTCGCGGTTCGTCCAGACCGGTTCACCAGGTTGATTTCGTAGCGTTTTCGAGGAACGGAACCCATGCTCTATCCGTCGAAAGCCGATTGCATCGCCATTCTTTCCGCCGCCAGCCGCTTGGGCGACGCCGAACCACTCCTCGTGCTCGATCACCGGCATCTCGGCCTGTCGCGCAACGCGATGGAAACCGCCGCGGCCTTCCTCACGGAGCGCGGCTGCTTCAGCCGCTATACCTTTGGCGTGAGCGGCGTCTGTGTCGGCGCGTTGTCGCTGCAGGGGCGCCTGCGTCTCGACCAACTCGCCAACGGCTGATTCAGCCCGGTACGAAGCGCGGCGCGTCGGCGCGTTCGTCTGTTCTGCTTTCGTGACGCTTTGCTCACGCGCACGGGGCAACCCGTGCGCGGGCGTTCGCGCGTCGGCGTCCCCGCGCGGCGGCGGAACCGCGAGCGCGAATCGGCGTCACAACGCAAGGCGCGCTCGGCGCGGCCGGTTAAGGCGCCGTCAGAAATGCATCGAGCCCATGCCGAACAGCCCGATCAGCCCGATCACGATCAGATAGATCGCGACGATGAAGTTCAAGAGCCGCGGCATGATCAGAATGAGGATCCCGGCGATCAGCGAGACCAGCGGGCCGAGACTTAAATGAATGGTCATGGCGGCAACTCCTGTTGTTGGTTCGAATCGGGTCGGTTGGCCTGTCGCGCGTGGTGTATCTTGAATGCGGCCCGTCGTTCGCGACGGCGCACTCCATGACTTTGGAGCGGAATTTGCTCCCGCACGTCGTTGGCCGCGCGATATCTGCCGATTTGCGCGTTGCCCTTGAAATAACAAGCCAGCAAAGAGACGATGAGGAGGTTTCATGCATCCGAGCCATTCCTGCGGCGCCAATACGCGCGCATCCGCATCTGCATCCACAACCAACTCGCAAGACGTGCGCCTGACGCATTTCAGGCCGGCCGTCTGGGCGAAGGGCTTCGCGCTGATACTGTCGCTCGCGGCGGCGCAAGCCTTCGCGCAGACGCCGGGCGCGCCTGATGCGGCGAGCGGGGCCGCCACCGTCGGCGCGGCGGGCGGCGAAGTCTACGATCTGCTCATCGGCACCTACACGGGCGTCGGCAAGAGCGAGGGCATCTACGTCTATCGTTTCGATGCCGGCAACGGCGAGTTGTCCCGCATCGCTTCCGCGCAGACGGTGAATCCTTCGTATCTCGTCGTGAGCCGCGACCGGAATTACGTGTACGCCGTGAACGAATTGCCCGGCGACAACGGCCCGGCCTCGCAGCGCGGCGGCGTGAGCGCGTTTCGCTTCGATCGCGCGAGCGGCCAGTTGAGCTTCCTCAATCGCGTTTCGTCCGATGGCAACGATCCGTGCTATCTCGCGATCTCACCCGACGGCAAATATCTGCTCACCGCCAACTATTCAGTCGCCGCCAATCCTGGCGGCAGCTTCGCGGTGTTTCCGCTCGCCGCCGACGGCCACGTCGGCACGTCGGTGCTGACGGTGCATCACGAGGGCGGCGGACCTGTGAAAGGGCGGCAGGACAACTCGCACGTGCACTCGACCGTGTTCTCGCCCGACGGCCGCTATCTCTTCGCGCAGGATCTCGGCGTCGACAAGGTGTTCGCCTACCGCTACACGCCCGATCCGTCGGCGAGCAGCCGCGGCCTGTTCGGTCCGACGGAACGGCGCTACACGCCCATCAAGGCGGGCTCGGGCCCGCGTCATCTGATCTTCGACGAGAGCGGCAAGCACGCCTATCTCACGACCGAGCTGAACGCGTCGGTGCTCGTGTTCGACTATCACGACGGCCAGCTCACGCAAGTCCAGACCGTATCGATGATCGCGCCGGGCTTCAAAGGCAAGATCGGTGGCGGCGCGCTGCATCTCTCGCCGGACGGACGCTTTCTCTACGCCACCAACCGCGGCGATGCGAACGAGCTCGTCGCGTTTGCCGTCGATCCGCGCAACGGTCATCTGAAATTGCTCAAACGCTATCCGACGCTCGGCAAGACGCCGCGCGAGTTCGCCATCGATCCGAGCGGGCGGTGGCTCGTCGTCGGCAATCAGGAGAGCGACAGCGCGTATTTCTTCCGCCGCGATCCGGCGACGGGCGAACTCGCGTCGGACCCGAAGCGTCTGTCGATCGGCTCGCCGGTCGATTTCAAGTTCGTCTCGCCTTCATGACCTGACCGTCGGGGCGACCTGAAGCGGCGGCCCGGACGCCGCGATTCACCCAGCGATACGCGGTCCGATGACAATGAAAAAAACACTGGTCAAGGCGCTCGCCGTCTGGATGGCGTGCGCGCCGTTTGCCGCCCGCGCAAGCGACGGCCGATGCGATTACAAGCAGGACTGGCTGTCGTCGGCGTGCGAGCGCGTGATGCGCGTCGCGCGCGACGGCACCTGGGATCTCTACCTGACGGGCTATGGCTGGCATATCGATGGCTACGACGACCCGGGCAGTCTCAACGCGAATTCGTGGGGCGGGGGCGCGGGCAAGCACTGGACCGACATGAACGGCAATCAGGACATCCTGTTCGCGTTCGCATTTCTCGATTCCCACAAGAACATCCAGCCGATCGGCGGCTATGCGCGGCAGTGGTACACGAAGCCGGTGCTCGGCGGGCTGTCGCTCGGCGGCGGGTACTTCGCCGGCTTCACGGCGCGCAGCGACGTGGCGCACTATCTCCCGCTGCCGCTCGCCTTGCCGATCGGCTCGGTGCGCTATCGGCGCGCATCGGCCATGGCGACGTTCATTCCGCGCATACCGGGCATCAACAAGGGCGATGTCGCGTTCTTCTGGGGGCGCTACGAGTTCTAGTACGATGCATCTCCGGCCCGCCTTTTCGTTCGCGTTCGACTGAAAGGTGGGCCGGGGAAATCGAAAGGCACTAGCAGGGAAAGCAAGATTGAACACGACTCATATTTTCGAATCGCGTGAGCAAGCCTCGCCCGGGCGCGACGAATCGGCGCCGCCGGGTTTCATCAGCGCGTTTCGCTTCTCGGGCGGCCAGGCGCTGCGGCTGTCGTGGGACGAGGCGCGGGAATCCGTCGCGGGCGAGGGGCCGACCTGGCTGCATCTCTCCGCGAACGACGACACCGTCGAAGGCTGGCTCGAAGGCGTCACGTCGATGCCCGATGTCGCGCGCGAGTTCCTGAACGGCGAGGACAAGCGTCCGCGCGTGCATATCGGGTCGAACTTCGTATACGGCGTGGTCGCGGATCTCGAACTCGTCGCGAAGACGCCCGACACCGACGCGCCCGACGCGCGCGAGGCGAACCGCGCGACCGGCGCGCTGCGCTTTTACGTCGACAAGCACCGCATGATCACCGTGCGCGCGCGGCCGCTGCAATCGACCGACCGGCTGCGTCACGCGGTGCTCGAAGGCGCGATGTTCCGCGACACCGTCGATCTGTTCGCGGGGCTCATCCGCGCGCTGAACGACACCTTCGCGAACCGCATCGACGAAATCGGCGACGCGCTCGACGACGTCGAGGAAAGCGTGCTGGAGGGCGGCCACTCGAAGTGCCGCGCGTTGCTGGGCGACGTGCGGCGGCGCATCGTGGAAGTGAAGCGCTTCATCGATCCCGAGCGCAACGCGCTGACGCAGCTCGTATTGCGCAAGCTCGAATGGGCCGAGCCGCGCTCGATGGAAGCGCTCGTGCAGGCGATTCAGGTGCTCAACGGCCTGGGCGGCGGACTGGAAGGGCTCTACGAGCGCGCGAAGCTGTTGCAGGACGAAATTGCCGCGGCACTCTCGGAGGACATCAACCGCAAGCTGCTGTGGCTCGCGATCATGTCCGCATTGCTGCTGCCCGCCACGCTCGTGACGGGCATCTTCGGCATGAACGTCGCCGGCTTGCCGGGCACGAAGGATCCGGTTTCGTTCTGGATCGTGGTCGGCGTGATGGCGGGATGCGCCGCCATCACGATCTTTCTCTTGCGGCGTTTGCGGCTCTGGTAAGACCGCTGTTAGCGCGTTACTCGGCCGGTCCCGGCGGCGCGAGCACTTCGCGGTTGCCGTTGGTGCTCATCGACGAGACGAGGCCAGCGGTTTCCATCTGCTCGACGAGGCGCGCCGCGCGGTTGTAGCCGATGCGCAATTGCCGCTGCACCGAAGAAATCGACGCGCGCCGCGTGCGCACGACGAAGGCCACGGCTTCGTCGTAGAGCGGATCGGCTTCGGCATCGGGCGCATCGCCGAACAGGTCCTGCGTCGCGCCGCCTTCGGACGTCGGCCCGGAGAGAATGCCTTCCTCGTACTCCGGCTCGCCGAACTGCTTCAGATACTCGACCACGCGATGCACTTCGTCGTCCGCGACGAACGCGCCGTGCACGCGCTGCGGGTAGCCGGTTCCCGGCGGCAGGAACAGCATGTCGCCCGCGCCGAGCAGCGATTCCGCGCCCATCTGGTCGAGAATCGTGCGCGAATCGATCTTCGACGACACCTGGAACGCCACGCGCGTCGGAATGTTCGCCTTGATGAGTCCGGTGATGACGTCCACCGACGGGCGCTGCGTCGCGAGAATCAGATGAATGCCGGCCGCGCGCGCCTTCTGCGCGAGACGCGCGATCAGCTGCTCGATCTGCTTGCCCGCGACCATCATCAGGTCCGCCAGCTCGTCGATGATCACGACGATGAGCGGCAGCGTCGACAGCGGCTCGGGCGCGTCGGGCGTGAGCGAGAACGGGTTCGTGAGCTTCTTGCCCGCGGCTTCCATGTTGCGGATCTTCTGGTTGAAGCCCTGCAGGTTGCGCACGCCGACCGCCGACATCAGCCGGTAGCGCTTCTCCATTTCGCCGACGCACCAGTTGAGCGCGTTCGACGCGAGCTTCATGTCGGTCACGACCGGCGCGAGCAGATGCGGAATGCCTTCGTAGACGGAAAGCTCCAGCATCTTCGGGTCGATCATGATGAGGCGCACGTCCTCGGGCTTCGCCTTGTAGAGCAGCGACAGGATCATCGCGTTGATGGCGACCGACTTGCCCGAGCCCGTCGTGCCCGCGACCAGCATGTGCGGCGCCTTCGCGAGATCCGTCACGACCGGATTGCCGACGATGTCCTTGCCCATCGCGATCGTCAGATTCGACTTCGACGCGCGATAGACCTCGTCCTCGAGAATTTCCGAGAGGCGGATCATCTGGCGCTTCTGATTGGGCAACTCGAGGCCCATGCAGGTCTTGCCGGGAATCGTCTCGACGACGCGGATCGAGGTGAGGCCGAGACCGCGCGACAGATCCTTCATCAGGCCGACGATCTGGCTGCCGCGCACGCCGAGCGCCGGCTCGACCTCGAAGCGCGTGATGACCGGCCCGGCCGACGCGCCGACGACGGTCACCGGCACCTTGAATTCCTGCAGGCGCTGCTCGATCAGCTGGCCCGTTTCGTTCAGGCGTTCCTCGGAAACCGGTTCGGTTTCGCCGGAAGCGGGCTCGAGCAGATCGAGCGTCGGCAGTTCGATCGCGGACGCGTGCGGCGCGTGGAATTCGAACTCGGTGGGCGTGAAGCCGCGCACGGACGACCGCGTTTCGGACGGGGCGGGCGTCGTGCCGCTTGCCGGAGCGACGACGGGCGGCGGCGCGGCCGGTGTCGTCGCGGCAGCCGTCGCAACGGGGAAGCGCACGATGTTCGATGACGAAGCGAACTCGTCGCCTGCGACCTGACGCCCGGTGAGGTCGCGTTCCTCTTCCTCTTCGATTTCCGCTTGCGCTTCCGGTTCGGTCTGCTGCTTCGCCTGCGCGGCGGGCGGCTCGTCGATCACGCGCAGAAGCGGCGGGGCAGGGGGCTCGTGCCAGTCTTCTTGCGGCGCGGGGGTGTCCAGCCACGGCGGAGTCTGCGCGAGATCGCGATAGTCCGTTTCATGCGCTGACGTGGAAGTCGCGGTCTCGCCGGCGCCGGGCATCGGCGGCTCGGCAGGCATCGCGACCGGCGACGTTCGCGCGGCGACGGATGAGGCGGGTGCGGGTGTGTGCGCCGGGCGTTCGATGAAGTCGGCTCCTGGGCGCGTGCTGAAGGCGCCTGGCGGCGGCATTGGCGCGTCGGTCGATGTGGTGCCATGCGTCGTTGCGGCCGCGATGTCCGATGCCGGCGGCTCGAGCGGGCGCATGTCGAAGAGCGGCGGCGGCTCGACGAGCGCGGGGGCGATCGCATGCGCGTCGATCAGCGGCGTTTCGACGCGTTCGACAGATTCCTGCGCGATTGCGGGCGTTACCACGGGCGTCGAGGCGACTTCGGGCGCCCCGGGCGCTTCGGCGACGCTCGCTTCGGCCACCGTCGGAGCGGAGAACGCGGCTTCGAGCGGCTCCGCATCCGGCTGATCGAGCGTTGCTCCGTCGATATCCGGATGTCCGGCTCTCGCCATCGCCTCATGCCCGCGAGCGAGACTCGCGCCGGCCAGCGAAGTCCACAGCGCGGTCTTCTCCTCGATGGAACGCAACGTCGCCTGAATCGATTCGGGCGCGGGCGGCGGCGCCGGCGGTCCGAGCGGCGTGGGCGGCCGCGAGAACGCGGGCGTGGCGAGCGGCGGCGCCGCGAACTCGCGCGTCGCGGCGCTCGCGCCCGGGCGTGACGGAGGACGCCTGAGCTCGCCGCCCGGCTGCATCTGCGCCACGGACGGCCTGCGCGCGGCATCCATGCCCGCCGCCGCGGAGGCCACGGACGCGGAAGCGCTCGACGCCCGCTGCGCCGGCATCGACGCCACCGCACCGCGCGGCCGGTCCATTCCCGCATTCGTGACGGAAGGCTTCTGGCCGATCGGCTTATCGACGGCGATCGACGCGCGCAAACCCGACCCCGAAGGCGCGAACGCCGACGCCTGGCGCGGCGGATACTGCAGGTGCGCGTCACGGTTCGACGCCGGCTTCAGCCAGTCGGCGGGCGCGATCGGCTCCGTCCGCGTGGGCCGATGCGAGACGCCGGCCGCTTCGAAGGCGGGGCGCCGCGCGTGAGGATCGCCGGCAGCCGTTCCGGCCGCACCCGCACCGCGATTCGCCGCGCCCTTGCTCACCGCGGGAGGACGCCACACGGTCGGACGCTGATAGCGACTGCCTCGATTGCCCGTCGGAAGACCGAGCGTCGGCTCATCGGGCGTCGTGCGCGAGGGCGGCGTGTCGAAGCGCTCGGAGCGCAGGCCGCGCTCCTGCGAATCGCGCGCGGCGCGCGCGCGGGCGCGGCGCTCGAACCAGCCGACCGACTTGTCGCGAGACTTCTCGCGACTCGCTCTCGCCGGCCGGGGCTCGGCCTCGCGCTCGCGCGGCGTGATCCAGCTTTGCGGCAGTCCGAAGCCGAACGCCTCGTCGGCCCAGGCGAGAACGGAACGCCAGCTGAATTCGATGAGCCAGGGCAGAAAAAACGCGAGCACGAGCGCGGCGATCGCGCCCGCGCCGAACGGATGCGCGAGCCCGCTCAAGCCCGCGGCGAGCGCGCGCCCGCCGCGATTGACGTTCGCCTGCGCTTCGAGCGCGCCCGCGAGTGTGCCTTCGAGCGTGCTGCTCGCGAGCAGCACGGCCAGAAAGCCGAGCCAGAGGCGGATCGTGCCGGGGCCGCGCAGCCCGCCGCCGCCCGGCAGCGCCATCTTGACGACGCGCCAGAGCAGAGGGCCGAACCAGACGACCGATGCACCGAACCAGCCGAGAACTACCATGTGCATGCCTGAGAATGAATCGATGTTGGGTGAAACAGAGAGACTGCCGCCCGGCCGCGCCGGTCTCGCCTGACGGCCGGGCTGTTCGACCGAGCAGTTTAACGGGTGGCGCGCATGCCCGACGCGCATGCCGCAAGTACGCAACACATGCGGTCGAAGCGCGCCGCGTTCACTTGGCGTGAGGCGCGAAAGTGAGCACCTGACCGTCGTCGAGCGTCAGTTGCAGGGTTTGCGGAGGATTCATCTGCACGCCGCTTTTCGCGACATGCGCGAGCGCGTCGAGATACGGCTTCTCCAGCGCGGCGCCCGCGCCGGCCACGCACGCCATGCGCGTGCCGGCGAGCGGTCCGAACGTGAGCTTGCCGTCCTTCAGGTCGTATGCGCCCGTGAAGCGGTTGCAGCCCGAAAACCCGCTCGCCCTGCGATGGCCGGTTGCAGTCGAGAACTCGAGCGTGATCGGCTGGCCGCCGTCCTGAGCGCCGTGCGGAATGGCGCGCGCCCGACCGTTCGCGTCGGTCCAGCTCGCGAGTTCCCACTGCGTGTCGTCGAGCAGCTGGGTCGCGGCAGGATTGTAGGGATCGGTGGGCGGCGCGCTCGCGTCGGGGTGCCTGGGCATCGCGCAGCCGGCGACGAGGCTCGCTGCCACCAGCGCCGCGCAGGCGCCGGCGCTCGCGCGGGCCACCCGTGAAAGCGTCTGCCCGCGGCGCGACAGGAAAAGTGACGATGAGCGCGAAGAGATTGCGCGGGGGAAGTGCGTGGGCATCGATGATCCTGAAGCTGGCGAAACCGTAAGCGTATCGCACTCGTCCTACGATTTGTCCAGCGCCGAGATGCAACAAAATGATCGGCCGGCTTGCACCGAGCCTCGCCGAGCCTCGCCGAGCCTGATTCCGACGACGAACCGCCGCCGGGAATTCTGCCATGCAATCGCGTGTCAATACCGCTTGTGACGAGCTTGTCGAGCGTGTCGATAGGCCAGACGGCAGGGCTGTTGCGGCTGGCGCTGCGTGTTAACATCGCGCGCAATTCCGCAGATTCCGCCTCGTCACCGATTCATTCCTGGAGCACGCATGCAAACCGATCCACTCCGCGCCGGCGCCACCGGTCCGAAAGCCGCGAACGCGCTCACCGCGCGCATCGGCACGCCGCTATCCGCGCACGCCACGCGCGTCATGCTGCTGGGGGCGGGCGAGCTCGGCAAGGAAGTGATCATCGCGTTGCAGCGCCTGGGCGTCGAAGTGATCGCCGTCGATCGCTATGCGAACGCGCCGGGGCATCAGGTCGCGCATCGCGCGCACGTGATCGACATGACCGACGCCGCCGCGCTGCGCGCGCTCGTCGAAAAGGAGCAGCCGCACCTGATCGTGCCGGAAATCGAGGCGATCGCCACCGACGCGCTCGCCGATATCGAAGCGGCCGGGCTTGCGACCGTCATCCCGACGGCGCGCGCCACGCAGCTCACGATGAACCGCGAAGGCATCCGTCGCCTTGCCGCCGAGACGCTCGGCCTGCCGACCTCGCCCTACGCGTTTGCGAATTCGCTCGACGAAATGAAGGCGGCGGTGGCGAAGATCGGCTTTCCGTGCGTGGTGAAACCGGTGATGTCCTCGTCGGGGAAGGGGCAGTCGGTACTGAAGCGCGACGCCGACATCGAGCCCGCCTGGAATTACGCGATGGCCGGCGGCCGCGTGAATCACGGGCGTGTGATCGTCGAGGGATTCATCGACTTCGAATACGAGATCACGCAGCTCACCGTGCGCGCGGCGGACCCGGCGAGCGGCGAGACGCACACTTGTTTCTGCGAGCCGATCGGTCACGTTCAGGTGGCGGGCGATTACGTCGAATCGTGGCAGCCGCAGGCGATGAGCCCCGCCGCGCTCGAGAAGGCGCGCGAAGTCGCCGCCAAGGTGACGACGGCGCTCGGCGGCCGCGGGCTCTTCGGCGTCGAGCTCTTCGTGCGCGGCGACGATGTCTGGTTCTCGGAAGTGAGCCCGCGTCCGCATGACACCGGCCTCGTCACGCTCGCCACGCAGCGGTTCTCCGAGTTCGAGCTGCACGCTCGCGCGATCCTCGGCCTGCCCGTGGATACCGCGCTGCGCGCGCCGGGCGCATCCGCCGTGATTTACGGCGGGCTGGACGAGGCGGGCATCGCGTTCGAGGGCGTGGCGGAAGCGCTCGCCGTGCCCGGCGCGGATCTACGGCTCTTCGGCAAGCCGGAGAGCTTCGTGAAGCGCCGCATGGGCGTCGCGCTGGCGACGGGCGCCGACACGAACGAGGCGCGCGAGCGCGCGAAGCTCGCCGCGTCGAAGGTCAGGCCGGTTTCGGCCAGGTGACCGGCGCGGCTGCGCCGGCGGGAGCGGACAAGTGAAATGGAAAGTGCTGGCCGCGCTCTTCGCGGCTTCCCTGGGCCTCTCGGGCTGCGGGCTCGCGGCGGCGCCGTGCCGGATCGCGTCGGCGGGGCTGAAGATCGTGCCGGTGGTCGGACATGTCGCGGCCGCGCCGACCGATGCGTGCGCGGACGTGATCGATCCCTGACCGATCCCGCGCGATCGGAAGCGGCCTTTTTTCGCATCGACATTCAACGAATCGCGAGCCGAACGATGAAGAAACTTCTCGCATGCATCCTCGCGCCGCTGGCCCAGACGGCGCTCGCGATGCCGCTCACCGTGCCGCAGATCCAGACCGCATCGACGCAAACGACGCGCTACGACTGCAAGGACAACAAGAGCGTCAGCGTCCAGTACACGAATACGCGCAACCATCAGAGCTTCGCGGCGCTGACCGTCGACGGGCGCAAGCTGCTGTTCGTGAACGTGATCGCGGGATCGGGCGCGAAATACGTCGCCGATCAATACACGTGGTGGACCAAGGGCCCGCAAGCCAATCTCTACGACGAGATGGCCGCGAAGGATTCCCCGCCGCTGCTCGCCGATTGCGAGGCGCGCAAGAAGTAGGCGCGCGCGCCGCATGCCGGAGTCCGCCGGATCGTGCTTGCGCGCCGCCGGAGTGGTTCGGCGCGCGGTGCTACAATGTGCGGCTTTACGGCCTCGACATTCGCGGCCGGAGAGAAAACGAATGTGCGGCAGCGCCGTTCGATGCCGGCGCAAGCGGCGCATCTGCCAGCAGTGCGAGCCGCTTGACCAGAAACGAGCGATGCCGCTTGCCTTGAAAACGTCATCGAAACTGTGTTCCATCGGAACGCCAGATCGCGAGCCGAAACACGGGCGGCGCCCGAAACGGGGCAGCCGGGCTCGCCGAATGAGCCGTAATGCCCGCACCACGCGCCCGCGCGCAACTGACGCGCCGCGAGCGCAACGAAACATATCCGCGTAAGCGACCGGTCGCGCCAGATCGACCGAACGACCCGACCGCGACTCGACCGGTCACTTGCGCGCGCCGCATCCAGCGGAACTTTAGCGATAGCCATATAGCCACCATGTCCGATTCCGTCGCCACGAACACGTCCACCGCACAGGCCGCCGCGCCTACGTTCGACCAGTTCGGTTTGTCCGCCGACATCCTGAAAGCGGTGCGCGAGTCCGGCTACACGACGCCCACGCCGATCCAGGCGCAGGCGATTCCCGTCGTCCTGTCGGGCCGCGACGTGATGGGCGCCGCGCAGACCGGCACCGGCAAGACCGCCAGCTTCTCGCTGCCGATCATCCAGCGCCTTCTGCCGATGGCCAGCACGAGCGCCTCGCCGGCGCGCCATCCGGTGCGCGCGCTGATGCTCACGCCGACGCGCGAACTCGCCGACCAGGTCGCGGCCAACGTGCAGACCTACTCGAAGCACACGCCGCTGCGCAGCACGGTGGTGTTCGGCGGCGTCGACATGAATCCGCAATCCGAGGCGCTGCGCCGCGGCGTGGAAATCCTGATCGCGACGCCCGGGCGCCTGCTCGATCACGTCCAGCAGAAGACGGTCAACCTGGGCCAGGTGCAGATGCTCGTGCTCGACGAAGCCGACCGCATGCTGGACATGGGCTTTCTGCCGGATCTGCAGCGCATCCTGAATCTGCTGCCCAAGGAGCGCCAGACGCTGCTTTTCTCGGCGACGTTCTCGCCCGAAATCAAGAAGCTCGCGGCGACGTACCTGCGCAATCCGCAGACGATCGAAGTCGCGCGCAGCAATTCGACCGCGACGAATGTTCGGCAGATCGTCTACGAGGTGCACGAGAGCGACAAATCCGGCGCGGTCGCGCAGCTGATCCGGGATCGCGAACTCAAGCAGGTGATCGTGTTCTGCAACAGCAAGATCGGCGCGAGCCGGCTGGCGCGCGTGCTGGAGCGCGACGGCATCGTGGCCACGGCGATTCACGGCGACCGCTCGCAGAGCGAGCGCATGCAGGCGCTCGACGCGTTCAAGCGCGGCGAGATTGAGGCGCTCGTCGCCACCGACGTCGCCGCGCGCGGTCTCGACATCGCCGAGCTGCCCGCCGTGATCAACTTCGACCTGCCGTTCAACGCCGAGGATTACGTGCACCGCATCGGCCGCACCGGTCGCGCGGGCGCATCGGGCGACGCGCTGTCGCTGTGCAGCGCGAACGAGCGCAAGCAGCTGGCCGACATCGAGAAGCTGATCAAGCGTCCGCTCGAAGTCGAGCAGCTCGAAGTCGCGACGCGCGCGCGCCGCGACGGTTCGGCACCGCGCCGCGAGGAGCGCTTCGGCCGTCCCGAGCGCGCCGAGCACCGTCATCCGTCGCGCGACGATGCCGGTTCGCGCCGCCGCGCGGCGGGCGCACACGAGCGTCCGCGCGGCCGGCAGCAGCCGATCGACGAGTTTTTCCTGAAGCCTTACGAGCCGTCGCCGTCGGCGATGAAGCGTCATCAGGAGGAAGCGGTCGAGCCGGAGCGCAAGAGCGCGCCCAAGCAGCCGCTCGCGGCGTTGCTCGGCGGCCTGGGCATGCCGCGCAAGTCGTCCTGATTCCGCTATTGGTCGAATCGAAAGAGGCAGCCCGCGTGGCTGCCTTTTTTGCGTCCGGGCGACGAATCTAGCGCCCGAAGCGCTTCGCCCATTCGGCCGTTGCGGCGCTGTAGAAGGTATCGAGCGAATCGGCCGGCACGTCGATGCCGAGATGCCGCGCGGCCTGAGCGAGCGCATCGAGCGGCGCGTGACGGTCGAGCGGGGCCGCGCCCGTCTGCTTGCTCAGTTTTTCCCCCGCCTCGCTGTTGACGACCGGCACATGCAGATAGGCCGGCGTCGGCGCACCGAGGCACTGCTGCAGATAGACTTGCCGCGCGGTCGAATCGAGCAGATCGGCGCCGCGCACGACGTGCGTGATGCCGGCGTCGGCATCGTCGACGACCACCGCGAGTTGGTACGCCCACAAGCCGTCGGCGCGCTTCAGCGCGAAATCGCCGACTTCCGTTGCGAGATCCTGCGTCTGCGTTCCCTGCCAGCGATCCACGAAGGTGATGCGAGCCGCATCGCCTTCCGGTACGCGCAGCCGCCACGCGCGCGCGGGCTTGCCGTTCAGGCCGTTGCGGCAGGTGCCCGGATACGCGAGCGTCGCATGACGCGCATGCGCGTGCACGAGCGAATCCGCGATCTCGCGCCGCGTGCAGCCGCACGGATAGATGAGGCCCGTGGCCTGCAGACGTTCGAACGCGGCCTGATATGCATCGCCGCGCTCGCTTTGCCAGACCGGCGGCTCGTCAGAATGCATGCCGAAGTGCGCGAGCGTCGCGAGGATTTCATCGGCGGCGCCGGCGACGGTGCGCGGGGTGTCGACATCCTCGATGCGCACGATCCAGCCGCCGCGATGCGCGCGCGCATCGAGAAAACTCGCGAGCGCGCTGACGAGCGATCCCGCGTGCAGCGGGCCGGTGGGCGAGGGCGCGAAGCGGCCGCGATAGGTCATCGATGCGTGCTTATGCCGCCTGGCCGACCTTGGCGTCCGGGTGGCAGGCGGGGCACGTCTCGCCCGGCCTGTAGAACGGCGACTTCTGATCCTCGACCGACACCACGGCGCGGCATCCGAAGCATTGCGAGGTCGCAGTCGGCTGCAGGTCCGGATCGAGCGCCGTACGGTAGTCGAACACGAAGCATTCGCCCGTGTAATGCGCGCCGCCCACTTCCTCGAAGTACTTGAGGATGCCGCCTTCGAGCTGATAAACGTGCTTGATGCCGACGTCCTTCATATGGATCGCGGCCTTCTCGCAGCGAATGCCGCCGGTGCAGAACGACACGACCGTCTTGCCTTCCAGGTCCGCGCGATTCTTCTCGATTACTTCCGGAAACTCGCTGAATTTCGTGATGCGGTAATCGAGCGCGTTCTCGAAGGTGCCGACGTCGACTTCGAACGCGTTACGCGTGTCGAGCATCACGACCGGGCGGCCTTCGTCGTCGTGGCCGCGGTCGAGCCAGGCCTTCAGCGTGGGCGCGTCGACGAAAGGCGCGCGGCCGAGCTCCGGCTTGATCGCGGGCTTTTTCATCGTGATGATTTCGCGCTTGAGCTTCACCAGCATGCGGCGGAACGGCTGTTTTTCGGAGAGGCTTTCCTTGAACTGCAGATCGGCGAAGCGGCGGCCGAAGAGCGCGTCCGTGCGAAGGTAGTCGATGAATTCGCGAGCCTCGGGAATCGGCCCGGCGATGAACAGGTTGATGCCCTCCGGCGCCAGCAGGATCGTGCCCTTCAGGCCGAGCGCGTTGCAGCGTTCGGTGACGAGCGGCCGCCAGGCCGCGCCGTCTTCGATGGTGACGAATTTATAGGCGGAGAGGTTCAGAATGCTCATGATCGGACGACGCTGGATACGGCTGTAACGGGTAAAAAATGCGGACGAGGTGAGGACATGCGGCCCGCGCAAAAGCCGTATTATCCCGCAAACGGCGCGCGCTTCGCCGGAATCTCCGCGGCGCGTCGACCGTCCTTGCGCGCGCTCAATCGAGGGCGCCGCGCAGAGCCTTATCCGTTCGGCCAACGCCTGCGCGTCGCCCGTTTTCGCGATGGCCCGCATGTACAATACCGCCATGTCAGATCCCCGCTTCGTTCATCTCCGCGTCCACTCCGAATTCTCGATCGCCGACGGCATCGTGCGGCTGGACGACGTCGTCAAGGCTGCCGCGCAAGACGGACAAGGCGCGCTCGCGCTCACCGATCTCGGCAACGCATTCGGCCTCGTGCGCTTCTACAAGGAAGCGCGCGGCAAGGGCGTCAAGCCGATCGCCGGCTGCGACATCTGGATCACCAATCCCGACGATCGCGACAAGCCTTCGCGCCTTCTTCTGCTCGTGCGCGACGGGCAAGGCTATCTCAACCTGTGCGAGCTGTTGAGCCGCGCGTGGCTGACGAACCAGTATCGCGGCCGCGCCGAGGTGATGCTCGAATGGCTCGAAGAAGGGTTGGCGCAGGGTCTGCTCGCGCTGTCCGGCGCGCAGACGGGCGACATCGGCATGGCGCTGGCGGCGGGGAACGCGGCCAGTGCGCAACGGCATGCCGAGCGCTGGGCGAAGCTCTTTCCGAACGCGTTCTATATCGAACTGCAGCGCGCGGGCCAGCCGGGCGAACAGGCTTACATTCAGGAAGCCGTCGCGCTTGCCGCGAAGCTCAGGCTGCCGGTGGTCGCCACGCATCCGCTGCAATTCATGACGCCGGACGACTACACCGCGCACGAAGCGCGCGTGTGCATTTCGGAAGGCGACATCCTTGCGAATCCGCGCCGTCAGAAGCGCTTCACGACGGAACAGTATTTCCGCACGCAGGACGAGATGTGCGCGCTGTTCGCGGACATTCCTTCCGCGCTCGCGAATACCGTCGAAATCGCCAAGCGCTGCAATCTCACGCTCGAACTCGGCAAGCCGAAGCTGCCGCTCTTCCCGACGCCCGATGGCCTCTCGCTCGACGACTACCTCGTGCAGCTGTCGAAGGAAGGGCTCGAAGTGCGCCTCGCGCAGCTCTATCCCGATGAAGCCGAGCGCGACGCGCAGCGCGAGACGTACTACAAGCGCCTCGACTTCGAGTGCGACACCATCATCAAGATGGGCTTTCCGGGCTACTTCCTGATCGTCGCCGACTTCATCATGTGGGCGAAAAACAATGGCGTGCCGGTCGGTCCGGGGCGCGGCTCGGGCGCGGGCTCGCTCGTCGCCTACGCGCTCGGCATCACCGATCTGGATCCGCTGCGCTACAACCTGCTGTTCGAGCGCTTCCTGAATCCGGAACGCGTGTCGATGCCCGACTTCGACATCGACTTCTGTCAGGAAGGGCGCGACCGCGTCATCCAGTACGTGAAGGGCAAGTACGGCGCCGACGCCGTCTCGCAGATCGCCACGTTCGGCACGATGGCCGCGAAGGCGGCGGTGCGCGACATCGGCCGCGTGCTCGATCTCGGCTACATGTTCACGGATGGCGTCGCCAAGCTGATCCCGTTCAAGCCCGGCAAGCACGTGACCATCGCGGATGCGATGAAGGAAGAGCCGACGCTGCAGGAGCGCTTCGACAGCGAAGACGAGGTGCACCAGCTGCTCGAGCTCGCCCAGCGTGTGGAAGGGCTGACGCGCAACGTCGGCATGCACGCGGGCGGCGTGCTGATCGCGCCGGGCAAGCTCACCGACTTTTGCCCGCTCTACACGCAGGGCGAAGACGGCGGCGTCGTCAGCCAGTACGACAAGGACGACGTGGAAGCCGTCGGTCTCGTGAAGTTCGACTTTCTGGGCCTCACCACGCTCACGATTCTCGACTGGGCCGAGCGTTACATTCGCCGCCTCGATCCGTCGAAGAAGGACTGGAATCTCGCGCAAGTGCCGCTCGACGATCCGGCCTCGTTCGCGATCCTCAAGAAGGCGAACACCGTCGCCGTGTTCCAGCTGGAAAGCCGCGGCATGCAGGGCATGCTGAAGGACGCGCAACCGGACCGCTTCGAGGATATCATCGCGCTCGTTGCGTTGTATCGTCCGGGCCCGATGGACCTGATTCCGAGCTTCTGCGCGCGCAAGCACGGGCGCGAGATCGTCGAGTATCCGGACCCGCGCGTCGAGCCCGTCCTGAAAGAGACCTACGGCATCATGGTCTATCAGGAGCAGGTGATGCAGATGGCGCAGATCATCGGCGGCTACTCGCTCGGCGGCGCGGACCTGCTGCGCCGCGCGATGGGCAAGAAGAAGCCCGAGGAGATGGCCAAGCATCGCGAGATCTTCGCCGAGGGCGCGGCGAAGAACGGCCTCACGCGCGAGAAGTCCGACGAGATCTTCGACCTGATGGAGAAGTTCGCGGGCTACGGCTTCAACAAGTCGCACGCGGCGGCATATGCGCTGCTCGCGTACTACACGGCGTGGCTGAAGGCGCACCATCCGGCGGAATTCATGGCGGCCAACATGTCGCTCGCCATGGATGACACCGACAAGGTGAAGATCCTCTTCGAGGACTGCGTCGCGAACGGCATGAAGGTGCTGCCGCCGGATGTCAACCAGTCGGCGTATCGCTTCGAGCCGGTCGCGGAAGCCGACGGCACGCGCTCGAAGACCATTCGTTATGGCCTCGGCGCGGTGAAGGGCAGCGGGCAGAACGCGATCGAGGAAATCCTGCGCGCGCGCGAAGACGGTCCGTTCGTCGATCTCTTCGATTTCTGCGAGCGCATCGACCGGCGTGTCGTGAACCGTCGCACGGTGGAAGCGCTGATCCGCGCCGGCGCGTTCGACACGCTGCACGCCAACCGCGCGCAACTGCTCGCGTCCGTGCCGCTGGCGATGGAAGCCGCCGATCAGGCCGCCGCGAACGCGATGCAAGCCGGCCTCTTCGACATGGGCGACGCGCCGCTGCAAAGGCACGAACTCGTCGATGAAGCCATGTGGTCGGACAAGAAGCGCCTGCAGGAGGAGAAGACCGCGCTCGGCTTCTATCTGTCGGGCCATCTGTTCGACGCGTACAAGGGCGAAGTTCGCCGCTTCGTGCGCCAGAAGATCGGCGAGCTGAAGGAAGGGCGCGACAAGCTCGTCGCGGGCGTGATTTCCGCCATGCGCACGCAGATGACCCAGCGCGGCAAGATGCTGATCGTCAATCTGGACGACGGCAGCGGCCAGTGCGAAGTCACCGTCTTCAACGAGCAGTTCGAGGCCAACAAGGCGCTGTTCAAGGAAGACGAGCTGCTCGTCGTGCAAGGCCAGGCGCGCAACGATGCATTCACGGGCGGCATCCGTTTCACGGTCGACACCGCAATGGATCTCGAGCGGGCGCGCAGCCGCTACGCGCAGTCCGTGAAGGTCGAGATGAACGGCAACGCGGACGCCCTGCGTCTGCGCCGCGTCCTCGAAGCGCATGCGGCGGGCGCGCAAGCCGAAGCACCGCCGCCCGCGCCCGCGCGCGAAAATGGCCGCTCGCGCCAGTCCGCGCCGATTCCGAACGGGCTGAACGTGAGCATCGTCTATCGCAGCGAGCACGCCGAAGGCGAAGTGCGTCTCGGCGACGCGTGGCGCGTCAAGCCGACCGACGAGCTCATCACGGCGCTGCGCGGAGAATTCGCGGGCAGCGCGATCGAAATCGTCTACTGATGCGCATCGGCATTTCGGCGAACGCGCTGAAGCACTCCGGCGGCCTCGAACGCTACGCGATGGATCTCGTGCGCGGGTTCGCCGCCGCGGGCTTCGACGACAAGGAGAAGCTCCCGTTCTTCGCGCGCAGGATCGATACGTCGCTGCCGGAAAGCCGGCTGATCGAGCCGCATCGCATCGAGGTGTCGTTCCTGCCAGGCAAGTGGCGCGACGGATATTTCTCGTGGGCGCTGAAGCGCGCGCGCAGGAAGGCGAAAGTCGATGTGCTGATCGGCTGCAATCGCGTGGAGGGCTCGGAGATCGCCATTTGCGGCGGCACGCATATCGGCTTTCTGCGCGCGACCGGGCGGCGCGAGAAGCGCTCGGACGCGCGGCAGATCGCGCTGGAGCGCCGCCAGTACGAGCAAGCGGATGTGATCGTCGCGCATTCGGACATGATGCGCGACGAGCTTCGCCGTCTCTACGGCATCGACTCCGCAAAGATCCGTGTGCTTTATCCGCCTGTCGACGGCGCGCGTTTCTCGGCCGTCGATGCAACCGGGCGCGCGCGTCTGCGCGAGCAGTTCGGCTTCAAACCCGATGAAATCGTGCTGCTGTTCCCGTCGAGCAGTCACGAGCGCAAGGGCTTGCCGCTGATCGAGAAGGCGCTCGCCGGGTTGCCCGTGGTCGTGGCCGTCGCGGGGCGCGCGCCGGAGAAAGCGGCGGCGAACGTGCGCTATATCGGCTATGCGAAGAATATCGAGGACGCTTATCGCGCGGCGGATTTCACGATCCTCGCGTCGAGCTACGAGCCGTTCGGGCTGGTCGGCATCGAGTCGGTGATGTGCGGCACGCCGGTGATCTTTCCGGCGAGCATCGGCTGCTGCGATGCCATCGCCGATCACGCGAAGCACGTCTTCAAATCCGGCGACGCCGACGACCTGCGCCGCACGGTGCTCAAAGCCATCGAAGCGCGGCGGCGGGGCGATGCGCGCGTGTCGGGCGACGCCGTGCGCTATGACGCCGATGTCGCCTCGCATGTGAGCGCGCTCATCGAGCTCGCGCGCGGCATCGTTCAAGTAAAACGTTGAACGCTCAGCGAAACTCGTTCAACTGCGCGAGCTTCAGAAACCGGTAATAAACGGTCTGCGCATTGAACACGGCGATCATGAACCCCGTGCGGCCGTCGAGAAACCCGCGGCGCAGCACGTAGGTCCGCAAGAACGCCCACGCGCCGCGCGCAAGCGCTATGCCGAAGCTGCCGCGCTTGCCCGCCGCGTGCCGCTGCTCCGCGCCCGCCGTCGAATACGCGTCCAGCTTGCGCAGCACCGCTTCGAAATTCTCGTAGGAGTAGTGCATCAGCTTGCCGGAGAGGCGCACGACCGGCTTGCCTGTCGACAGCAGCAGCCGCTCGTGCACGAGATCCGGCGAGAAGCGCGCCGTGCCGCGCCGGAAAAGCCGCGGAATCCAGTCCGGATACCAGCCGCTGTGCCTGACCCACACGCCGCAGAAGCTCGACAGGCGATCGACGGCGTACACGTCCGCCTGCGGATCGGTCATTGCCGCGCGAATCGAGGCCGCGAGTTCCGGCGTGACGATCTCGTCGGCGTCGATCGAGAGCACCCAGTCGGTGGAGAGCGCATCGAGCGCGCGGTTCTTCTGCGGGCCGAAGCCGGGCCAGTCGCGTGCCACGATCACGCGCGCGCGGTGGGCCTCGGCGATGCCCACGGTCGCGTCGGTGCTGCCGCCGTCGACGACGACGATCTCGTCGGCGAAGGAGACGGCCTGCAGGCACTGCGCGAGGCGGGCTGCCGCGTTGTGCGTGATGATGGCGATGCCAAGCGTCGGGGATTTCATGTTGACTCTGGATGGCGCGGTGCGCCTTGTCGTTCTATTGAGCGGGAGGAAGCGCGATCATCCGCGCAAATGCCACTTCACGAAGAAAAACGGCGAGAGCAGCCACGGGCACGTCGCGTAAATGAACATTCTGAAGCGAAAGCCGAAGCTCACATTCTTCGATGCGGCGAGCAGCGCGATCTTGCTCGCGAGCGAGCGTTCGCCGAAAACCTCGCTCACGTAGCTTTCCCGGGCGGATTTTTCGGCAAGCAGCGCGCGCATCTGGCTGCCGGCGCCGACTTTTTCGGCGTCGCTCACGAGCTGGCGCGTTTCACCCGTGCCGTTGATGTTCGCGAGCTTGATGCGCGCGATGAAATCCGCCGGCGTGCGCCATTTGCGCTTGCTCGACAGGCCGCCGCGCCGGTACAGCACGAGCGGCTCGTGCAAGGTATGCGCGCCGTGGCTCATGATCGCGCGAAACGCCATGATCTGGTCCTCGCCGTAGATGCCCGGCGCAATCGGGCCGAACACGTCGAACAGCCGCCGTGCCCACGCGTGCGCCGCGCCGACCAGATGCGGACGGTTGCTCGACCACGCCTCGAAGCTGCGGTAATCGTCGAGGTCCGTCACGCGCAGCACGCCGTGCGCCCGGCCGTCGGCGTCGAGGTCCTGCAGGTCGGTCGCGATCAGGTCGTAGCGCTTGCCGCTGTCGAGCCACACGCGCATCACGCGCTCGACGCGCTCCGGTTTCGAGATATCGTCGCCGGCGGCGATGAACAGCATCTCGCCCGATGCGCGCGCCGCGAGCGCGCTCAGATGCGCGCTGATGCCGAGATTGTTCTCGTTGCGATAGAGCCGCACGGTGTGCGGGCCGCGATAGCCGCGCACGCATTGCTCGGCGACGGCGAAGGTGTTGTCGGACGAGGCATCGTCCGAAATGAGGATTTCGAGCGGCGCCCAGGTCTGGGCGAGCGCGCCGCGAATCGCGTCGGCGACCGTTTTTTGCTGATTGAACGTGATGAGCAGGAAGCTGGCGAGCGGCGCGCCCGGCTCCTTGAGAGGTGTCGCTGACATGTCGGATTCACAACGCGTGGATTGCCTGGCACGCCGCCCGGGCCGTGGGTCGATCGACTCCATAGCGAAGAGCGTGCCAGGCGGCAACGGCTATAATAACGCGGGTTTTTGGGACACGCGACCGGGCCGGCCGGTCAATCCCATGTCAGGTTCATCGATTTGGAAAAAAATCTCCGTTACGTCATCGCCAGCCTGGTCTTGCTGGCGCCCGCGAGCACGCTGGTCGTGCGGGGTGGAACCGGTTACTGCTTCTTCGTGCTGCTCGCCATTGCGCTTTTTGCCGGCTTCAGCAAGCCGTTTCGGCTCAAGGGCAGCCTGCTCGTCTCCGCTTATCCCTGGTACGCCGTGGGCATGCTGTGCTTCATGGTCTATCTGCCGCTGCAGCAGGCGATCGAAGGCTATTTCCTGCCGCGCGAGTTCGACGGGATGTCGCGTTTCGCGCTGAGCCTGCCGATCTTTCTGCTGCTCGTGAATGTTCCGATCAAGAATCTGAAGGCGCTCGGCTGGGGCTGCGCGCTGGGCGGGATCGGCGTGGGCGTCTGGGCGGTGTACAGCAACCTCCACATGACGATCAACGATCTGAACCGCCTCGGCAACGATTTCACGAATCCGATTCCCTATGGCAACACCGCGCTCCTGCTCGGTTTTCTGTCCGTGATGACGATCCGCTGGGACGATTATCCAAGCGCGCTCGCCAGGCGCCTCGGCATCGCGGTGAAAGTTCTCGGGCTCGCGGGCGGCGTGTATGCGTCATATCTGTCGGGCACGCGCGGCGGCTGGCTCGCGATTCCGCTCTTTCTCGTGCTGTGCTCGCTCAATTTCGGCTGGGTCAGGCAGGTCCGTCACTTGCTCGTCGCGCTGCTGGTCGCCGTGCTGGCGATGTCGGCGCTGCTCGCGTCGCCGCTCGGCCGCGAACGCGTCATGGCGACGCGCTCGGACATCGAGCACCTGGCGGAGGGCTCGGCCGCGTACAGCTCGATCGGCGCGCGCCTGCAGCTCTGGCGCGCCTCGGTTCGCCTGTTCGAGGCACATCCGGCGACGGGCGTCGGCAAGGGCCATCTGGAATCCTCGTTGAAGGATCTGGCGAACAAGGGCGAGGTGCCGGCCTACATCGTCAATCAGCGCGCGCATAGCGAGTTTTTCTCGACGATCGCGGAACTGGGCGCGGCAGGCGTCGTTTGTCTGGCATTGATTTATATCGGGCCGCTCGTGTATTTCGTGCGCTATCGAAGATCGCCGCACCGCGATGTTTCGACGGCCGCCTATTGCGGAATCGCGGTGTCGGGGTCGGTTATCATCTTCGGTTTGAGCATCGACGTGTTCACCGTCGTGATGAGCACCGCGCTCATCGCGCTCATCTGGGCCGTGCTGCTTGCGGTCATCACGCACGACGCGCGCCTGCCGCAAGGCAAGCCGGGCCGCGGACCGATCGGCTGATCGGCTGATCGGCGGAACGGCTGAGCGAAAACGCCGATCCGCCCGGCTGACGACGATACCAACAAACGCCGCGCGACGAGCGAGTCCAGCGCCGGGCGAAGTGGAGATACGCTCTTGAACAAGGAAGCAGGTTTGCGCAAGCCGATAGGCGGCACGGAAAGCTCGTCGCCGACGGCTGTCATGAAGCGGCTATGGCCGTACATTCGCCCGCTGATGGGCATGGTGCTCCTCGGCCTGTTGACGATGGGAATCGTCGCCGCGAGCGAAGCCGGCATTCCGATGCTGCTCAAGCCGCTGCTCGACCACGGCTTCGGCTCGAAGAGCAGCGATCATGCGAAATGGCTGGTGCCGGCCGCCGTCATCGGGCTCGCGCTCGTGCGCGGCGCGGCGCAGTATGCGTCGGGCTATTTTCTCTCGTACGTGACGAACAAGATCCTGCTGCAACTGCGGCTCGAGATGTTCCAGCGCATGATCCACACGAGCGCCGGGTTCTTCCAGCGCGAGACGGCGAGCACGGTCATCAACGCGATCGTCTTCGAGGTGAACCAGATTCTGAGCGTGCTTTCGAGCGTCGTCGTCACGCTCGTGCGCGATTCGCTCACGGTCGTGTTCCTGCTCGGCTATCTGTTCATCCTCAACTGGCGGCTCACGCTGATCGTCGCGGTGATTCTTCCGGCGATCGGCTGGCTCGTCAGCAAGATCAACCGGCGCCTGCGCCGCCTGAACCGCGAGCATCAGACGCTCACCAACGAGCTGTCCTATATCGTCGAGGAGACGGTCGGCGGCTACAAGGTCGTGAAGGTGCATAACGGCGAGCCGTATGAGATGGGGCGCTTCACGGAGATGAGCCACCGTCTGCGCGGCTACGCGATGCGCATGCAGGTGTCGGGCGGCCTGGCGCAGCCGCTCACGCAGTTTCTCGCGTCGATCGCGCTCGCGATCGTCATCACGATCGCGGTCGTGCAGTCGGCGAACGACCAGACGACGGTCGGCGGCTTCGTCGCGTTCGTCACGTCGATGCTGCTCGTCATTTCGCCGTTGAAGCATCTGATCGACATCAACCAGCCCTTGCAGCGCGGCATGACCGCGGCGGAACTCATCTTCGGGCTGATCGACGAGCCCGCCGAGCCCGAGGGCGGAGGGCGGCGTCTCGAACGCGCGCGCGGCGAAGTCGAGTTCCGCGACGTGATGTTCACCTACGGCTCGGTCGATCGGCCGACGCTCGATCGCGTGTCCTTCAAGGTCGCGCCGGGCGAGATGGTCGCGCTCGCGGGACCGTCGGGCAGCGGCAAGACCACGCTCGTGAATCTGCTGCCGCGGTTCTTCGATCCGCGCGGCGGCCAGGTGCTGGTCGACGGCGTGCCGCTCACGGAATACGACCTGCACGATCTGCGCGGTCAACTCGCGATGGTCAGCCAGGACGTCGTGCTCTTCAACGATACGATTGCCGCGAACGTCGCGTATGGGCAGACGCCGGATCGCGCGCGCGTGATGTCGGCGCTCACGGCGGCGAATCTCGCGGATGTGGTGGCTACGTTGCCGGACGGCATTGATACGCTAATCGGCGGCAATGGCATGCGATTGTCAGGCGGCCAGCGTCAGCGGCTGGCGATCGCTCGCGCGATCTATAAGGACGCGCCGATTCTGATTCTCGACGAAGCCACGTCGGCGCTGGATTCGGAGTCGGAGCGGCATGTGCAGTCGGCGCTCGAGACGCTGATGAAGGGACGCACGACGCTCGTCATCGCGCACCGGCTCTCGACCATCGAGCGCGCGGACCGCATCCTGGTCATGGAGGCGGGGCGCATTGCCGAGCAGGGGAGTCATGCGGAGCTGCTGCGCAAGGATGGGTTGTATGCGCATCTGCATCGGATTCAGTATCAGCAGCAGGCGGCGTGAGGAGGCTAGGCCCCTTTCACCTGTCCTGACCTTCGGGCCGGATGCCATCGGCCCGATTCGTTCTCAGCCGGCGAACGCTCTTTCGGCCCAGCTGCCGAAGTCGCGATAGCCCGTGACTTCGGCGGTTTGGGCGAGAGAGTCGCTGCGCGCCCGAATTCGATGTCGCTGGCGCCTTCTTCGACACCACGAGTCGATGGGCGACTTCATCCACCTGCTTGACGTCCGCGAACTTTCCGTAGACTTGATGGACGCGGTCCCAGTCTATCTTGCTGCCCGCGCCGAGCGCGATGGGTTCGATATAGAACAGGCGGTCGTTCGCCGCCTTGACGGCCAGAGGAATATCGATGCTGCGAGCCGGATTTCTCGATTTCAGCGCGGCTCCGGCCAATATGTCGGATTCCGAACGAAACTGGGTGCACGTTCTATTGTTCGCAGCCGAGTCCGATCCCTACATCAACACGATGTCATACTGCTCCTGACTGAGATTGCTCTCAACCTGCAACGAAACCGGCTTGCCGATGAAGTCCATCAGCATGGCGAGATGCTGCGACTCTTCCTCGAGAAACAGATCGATGACCTGCTGCGAAGCCACGACGCGAAACTCCCTGGGATTGAACTGTCGTGACTCGCGCATGATCTCGCGCAGCACGTCATAGCACACGGTGCGCGGCGTCTTGACCTGCCCCTTGCCCTGACAAACAGGACAAGGCTCGCACAACACATGAGCCAGAGATTCCCGCGTGCGCTTCCTCGTCATCTCCACGAGTCCCAACTGCGAGAACCCATTGACCGTCACCCGCGTGCGATCGCGCGACAACGCCTTCTTCAACTCCCCCAGAACCTGATCCCGATGCTCGACATTCTCCATGTCGATGAAATCGATGATGATGATCCCGCCCAGGTTCCGCAACCGCAGTTGCCGCGCGATCGTATGCGCCGCTTCGAGATTGGTCTTGAAGATCGTATCGTCGAAATTGCGCGCGCCGACATAGCCGCCCGTATTGACGTCGATGGTCGTCATCGCCTCGGTCTGGTCGATCATCAGATAGCCGCCCGACTTGAGATCGACGCGCCTCGACAGCGCCCGCTGAATCTCCGCCTCGATGTTGTACAGATCGAAAAGCGGCCGCTCGCCGGTGTAGTGATGCAGTCGTGAAGCCACCGCCGGCGTGAACTCCGCCGCGAAGTCGGCAAGCATCTGATACGTCTCGCGCGAATCCACCTGGATGCGCGTGGTCTCGTCGTTGACGAAGTCTCGCAGCACGCGCTGCGCGAGGTTCAGATCCTGATAGAGCAGGGTAGTGGGCGGCACGCGCTGCGCCTGAGCCACGATGGTCGCCCAGGTCTTGCGCAGGTACGCGACGTCCGCCGCAAGTTCTTCGCTGGTCGCGTCCTCGGCGATGGTCCGCACGATATAGCCGCCCTTCTCGTCCGCGGGCAAGACGGCGGTCAGACGCGCGCGCACGGCCTCGCGCTCCGCTTCGCTCTCGATCTTCTGCGAGATGCCGATATGCGGCTCCTGCGGCAGATAGACGAGCGTGCGCCCCGCGATGCTCACCTGCGTCGACAGCCGCGCGCCCTTCGTGCCGATCGGGTCCTTCACGACCTGCACCATCAGCGATTGACCTTCGAAGACGATCTTCTCGATGGGCACATGCGGCGTCGCCGAATGCGGTTCGCCCGCGATGCGCGGATGCCAGATATCGGCGACATGAAGAAACGCCGCGCGCTCGAGGCCGATATCGATGAACGCGGACTGCATGCCCGGCAGGACGCGCACGACACGGCCGAGATAGACATTGCCGACGCGCCCGCGCGAGAGCGTGCGCTCGACGTGAAGCTCCTGAACAGCGCCTTGCTGAACCAGTGCGACGCGGGTTTCCTGCGGTGTGACGTTGATCAGGATTTCTTCGTTCATGGCCTGTTTAGAATTCGACGCGCGCCACGCGCAAGAGAGCTGCGGTTTCGAAAAGGGGCAGACCCATGATACCCGAATAGGACCCGTCGATTCGCTCGATGAACTCGGCCGCGCGGCCTTGGATGCCGTACGCGCCGGCCTTGCCGAGCGGCTCGCCGGTGGCGGCGTAGCGCCGCAGCGCAGCACGATCCACCGACGCGAAGCGCACCGTCGAGCGCGAGAGCGCGGGTTCGAGCAGCGCGCCGTCCGCCGCGACGACGGCGATCGCCGTCAGCACTTCGTGCTCGCGGCCGACGAGGCGCTCGAGCATCGCGACGGCATCTTCCTCATGGATCGGCTTGCCGAGAATCAGGCTGTCGATGGTCACGGTCGTGTCCGCGACGAGAACCGGCGCGGCGCGGTGGCCGCCCGCAAGCAGCCGTGCGCGCGCCGCATTCGCCTTCAGCACGCAGACGCGCTGAACGTACGCATCGGCGGCTTCGCCTGGCAGCTCGGCTTCGAGCGCTTCGGCATCTTCGTCGGGACGGGGCAGAAGGAGCTCGTATTGCGCGCCGAGTTGACGCAGGAGCTCCTGGCGGCGGGGGCTTTGAGAGGCGAGATAAACGAAGGGATAAGTGAGCATCGTCAAGTTGGATTCGAAGTCGCGCGTCCGATCATGCACGGCCTTCGATGTCCAGCTATCGGAAAGCCTCACGCGCGATGATAGGGATGATTCTGCGTGATGCTCCACGCGCGGTAAAGCTGTTCGGCGAGCAGCACGCGCACCATGCCGTGCGGCAGCGTCAGGCTCGACACGCGCAGCATCAGTTCGGCGCGCGCTTTCACTTCCGGCGCGAGCCCGTCTGCGCCGCCGATCACGAACGCGACATCGCGCCCATCCTGCTGCCAGCCGGGCAGGGCGCTCGCGAGCTGCATCGTGGTCCAGTCGCGGCCGCGTTCGTCGAGGGCGACCACGCGCGCGTTCTTCGGCAAGGCGGCTTCGATGCGCTGCTTCTCGGCAGCCATCACGCTCTCGGCGTTGCGTCCCGATGATCGTTGCTCAGGCTTGATCTCCTTGAGCTCGATGCGCAGTACGGGCGGCATGCGCTTTGCATACTCCTCGAAGCCATTCGTGATCCAGTCGGGCATCTTGTGTCCGACGGCGAGGATGACCAGCTTCATGAAACGAGGTTACGTCACGCCTGCTTGCGCGCGGTCTTGCGCGCGGGACGTTTGACGACGGGCGCGGCTTCTTCGTCCTCGTCATCGTCGGCGGAAACGCTCGCGCCGCCGAACATGTTCGGCTTCTGCAGCTTCACGCGCACGGGCTTGTCGCCCCAGACTTCCTCGAGGTTGTAGTACTGGCGCAGCGCCGGCTGCAGGATGTGCACGACCGCGTCGCCGCAATCGACCAGCACCCATTCGCCGATCTCTTCGCCTTCCGTGCTGATGATGTCGCCACCCGCTTCCTTGACCTTCTCGCGCACGCTGTTGGCGAGCGCCTTGGTCTGCCGGTTCGACGTGCCGCTCGCCACGACCACGCGGTCGAACAGCGACGTCAGGTGGGTCGTGTTGAACACCTTGATGTCTTGCGCCTTGACGTCTTCCAGACCGTCGATGATCGCGCGTTGAAGCTTCTGAATTTCCATGGTTACCGTGTCTTTACCGTTTCCGGTACAGGTGATGTTGAACAATATAGTCCCATACGGCTGGCGGGACCTGAGCGCGGGCATCGTGCCTGCCCGCCATCGTGCGCGCTTCCTCGCGGATCGCCGTGGCGGATACGTCCAGCAGCAGCATTTCGTCGATGAGCATGTGCCCGTGCGGACTCGCGCGCAGCGTTTCGGCCGAGGCGCGGCGCTTGTCGAGTTCGGCCGCGACTTCGCCTGGCAGGGTCGCCACATCGAAGCCCGCGCGCGTTTCCACGCAGATGTGGGCGTAGTCGAAGAGCTCCTTCCACCGATGCCACGAATTGAGCTTGACGAGCTGATCCGCGCCCATCAGCAGCGCGATCGACGCGTCCGCGCCTTCGCGTTCGCGCCAGTGAGCGAGCGTGTCGACGGTATAGGTGTCGCCCAGGCGGTCGATTTCGTCGGTGGCGACGGTGATCTGCACGCCGTCGAGCGTGAGCGACGCCGCCGCCGCGCGCGTCATCGCCAGCCGGTGGCCGGGTGCCGACACGCCTTCCTTCTGCCAGGGCTGGCCTGCCGGCAACAGCACCAGCTCGGTCAGTTGCAGCAGTTCGGCGAAGCGCCGCGCGAGTGCCAGATGTCCGTTATGAATCGGATCGAAGGTGCCGCCGAGCAGGCCGACGCGCTTCGCACAGGGCGTGCTGGCCGTGGCCGTCGTGGTCACAGCCATTCCCGCCGCACCAGGAAGTCGGAGTAGAGCCGCGCCTCGGGCGTGCCGGGCTCGGGCGTCCAGTCGTAGCGCCAGTTCGCGACGGGCGGCATCGACATGAGAATCGACTCGGTGCGCCCGCCGCTTTGCAGGCCGAAGTGCGTGCCGCGGTCGAATACGAGATTGAACTCGACATAGCGGCCGCGCCGGTACGCCTGGAACTCGCGCTCGCGCTCGGTGTACGGCGTGTCGCGGCGGCGCTCGATGATCGGCAGATACGCCTTCAGGAACGCGTCGCCGACGCTTTTCACCATCGCGAAGGAACGCTCGAAGCCGGGCTCGGAGAAATCGTCGAAGAAAATGCCGCCGATGCCGCGCTGCTCGTTGCGGTGCTTCAGATGGAAATACTCGTCGCACCAGGTCTTGAAGCGCGGATACAGCTGGGCGCCGAACGGATCGAGCGCGTCGCGGCAGACCTGGTGGAAGTGCCGCGCGTCTTCCTCGTAGCCGTAGATCGGCGTGAGATCCATGCCGCCGCCGAACCAGAAGACCGGCGCTTCGCCTTCCTTCGTCGCCGTGAGCATGCGCACGTTCATGTGCACGGTCGGGCAGTGCGGATTGCGCGGATGCATCACGAGGGACACGCCCAGCGCCTCGAAGCCGCGTCCCGCGAGCTGCGGGCGCGCCGCGCTCGCGGACGGCGGCAGCGCATCGCCCTGCACGTCCGAAAAGCCGATGCCGGCGCGCTCGAAGAAGCCGCCGCCTTCCAGGATGCGCGTGACGCCGCCGCCGCGCAGATGCGCGCCGGGCTCGCGGGTCCAGGCGTCGGTGGCGAAGGCCGTGCCGTCGAAGGCGCCGAGCGCATCGGCGATGCGCGTCTGCAGCCCCGTCAGATAGTCGCGGACGGCCTCGATATCGTGGGAGGCGTCGTGTTCTTTGCGTGGTTCCGCGCTGCGGTTCGGTTCACTCATCGATTGATGCAATACGCCGCGTCGGCGGCCATGAATGGGCGGGGTAAACCCTTTGTTTCGAAACGCTCCAAAGCACGCTGCCGGACACGAGGTCCGGCAGCGCGGGTGCTCGGGGGGCCAGGGCCGCGCGTTGCCTTGCCTAGTGCTTGTCGCCCGAGGACTTGCGGTTCACGGCCCGGTAGCCGATGTCCCGGCGGTACTGCATGCCGTCGAACGAGATCTGATTCACTGTATCGTAGACCACGGATTGCGCGCCGCGCACGGAATCCGCCAATCCGACCACGCACAGCACGCGCCCGCCGGAGGTCGTGAGCTTGCCGTCGGCGAGAGTCGTGCCCGCGTGGAACGTTACCGCCTGCTCGGTTTCCGCCGGAATGCCGTTGATGCGGTCGCCCTTGCGCGGCGTGTCCGGATAATTGTGCGCCGCGAGCACGACGCCGAGCGCCGTGCGACGGTCCCATTCGAGTTCCACGGTATCGAGCTTGCCGTCGATCGCCGTCTCCACGACCTTCGAGAAATCGCCCTTCAGACGCGCCATGATCGGCTGCGTCTCGGGGTCGCCCATGCGGCAGTTGAATTCGAGCGTCTTCGGATTGCCGTTCGCGTCGATCATCAGGCCCGCGTAGAGGAAGCCCGTGTAGCGGATGCCTTCGCTTTCCATGCCGCGCACGGTCGGCTGGATGATCTCGCGCATCACGCGCGCATGCAGTTGCGGCGTGACGATCGGCGCGGGCGAGTACGCGCCCATGCCGCCGGTATTCGGGCCGCGGTCGCCGTCGAGCAGGCGCTTGTGGTCCTGGCTGGAGGCGAGCGCCAGCACGTTCTTGCCGTCGACCATCACGATGAAGCTGGCTTCCTCGCCCGCGAGGAATTCCTCGATCACGACGCGCGCGCCCGCATCGCCGAGCTTGTTGTCGGCAAGCATGGAATCGACGGCGGCGTGCGCTTCCTCGGCCGTCATCGCGACGACGACGCCCTTGCCGGCCGCGAGCCCGTCCGCCTTGATGACGATCGGCGCGCCCTTCGCGTCGACGTAGGCGTGCGCGGCGGCGATGTCGGAAAAGGTTTCGTACTCGGCCGTCGGGATGTTGTGGCGCTTCATGAACGCCTTGGCGAAGTCCTTCGAGCTCTCGAGCTGCGCGGCTTCCCGGCTCGGCCCGAAGATCTTCAGGCCGCGCGAGCGGAACAGATTGACGATGCCCGCCGCGAGCGGCTGCTCCGGACCGACGAGCGTGAACGCGACGTGCTCTTTCTCGACGAAATCGGCGAGTTCCGCCGGGTCCGTGATGTCGACGTTGCGCAGGCGCTCGTCCTGCGCGGTGCCGCCGTTGCCCGGCGCCACATAGACGATCTGCACGCGCGGAGATTGCGCGAGCTTCCATGCGAGCGCATGTTCGCGACCGCCGGAACCGACGACGAGTAACTTCATTTGAATCCCCGAAATCCTGACTAAAAGCGGCTTGAGAAAAAACGGCGGGCACATCACGCCCGAGGCGCACGCATGACGGCGGTCATGACGTCTTAGGCGGCTCGCGCCGACATCGGCTGCGTCACGCGCCTTCCTCGAGTGATGCGGCGCCGCGTCGATTCAGCGGCACTGCTCCGGCATCCGGACCGAAGCGAAAGACGTTCCATGCGAGGACGCGGCGGCGCCGGAAGCCGCCGCCGCGTCCCGTGGCGATCCGAAGCTCAGTCTTCGTTGATCGCGGCGTTCGTATAGACTTCCTGCACGTCGTCGAGATTTTCGAGCGCGTCGAGCAGTTTTTGCATCTTCACCGCGTCGTCGCCGCTGAATTCGACTTCCGTCTGCGGTTTCATCGTCACTTCGGCGAGTTCCGCCTTGAAGCCGGCGGCTTCGAGCGCGTCCTTCACCTTTTGAAAGTCGTTGGGCGGGCAGACCACTTCGATGCTGCCGTCCTCGTTCGTCACGACGTCGTCGGCGCCGGCTTCGAGCGCCGCGTCCATCAGCTTGTCTTCCGGCGTGCCCGGCGCGAACAGGAACTGGCCGACGTGATCGAACATGAACGACACCGAGCCGTCCGTGCCCATGTTGCCGCCGAACTTCGAGAATGCGTGGCGCACTTCCGCGACGGTACGGGTGCGGCTGTCCGTCATCGTGTCGACGATGATCGCCGCGCCGCCGATGCCGTAGCCTTCGTAGCGGATTTCCTCGTAGTTCGCGCCGTCGACGCCGCCGACGCCGCGCTGGATCGCGCGGTTGATGTTGTCCTTCGGCATGTTGGCGTCGTAGGCCTTGTCGACGGCCAGACGCAGGCGCGGGTTCGAATCGGCTTCGCCGCCACCCATGCGCGCCGCGACCTGGATTTCCTTGATGAGGCGCGTCCAGACCTTGCCCTTCTTCGCGTCGGCCGCTGCTTTCTTATGCTTGATGTTGGCCCATTTCGAATGACCCGCCATTACCTTTCTCCATCGCGCGCGGGCTCGTGCCGTGCGCCTAGTGTGCTGTCGTGCTGAATGTGTCTGTCCGGCCCGCCCATCGTGCGCGTGCGCTCGCGCGTGGCGCCTGTTCTTGCTTCTTGAGCGGCGGCTGGATTCGCCCGGGATTCGATCTGATCCGGCGTAACCCGAATAGGAACAGACCGAAATTTTAGCATGGCGGCACGCGCTCCCAGTACCGTCGCGCGTGGATCCGGACGGGAAAAGTCGCGCAAACCGGGCGTATTCGCGGCCAAACCGGGTGAATTCACGCAAAAGCGCATGTAAACGCAAACCGCCGCGCGACGGCGCGGCGGTCGAAGAAACAGCCGGCGGACGCTCAGTTCTTCGTGCCGAACAGACGGTCGCCCGCATCGCCCAGGCCGGGGACGATATACGCATGGTCGTTCAGATGCGAATCGAGCGACGCGACGTACAGCTTCACGTCCGGATGCGCGTCCTGGAACACCTTCACGCCTTCGGGCGCGGCGACCAGCGCGACGAAGACGATGTTCTCGCCGTGCACCTTGCGGCGCTTCATCACATCGACGGCGTGCACGGCCGAGTAGCCCGTCGCGACCATCGGATCGCACAGGATGAAGACGCGCTCCTCCAGATCGGGCGGCAGGCGCACGAGATACTCGACCGGGCGATGATCCTCCGCCCGATACACGCCGATATGCCCGACGCGGGCCGACGGAACCAGATCGAGCAGGCCGTCCGACATGCCGATGCCCGCGCGCAGCACGGGCACGATCGCGAGCTTCTTGCCGGCGATGACCGGCGCGTCGATCTCGAGGAGCGGCGTTTCCACGCGCTTGGTCGTGAGCGGCAGGTTGCGCGTGATTTCGTAGCCCATCAGCAGCGTGATTTCCCGCAGCAGTTCGCGGAACGTGCGCGTGGACGTGTCCTTGTCGCGCATGTGCGTGAGCTTGTGCTGGATCAGCGGGTGATCGAGGATGAAGAGATTGGGAAAGCGGCTGTCTTGTTTCATGGGTCTCGCGCGCGATGCGCGTCCTGCTCGTGTGGTGGGCTGCCTTTCGCGCTCGGCAAACGGCGCGCGATGGAACGACGGCGGCGCCGGAGCGGACAGTGGCGACAGTTTACCGAAAAGCCCGCCCGCACCTAAGAAGATTCGCATGAGGCGCGCCGCGAGCGGTCGCCGACGTTGCCGCCCCGATTCTTCTAGAATTGCGCGAGAGGCAGAAGAACGCGCGCGCCGTCATGCGCGCGCCGGACGAACACCACGAACGATCACGGAGGATGGACGATGGATATGGGAATCGCGGGACGCACCGCACTGGTGTGCGCAGCGAGCAAGGGGCTCGGACGCGGCTGCGCGGAGGCGCTCGCCGCCGAAGGCGTCAACCTGGTGATCACCGCGCGCACGGCGGAAACGCTGGAGGCGACGGCCGCGAGCATCCGCTCGCGATACGGCGTGAACGTGCAGGCGGTCGCGTGCGACATCACGACGCCAGAGGGCCACGCCGCCGCGCTCGCCGCGTGTCCCGCGCCGGACATTCTCGTCAACAACGCGGGCGGCCCGCCGCCGGGCGATTTCCGCAGCTTCACGCACGAGATGTGGATCAAGGCGCTGGAAGCGAACATGCTCACGCCGATCGAGCTCATGAAGGCGACCATCGACGGCATGATCGAGCGCGGCTTCGGGCGCATCGTGAACATCACGAGCTCGTCGGTGAAGGCGCCGATCGACGTCCTCGGCCTGTCCAACGGCGCGCGCTCGGGGCTGACCGGCTTCGTCGCGGGCGTCGCGCGCAAGGTCGCCGCGACCGGCGTCACGATCAACAACCTGCTGCCGGGCACCTTCGACACGGACCGCATCGCCGTGACCATGGAAGCGCAGGCGAAGGCGCAGAACCTCTCGATCGAGGAGGTGCGCGCGCGCCGCGCGCAGAGCCTGCCTGCCGGACGCTTCGGCACGTCGGAGGAGTTCGGCAGCGCCTGCGCCTTCCTGTGCAGCGTGCACGCGGGCTACATCACCGGGCAGAATCTGCTGATCGACGGCGGCGCCTACCCCGGCACGTACTGACAAACAATAACGACGAGAGGGAGAGAACATGACCACACGCGTCGCGTTGATCGCGCACGACATGAAAAAGGACGACATCGTCGCGCTGGCCGGCGAGTTCGTCGATACGCTCGCGCAATGCAGTCTCGTCGCGACGGGCACGACTGGCGGGCGCATCGCGGCGGCGCACGGGCTGGAAGTCGAGCGCAAGCTTTCCGGCCCGCACGGCGGCGACCTGCAGATCGGCGCGGAGCTGGCCGAAGGGCGCGTGGACGTGGTGATCTTCCTGCGCGACCCGATGACGCCGCAGCCGCACGAGCCGGACATCAACGCGCTCGTGCGCGCGTGCGACGTGCACAACGTCCCGTGCGCGACCAACGTCGCAACGGCGCGCATGATTCTCGACGACCTGCGCCTGCGCTTTCAGCGCGATGCCTGACGCGCGCGGGCAAACACCAAGGAGATGAACGAGCGATGAGCAAGGCAATCCGATTCGACAAGACCGGCGGCCCCGAAGTCATGAAGTGGGTCGACGTGGACGTGGGCGCGCCGCGCAAGGGCGAGATCCGCGTGAAGCATCACGCGGTGGGGCTGAATTTCATCGACGTGTATTTCCGCACCGGCCTCTATCCGATGCCGTTGCCCGGCGGGCTCGGCATGGAAGCCGCGGGCGAGGTGACGGCGGTGGGCGAGGGCGTCACCCAGTTCAAGCCGGGCGATCGCGTGGCGTATGCATCGCGTCCGCCGGGCGCGTATGCCGAGGAGCGCGTGATGTCGGCGGATTACGTCGTCAGGCTGCCGGATTCGATCAGCTATGAAGACGCCGCGTCGATCATGCTGCAAGGGCTGACCGCGCAGTATCTGCTGCGCCGGACCTATCGCGTGAAGGCGGGCGACACCGTGCTGATCCACGCGGCGGCGGGCGGCGTCGGCATGATCGCGTGCCAGTGGGCGAAGGCCCTCGGCGCGACCGTGATCGGCACGGTCGGTTCGGACGAGAAAGCCGAGCTCGCGAAGGCGCACGGCTGCGACTATCCGATCGTCTACACGCGCGAGAACTTCACGCAGCGCGTGCGCGAGATCACCAACGGCGCGGGCGTGCCCGTCGTCTACGACTCGATCGGCAAGGACACGTACATCGCATCGCTCGATTGCCTCGCGCCGCTCGGTCTCTTCGTGAGCTTCGGCAATACGTCGGGGCCGCTGCCGCCGATCGATTCGTCGGATCTCGCGGGACGCGGCTCGCTCTACTTCACGCGGCCGACGCTCTTCAGCTATATCGCCAAACGCAGCGATCTCGATGCGATGGCGGCGGAGCTGTTCGAAGTCGTGTCGTCGGGCAAGGTGAAGACGAACGTGCGCCAGCGTTATCCGCTCTCCGATGCGGCGCGCGCGCATGAAGACCTGGAAGCGCGCAAGACGACCGGTTCGACGATTCTTCTGCCTTGACGTGATCCGCCGGGCGGTTCGTCACCATAACGACCCAATATAAACATGAGCGAGCCGTCCTTTACCGTGGTCCTGATCGAGGACGAAAAGCAGATACGCCGCTTCGTGCGCGTGTCGCTCGAAGCGCAGGGCATGACGGTCCACGAGGCGGAAACGGGGCAGAAGGGTCTCGTCGAAGCGGCGACGCGCAAGCCCGATCTCGTGATCGTCGATCTCGGCCTGCCCGATACGGACGGCATCGACGTGATCCGCGAACTGCGCGGCTGGACCGAGCTGCCGGTCATCGTGCTCTCGGCGCGCACGCAGGAAGAAGAGAAGGTCGCCGCGCTCGATGCCGGCGCGGACGATTACCTGACCAAGCCCTTCGGCGTCTCCGAATTGATGGCGCGGATTCGCGCGCATCTGCGGCGGCGCAATCAGGCGTCGGGGAGCGAGACGCCCGTCGTGACTTTCGGCGATGTCGCCGTCGATCTCGCGCTGCGCCGCGTCACGAAGCACGGCGAGAACGTGCATCTCACGCCGATCGAATACCGGCTTCTGTCGACGCTCGTGCGTCACGCGGGACGCGTGCTCACGCATCGGCAATTGCTGGTGGAGGTGTGGGGGCCGTCGCATGTCGAGAGCCCGCACTATCTGCGCATCTACATGGCGCACCTGCGCCAGAAGCTCGAGCGCGACCCCGCGCAGCCCGAGCACATCGTGACGGAAACGGGCGTCGGCTACCGGCTGGTCGGCGCGGCGTGACGGCTGGCGTGATGAGCGGCGTCCACGCGCTCGAGCCTTGACGCCTCGAGCGCGGCGTCGATCGGCTCGTCGCCGCCGACGAACGCGATCATCCGGTCGCTGATGCCGAGCGTCACGCACCGCACCACGATGCGCGCAACGTCCTCGCGCGATACCGCCGGCATGTGTTCCGTGCGCTCGCTCGCAAGCCCGATCGCGCCGTGCGCCGGCTCGTCCGAGAGCGGCCCTGGCCTGAGAATCGCGTACGGCACGCCGCGCTGCGCGACGTATTCGTCGGCTTCGCGCTTCATCCGTGAATAGTGGCGCAGCGGGAGCGGGTTCCTCTGCGGATGAAATGCCGATAGCGCGCTCACCACGACGAGCTGCTGCACGCGCCGGCGCTTCGCGTAGTCGGCGGTGCGCATGACGGCGTCGCGGTCGATCGCGCGCTCCTGGTGCACGCCTTCCGTTTCCGCCGATCCGGCCGTGTAGATCACATGCGTGATGTCGTCGAAGGCGTGGGAGAAGTCGTTGATCAGATCGCCGAGCACGATTTCGGCGCCCATCGCCGCGAATTCGCTCTTGTGCGCCGATTTGCGCAGCATTGCGCGAAAGGGGAGGGATTCTTCATGCAGGCGCCGCGCGATGAGACGTCCCGTGCGGCCGTGCGCGCCGATCAGCAGAACCTTCAGCGTTTTCATGCGGGGACGCTCCTTCGCCGTGAGTCGCTATCAGACAAAGTAAGCGATTTTTCCGCGGCTTGCTGCGGGACGCATTTGCGCCCGCAGCATTTTCCCGCGCGCGGCTACTCGGCGGCGTTCGCGGGACGCGCGCCGCCTCGACGGCGCGCACGCCGGGCTTCCGCGCGGATGCGGAAGCGATCCATGTAGAGATACACGACGGGTGTCGTATAGAGCGTGAGCATCTGACTCACGATCAGGCCGCCGACGATCGCGATGCCGAGCGGCGCGCGCATCTCCGAGCCTTCGCCGGTGCCGAAAGCGAGCGGCAGCGCGCCGAGCAGCGCGGCGGCGGTCGTCATCATGATCGGGCGAAAGCGCAGCAGACACGCCTCGCGGATCGCTTCCCGCGGGGTCTGCGCGCCGTGGCGCGTCGCCTCGATCGCGAAGTCCACCATCATGATCGCGTTCTTCTTCACGATGCCGATCAGCAGGATCACCGCGATCAGCGCGATGATGCTGAACTCCGTGCGGAACAGCAGCAGCGCGAGCAGCGCGCCGATGCCCGCGGAGGGCAGGGTCGAGAGAATCGTGATCGGATGGATGTAGCTCTCGTACAGGATGCCGAGCACGATATAGACGGCCGCCAGCGCCGCGAGAATCAGCACCGGCTGATCGTTGAGCGATTGCTGAAAGGCCTGCGCCGTGCCCTGGAAGCTGCCGTGGATGGTCTGCGGCATCCCGATCTCGGCCATCGTCTCGTAGATCGCGGTGGTCGCGTCCGAGAGCGACTTGCCAGGCGGCAGGTTGAACGAGATCGTCGATGCGACGAACTGGCTCTGGTGGTTCACCGAAAGCGGCGTGTTGCCCGGGCCGAACTTCGCGACGGCCGAGAGCGGCACCATCGTTTCCTTGGACGTCGAGACCGCCGCACCCGCCGACGAGCTCGACTTGCCGCTGGCCGCGATCGCATTGATCGCCGAGTTCTTCACGGCGGCGAGCGCGAGCGCGGCGGCGGTGTCCGTGCTGCTCGTGGACGAGCCGCCCGCGCCGGTCGAGCCGGTGGCCGAGGCGGAGGCGGTCGTCGTCGCTCCCGAGGTGGTGGTCGATTGCGTCGACGCCGCGCCGCTCGCCGTGCCGCCCGATGTGCTGACATAGACCTGCTTGAGCATCTCGGGATCCTGCCAGTACTTCGGCGCGACTTCCATCACGACGTGGTACTGAGACAGCGGGTTGTAGATGGTCGAGACCTGACGCTGGCCGAAGGCGTCGTACAGCGTGTTGTCGATCTGCGCGGGCTTGATGTTCAGGCGCGCGGCGGTCGCGCGGTCGATCGTCACCATCGCCTCCAGCCCGCCTTGCTGCTGGTCGGAGTTGACGTCGGCGAGCTCGGGGCGCTTCTGCAGCGCGTCCGTGAGTATCGGCCCCCATTTGTACAGGTCGGAAGTCGTGTCCGAGAGCAGCGTGAACTGATACTGCGCGTTCGACTGCCGGCCGCCCACGCGAATGTCCTGCACCGCCTGCAGGAACGTGCGCGCGCCGGCGACATCCGCGAGCGGCTTGCGTAGCCGGTTGATCACCTGATCGGCGGACACCTTGCGCTCGCTCTTCGGCTTGAGCGAAATGAACATGAAGCCCGAGTTGGTCGAGCGCCCGCCCGTGAAGCCCGCGACGCTGTCGACGGCCGGATCGGCCTCGACGATCTTCATCATCTCGGCGAACTTGATCTTCATCGCCTGGAACGACGTGCTCTGGTCAGCCTGAATGCCGCCGACGATGCGCCCCGTGTCCTGCTGCGGGAAGAAGCCCTTCGGCACGATCACATACAGATAGATGTTCAGGCCGATGGTCGCGAGGAGGACCAGGATGATCGTGCGCGGATGCGCGAGCGCCCAGCCGAGCGTGCGTGCGTAGCCGGCCTGCATGCGCTGGAACTGGCGCTCGAGCCAGCGTGCGACGCGGCCTTCCTCGCGTTTGTCGTGCGGCTCCCGCAGAAGGCGCGAGCACATCATCGGCGTGACGGTCAGCGAGACGACGAGCGATACGCCGATCGCCAGAGACAGCGTCAGCGCGAACTCGCGGAACAGCCGTCCGACGATGCCGCCCATCAGCAGAATGGGCAGGAACACGGCGACGAGCGAGATGCTGATCGACAGCACCGTGAAGCCGACTTCGCGCGCGCCGAGTATCGCGGCCTGCATGGGCGGCACGCCTTTTTCCACATGCCGCGTGATGTTCTCGAGCACGACGATCGCATCGTCGACGACGAAGCCCGTCGCGATAGTGAGCGCCATCAGCGAGAGATTGTCGAGCGAGAAGCCGAGCAGATACATCGCCGCGAACGTGCCGATGATCGATATCGGCACGGCGACGCTCGGTATCAGTGTCGCCCGCCAGTTGCGCAGGAACAGGAACACGACCATCACGACGAGCGCCACCGCGACCACGAGCGTGAGCTCGGTGTCGTGCAGCGACGAGCGGATCGTGGTCGATCGGTCGGCCGTCGGCGTGATCTGCACGTCGGCGGGCAGCGCGGCCTGCAGTTGCGGCAGCATCGACTTCACGCGGTCGATCGTCTCGATGATGTTCGCGCCCGGCTGGCGATAGAGAATCACGAGCACGGCGCGCTTGTTGTTGATGAGGCCGAGATTGCGCAGGTCTTCGACGGAATCGACCACTTCGCCGACATCCGAGAGCTTCACCGCCGCGCCGTTGCGGTACGCGACCACCAGATCCTTGTACTGCGCGGCCTTGCTCGCCTGATCGTTGGTGTAGAGCTGGACGCGGTTGCCCTTGAATTCGATCGCTCCTTTCGGGCTGTTCGCGTTCGCCGAGGCGAGCGCGGCACGAACGTCCTCCAGCCCGACGCCATAGTGGAAGAGCGCACCCGGCTCCAGCTCGACGCGCACGGCCGGATTCGCCGAGCCGCTCACATCGACTTCGCCGACGCCCGGCACGGTAGAGAGCGTCTGCTGCAGCACGGTCGCGGCGGAGTCGTAGAGCGAGCCCGCCGTGCGCGTGGGCGAGGAGAGCGCGAGCACGAGAATCGGCGCATCGGCCGGGTTGACCTTGTGGTAGGTCGGGTTCTGGCGCAGCGATGTGGGCAGGTCGGCGCGCGCGGCGTTGATCGCGGCCTGCACGTCGCGCGCGGCGCCGTCGATGTCGCGGTTCAGGCCGAACTGCAAGGTGATGCGCGTCGTGCCGACCGAGCTTTGCGAGGTCATCTCGCTCACGTCGGCGATGGTCCCCAGATGCCGCTCGAGCGGGCTCGCGACGCTCGTCGCGACCGTTTCCGGGCTTGCGCCCGGCAACTGCGCCTGCACGGAAATCGTCGGGAAATCGACTTGCGGCAGCGGTGCGACGGGCAGCCTCACGAACGCGAACATGCCCGCGAGCGCGATGCCGATCGCGAGCAGCGTCGTCGCGACGGGCCGGGCGATGAAAAGACGCGACATGTTCATGATTTACTGCCCGTCGCTCGCGGGTCGCGGCGGATTCGGCATGTGGCGGCTGAAGCGCGCGCGCAGCTTGCGTCCGAGCGAATCGAAGCCGAGATAGATCACGGGCGTCGTGAACAGCGTGAGCAGCTGCGACACGATCAGGCCGCCCACGATCGCGATGCCGAGCGGGTGCCGCAGCTCCGAGCCGGCGCCCCAGCCGAGCATCAGCGGCAGCGCGCCGAGGAGCGCGGCCATCGTCGTCATGAGAATCGGCCGGAAGCGCAGCAGGCACGCCTGGAAGATCGCTTCGCGCGGCGGCTTGCCCTGATCGCGTTCGGCTTCGAGCGCGAAGTCGATCATCATGATCGCGTTCTTCTTCACGATGCCGATCAGGAGCACGATGCCGATGATGCCGATGATGTCGAGATCGTGCCCCGTGATCATCAGCGAGAGCAGCGCGCCGACGCCCGCCGACGGCAGCGTCGAGAGAATCGTGATCGGATGGATGAAGCTCTCGTACAGCACGCCGAGCACGATGTACATCGTGACGATGGCAGCGAGAATCAGGAACAGCTCGTTCGACAGCGACGCCTGGAACGCGAGCGCCGCGCCCTGATAGCGGATCTGGAACGACGGCGGCAGGCCGATGTCCTGCTTCGCCTGCTCGATCGCCTTCACCGCCTCGCCGAGCGATGCGCCCTTCGCGAGGTTGAAGGAGACGGTCGTCGCGGGGAACTGGCCGAGATGCGTGACGAGCAGGGGCGCCGCGCGCTCGTGGAACTTCGCGATGGCCGAGAGCGGCACCTGTCCGTTCGTCGCGGTGGAGGAGGGGAGGTAGATGCCGTTGAGCGTCTCGCTGTAGTGCGCGTCGGAAGGCTCCGCTTCGAGAATCACGCGATACTGGTTGGACTGCGTGAAGATCGTCGAGATGATGCGCTGGCCGAACGCGTCGTAGAGCGCGTTGTCGACGGTCGCGGGCGTGATGCCGAAGCGCGCGGCCGTCTCCCGGTCGATCTCGATGTACACGGACTGGCCGTTCTGCTGCAGGTCGGTTGCGACATCGGTCAGGGCCGATGTGTGCTGCAGGCGATCGACGAGCTTCGGCACCCATTCCGCGAACTCGGACGGATTCGGGTCCGTCAGCATGAACTGGTACTGCGTCGGGCTGACGGTGGAATCGATCGTCAGGTCCTGCACCGGCTGCATGTAGAGCTTGATGCCGGGAATGTCCGCGACCTCGCTCTGAATCGTGCGGATGATTTCGCTCGACGTATTGCTGCGGTTATCGCGCGGCTTCAGGTTGATGAGCATGCGCCCGCTGTTCAGCGTGATGTTCGAGCCGTCCACGCCGACGAACGAGGTCAGGCTCTCCACATCCGGGTTCTGCAGGATCTTCTTCGCGAGCGCTTGCTGCTGATCCGCGACGGCCTGATACGACGCGGCCTGCGGCGCCTGCGTGATCGCCTGGATCACGCCGGTGTCCTGCACCGGGAAGAAGCCCTTCGGAATGAACACGTACAGCACGCCGGTCAGGACGAGCGTGAGCACCGCGACGAAGAGCGTCGCGTGCTGGCGCTCGAGCACCCATTCGAGCGCGACGGCATAGCGCCCGATCACGTAATCGATGAACTGGTGCGCGCGCGCCTCGAAACGCTTGCTTTCCTTGGGCGGCGTGTGACGCAGGAGCTTCGCGCACATCATCGGCACGAGCGTGAGCGAGACGATCGCCGAAATCACGATGGTGACCGCGAGCGTGATCGCGAATTCGTGGAACAGGCGCCCGACGACATCGCCCATGAAGAGCAGCGGAATCAGCACGGCGATGAGCGAGACCGTCAGCGAGATGATGGTGAAGCCGATCTGCTTCGAGCCCTTCAGCGCCGCTTCGAGCGGCGGATCGCCTTCCTCCACGTAGCGCGCGATGTTCTCGATCATCACGATGGCGTCGTCGACGACGAAGCCGGTCGCGATCGTCAGCGCCATCAGCGAGAGATTGTCGAGCGAGAAGCCGCACAGGTACATCACCGCGAGCGTGCCGACGAGCGAGAGCGGCACGGACAAGCTCGGGATGATCGTCGCGTAGACGTTCGCGAGGAACAGGTAAATGACCAGCACGACCAGCACGACGGACAGCGCGAGCTCGAACTGCACGTCGCGCACCGATGCGCGGATGGTCGTGGTGCGGTCGGTCACGAGGCGCACGTCGAGCGCCGCCGGCAGCGCCTGCTGGAGTTGCGGCAGGATCTTCTTGATGCTGTCCACGACCTGGATCACGTTCGCGCCCGGCTGGCGCTGCACGTTCAGGATGATCGCGGGCGTCGAGTCGACCCACGCGCCGAGCTTCGTGTTCTCCGCGCCCTGAACGATGGTCGCGACATCCGTGAGCATCACCGGCCGGCCGTTGCGATAGGCCACGACCGCGCCCTTGTAGGCGTCGGCGTCCGTGAGCTGATCGTTCGCGTTGATGGTGTAGGCGCGCGTCGGACCGTCGAAGTTGCCCTTCGGCGTGTTGACGTTGAGGTTCGAGATGGTCGTGCGCAGGTCGTCGATGTTGAGGCCGTACGACGCCAGCGCGCGCGTGTTCGCCTGGATGCGCACCGCGGGACGATTTCCGCCGCTCACCGACACGAGGCCCACGCCCGCCACCTGGGAAATCTTCTGCGCGAGGCGCGTGTCGGCCAGGTCCTGCACCTGCGTGAGCGGCAGGGTCTTCGAGCTGACCGCGAGCGTCATGATCGGCGCGTCGGCGGGATTCACCTTCGCGTAGATCGGCGGCGCGGGCAGGTCGGACGGCAGCAGGTTGCCCGCCGCGTTGATCGCCGCCTGCACTTCCTGCTCGGCGATATCGAGCGGCAGATCGAGGCTGAATTGCAGCGTGATGACCGATGCGCCCGCCGAACTCTGCGAGGACATCTGGTTCAGGCTCGCCATCTGCCCGAACTGCTTTTCGAGCGGCGCCGTGACGCTCGATGTCATCACGTCGGGCGACGCGCCGGGATAGAACGTCTGCACCTGGATCGTCGGATAGTCGACGGCGGGCAGGGCGGACAATGGCAGAAAGCGCAGCGCGACCAGGCCGACCAGCATGATCGCCGCCATCAGGAGCGCCGTGCCGACCGGGCGCAGAATAAAAATACGAGATGGGTTCATGCGGGATTCGTCACGTGAAGCTCGTGGTTACTGCTGCTGCGATTGCTGACGTCGATGCCCGCCATGCCGCGCGCCCGAAGCCCCCGAGGCCGGCGCGGCCGCCGATGCGCCCGGCGCCCCTGAAGCCCCTGAAGCCCCTGAAGCACCCGAAGCACCCGAAGCACCCGAAGCCGCCTTCGCCTTCTCGGCCGGAATCGTGATCTTCGCGCCTTCCTTGAGGCGGTCGGAGCCGTCGATCACCACGCGCTCGCCCATTTGCAGCCCGGACTTGATGCTGGTGCGCTCGCCGTCGACGGGGCCCGCCTTCACGTTGCGCACCGTGACGGTGTTGTCCGGCTTCACGACATAGACGAACGTGCCCGACGAGCCGTTGAGCACCGCCGAGGTCGGCACGATGGTCGCGTTCTTGATCACGTCGACGAGCAGCTTCGTGTTCACGAACTGATTCGGGAAAAGCATGCTTTCCCGGTTGTCGAACGTGGCGCGCAGCTTGACGGTGCCGGTGGTCGTGTCGATCTGGTTGTCGACGGTTTCGAGATAGCCGGATTCAAGCGCCGTCGTGTTGGCGCGGTCGTAGGCCGTGACCGACATCTTCCTGCCCGCGTGCAGCGGCTTGAGAATCGCGGCGAGGTTGTCCTCGGAAGTCGTGAAGATGACGCTGATCGGCTGCAGTTGAGTGATGACGACGACGCCGTTGGTGTCGCCCGTCGTCACGTAGTTGCCCGGGTCGACCTGACGCAGGCCGACGCGCCCCGAAACCGGCGCTGTGATGCGCGCGTAGGTCAGGTCGAGCTTGTAGGTATCGACGTTCGCCTGGTCGGACTTGACCGCGCCTTCGTACTGCTTGACGAGCGACGCTTGCGTGTCGACCTGCTGTTTGGCGATGGAGTCTTGCGAGAGCAGTGTCTGGTAGCGCTGCAGATCGACACGCGCGGTCTGCAGGAGCGCCTGGTCGCGCGCGAGCTGGCCCTGCGCGTTGCGCAGCGAGATCTCATAGGGACGCGGGTCGATCTGCGCGAGCAGGTCGCCCTTCTTGACCATCTGGCCTTCGTTGAAGGCGACGTCCATCAAGGTGCCGTTCAGCTGCGTCTTGACCGTGACGTTGGCGAGCGGCGTGACCGTGCCGAGCGAATTGATGACGACAGGCATTTCGCCTTGCGTGACGGTCGCCACATGCACCGGCTGCGGCTGGTTTGCGGCGTTCGGGGCGCCGCGCCGTCCGCCCTGACGCGCCTCCTGCGGACCGCTCGTGCCGCCGCCGCGGTTCCACGGATGCCACCACGCGATTGCCCCCGCGACGATCAGGATCGCCACGATGAGCGGCACGATTCTGCGGCGCCGGGGTGCGGCTTCGGTGGCGGCGGGCGGGGCGGGCGTCGGGCGCGGTTGCCCGGGAGGATTCTTTTGGTCGTCCATCTGTTCGGTGGCTGGGTCTTTCAAATCTGTCGTACGGGGGCGCGGACGGGCGGCCGTTCACATTGCACACGCGCGATGCGACGCGGCGCGCGCGAACCGCAGTTGAAGCGTAGTCCGTGAACATGGCGGGACCGTTGAGCGCGGGCGGAAAGCAGACCCGTGAAGCGGGCGAAGGTCGCGGCGCTGCCCCGATGCGCGCGAAGCATGATGCTACGTCCCGCACCGGAGCCCGTCCACCGGTCATTCTTTCTGTTGATTACGACTGTTACATGCGGCGGCGCGCAAGCTTTCAACGCACCTCGGCTGGCTTTGACCGCCATTCGGGCCGGGCGGCTCAGGCCGCGTCGCTTACCCGTCGACGCGCGCGGGTGCCGCGGCGTGCGTGCCGCCGATCTCGCGCACGATGTGCCCGACACATTCGAGCAGCGCGGGCGCGACACACTCGATCAGGGTCTCGCGCGAGCATTGATGCGCGGCGCCGCCGCAGTTGACCGAATAGCGTTCCTCGGACGGCCCGACGAAGCCCGCCGCGACCGCATTCAGGCCGTCATGCCATTCGCCGATCGAGATCGCGAAGCCGAGGCGCAGCGCCTCGTCGAGACCTCGCTGCAGGCCGCTTGCGATGGTCGGCCAGTCGTCGCCCGATGCAGTCTGAAGGCTGCGGATGAGCGCCTGGCGATCGGCGTCCAGGAGCGCCGCCAGATACGCGCGACCGACGGACGTGCGGCCCAGATCCATTCTGCCGCCGACTTCGAGCCGCGAAACGAGGACGGCGGAGCGCGGCCGGATCGCGTCGATCACGACCATTTCCAGACGATCGCGCACGGCGAGATGCACCGAGAGGCCGGTGCGCTCGGCGAGCCCGATCAGAAACGGGCGCGCTCGTGCGCGAATATCGAAATTGCGCAAGAATCCGTTGCTCAATTCGAGAACGGATGCGGTCAGGACGAAACGTTCGCTGTCGGGCAGCCGGTGCAGAAGTCCCGCGCCCACGAGCGTCGCCGTGATGCGTGAGATCGTCGGCTTGGGAATCCCGGTCCAGTCGGTCAGCTCGCGATTGCTGACGGGCGCATCCGCGGCGGCGATCCGGCGCAGCACATCGAGCCCGCGCGCGAGGGCCGTGACTTCCTCACCGTCCTTCTCCCGGGCCTTTTCCTTGCCCGTCGACCGATTGTTTTCCATGCACACCTGTTTTTATGAAACATCGTTTCGAATATCAGATCGACACCATTCTACAAGCACGGGACGCGAAGCTTGCAAAGGATGCAAACGTCGGCAATAAGTTGTAAAAGCGATGAAACTTATTGTCCAGTCCTTGGAATCGGGCCGGACTTGGGCAGTTGCCCGAAGGCTGAAATTTTGCTTGACTTAGGCAGCGATCCCGGAAAAAATGGAACCGAATTTCGAAAGTGAGGACGATGTGCGCACACGTGCTTTCCGCTTCACGACTCGAATGACCGGCTCTCAGGTTCTAGCACGGCCCTCGGAATGGCTAGAACTTTTAAGGCGCTACGGAAACGTAGCGCCTTTTTTTTCGTCCGTGCGTGGGGAAATGCTTTGACCCGAACATACCCGCAGAACGGGCGAGCGGGTTGCGAGGAGCGCGCCTGAGCGGCGCAGGGCGTGGAAAAGGGACAGGAACAAGAAGAAGACGGGCAGACGGCGAACCGGCCGCGAATCAGTGCAGGTCGGTGAAGACGCGGCGCTGCTTGAGGAAACGCCTGCCACGAATGATCCAGTAGAGGCTGGCAAGCACGAGCATCGCGGCGACGCACAACACGAAAAGCGGCGAGATGCGCTCGGGTGCCGGCGGGCTCGTCGCAACGATCAAGGCCGTGACGAAGGCCGCGCCCGCCTGATAGAACGAGCGCGTGGCCAGATTGCGGCGAATGCGGGGCGTGGTGAAGCGGGAGACGGGGGCGCGCGTGAACGGCTCGAACAGCATCAGCCCTGCGACGAGAGCGATGGCGACATTCATGTAAAGCATGCTGGGAGACTTCGGTGGAAGGCAGGAACGTCGGCGAATATATTCCAACCCGACATCGTGCCAAAACCAGAAGTCTCCTAAATGTAGAGGAAAGATTCTATTTGCCGCTCCGGATCGCCGATTGTTTCCGACATTGATGCAACCAGGCTGGCAGCGGCACTTCGCGCGCCAGCCAGGTTTTCCTGCGATGCAAGGTTTTCAGAGCTCGATTCGCGTCCCCAGCAGTGCAAGAAACTGCCTGATCCACGCCGGATGAGCGGGCCATGCCGGCGCCGTGACGAAATTGGCGTCGGTCACGGCATCGTCGACGGCGATATCGGCGAAGGTCGCACCCGCCAAGCGCACTTCGGGCGCGCACGCCGGATACGCGGAAATGCGCCGGCCCTCGATCACGCCCGCCGCGGCAAGCAGTTGAGCCGCATGGCAGATCGCCGCGATGGGCTTGTTCGCCTGCGCGAAATGGCGCACCAGTTCGAGCACGCGATCGTTCAGGCGCAGATATTCGGGGGCGCGTCCGCCGGCGATCGCGAGCGCGTCGTAACCGCCGGGGTCGATGTCGTCGAAGCTCGCGTTGAGCGTGAAGCGGTGGCCCGGCTTCTCGGTATAGGTCTGGTCGCCCTCGAAATCGTGGATCGCCGTCTTCACGTGGTCGCCGCGCTTCTTGCCGGGACACACGGCATCGACCGTATGGCCGACTGCCTGCAATGCCTGAAACGGGACCATCGTTTCATAGTCCTCGGCAAAATCGCCGGTGAGGAAGAGAATCTTCTTGGCAGCCATCGCTAAACCTCGTCTGGAAGTGGTTCTCGGGATGCACAGCGTGACGCGCCGTCGCGCGCCGCAAATCAGTCTACGCTTCCCGTCACGCCTTGCATGTGACAGCCCGGCGGCCATTCCGGGACCCGCGCTGCGCCGGGAGCGTATGATGTGCGCCAGTTTCGAGACGGAATCCGCCGCGCGCGGCGAACTCCGCACAAGTGCGCCCGAACGCGCACGCATTCAGTAGAAGGCAATACCATGCAGATGACTCCCATGACCCGGATCGTGGTCGCCCTCACGGCGCTCGGCGTGCTCGCCGCGTGCGAGAAGCACGACGCGACGGCAGGACAGGCCGCGAGCGCATTCAACAACCTGGCGAGCCAGACCAGCCAGAAGTTCGATCAGGCGGCGAGCTACGTCGGCCAGAAGGTCGATTCGGCGAAGCAGTCGGCGCAGCAGAATCTCGACAGCGCCGGCTCGATGCCCGACGTGTCCGCGAGCAGCGTCGCCGCCTCGGCGCGCGCGAACTTCGACAACGCCGCGAGCGCCACCAACGCCGCGATCAACAATGCCGCGAGCGCGACCGGCGCGGGCCTGCAGTCGGCGGGCCGCAAGCTGCAGGAATGGTCCGCGAAAGACGGCGGCGCCTCGAACACGCAGGCGGGCGCGCAGGCGTCGGGCGCGACCCCCAATACCGACACGAGCGGCGCGCGCACGGAAATGGACAAATAACGCGTCGTGCCGGATAGCGGGCACGCGTTTTTATCTGAACAATCAAGGCGCAAACGCTTAACATTCGGTTACGTCCGTGTTGGACGGCGTCGGAGTTGCACCCGCTAAACTGGCGGTCTTTCAAAGATCGAGACCGTTATGAAGTCACGCAAGCTCGCGCATGATGGCGCGTGGGCGTCTGTCGCGATATTTTGGATGGCGGCCCTCGCGCTCGTTCGCGCCGTGCCGGCGGGACTGCGTGGCCGCGCAATGCCGCGTCCGTCAGCGCGTGCGGCGTGGTCGACGCTGGCCGCGCTTGCCGCATCGATCATGCTCGCGACGCCCGGTGCGAATGCGGCGCCCGCGCTCACGCTACCTTCCTTCGAGGAACTGATCAAGCCGGCCGCGCCCGCGTCCGCGCCGGATGCCGCTTCGGGCGCGTCGGCGCCCGCCGTGTCCGATGCCGACATGGTCCGCTCGCTCGACACCGTCATCTCCACGCTCGACAGCGACAAGCAGCGCGCCGCGCTCGTGGCGCAGCTGAAGCGCCTGCGCGATGCGAAGCACGCCGCCGATGCCGGCGCCGGCGCTCCCGCGTCGGGCGCGGCGGCGACCGCTGCGGCAGCGGATGGCGCGGCGAGCGGCGCGCAGACGGCCGGCGCGCCGATATCGTCGAGTTCGACGGCGTCGTCGGTGGTGGCGACGATGGCGCAGAACGCGGGGCTGCTCGGCGCGATCGCCTCGGCGCTCACCAACATCGAAGCGGACGTGAAGCGCGGCAAGACGCCGATCGCCTACTGGGGCGGGCGCTTCAACGCGGCCGGCAACGAGCTCTTCACGATCGTCACGAGCCAGAGCCGCGAGCCGTTCGGCCGCACACTCTTCAACTACTTCGCGACGCTCGCGGGCTGGGGCGCGTGCGCGTTCGTGCTGGTCTATGTCCAGCGGCGCGTGCAGGCGCGCTACGGCATCGACCGCGGACTGCACTCGAATCCGACCACGCTCGAACTGCTGCTCTTCGCGCTGCGTCGCGTGGCGCCGTATCTCTTCGCGTTCGTCGCGGCGCTGACCTTCACGCACTACATGCCGCTGTCGCTCGGCCGCACGCTCGCGATGGTGACCGCCTACGCGATCGTCGCGGGCGCGGTGTTCTCCGCCATCTGCCTCATCATGTTCTCGCTGTTCGGCTCGGCGCATCGCCGCGTCGCGGTGAACGTGCTGATCATCCGCGCGCGGCGGCTGCTCTTCCTGATCGGCATGTTCGGCGCGCTCGGCGACGCCGCCGCCAACTACGATGTCGCGCAGCAGCTCGGCACCAATCTCTCGGCGCTCATCTCGACGTGCGCGAACATGGGCGCGGCCGGCCTCACCGCGTACTTCGCGCTCGCCTTCCAGCGGCCCGTCGCGCATCTGATCAGAAGCCGCACCTACGAGCAGCGCCACACGCGCAAGGCCGCGACCGAGACCTTCGAGGTGGTGGCGTCGCTGTGGCAGTTGCCGCTGCTCCTGCTCGCGTCGGCGTCGGTGGTGGCGACGCTCATGGGCATCGGCACGTCCGAGAACGTCCTGCAGATGGCGATCGCGACCGCCGGCTTGCTCGTCGTCGCGTTCTTTCTCTCGGCGATCGTCGTGCGCATCACGCGCCCCAAGTCGCGGAAGCCGCGCCGGCAGTCGGCGTACGTGCGCAGGCTCGTCAAGTTCGTCGGCACGATGATCGTGGTCGGCGTCTGGCTCGTCTTCCTCGAGCTGTCGTCGCGTTTCTGGGGCTTTTCGCTCGCGCACATGGCCGAGCAAAGCGTCGCCGCGCGCGGCATCGCGCACGCCGTCGCCATGATCGTGCTGACGTTCTTCGTCGTATGGCTCGTGTGGATTCTGATCGATACGGGCATTCAGGAAGCCCTCAGGCCCGATTCCACGCGCCGCGGCACGCGCGGTCCGAGCATGCGCGCGCGCACGATGCTGCCGCTCGTGCGTAACGTCGTGTTCGTGTTCCTGCTGACGATCGCGGCGATCGTCACGGCCGCGAATCTCGGCCTCAACGTGACGCCGCTGCTCGCGGGCGCCGGCGTGATCGGCCTCGCGGTCGGCTTCGGCGCGCAGTCGCTGGTCGCGGATCTGATCACGGGGCTTTTCATCATCATCGAGGACACGATTTCCGTCGGCGATTCGATCGAGGTGGAAGGCGGTCACGCTGGCATCGTCGAGAGCCTGACGATCCGCACCGTGCGCCTGCGCGACGGCCAGGGCGCGATCCACGCGATTCCGTTCTCGCAGATCAAGACCGTGAAGAACCTCTCGCGCGATTTCGCCTATGCGGTATTCGAGGTGCGCGTGCCGTTCACGGCGGACGTCGACGAAGTCACGCAGATGATCCGCGAAGTCGGCGCCGACCTGGCGTCCGATTTCCGCTACCGGCTGGAGATGCTCGGGCCGGTGGAGGTGTGGGGACTCGACCGCTTCGACCCGAACTGGATGGTCGTGAAAGGACAGATCAAGACGCGGCCGCTGCAGCAATGGAGCGTCGCGCGGGCGTTCAATCTGCGCATCAAGCGCAAGATGGACGAGGCGGGCATGGAGATTCCCGTGCCGCAGATGCACGTGCAGATGACGCGCGATGCGATGCTGGGCGACGCCGCGGAGATCGGGCGCGAGCGCGCGCGGCGCATCTGGACGGGCGAGGCGCCGCCGCTCGCGGACGAGGAAGAGGAGATGGCGGCTGGTCCCGAGCTTCCGCGCGAGGCGAAGGGCGCGGTGGCGGCGGCGCGCGACGTGTCGCACGATCCGCAGCCGGCGCCGCCGCCCACGGACCAGTCCGTGCAGATTCCGCCGCAGATTCCGACGGCGTCCGAGCCGGGGAAGGGCTGAGCGACGACGGTTTCGTTCAGGCGGCGAGCAGATCGTTGACGTGCGTGGCGATCTGCTCGCCCGCGACGCCGTAGATATGCAGCGACACCGCGCGCGCGGCGGCATCGGCGGGATTGCCGAGCCGATGGATCGCGCCGCGTCCCGCATCCACATAGGAGACCGCGCCCGCCGCGCGCGGGTGGCGGCGCGTTTCGATCGCGCAATGCGTTTCGGCATCCCAGCGATATAGCGTCTCGGCGAGCGTGCCTTCGATCACCGCATAGCCGCACCACGTCCGATGTCCATGCACCGGACTCGCCTGACCAGGCTCCCAGACGAGCGCGGCGATTGCATAGCGGTTGTGCGGACAAGCGGCGAGCAGATGGCGGCAATACCCTTGCGCGCTGCCGATGCGCTGCTCGGGACGCAGCAATCCCGGATCGGCGATTGCCCGTTGCAGGGCCGCGCGCACGCGCCGTCCGAACGAAACCTGCGCGCCGGCTGCGGCGGCCGCGAAGGCCCCATCGATTTCGCGGCACAATTGATCGAGCGCCGAGCCTTGTTCGGCGGGCGTTTCGGCGGTCGTCGGGAGCGCCGTGAAGGGCCGCGCGGGGCGGCTGACATGTTCGAGTCGCATGGTGAATGAGCCGTGCATTCTTGTGGTTGGTCCATATGGCTCAGTTATACCGGCTTGCCTCCAGAATTGGTTTCCATATAATTCCGCTGGAATATCCAGAAATAGAATAATTTCCTATAAGGGGTGCAGTATGGGAATGGACCTCATCGACCGCAAACTGCTCGAGTTGCTCCAGAACGATGTGACGATGCCCATCGCCGAACTCGCGCAGCGCGTGAATCTGTCGCAGACGCCGTGCTGGAAGCGTGTGCAGCGCCTGAAGGAGACGGGCGTGATTCGCGCGCAGGTGGCGCTGTGCGATCCGAAGAAGCTGGGCGTCGGCACGACGGTGTTCGTCGCGGTGCGCACGAACCAGCACACGCAGACCTGGGCGGAAGACTTCACGCGCGCGGTGCGGGACATTCCGGAAGTCGTCGAGGTGTACCGGATGAGCGGCGAGACCGACTATCTGCTGCGTGTCGTCGTGTCCGATATCGACGATTACGATCGCGTGTACAAGCAGCTCATCCGCGCGGTGCCGCTCTACGACGTCAGTTCCAGCTTCGCGATGGAGCAGATCAAGTATTCGACGGCGCTGCCGGTGCGGCCCGGAGCGGAATATCCGTGATTCGCGAGGCGCTCGCCCGAAAGAAAAATGCCGCCCGGGGAGGGCGGCGCAACACGTCCGGTCACTAGGTATCCCGGCCTTGCCCCTTGCAGCCCTTGCCGGGATCGGACGTGCATGGAATCGTGACTAGTATGGTCAACCGGGCGGGGAGCGTTCAAGCGGGACGGTGCAGCACAGAATTTCGCGGTGGTCGTGCGCGTTCCGAAACGGCGCCCGGCGAAGCGCCGCAAAACGCAGCGGCGCGGATTGCCGCAACCCAACTGAAAACCAACCCGGGTACCATGTCGGGTCCATCCCGAAAACACGCCACGAATCGCATCGCCCAATGATCGACGACCCCCGCGACCCCCGCCGCCCGAACGGTAAGCCCAAGAAAAATCCGACCCGCGCCGTCAGCGTGTTCATCGTGGTGGTGGTGCTGCTGGTGATCGGCACGATCCTCTTCAACGCGATCCGCGAAAAGCGCGAGTTCGATGAGCAGAACGCGCAACCGTCCGCCGCGAGCGACGTGCGCCCCGCCGTGCCGGCACTCGGCGCTTCTCGATAGCGCACGTCACGCCGGCAGCCGGATCTGCGCGGCGTCCTTGCTGATGAGCGTGGAGGCGGTCAGCATCTGCTTGCATTGATGCGCGAGCAGCTTCAGGTCGTGAAGCGCGTCGGCGGGCAGCGTCTGCGCGCGCTCGGCATGGATGACCATCGCATCGAGTTCGCGCCGCAGCTCCTTGAGCGCATCGGCCTGCAGTGCGGGCGGCGCATCGGGCTTCGGCGTCGCGGGCAGTTCGTCTTCCGCGAACCAGAGATTGTCGCGAACGATGCCGAACGTGCGCTGCACCGGCTCGAACGGCTGCCCGTCCAGTTCGTTGAGCGACTGCAGGAGCGGCGCGGCGGCGGTGATCTGCGAGGCGAGCACGTGGCTTTGCACGAGCAGGTCATTCAACTCGGCGACGTACTTCTGATGCGCCTTCGGCTCCAGCATCATCCGCTGGAACGCCTGCGCGAGATTGGCGAAGGCGATATGCACGTTCTTGCGCGCGAGCCGGTAGCGGTAGTCGCGGTCGAGCGCGGTGGCGGCGACCGTCGCGGCGGCGGAGGCGCCCTTGCTCGCCGTGGCCGCCGTGCTCTCGCCGATGCTTACCGACGACAATCGCTGCGCCGTCGCGCTCGCCGCCTTCATGGCCGAATCGGTGACGAGTTCGGGCTCGAGCGGCGGCGTGCCAGCCGATGGCTCGTTCGCCGCTTCGGCTGTGACCGTCACGGTCTGCGCCGGCGCCTCGGCAGCCGCCGATGACGACGCCACCACACCCGCGTTCGCATCGGCGAATACCGCGCGATCGACCGGTGTTTCCGCCGCGGCGGCGGACGCGGAGGCCGCTGCGCGGGCCTTTTCCGCCTGCGCCGCCGGCTTCGCCTTCCACCACCAGCTCGCTTCGAGATAGTTTCGCGTCGCGGCGAGCAGGTCCTTCACGAGCTTGCCCATCAGGCGGTATTCCCAGTAGGGGAAGAGATGGCTCGCTGCGATGGCGATCGCGCAGCCCACCACGGTGTCGATCGCGCGCTCGCCGATGAGACGCAGGCTGCCCGGCGCGAGCAGGTGGAACATCAGCAGCACATACGACGACGTGAACACGACGCTCGCCGCATAGTTGAAGAGCAGCAGGCTGTAGCTCATCACCATCGACGCGAACATCACGACGAGCAGGATATGCGGCTCCTTCACGAACAGAATCAGCGCGATGGTCACCGCGCAGCCGATCGCCGTGCCGATGATCCGCTGCGTGTTGCGCTGCTTGGTGAGCGAATAGCCGGGCTTCAGGATGATGACGGTCGTCATCACGATCCAGTAAGCGTTGGTGAGCGGCAGGAGACGCCCGAGCCAGAAGCCCACGCCCACGGCGATCGTCACGCGCAACGCGTGCCGGAAGCTCGGCGAGGCCATCGTGAGGTTCGAGAAGATCTGCATGAACGGCACGCGCCGGCTCGAGATAAAGCGCGACAGCGCGTGATCGATCTGCAGCTCGGTTTCGGTCGGGCTCGCGTCGTCGCGCGTGCGGCGGCGCATCTTGTCGATGAGGCGCGTCGCGCTCCACAAGCGCCTGAAGACGGCGGCCGCCGCCGCATAGGCTTCCGGATTCTTCTCCGGCAGGCCGTGCTTGCGCATCAGCTCCAGTTCGTATTCGATCGCGCGCAATTCGGCCTTCGTGCTGATCTGCCGGGGCGCCGGATTGTTCTGCAGCACCGCGAGGCCGATCTCTTCGAGATCCGCGGCCGCCTTTCTCATCAGGTCGCGATAGAAGACGAGCACGTCCGAGCCCGCGAAGGTCTTTCGCACGAGCGGATAGTCCGTATGCGCGCCGACGAAGAACTCGTGCAGATCCACCACATTGATGAACAGATTGAAGAGCCGCGCGCGCCGCGCATCGAGCTTGCCGCTCTTCACCTTCGGCAGATTGCGCAGCACGATGTCGCGCGCCGCTTCCTGGCGCTCGACCGCCGCGATCTGCTTTTCAATCAGCTTGCGATAGCACTCGTCGAGATCGGCGTCGCTGTCGTAGAACTCGGCGCGCGCGAGCATGTACTCCGCGCAGCTGAAGATGCTCTCGGCCAGAGCCTGCTGCTCGATGCGATAGACGAGCAGGCGGCTCACGAGCGTCGCCCAGTACGTGTACCAGAGGCCGCCCAGGAGAATCCACGACGCGTTGACGAGCGCCTGCACGGGCGTGAAATGCTCCTCCAGGGTGACGACCATCATGAAAAGCGTGGCAAAGCTGATCTGCGGCCAGCGATTGCCATATACGACGATCAGCGACAGCACGAAGGTGAGCGGCACGACGGTCAGCCAGAGCGTGAGCGGATGCGCGGTCGCGATGCCTGTCGCGAGCGCCGCGAAGAAGCCGATCACCGTGCACGCGAGCATCTCGTTGTGCTTGTGCTTGAGCGGCCCGGGCATGTCGACGACGCATGCGCCCAGCGCACCGGTCGAGATGGTGAAACCGAGCTCGCGATTGTGAAAGACCGTGAGCATCAGGACGGCGGGGAGCGACACGCCCAAAGCAATGCGCAAACCGCCGAAGAAATACTGGCTATAGATGAACTTCCTGATTTCGAACGAATAGCGCATCGACTTCCTGTTCTGACGCTCGTTTTTAGTGTCGCCCGTGAACGTTGCGGGAACCGGGGCGAGATCGAGTCTAACTCAACTCACAGACCCTTCGGACCCAGGCCGTTCGGCCAGGTTCTCGGCAGAGCGCCCGCTTTGCTATGCTGGCGCCTGAACTGACGAAGCTTTCCAAATACCGCCTCGGGTCATGCCGTCAGAGGCCGCATATCAAGCCGCTTTCCATGCTCGAACTCTTTTATTCGAATCGTCACGAGACGCTCGCCGCCGCGCTCTTCGAGGATCTCGCCGCATTCGCGATGCGCGAGGGCGATCCCTTCGCGCGCGAGGCCGTCATCGTGCCGAGCGCGGCCGTGCGGCGGCGGCTGGAGCTGGACATGGCGGAGCGTTTCGGCATCTGCGCGAACGTCGAATTCTGTTATCTCGCGCAGTGGCTGTGGGCGCGGATCGGGGGCGTGCTGCCCGTGCCCACGCATTCGCCGTTCGCGCCGGACCGGCTCGCGTGGCGCTGCTATCGGCTCTTCGGTGATCCGTCGTTCGGCGATTCGGCGCGGCTGTCCACGTATCTCGATGCCGCCGACGATTCGATGCGCTACGAGCTCGCACGGCGCATCGCCACGGTCTTCGACCACTATCTGACGTATCGGCCCGAGTGGCTCACGCACTGGCAGGCGGGCGGCTCGATTCTGGCGGGCCTGCCGGGCGTCAACGCCGAGATCGACGCACGCGGCCCGCGGCTCTCAGGCGCGAACGATATTCAGCGCGAGGACGAACGCTGGCAGGCGGCGCTATGGCGCGCGTTGCTCGCGGATCTCGCACGCGACGCGAACGGAGACACGCAAGACCCGACGCCGCCCGCCTACCGCTTTCTCGCCGATGCGCCCACGCTCGATCTCGACGCCGTGATGCGCGCGCAATGGCCACGCCGCATCAGCGTGTTCGCGCTGCCGACGATGCCGCCGCTGCATATCGCGCTATTGCGCGAACTGTCGCGCTGGATCGACGTGCGCGTCTACGCCGTGAATCCTTGCCGCGAGTTCTGGTTCGACATCGTGAGCGAGGCGCGCGTCGAGCAACTGGAACTGAAGGGCGAGGCCGACTATCAGGAGGTCGGCCATCCGCTGCTCGCGGAGTGGGGCCGGCAGACGCAGGCGCAGCTTCACATGCTGCACGAACTGACCGAGAGCGCGGCGTCGAGCGAGCGGCAGCACTTCGAGGAGAATCCCGCGCCGACGTGGCTCGCGCGCGTGCAGAACGGCATTCTCGCGCTCGACGACGGGAACGCCGGGCCGCAGCCCGAAACGATCGTCGAGAACGGCATCGAAGTGCACGTGTGTCACAGCCTGTCGCGTCAGCTCGAAGTGCTGCACGACCGGCTCCTCGACTGGTTCGACTCGATCGAAGGGCTCGAGCCGTCGGACGTGCTCGTCGCGTTTCCCGATCTCGCGGTGGCGGGGCCGCTCATCGACGGCATCTTCGGCACCGCGCCCGCGGGCGCGAGCAACGAGCGGCGGCGCATTCCATATCGCATCACCGGCCTGCCGCCGTCGCAGGCGAATCCCGTCGCGCGCGCGCTGCTCGAGTGGCTCGCGCTCACCGAGCGCAGCGTCGGCGCGCCCGAGCTCGTGGAATGGCTGCGCGTCGATGCGATCGCGGCGCGCTACGGCATCGACGCCATCGCGCTCGAAACCGCGCAGGCGTGGCTCGCGGCCGCGGGCGCGCGGCGCGGCTTGCGGCCGGACGAAGTCACGGCCGACGATGTGCCCGCCGCGCGCCACACCTTCGCCGATGCGCTCACACGTCTCTATCTCGGCTACGCGCTACCGGAGGGCGGCGCGCCGGTGGCGGACTGGCTGCCCATCGAAGGCGCGAACGGCTCGGACGCCGAGTTGCTCGGCCGCCTCACGCGCTTCGTCGACGACATCGACGCGTTCGCCGAGCGCATCGCGACGCCGCGCACCGCGCGCGCCTGGGGCGATCTGCTGCTCGATGCGCTCGAGCGTTTCTTCGATGCGGGCGTCGCGTTCGCCGACGCCATCGGCGACGTGCGCCGCGCGGTCGATTCGCTCATCGTCGCGATGGACGAAGGCGCGGGCGCAACCGAAGTGTCGGCCGCCGTGATCCGCACGGCGCTCACCGATACCCTCGACGATCCCGCGCGCGGCGGCGTGCCGTGGGGCGGCGTCACGTTCTCGTCGTTGACGAGCCTGCGCGGCCTGCCGTATCGCGTGGTCTGTCTGCTCGGCATGGACGACGGCATGCTGCCGAGCCTGACTCGCGCCGACGAGTTCGATCTGATGGCGCGCTTCGGCAAGCTTGGTGACCGTCAGCGGCGCGACGACGAGCGCAATCTGTTCCTCGATCTCGTGCTCGCGGCGCGCGACCGGCTGCTGATCGCGTACACGGGGCGCAGCATTCGCGACAACGCCGTGCTGCCTCCCGCCGCGCTGATCGACGAGCTGCTCGACTATCTGGCGCAGTCGGTCGCGGGCAAGCACGCCGGGCCGAACGAGCTGGAAGAAGCGCGCGCGCGCTTCGTGTTCGAGCATCCGCTGCAGCCTTACGCGCCCGATTATTTCGAACAGAAGGGCAGGCTCTTCACGTACGAACCGGAGCGCGCCGAGCTCGCCCGCGCACTGGAGTCGGGCACGGCGCCGCCGGTGGCGCCGTTCTTCTCCGCGCCCTTGCCGCCGGAAGACGAGGCGCATACCGTGGCGTTCGACGATTTCGTGCGCTTCTGGCGGCATCCCGCGCGCGCACTGCTGAGAGACAGGCTCGGCATCGCGCTCGTCGATGCGCAAGCCGAGCTCGACGACACCGAGCCGTTCGAACTGGGCTTCGCGGGCCGCGACGCGCTCGCCGACCGCGTGCTGCCGGCGCTGCTCGAAGCGGCCGACGATGGCGAGCGCGCCGCCCGCGAGCGCGCCCGGCGCGTTGCGCGCGCGAGCCCCGAGATGCCCGGCGGCGCGACGGGCGGCGTGTGGCAGGCGCGCGAGCTGCACGCGCTCGGTCAACTGGCGGAGCGCGTGCGCGCGTCGACGGCGGCGGGCGTGGAGCGTCTGCCATTCTCGCTCGATCTCGCGCCGCGCTGGCCTGACACCGCAGGCATTGCGCTCTTCGGCGCGCATGACGACGCGCTCGTCGACGAACGCGCGATGACGCTCGTCGGCACGCTCAACCGCCTGACGCCGCAAGGCCAGGTGATCTATCGCTACGACGCGCCGCGCGCGCGCGATTACCTGTCGGCGTGGCTCGCGCATCTCGCGTATTGCGCGGCACTGCCAGACGGCCCGTGCCGCACCGTCTGGCACGGGCGCGGCGCGCAATCGGCGGATTTCGAGCTCACGCCCGTCGCCGATCCGCACGCGCATCTCGCCGCGCTCGCGGCGCTCTATCGCGCGGGCCGCCGCATGCCGCTCAGGTTCTTCCCGAAGAGCGCGTGGCTCAAGGTGAGGGAGGGCGACGCGAAAGCGCAGGGCGCGTGGGAGTCCGAGCGCACGCACGCCGAATCCGACGACCCCGTATTCCGCATCGCATTTCGCGGCGCGGAGCTCGCGCTCGACGATGCCTTCGCCGCGCTCGCCCGCATCGTGTTCGAGCCGCTCGTGCAACATCTGCGGAGCGGCGCATGACGACATCATCCGTGGACAACGACACCGCCGTGCAGGAACTCGACGTCTTCTCTTGCGCGCTCGACGGCGTGAACCAGATCGAGGCTTCCGCCGGCACGGGCAAGACCTGGAACATCTGCGCGCTCTACGTGCGCCTGCTGCTGGAAAAGCGGCTCTCCGTCGAGCAGATTCTCGTCGTCACCTTCACGAAGGCCGCGACCGCCGAGCTGCACGAGCGCATCCGCTCGCGGCTCGCGGGCGTCGCGCATGCGATCGAAAACGGCGACGCGCTCGGCGACCCGTTCATCGAACGCCTCTTCGAGACGACGCTCGCCGACATGGACGCGGACGAAGCGTCGAAGCGCCTGCGCATCGCGCTGTCCACCTTCGATCAGGCCGCGATCCACACGATTCACGCGTTCTGCCAGCGCGCGCTGCAGGAGGCGCCGTTCGCCGCCGCGATGCCGTTCGCCTTCGAGATGGAAGCCGACGACAGCGCGCTGCGCTTCGAACTGGCCGCGGACTTCTGGCGCGAGCGCGTGGAGCCCGCGGCGGCGCGCACGCCGTCGTTCGCATCGTGGCTCGTCGCGAAGGGCGCGGGGCCGGCGTCGCTCGATGCGCAGCTCGCGCGTCGCCTGAAAAAGCCGCTTGCCGCGCTGCGCTTCGGCGATACGAACGCCGCCGAAGCGGCCGACATGCAGGCGCTGTTCGACGAGGCCTGCGCGCTCTGGAACGCCGAGCGCGACACGATCGTCAAGCTGCTCGCCGACGCCCAGGGCGCGCTCAAGGGCAACAGCTACAGCGCGAAGATCGTTCGCGAGGCCATCGATGCATGGACCTCGTACTTCGCCGAAGGGGACTGCCACGCGCCGCCGCCCGAAAGAGCGCTCAAGCTCACGGCGACCGCGCTCGCGAGAGGCACCAAGGTCAAGAACACGCCGCCCGCGCACGCGTTCTTCGATCAGGCCGATGCGCTCGCCGCGTCCGCCGCAGCCGCCGAGGCTGCGCAGCGCGCGCTGTGGCTCGAGGTCGTGCGCGAGTGGCTCGACTACGCACCGGCCGAACTCGCCGCACGCAAGCGCGCCCGCCGCGTCGTCTCGTTCGACGATCTGCTTTCGAACCTGCATCACGCGCTCGTCAAACATGCGTGGCTCGCCGAGGCCTTGCGCGCGCGCTATCCGGCCGCGCTCATCGACGAATTCCAGGACACGGACCCCTTGCAGTACGCGATCTTCAAGCGCGTGTTCGCGCCGCACGGTCCGCTCTTTCTGGTCGGCGATCCGAAGCAGGCGATCTACAGCTTCCGCGCCGCCGATCTGCACACCTATCTCGCCGCGCGCGACGGCGCGAGCGCGCGCTACACGCTCGCGGTCAACCAGCGCTCGACGCCGCCGATCATCGAGGCGTGCAATCGCGTGTTCGAAGCGAATCCGGCGGCGTTCATCCTCGATGGGCTCGACTATCAGCCGGTGCGCGCCGGAACCCGCAAGCGCGGCCCGTTCGTCGACAACACGCCGGCGGCAGCCTATTCGGACATCGCGGATTTCTGCGTGTGGATGCTGCCGCACGGCGAATCGGCGCTCACGAAGAGCAACGCGCAGCGCGAGGCGGCCGAAGCATGCGCCGCCGAGATCGCGCGCCTCTTGCGCGGGGCGCAGCGCGGCGAGGTGAGCATCGGCACGAAGCCGCTTTCGGCGGGCGACATTGCCGTGCTCGTGCAGACGCATCGGCAGGGCAGCCTCGTGAAGCGCGTGCTCGCGGCGTGGGGCATCGGCAGCGTCGAGCTCGCGCAGGCGTCCGTGTTCGGCTCGCTCGATGCCGAGCAGATCGAGCGCGTGCTCGCCGCCATCGATACGCCGGGCGATTTGCGCCGCCTGCGCGCCGCGCTCGCGACCGACTGGTTCGGGCTCGATTCCGCCGCGCTCTGGCGCCTCGAACATGCCGACGCGGCCGATCCCGAAGGCGAGGTGATCGATTCAACCAGCTGGGTCGAACGCTTCTCGCGCTATCGCACGATCTGGCACGAGCGCGGCTTCGCGGTGATGTGGCGCACGCTCGCGCGCGAGCTGTCGATCGCCACGCGCCTCGTCGCCCGGCTCGATGGCGAGCGCAGGCTCACGAACGTCAATCACCTCGCCGAACTCCTGCAGGCGCGCTCGGCGGAGCGGCCGGGCATCGCGCCCACGCTGCGCTGGCTCGCCGCGCAACGCGAGCAGCAAGGCGGTGGCGAGGAGGCGCAACTGCGTCTCGAATCCGACCGCAATCTCGTGCAGATCGTGACCGTCCACAAGTCGAAGGGTCTGGAATACGCGGTCGTATTCTGTCCGTTCCTGAACGACGGCGCCTTGCGCGAGCCGCCGAAATCGGGCTTGCCCGACGCGAAGGAATATCACGACGATGCGGGCGAGGCGGTGCTGCACTACGGTATCGAAGGCGACGAGGACGATCACGTGAGCGCGGCCATCGCGCGCGAGCAGGCGGCCGAGCGCGCGCGTCTCGTGTATGTGGCGCTCACGCGGGCGGTGTTCCGGTGCTACGTCGTCGCGGGCTTCTATCTGTCGAACCGGTCGACGAAGGAATCGCGCCGCAGCGTGCTCAACTGGCTGGTCGCGGGCAACGGAAAGGACTTCGATGCGTTCTGCGACGAGCCGCCCGAAGAAGCGGACATCGTCGCGGCGTGGAGCGCGCTCGCGGCGGAAGCAGGCGGGGCGATCGGAGTGGCTCCGCTACCGGTGATCGATGCGCGCGAGCCGCTCGCCGCCGATGCGTCGAACGAACATGAGATCGCCGCGCGCACGAACCGGCGGATTCTGCGCGACCGCTGGCGCATGGCGAGCTTCAGTTCGCTGATCGCGGCCGGCGCGCGCGACGAGGCGAACCAGTCGCAACCGGCCGAAGCGCGTCCCGACCACGACGAACTCGCTTCCCTCGATGAGGACGCGCCAGGCGAAGCATCCGCGCGCGACGCGGCGCAACTCGCCGCCGACGACATCCTCGCGTTTCCGCGCGGCGCGGCGGCGGGCGAATGCCTGCACCGCATGTTCGAGCTCGCCGATTTCACCGAGCCGTCGGGCTGGGCCGCGGCCGTCGAGCGCGCGCTTCACGAGCATCCGACGCCCGCTCCCGAGACGCTCGCGCCGCGCCTGCGTCCGATGATGCTGCGCCTGCTCGGCGACACCGTCGCCGCCGAAATCGCGCCGGGCATGCGGCTTCGCGATATCGCGATGATGCGCCGCATGAACGAGCTGGAGTTTCTGTTCCCGGCGGAATCGCTCGATTTCGGATCGCTGCGGCGCGTGCTCGCCGCGCACGGCTTTCCCGATGTGGCGCTGGAGACCGGCGCGCTGCGGGGCTTCATCAAGGGTTTCATCGACATGATCGTCGAGCACGACGGGCGTTACTGGATCATCGACTGGAAGTCGAATCATCTGGGCGACGCCGCATCCGACTATGCCGCCGCGCCGCTCGCCGTCGCGATGGCCGAGCACGCGTATCACCTTCAGGCGCTCATCTATGTGGTCGCGCTGCATCGCTATCTGCGCGCGCGCCTGGCCGGCTATGCGTATGACACGCATGTCGGCGGCTATCTCTATCTCTTCGTGCGCGGCGTGCGTCCCGGCTGGCGTGACGGTGATGCGGCGAGCGGCGTGCATCGCGGGCGCCCGCCGCTCGAACTGGTCGAGGCGCTCGATCGATTGATGTCCGGAGGCGCGGCATGAGCACGCCGGATGCATTGGAGGGGGCGCGGCCCGTGCCCGCGCCTGCGGACGAGAGCGCCGCGCTCGCGGAAGGCTTCGCGCGGCGCATCGGCGCGCTCGCGGCGCGGCTCGGCGCTAACGAACGCGGCGTGCTGTGGGCCGGGCGCGCCGCGCTCGCGATGAGCCGTGCGACGGCGCAAGGTCACGTGTGCATGCCGCTTGCGGCGCTGGCGCGGCGTCATGGCGAGCGCTTCGGAGAGGCGCGCGACGCGTTGCTCGCGAGCGGCGTCGCGTGCCTCGCGCGCAGCGATCAGCGCGCGGCTGCGGCCGATCTGCTGCCGCTCGTCATCGACGAGGATGGGCGGCTCTATCTCGCGCGCTATTTCGATTACGAGCGGCGGCTCGCGCAGGCGCTCGTCGAACGCTCGCGCGACGCGCGCGCGCCGATTTCACGGCAGGAACTGGCGCTGCAAGGCGGGCGCATCGCGCGCTATTTCGGACCGAACGCGGACGACGACATCGACTGGCAGCGCGTCGCCGCGCTCGCGGCCCTGTCAGGAAGGCTGACCATCGTGAGCGGCGGCCCGGGCACCGGCAAGACGACGACCGTCGTCGGCGTGCTCGCGTGCCTGCTCGATGCCGACGCGGATCTGCGCATCGCGCTCGCCGCGCCGACCGGCAAGGCGGCGCAGCGCATGCAGGAGGCGCTCATCGAGCGCGCGGACAAGCTGCCGCCCGAACTGGCCGGGCGTCTGCCGCGCACGTCGTTCACGCTGCAGCGCCTGCTCGGCGTGCAGGCGGACGGGCGCTTCCGGCATCATCGCGACAATCCCATGCCTTACGACGTGATCGTCGTCGACGAGGCTTCGATGATCGATGTCGCGCTTGCCGCGCATCTGCTCGAGGCCGTCGCGCCGACGAGCCGTCTCGTGATGCTCGGCGACAAGGATCAGCTGTCGGCCGTGGAGGCGGGCGCGGTGTTCGCGGAACTGAGCGCGGAGCCGTCGTTCAGCCAGACGGGCGTGGCGCGGATCGCGTCGGCGCTTGCAATCGACGCGAAACGGCTCGAAGCGGCGCTGCCGCGCGCCGAAGAACCGAAGCGCGCAACGTCGCACCCGTCGGGCGAGCCGCAACTGGGACTCTTCGATGCCGCGCCCGCCGACGACACGGAAGGCTATGGCGAACTCTTCGACACGCTCCCCGAAGACTGGGGCGAGCACGCCGCGAAGGGGAAGCCCGCGCTCACCGATTGCGTCGTCTGGCTGCAGAAGAACTATCGCTTCGGCCTCGATTCGGACATCGGACGCCTGTCCATCGCCATCCGCAACGGCGACGACAAGGCCGCGCTCGCCGCGCTCGACCCATCCGGCGAGCGCGCGGCCGTGCTCTTCGACGATGGCGACGCCGCGCTTTCCGAGCGCACGCTCGCTCGTCTCGCCAGGGGGTTCGCGCCCTACGCCGAGGCGCTCGCATCCGCGCTCGACGGCGCGCAGCCCGATCACGCGCAGCTCTTCGACGCGCTCAACCGCTTCCGCGTGCTGTGCGCGACGCGCAGAGGACGGCGCGGCGTGGATGAAGTGAACGCGCGCATCGCCGCGAAAGTGCGCGAGCAGGCGGGCATCGCGCTTGCGCTTGGTGCGCAATGGTTCGCCGGGCGGCCCGTGATCGTCACGCGCAACGACTATGCGCTCGGGCTCTTCAACGGCGATATCGGCATCGCGCTGCCGGGCGCGGACGGCCTCTTGCGCGTGGCTTTCCGGATGGCCGACGGATCGTTGCGCTACGTGTCGCCCGCAGCGCTCCCGCCGCACGACACCGCGTTCGCGCTCACCGTCCACAAGTCGCAAGGCTCGGAGTTCGAGCACGCGGCGCTCGTGCTGCCCGGCGCGTTCGTGCGCGTGCTGTCGCGCGAACTCGTCTATACGGCGATCACGCGAGCGAAGCGCAAGGTCGACGTGATCGGTTCGGCCGCGGTCTTCGCGCAGGCGGTCAGGGAGCCGACGCGGCGCGATTCCGGACTCGCCGCGAGAATGCGCCGTCTGGCATGAAACGAGCGTGCGAAGCGCGCAAAGGAGCCGACCGATGACGATGACCGACAGCTTCGCCGTACCGCCGAACGAAATCGAGCTGACGGCCGTGCGCGCGCAAGGCGCGGGCGGTCAGAACGTCAACAAGGTCTCGAGCGCGATCCATCTGCGCTTCGACATCCGCGCGTCGTCGCTGCCGGAGCACATCAAGGCGCGGCTGCTCGCGCTCGCCGACAGCCGCGTCACGCGCGAAGGCGTGATCGTCATCAAGGCGCAGGAGCATCGCACGCAGGACATGAATCGCGCGGCGGCGCTCGCGCGGCTCGACGAGCTGATCAGAAGCGTGAGCGTGACGCGGCGCAAGCGCATCGCGACGAAGCCGACGCGCGCATCGCAGCGGCGCCGTGTGGAGAGCAAGGTGAAGCGCGGCGCGATCAAGGCGGGAAGGGGACCCGTGCGCGGGGATTGACGCTGCGCCGTCGTGGCGCGCGTGCCGACTTCAGCTTTGCTGCCACTTCGGCGGCACATCGACTCGCGGCCCGAGGAAGTACGACTTCATCACCTCGCGCCCGATCACCCGCCCGAGCTCGGCGGACACGCAGTAATTGCCGATCATCAGGAACAGCAGGATCTGGATCGCCCAGAACTGCGGCCAGTTGATGTGCGTGATCAGTTCATGATTCGCGGCCACCAGGCTGTGCGTTTCCTTCCAGAAGTCGAACAGGCGCTCGAGATAGTGAAAGATGCCGGCCACGACGGTATAGATGAGCGTCTTCCAGGCCGCATTCCAGATCAGCGGACGATCCGGATAGCGATTGATGAACGGCAGCATGTTGGCGATGAGCACCGCCTTGCCGAGAATCAGCGAGGCGACGATCACCGAGACGGAAGTCGGGAGCGAGATGCCGGTGCCTTTCACCATCAGCGCTCGAATGATGACAACGGCATGCAGGAGGACGAAGAAAAAGAGGGTGGGCGGCACCATCTTCATTATCTCGTGCTTGATCTTGGCGAAGGAATCTCCCATGTCCGCTCCCGGCGAAAAACGCGAAGGATGACGCGGCACCGCACGGCATGCAACTCGCATCCAAACAATATGACTGACGCGAGCCATGGCCGCCGCCAACGGCCGGCGTTCACGGGAGAAGTCCAGGTCACCGCGCGAGCTTGTGTCGCCCGAAAAAAGGGAGGCGGCCGAGCGCGCCCGTCGCGAGCGCGGTGCCCGCGAGCACGATGGCGCATCCCGCGAGCATCGCCAGCGACACCCGTTCGCCGAGAAATAGCGCGCCCCACAGAATGCCGAAGAGCGGAATGACGAAGGTGACGGTCATCGCGCGCGCCGGGCCCGCGACCGCGACCAGATGGAAATAGATGAAGTACGCGATGCCCGTGCAGCCGATGCCGAGGGCGAGCACCGCGCCCCATGCATGCGCGGAAACGGGCGCGGCGGGCCACGTGAGCAACGCGATCGGCGCGAGCGTGAGCGTCGCGCCTAGCATGCTGCCGGCGGCGTTGGTCATCGCGTCGACGTCCATCAGATATCGTTTCGCGAAGTTGCCGGCGACGCCGTAGAGCGCCGATGCCACGAGCGCCGCGGCGGCCGCGAGCAGGCCCCGCACGGGCAGCGCGGCATCGGGTCCGGCCTGCGCGGGCGCGACCTGATTCCATACGAGCACGAGCACGCCCGCGAAGCCGATCGCCATGCCGATCGTGCGCGCGGTCGTCAGGCGGTCCCTGAGCCACAGATAGGCGACGAGCGCGCCCCAGAGCGGAGTCGTCGCGTTGATGACGGACGTGGCGCCGGCCGAGAGCGTCAGCTCCGCATAGGCGAAGAGACAAAACGGCGCGGCCGAGTTGAGGATGCCGACCGCGAGCAACGGCAGCCAGCGTGTGCGCAGGGTCGCGGCGGTGGCGGCGAGCGGGCGGCGCGCGAGCAGCATCGCCACCAGAAACACCGCGCCGATGCCCACGCGCAAGGCCATCAGCGGCGCGACGCCGAACTCGGCGACGCCCACGCGGATGAAGAGAAACGACGCGCCCCACAGGGCGGCGAGCGCGATCAGTTGCAGCAGATTGGCGGGCGACATGGCGAGGCGGACTCTGGAATGCTCATCGAAAGTCCGCGCATGTTAGCACCGGGTTCGCGACCATGGAACGCCCGCCGGAAGAGAGCGCAAGAAGCGGGACATCGATGCGCCATCAATGCGGCGGAATCATCCAGGTCAGCACGTTCTGCTGCAGCCACACGAGCACGCCGAGCAGGACCGTGAGGAAGATCGAATGCCAGAACGTGCGCGCGAAGACGAGACCTTCCTTGCCTTTGAGCTCGGTCGTGGCCACGCCGGTCGAGATGTTCTGCGGCGAGATCATCTTGCCCATCACGCCGCCGGACGAGTTGGTCGCGGCCATCAGCACCGGATTGAGGTTGAGCTGGTTGGCCGCCACCACCTGCAGGTTGCCGAACAGCGCGTTGCCCGAGGTGTCGCTGCCGGAAAGGAACACCGCGACCCAGCCGAGGAACGCGGACACGAGCGGGAAGAACGGCCCGACGGACGCCACGCCGAGGCCCAGCGTGTAGTTCATGCCCGAGTAGTTCATCAGATACGCGAGGCCGACGATCGTCGCCACCGTCAGAATCGCGATGCGCGTCTGCACCCACGTATCCACGATCGCCGCGCCGTACTCGCGCGCGGGCAGCTTCACCATGAGCGCGGTGATGATCGACGCGACGAGGATCGCGGTGCCGGTCGCGAGCGGCTGAAAGTCCCAGATCGCGCCGTACGGCTGGTTGTACAGCGTGATGTAGACGGCCTTGTCGAGTCCCGGCCATGCAATCTTGACGTCGCCGATCATGAAGATCTTGAGCACCGTCCACACGATCACGACCACCGACACGACGATCCACGGCAGCCAGCCCTGGGTGCCCGAGAGCGTCGCGCGCGTGTCCGCGAGGCGGTCGACGTTCACGGCGAAGCGCTCGTCCGCGACGGGTTTCCACACCCGCAGGAACGCGATGGTGAGGATCAGCGAGACGAGCGACGCGAGCACGTCGGTCAGCGCGTAGCTGATGTAGTTCGACGTCACGAATTGCGTGAGCGCGAACGCGCCGCCCGAAACCAGCAGCACGGGCCAGATGCGCATCATGCTGCGAAAGCCCGCATAGACGCCGATCACGTAGAACGGCAGGAAGAACGCGAAGAGCGGCAACTGGCGGCCGACCATTTTCGCGAGGGCGTCGGTCGGCAGGTGCGTGACGGCGCCGAGCACGGTGATCGGCACGCCGAGCGCGCCGAACGCGACCGGCGCGGTGTTGAAGATCAGCGTGAAGGTGAGCGCTTCGAGCGTCGGAAAGCCGAGCAGGATCAGGAGCGAGCTCGTGATGGCGATCGGCGTGCCGAAGCCCGAGATGCCCTCGAGCAGCGCGCCGAACGAGAAACCGATCACGACGAGCACGATGCGCCGGTCGTTCGGCAGGTTATCGACCATCCACAGGCGAAAGGCCTCGAAACGGCCGGAGCGTTGCGCGACGTTGTACAGCAGGATCGCGGCGAACACGATCCACATGACGGGCCACAGCGCGAACACCGCGCCCGCCACGACGGAGTCGACCGCGAGGCCGACGGGGAAGTGCCAGCCCGCCACGGCGATGATCAGCGCGAGCACGAGACCCGCGAGGGACGCCTGCCACGCCGGGCGGCGCGCCCAGCCGAGCAGCACGAGCACGAGGATGATCGGCAGCGCGGCGACGATGAAGGAGGCGAAGAGCGAGTTCGCGATCGGGGTCAGCAGCTGATGGAACATCGGGTCTCCTTTTTTCTGTCATGAGCGGGAGCGGCGGGAAGCGAGCCGCGATGCGCGTGGAGGTCGATGTTGCAGCAGCAGGCGTCCGCGTGCTTAAGCGGACGCATAACGCGCACACTAAGAATAGGGCGCGAACGGCTTGCGTCAAGGCGTGAATGCCCTTCATTGCCGCGCGCCGTTCGGGCGGGCATGACGAGGCGCGGCGCGGGCCGCCGCGCTGCCATTGTATGAACGGCGTAAGGAAGGGTCGAAGCGGTCAGCCTTCCGCGATGACGCCGGGCGCGCGTTCCTCACGGCCGGCGACAGGCGTCTGACGGAACACCCAGATGGTCAGCAACCCGAGCGAGGCGAGCATCCAGAGCAGAAAAAACACGAAGGCCATCATGTCGATCCCCTGAAAACGGAACGTCCGCAACGTCGGTTGCCGTTGCGCCGCGGCAAATAGGGGAAATGTCTAGCCAAAATCATGCCAATGGTCTGGCGAAATCCGCCAAGTCATTGTCGGGAAAGGAAAGTGCGCGAGCGCACGATCCCGCGATTCCTGCGTGCGCGTCCGAACTGATCGGAAAATGTTGCAGCGATGTTACGCGAAGGCGAAAAAACCGGCGCGTTGTCTCAATTGATGCAACACCGGCGCGTGCGCGGCTTCAATGCCCGTGACCGCCACCGCCTCCGCCATGCCAGCCTCCGCCGCCTTGCCAACTGCTGCCACCGCCGTGCCAACCTCCGCCGCCGCCGTGCCATCCTCCACCGCCGCCGTGCCATCCACCGCCATGCCAGCCGTTGCCGTGCCATCCACCGCCGTGCCAGCCGTGCCCCCAGCAGCAACCGCCGCCGCCCCAATAGCCGAAGCCGAACGAGATCGCCGGATAGCCATAGCCGTAGCCGTAATACGCCGGGTAAGCAGCGTAGGGCGGATAGTAGGGATAGGGATACGGATAGGTCTGGTAGTAATCGGCGTACGGCCCGACCGCGTACTGATACTCGGGCGGAAGCGTCGCGGCGGGCGCGGCGGCCGCCGTGCCCGATGCCGCCTGAGCCGGCAGCGTGAATTCCTGCTGTGTGTAGGTCGTGCCGACGACGGGGTAAGACGGGTAAGCCGGATAACCGTAAGGGTAGTAGCACCCGCCGAGAAGAAGCCCCGCAGCGAGCGCGATGGCGGCGGTGCAGGGTCCGAGACTACTGCGGACGGAAATCATGATGCTGCTCCTTGCGGTACGGCGTGCCGGACTCTTGGCTCGAAAAAAAGCGGGTCCGTTAAGAAGCAGCTTACTCGAACGAGGCCAGGCAGGCGTCGGATGTGATGTGACAAAGCATTACCGGAGTGCCTTCCTGTAACAAACTTGAAACAACGCGTGGAAAACGCGGCGAAGCGCGCGGGCCTCGCCGCTCGCGGATGGCCTCGCTACTTGCCGACCTGATTGCCGATGACGCCGCCGACTGCCGCGCCGCCGAGCGTGGACAGCGCGCTGCCGCCGATCACCGCGCCGCCCGCCGCACCCACGCCCGCGCCGATGGCGGTATCCCGCTGACGCGTGGTCATGTCGCCGCAGGCGGTCAATCCTCCCAGGAATGCAACGACTATTGCAGCGGCGCCGATCTGTTTGATGTTTTTCATGTCGACTCTCCAATACGATGATGAGCTGAATCGGCTGGATTTCGGCGTTCACCAAAGCGGCCGCCACGTTTTTCGCCGGTTCGTTCGTCTTTCAGCAGGAAAGGTGCCCGATTCGTCCGAGGACGACGCTGGCTCAGGCCTGACAAGGCTTCGCGCCCCGTGCACATGAAAAAACGGCCTGCCGCACGCGCGATGCGACAGGCCGTTGTCAGCTGGAAAGCAAGATCAGGTCGGCTGATAGATCTCCGCGCCTTTCTTCACGAACTCGATCGCCTTCGTCTCCATGCCCTTGGAGAGCGCCTCGGTTTCGCTCAAACCTTGCTTCGCCGCGAAGTCGCGCACGTCCTGCGTGATCTTCATCGAACAGAAGTGCGGGCCGCACATCGAGCAGAAGTGGGCGACCTTGGCCGAATCCTTAGGCAGGGTTTCGTCGTGAAATTCACGCGCCTTGTCCGGATCGAGGCCGAGATTGAACTGGTCCTCCCAGCGGAACTCGAAGCGCGCCTTGGAGAGCGCGTTGTCGCGCACCTGCGCGCCCGGATGACCCTTCGCCAGATCCGCCGCGTGCGCCGCGAGCTTGTACGTGATGATGCCTTCCTTCACGTCGTCCTTGTTCGGCAGGCCGAGGTGCTCCTTCGGCGTGACGTAGCAGAGCATCGCGGTGCCGAACCAGCCGATCATCGCGGCGCCGATGCCCGAGGTGATGTGGTCGTAGCCCGGCGCGATGTCCGTCGTGAGCGGCCCGAGCGTGTAGAAGGGCGCCTCGTCGCACCATTGCAGCTGGAGATCCATGTTCTCCTTGATGAGCTGCATCGGCACGTGGCCGGGGCCTTCGATCATCACCTGCACGTCGTGCTTCCACGCGACCTGCGTCAATTCGCCGAGCGTCTTCAGCTCGCCGAGCTGCGCTTCGTCGTTGGCGTCGTAGATGGAGCCGGGGCGCAGGCCGTCGCCGAGCGAGAACGAGACGTCGTACTGCTTCATGATCTCGCAGATGTCCTCGAAGTGCTCGTAGATGAAGCTTTCCTTGTGATGCGCGAGGCACCACTTCGCCATGATCGAGCCGCCGCGCGAGACGATGCCGGTCATGCGGTTCGCCGTCAGCGGCACGTATTGCAGGCGCACGCCGGCGTGTATCGTGAAGTAGTCGACGCCTTGCTCGGCCTGCTCGATCAGCGTGTCGCGGAAGATTTCCCACGTGAGGTCTTCGGCCTTGCCGTTGACCTTTTCGAGCGCCTGATAGATCGGCACCGTGCCGATCGGCACCGGCGAGTTGCGGATGATCCACTCGCGCGTCTCGTGGATGTGCTTGCCGGTGGACAGGTCCATCACGGTGTCGCCGCCCCAGCGGATCGCCCAGGTCATCTTGTCGACTTCCTCGCCGATGGACGAGGTCACCGCCGAATTGCCGATGTTCGCGTTGATCTTCACGAGGAAGTTGCGGCCGATGATCATCGGCTCGCTTTCCGGGTGATTGATGTTCGCGGGGATGATCGCGCGGCCGCGCGCCACTTCCTCGCGCACGAACTCGGGCGTGATCTCCTTCAACGCGTCCTTGCCGAACGCCGCCGCGCCGAAGGCCTGGCCGGGATGCTGGCGGCCCATCATGTTCGCGAGCTTCTCGCCGTTCGGGCCGCTCTGGCGCAGGCTTTCGAGATACTCCGCGCGCCGCTGGTTCTCGCGGATCGCGATGTACTCCATCTCCGGCGTGATGATGCCCTGGCGCGCGTAGTGCATCTGCGAGACGTTCTTGCCGGCGAGCGCGCGGCGCGGCTTGCGATGCAGGCCGGGAAAGCGCAGCTCGGCGGTCTTCGGATCGGCGGCGCGTTCGCGGCCGAAGTCGCTGGAAAGACCCGCGAGCTCTTCCGTGTCGCCGCGCTTGTCGATCCACGCGCCGCGCAATGCGGGCAGGCCGGAGCGGATGTCAATCGCAGCTTCCGGATCGGTGTACGGACCCGACGTGTCGTACACGTACACCGGCGGATTCTTCTCGCCGCCGAAGCCGTCCGGCGTGTCGGACTGCGTGATCTCGCGCATCGGCACCCGGATGTCGGGCGTCGATCCGCTCACGTAGACCTTGCGCGAGTTCGGCAGCGGCGCGATCGCGGCGGCATCGACGACGGCGTTCTCGGACAGAAACTTGGGATTGGCATTCATGTGCTGTGTCTCCTGTGGGGAAGGATTGTCTCCAGCGTTGCCGTTCGGTGCGCGCGCGCATCGGCCGGCTCGGCTGACTCAGGAGCTAAACAGGGAGGAACGAGATGGAAAGGTACGGACCCGGAAGAAGTGGCGATGCGTGAGATCTACATTCAAGCCGCCAGGCCCGAACGCTTCCCTGCGCTGGCATTATCCAGATCAGGTTCAAAGGGTATTTCTCACCCACGCCACACGAGGCGGCCCGGTCCGACGAAGCCGGACGAAACCGCGATGTGCAACGCAGGACCCCCGCGTTAGCAGCCGCCACATTACACCGCGGCGTGGCGTCTTGGCAACCATCCGCGAACTTCGCACGTGGTTTCGTCGATCGTGTGCAGCGCTTACTGCATAATGTCGGGCGCCGCGGCTTTCGGTGTTTTCCCCGACCGTGTTTGCCCGAGCCGCGCCGTCACCGTCTTGCGACGGGCACCGCGGCCGTACCCGAAAGCGTCGCCGCCGTCGCGTGGCTCACCGTTCGTCACGCACCGCGCGTCCGCACCTCAACCGTTTCGCCATGCCGTCCTGTTTCGTCCGTCCCGCCGCGCCCCTCCCGGGCGTCGCCGCTCACGACGCGTTGACCGTCCCCGCTTTCATCGTCGATCTTATTGTTGATCCCATTGCCGCTCGTCCGCCTCGCGCGGCGCTCGGCGCGCCTCGCGCAGCTTTCGCGGAGTGAGGCATGTCCGAACTCTCGCCGAAGCTGCCGCCCCGGCCCGCACCGCCGCGCCTGCCGTTCAGCCTGCCCGACCGTTTCCCGTTCCGCCTGCCGCGCACGCACCGGGGCCAGGTCGTGCTCGCGCTCGCGGTCGTCTATCTCGTCTGGGGCTCGACCTATCTCGCCGTGCATCTGTGCCTCGCGTCGTTCCCGCCGCTGCTGCTGTCCGGCTTGCGCAACCTGCTCGCGGGCATCGGGCTTTTCGTCTTCGCGGCGCGCAGGAAGCCGGTCTGGCCGACGATGATCGAAGTGCGCAACGCCGCGCTCGTCGGCACGCTGCTCGTCGGCCTGTCGAGCGGGATGCTCGCCTACGGCATGCGCACGGTCGAGACCGGCACCGCCGCGGTGATGGTCGCGACGGTCCCGCTCTTCGCGACGCTCATCGCCGCCCTCACGGGCCGGCGCATCGCGAAAGGAGAGTGGGTGGCGGTCGGACTCGGGCTGCTCGGCATCGTGCTGCTGAATCACGGCGATCCGAGCGCCGGTTCGACCGCGGGCAGCCTCGCGATTCTCTGCGGCGCGATCTTCTGGGCAGGCGGCTCGCATCTCGCGAGCCGCCTCAGGCTGCCGTCCGATCTCTTCGTCTCGACGGCGCTGCAGATCGGTCTCGGTGGTTCGATCGCGACGGTCTTCGCCTTGATTTCGGGCGAGCGCCTCGGTCATGTCGGCTTCGTGCCGGGCACATCGTTCGTCTATCTCATGCTGATCGGCACGATGGCCGCCTACGTCGCCTACGGCTTCCTGATCCGGCATACGAGCCCGATCATCGCGAGCAGTTGCATGTACGTGAATCCGGTCGTCGCGGTGATGCTCGGTGCGCTCCTGCTCGGCGAGATCATCACGCGCTGGACCGTCGTCGCGACGGTCGTGATTCTGCTCTCCGTCGGGCTCTCCTTCTGGTTCGACTATCGGCGGCGCGGGCTCGTCTGAGTCCGTTCTGAAACTCGACGCCCGGCCGAAAACACCGGTCGGGCGTTTTTTTGGCGCTGCGGGCCGCACAAAAAAATCCCGCCGCACGAAGCGGCGGGAAGACAGGAACTGCATCGACGCCACGGAACGCGTGAGCGTCGGACGCGCCGCAACGTTGCGGCGCGCGTGGCCTGTTACTTGTGCTCTTCGGCGGAGTTCGAAATGGCCTGACCGCCCTTCGAGATATCCTGGCCCGCTCCCGAGATGGTGTTGCAGCCTGCGAGAGCCGCCGTGCCGGCGATCAACAGCAAAGCGATGAGTCGAGTCATTTGTATCCCCCTTGGAGTTGAAATGCGTGACAGGAATCGGATTCGCGCATCGTGTCTGGTCGGCGGACGCGTATTCGGCATCCAGCCTGACTGGTATGAACGATCATAAAAAAGCCGGTTCGCGCAGGCTGTAGGCATGCGTGCGATTTTCTTGTCGGCGCGCTCCGCATTTCACGTCGGAATCGTCCTACGCAAGCGGCGTTGCAATCGGTGTCGTGACGGGCTCGGGGCTCATCGCATCGGCGCTGCGCTCGCGCGGCATCGACACGCTGATGATCGTGCCGTGCGGCGCCGCGCGCTCGATCTCGAAGCGTCCGCCGCGCGCCGACACGCGCTGGCGCATGCCGACGAGGCCGTGCGTCTGCGTGCGCTTCAGGTCCTGCGGCCGGATGCCGATGCCGTCGTCGCCGATGACGAGCGACACGCTTTCTTCATCGAGCGCGAGCGCCACGCGGATGCGGCTCGCGCGCGCGTACTTCGCCGCGTTCGTGAGCGATTCCTGAGCGACCCGGAAAAGCGCGATCTCGATCGCCTCGCCGAGCTTCATGTCCTCGCCCGGCAGATCGAATTCGACGCTCCAGCCGTTGCGTTGCGCGGCTTCGTCGGCGAGCGAGCGCAGCGCCGTCACGAGACCGAAGCTGGCGAGCACGGTCGGACGCATGTCCTCGATGATGCGGCGCTTGAGCGCGATCCCCTGATCGAGGTTGCCGAGCGCGCGCGAGAGCTTTTCGGCCATCGCGGGCTCGGCGTCCCTGAGCTTGCCGCGCACCCATGCGACGTCCATCTTGCTCGCGGTGAGGATCGAGCCGAGCTCGTCGTGCAGCTCGCGCGCGAGCTCCGTCTTCTCGTTTTCGCTGACGGATTGCAGATGCCAGGCGAGCGCTTCCAGCTGTCGCGTGCGCGCGAACACGAGCTGATCGAGCTCTTCCTGCTGCGTGATGAGCGCCTTCTGCACGCGCGCCTGCTTGTCGAGCTGGATGCCGAGATTGCGGAACAGCAGCAGGAACAACACGATATTGAGCGCGCACAGCGCGGCGACGCAGAGCGTCGAGATGCGCTGATCGGCCCGGCTCGCGTCGAGCGCGTGCTGCGCGCGCTGTTCTTCGTTCAGGCGCAGGAGCGAGAGCGCGGCATCCAGGGTCGCGCTGTCCGGCGGCGGCAGGGCAAGGGCGCGCTCGCGCGCGGCGGAATCGGCGGACGCGTCTTTCGAGAGATCGGCGAGGCGCACCGTGCCTTGCGCGATTTCGTCGTCGGCGGCGGCGCGGATCTGCGCGAAGCTCGCGAACGCCGCGTCGTCGCCGATGCGCCGGTAGTACGCATCGAGCGAGGCGAGCGTGCGCCGCACGCGCGCCGACGTCTCTTCGAAATGGGTCCGGTATGCGCCGTCCGGCTGCAGCGCGAAGCCGCGTTCGTCGGCGGTGAGCGTCGCGAAATCGGCGGCGAGCGTCGAGAGCTGCGCGGTCGCGCCCTTGGCGTCGAGCGCGGTTTCGTATTCCGCGGCGATGCGCATGCGCCCCGACTCCAGAATCACGAGGCCGCCCACGGTGATGACGATTGCAACCGTCATCGCGACCGCCCAGCTGTAGCGGCGCATCCATTCGTTCAGGCGCGTGGCGCGACGCGCGATACCCGCCGGCGCGGGCTGCGCCGTCGAGGGCGTCTCGGGCTCGAAGGACGGCGCATCGTCCTCGAGGATGTTCGGTAGCGCGGCGCGCGGTGCGTGGCTCATGGCGTTGGTCGAAGCCGGATTGAAAGCGTGTGTCGGTGGATTCCCACAGCAAAAAAGGAGCCAGCCCGAATGCGCCGCGCGAAAGTCATGGTTAGCATGGTTCCGTCATTCATTCATACGGGGAACGATCATGCTGAAGTGGGCGTTGTTTTTCGCGATCGTGGCCGTGATCGCCGGCGTGCTGGGCTTCACGGGCGTCGCTGCCGGTGCTGCCGCCATCGCCAAATTCCTGTTCGTGCTGTTCCTGATCCTCTGCGTCGTGTTCCTGGTGCTGGGGTTCGTCCTCACGAAAAAGGCGATCGACTAGCGTCGATCCGACGCGCCTTCTCTCGACCATAGCCATGTCCTGGCGGCGGCCACATCGGAGATTCCGGTGCGGCCGAACCCGGTTCGCACAACCTTGAAGGAGGTTCCATGCTTCACTACGCTGCAGTCTTCTTCGTCATCGCCATCATCGCGGCCATATTCGGCTTCACCGGCATCGCGGCCGGCGCGGCTGAAATCGCGAAGATCCTTTTTTATATTTTTCTCGTCGTGTTCGTGGTCACGCTGCTGCTCGGCGTATTCCGAACGTGACGCCGCGCCGCGCGAAAGCGTGAGCCATCGGGCCGCGCGCGGGTCTTGCGCCCGTCGCGCGCCCTGTTTCGAGGACCAGGCATGGCGCATGCATCCGAGTCTCCGATTGGATAGCAGGGCTCTATGCAAATCGCGCGCAGCCGGGGCGTACCAGCCCATGCGCGGACCTGCTCCAGCGACCGTCATTCCAGCAATTTCACAGGAGCGAATCAAATGTCCAAATCGTCTGCTGTAAAAGCCGCGCCGAGCCATTCCGGGGACGCCTTCGTCATCGACGTCGAAAAGATTCGCGCCGATGCGCGGCAGCACATGGACGAAGGCCCGGTGACCGCGAGCTACGGCGCCGACCGCGAGACGGTGCTCAAGCTGCTCAACGACTCGCTCGCCACGGAAATCGTCTGCACCCTGCGCTACAAGCGTCACTACTTCATGGCGAAGGGGATTCACTCGGAAGCCGTCGCGCAGGAATTCCTGCAACACGCGAACGAGGAACAGCAGCACGCCGATACGCTCGCCGAACGCATCGTGCAACTCGGCGGCGCGCCGAATTTCGCGCCCGACGGCCTCTCGTCGCGTTCGCATTCGGAGTACAGCGAAGGCAAGGATCTGATCGACATGATCCGCGAGAACCTGATCGCGGAGCGCATCGCGATCGACACCTATCGCGAGATCATCCGCTATCTCGGTGACAAGGACGTCACGACGCGGCGCATCTTCGAGGAGATTCTGGCCGTCGAGGAAGAGCACGCGGACGACATGGCCGATCTGCTGCAAGGCCGCGACGGCTGATGGCCACGGCGCCGCAGGCGCGAAGCGCGACGGACCCGCCGCGCATCGCGCTCGGCGGCCCACGCGTGAGATGACCGTTCAACTACTACAAGAGCGTCCGGCAGCGCGGACGGCGCGAATGATTCGAGTCCTGATAGCCGACGACCATGCGATCGTGCGCAGCGGGTTCCGGCAGTTCGTCGCGGACGAGCCCGACATGGAAGTGGCCGCCGAAGCCGCAACCGGCGACGAAGCCATCGCGCTCGTGCGCGAGCAGGCGTTCGGCGTCGTGTTGCTGGACATCGCGATGCCCGACAAGAATGGCGTCGACACCTTGCGCGTCATCAAGCAGATCCGGCCGGAGCAGGGCGTGCTGATGCTTTCGGGCTTTCCGGAGAGCCAGTACGCGATCAATCTGCTGAAAGCCGGCGCGAACGGCTATCTGAACAAGGACGCCGCGCCCGACGAGATCGTGCGCGCGATCCGCACGGTGGCGCGGGGGCATCGCTATCTTTCCGAGTTCATCGCGGACGCGCTCGCCGACAAGCTCGACAAGCCCGCCGCGGAACGGCCTCACGAAATGCTGTCGGAACGCGAGTTCCAGATCTTCTGCAAGCTCGCGGGCGGGCGGATTCCCACGGAAATCGCGCAGGAGCTGCATCTGTCGGTGAAGACGGTAAGCACGTATCGCGCGCGCGTGCTGGAAAAGATGCGACTCTCCAACAACGCCGATCTCACGTATTACGCGATCAAGAACGGCCTGATCGAATAGCGGCGCGGCGTGCGAAATTCGCGCGCCGCGCTTGGCCTATTAGCCGGAGGACGCCCGACGTGGGCAATCACATCACCACCGACGACCGGGCACGGCAACCGACGCCGGATGGCGCGCCGCTCGCGGTGCTGCTGATCGAGGATTCGCCGCTGATTCGCCGCAGCCTCACCGAGGCGATCGAGGCGCTCGGCCGCTGGCGCGTGACCGCCTGCGCCGATGCACCCGACGACGCCATCGCGCTGCTGTCGGCGCAGCCTTTCGACGCGGTGATCGTCGATCTGCAACTGAAGCGCGGCTCGGGCATCGACGTGCTCGCGTGGCTCAGGGAAAGCGGCGCGCAAGCGTCGCGCCGCGCGTTCGTCGCGGTGCTCACCAACCACGCGCTGCCCGCGTATCGCGAACGTTGCCTGCAATACGGCGTGCGTCACTTCTTCGACAAGTCGCTCGAATTCGACCGCGTGCTCGATGCGTTGCACGACTACGCGCGCGAGCGCGTTCATCCCTGATATCGCTGCCTCGAGCTACGTGCGCGGGTTCGCCGCCGCGCGGCGCTCGCGCCTGCGCCAGTGACTGAAGCCGGCGAGCCCCGTTGCCGCGAGGCCGGCCAGGCACACGCCCGTCCAGCCCATCGCGTGCCAGGCGAGCGACGCGAGCGCCGAACCCAGCGCCCCGCCGATGAAGTACGCCACCATGTAGACGGTGTTCACGCGGCTGCGCGCTTCGGGCCTGAGCGCGTAGATGCGCGACTGGTTCGAGATCTGCGCCGCCTGCACGCCGACATCGAGCACGATCACGCCGACGATCAGCCCGGCGATGCTCCTCGCCGAAAACGCGAACACGACGAACGACAGCGCGGTGAGCCCGATGCAAAGCGAGATGACGGCGCGCGGGCCGCGCCGGTCGGCGGACTTGCCCGCGAGCGGCGCGGCGAGCGCGCCTGCCGCGCCGACGATGCCGAAGAGCCCCGCCGCCTGCGGTCCCAGGTGGAACGGCTCGCCCGCGAGCAGCAGCGTGAGCACCGACCAGAATATGCTGAATGCGGCGAAGAGCGAACCGCCGGTGAGCGCGGCCTCGCGCAGGGCGGGACTTTCCAGGGTGAGATGCCGCATCGAGCCGAGCAGCTTGCCGTAGGAGAGCGTCGAGGTCGGACGGCTCTTCGGCAGCCGCGCGATGACGACCACCGCGAGCGCGACCGTCGCGATCACCGACGCGCCGAACACCGCGCGCCAGCCGAAATATTGCGCGACGAAGCCGGACACCGTGCGCGCGAGCAGGATGCCGAGCAGGAGGCCGCTCATCACCGTGCCGACGGCGTGGCCGCGCTCGGCGGCGGGCGCGAGCTCGGCGGAGAAGGGCACGGCCTGCTGCGCGATCGTCGACACGACGCCGATCGCGAGGCTCGCCGCGATCAGTACCGCGAGCGTCGGCGCCGTGCACGCGATCACGAGCGATATGCCGAGCGCCGCCAGTTGCAGCAGGATCAGAAGACGCCGGTCGAAGCGGTCGCCGAGCGGCGCGAGCACGAGCATGCCGAGCGCGTAGCCGAGCTGGGTCGATGCAGGCACGGCGCCGATCAGCCAGGCGCTTTCGGGAAACGCCGAGCGGAAGTCCCCGAGCAGCGGCTGATTGAAGTAGATGTTCGCCACCGACACGCCCGCGATCGTCGCGAGCAGCCAGAGCGTGGCGCGCGAGTAGTGCGGATGGCGTTCGGGCGCGTCGGCCGAAGGGGACGGTTGCGGAGAAGTGGGCATGGTCGGTTGGGACGGCAGGACGATTGCCGCCAGCCGCCGATCATACTGAAGACGCGCGAAAGCCGCTGAGCGCGGCTAGAAAGGCTGCGGACCGCCGCCCTGTTCGACGCTCACGCAATGCGTGACGAGTCCCAGGTCCGCGCGCCACAGATGCAGCCCGAACGCGGGCGGCTCCATGACGAACGCGTCGGGGCTGCCGGGATTCAGTTGCAGCGCGACCTGATGCGCGGTCGACGGCGCGCACCATACGATCGTGCCGCCGAAGCGCACGCTGATCGCGCGATGCACGTGACCGCACACGATGCGCTCGACATTCGGATGGCGCCGCAGCAGGGCTTCGAGCGCGCGGCTGTCGTCGGGGGCGAGGCGGATGTCGTCCATGAAGCCGATGCCGCACGCAAAGGGCGGATGATGCATGCCGATCACGACCGGCTGTTCGCGGCAGGCCTCGAGTTGCGCTTCGAGCCAGGCGAGACGCGCGGCGCACAGGCGGCCGGCGGCCAAGCCGGGGTCGAGCGTGTCGAGCACGATTACGCGGACCTCGCCCACATCGTACGCGTATTGCACGAAGCCGCCGTCGCCCGCGAGCTCGGGGCGGTCGCCGAACACCGCGCGCAGGTTGCCGCGATCGTCGTGATTGCCGACGAGCACGCGCCAGGGCATCGCGAGCCTGTCGAGCAGCGTGCGCAGATGACGGTACTCGTCGATGCCGCCGGCATCGACGAGATCGCCTGTGACCAGCACGGCGTCGGGACGAGGGTCGAGCGCGTTGAGCGCATCGATCGCGCGGACGAGATATGCGGCCGTATCGACACGGCCGTAGGCGAGCGTGCCCGGCGGCGTGATGTGCAGATCGCTGATCTGGGCAAGCAGCATACGCGTATGTCTCCTCGTCGAGGCCCGTATGTCGATCTTACTCGTCGATCTCGGCGGGTGGCTT
>NZ_FCOB02000031.1 GCF_001545075.1 Caballeronia ptereochthonis
ACGTTGGCGATATCGACTCCCGTGTTGTCCGACTTCACCCGGACCTTCACGTTGTAGTCGACCACCCTCTTGACTGGCACCAGAATTTTCATGAGCAAACCCTTCCTTCAACAGATCCTTCCAAACTCACTTGATGATCAGCACCTTCGAACGATCGAAAGCCACCGTCACCGCGACGATCAAAATCAGCCCGAACACGATCTGCTGCGCAAATACGCTGATGCCGACGAACGTCATGCCGACACGCGCCACCGACACCAGGAGCGCACCGACGAGTGTCCGGCCGATGCCGCCCGCACCGCCCGTCAACGCCGTGCCGCCGACGATCACCGCGGCGATGGCGGGCAGCAGGAACTGATCTGCCAGCGTGGGCGACCCGCTTCCCAGACGCCCCGCCATTACGACACCCGCAAGCCCGGCGAAAAACGACGACGTTCCGAACACGAGGCATTTGGTTACCGACACGCGCACGCCCGCGGCGATCGCCGCTGGCTCGCCTGCGCCGATCGCATCCGTGTGACGGCCGAAGACCGTCGAGCGATGCAGAAACACACAGAATGCGAACACCGCGATGCCCAGCAGGATTTCGTGCGGCACGCCAAACGAAGAGCCCGTGGTCCAGCCGAGCGAGGCGTTGCGCATCTCGTCGCTGATGCCGATGGAGCGGGTACCGGAGAGCGTCAGCGCAGCGGCCGAAGCGATCCCGCCTACCGCGAGCGTCGCGATGAACGACGGAATGCGCAGCACAGTCTGGATCATGCCGGAGAGCAGTCCGATGCCGAACGATGCGGCGAGCGCGACGACCGCGGCCATCGTCCCATAACGCGGCAGCAACATGGCGACGATCACGCTGGACAACGACGCCACGGCCTGCAGCGAAAGATCGATACTGCCGAGCAACACGACGAAGGTCGTGCCCGCCGCCATGATGAAGAGCGTGGAGCTGTCGGCGAGCAAGCCAAGCTGTGTCGAAGGCGCCAGAAAGCTCGGCTGCGCGATCTCGATCAGCACATACAGCACGATGAGCGCGAGAAAGGGCGCGTTGTCGCGCAGCTTTGCCGCGAGTGATGCGTTCATTTGTGGCATGTTGACCTCAGACCATGTGTTCGACGATTTCGACCTGCGACGGCTTATGTCCAACCTCGCACGGCAGGATCTTCTCGGCGCGGCCGTCGCGCATCACCATCACGCGGTGGCTGAGCCCCAGGATCTCTTCGAGCGTGTCGCCGGTCAGCACGACAGCCACACCCTCCGCCGTCAGCTCGCGGATGAGCTGATAGACCTCTTCCTTCGCGCCGACATCGAGGCCGCGCGTCGGATGATCGAGCACGAGGATCCGGCTGCCCGCGAAACGCCACTTCGCGAGTACCACCTTCTGCTGATTTCCACCCGAGAGATTGCGGCAGGACGCGTCGGGACCCGGCGTCTTGATGTGCAGACGCTGGATCCACTCGTTGGCAAGCGCGCGCTCGCTCGCCTTGCGCACGACGCCGGCGCGGCTGACCGCACCCAGGCGAGGCAACGTGAGGTTTTGCGCGACGCTCATCTGCGTGACGAGCCCCTCCACCTTTCGCTCGCGCGGAACGTATCCGATTCCCAGGGCCACTGCATGATTCGCCTGCGGCTTGAGACGCGTAGCGCCCACCCTCACCTCGCCGGCATCGAGCTTTTCCAGCCCCGCGATGACCCGGCACAGTTCCTCGCGGCCGGACCCGACCACCCCCGCGACGCCGAATACTTCGCCGCAGCGCACGTCGAACGACACGTCGTTGAGCACGTGACCCAGCGAAGCGTTGCGCACCGAGAGCGCCACCTCCGTGCGGCAGGGCTTTTGCAGGTTCTCGCGGTAATACTCGCTGTGCAGGGACCGGCCGACCATCAGCTCGTGGAGCTTCGTCACGGATGCATCGCCCGATGACATCTCCGACACGACTTTCCCATCCTTCATCACGTACACGCGATCGCTGAGCGTCAGCAGTTCATCGAGCCGGTGCGAGACGAACACGAACGATGCCCGCGACTTGAGCTCGCGCACGAGCCCGAACAGAATCTCGATCTCCCCGGCCTCGAGCACGGAGGTCGGCTCGTCGAGCAGGATGATCGGCGTACCGCCTGTCCGGCTCGCGAGCGACAGGGCTCTCGCGAGTTCCACCATCTGCCGCTGACCGAACGACAGGTCCTCGCACGGCGTCAGCGGGTCGACATCCAGATGCACTGTCGCGAGCTCCTTCTTCGCCGCCCGCTTGAGCTTGGTCCAGTTCACGCGGCCGAACGTGACGAACGCTTCCTCGCGGCCGAGGAACAGGTTTTCGGCAACCGTCAGGTTCGGCAGAATGGACTGCTCCTGATAGACCATCGCGATGCCCTTGGCCGTAGCGTCGCGCGGATTGCGGATCACGAGCGGCTTGCCGCCGAGTTCGATCTCGCCGCTGTCCTGGCGGTATGCGCCGGTCAGCAGCTTCATGAGCGTCGATTTGCCCGCGCCGTTCTCGCCGATCAGACCGACGATCTCGTTCGGCCGGACTTCGATGGACACGTCGTTCAGGGCGAGCACGCCCGGAAATCGCTTGGTGACGTTCTTGAGTGACAGCATGTCTATTCTCCTCATGCTCACTTGACGATGCGCCGGCGCGAGCGATTGAGCGCGAGGGTCACGGCGGCGATGATCAATACGCCCTGGATTCCCTGCTGCACGTAGGGCGGGACGCCGAGCAGCACCATGCCGTTACCGAGCACGATGACGATCAGCGTGCCGATCAACGTATTCATCGGGCTGCCATTGCCGCCTGCCAGCGACGTGCCGCCCACCACGATCGCGGTAATCGCCACGAACAGCTGACCATCGGCGATACGTGCATGCCCCTGCCCGTATTGCGCGACGGCCAGGATGCCCGCCACGCCGTAGAACGCCCCGGCCAGCGCGAAGACCGCGATGCGCACGCGTGAGACTCTCACCCCGCTCAGGCGCGCCAGATCCTCGCCGCCGCCGATCGCCAGGGTATGACGGCCGAGCAGCGTGTGCTTGTAGACGAACCACGCGATTCCAAGGACCAGCACCGCGATCCACACGGACAGAGGCAACCCGAGGTAGCGCGTGATCGAGATCGCGCGCAGCGAGGGGTCGCTCACACGAATCGTGTTCCCGGACAACCACGCAGTACCGATTCCCGTTGCGACGAAACCGATCGCCAACGTCGTGATGAATGAGGGAATGCGCAGGAACACGTGCAGCACGCCATTGACGAGGCCGAGTACCGCGCCTGCGGCGATCGCCACTGCCAGCACCCATAGCCCGAAGTGGTTATCGTTATACGAGTTCTCGACGAGCATCGACACCGCAATCGCCGCCACCGCGACAATGCCTTCCGCCGAAAGGTCGATGCTGCCCAGTTGAATCACGAACGCAGCGCCCAATGCAATGGTGAGGGGAATCGCGGCACCCACCGCGATCCGCGACAGGTTCATCGGATCGAAGAAATCGTGGTTCAGCGCGCCGATGCAAAGACCGAGCGCCACCAGCACCAGCAGGGGCGCAAACCGTCGCACGAGCGCTTGCTTCGATTCCATCCTGGTCCCGGTTGTTGTTGTGGGTGCGGCCTGCCGGGTGGGCGCTACGGTCAGCTTGTTCATCGATACACCACGGGACCCGCGACGCGGGCATAGAGGTTGTTCCAGTCGCCATTTGGCGCAATCGCGCGCTTCAGGACGTCCTGCACATTCGCCTTGGTCACGAACGTTGCCTTGCAATACGACTCGCGCCGGTCCTTGGGCAACGTGGCCACGTCGATCTTCTTCTCCTTCGCCTGCAGACCCATCGACAGGCCGATCCCGCCCAGCCAGTACGGATCCCAGTCGACCGACGCGATCAGCTCGCCAGCCTTGATCGCGCTCAGTCCGGGCGGCGTGCCGTCCATGCCGGTCACCGGCATCTGGCCGGCGAGACCTTCGGCGCGCAGCGCCTCGATTGCGCCAAGCGCCATATCGTCGTTCGCGGCCCACACACCCTTGATCTTCGCGTTGAAGCGCGTCATCCAGGCTTGCATGATCGGAAACGCCTTTTGCGAGTTCCAGTCGGCGACCTGGAAGTCGAGGAGTTGAATGTCGGGAAACTTCTTCAGTGCCGCATCAAGGCCGGCCTTGCGTTCGATTGCCGGCACGTTGCTGAAAATGCCGCCGAGCGCGACGACGCCGCCCTTGCCGCCCATCGCCTTGAACAGTTGCGAGGCGGATTCCTCGCCATATGCGACACCGTCGTACGAAAGATGTGCAACGTAGTTCGGGTTGAAGTCCCACGGATGCAGATCTTTGGGCTTGTTCCAGATGGTCGTCACGAACGCGCCCGCCTTCGAGCACGCCTCGACGATCACGCGCGCGTCGGCCGAATCGTTCGGATCGACGTTGAGCACGAGATTGCCCCCCGTTCTTTGCAGCAGCGCACGAATATCGGCAATGCCCTTTTCGGAGCTTCCTTCAGTCGTGAGCGGCACATACGGCAAACCCACGCTCGCGGCGAAGCTCTGCGCACCCTTGTTGAAAGCCGCGTGGTACGGGTTGGTGAGCGACCGGAAAGAACAGGCCAGGGTGGTCTGCCCTGCGCCGAACGACAGGCCCGAGATGCCGCCGCCGGCCACGGCAAACGCGGCCCCGGCGCCGAGCTTCATGAAGTCCCGGCGGGAAACGGCCGAGCGGTGATCTTGTCTGGACATGATGTCTCCTACGAATGACTGCCCATTCACTTTATAAATAGACAGATAGTTATTAACGCTTGCTGGAAGGCCAGGTTGAGCAAGGTCTCATTCAGGCGCTGCCTCTTACACGAGCGTCGCCGTGTTGTCGCGCAACGTGCGACCGGAATACGCGGCCAGCTGACCCGCCGCCGGCAACTGAGCCGCCACGCGCCCACGAATCAGATCCGAGGCCTTCTCGGCGATCATCAGCGTCGGTGCGTTGGTGTTGGAGCTGACGATACGCGGCATCACGGACGAATCCGCGACCCGCAGACCCTCGATGCCGCGCACGCGCAACTCCGGATCGACCACCGACATCTCGTCCACGCCCATTTTGCAAGTCCCGACGGGGTGATAGCCCGTGCGCCCGTAGTGCTTCGCATACTCCTCGTATTGCGCCTGCGTGCGTACATCGCCTCCCGGGAAGTGCTCGCTCTTGATGTACTTGGAGAGCGCGTGCTGGCTCATGATTTCGCGACTCTGCCTGATCCCTTCCACCGCCACCTTGAGGTCGTATGGATCGCGAATGTAGGCAGGGTCGATGATCGGTGCGTCGGCGGGGTCGGCGCTGTTCAGCGTCACGCTCCCGCGGCTGTTCGGGCGCAGGAAGTAGGAGTTGAGCGTGCATCCGGAGCCTGAAGGCACCGGCGGCACGCCGGCTTCCACGCCCGCGCCCGGCAGAAAGTGGAACTGAAGATCCGGGGTCGGCACATCGCTGCCGGAGTACCAGAACGCCCCGCCCTCGGCGATGTTCGATGTGACGGGTCCCTTGTTGAAGATTTTGTATTCGAGCCCGGCGAGCAGCATCATGTGTTTCTTCGCGTACTTGTCGAGGCTGTAGGGACCGTTGAGCTCGTACACGATATCGATGTCGAAATGGTCCTGCAGGTTCGCGCCCACGCCATCGAGCGCATGCACGGGCCTGACGCCCGCGCGCTCGAGATCGGCCGCGCGACCGATGCCGGAGAGCATCAGCAGCTTCGGCGATCCGATCGCGCCCGCCGTCACGATCACCTCGCGCTCGGCGCGTGCAACGGCGACGTTCGAGCGCGCGTGCTGTTCGGCGAATTCGACGCCCACCGCGCGGCCATTCTCGATCACGATGCGCGACACCAGGCAATTCGTCTTGACGGTCAGGTTGTTGCGCGAGCGGGCCTGCTGAAGATAGCCGACCGCAGCGCTGCAACGCCGGCCACCGCGCTGGGTGACCTGATAGACCCCGACACCTTCCTGCTGCGCACCATTGAAATCGCTGTTATACGGCAAGCCTGCTTCCTGGCCGGCCAGCACGAAGGCCTTGGTCAGTTCGTTGACGCTGATGAGATCGGATACGCCCAGCGGTCCGCCGACGCCGTGATACTCATTGCACAGGCGCTCGTTGTCCTCCATGCGGCGCAGATACGGAAGCACTCCGTCACGAAAGCCCCAGCCCGTGCATCCGTCGCGTTCCCAGCCGTCATAGTCGGCTGGCTGGCCGCGCGTATAGACCATCGCATTGATGGAACCGCCGCCGCCCAGCACGCGCGCCTGCGCAAACGGAATCTGCCGGCGTTGCGTTTCCGCCGCCGCCACGGTGCGATAGCCCCACGTCAACGGCCCGCCCGTCATCTTGAAGAAACCGACGGGCATATGGATGTAGGGGTCGGTATCGGCGGGGCCCGCCTCGAGCAACAACACCCGGCTGCCGGCGTCTTCGGTCAGACGCGCCGCCAGGGCGCAGCCTGCCGGGCCACCACCCACGATCACATAGTCATACATTGCTGTCTCCGATTCTGCGTTTCACACGGTTCTTCACGACCGCTTCCGTTGGAAATGCCGCTCACGCAATCCAGCGCGGCCGGTTGCCGAGCTGAACGTGCACGGACTTCAATTCCGTGTACTCCTCGACGCCATAGCGCCCCGTCTCCCGGCCGACACCCGATTGCTTGACGCCGCCGATCGGCAGCTCGGGGCCGCCAGTGATCGTGCAGTTCACCCAGATGCGTCCGGCCTGCACATCGCGAAAGCTCTTGCACGCGCCTTGCAGATCGCGGGTCCAGATGCTCGCCGCGAGACCGTACGGCACGCCGTTCGCCAACTGGATCGCCTGCTCGAAGCTGTCGAACGCGGTGACCGACAGGACCGGCCCGAAGATTTCTTCCTGCGCGAGCGCACTGCCGGGCTGCACGTTGCGAAACACCGTCGGCTGGATGAAAAAGCGCTCGCCTTCATTGCTGGCGGTGCCGCCGCAGACGAGTTGCGCGCCATCGCGCGTGCCGGCGTCGATGAAGCCGCGAATCTTGTCGAACTGACGTGCTTCGACTATGGCGCCGACGTGATTGGACGCATCGAGCGGATCGCCGACGCGCACTTTTGCAAGCACGGCCTGCACGCGCTCGACGAGCTCCTGTTCGACCGACCGGTGCACGATGAGACGGCTGCCCGACACGCAGCACTGCCCCGCGTTGAAGGCGATGCCAAACGCGATCGCGTCGGCGGCGTCGTCGAGATCGGCGTCGGCGAAGACGATCTGCGGATTCTTGCCGCCCAGCTCGAGCCCGACCTTTTTCATGTTGCCGCCGGCAGCGGCAAGCACCGAACGACCCACCGGCGTGGAGCCGGTGAACGAAATCATGTCGACGTCCATGTGCTCCGCAAGCGCCTGGCCGACCACCGAGCCAAGCCCCGTCACCACGTTGACCACGCCATCGGGAAGCCCCGCCTCGGTGAGCAGCGCGGCAAGCTTGAGCGTCGTGGTCGAAGTCAGCTCCGCCGGCTTGACGACCACGGTGCATCCCGCCGCCAGCGCGAACGGCAGGCGTTCAGAGAGAATGAAGAACGGAAAATTCCACGGCGTGACGATACCCACGACGCCAACCGGCTGCCGCAGAACCAATCCGAACATGTCGCGGCCGAGCGTGTCATGCGAGTCGCCATGCACGACTCGAGCGAGGCCCGCCGCATATTCCCAGATACCGGCCGCCGCGGTGACTTCGCCACGCGACTGGCCGATCGGCTTGCCGCTTTCGAGCGTTTCGAGATACGCCAGCGTCTCGACATTGTCGCGAATCGATTGAGCCGCTTTCAGCAGGACCGCCGCGCGTTGCTCACCGGACAAACGCGACCAGCGGCCATCGTCGAACGCGCGCCGGGCGGCGGTCACTGCAACATCGAGGTCGCCGCCCGATGCACGCATCGCGGCGGTGACAGGCACGCCGTGCCCGGGGCTCTTGCGCGCGACCCATTCACCCGTGCCGCCACGATAGTCCTTGCCATCAATGAACATCGACGTGCGTACCGGCTCGCTCGGCAAGCGCCGCGACGCCGCCAGTTCACTCAAGTTCTCCATACCGCCTCCAAAATAAGCCTTGCATGGCGATACCCGAAGTCATCGGACTTCTGGCATCGACATCGTGTTTTTCCGGCGCCCATTCTGCACCACCCGGTTACTTCCTGACGACGGACAATCTGGTTTATAGTCACCGGCATGGGCGCGGGCCGACGCGCGCCCCAAACCCTATCTCCCGACAAGCACATGACCGTAGCCACCACTGCCCAGCGTCGCGCGGCGAAACCCGAACAAACGGGTGTCACGCGCCAACCCAGACAGCGTGACCCCGAGGTGACGCGGGCTCGCATCCTCGAAGCCGCGAAAAAGGAATTCTCGAAGTTCGGTCTTGCCGGAGCCCGCGTCGAAGCGATCGCGACGCGCTCCAAAGCCAACAAGCGGATGATCTATCACTACTTCGGCAGCAAGGAGGAGCTCTTCGTCGCCGTGCTCGAAGATGCCTACGCCGATATCCGCTCGGCGGAACTCAATCTGCATCTCGATCATCTTTCGCCGGAGGAGGCGCTCGTTGCCCTCACCACCCATACGTGGAACTACTACCTTCGCAATCCCGAGTTCATGACGCTCGTCAACAGTGAGAATCTTCATAAGGCACGTCACGTAAAGAAGTCTCAGCGGTTCAAGGAGCTGCATCACGATTTCATCTCGATGTTGCAGCGCATACTCGATCGCGGCGTCGAAGCCGGCGTGTTCCGAAGCGGCGTCGATGCGCGGCAACTGCATATCACCATGGCCGCGATCGGCTACTACTACCTCACGAACCGGTTCACGAGCGGTGTCATCTTCGATATCGACTTCATGGACAAGGCCGCCCTGAAAAGCCGGCTCGACTTCAATATCGAGACCATCCTCCGGCTCGTGCGTCCCTGAACGCTCTGGCGCGGGGAGCGCACAGCAGCCGCTCCCCGCGCCACGTCAAGCAACCTTCTCGCGGGAAGCAGCGCTCCTCGTCCGAGCCAGCAATGCCTCGTCGACGAGCGGGCGAAAAGCCATTCGCACCAGCACATCGCGCTCGACATCGACGCCTTCCGCGACTTCGATCAAGCGCACTCCTTCTGCCTCGAGTCGAAACACCGCGCGCTCGGTCACGTACAGCACTTCCTGCCTGCTTCGGCGCGCCTGCTCGCCGCTGAAGGTTACGTGCTGCACGCGCTCGACGAGCTTCGGCACACTGCCCGGCGAGACGATGTTCAAACGCGCCCCAACCTGTTCAACCGCGAGACCCTTTGCTTCGAAACTGCCGCAAAACACGATCTTTCGTGCGCCCTGCGTGATATCGATGAAACCGCCCGGCCCGACCACCGTCGAGCCGAGCTTCGACACGTTGATGTTGCCTTCGCCATCCATCTCGCCCATACCCAGGAAAGTGACGTCGACACCGCCGCCGCTGTAGAAATCGAACTGATCGACACTCGACAGGATGGCGTCCGCGTTGCGCGCCGTGCCGAACATGGGACCATCGAGCATCGCGCCGTTGTGGATGCCCTGCTCGACCGATCCCCAGAAAGTGCCGAGCCGCCCCTGTTCCGCCAGCAAGGCGGGGATGCCGCCGGGAATGCCGAAGCCGAAATTCGCCGACTGCCCGGCATGCAGCTCGGCCGCCGCGCGCGCGGCAATGATGCGGCGGATGCCCGTCGGCACTTCGTAGAATCCCTCGCCAATGGCACATGGCGCCTCGCCGCTGAGCGCCGGATCGTAATCCGACACCACGCATTGCACCTGCTCTGGCGCTTCGACGAGCGTATCGACGAGGATGCCGGGAATGCGCACGAGCCGCGCCGGCACGTAGCCGGCAGGCTCGCGCTCCTTCACCTGCACGATCACGCGGCCGCCGCAGTTATGGGCCGCGAGCGCCGCGGCGTAGACGTCGAGATCGGCGGGCTCGCGGCGCAGCGTCACGTTGCCGCTCTCATCGGCCGACGAGCCTCGCACGATCGCGAAATCCACCTTGAGCGGCTTGTAGCGAAGGTATTCCCGCCCATCCAGCTCGATCAGCTCGACCAGGTCCTCGGTTGCACGATCGTTGATCTTTCCGCCGTCCAGGCGCGGATCGACGAAGGTACGCAAGCCCACGTGCGTGACCAGACCGGGCCGGCCGGCGCCGATTTCCCGCAGCAGCGTCGAAATCACGCCAGCCGGGAAACTGTAAGCTTCGAAGGCGTTGTCCCTGGCCATCTGCTGCATCGCCGGCGCCCAGCTCCAGTGCCCGCCGATCACGCGCTTGACCATGCCGGGATGGGCGAAACGCCCAAGCCCGCTACCCTTGCCGTCGCCGATGCCGAGCGCGTGCACCAGCGTCAGGTCGCGCGGATGTCCGGTCTCGAGAAAACGCTGTTCGAGCTTCGCGAGCACGGCATCCGCCTCGAGCACACCGCCACCGTTACTCGCCAGCGCGATCGTCGCGCCGTCGAAAATCTGCTCGACCGCGTCAGCAGAAGCCGCCCACTTGTTCACTACACCCTCCTTTCAGATCGGCCGCGAAACCCATTGACAGCGGCCATTCGTTGGTCTTAAATAACCCACCAGATGGTTACTTGTTGCGAATGTTGGCACACGAAACATCTGAATTCAAGCGGTATTGAGCGGCGTTCGGGTTTACCTTCACGACGCGCGGCACCGCAAAAAAACCAGGTCGACCAATACCCATGGAGACAGCATGAAGCTCTCAGAAACGCACGAGCAAATCCGCGACACGACACGGCGCTTTGCACAGGAAGTCATTCGGCCTCTGGCTGAGGAACTGGATCGCGAGGAGCGCTTTCCGGCGGAGATTTACAGGCAGATGGGCGAGCTTGGCCTGTTCGGCATCACGGTGCCGGAGGCGTTCGGCGGCGCCGGGCTCGACGTCACCGCCTACGCGCTCGTGATGGAAGAGTTGTCGCGCGGGTACGCGTCGGTCGCCGATCAGTGCGGCCTGCTCGAACTGGTCGGCACACTGCTGAGCGTGCATGGCAGCGAGGCCCAGCGCGCGAAATACATGGAGCCGTTGTTGCGCGCCGAGCTCCGGCCGGCTTACTGCATCACCGAGTCGGACGCGGGCACGGACGTCTCCGGCATCCGCACCACCGCGACGCGCACCGCCGACGGATGGGAACTGAACGGCGCCAAGCTCTGGATTCACAACGCACCGGTCGCCGATCTGGCCTTCGTGCTGGCGCGCACCGACCCGGCGGCGGGCAAGCGCGGCATGAGCATCTTTATCGTCGACTGTCATCTGGCGGGCGTATCGAAGGGCCCGAAGGAGCACAAGATGGGGCAGCGCGCCTCGCAAGTCGGCGAGCTGCATTTCGATCGCGTGACATTGCCGCACGACGCCTTGCTCGGACAGGAAGGCCGCGGCTTTCACATCATGATGAGCGCGCTCGACAAGGGCCGCGTCGGCATCGCGGCGCTGGCCGTCGGGATCGCGCAGGCGGGGCTGGAAGCCGCGCTGGAGTACGCGCAGACGCGCAAGCAGTTCGGCAGCCATATCGCCGAATTTCAAGGAATCCAGTGGATGCTCGCCGACATGGCGAAGGACATTCAGGCTGCGCGCTTGCTCGTGCACGACGCGGCCGAACGTCTCGAAGCCGGCGACCGCGCGAGCATCGCCTGCTCGATGGCGAAATGCTTCGCCGGCGACACGGCGGTCAAGCACAGCGCCAACGCGGTGCAGATCTTCGGCGGCAGCGGCTACATTCGCGGCTACGAGGTCGAGCGGCTCTATCGCGATGCGAAGATCACGCAGATCTATGAAGGCACGAACCAGATCCAGCGCACGATCATCGCGCGCGACCTGATCGCCAACGGAGCATCGTTATGAGCGCGCGCCCTGTTGCACGTCCCATTGCACTCGTCACCGGCAGCCGGCGCGGCATCGGCCGGGCGATCGCGCTCGAGCTCGGCCGCGCCGGGTTCGATGTGGCGCTCACCGATGCGGTAGCGTCCGACGAACTCGCGCAGACCGCCGCCGGGGTCGAACAGACTGGCGCCCGCGCGATCGCGGTCGTGTCCGATCTCGCCGACATCGACTCGCATCAGGCCACGCTGCTCGATGTCGAAGCGCGGCTCGACGGCCCGATCGATTGCCTCGTGAACAACGCGGGCGTATCGGTGATGTCGCGCGGCGACCTGCTCGATGTGACGCCCGAAAGCTTCGATCGCTGCATCGCCGTCAACACGCGCGGCACGTTCTTCCTGACCCAGACGTTTGCGAAGCACTTCCTCGCCCGCTCGCGAAAGAGCCTCGCGCCGCATCCGAGCATCATCACGATCACCTCGTCGAACGCGGTCGCCGCCTCGCCCTTGCGCAGCGAATACTGCGTGTCGAAGGCCGGCCTGTCGATGGCGACCACCCTCTTCTCGCTGCGTCTCGCCGAGCATGGCGTCAGTGTCTATGAGGTGCAGCCCGGTTTGATCGAAACGGAGATGACCGCCCCGTCCCGCGCCCGCTATGACGTGCAGATGGAACAGGGGCTCACGGCCATCAAGCGCTGGGGTGCCCCTCAGGAAGTGGCGACCACCGTGCGCACGCTCGCGACAGGCGGCCTGCCCTACAGCGTCGGACAGGCCATCCGTGTCGACGGCGGCCTCCTCGTGACCAAATACTGATACGCATATGAACCTGACACTGAAGCTGCCGACCGCCCTCGGCACGATGGACAGCTATCGCCTGCAAGGAAGGCCGCTCGACGTTCGCGCACCCGCCCGGGCGTTCAACCGGATCGCCTATTCGGCCGCTCATGTGGTGGCCGATCCGCTGCGCGCCGGCGAACTGAACGCGGCGCCCGCAATCGACTGGGAGCGCACGCTCGAATACCGTCGCTATCTGCTCGAGCAAGGGCTAGGCATTGCCGAAGCGATGGACACCGCGCAACGCGGCATGGGTCTGCCCTGGCAGAGCGCGCTCGAGTTGATCGCGCGCACGATCGAAGGCACGCGCGATATTCCCGGCGCCCTGATTGCCTCAGGCTGCGGCACGGATCACGTCGCGCTGAATTCGGTCACGAACTGCGATCAGGTGATCCGCGCCTACGCTGAGCAACTCGAAGCCGTGCAACGCGTGGGCGGACGCGTGATCCTGATGGCGAGCCGTGCACTGGCCCGGGTGGCGCGCTCGCCGGACGACTATCGTCGCGTCTATCGCGAAGTACTGGCGATGTGCGATCAGCCGGTCATCCTGCACTGGCTGGGCGAGATGTTCGATCCGGAGCTTGCCGGCTACTGGGGCGCGCCGGACTACGAGAGCGCGGCGCAGGTCTGCCTCGACGTGATCGGCGGCAGCGTCGATCGCGTCGACGGCATCAAGATATCCTTGCTCGACGACGCCAAGGAAATCGCCTTCCGCCGCCAGCTGCCGCGCAGCGTGAAGATGTACACCGGCGACGATTTCAACTATCCCGATCTGATCGCGGGTGACGACGCCAGGTATTCCCACGCGCTGCTCGGCATCTTCGATGCGATCGCGCCGGCCGCGTCGCAGGCGCTTGGCGCGCTCGCCGCCGGCGATCTCGACACCTTCCATGCGCTGCTCGCGCCAACGGTGCCCTTATCGCGCCACATCTTCCGGGCGCCCACGCAATACTACAAGACCGGTGTCGTGTTCCTGGCTTATCTGAACGGGTTCCAGGACCACTTCTTCATGCTTGGCGGCCATCATGGCATGCGCCCGCCCGCCTATCTCGCGGATGTGTTCCGCCTCGCCGATCAGGCGGGCCTCCTGCGCGATCCGGCCGATGCACTCTCGCGCATGCGCCGTGTCATGACGTCGCTCGGCTGCGGAGAGTGACGATGACCAGCGCCAAGGGGCCGGTGCGGCACATCGTGCTATGCCGCTTCCGCAGTGAAGTGGCGGCTGCGAGCCGCCTCGCCTTCTTCGAGCAGATCAGGCGGCTCGCCGAAATTCCCGGCATCGCATTCACGAACTTTCAGTGCGGACCCAACGTCTCGCCGGAAGGATACGGCCTGAACTTCGGCGATGGCTTCATGATGGATTTCGCGAGCCGCGACACATGCTTCGCCTACCTTGCGCATCCGACCCATCGCGCGATCGGCGCGCGGCTCATCGAAGCGCTGGAAGGCGGCATTCAAGGACTGCTCGTCTTCGATATCAATCTGGACAATCATGAGAAACCTGACGGGAAGACTCGACCTGTGCTCCATCAACACCGCGACGCTCGGTCATCGCGAACCGCTCGGCCGCACGATTGACCGTATCGCACGGGCCGGGTTCGGCGGCATCGCGCCGTGGCGTCACGAAGTGGAGAAAGCGGGCGTCAAAGAGATCGCAAAGCAGATCAAGGCGCTCGATCTGACTGTCACCGGTTATTGCCGCTCGACGTACTTGCCCGCATCTACACATGCACAATTCGTGGCAAACATCGAAGCGAACAAGGCCGCCCTGCGTGACGCCGCGATGCTAGGCGCGAAATGCTTCGTGATGGTGGTCGGCGGTTTGCCGGAAGGCAGCCGCGACTTGAGCGGCGCGCGCGCGCAGGTCCGCGATGGCATTGCGGCGCTGCTCGAAACGGCTCGCGATTGCGGCGTGCCGCTTGCCCTCGAGCCCCTGCATCCGATGTATGCCGCTGACCGCGCCGTGCTCAACACGCTGGCACAGGCGGTGGATATTTGCGAAGCGCTCGATCCCGGGGGCTCCGGCTTTCTTGGCGTCGCCGTCGACGTCTATCACTGCTGGTGGGACCCTGCCCTTCAGGCATCGATCGCGGCGGCTGGCGGCGCCGATCGCATTCTCGCCTACCACGTGTGCGACTGGCTGCGCGAAACCCGCGATCTGCTGCTCGACCGCGGCATGATGGGCGACGGGGTCGTCGATCTGTCCGCAATGCGTGAAGGCGTCGAAGGGGCGGGCTACGATGGGTTGGTCGAGGTCGAGATCTTTTCGAAAGAGAACTGGTGGCGACGCGATCCGGATGAAGTGCTTCGCGTGTGTGCCGAACGGCTTCAGACCGTATGTTGATCAACGCATCGAACCACACGAGGAAAAGGCAATGAGCGACATGATCCGATGGGGCGTGCTCGGCGCGGCGAGAATCGCCGACAGTTTCGTCGTGCCCGCAATCCAGCGATCGAGCAATGGACGCGTGGCATGCGTGGCCGCGCGCGATATCGAGCGTGCAGCCGCGTTCGCTGCGAGACACGGCATAGCGGACACATGCGCGAATTACGATGAAGTCATCGCGAACGATTCGGTCGATGCCGTATATATTCCATGGCCCACGGCCAATCACTTCGAGTGGTGCAAAAAGGCGCTTCTTGCCGGCAAGCATGTGTTGTGTGAAAAGCCGATCGCAATGACCGCCTCCCAGGTCCGCGAACTGATCGCGATTCGGGATGCGACCGGGCTCTTGTGCGGCGAGGCGTTCATGGTCGCGCACCATCCGCAATGGGCATTCGTGCGCGAACGTATCGCCGACGGATCGCTCGGCGATCTCGAACTCGTCGAAGGCTCCTTCACCTACTTCAACGACGATCCCAGGGCGCTCAAGAACGATCTGGCGCTTGGCGGTGGCGGCGTGCGGGACATCGGCGTCTATCCGGTCGTGACGACGCGCATCGCGACCGGCATGGAACCGCTCTCGGTGCGCGCGGACATCGCGATCGACCCGCGCTATGGCACCGACAAGCTCGCGATCTGCGATCTGACCTTTCCCGGCTTCCGTCTGAACTTCTATTGCGGGACCCAGCTCGCGCGACGTCAGCACATGACTTTCCACGGTTCCAAGGCCTGGCTTTCGCTGGATGCGCCGTTCAATCCGGGCGCGTATGCCGAGGCGAGAATCAGGATTCGCTCCGATTCCAGTGGAAAAGTCGAGACTCTCGATTTCGGCAACGTCGACCAGTATCAGTTGATGGTGGAGAATTTCGCCTCGGTGCTGCTGGGGCATGGCAAGTCAATCGCATTTTCGCTCGAGAACTCGCTCGGCAACCAGCTCGTCATCGATCGGATCCTGGAGCAAGCGAAGTGTTAGTGTCCGTTATCAAAACCGAAGCACGCGTGATCGACGTTCAGAAACTTCGAGAGGCGCGCGCACTGGCCGCCGCATGCGCCAATGCCGAGGATGCTTCTGTATGGCGATGGTTTTCCGCACTAATGGAGGGCGGGAAGATTCGCTGGTGTTTATCGGACGATGGCTGGCGCGTCAGCGTCAACCACCGGCATGTAGCGACCGCCATGTCTTTCGACGAGGCGATTCGAACAGCGAAGGCACGATCGGACTTCTTGCTGCGTGACCTCGACCCGAGGCACGACCGTCCGGTCATCATGCGTCAGTCGTCAGAGAGGTCCAAACCATGACGACAAGCAAGGCATTCCACTGCGACAAGATCGTGCGATTCCAGCACTGTGATCCCGCGGGAATCGTGTTTTATCCGCAGTACTTCGTCCTGTTCCATGAAGTGCTCGAAGACTGGTTCAATGACGGATTGGGCGTCGACTATGCGCGGTTCATCGGGGCCGAGCACCTTGGCATTCCAACGGTCAGCATCCACGCCGATTTTGTCGCACCAAGCAAACATGGGGACACACTCCGATTTGGCCTGCGGGTGCTGGACATCGGAAGAAGTTCGGTCAAGCTGGGCATCACGGCGTGTGTCGGCGCGGAGCTACGCGCAAGGGTTGAACAGACCGTCGTACTTTTTTCGCTGAAGAATCGATGCAAGGTCGCGGTGCCGACAGCCCTCAGGGAACAGATGCTGAGGTTTGCAACCGATGAATGAGGTTCCCGCAGCCTTTTCAAGAGCTGGCGACTGTCATTGACATCTCCGGCCAACGAAGTTGCCGCCTTGCCATTCCACGTCGCCCGACATCGAATCGGCTTTCGGCACGGAGCGTGCATTCATTGACCCAGGTCATGCATGTCTCTCGCGCTTCGGATCAAGCTTTCTGCTGAGCCTGCCCGACGATCCGGGCATGATTCGACGAAGAGCATTCATGCGCATCACTGTTCACCTCGACACGTTCGACCGCGTAAGCCCCCGCGCCTACGCGATTCTCGAACTCGACAAGCCCTCGAGACCCTGGATCCCTGCGTCGGACGCCGTCCAGCATTGCATGCTCCGCGGCGCCGTGCGTGATTCATCTCACGACGACGCTTCGACTCCCGGAATCGGCGTGATCTGGATCAAGCGTCTCTCACGCGATCCGCGGCAACATAGACGCATGTCAACGCAAGGAAGCAACGCCGCCGCGCTTGCTCCATGTCCGATGGAATCGATCCAGCCAACTGCCCCGGCGTATCGCCCGCGCAGAGTACTCATCGCAGTCGATACCTCGCCTGCATCGGAAAACGCGCTCTCTTACGCGTGCAAGCTCGTCTCGGCCGAAACGTCCGTGCGCATCGTCAGCGTGGTCGAGGACCTGAACGTGCCGCTTCCGCTTCCCGACACGATTCCGCGGTCGCTCGAGGCAGTCCACAAGGGCCTGGTGAGCGATGCCCGGGACATGCTGCACCACGCCCGGACGAAGTTCGTCGAAGCCGGCGCTAGCGTGGACACCGAGCTGCTCGATCTGTCGGCGCATGGCGGGGACGTCGTGCATGCGATCGCCGACACAGCCGGACACTGGAACGCGGAGTTGCTCATCATCGGTGCGCGTCAGCATCATGGATTGTTGCGCTGGGTGGAGCACAGCGTAGCGGAGCCCCTGGCGAGAAACGTCAGGCTGCCCATTCTGATCGTTCCGGAGTCGTTCGAATCGCCTCTTTCGGACGGGCCGCGACGCATTCTCTTCGCTGTCGACGGCAGCACGGAAGTGCTTCCGGCCCTGCGCCTCGGCGCGAGGTTCTGCACACCCGAAACGCACGTCCGCGCGATCTACGTCATCGACAAGGCCGCGCGCTTCGGCAACCCGCTGCCCTTTGCCCTGCTCGAGCAGGCATTCGTCGAAGAAGGCAAGTCGGCCATCGCCATCGCGCGACGGGTGCTCGATCACGTTCCCGGCGAGAAGACGACCGAGATCGTGAGCACGAACCAATGCAGGGACGACATCGCCCACACCATCGTGCGCGAGGCGAACGCATGGCGCGCCGACCTGCTCGTCATGGGCACGCATGGCCGGCGTGGCGCCGCGCGCTGGCTGCTCGGCAGCGTGGCGAGCCGGGTGGCGCGCATCACCCGCACGCCGCTGTTGCTCGTCAATACAGCGTTCGACGAGCATGCGCGTCGCGGTGCGTCGGCACGCCCGGAGCAAGCCCGGTCAGGCACGCCACTCCGTCCGCGCGCCGACCACGAGGACTGATCCAGATCAATCGCCCGCTCGCGCAGGGGGAAGAATCGGCTCATTCCCGCGCATCGATCGCTCGCGTCGGCGAGCATGCAGCCATGATCAAACCGCTCTTTCGAATCGGCTCGGTGTTGAACGCGCCGGCGCCGCGTCCGCTGGACGTCACGCCGCCCGCCGTCATCCCGCTGCCACGGCCGCAGCGCTTCGGCGGCATGCCGCTGCTGGATGCGCTCGCCGCGCGGCGTACGTCGCGCAACTTCTCGCCCGATCCCATCGATACCGTCGTGCTCGGCGAATTGCTGTGGGCCGCCGACGGCATCAACCGCGATGCGGACGGCGGACGCACCGCTCCCTCCGCGCTCGGCGGATACGAGATCGATATTTACGTGCTTCTCGCCACCGGGTCGTATCGATACGACGCGATCGAGCACCGTCTCATGCTCGTGGCGCCGTTCGACTTGCGCGACCACGGGCTACCAGGACTTCCTCGCCCATGCGCCCATCGATCTGGTCTATGTCGCCGATCTGAACCGCATGCAGGAGGTGCCGGCCCGCCAGCGCGAAAGCTTTGCGAGCGCCAGCGCCGGCGCGATCTTGCAGAACGTCTATCTGTATTGCGCGTCGGCGGGTCTCGCGGTGGCCGCGCGCGGCTGGATGAACCGCACGGCATTGGCCGTCAATCTGAAGCTGCCGGTCGGATCCAGCACGTTGCTGGCGCAAACCGTCGGGCACTTCGCCCGCGACCAGTGAACCGGGGAGCAATCCGTTCAATTCGGGTAATGCCATGAACGACACGATAGAGCACACTGCATTACGCATCACCAACGCCTTGCCGTGGTCACGACGGCCATGCTCGGCTTCGTGCAGACGCTCTGCGACGGCGGCCCGGTGCCCGATCCCATCGTGCTACGCGCGATGCTCTACTACATACGCGAGTATCCGGAGCAGTTCCATCATCCATTCGAAGACCGCTACTTGTTCGCCGCATTACGCCACCGTACCGACAATCTCGACGACGTGCTCGACGAACTGCAATGCGAGCACATCGAAGGCGACGTGCGCCTGCGCAATCTGGAGCATGCGCTCACTCGCTTTGAACTGAAGGGCGAGGCGGTTCTGCCCGGCTTGCGCACGCTGATGGAGCAATACGTCGCGTTCTGCGCGAACCACAGGCGCGTGGAGGAGACGCTCATTCTGCCCGCCGCCGGGCGCCTCCTTCCGGAGCGCGACTGGGCGCAGCTCGACGCGGCGCTGGAGAATCGCTCGGACCCGTTCGGCGAAGCGACCTTCGAAGGCGAGAGCCTGGAGAGCCTGTATCGCCTGGTTGCCCATGCGGTGCCCGCGCTCGGCGAAACGAGGCAGGACACATGAGCGCGACGCGCGATCCGGCGAACGCTCCCATGTGCGGCGACTCGGAGGCGCGGCGACAATGCCCCGTACGCATGCGCCGGCTTCTCGCGCGGCGGACCTTCGCGAACATCGCTCGAACGATTGCCGAACTCGCATGGATGAGCGCGTACGGAAACTGCCTCGCGTCCGGCACGCCCGAACCTGCGCGTCTGATCGATCGGCAACGCTGCATGTTCTGCCATACCGTCGATACGCCGTTTCGGGCGCCCTCATTTCAGCAGATCTCCGCCCGCTACCGCGGCGTGCCTGGCGCAAGCGACATGCTCGAAAGCAAGCTGCGCAAGGGCGGGGAGGCGCACTGGGGCAAGGTCGCCATGCCGTCGGCCGCTGGACGGGGCGGCGGCCCGCTCTCGCGCGAAGACGCGCGCAGGCTCGTCCAGTGGGTGCTGAGCCAACGAGTAACCGACGTGCTCGTCCCGCGAGGCTCCGATGACCTACAAGACCGTTGCCGTCCAGCTCGATACGAGTGCGCACGCGGTGCGCCGCCTCGATGCCGCGGTGTCGCTCGCGGAGCGCTTCGATGCGCACCTGCTCGGCCTGTACTCCGACTTCACGCTCGATCCGCGCTTCTACTGTCAGGCGGATCTCTGGCACCGGTATGAAATGCCGCTTCAGGCGCTGTGCCTCGAGCGACGAGAGCGCGTCGAGCGCATGTTTCGCGGCAGGCTCGCCGCGTCGAAGGTGACGCGCGACTGGCTGGCGGATGAAATGACCGCAGGCTGTTCGCTGGTCGATCGCGCGCGCTGCGCCGGCCTGACTCTCGTCGGACAGCATGACAGCCAGGAGCCGGACGCTCACCTCGCCGACCGCTATCCCGAGCATACGATCATGGGCGCGGGCGGCCCGGTGCTGGTCTGGCCTCGTGAGCATGCTCCGAGCCCGCTCGACGGAATGGCGGTCATCGCCTGGGACGGAGGCCGGGAAGCGGCGCGCGCCGGGTTCGACGCCCTGCCGCTACTGCGTCGCGCGAGACGCGTCGACATTGTGTCGATTCGCGCCGAGCGGGACGCGCCCCTCGCCGACGGACGCGCCGCGCCGGACTTCATGCGCAGCCTGATCAGGCATGCAGTGAGCGTGAATGTCGTCGAGCTCACGGTGAGAGACAAGGCTCATGTCGAGGCCGCGCTGATGTCCTTCCTGCAGTCCGAACGCGCGCGGCTTTTGATCATGGGCGCGTTTCATCACAGCCGCCTGCGCGAAGCATTCCTCGGCGGTCTGACACGGGCAGCGCTGCGCGATGCGAATGTTCCCGTGCTGATGTCGAACTGACGCCGCGAGCGCGTAGCGTTCAACGAAGCAGGTCGGCAAGCGTCAGTTGAATCGGCGCGCTGCCTGGCCCCTGCTGGCGAGCTTGCGCGTCGCGACGAGCAGGAAATGCTCCGCGTCGGCCATGAAGAGATTTTTCATGCTCGCCTCTCCGATCCGCCTGACCTGCAGCAATTCCCTGAACACGCCTGCATCGACGCGAAAGACCTGTCGTCTCCCGTCGAGACTCCCGGTGAACTCCAGGAAATCCGGGTCAAGGCGCACCGGTGCGTCGAGCGTCAGTTCCTGAATCATCGCTTCGGCCCTCCGGACGCAGGAATTGCACGGCACGAAAGACCCGTGCCCATGCTCAGATGCCCGGCATGATCGGATAGGGAATCGTGTGATCCTCCACGCCCTTCACGCCCGGGATGTTCCACGACGCGATACGCATGGCGTCGAGTTGATCGCTCGACCACACCGTGCCCCACAGGTGCACGACGCCATCGCGCACGACGATATCGCGGCCCGGAAACGCCCAGCCGCGTCCGGTCAGCTCGCCCATCAGCATTGCGCGAATCTCGGCATCGCTTGCCGATGCGCCCGGCACAGGCTCCGGCACGCTGGCAGACGCCAGCGCCTGCACGAGATTCGAACGGCTGACGACGCCGACGAGCCGCCCGTCGCGCAGCACCGGCACGCGCTTGATGTGATGGCTTTCGAGAATGGACGCGATGTCCGCGAGCGAGGTGTCCTCCTTCACGCACACGGGCTCGCGGCTCATGATCTCCCCGACGGTGCGTGCGTGCGACCTGATGTAGTCGCCCGCGCCGCGATCCGTGCCAAGCAGCTCGAGCCACCACGACCGGCGCGTATGCTTCCTTTCGGTGTCGATCTCGTCCCGACGGAGCAAATCGCCCTCGCTGATCATGCCGATGACGTGCTCGCTTTCATCGACCACGGGTGCGGCGCTGATACGGTGCTGCGTCAGCAGCAGGGCCAACTCGTGCACCGTCGTTTCAGGCGTCACGGATACGACGGTGGAGGTCATTACATCGCGTGCTTGCATCATGGACTCCGGAGGGTTGGGTCAGGGGCGCTTTTCCGCACGTGTTCACGTTACGACCGGACACTTCGCGCGCCGTTGACGTGCATCAACCGCACGCGAACATCGGCCAATCAACCGAACTCCAGGTTATCGATCACTGCCGTCACGCCGCGCGTGGCCCACGCGGCGCCTCGTGCGGCATCACGTTCGGCTGCGCTGTCGACCTTGCCCCGAGAGCGTGACGGTGCCGTCTTCCACCTTGATCTCGATGTGCTTCGCCTCGCGTTCGGCATGACGCCTGAGCGCGCGGGCAATCTCGTCGCCGATATCGACGGCGGCGAGATCGCCGCGCACTTGAATCAGGTTCGTCACGCCGGTCACGCCTCGCATATGAGCGATGCCGCTCGCGGCCTTGTGGCTTTGATAAGCCCAGTCGACATCGCCGCGCAGTGTGACATGGCCCTTCTCCACCTGCACGTCGACGGCGCCTTCGGGCAGGCCGACCGTCCAGCGCAGCAGCGTATCCGCCGCACTCGCGATGTCGGAGTCATAGCGCACGTCGTGGTGAGGCAGGCGAACCTGCATCTCGACGACTACCGCCCTCACCCCGGCCACGCGACACGCGGCCTTTTCGGCGGCGAGTTTCTCCGAATAGCTCGCGGGATGCCCCGACAGGGTCACGATGCCGTTCGCAACCTGCACTCCGATCCGCGTTGCAAGCACTTCCGGCGTCCATTCGAGTTCCTCTTCCACGTCCTGCCTGATCTTCCAGTCCTCTTTCATGAGGCGTACCTCCGGGCTTCGATCTTGCGCGCGCAAGGCTGCGCATGGTCCCGCCATCAGTTGATCGGCAGGCGCTTCTGGTCCGCGGGCGTCTTCTTCGGCAGCGTCAGTGTCAGAATGCCGTCCTGATACTGTGCGCTCGCGCGGGTGTCGTCGATCTCGCTGGCGAGCGAGAACGTGCGACTGACTTCTCCCGTATGGCGTTCGCGGCGAATCACCCGCTCGCCTTCTTTTACTTCCTTGTGGCGCTCCGTCCTGGCGTGGATGGACACGGTGTTGCGGTCGAGCTTCACGTCGATGTCCTTCTTGTCGACGCCGGGCAATTCGGCCTTCACCTCATAGGCCGCATCGGTTTCGCTCACGTCGATCCTGACGTGTCCGAGCGGCGACTCATCGAGCGAGAAACCGCGCAGCGGGCGCAGCAGCCCTTGAAACAGCTCGGATACGGGCTCGATGGAAAAGGGATCGAAACGAGTCGGATTGCTCACGGGAGTCTCCTTGAGCATGGAGAAGAGAGGGCCGGCCGACGCTTGTCTTGTCCGACCGGCTTCTGTCTGGATTCCACGACCTTGTGCAAGGGCACCGGGTCACTTTAAAAGCCTTCGCCCTGGGGCGATTGACCTGCGTCAATCAGTACGCCTCGCATGGGCGATGCTCATGCAGCCCGGTTCAATTCGATCGGGCGACGGCGCGACAGCAGCAACGGCACCTCCGTAAGCTCGGTCACGCGGCCGGACACGGTCCCGAGCATCCAGCGCGCGACACCGCGCTGCCCGTGCGTGCCCATGAGGATCGCATCGGCGCTCCAGCGCGCCGCTTCGCGCACAATCGCATGCGCGACGTCGTCGCCGGCTTCCTCGGTGCGTACGAGCGCGGTATCGAACGTGAAGTCCTGCGCGCCCCACGATTGCGCGAAGGCGGTGCGCGCCCGGGTCAATGCCGCCTGGCCTTCTTCGAAGAATGCATCCTGAAGCGAGCCATGCGAGACGGCTTCACTGCCGCGCGCCGAACGGTCCAGCACATAGATCACCCTTACGTGGGCGCCAGGACTCGCGATCCTGATCCCGGCTCGCAAGGATTCGAGCGAAGCGAGACTGCCGTCCATCGCGCAAAGCAATCGGCGAGGACGCGTGGTCAGATCGTATGCGCGCCGCTGCGGCAGCACCAGCATCGAGCAACGCGCGAGGCCCGGCGCCTCTCGCGATGCACGCTCGGTCCATCGCAGCACGGACAAGTGCTGCCGCGCGCCGAGCACGACGAGGTCGGCGCCCCAGGCTTGGGCGGCTCGCGTAAGCGCATGGGCCGCGTCCCCGCCATCCTCGAACAGGTCGGCCATCTGCGCATCCGCGTCGATGCCCGCGTTCTTCAGACAGACCTGCGCCCGGCTCACGCTTGCCTCGACGCCGCGCCGCAACTGCGCATGGGCGGCGCTCAAGTTGAAGAAACCGAGCGGCGCGTGCGGGATCATCGCGCGTGCGTTCTCGAGCAATCCGACGATGCGCACGCTCGACCCGGCATCGGCGAGCGCGCTGACGAGCGCCGCGGCGTTCGCCCGGTCTTCCGTCGAATCGATGCATAGCAGAATGCGTCCGAAGGCCGCGCGCTGCTTGCCTTGGGCTGGCGTGTCGCTCATGTGGACCTCCATGCGCTTGCCTCGCGATGAAGCGCCTGTCATGCGTCAGTGCATGTGCATGCCGCCGTTGATCGCGAGATCGGCGCCGGTGATGAACGCGGCCTCGCCGGTTCACAGGAACGCCACGAGCGCCGCCACTTCCTCGGGTCGGCCGAGCCTGCCGAGCGGAATCTGCGGCAGGATCTTCGTGCGCATCCCCTCCTCGGGCACGGACTGGACCATCGCCGTCGCCAGATAACCGGGCGAGACCGTGTTCGCCGTCACGCCCGCCTTCGCCACTTCGAGCGCGAGCGCCTTGGTGAAGCCGTGAATGCCCGCCTTGGCGGCCGCGTAATTTGCCTGGCCGAACGCGCCGCGCGCACCGTTCACGGAGCCGATGTTCACGACGCGCCCGAAGCCGCGCTGGATCATCGCGCCGATGTATGGCTTGGTCATGTTGAAGAGCGCGTCGAGATCGGTGCGCATCACCGAATCCCAATCGGCCTTGCTCATCCTGACTGACGGACTCCCTCTTCGCCCTGCATGGCGCAATGACGCCGTGCACATGGCCCCAACTCTAAGCGCGAGTGCTCGAACGCCATTGATCCACGTCAACGGCCGATCACTCATGAGGCGTTGGCGTGAATCAATCGAGCCGGCACACGGCGCATCACGATAGCGCGCATTTGAACGCACTCATGCGAGGGGCCGCCGTGGATTCGAACGCTTACGCCGCAGCGCGCGATACTGAAAACCATCTCATCGTGAGCAAGGCTTTTTTCCCCAGGCGTGACGGCACTTTCCGCTACGTCTAAACTGGAGACCCGCCGACAAATATCGCCGGAAAAGCGGCCTGTGCGTCGAACACTGTGTTTTTTCGCATCACCAGAGAGACCTCAGATGCGCGATTCGAGCAACCTGCCGACGCAGACCGATGACGCGCCCCCTCAGAACGCATTGGCATCGATCTTGCAGACGGACGCGCACTTCCGACTTCTGGTGGAATCCGTTCAGGATTACGCGATCTTCCTGCTCGACACGCATGGCAACGTCGCGACCTGGAACAACGGCGCCAAGCGGATCAAGGGCTACGAGGCCCACGAGATCGTGGGCCGTCATTTTTCGGTGTTCTATCCGCTCGAGGACATTGCAAGCGGCAAACCGCAGAAGGAACTCGAAACGACAGCGCAAACGGGTCGTGTCGAGGACGAGGGCTGGCGCATCCGCAAGGATTCGACGCGTTTCCGGGCGAACGTCGTCATTACCGCGCTGCGCGACAAGCAAGGCAAGCTGATCGGCTTCGCCAAGGTCACCCGCGACATGACCGACCGTCTGCGGCTCGCGGAACTGCAGCATGCGTGCGAGTTGTCCGCGCATGTCCAGGCGGCGCTCGAGAAGGAGCGCGCGTCCATCGCGCGGGAACTGCATGACGATCTGGGCCAGCAGCTCGCGGCGCTCAAGATGCAGCTCGCCAATCTCGATTCCGGCAGCGGCAACGGCCCTGCACGGCAGACGCACGCACTGCAAGCGCAAATCGATACGATCATCGCATCGGTCCGAAGGATCGCGGCCGGCCTGCGTCCGCCCGTGCTCGACGAACTCGGCCTCTTCGCCGCGATCGAATGGCTCGTCAACGACGTGCGCCGCCGCTTCGGCCTCGCCATCGACCTGGATATCGAAGGCGAAGAAGCCGAATTTCAGGCGTCCGCGGCCACTTCGATCTTCCGTATCGTGCAGGAAGCGCTCACCAACATCGTCCGGCATGCCCATGCGAGCGAGGTGCGCATCGCCATCGTCTGTGACGAGACCCGTTGCACCTTATCCATCGAGGACAACGGCCGTGGCGCGCAACCAGACAGGCCTCATGCCGCCAACACGTTCGGCCTGCTCGGCATGGGCGAGCGCGTGCGGCAATTGAACGGCGTCATCGCGTTTCGCAGCGCGCCCGGCGATGGCTTTCGAATCGACGTCGACATTCCGGTGAACAGGCTCATCGCACGCGGCGCGGATTAGCCGCACCGCGGATCATTCGATGGAGGTCGGGCGCGCTGTGACCTCAGCTCAGCCCGAACCGCCGCACGAACCAGCGTTTGAGGAAGTGCGTCGACAGCGCATAGCCCGCGAGAATCGCGAAGAGCCCGGCCCAATAGGCTCCTGGCAAGGGCACGAAGCCCAGCAGCGCACCCGGCGACAGATAAGGCAGGACCATGCCGAACGCCGCGATTGCAAGGCTCGTGGCGATCAGCGCCGCACTCGCGCGACTCTCGATGAAGGGCACCTTCGCGGTGCGGATGATGTGAATGATGAGCGTCTGGCTCATCAGGGATTCGACGAACCAGCCCGTCTGGAACAGCGGCGCATTGCCCCAGGCATGGAACACATGGAGCATCATGAAGTAGGTGACGTAGTCGAACACCGAGCTGATGGGTCCGATCAGCACCACGAACTTGAAGATGGTGCCGATGTCCCAGCGCCTCGGCATCGCCAGATAGTCCTCGTCGACGTTGTCGGTCGGAATGGCCGCTTGCGAGAAGCCGTACAGAAGATTGTTGGTGAGCACCTGAATCGGCGCCATCGGCAGGAACGGCAGGATGATGCTCGCGCCGAGCACGCTGAACATGTTGCCGAAGTTCGAGCTCGCCCCCATCTTGATGTACTTGGTGATGTTGCCAAATACCTTTCTGCCTTCAAGCACCCCCTCGTTGAGCACGGCGAGGCTCTTCTCGAGCAGGATGATGTCAGCCGATTCCTTGGCGATGTCGACTGCGCCGTCCACCGATACGCCCACGTCCGCCGCCTTCAGCGCGGGACCGTCATTGATGCCGTCGCCCAGAAAGCCGACCACATGCCCGCGCCGGCGCAACGCATCGATAATGGCCGCTTTCTGCGCGGGCGAAACCTTGGCGAACACGCTCGCGCCTTCTGCGAGCGCCTCGAGCGCGTGCGGCGAGAGCGACTCGATGTCCCTGCCCAGCACGATGCGATCGGCCGCATGCCCCACCTCGTGGCAGATCTTGCGCGTGACGATATCGTTGTCGCCCGTGAGGATCTTCACCTGCACGCCGCTTGCCGCCAATGCCGCGAGCGCGGCCGCGCAGGTTTCCTTGGGCGGATCGAGAAACGCGATATAGCCCAGCAGCGTCAGATCCTGCTCGTCGGCCGCACTATAAGGACGCGACTCTTCGGGCAAGCTCCTGCACGCGACCGCGACCACGCGAAAGCCGTCCGCGTTCAGCTCGGCAGTCGTGCGTTGCGCATCGGCGAAGTGACTTGCATCGAGGGAACCTTCTTCGGCGTCGGTCGCATAGCGCGTGCAGACCGCGAACACCTCCTCCACCGCGCCCTTGCAGATGAGCAAGCGCTCGCCGTGCCCGCGTGACAGCACCACCGACATGCGCCGCCGCTCGAAATCGAACGGCATCTCGTCGATCTTCCGGTACTCGCCCGATATCCTCAGGCGCTCTTCCATTTCCACGTGCTGGAGCACCGCCACATCGAGCAGATTCTTCAGGCCCGACTGATGCAGGCTGTTGAGATAGGCGTACTCGAGCACGCGGCCGGACTCGTCGCCATGCACGTCGAGATGCCGCTTCAGGATGATGCGGTCCTGCGTGAGCGTGCCGGTCTTGTCGGTGCAGAGCACATCCATCGCGCCGAAATTCTGGATCGAGTCGAGACGCTTGACGATCACCCGCTTCTTCGCCATCTCGATCGCGCCCTTGGCGAGATTGACCGTCACGATCATGGGCAGCATTTCCGGCGTGAGTCCCACGGCGACCGCGACGGCGAAGAGCAATGCCTCGAACCAGTTTCCCTTCGTCAGACCGTTGATGAAGAACACGAGCGGAACCATCACCGCGATGAGGCCGATCATCATCCACGTGAAGCGCGTGATGCCGCGGTCGAAGCTCGTCAGCACGCGCTGCGCCGCGATCATGCCCGCGACATGGCCGAACGCGGTGCGCGGCCCGGTGAGCGCCACCACGCCGCAGCCGATGCCGCTCAACACCGAAGTGCCCGTAAAGCAGATGTTCGAGAGATCGAATGGCGTTTGGGCGGCATCCGTGGCGGCATGCGCGAACTTCTCGACCGGCATCGATTCGCCGGTGAGCGCGGACTGGTTGACGAACAAGTCCTTCGCCGAGAGGAGCCTGAGATCCGCGGGCACCATGTCTCCCGCGGAAAGCAGCACGATGTCGCCGGGCACGACATCCTCGATCGGCACTTCGACGTGACCGGCCGCATCGGCATCTGCTGCGCCGGTGCGACGGCGTACGGTGGCGGTCGTGCGCACCATGCGGCGCAGTGCATCGGCTGCCTTGCTGGAGCGATGCTCCTGAAGGAAGCCGAGCCCGACGCTCAGCACCACCATGACGACGATCACCGCGGCCGCGCGGCGGTCTCCGAGGTAGACCGAAACCGCCGCAAGCGACAGAAGAAGCCCGTTGAGCGGATTGACCGACCTGCCGACGAGTTCACGCAGCGCGCCGTGCCGCCGCACGCGCGCGAGATCGTTCGGCCCGTGCAGCCGCAGTCTTTCCGCGGCTTCCTCGGGTTCGAGTCCCGCTGCCGCGCTCGACAGTTTCGTGAGCGCCGCATCGGCATCGAGTTGCGAGAGTCCGTGCAGGATCTCGGGCGACTCGCCGAGCTGCGTCACCGCCGCCGCCGCGTGCAGTCGATGCGCATCGTCGAAACGCCCGAGTGCCTGCCGGATATCGTGCATCGTCGTCGCGCGATGGATCACGCCGTCGTGGAGCCACGGCAAGCGTCGCACCGATCGGCGCGATGCGCTTGACGCACGTCAAGCGAGGATCTCGCGAATCCCGATGAGCTTCGCATTCAGCGCACGCCATGGAAGCCCGGCTTGCCGACCTGCTCGGGAAACTGCACCACCTTTCTGAAGCGCGCCGTGTCGAAGCCCAGCGCATCCAGCCTCGTCAGCATGGTCTGATAGGTCTCCTCGCTCATGCCGGGATGGCGCGAGAGTATCCACGCAAAATCCTTGTCGGGCGTTGCGCGCGCCGTGTACTCGTAATCCGGATCCACGTACACCGTGAGCACGATGAACTCGAACGGCCACAACGGACGCACCCGCCACACGGAATTTTTCGCGCCGTGCTCGGGCTCGCGATGAACGTGCTGCCGCTCTCGGGCTGGTCGAAGCCGTGCTTGCGGCCGACGACGGCATCCTCGATGCGGCCCTCCTCGACGTACGTTCGCCTGATTCGATCGCATCATCCTGCCGCCAGTGCGCCGCAAGCCGCTTGACGTGTATCAAACCCCTCGCAGCCCCGATTGCTGCGCGATGAGCGAAGTGTTGACCTGAGTCAAGCGGCAGGCCCGGCCGTGCGCGCACAGTCGCGGTCATGCCTGAAGGAGAAAGCGGATGACGCACACACTCACGCCATCGTTCGAACCCGCGCCGATGGCCCGGAGACCTGCGGAACGACGCCCGCAAGCGGCGCACATCCGGCGGCGCGACGCGGTTGCGGCCGTCGCAGCCATATCGATGGCGCTGGCGTTTTGGGCGCCGTCCGCCATGGCGCAGCCCGACGCATCCGACGCCCCGTCGGGGGAACGTCGGATCGTCGCGCCCGCGACCACCGACCCTTTGGTAACGAGGCGCAACGCCACCGCGCAAGCCAATGCCGAGTATCGCGCTTCCAGACAGCTATCCAAAGACGAACGACGCGCCGCCGTTGCCGAGGCGAACGCGCGCTACAAGGAAGAAGTCGCCAACGCCCGCATCAACCGCAAGGCGGATCACGCGGCCGCCAGCATCGCGCTCAAGGCAACTGAACTGGATCAGCCGTCCGCGCCGAACCGCTCACATTGAACGTCATGCCCGATACGCCGCGCAAGCGAGGCGGCCGGCATCACTTGCGCGCCGTCGATGCGGCGATGCGCCGGCCCCGAACCTATCCTCACCCCGCCGGACGCATCGAGCGAATCGAGACGCACATCTCGCTCGTCTATCTGGCGGGCCGCTTCGCTTACAAGATCAAGAAGCCCGTCGACCTGGGGTTCCTGGACTTCTCCCGCGCCTCGGCGCGCCGCCGCGCATGCGAGGACGAATATCGTCTCAACCGCAGGCTCGCGCCGCGCATCTATCTGCGTGTCGTCTCCCTCGTGCGCCGCGGACGCGGTTTTTTGATCGGGCGCGCCGGCGATGCGGTCGAATACGCGGTGATGATGCGCCGCTTCGACGGCAAGCGGATCCTTGCGGCGCTGCTGAAAGCCGGAGCGCTCGACGGCAGGATCCTCGAAAACACGGCGCGTTGCATTGCGAGCTTTCATCGGGCCACGCCGCACGCGCCACCCGATCGCCTCTATGGATCAGCTTCCTTGTTCGCCGGCCAGCTTCGCGCGGTGCTCGAAAGTCTGCACAGGGAAGCGCTGGGTGCCGTGTCCAACGACCTCACCACCTGGTGCGAAGCGGAACTTCGTCGGCTCGGCACGTTTTTCGATGCGCGACGCGCACAAGGCTTCGTGCGTGAATGCCACGGCGATCTGCATCTGCAAAACATCGTTCTACAGGGTGCGAAGCCTGTGATCTTCGATTGCATCGAATTCGATGGGGCGTTGCGATGGATCGACGTCGTGAGCGACCTGGCCTCTCCTCGTCATGGATCTCGAGGCGCAAGGCTGCGACGCGCTGGCGGCACGCGCGTTGACTGCATGGCTTCTCGCGACCGGCGATTACGCGGGCTTGCGGGCGTTGCGGCTCTATATCGTTTATCGGGCGCTCGTGCGAGCGCTGGTCGAGACATTGAAATCGCACGATGCCGATGCGCGGCGCTATTTGGACCTGGCATCGCGAACGGCGCGCGGCTCGTCACCGTGCCTGCTGCTTTGTCATGGCTTCTCGGGCTCCGGAAAATCTCGCGCGAGCGAGAGTCTCGCGCCGCTGATCGGCGCGGTGCGCCTCGTCAGTGATATCGAGCGCAAGCGCACGACGTCCTTCTCGCCGCCGGACTTCGAGCGGCTCCCCGGCGAGACGTACGACCCCGACAGCATCGACAGGCATTACGATCATCTGCTCACGCTGACCCGTCATGTGCTGGACGCAGGTTTGGCGACTCTCGTCGACGCCACGTTTCTCAACCGCGTGCATCGCGAACGCTTCGTGCGGCTCGCGAGCGAGCTGGCCGTGCCCGTTCTCATACTGGACTTCCAGGCCCCGGACGCCACGTTGATCGCGCGCGTTGCGGCGCGTGCACGGTCTGCCCGTGCATTTTCGGATGCGGACGTGTCAGTGCTCGACTTGCAACGCCTGCATGCCGAGCCCTTGAGCCGCGACGAACAAGGCATCACGGCGGCGATCCGCACGGACGTCGATCCCGCCATGTTCGATGACCGCGCGTACTGGCGCGAGCTGCTGGCGCGGCTGGATCGACTCCGCAGGCGAGCCGCTTGCCCGCCGCAGGCTGAACTCACCTAGACATCGATCGTTCTCGAGGCGCGCAGCCGGATCCAGGTCATGCCTTCCGCCAACCCGGCGAGCACGGCTTCGCGCTCGTCGTCGAAGGTGCGAGCGTGCCTGAACCGGTGCACGAAACGCCCGCCCTCCACATCGCGCTGTTCCACGCCAATCGAGCATACGACGCCTTCCGGCGTTTGCTCCGTGTTGCAGGTGACGCTCCAGTCCGCGTCGTCCACTTGTCCCTTGAGAGACATGACGATTCCCCTTCCACGATGAATGCATTGCTTGCAGCGCGTGATCCTGCAGAGCGCCGGCGATGTCGACTCTACCGGCGGCGCTCCGTGCGGCTTTGAGCCAGGTCAACGGATCGCGGCGCGGCTTTCGTCATGAAATCGCTTGATTTGAGTCAAGGGCGTTCGGCCGGACGTCCGTAGACTCGGTTCCCAGCAATGTCGAATTGGACGTCGATTGCCGTCTCTTCGGAGGGTTCGCCATGTACACCCGCATTCTCGCGCCGATCGACGGCAGCATTACCTCCTCGCACGCGTTCGACGAGGCCCTGAAAATCGCGCGTGCGAACGGCGCGATGCTCCAGCCGCTCTATGTCGTCGACCCGCAGCCCCTCGCGTACGACGCCACGGCCACCTTTTATCCCGACATGCGCGACGCTCTTCTCGAAGAAGGCCGACGCCTGACGGCGCAAGCCGCCGAGCGCATGACGCAAGAAGGCGTGAAAGGCACACCGCGCGTGAGCGAAGTCGAGCTGACGGGCGACAACGTCGCTCAGCGCATCGAGACTTGCGCCGAGGATTTCGGCGCCGACCTCGTCGTCATGGGCACGCATGGGCGGCGCGGCTGGCGGCGCCTCGTGCTGGGCAGCGTCGCCGAGCGCTTCATGCGGCTGGCGCGCGTCCCGGTCATGCTCGTGCCGGGACGCGAAGCCGAGGCGCATGCAGAGCGTCAGGCGCAGACGGCGGAAGCAGCCGGTTGAGCGCAGCACCCGTCTTGCGCATGGCTGCGTGCTCTGCGCAGGTCGCAGGTGTCGAATCGGCCTTCCCGGCCGCAGTCAGCGAAGGGCAGCGAACGCGGGGCGCTTGCGCGGCCCGGTGATCGGTGATAATTAATTCGACTCCCCTTACGTGCGGTCTGACCACGTGCATCCGCGGACGACCGACTGTCGTCCGCCAAAGGCCCATATGAGCAAAAATGAAGGCCGGCATCACGCGCCGACGAACGGTCCGTCCGCTCGGCGCGCCGTGTCGCACCAGGCGATCGCACAGGCGGTAGTCGCAGCGGCGGCGCTGTTCGGCGTGTGGTGGGCCGGACTTCAGCACCTGTTCTCCGTTTGCGCGCTCGGCGAAATCGAGCAATTCTGGCTATGGGCGGGCGCGGCGACGTCCGCCTTGCTGCTGGCTGCTCTGATCCTGCTTCTTTCCGCGCAGCGCGCCGCACGCGCCCTCGTCGATAGAACCACCCTTGGCCAGAAGCGGCTGGACGGCATCATCCGATCCACGACGGAAGCCATCATCACGGTCGATTCGACGCAGCGCATCGTGATGTTCAACCCGATGGCCGAGAAGGTCTTCCGGTGCGCGGCGAGCGACGCGATCGGCGCACCGCTGTCGCGCCTGATTCCCGAACGCTATCGCGCCGGGCACGAGCAGCAGGTCCGGCATTTCGAAAGAACGGGCGTATCGGATCGCCGGATGGGTGCGAGTCGCGTGTTGTACGGGCTGCGCGCGGATGGCGAGGAGTTTCCCCTCGAGGCATCGATATCGCAGACCGAAGATGACGACGGCAAGCTCCTCACGGTCATCCTGCGCGACGTGACCGAGCGCGTGAAAGCCGACGCGGAACTCGAGCAGTCGCGCGAGGAATTGCGCGCGCTCTCCGCGAATCTCCAGCAAATGCGCGAGCAGGAAAAAAGCCGGATCGCGCGCGAATTGCATGATGATCTCGGACAGACGCTAAGCGCGCTCAAGATGGAAATATCCGCGCTCGAAACGCAGCTTGACGCGCAGACCGCGCTCGACGAAAGCATCGCCGCCCAGTTGCAGCGCATGCTTGGCCTGATCGACCGCAATATCGCGTCGCTCAGGCGCATCGCGGCGCATCAGCGGCCCGTCATGCTCGACGACCTCGGACTGCCCGCGGCCATCGACTGGCTCGTCGACGATTTCGTTCAGCGCCACCGCATCGATGTCAGGCACGACCTCGATACCGGCGATCTCACGTTCAACGCGGACGCGGCGACGGCGGTTTTCCGCATCGTCGAGGAGGCGCTCACGAATATCGTGCGTCACGCGCATGCGAGCCGTGTCGATCTGTCGCTCAGCGCCGACGATGACAATTGCGTGCTGCGCGTGGGCGACGATGGAATCGGCGCCTCGGCCTTGCCGGCGGCGAGCGGGAAATCCTTCGGCTTGCTCGGCGTGCGCGAGCGGGCGAATGCGCTGGGCGGACGCGTCCTCATCGATTCGATGCCAGAAAACGGCTTCGTGCTGACCGTAGTCCTGCCGCGCGAGGCCGTGCGGGAAAAGGAATCGCAACCATGACGACAAAAGTGCTGATCGCGGACGACCACACGCTCGTGCGCGACGGGCTGCGCCATATTCTCGCCAACGCGAGCGGGTTCGAGGTTGCCGGCGAAGCGAGCGATGCGCCGAGCACGCTCGCCCTCGCACGATCGACGCAGGCGCACGTGCTGGTGCTCGATCTGTCGATGCCGGGCCGCAGCGGCCTCGAGCTCCTCAAGCAGATCAAGGAAGAAAAGCCCGCGCTGCGCATCCTCGTGCTCACCATGCATGCGGAACAGCAATATGCCGCGCGGGCGTTCAAGGCAGGCGCGTCGGGCTATCTCACCAAGGAAAGCGCGAGCGCGGAGCTCGTTTCCGCCGTCACCAAGGTGGCGGCGGGCGGCGCATACGTGAGCCTCGCGATGGCCGAGCGCTTCGCACAGAGCCTGACCGAGCCCGCCGACGCGCTGCCGCATCAGCGCCTGTCGGACCGCGAGTTCGAAGTCTTCCGGCGGCTTTGCGCGGGCGAATCCATCAATCAGATCGGCGAGGCGCTGTGTGTGAGCGCGAAAACCATCAGCACCTACAAGGCGCGCATTCTCGAGAAGATGCAGATGCCGCACGAAGCGGCGCTCGTGCGTTACGCGGTCAAGCACAAGCTTTTTGACGACGAGAGCGACGACGTCTGAACATGTCGTCTGTCAGGATTTCCCTACACGCCTTCCCAAACCCCTACCGAACTTTCCACCACCGCCGATTTAATTTTGAGATAGCGCGGCCAATAATCGATGCATGGATTCATCCGCCGCGCATCGAGACTCCAGTCTTCTGATCTGGCTCGTACGCGAACCGAGGTTCGACAGGAGGCACAGCATGGTTCCCGTAAGCGAAGGCAGATCCGTCATCCCGCAACCCGAAGCGCCGGCGCTGCGCCGCGCCTTTCAGATCGCGGATGTCTCCCGGACGGCCACGACGCGCAAGGACGCACGCTGCTCGACCTGTTCGATGCAGCGAGTCTGCATGCCGAGCGGTCTCTCGTCGGAGGAATACGAGCGGCTCGACGCGATCATCTGCGCGACCCGGACCGTGCGGCGCGGCGACACGCTCTATCGGTGCGGCGATGCGTTCCGGAGCCTGTACGCCGTACGCAGCGGCTGCTTCAAGACCGTCGTCATGCATCGCGACGGGAACGAGCAGGTCACGGGCTTTCATCTGGCGGGCGACGCGCTCGGGCTCGACGGCGTGAGCGCGGACCACCATAGCTGCGATGCGATCGCACTCGAGGACAGCGTCGTCTGCGTCATCCCGTTCGATCTGCTCGAACTGCTGTGCCGCGAGGTCAAGACGATCCAGCACCACGTGCATCGCCTGATGAGCAGCGAGATCGTGCGCGAATCCAGGCTCATGATGCTGCTCGGTACGATGTCGGCAGAGCAACGCGTCGCTGCATTCCTGCTCAATATCTCGACGCGCATGAAGGCGCGCGGCTATTCGCCGGCGCAGTTCGTATTGCGGATGACGCGCGAGGAGATCGGAAGTTACCTGGGCCTCAAGCTGGAAACGGTGAGCCGGATGTTCTCCAGGCTGCAGAAGGCCGGCGTGGTCGATGCGTGCGGCAAGGAAGTGCGGATTCTGGATCAGGAGGGGCTCGAGAGGGTGTGAGCGGCGAGTCAGGGAAAGACGGCCTGTCCCTCATATCGATCCCGCCGCATCCGACCCGGGCGCGCCTTTAGGGGAGCGCCCGGAAACGGCTGCCGTATTCGTCGGCCGGTCTTACGAGGCCACGCCTTGCATGGGTGCCCCGTCGCTGAACCGGAAGTATCCGCTGCGAAGCATCACCGGTCTGCGCCCGACGCTCGTCAGCAATTGTTCCGCCGCGCCTTCTATGACGGCGCGGCTGTCCTCGAAAGCACGCTGCAAATCCTCCTCTCGCCACGACGTCGCGCCGAAGTGATCCTCCAGCGCTTCAGCGGATACCGTGCACGGGACACGCTCGCCGTCCGCGAGCGCCCAGAACGTGAGCGCGGGTTCATCACTCAGATAAACGGGCGCTTGCTGCGGGAATGTGATGTTCATGGTCGGGTATCCTTTGTGCGCCATGATGCGTGGAACATGCGCGAACGGCGTATCCGCGCCCGGTGGGTCGAGGTACATAGCTTCAGTTTTCGCGTGTAAAGCAATACGCGCGTTGATGCAGATCAACAGCCCCGCGAACCGGACCCGCATGATCACGGTGTGCCCGTTCCGCTTGTCCATCATGCTCACTCGCCTTCCCCACGGCTGCCGCACACGATCGGAAGTTGTCCAGCTTCGCGCCCGTCACGTCGCGCTGGTGGCGCTTCTCGGCGCCCTCCTGTTCTGCGCCTCGCGCGCGCTCGCCCAATCCGAGCCGGGTGCGCTCATCGATCAGCAGCATTGCATGTTCTGCCACACCAACGATGCGCCTTTCCTCGCGCCGTCGTTCCAGCAGATCGCCAACCGTTATCGCGATGTCCCGCATGCCCAGGTCATGCTGGAGCACAAGCTGCGCGAAGGCGGGCGGCCACATTGGGGCGACATGGCGATGCCATCGCCCGCGGAACGAGGCGGCCCTCTCTCGCCTGAAGATGCCCATACGCTCGTCGAATGGGTGTTGCGTCACTGACACCTTCCCGAAGGAGATGACCATGCGCATCACCATCAAGCTCGATGGTTTCGATCACGCCGCCGCATTGGCGTATGCGGTGCTATGGCTGGACAAGGAACGCGGCCGCTGGTCGCGCGAAGCCCACGATGGCTTCGAACTTCCGCCGTGGGGCACGTGGCGGTCCGCGCCCGACGGAACGCTGCTGCTCGACCCCGACACGCTACAGGCTGTGCTCATGCTTCACGGCCTGAGGCTGAACGCACCGGCCGGCATCGCGGGCGCGACCGGCACGGATGACCCATCGGCATGCGCGCCATCGGAATCGCAGAAAGGCCGCGCCAACTACTTTGGATGCGGCGCGGACGGCGAGTCTCGCGCGCCGGATGCGGGACACTGGCATGTCCAGTGCATCGATCGCGAAAGCACCGTAGCCGAGCACGAGGTTTTCTCCGACGAGCCGGATGCCGTCAGCGGGCAAAGCGCCCACGCCCACGATGCCGGCTCGCTCGCAATGTGAGACGTGCTTTCTGCAGCTCACGCCGAAGCAATGCACCTTTGCCGAAGAAGGCGCACGGCATTCTCGAACGCCTGATGGATCGCCACTGCCACATCCGGATTCGAGCTTCTCTCGACAGGAATGAGATTGAACTCACGCGTCACCAGATCGAGCCGGGCATCGTAGAGCCGGGCCCCTGACTGGTCGCGATACGCCTCGATCGTCAGATGGCAGTTGACGATGTCCTTCGCGACGCGTTCGAGCCGCACGAGCTCGACGCCGGCTTCGCGCTCGACGTCATTGGAGCCGGCAAAGCCCTGACAGGCAATCTGCATTCCGAGGCCCATGATCTTTCTCTCCCCATCCTTTCTCGTTGCCAGCATGCCCTGTGGACCTGGCGTTCGCCACCCGCATCGTGACGTCGATCCATACTCCGCCATCGGCACGTCACTGGATTGACTCACATCAAACAGCGCACGATCACGCCGCATCGTCCGTCGGACCTCGTGCCGGGGCCCCGACGAAGCCACGAAAGTTCATCTCGATGCTGCGTATCCGACTGGCGCATTGCGCATATCGCCAGCCCGGACCGCCGTCCATTCCATACATGCCCCGGCACATGCCCTTGAGGCTTATCCGCGCGCGCTCGCCGCCGTTTCCCGTTGGCGTGCGTGTGGCCCACAGATAGACGACGCCGGCTTCGAGCGGACGGCCGGTTTCGATTTCAGCCGCATCCTCACGGCGTATGCGCGTTGCGGAGTAGCGCGCGACGTACTGCCGGGTGCGCTCCCAGAGCCGCGAGCATTCCTCAGGACCAAAGCAATCGATCGAGGCGAATTCTCGCGCCTGCACAAGCGCCGGCTCGGTCTGTCTGAATTCATTCCAGCGAGCGCCGGATGAGCATGCCGCGAGTCCGAGCAGCGATACTGCGCACAGCGCCGGCTTCCTCATCTTGCGCTCCGTTCCGATGGGCTTCGTCGATGAAGCGACGATACTGTTGCGTCGCCCTTCGACGATTGATCTGGCTCAGCAGACCGCGGCGCGGGTACGAAACGGAGTTGCGATCGTGAATGTTCTTCGCGACCGGTTGATTTCCCTCGAGCGTTGGCGCCACCGGTGCGCATGGAGTCGATCCGACGCTTCTGGACCCCGCGTTTGCGACAAGCCGGAAACTTCGACACGTGCTGCACGAATCAGAAGGGCGACGTCGTCCTGCCCGGTGATGCGACGGTCATCGCGCCTGCGCACGCTGTGACATGGACGGCTGCCCCGAACCGGATATCTACGTGCGCCAGCACGACCGCTATGCCCGTTTCGTGCGCGAAGCGCAGGAACGTTCGCCGATGCGCACGGCCATCGTTCACCCGTGCTCGCCGGAATCGCTCACCGCCGCCATCGAGGCGCGCGATGAAGGCCTCATCGACCCTTTGCTGGTCGGACCGATCTGCAGGATTCATGCTGCCGCGGAAACAGCGCATCTCGACTTGTCCGGGATTTCGATCGAAGCGGTCGAACATAGCCACGCGGCGGCGGCCCGCGCCGCGCAGCTGGGTGACGAGCGAGGTGGCCGCGCTGATGAAAGGCAGCCAGCACACCGATGAACCGCTGTGGGCTGTGGGCTGCGGGCCGTGGTCGCAAGAGGCTCCGGCCTGAGAACGGACCGCCGCATGAGCCACGTCTATGGGATGGACGTGCCCACGTATGCGAAGCCGCTCATCGTCACCGATGCGGCCGTGAACATCGCGCCCACGCTCGAGCACAAGCGCGACATCTGCCAGAATGCCGTCGACCTGCTGCATCTGCTCGGCAACGAACGTCCGAGCGTCGCGGTGCTGGCCGCCGTCGAGACCGTCAACCCGAGGATGTCCGCCACGATCGACGCCGCGGCGCTCACGGCGATGGCCGCGCGCGGGCAGATCAGCGGCGCGACGGTCGACGCGCCGCTCGCCTTCGATAACGCTGTCAGCGCCGCGGCCGCGTCGGCGAAGGGCATCGTTTCTCCCGCCGCCGGGGACGCCGACGTCCTTCTGATGCCGGACCTCGAAGCAGGCAATAGGCTGGCCAAACAGATGATGGACTTCGGAGCCGCGGACGCCGCGGGCCTCGTGCTCGGTGCGCGCATTCCGATCGTCATCACCAGTCGCGGACAGATTGCGGGTGCGGCTCGCGTCGGTCGCGCTCGCCAAGCTGGTCGCCGAGCGCACATCGCACAAAGCCGGCTCACGGAACGCCGACGAGTCATGATGCCCCGGCGGTGCCGCAACCCCGTCTCGTTCAAGCCTGAGGAAGCGAGCGGATCAGAAGCACAGGACATGTCGAATGCCGCAGGAACGCTTCTGCAACGCTGCCGAGCACCAGCCGCCGAAATCCGGCCCGGCCGTGCGTACCCATCACCACGAGATCGGCCGGCAATTGCGCCGCGCAGCGCTGGAGGCAACGCGCGACCGAATCGGTGGTGCTTTGCGTTTCCAGCAATTGTGTCTCGCATTCCGTGCCGGCCGCGCGCAAACGCGTCTGTGCATCGTCGAGCATGCGGCGCGCATCGCCGAAAACTTCCGAGCGATAGCGCACCGGGTACGATGCGAGCGCCGCCGCGTCCGCAACGAAGACCATGCGCACCCGCGCCCCCGAACACTTCGCGATATGACCCGCTTCGTCCAGTGCGCGCTGCGACGATTCGCTCCCATCGAGCGCGACCATGATATTCCGGTACATGATGGCTCCTTTTGCGCGTGGGCTCGCTCAGGCTACCCATTCGAGGCTATCGATACGCGCGAGCCTGTGCTCGACCCGATCCACGAAGATGTCGATGGCGCGCCGCTCGTCGTCCGCGCGAGGCGTGCCTGTGATCGCGCAACGCGCAACGGGTTGCTTGCCGGCGAGCTTCGTCATGTCCGCGAAGGCCGTGGCGGCGCCTCGCGCGTGCTGCGTGCAGAAGAAGGCCACATGCGGCAGCCTGCGCCGGTTGGCCGCGAGCCATGCGCGCACCGGCGCGCTGACCGTGCCGGCCCATACAGGCGTGCCGATGACGACGACGTCGTAACGCGCCACATCATGCTCCGGCGGATCGATACGCACGCTTCGTCCGCAGATGGCATCGGCAAGCGAGCGCACATATCCCTGCATGCCCGAGCGATCCGCCGGCTCGGTGATCGCCTCGAAATCGGCGGACAGACGCCCGGCGAGCGTCGCGCCCAGGGCGCGCGTCCGGCCGCTGCGTGAAAAGCAAACGACGAGCACTTTCGACACGTGCGTTCTCCGCAAGCCGCGTGACTGGCGAGCGGCAGTGGCGGCGCGGCTCCGCAACTGCCCGCCTTCTGTCGCGCATGCCGCCGCGAGCGATTCATGAGACCTCGATGAGGACCTTGAGCGCATTGGTGTCGGCCGCGTTGCTGAAGGTCGCGTACGCTTCGAGCACGTGGTCCAACGTGAAGTGGTGCGTGATGAGCCGCTGCGGATCCAGGCGGCCCGAGCGCACGGTCTTGAGCAGCATGGGCGTGCTGACCGTATCGACGAGCCGCGTGGTGATCGTGATGTTGCGGTCCCACAGCGTTTCGAGATGCAGATCGGCCTTCACGCCATGCACGCCGACGTTCGCGATGGTCCCGCCTGCCGCGATGATCGACTCGCACAGTTCGAAGGTCGAAGGCACGCCGACCGCCTCGACCGCGCAATCCACGCCCGCGCCATCCGTCAGGCGCAGGACCTCGGCAACAGGTTCCGTTTGCACAATGTCGACGCATGCGCTCGCGCCGAAGGTGCGCGCCACTTCGAGACGATGCTTGTCGCGATCGATCATGATGATCTGCGCCGGCGCATAGAACTGCGCGGTGAGCAAGGCCGCAAGCCCGATCGGCCCCGCGCCGACTATCGCGACCGTGCTGCCGGGCTGCACACGGCCGTTGAGCACGCCGCATTCGAAGCCCGTCGGAAGAATGTCCGACAGCATGACGAGCGCCTCTTCCGCAACGCCGGGCGGAATCGGGTAAAGGCTCGTGTCGGCATGCGGAATGCGGACATACTCGGCCTGCGTGCCGTCGATCCTGTTGCCGAGTATCCAGCCGCCCGTCGCGCAATGCGAGTACATGCCGCGCCGGCATGCGTCACATTTGCCGCAAGAGGAGATGCACGAGATCAGCACGCGATCGCCCGGCTTGAACGCGGCAACGGCCACGCCTACCTGCTCCACGATGCCGACGCCCTCGTGCCCGAGCACGCGGCCGGGCTCGCAGCTCGGCACGTCGCCCTTGAGGATGTGCAGATCGGTGCCGCAGATCGTCGTTCGCGTCACGCGCACGACTGCGTCCGTGGCGGCCACGAGCGTCGGAACGGGGCGCTCGTCGAGCGACTTCTGTCCCGGGCCGTGGTAGACGAGTGCTTTCATCTTCGAACTCCCTTGTGTGCGCATGACGTCGAGTCAACGCGGCCACTGTATGCCCGGGAAGGCTTTGGCGATTGACCTGAGTCAATCGAAACGGATGGCTCTGACGAAGCGCCGTGCCGTTGACCTGAGTCAACCGGATCCGTATGGCGCATCCCTACACTCGTTGCCTGTCAGGACCCGTCGGACGTTCGAGTTCACATACCCGCAGGTTTCGATTCAAGGAGTGACGTGATGAGTTACAAGACTGTTCTCGTGCATCTCGACACCAGCGTGCGCGCGCATCCGAGGCTGGAAACCACATTGCAACTGGCAAAGCGCTTCGACGCGCATGTCATCGGAGTGTTTGCGATCTTCGAACCCGACCCGCGCACCTTCGAGGTCATGGCGGGCACCGCCGGGTATTACGAGCAGCACGCGGCCATGCGGCGCGAACAGCGCGGTGCCATCGAGCGGCTCTTTCATGCGGAGCTGAAGCGCGCGGGCGTGTCGGGCGACTGGATCGAAACGCAAGAGCGGGCGAGCGTCGCCGTGCCGCGTTTCGCGCGCTGCGCGGATCTGGTAGTCGTGGGCCAGGACGATCCGACCGATCCCGAGGCTTACGTCGGCGATCATTTTCCCGAGACGCTCGTCCTGTCCTCGGGGCGTCCGGTCTTGCTCATCCCGTACACGGGCTTCTTCGCCGCGCTCGGCAAGCATCCGATGATCGCCTGGGACGGCAGCCGCGAAGCGGCCCGCGCCGTTCACGACGCCCTGCCCTTGCTCAAGGCGGCCGAGCGCGTCTCGATCGTCAGCATCGATACGGCCCGAGGCGAAGCATACGGCGACCGCATCCCGGGCGCGGACATCGCGGCATGCATCGCGCGGCACGGCGTGAAAGCCGAGGTCTCGTCGAGCGTCGGCGCGGCGGACGCTTCGGCGGGCGAGCTGCTGCTTTCCCGCGCGGCCGACCTGAATGCGGACCTCGTGGTGATGGGCGGTTATGGACACGCGCGCTGGCAGGAACTCGTGCTCGGCGGCGCCACGCGAACCTTCCTCGCGTCGATGACGGTTCCCGTGCTCATGTCTCACTGAGCCGCCGATCACGCGCGGAGCGCATCCGAAGCGGATTCTCAACGAGCGCGACCGCGCAACAAGGAGCCGATGTCATGAACTGGAAGTCGATTCTCGTCCATCTGGACAACAGCCGGCGCTGTGACGCACGAACACGGCTCGCGTTCGACATCGCAAGTCGTTTCGATGCTCACGTCATCGGGCTCTATCTGGTCTGCCAGGATCTGCTTCATCACGTGTTCGATCCGTCGGACAGGCTGCAACACGAGGCCTACGCGGAGCAACGTCGGGCGGCGCTCGAGAAGGCACGCGACACGTTCGAGCACGCGGCAAGGCTCGCGGGCGTCAGCGCGGAGTGGCGTGCGCCGGGCAGCCCTGTCTTCGATGCGGCCACGCTGCACGGCCGTCATGCGGATGTGATCGTGCTCGGACAGGACGACCCCGACGACCCCGCTGCGTTCGTCGCGCTGCACTTCGTCGAGGACGTCGTGATCAGTGTCGGCCGGCCGGTGCTGATCGTGCCACGGGCCGGGGACATCCCTACGTTCGGCGAAAACGTCCTCATCGGGTGGGACGACAGCCGCGAAGCCGCGCGTGCCGTTTTCGATGCGCTGCCCATTCTTCGGCGTGCGCGTTTCATCGAGGTCGCGACCGTCGAACGGCATCGATACGAAGAAGCGCCCGCGGGCATCGAGATTTCCGCTTATCTGGATCGGCAGGGCGTGCGCGCCAGCTTTTCCTCGACGCCGCGCATTCGCGGCGAAAACACCGGTATGACGTTGGTGGACAAAGCGAGCAGCGCGCACGCGGACTTGCTCGTCGCGGGCGCCTATGCGCATTCGCGCGGACTGGAACGCGTGCTCGGCGGTGTGACGCGCGCACTTCTCGAGATGTCGCCGCTTCCGGTTCTGCTATCGCATTGAATCAGCTTCGGACGCATCGCATCGCAGTGGGAAAGCGGCCGGATTTCATCCTTTTGGTCGTTTGATCCGGCCATGCCCGGTTTCATGGCTTTTCGATGGGCGGCAGCATGCGCTTCAAGGTTCCATCGCGCAGAATGAAGTGATGAAACAGCGCCGCGCCGATGTGCATCACAGCGAGCGCCAGCAGCACCCACGCAAGGTTTCGGTGCCAGTCGCCGAGCGCGTGTCCGAGCGCCGAGCCGGTGGGAGACAGCGGCGGCATGGGCATGACGCCGAACAGCGAAACCGGCCAGCCACGCGACGAGGCGTTGGCCCACCCCATCATGGGAACCACGATCAGGAGCAGATAGAGCGCCCTATGGGTCAGGCGTGCAAACGCGCGCAAGGCCGGCGGCAACGTCACCACATCGGGCGGGACCACGTGCGTGCTCCGCCAGAGGAAGCGTATCAGCACGAATAGAAGAATCACCATGCCGATGCCCAGATGCCAGGCGATCAGCCCCACCGGCTTCGTGTCGCGATGCACGTCCGGCATGGTCCACGCGATCACGAACTGGATGAGCAACAGTGCGGCAGTCAACCAGTGAAGCACGCGCGCAGGCGCGTTGTAGACGAGAATGGGTTCCGTTTGCATCAGGCCTCCTCTAGAAAACAGCCGCGTGCGCTTGAACAGAGCGCCATACTATGTCCAAGGAACCTTAAGAGAACGTTAAGGAACATTTCCAATGCTCCGGTTTCACACTTCTGAGAGACGACGAGAAGAGTAGCGCAGGATTGTTTTGAAGCAAGCGATTCCGATGTCTGCAACCGGACCGGGCTCAGTCGTAGCCGCGCTCGATCCCCGCGATTGAGCCTGATGGAAGCATATCGATCCTTTCGACCATACGTCCTGTTTCAGGATTACGATCTTTTTTGCACCGGCCTGGTTTTGCGCACTTGCGGCGCCGTGTCCGCGAACAGATCGCTCACCACCCCGCGCAGCCAGCGATTGCCTTCGTCCTGCTGGACGCGCGCATGCCAGAGGAGATGGATCGGCGCGGCTGGCAAAGCCATGGGCAACGCGCGCAGGCTGAGCGAGAACGGCAGCGCGAGTTGCGAGGCCAGTCGCTCCGGCACCGTGGCAATCAGATCGGTGCGTTGCAGGATGTAGCCGACACTCATGAAGTGCGGCACCGTCAATCTCACCTGGCGCTGCACGCCGCGCCGTTTCAGCCAATCTTCCACTTGTCCGTGTCCGGTACCGGCGGACACCACGACCAGATGCTCTGCCTCACGCCAGGCAGCCAGCGTCAGCGGCGTGTCCTCAAGCGCGTGGCCCCGCCTGAACAGGCAGACATACCGCTGATCGAACAGGCGCCGCTGATAGAAGCCGCCCTTGAGTTGCGGCAGCAGGCCAATGGCGAGATCGACCCGGCCGTCGGCCATCTCGTCGCTCAGATTGACGCTCGTGTCGCGAACGGTATTCAGCGCGATGCCCGGGGCCTCGCGCGACAACCGTTCGACCAGCGCGGGCAGGAAGACGACTTCGCCGATATCGGTCATTCCAATCGTCATCGTGCGCGTGGCAAGCAGCGGATCGAAACCAGTCTCGGGATTGAGCGCCGCGTGCAGAGTCGCAAGCGCCTGTGAGACCGGTTCAGCCAGACGCAGCGCGAACGGCGTGGGCACCACGCCGCCCGGCCCGCGCACGAACAGCGGATCGCCGAGCCGGCGGCGCAGCTTGGCGAGCGCATTGCTGACCCCGGGCTGACTCATGTTCATCTGCTCGGCCACGGTCGATACGCGCCGCTCCTGCATCAATCGCTGGAAAAGCAGCAGCAGATTGAGATCGACGTCGCTCAGTTCCATAGGTTTGCCATCGCAGGCTCATTGATTCGGGTGATGATGCAGATTCATTGCATTTTATTGTGGAATGGATCTCCGGTGCCGAGAATACAGACACGACGCACGCATCCGGCTCGAACACAGTACGCATGCCGTGCCGACTCAAACACACGGAGACACACCATGGAACAGCCGGATCTGAAGATTGCCATCGTCGGTGCGGGCATCGGCGGCCTCACGCTTGCACTCGCGCTGCGAGAGTACGGCATCGACGCGCAGCTCTACGAGCAGACCGACGAGCTTCGCGAGGTGGGCGCGGCCGTCGCGCTCTCGGCGAATGCGACGCGGTTTTACGAGCGCATGGGACTGCGTTCAGCCTTCGACGCGGTGTGCGCTGAAATACCCGCGCTGATCTATCGGGACGGGCGCAGCGGCGAAGTCATCGGGCAGCATCGTGGCGAGCCGAGCTACCGCCGGCAGTTCGGCGGTTCGTATTGGGGCGTGCATCGCGCGGATCTGCAGGCCGTGCTGTCGAAAGCGGTCGGCCTCGAGCGCATCAATCTCAGCCATCGGCTGATCGATCTCGTGCAGCATGCGGATCGCATGAGTCTGAGCTTCGCCAATGGTCGGCACATCGACGCCGATCTGGTGATCGGCGCGGATGGGGCGCGCTCGATCACGCGGCGCTGGATGCTCGGCTACGACGATGCCCTGTATTCGGGCTGCTCGGGCTTTCGTGGCGTGGTACCGGCTGATTGCATGGATCTGCTGCCCGATCCCGAAGCCATTCAGTTCTGGGTCGGACCGCAGGGCCATCTGCTTCACTATCCGATCGGCGACAAAGGCGACCAGAACTTTCTGCTCGTCGAGCGTCATCCATCGCCGTGGCCGTCGCGCGACTGGGTCACGCCGGCGAGCGAGGGTGAGCAGTTGCGCCTGTTCGAGGACTGGCATCCGGCGGTGGTGCAGATGATCACGGCAGTGCCGGTCAGTCAGCGTTGGGGCCTGTTCCATCGTCCCCCGCTCGGACGCTGGAGCCGGGGACGCGTGACGCTCATCGGCGATGCCGCGCATGCGCTCGTGCCGCACCACGGCCAGGGCGCCAATCAGTCGGTCGAAGATGCCGTGGTGCTGGCCGCGCAACTGGCCAAGGCGGGCCCAGGACGCTGGCGCGAGGCGCAGGAGGCCTACGAACGGCTGCGCCGGGGCCGCACGCGCAAGGTCCAATACGCCTCGATATCCACGGCGGACGTGCTGCATCTGCCCGACGGGCCCGAAGCGCAGGCTCGCAACGCTCGCCTCCGCGCGCGCGACAGCCTGCTGCATCACCTGGACTGGATTCACGATTTCGACGCCCTTGCACAAGAGCCGAGCGAACGTCAGGGCGGCACCTGGCTTTGAGCAGCGCGCTCAGGCCTCCGGGCGGCGGCGTTGGAGCATGTCGAGAGAGCGCCGCGAACGAGCAACGCGTGCGCGATCCATTGCAACGCCCCGCACAGCATCAGATACACGAAACCGACGAACAGGAAGATCTGGGCCGGATAGACCATCAGGCGGTTGTTGAGCTGGTTGGCAAGGAACGTGAACTCCGGCACGCCGACGATGTATGCGAGCGACGTATCCTTGATGAGCGATACCCATTGATTGACGAACGACGGCATCATCACGCGCACGGCTTGCGGCAGGATGACTTCCCGTAACGCCTGCCAGCGCGTCAGCCCGAGCGACAGCGCCGCCTGTCGCTGACCTTCCCCGATCGACACGATGCCCGCATGCACCGAATGCGACAGATACGCGCCGCCGATCAGCGCCAGGGCGCATACGACCGTCGCGAGGCCCGGCACGTTCACGTGCAGCAGGATCGGCATCAGGAAGAAGGTCCAGAAGATCAGCATCAGCACGGGAATGGCGCGAAAGAATGCGACCACCGCCGTCAGCGCGAGATGCGCGAGGCCGCGTGTCATGGCGAGCGCGATACCGCCCGCGAGCCCGATCATCGCCGCGAGCAGCGCCGACACGATCGAGAGCGCCACCGTCAGCGCCACGCCGCCCAGCGGTCCGGCGGGAAATGCGCCCAGCAGCAAATAGCGCAGCGACGCGAACCAGTCGAAATCGTTCATGCGCGCCCCCGCTGCAATGCGCGCACGCCCGTGCGCTGCCAGACGACCAGCGCCACCTCGATGACCGCGATGGTCAGCACATAAAACACCGTGGCCGTGCCGAAGGCCTGAAAGGTCCTGAAGGTCTCGGTATCGACCTGGCGCGACATGTAGGAGAGCTCCGCGACGCCGATCGCCATCGTGAGCGACGAGTTCTTCGCCACGTTCATGTATTGCCCCGCGAGCGGCGGCATCGCGATGCGCAGCGCCTGCGGCAGGACGACGTGGCGCAGCGTCGCGTAACGGCCCATGCCGAGCGCGGCGGCGGCCTGCTCCTGTGCATGGCTCACGCCGCGCATTCCCGCGCGAAACTCCTCGCCGATGAATGCCGTGGTGTAGCAGGTCAGCCCGATCCAGCCGGCGAACAGCTCGAAGCTCGGCCAGCGCAAGGCGACCGGACCGAGCGTCGCCGCATGCGGCGTGTTGAGCCACGTCATCCAGTCGGATGGCAGCAAGGCGGCCGCGCCGAAGTACCAGAACAGCAACTGCACCAGCAGCGGCGAATTTCGAAACACGAAGACGTAGAGCGCCGCCCCGCGCGCCACCGCCCGACTGCGCGACGTGCGCGCGACGGCCAGCACGAAGCCGAACAGCGTCGCGCAGATTCCGGCGCACGCGGAAAGCATCAGCGTGACGGCGAATCCCTGTTCCAGCCAGGCGAAATACTTCGGTTCAAGCCAGCTTTGCATGATCGACCATCAGAACCCGACGGAAAGCGGAAAGCACGAAGCCCGGGACGCCCGACGTCTGCGAGCGGCCCGGGCCAGCACGGCGATGACGACGATCAACTGCTCTTTTGCGGATCGCCGATCTTGAACAGACGCGGCAGCGGCGCGGCGCTCTGCGGGCCGAACCACTTGTCGTAGATTCGCGCGGCCTCGCCGTCCGCTTCGAGCTTCGTGAGCGTACCGTTCACGGCATCGAGCAGACGTGTCTCGCCCTTGGACACGCCAACGCCTTCGTAGTCGTTGGAAATCGTGAACGGAGGAATCTCGTAGCCGGCCTTGTCCGGCACGCGTGCGAGCAGCGCGACCAGCTTCGGCCCGTCCTGCGTGATCGCCTGCACGTTGCCCGTGCGCAGTGCGGCGAAGGCGAACGGCGTGTCGTCATAGGCGACGATGGTCGCGTTCGGGAATTTCGCCCGCACCTGCTGCTCGTTGGTCGTGCCCTTGTCCGCACCGATGCGCAGGCTGTTGACCTGATCGGGTGACTTGAGCACTCCCTTCTTCGCGATGAACTGCGTGCCCGATGCGAAATATGGCGTGCTGAAGTCGACTTCCTTCTTGCGCTCGTCGGTGATCGTGAAGTTGGCGAAGACCAGATCGACCTTGCCCGACTTCAGGAACGCGATACGGTTCGCGGGATTGGTCGGCTGCACTTCGAGCCTGACGCCCAGGCTTTTCGCCACGGCGCGCGCGTAATCGACATCGAGCCCGACGATCTGGTTGTCCTTCGGATCGACGAAACCGAAGGGCGGATTGCTATCGAATGCGGCCACGCGCAGCACGCCGGCCTTCTTGATGTCGTCGAGTCGATCCGCGTGCGCGGCGTTCGATGCCACGACCAGCAATGCCGCGAGCACCGCGCCCCAAGTTCTGATTTTCATTGCTTGAATTCCCATGTTCGTTGCGCCGGTGCGCCATTGCAGACGGCAAGCGCGGTGGCGAGGCACGCACTCTAGCGGTGCGGCGCGCGCGAGGGAACGAAGTTTTTGTCAGGTCGAAAGCTATCGCCGAGATTTGGCGCGGAAGCCCGCGTCATGCCGGTTCGCAAAGGGAGCCGCGAGCGGCGAGGCATCGGGCGCTCATCGCACAGGAATGCATATGAGGACAATCGTCATAGCGTTATGTCGATTGCTACGTTGGTCGGAACATCCCCGCGTTCTAGCATCGGATGCTCCCGAACTGCGCTCGTCGCGCCCATCATCGCCTGATCCTCGCCATGTCCAACACCAGAAAACCTATTGACCGCCGCGCATTCCTGTCTCTTTCCGCCAACGCGGCGATAACCGCCGCGACCTTCGCGGCCATGCCGGCCTCATTCGCGCAACAAGCCGCGCAGGGACAGGCGCGCGTGCTGCGCGTCGGTAACCAGAAGGGTTATCTGAATCTGCTCAAAGGACGCGGAACGCTCGAGAAGCGGCTCGCTCCGCTCGGCGTATCCGTGAGCTGGACGGAGTTCTCCGCCGGCCCCGTGCAACTGGAAGCCCTGAACGTCGGCTCGATCGACTTCGGCGACGTGGGGGAAGCGCCGCCCATCTTCGCGCAAGCCGCCGGCGCGCCGCTTGCCTATGTGGCCGCCACGCCGGCGCGGCCGAAATCCGAAGCCGTGCTGGTCCCGGCGCAATCGTCCATCAGAACGGTGGCCGATCTGAAGGGCAAGCGCGTCGCGCTGAACAAAGGCAGCAACGTCCATTATTTTCTGGTCAGGCTGCTGCGCCTGCACGGCCTGCAATATGGCGACATCGAGCCGGCCTTCCTCGCCCCCGCCGATGCGCGCGCCGCGTTCGAGCGCGGCTCGATCGATGCGTGGGTCATCTGGGATCCGTTCCTCGCCGCCGCGCAGAAGTCGCTGAATGCGCGCATCGTGGCGGATGCGAGCGGCGTGGTGGGCAATCGCGCCTACTACTTCTCGTCGCAGCGCTATGTGGCGAAGAATCCCGATGTGATTCGCGTGGTCATCGAGGAAATCAAGGCGGTCGATCAATGGGGCAAGCTGAATCCGGACGAACTCGCGAGCGAGCTCGCGCGGCTCTGGGGTCTGCCCAAGCCCGTGGTCGATCTCGCCGTGAGCCGCCAGGCGTTCGGCACCGAACCCATCACGCGCGCGATCATCGGTGAGCAACCGCAGATCGCGGATACGTTCGTCGAGCTGGGCCTCATACCGAAGCATGTCGACGTGCTGAAGGCCGCGCCGCCCGATCTCGCGTGAGTCATGGACTCACGGGCCGCCGCGCGCCCGAGGAACGCATCGACGCAAGCAAACGAGCGACGGCATCGGTTCGTCATCACGATGCCGTGCGCGACCTTCGGTGATTTGCAGCCATGCTTCGCATTGCAAATGACTCGACGGAATCATTACACATGAGAAATTGATCGTTCGGATTTAGTAAGCGCGACCGTAAGATCGGCTTCCCCAAAAACTCGTGGTTGACACGTAAACAAAGGAAGCGAATGAAACGAGTCGCACTCGCCGGCACCGCCGGCATTCTGGTCGCCCTTCCGGGCATCGTGCAGGCGCAGAGTTCGGTCACGCTGTACGGGCTCATCGATGCCGGCATCGCATACACGAACAATCAGCGCGGCGCGCACAACGTTCAGGCGACGAGCGGCAAGCTCAATGGCAGCCGTTGGGGCCTCAAAGGCGTCGAGGATCTGGGCGGCGGCTACAAGGCGCTCTTCACACTGGAAAACGGCTTTCGCGTCAACGACGGCACGCTCGCCCAGGGCGGCCGTGAATTCGGCCGGCAGGCCTTCGCAGGAATCGCGAAGACCGGCGTGGGCACCCTCACGCTCGGCCGTCAGTACGATCCCAACACCGATCTGCTCTCCGCTTATGCGGGCCCCGGCTTCTGGTCGCCGGCCACGCACATCGGCGACAACGACAACCTGAATCAGACCTTCCGCATCAACAACGCCGTGAAGTTCCGCAGCGACACCATCGCGGGCTTCACCGTCGATGCGCTCTATGCGTTCAGCAATCAGGCGAGCAACGGCGCGGGACAAGGCTTCGGCAACAACCGCGCATGGGGCGTCGCGGCGAACTACGTCAACGGGCCGCTTTCCGTCGGCGGCGGCTATGTGCGGCTGGATCATCCGAATGTCGCGTCCAACACGGGCGGCGCCGTGGGCGGCGCATCGACCACGGCCGGCGACGACTACAGCGGCGCGTTCTTCTACGGCCTGAACGGCGGCGTCGAGCGTCAGCAGATCGCTGTGGCAGGCGCGAACTACGCGTTCGGCACGGTGGCGACGGTCGGCTTCGCGTGGAGTCACACGCAGCTCGACTATATCGACGGCTCTTCGCGCAAGTTCAACAACTACGACGTCAACGCGCGCTACAACGTCACGCCGGCGACGACGCTGGTCGGTGTCTACACCTTCACCGATGGCCGCGCCAACAGCCTGCCGGGCACGAATGGCGCAACGCTCAAGCCGCGCTGGCATCAGTTCACGCTCGGCGTCGATTACGCGCTGTCGAAGCGCACCGACCTCTATTTGTCGGCGGTGTACCAGCTCGCCTCGGGCGATGCGTCGACCCGCGTGGGCAGCGGCTATCAGAAGATCGCGGCGATTGCGGATGCGGGCACGCCTTCGTCGACGAACCGGCAGGTGGCGGCCTTCGGCGGGGTGCGCGTGCGCTTCTGAAGCAGACCGCCTCTCGAACCTCGCTTCGGCAAGTGCCGGGAATGACGATCGAAGCATCCAATCGTTCGCGCGGAAGCGGGGCTCGCGTATCGTGTATTTTGTGCTGCGAGGAGGGAGAAGGAGCAGCGCTTGCGGACCCGACAGCAACGGAGCACCCGGTGCGAAACGCCTACGTCGAGGTCCGCCCTCAACTCAGCAAGGACAGATACGGCTTCGTCACGCCGGATGACGACGAACAATGGCTTCCCCGGGAAGCCTTGACTGGCGGAAGGCAGCCGGAGTCGAACCGACCAGGGAGTGTCTGACACCCCCTACTGGGTTTGAAGCCCAGCCGCACCACCGGATACGGATGCCTTCCTTTCGCGCGCACGATCAAACATGCCGGCAAGGAAATTCGACCGGGCGTCCGATTATAACGGCGATAACGGCGTCGCATTCGGGGCACGCGTGATATCAGCAGCCCTCGTCCCGCGAGCGCCGGCGAGGGTGCCGCCGCCGCATCAGCAGCCGGTAGGCGCAATACAGCACCGCCGCCGCCACCAGCAAATCGACGACCGTCGCACCGTGCGACTGCAACTCGAGCAGCGCCAGATGCAGTTGCCGCTGGAACAGCGCGCCGCCCAGCAGCCAGAACGCCGCCCACGCGACGATCCCCGCCGTGTCCCAGAAGAAGAACGCGAGCACCGCGATCTGCGTCGTGCCCATCAGCGGCGGCGTGACGAGCCCGAGCCCCGGCACGAACTTCGATACCGCGACGATCGGCGCGCCATGCCGCTCGAACAATTCGCCGGTCGTGCGCATGCCCGTATCGACCGCATACGACCTGCGCGAAAGCGCCGCGACGAGCCTGCGCCCGTAAATTCGCCCCGCCGAGAACCAGACGCTGTCGCCGAGCAGCGCGCCGCACACTGCCGCGAACAACACATGCGCGAACGACAGCCGCCCGCTCGCCACCACCGAGCCCGCGAATACGAGCAGCGGCGCAGACGGCAGCGGCACGCCCAGGCGCGTGAGCAGGACGTTCGCGAACACGGCCGCGCCGCCCCATTGCACGATCGCCGACGGCGGAATCTGGATCAAGCGGCACCTCGCGATCGCTGGCTTCGATGGGTCATTCGGATCTCGATTCGACGAGCATCACCGGCACGCTTCCACATCCCGCACTGCGCGCAATTTCGATGCCCTGCCACGGCGAAGCCTTGCCGTGATCGAACGCCATCGGATCGACGCGCCGGTCCGGCCGCAGCACGTTGAAGGGCCATGACGGACGCCGCAAACGCTCGTGCACGACCGAGCCGAGCCAGATCGGCGTGGGCGTCGCGCCCGGACGTTCACGCACTTCATAGTTCGTCGGCCAGAAGCGCAGCACGTCGCGCTCCTCGGGTCCGAGCGGCGAGCGCGCGAACACGAGCTTCGACGGCTCGCCGTTGTTCAGCCGCGGCAGCGCCGGCAGCGCGATCGCGGGCGCATTCGGCAAGACCACGGACATCACGCTCTTGAGCGTCACGTGCGACACCTCCGTCCAGCCGCGCGCGACGAGTTGCGCGCGAATCTGCTCGGGCGTCGCCGCCCATTGCACGGTGATCGGCTCGCGCCGGTCGCCTTCCATGCTCGATCGATAGCACGAAAACGTGCGCCACACGGAATCGGTCCACTCGATCGGCGTGATGACGACGGTCGCGGGCGCCGCGCTGTGCGCCTCGGTGTCGTCGCTCAGTTGCAGCGCGACGCTCGCGCAGATCACGACGAGCACCGCGACCGGCATGAACGGCCGCGGCTTCGGCTTGCCCGGGTTGCGCCACACCGCCGTGAGCGCGATCAGGAAAACCCACGTGGCCGCGAGCGCCACGCTGCCGAGCGCATCGGAAATCGTGAAACGGCCGAAGTACAGCCCCGCCAGCGCGACCGCCGTGACGATGCCCGAGGTCGCCGTCGCGACGAACACGCCCGCCAGCAGGCCCACGCGCCGCAGCAGCAGGAACGCGAGAAAGCCGTAGATGACGACCGTCGCCGCGATGTGGCTGCTCGGGAAGCGATGCTCCGACGGCGCGAAGGAGACGAGGATCGGCTCGTGCGCGGTAAAGCGGATCGCGGCGACGAGCAACTGCGAGAACGCGATGGCCACGACCCAGTACGCAACCGTGCGCCAGCGCCGCTCGAAGCTCATCCACACGATGACCATCGCGCCGAGCGCGAGCAGGGTCTGCGTGCTGCCGAGCGTGGCGGCGGCGTCGAGGATCGAGTCGGTCCAGGTCGAGCGGAACGATTGCAGCAGCCGATAGGTCGATGCATCCACCTGCACGATCGATGCGCCGCGCTCGACGTTCGTGAGCACCGAGAAGAACGCGAGCGCCGAGACCAGCAGCAGCACCGAGATCACCACGATGAGCCCGGTCGCGGGATTGCCGGGATCGAGCGCGCGCGCGACGAGCCGCGCGGGCAGGCCGCGGCCCTTCTGCGCCCATCCGAGCAGCGCCTCGCGCGACGCGATGGTCCAGCGCATCGCGTGCGAGACGATCACACGCACCAGATTGAACATGAGCCAGGCGAGCGCCGTGACGATGACGAGTATCACGACGAGGCGGATCGACACCGCGCCCGCGAGTTCGATCGACGCGCCGAACACGACGCCCGGCAGGATATGCGTGGGCGCCCAGAGCAGCGCGCTCAGGATGTTGACCGCCAGAAAGCGCGCGGGGGTCATGCCGGCGACGCCCGCGACCACCGGCACGACCGCGCGCATCGGGGCGACGAAGCGGGCAAGCACGACGCTTTTCGCGCCGTGCGCGTCGAAGTACTTCCTGCCGGCGGCGAGCGCGCCGGGATGCGTGCGAAACGGCCACATCTGGGAGATCGTGTCCGCGTAGCGCTGGCCGAACCAGAAGCTCGCGGCGTCGCCGGCGATGGCGCCCGCGATCGCGCAGACGAATACCCAGCCGAGATTCAGCGCGCCGGTGCCGACGAGCGCGCCCGCGATGAACATCGCGGTGCTGCCCGGCACGAACGTACCGATGAACGCGACCGATTCGAGGAACGACGCGAGCAGCACGACCGCGAGCGCCCACTCCGGGTGGCCCGACAGGAGGTGCAGCAGCTTGAAGTAGGAATGCTCCATCGTGATCGACAGACGAAAGCGCGGCGCGCGATCGTCAGACGGACTCGTGCCAGCGGCTGTCGGTTCGCAACAGATGAAGGTCGCGGTGGAATCGAGTGTACCCAACCCTGTCGAAGAACTCCAAAATCTGTATCGCGCGCTTGCGGCCGAGCGCGCTCGCATCGCGGAAGGCGGCAGCGCCGATCGCGCCGCCCTGCGCTTGCGCCTGCTCCGCCGCGAGCCGCGCCAGCGCGCCGATCGACGCGCGGCAATAGAAGAGATCACGCACCACCTGATACACGTCGCCGCGCCGCGCGAGCTTCTTCAGCAGCCTGCGCATGTCGTCTTCCGCAATGCCGTGCGTGCCGGCCAGATCCCGCACCCACGGAGGATCGAAGCGGGCGCCTTCGAGCGATGCGAGCACCGCGCGCGCGAGCGCTTCCTCCTTTTCGTCGAGCGTCACCGCGTGCGACGGCAGATGCAGCCAGGGGCCGCTCTTCGAGAGCCTGCCGCTCACGACCGCGTCATCGACGAGCGCGCGCCACAGCGCATCCGGCGCGAGCGGCGCGGCCATGCGGCGCAGACGCGCGGCGTCGGGGCCCTGCTCGTCCGGAAAGCGCTCGTGGAAGGCGGCGAGCACATCGAGCAGGCGCCCGCTCAGGGCGCGCCAGTGCGATGCGGCGACGAGCAATGCATCGTCCTGCAAGGGAACGATGTGCGCATCGTCCGGCAATGCAATCGATGCCGCCGGTATGCCGCACAGATGCTCGATGAGCGAGCGCGGCAGGCCGTAAGGCGCCTGATCGAACAGCGCATCGACACGTCCGGTGTCGAGCAGCGCGGCAAGCGCATCGAGCCAGGCGCGGCGCTGCGGCGTGCGGCGCTTTCTCGCGGGCGCGAACGGATCGAGCACGCGGCCGCCGCCAACGGTCCGGTTCGCCTGCGCGTTGCGCACGATGAAACGATCGCCGGGCAGCGCGCCAACGGGTGCATCGAAGACGAGCTGCACGCGCGCGGTTTGCCCCGCGGCGAGCGTGTCGGCTTCGAGGAGCGCGGCGTGCGCCACGCGATGTGTCGTGCCGAGATGCACGTGCAGCGGCGCCCAGTGCGAGAGCGTGAGCGGCGCATCCGGCAGCAATGTCAACTCGACGTCGAGACGGGCGGACGCGCGCGCGAGCCGCGCATCGACGATCCAGTCGCCGCGCGACAGCGCGTCCTTGTCGACGCCCGCGAGATTCAGCGCGCAGCGCTCGCCCGCGCGGCCCGTGTGCACCGCGCGATTCTGCGCGTGGATGCTGCGCAGGCGCACGGGCTCGCCGCATGGATCGCGCGGGGCGAGCACGAGCATGTCCCCGACGTTCGCGCGCCCCGCGAACACCGTGCCCGTCGCGATCGTGCCCTGGCCGGACAGCGTGAAGACGCGATCGACGGCGAGGCGGAAGAAGCCGTCGTCGCGGCGCGTGCGCCAGTGCGCGGCGGCATCGTGCAGATGCGCGTCGAGCGCGGCGACGCCCGCGTCGCTTTCCCTGGTGGCGTCGGTGTCGAACAGGGGCGCGCCGCGCAACGGACTCTCGGCGAGCAGCGCTTCGATTTCCGCGTGCACCTCGCGCACGCGCGACGCTTCCACGCGATCGCACTTGGTCACCGCGACCGCGCCCTGCGTCACGCCGAGCAGTTCGAGTATCGCGAGATGCTCGCGCGTCTGCGGCATGACGCCATCGTCGACGGCGATCACGAGGAGCGCGAAATCGATGCCGCACGCGCCCGCCGCCATCGTGTGCACGAGCTTTTCGTGGCCCGGAACGTCGATGAAGCCGAGCACGCCGCCATCCGCGAGCGGCACGTACGCGTAGCCCAGCTCGATCGAGATGCCGCGCGCCTTCTCTTCCTTCAGGCGATCGGTGTCGACGCCCGAGAGCGCGCGCACGAGCGTGGTCTTGCCGTGGTCGATGTGTCCCGCCGTGCCGACGATCATGCGCCTTCGCTCCGCGCGTCCAGTTGCGCGATGAACGCGGCCTCGTCCGCTTCCTCGAGACAGCGCAGATCGAGCCGCAGTGCACCGTCCGCGATGCGCCCGATCACCGGCCGCGGCAACTCGCGCAGCCGCTTCTCGATGTGGTTCAGCTGGCCACCCGGACGCTTGCCGCTCGCGAGGCGCACCGCGAGGCCGTAGCTCGGCAAGACGTCGACGGGCAACGCGCCGCTGCCGATCTGGCTGAACATCGGCTCGGCGCTCACGGCGAATTCGTCGCCGGCCCAACGCTGCAGCGCGGGCTGGATACGTTCGGCGGCGATGCGCATCGCATCGGCGGGGCGCGTGAGCAGGCGCAGCGTCGTCAGGCGCTCGGCCAGCGTCTCGGGCGCGCGATAAAGACGCAGCACCGCTTCGAGCGCCGCGAGCGTCAGCTTGCCGACGCGCAGCGCGCGCTTCAGCGGATGCTTCTTGATCTTCGCGATGAGATCCTTGCGGCCGACGATCAGTCCCGCCTGCGGCCCGCCCAGCAGCTTGTCGCCGCTGAAGGTGACGAGGTCCGCGCCCGCCGCGACGGTCTCGCGCACGGTCGCTTCGCGCGGCAAGCCCCATTGCGCGAGATCGACGAGCGTGCCGCTGCCCAGATCCATCGCCAGGGGCAGGCCGCGCGCCTTCGCGAGCGGCGCGAGCTCGGCGAGCGTCACTTCCTTGGTAAATCCGGTCACCGCGTAGTTGCTGCAATGGACCTTCATCAGCAGCGCGGTTTTCGGGCCGATCGCTTCGTCGTAGTCTTTCAGATGCGTGCGGTTGGTCGTGCCGACTTCGTGCAGCTTCGCGCCCGCGCGGCTCATGATGTCCGGAATGCGAAACGCGCCGCCGATCTCCACGAGCTCGCCGCGCGACACGATCACTTCCTTGCGCGACGCGAGCGCCGAGAGCGTGAGCAGCACCGCCGCCGCGTTGTTGTTCACGACGGTCGCGGCTTCGGCGCCCGTCAGTTCGCAGATCAGCCCGTTGATGAGATCGTCGCGGTCGCCGCGCGCGCCCGTGGCGAGATCGAATTCGAGATTCGCGGGGCGCGTGAGGATCTCCGCCACCGCCTTCACCGCCTCGTCCGGCAGGAGCGCGCGGCCGAGGTTCGTGTGCAGCACCGTGCCGGTGAGATTGAAGACGCTGCGCACATTGCCTCGCGCGCGCTTCGCGAGACCTGCGCCGACGGTTTGCGCGAGCGCCGCGTCGCCCAGCGCATCCACGGAAGCGCGGCCTGCCTGCACGTCGCCGCGCCACGCATCGAGCGCCGCACGCAACGCGGCAAGCGTCTGCGTGCGCCCGTATGCGGCGATGACCGGCTCGAATTCCTGCGACGCCAGCACGCGCTCGACCGACGGCACGCGGGTCATCAATGCGCGCAGTTCGCCGCCATCGTTTCCCTTGACGTCGCTCATGCGTCGCTCATCGCTCGTCTTTCGGCTGTTCCGGCCACAGCCACGGATGGGGCGCCGCGCGCCGATAGCCCGCATCGCCCATCAGCAGATCGAGCGTGAGGCTCGCGAGATCGTCCGCGTAGGGCTCGAAGTCGAAGGCCTTGTCCTGATAGCCGATCTTGCGATACGTGCCGCATTCGTCGCACGACTCGGCCTTGAGCGGCGCCTTGCGCGCGAGTTCCGTCTTGTCTTCGTCGCGGGCGTCGACCGCGCTCATCGCGTGATAGGCGATGCCCTTGGTCGAATCGCAGTTCGAGCATTTCGCGCGCACGACGTGCAGTTCGGTCGCGCACAGCCCGCATTGCACATAGCGATAGCCTTCGTACGCGCCGCCCACGCGCACGATGCTCGCCACCGGCACGGAGCCGCACACCGGACAAACGCCGGGCGTGTCGAGATACGGCACGTCTTTCATGTCGATGCGGCTCGCGAGATCGGTCCACACGACCTGCAGCGCGGCCATGATGAAGGGCGCGGCGGCGGGATCGATTTCGGCGAAGCGCAGTGAGAGGATCGCGTCGGCTTGCGCATCGAGCGCGGCCGCATCCGTCGTGCGCAGGCGGACGACGAGTTGCACGAGCGCCGGCGTCAGCGCGCCCGCGGCGTCGATATCGTCGAGCAGCATGAACAGGACGTCGCGCCAGGCGGGATCGCGGGCATCCGTGAGCGCGGGGACGATCGGCATCGAATGGCGTTGATTCAATTCGATCGATTCGCGCGAAGGCATCGGCGCGTGGAAGTTCGTGAGCACGCGCTGCTGGGCATCGGCGAGCGCGGCCATCAGGTGCAGATAGCCGGAGATGGGATTGCTCGCGTCGGCAAGCTGCAGGAGACGCGCGGCGCGCGCGGCGAAGACGGTGGCGCGCTCGGGCATGCGCAGGCGCGGAATGGCCGATTGATCGAGCGATTCGATTTGCGCGGCTTCGACGATGCGTTGGACCACGGGTGGTTCCTCGCGGAGGGGGCGGTCGATCAAGCATATCAGCTTATATGCGCGGGATCAGAGTGGTCCGAAACTTCTCCGCATCTTCTGATATGGGGCAACAGCGCGGCCGTCCGCCCGCCAGCGGCTCTGCTCGATCAGGTTCATCTCACGCTGGGTGACAAGCTGATCGTGGATATCCGTCCGGAAGGAATCATGCTCGCTCCGGCACGCCCCAAATATTCGCTGGAAGAACGCGTCGCGCAATGCGACCTGAAGGCGTCCGTTCCAGAGGATCTGGCCGACTGGAACGGCACCAGGCCGGTGGGACGCGAAGCATGGTAAGGCGTGTCAAATTCGAACGGGGCGACATCGTGCGTGTAAGTTTGAATCCGGCAATGAGGCACGACAAACGGGGTGACTTCCCCCCGCGCGGCGCCCGCAAGATCGAACGCGCCCCGTCGAGGTGATCAACGACGCCCTCGCGCGCCTTCAGACCATTCTCGACTGACCTTCACGCCTACTTCCCGATAATCTCTCTGAACCACCTGGGATGATGCTTCCTCGCCCATCCATAAGTGACGGTGCCGCGCGTCATCGCGCCGATCGACCCCTTGACCCACAGCGCCGCGTAAATATGCACGATGATCGACACGATCAGCACGAACGCCGTCGCCGCATGCACGACTGACGCGATGCGGATCACCGTGATCGGGAAGTAGAACGCGAAATACGCGCGCCAGATCACGATCCCGCTCAGCAGCAGCAACACGAGACTCGCCACCATCACGAAGAACAGGATCTTCTGTCCCGCGTTGTACTTGCCGATCTCCGGCAGCCGGTCTTCGCGATTGGCGAGCACGTCGTTCATCTGTTTCATCCACTGGACGTCGTTCTTGTCCAGATAGTTGTGATGCCAGAAGCGCAATGCGAGGATCAGGAACGAGACGAACATGACGCAGCCGACGAACGGATGCAGGATGCGCGTCCACTGCCCGCCGCCGAACACCGCGTAAAGCCATGACATCGACGGATGGAACATCGCGAGCCCGGAAAGCGCGAGCAGGACGAACGTGATCGCGGTGATCCAGTGGTTCGTGCGCTCGTTCGGCGTGTAGCGCAGGATCAGGCGATTGCCCTTGACATCACGCAGTTCGCTATCGTGTTTCATCTGAATGCTCCTGTCCGCCTTCGCGCCGGCGCCGCACTTCCTCGGCTTCGCGCTGCGCGTCGAGTTCTTCTTCCTCGCTCACTTCGTTCGGTCCCACACGCGTGTAATGGAAGAAGCCCGCGAGCGCCGCGAGCCCGATGCCGATCATCGCGAGCGGCTTCGTCACGCCCTTCCAGACCGACACGAGCGGGCTGATGTGCGGGTCCTTCGCGAGACCGTGATATAGCTCAGGCTGGTCCGCGTGATGCAGCACGTACATCACGTGCGTGCCGCCCACGCCGGCCGGATCGTACAAACCGGCGTTGGCGAAACCGCGCTCCTTCAGATCCTCGACGCGCTCGGCCGCCTGCGCCTGCATGTCCACCTTGGTGCCGAACATGATCGCGCCGGTCGGGCACGTCTTCACGCACGCGGGCTCCTGCCCGACCGCGACGCGATCCGAACAGAGCGTGCACTTATAGACGCGATGATCCTCCTTCGACAGACGCGGAATATTGAACGGGCAACCGGTGATGCAGTAACCGCAGCCGATGCAGTTCTCCTCGTGAAAATCCACGATGCCGTTCGTGTACTGCACGATCGCGCCCGGCGAGGGACACGCCTTGAGACAACCCGGGTCCTCGCAATGCATGCAGCCGTCCTTGCGGATCAGCCATTCGAGATCGCCCTTCGGATTCTCGTATTCGGTGAAGCGCATCACCGTCCACGAGTGCTCCGTGAGGTCGCGCGGGTTGTCGTAGATGCCGGTCGTGTAGCCGATGTCGTCGCGCAGGTCGTTCCACTCCATGCACGCCGTCTGGCACGCCTTGCAGCCGATGCACTTCGACACGTCGATCAGTTTCGCCACCGTGCCCGTCGACGGATCGCGCACCTGCGGGGCCGGCGTGGTGGTGGCCGAGAGCCGCTTGATATCCAGCGATTGCAGTGCCATCTCGTTCTCCCTATGCTTTCTCGACCTTCACGAGAAACGACTTGAACTCCGGCGTCTGCGAGTTCCCGTCGCCCACGGAAGGCGTCAGCGTATTGACGAGATAGCCCGGCTGCGTGAGGCCCTTGAAGCCCCAGTGCAGCGGCAGGCCGACGGTGTGCACCTTCTTGCCCTCCACCATCAATGGCTTGATGCGCTTGGTGACGAGCGCCACCGCGACGATATGCCCGCGATTGCTCGACACCTTCACGCGATCGCCCGCGACGACGCCCACTTCCTTCGCATGCTCCTCGCCGATCTCCACGAACTGCTGCGGCTGAATGATCGCGTTCAGGCGCGCATGCTTGGTCCAGTAGTGGAAGTGCTCGGTCAGGCGATAAGTGGTCGCCGTGTTCGGGAACTTGTCGGCGGTGCCGAACGCGGCGCGATCATCCGGGAACACGCGCGCGGCCGGGTTGCTCGTGACCGCCTTGTTGTCCGGGAAGAACGGGTTGTAGCCGAGCGGCGTCTCGAACGGCTCGTAATGCGCCGGGAACGGCCCTTCGTTCATGCCGTCGCGCGCGAAGAAACGCGCCACGCCCTCCGGATTCATGATGAACGGGCTCATGCCCTTGTCGGGCGGCTCGTCCACCTTGAAATCGGGGACGTCCGGCCCCGACCATGCGCGTCCATTCCACGCGACCAGCTTGCGGGACGGATCGAACGGCTTGCCGTTGAGATCGCACGATGCGCGGTTGTACAGCACGCGCCGGTTCGCCGGCCACGCCCATGCCCAGCCGAGCGTCTGGCCGATGCCCGTCGGGTCCGAGTTGTCGCGGCGGCCCATCTGGTTGCCCGCCTGCGTCCACGAGCCGCAGAAAATCCAGCAGCCGCTCGAAGTCGAGCCGTCGTCGCGCAACTGCGCGAAGCTCGCGAGTTGCTCGCCGCGTTTCACCAGCACTTTCGTCTGATCCGCCGGATCGGTGACGTCGGCGAGTGCGCGGCCGTTGAACTCCATCGCGAGCTCTTCGGGCGTGGGGCTTTCGGGGTCCGCATACGGCCAGGTCATCTTCAGGATCGGATCGGGATACTTGCCGCCCTTCTCCTGATACGCCTTTCTCATGCGCAGCCACAGCCCCGACATGATTTCCAGATCGCTCTTCGCTTCGCCGGGGCCGGCCGCGCCTTGCCAGTGCCATTGCAACACGCGCGACGAACTTACGAGCGAGCCGCGCTCCTCCGCGAAACACGTCGTTGGCAGGCGGAAGACTTCGGTCTGGATCTTCGATGCGTCGACGTCGTTGAACTCGCCGTGATTCTTCCAGAACTCCGAGGTCTCCGTCGCGAGCGGATCCATAATGACGAGCCACTTCAGCTTCGACAGCCCGAGCCCGATCTTCGCCTTGTTGGGCGCCGCGGCGAGCGGATTGAAGCCCTGCGCGATGTAGCCGTTCATCTTGCCCGCGGCCATCAGCTCGAAGACCTGCAGCATGTCGTAGGACTTGTCGAGCTTCGGCAACCAGTCATAGCCGAAGTTGTTCTCGGCGGTCGCGTTGTCGCCCCACCACGACTTCATGAAGCTCACGTAGAAGGCGCGATAGTTCTTCCAGTAGCTCAGCTGGTTCGGCCGCAGCGGCTGCGCCGCGCGCTTCCTGATGTACTCCTCGTAGTCCTGCTCGCCTTCCATCGGCAGCGTCATGTAGCCGGGCAGAAGGTTCGACATCAACCCGAGATCCGTCAGACCCTGGATGTTCGAGTGCCCCCGCAGCGCATTCATGCCGCCGCCCGCGATGCCGATGTTGCCGAGCAGAAGCTGCACCATCGCGCCCGTGCGGATCATCTGCGCGCCGACCGAGTGATGCGTCCAGCCGAGCGCGTAGAGGATCGTGGCCGCGCGATTCGGCACGGCGGTCGTCGCGAGCATCTCGCAGACCTTCAGGAACTTGTCGGTCGGCGTGCCGCACACCTTCGTCACCATTTCCGGCGTATAGGCGGCGTAATGCTGCTTCATCAGGTTGTAGACGCAGCGCGGATGGGCAAGCGTCGGATCGGTCTTGACGTAGCCGTCCTCGCCGCGCTCGTAGTCCCAGCTCGTCTTGTCGTACTTGCGGTGCTCCGCGTCATAGCCCGAGAACAGGCCGTCCTTGAACGCGAAGTCCTCGCGCACGATGAACGACATGTCCGTGTAGTTCTTCACGTACTCGTGCTGGATCTTGTCGTGCGTGAGCAGATAGTTGATCACGCCGCCCAGGAACGCGATGTCCGTGCCGGTGCGAATCGGCGCGTAGAAATCCGCGACCGATGCGGTGCGCGTGAAGCGCGGATCCACGACGATGAGACGCGCCTTCCTATGCGCCTTCGCCTCGGTCACCCACTTGAAACCGCACGGGTGTGCCTCGGCCGCGTTGCCGCCCATCACCAGAATCAGGTCCGTGTTCTTGATGTCGACCCAATGGTTCGTCATCGCTCCACGGCCAAACGTCGGGGCAAGACCTGCCACCGTCGGGCCATGTCAGACACGCGCCTGATTGTCGAATCCGAGCATCCCCCAGCTGCGCACGGTCTTGTGCGTCAGATAGCCGACCTCGTTGCTCCCCGCCGACGCCGCGAGAAAGCCCGAGGTCAGCCAGCGGTTGACCTTCTTGCCGTCGGGCGTCGTCTCGACGAAGTTCGCGTCGCGGTCTTCCTTCATCAGCGCCGCGATGCGGTCGAGCGCGTCTTCCCACGAGATGCGCTTCCACTCGTTCGACCCCGGCGCGCGATGCTCGGGGTACGTCAGCCGGCTCGGGCTGTGAATGAAGTCGATGAGCGAGGCGCCCTTCGGGCAGAGCGTGCCGCGATTGACCGGATGATCCGGATCGCCCTCGATGTGGATGATGCTGGACTTGGCGTTCTTGGCGTTGTCGCCCAGTCCGTACATCAGGATGCCGCACCCGACTGAGCAGTACGGGCAGGTGTTGCGCGTTTCCGTGGTGCGCGACAGTTTGTATTGCCGGACTTCGGCAAGCGCGGGTGCCGGAGAGAAGCCCATTGCCGCCAGGCTCGATCCGGCGAGCGTGCTCGCGGAGACCTTGAGGAACTGTCGCCGTGACATTTGGAGCATGATTGCCCTCGGCGCGTCGTAAAGTGGATGACTAAAGTATATGGTGCACGATGAATCCTGACAGAAAGCTCGACTTGGGATTTGCACGGATGCGTCGGCCGCGCCCTTCCCATGCAGCGCACGTCTTCACGCGTGCCCGCGGCTGCTTCGGACACGACGGTGATCCGCGGCCGTGTTTCGTCCGTGCGACCGATGACAAGCATCGGTCCTGCGGACGCCGCAATCGTCCGACGTGAGCAAACCCCGCGCCCGGAGCGCGCACACTTACCCACGTTCTGGAATGGAACGTGCTCGACCGGCTGAAACCCCGAACGCGCCGCCCGCGTGTCTATCGAACCGAGAGGTCCGTGATGAGTTCCATCTCAACGCAGAAAATCGAAACCCAGGTCAGGAAGGATGCGTCATGGGTGCTCGGCGCGCTCAAGAAGTTCTCGGAAGACCGCTGCGCCGCGATGGCCGCGAGCATCGCGTTCTACTCCGCCTTCTCGCTCGCGCCGACGCTCGTCATGGTGATCGCCGTCGCGGGCTGGGTGTTCGGGCCGGAAGCCGCGCGCGGCCAGTTGTTCCATCAGGTAAACGGGCTCATCGGCGATCAGGCGGCGGCGGGCGTGCAGAGCATCGTCGAGAACGCGCATCGCAGCGGCGGAACAGGCATCGCCGCGATCATCTCTTTCGTGCTGCTGGCGATCGGCGCGTCGGCGACGTTCTCTTCGCTCAATACCGCGCTCAATATCGTGTGGCCGCTTTCCGGCGAGCAGCGCTCCAGCGTGATGGCGATGGTGCGGGTGCGGCTCGTCTCGTTCGGGCTCGTGCTCGGCGTCGCGTTTCTCCTGATCGTCTCGCTCGTGCTCGATACGGCGATCCAGGCGGTCGGCATGTGGCTCTGGGGCGACTCGCCGTTCGTGATCATCGGCGACGTCGTGCAGATGGTGGCCGGTCTCGCGATTCTCTCGGTGGCGTTCGGCGCGCTGCTCAAGTTTCTGCCCGACGCGCCCGTGCAATGGCGCGATGCGCTCGTCGGCGGGATGGTCGCGGCGGTACTGTTCTCGGCGGGCAAGAAACTCTTCGCGGTGTATCTGACGCACGCGGGCACCGCGAGCGCATTCGGCGCGGCAGGCTCGCTCGCCGTGCTCCTGATGTGGCTGTATTTCTCCGCCGCCGTGCTGCTGCTCGGCGCGGAGTTTTCGGCGGCGCGGGCGCGCCTGCATGATCCGCGCGGCGCCTGGGGCATGCAGGATCACAGCCGCGTGCCGCCGGGCAGCCGCGCAAAGATCGGCTCGCTGCTCGCGGCGTCAACGCGCGTGGCCGCGCCGGTGGCCGCCGCGGCCACGATCGCGCCGACCACACCCGCGAGCGCGCGCGCCGACGCGCCAGTCACCGCGAGCGCGAGACGCGCGATCGGCGCGCGCGCCCAGCACGCGCAGCAACTGACCGGACAGGCGCGCAGGAAGGTGTCCGCCGTGGCGCGGGCGCTGGAGCTCTCGCGCAGGCTCGTGCGGGCGGAATCGACGGCCACGCGCGCCACCGCGCGGGCGATGATCGGCGCGGGCCGCCAGGCGTCGCGCGCCAATGAGGCGGTGCGCCGGCATCCGTGGCGCGCGGTGCTCGTCGCCGCGAGCGCGGGCGTGGCGGTGGCGCTGCTTTCCCGCCGCGAGTCCGAACGATATGACGATTGAACGTCGCGAAACGGACATACCGCGGCTGTCCGGCGAATCCGAAAAATCGCGCGCCGAAAAAGCCGTTTGTTATTTGAATCGACGGTAATCGAACGCCGCAACGAAAGCGCCGGATCTAAAACCCGCAGCTCGCGCGGAACTTTTCGAGACCGCGCCTGTCATCGCGAAATTCCTCGAAACACCGCCGGAGAAGCTTGACTGGCGGGCGTCACGCCCGAGTGTGTGTTTTTCGAGACAGTCTATATTTTTTCATTTCTTAAGTTACGAAACGTTGCGTTATTCTCTGCGCCGGCAACAACGATTTTAATCATTCGCGTGGAGAATTCGATGAAACGATTCGCACTGACGTCCCTCTCGCTGGCTCTGCTCGGCGCAGCGGGCGCGGCACAGGCACAAACGAGCGTGACGCTGTATGGCGTGATCGATACCGGTCTTGGCTATGTGAGCCACGCCAACGAAAACGGCGACAAGCTGTTCGGCATGATCAACGGTACCCTGTCCGGTCCGCGTTGGGGCTTGAAGGGTCAGGAAGACCTGGGCGGCGGTCTCAAGGCAATCTTCCAGTTGGAAAACGGCTTTGATCCGGGCACCGGCAGGCTCAATCAGGGCGGTCGCGAATTCGGTCGTCAGGCATTCGTCGGTTTGAGCGGAGCCCAGTGGGGTACCGTGACGTTGGGTCGTCAGTATGACCCGTCGGTCGACATGGTCCAGGGCATCACGGGTGACAACTACTGGGGTGCAGCCTTCGCGACGCCGGGCGACGTGGACAACTACGACAACAGCCTGCGCGTGAACAATGCCGTCAAGTACGTGTCGCCGGTGTTCGCTGGCTTCCAGTTCGAAGGCATCTACGGCTTCAGCAATCTGGCGGGCACGACCGGCCAGGGCCAGACGTGGGGCGGTGCTGCGACGTACAACAACGGCCCGTTCGCTGCGGCGGCCAGCTACCTCTACGTGAACAACCCGAGCGCGAATCGCGCGACCGCTGGCTGGAACAGCCCGTCGTCGGACTCGCTGTTCAACACCCCGATCAACGTCGGCTATCAGACCGCTCACTCGATCGGTATCGCACGCGCTGCAGGCCAGTACGTGTTCGGCGCATTCACGGTCGGTGGCTCGTATAGCTTCTCGCAGTACAAGAACGACGGCAATTCACTCTTCACGGAGCAAGAGAAGTTCAACACCGGCAACGCTTTCGTGAACTTCCAGCTCACGCCTGCCACGCTGCTCGGCCTCGGCTACACCTACACGCACGCCAGCGGCGACACGTCGGCTACGTATCATCAGGTCAGCCTGGGTGCCGACTACTCGCTGTCGAAGCGTACCGACGTCTACGCCGTCGGCGCGTATCAGCACGCAAGCGGCACGCAGCGCAACGCGGATGGTGTGACGACGTCCACGGCCCAAGCCTCGATCAGCGACTTCGGTTTCAGCAGTGGCCGCAGCCACCAGGAGCTCGTGATCCTCGGTCTGCGTCACAAGTTCTAAGAACAACCGACTGGCGTGGCACGCGAGTGCCGCGTCTGGAGGACCGCAGTACCCTCGAACAGCCATCGGTCTTGCCGGTGGCTGTTTTTTTTGCGCGCGCTGCGACGTAACAAATCGTCGAAATCAACCAGACGCGCGCAACGTCGGCAACCGGCCGTCGCAGAATCGCCCGGACATCAACAACCGGGAGTTCCATGCAATGCCGCTGTCCTGCACTTCCCTTCGCTCTTTCATGCTCGCTTCATCGCTCGCCGCCTGTATCGCGAGCGCAGGGTGCGGGCCAGGAAGCATCCCGTCCGCCCACGCCGACGATTCATCCGGCTTGCCGATGATCGTCGCGCATCGCGGCGGCACGGCCGATTACCCTGAAAACACGCTGCTCGCCATCGAAGGCGCGCTGACGAATCACGCCGACGCGATCTGGCTCACCGTGCAGCTCACGCGCGATGGCGTGCCGGTGCTCTACCGTCCGGCCAATCTCTCGGCGAACACCGACAGAAAAGGCGCGGTCGCCGCGCTCGATTTCGCCGCGCTCGAGCGCCTGAACGCGGGCTGGAACTTCGCCCGTTCCGACGCGGGCGGCGCGAAACGTTATCCGTATCGCGACGAGCCGGTGCGCATTCCCGCGCTCGCGGAGGCCCTGCGCGCGATTCCACCGGCCGTACCCGTGATGCTCGACATGAAGGCCCTTCCCGCCGACCCGCAAGCCGCTGCCGTCGCGCGCGTGCTCGACCAGGAAAACGCCTGGCAGCGCGTATTGATCTATTCGACCGACGCCGCATACCAGAAGGCATTCGCGGCGTATCCTCAGGCTCGCGTCTTCGAGTCGCGCGATGCGACCCGCGCAAGACTCGCCGCCGTTGCGCTTGCGCAGACGTGCGAAGACGCGCCGCAGCCCGGAACATGGACGGCGTTCGAGTTCGCGAGAAAGATGGAGCTGGTGGAAACCTTCACGCTCGGCGAAGCGCGCTCGGCGGTGACGGCCACGCTCTGGACGCCCGAAGCGGTAGCGTGCTTCCGCAAGATGGGCGAGGCGCGGATTCTGGCGATCGGCATCGACAACGCCGACGACTATCGGGCCGCGGCCTGCCTCGGCGTGAACGCCGTGCTCGCCGATTCCCCGCAACGGATGCGGGCGATCAAGGCAGGCATGACCCGGCCGCTGCAATGCCCGTCATCTGCGCGCTGAGAGCACTTGCTGCTGCGGCGCATTGGCCGCCGGATCGACGTCTTCCGCGAGCGTCTGCGCGGGTGCGTCCGAGCCGCACGGCAGATCGCCGATCACGAGCCGCGGCACCGTGCTGCGCGTCTCGCGCGGGCGCAGCGGCACGTTCTCGAGCTCGGTCCAGGACGGGTTCGGAATCTCGCCGAAGAGCTGGCGCAGGCGTTCGCCCCAGGTCTTGTTGATCATCTGGTAGTACGCGCTGTTGTTGTCGAGCGTGGCGAAGCGCGTCACGCGCAGCGAGTCCTTTTCGTAGACCAGCAGATCGAGCGGCAGGCCGACCGACAGATTGGAGCGCAGTGTCGAATCCATCGAAATGAGCGCGCACTTGGCGGCTTCGTCGAGGGGCGACGCGGGCGTAATGACGCGATCGATGATCGGCTTGCCGTACTTCGACTCGCCGATCTGGAAATACGGCGACACCCGCGTCGATTCGATGAAATTGCCCGCCGCGTAGATCATGAAGAGGCGCGGCGGTTGGCCGCAGATCTGCCCGCCGAGGATGAAGCTGCAATTGAAGTCGACGCTGAATTCCGCGAGCGACAGCGCGTCGCGCCGATGCACTTCCCGCACCGCATCGCCGACGATGCGCGCCGCTTCCGCCATCGTCGCGACGCTGTAGAGCGTGGGCGCGTTGGGATCGGACGGCTCCGCGAGCAGATGCGTCACCGCCTGCGTGAGCGCGAGATTGCCCGCCGCGAGCAGGACGATCACGCGCTCGCCCGGCTGTTCGAAAACGACCATCTTGCGCGCGGCGCTCACGTGGTCCACGCCGGCGTTGGTGCGCGTGTCGGACAGGAATACGAGTCCCTCGTCCACGCACATGCCCACGCAATAAGTCATGTCAATCCGTCCTGAAACAAGCAAACCATCATTGTACTGAGCGCGCCCGCGCACCGCATCCATCCTGCGCGGCGCATTCACTGATCCGATCGCGCGTCGATGCTGACGCGCATCGCGAGCGTTTCCTCCTTGCCGCCGACGCGCGAGCCGCGCACCGGAGCCGCGGCCTCGTAGTCGCGCGCCACGGCGAGGCGGCAATGGCGCTCGCCGGCGAACGCGGCTCGTGTCGCGTCCAGCGAGACCCAGCCGTGCTCGACCCACACGTCGACCCAGGCGTGCACCGCGACGGATTCATCCGCGCCCGCGTCGAAATAGCCGCTCACGCAGCGCGCCGGCACGCCCCGTGCGCGGCAGCAGGCCAGCATCAGGTGCGCATGATCCTGCGCGTTGCCGACGCCGCGCCCGAATGCCTGCGCCGCCGTGCCCGGCGCATCGGCCTGCTCGTTTCGATACTGCATGCGCTCTCCGATGCGCTCCGCCAGCGCGATCAGCGACGCGGACGTATCGAGCGCGGGCACGCGATGCGCGAGATCGCGGATCGCCGCATCGGGCGTGGTCAGCGCGGTCGCGCACGTGAAATGTTCGAGCGGGATCGGACCGGCCTCGTCGAACAGGCGGCCGTCGACAAGCGCTTCGGCTTCGACTTCGCCGCTCACGCTCACGTGGATCTCGCTGTGCGGCTTCGTCAGCACGAGCGTATGCAGCGCGTTGCCGTAGGCGTCACGGGCGGCGTCGAGCTTGCCCGGCGCTTCGACATGCCAGTGCCGCACGATCTGCGACGAGCCGCTCGCCGGCGTCACGCGAAACTGCTGGATCGAATACGTGACGGGCGCGGCGTAGCGGTAACGGATGTCGTGGCGAATGGTCAGCAGCATGATCGATACGCCCCCGTTCACGCGATCGGCAGCATCAGGAAGGTGTGCATCACGCGCAGGCCGAGCTCGTCGACGCGCTTCAGAAACTGCGTAAGCCACGCGTGCACGCCTGCCTCCAGAATCTGGCGGATGTCGGAGTACAGCACGTCCGCGCGCAGCTTGCCCGCGAAGCGCTCGCATTCCTTCGAAGCCTCCGTGCGCAGCTTCGCGAGCGTCTCGCAGACGCCATCGAGCGACGCGATCAGCGAGCGCGGCATCTGCTCGTTGAGGATCAGCAGTTCGACGACACGCGCCGGCGTCACGACATCGCGATACACCTTGCGATAGATCTCGAGCGCCGAGACCGAACTCAGGATCGAGGTCCAGTAATAGAAGTCTTCGAGCTGGCGCGCCGCCTCGCGCGAGTTCGGCGTGGCGTCCGCGAAGCGCACGTCGAGGATGCGCGCCGTGTTGTCCGCGCGCTCCAGATACGCGCCGAGCTGCATGAAGAAGAAGGCGTCGTCGCGCAGCGCGGTGCCCTGCATCACCCCGCGGCACAGATTCGAACGGTACTTGACCCATTCGAAGATCGCATCCGGGCTCGTTTCGAGCTCGCTGTCCGCGAGCCGCTGATTGAACTCGAGCCAGGTGAAGTTGATCGTCTCCCAGCCTTCGGTCGTGAGCGTGCCGCGCACCGCGCGCGCGTTCTCGCGCGTCGCCTGCAGGCAGGAGAGGATGCTCGACGGATTGCGCGCGTCCGCGACCATGAAATGCAGCATCTCCTCGCGCGAATGCGCGTCTGGATAACGCTCGTCGAACATGGCCTCCAGCTCGGAGATCTTCAGCACCGAGCGTTGCGCACGCGCCTCCTGCTCGGGCGTCTGCGGCAGGAGCGAGCCTTCCAGATTGATGTCGAGCATGCGCGCGGTGTTCTCGGCGCGCTCCATGTAGCGCGCCATCCAGAAGAGGTGATCGGCAGTGCGGCTCAGCATGATGTCATGTGCAGAGAGTCATTCGACCATCCAGGTATCCTTCGTCCCGCCGCCCTGCGACGAATTGACGACGAGCGAGCCTTCGCGCAACGCGACGCGCGTGAGACCGCCCGCGCACATCGACACGTCGCGGCCGGAGAGCACGAACGGCCGCAAGTCGATGTGGCGCGGCGCGATGCCCGTCCCGACGAAGGTCGGGCATGCGGACAGCGCGAGCGTCGGCTGGGCGATATAGCCTTCGGGCCGTGTGACGAGCCGCGCGCGAAAGGCCTCGATTTCAACGCTGGTCGACGCGGGCCCGACGAGCATCCCGTAGCCGCCCGCGCCGTGCACTTCCTTCACGACGAGCTCGGCCAGATGCGCGAGCGTATAGGCGAGATCGTCGGGCTTGCGGCATTGATACGTCGGCACGTTGTTGAGAATCGGCTTTTCGCCGAGATAGAACTCGATCATGTCGGGCACGAACGGATAGATCGACTTGTCGTCGGCGATGCCGGTGCCCATCGCGTTCGCGAGCGTCACGCGCCCCGCGCGATACGACGTGAGCAGCCCCGGAATGCCGAGCGCCGAATCCGCGCGAAAGGCGAGCGGATCGAGAAAGTCGTCATCGACACGGCGATAGATCACGTCCACGCGGCGCGGCCCGTGCGTCGTACGCATGAAGACATAGTTATCGTCGACGAAGAGATCCTTGCCTTCGACGAGCTCCACGCCCATCTGCTGCGCGAGAAACGTGTGCTCGAAATACGCCGAGTTGTACATGCCGGGCGTCAGCACGACGACGGCCGGATCGTCGACGCCCTCGGGCGCGATCGAGCGCAATGTCTCCAGCAGCAGATCGGGATAATGCGCGACGGGCGCAACGCGGTTCTGCACGAACAGCTCGGGAAAGAGCCGCATCATCATCTTGCGGTTTTCCAGCATGTACGAGACGCCCGACGGCACCCGCAGGTTGTCCTCCAGCACGTAGAACTCGCCCGCCTCGCCCGCGCGCACCACGTCGATGCCCGCGATATGCGCGTACACCTCGAGCGGCACGTCGACGCCCTGCATCTCCGGACGATACTGCGCATTCGTGTAGACCTGGTCGGCCGGAATGCGCCCGGCGAGCACGATGTCGCCGTCGTGATAGATGTCGTGGAGAAAGAGATTGAGCGCCTGCACGCGCTGCCGCAGGCCGGCTTCGAGCACGCGCCATTCGTCGCCGGGAATGATGCGCGGAATCATGTCGAACGGAATGAGCCGCTCGGTGCCGGACAGGTCGCCGTTCACCGCGAACGTAATGCCGACGCGCCGGAACAGCACGTCCGCTTCGGCGCGCTTTCGCGCGATCGTCTCGGGGCTCTGCATCGCGAGCCAGCGAGAAAACCGTGCGTAGTGGCGGCGCACGCCGTCATCCTGACGCATTTCATCGTAGATCTGCATCGTGGCGTCCTTCTCGTTCTTCAGCGCGTTTTACTGCAGTATCGGACGAAAGTGCGCGACGTGCGCCAATTTTTTGCCGCTTCTTCATGGTGCATGCGCGTTTCGCGCTAGACTTTCCGCCTACGTTCCGCGTTTGATCATGTCCGAAGCGCTCGAAGAAGCCGATTCCCTCGCCGACGCCCTGCTCGCAGGACTCGCGCGTCCGATCGTGTTCGTCGATCTGGAAACCACCGGCGCGGACGCGACCGCGGATCGCATCACCGAAATCGGCGTGGTGGAAGCGAGCACCGCGGGCATCGAGCGCTGGAGCGTGCTCGTCGATCCGGGCGTGCCGGTGCCGCCCTTCGTCTCGCGCCTGACCGGCATCGACGACACGATGCTGCGCGGCCAGCCGAGCTTCGCATCGCTCGCGCCCGCGCTCGCCGAACGCCTCCACGGCAAGCTCTTCGTCGCGCACAACGCGCGCTTCGATTACGGGTTCCTCAAGAACGAGTTCCGCCGCGCGGGCATCGCGTTTCGCGCCGATACGCTGTGCACGGTGCGGCTCTCGCGCGCGCTCTTTCCTTCGGTCGAGCGGCATGGTCTCGATGCGCTCGTCGCGCGGCTCGACCTCGCGCCCGAAGGCCGCCATCGCGCGCTCGCCGATGCCGATCTGCTCTGGCAGTTCTGGCAGAAGATTCACGCGCTCTATTCGCAGGATCTCGTCGATGCCGCGATCAAGGCGCTCGTGAAGCGCGCGAGCCTGCCCGCCGCGCTGCCCGAAGGCGCGCTCGATGCGCTGCCGTCGGCGCCAGGCGTCTATCTCTTTCACGGCGACGACGACGTGCCGCTCTATGTCGGCAAGAGCATCAATCTGAAACAGCGCGTCGCGGCGCATTTTTCGGGCGATCACCGGCTCGCGAAGGACTTGTCGATTTCGCAGGCCATCCGTCGCATCGAATGCCGCGAGACGGTCGGAGAACTCGGCGCGCTGCTCCTGGAAGCGAAGCTCGTGAAGGACCTGAAGCCGACGCACAACCGGCTGCTCAAAGGTGCTTGGGGCGCCTGTGCGTGGCAATGGCTGCCGGGCGCCGCCGCACCGGCGCTCGTGAAGGCGGGCAGGCGCGATCTCTCGCGCGAGGAACATCTGTTCGGCGTGTTCGCATCGCGTGCAAAGGCCCATGCGTTCCTGCGCCATCTCGCCGACGAGCACAATCTCTGTCACGCGACGCTCGGCCTCGAAAAAGCGCCGCCGTCACGCGGGCGCGGCTGTTTCGGCTATCAGGTGAAACGTTGCCTCGGATCGTGCGCGGGCGCCGAAACGCTCGCGGATCATGCGGCACGCGCGCTGGCCGCACTGGAAAGCGCGCGCCTCGTGCGCTGGCCGCACGCGGGGCCGATCGCCGTCCCGGAGCGCGACGAAGCGACCGGCCGCGAGGCGTGGCACGTGATCGACCGCTGGTGCTATCTCGGCACATGCGCGACGCGCGATGACATCGCGCCGCTGCTCGCCGGCGCGCCCGATATCCGCCCGTTCGATTCCGACGTCTACGGCCTGACCGCGAAGCGCCTCGCATCCGGGCAGCCGGAATGGATCGCGTGCGATGCGCGGCCGTCGTTTCATCTCGTCGTACAAGACGCGCCGCCTGCCTTGCACGCACGCCCCGCCGTCGAACCCCGGGCGAAACGCGCGGCCCGGCGCCGCGCGATTGCAGCCGATCAGTTCGCGCTGACGTTCTGACGCCTTACGCGATCCCGCCGTTCGCGCGCAGCACCTGCCCGTTGACCCAGCCCGCATCCCGCCCGACGAGAAATGCGACGACCGAGGCGATATCCTCCGGCTGACCGAGGCGTTCCAGCGGCGCCATCTTCGAGAAGCCGGCGATCTGCTCGTCGGTCTTGCCGTCCAGAAACAGCGATGTCGCCACCGGCCCCGGCGCCACTGCATTCACCGTGATGCCACGCCCGCGCAATTCCTTGGCAAAGACATGCGTGAACGATTCGACCGCCGCCTTGGTCGCGTTGTAGATCGCGTAGCCGGGCATGTTGAGCGCGAGCGTCGTACTCGAAAAGTTGACGATGCGGCCGCCCGCGTTCATGCGCGCCGCCGCTTCGCGCAGCGTGTTGAAGGTGCCGCGCACGTTGATGTCGAAGGTCCGGTCATAGAGCGCATCGCTCGTATCGGCGAGCGGCACGGTCTTCAGGACGCCCGCGTTGTTGACGAGCGCATCGACACGGCCGAGCTCTCCCTCGACGGTCTCGAACATGCGGCGCACGTCGTCGGCGTTCGCGACATCGGCCTTCACGGCGATGGCATGGCCGCCCGCCTCGCGCAATTCGGCGACGAGCGCATCCGCCTCTTTCGCGCTCGCTGCATAGTTCACCGCGACCGCGAAGCCGTCGCGTGCGAGCCGCCGCGCGATCTCCGCGCCGATGCCGCGCGAGGCGCCCGTGACGATGGCGACGCGTTTCGTTTCCGTCTGACTCATGATGCTGCTCCTCAAAGGTTGGTGTTCGATGGAAAGCATCATGAATCATTCCGTTTCCGCGATCATCGTGCGTGACTTAGTATCATCGTTCCAGTTGCTTTAACAATCCCGACGCTCATCCACCATGGATCGATTCCAGGAAATGCAGGTTTTCGTGCGCATCGCGGAGCGGCACAGCTTCACGCAGGCCGCCGACGATCTGCAGATGCCGCGCGCCACCGTCACCAATCTGATGAAACGCATGGAGGAACGGCTCGGCGCGCGCCTGCTCGAACGCACGACGCGCACGGTGCGCCTCACGCACGACGGCGAAGCGCATTACCGCCGCTGCGTGCGCCTGATCGCGGATCTGGAGGAGGCCGAAGGCTCGTTCAGGCATGCCGAGCCGAAAGGTCTGTTGCGCGTCAACCTGCAAGGCACGCTCGCGCGGTATTTCGTCATGCCCGCGCTGCCCGCGTTTCTCGAACGCCATGGGCAGATCGAGCTGCATATCGGCGAGGACGACAGGCTCGTCGATCTCGTGCGCGAAGGGGTCGATTGCGTGCTGCGCGCGGGCACGTTGCAGGATTCGTCGATGATCGGCAGGCGCGTCGCGCTGCTCGAGCAAGTGACGGTGGCAAGTCCGGCCTATCTGTCGCGCGAAGGCGTGCCCGAAGACCTCGAAGCGCTTGCATCGCATCGCGCGGTGAACTATGTGTCGAGCGCGACGGGCCGCGTGGTGCCGCTGGAATTCGCGGTCAGCGACCGTATCGAAGCCATCGAGCTGAAGGCCACGGTCTCGGTGACGGGCGTCGAGATGTACACGCAGGCCGCGCTCGCGGGGCTCGGCATCGTTCAGGTGCCGCGCTATCACGTCGAGGATGCGCTCGCCGATGGCCGCCTGCAACGCGTGCTTCCCGACCTCGCGCCGCCACCGATGCCGGTCTCCGTGCTCTATCCGCACAACCGGCAGCTCTCGGCGCGCGTGCGGGTTTTCGCGGATTGGATCAGCGCGGTCTTCGCACAATACCAGGAACGCATCTAACCAAGAACCAAGAACCAAGAACCAAAAAGCAAAAGAGGCCAGCATCCCGTTCAAGGGAAACTGGCCTCTTTTCACGAAACTTCGATTTCGCCGACAGGTCGACGAAGGCGAAGCCCGAAATGCTAAGCGAAGATCAAAGCGCCGCGTCCTTCAGCTTCTTCAGCGGGCGCGCCTTGATGCGAACGCTCGCCGGCTTCGCCGGGAACCAGCGCTCCTGGCCCGTGAACGGATCCTTGCCGAAGCGCTTCTTCTTCGCCGGCACGGCTTGCGCGGAGATCTTCAGAAGGCCCGACAGCGTGAATTCGCCGGCGCCCTTCTTGTGGATCGAGCCGAGGATGGTGTCTTCCAGCGCGACCATCACGGCCTTCACCGCCTTCACGTCCACAGCGGCGCGTTCGGCGAGGTGGTTCGCGAGCGATGCCTTCGTGAACGTATCCTTGATCGGCGAGGGAGCGCCGGCGGTCTTCTTCGCGGCTACTTTCTTCGCGGCAACCTTCGGTGCTGCGGCTTTCTTCGCCGGTGCGGCGGTCTTCGCCGTGGCCTTCTTGGCCGGAGCTTTTTTGGCAGCGGTTTTAGCGGAAGTCGGCATGTTTCTCCTACCTGTTTTTGGTCAGTGATATTCGAATACGTTCGCACCGATGCGTTCGTATCACGCCGGATTCTACATATGCCAAGCGAGTTCGTGCGAGTCTTTTACGCTTTTATATCGTTTTTATAGGGGTTTTTCGTGGCGCCGCGCTGACACGTGAGCCATGGAAGCATCATTCGCGAGGTTCTTCGATGCTTTTGCACCGGCACGCGAAGCGTTTTATCGCTGCGGCAAACCGCGATGCGCGATGTGAGCGATGAGTGGATAGTGATCGGAAGCGATGCGCGAGAGCCGCGTGCGATGCACATCGACACGCATCAGTCGCTCGCCCGGATGCACCCAGATGCGGTCGAGCGCGAAGAGCGGGCAGCGCGTCGGAAAGGTGCGCAACGCGCTCGCGCGATGAAAGTGCGTGACGAGCCGCCTGAGCGTTCTGCCATGGACGAACCACTCGTTGAGATCGCCGAGCAGGATCACGGGCATCGCGGGCGTATCGAAGCTCTGCAGCACTTGCTCCACTTGCGCGCGCCTTTCGCTGGACGCGAGACCGAGATGCGTCGCCACCACGCGCCATAGCTCGCCGCCGCAATCGATGTCGGCGTCGAGCGCGCCGCGCGGCTCGCGGCTCCTGAACGACAGATCGAGCGTGCGCACCGCGCGCACCGGATAGCGCGTGAGCACCGCGTTGCCGTAGCGGCGCTCGGGCGTGTCGAGCGTCGGACCCGCCACCGCGTGCAGGTTCGTCATGCGCTGCAGCACTTCGAGCACGTCGTGTGAGCGCGAGCCGCTGCCGCCGAGGGGCACTTCCTGCAGGGCGAAGATGTCGGCATCGATCTCGGCAAGCACGTCGCCGATGCGCTCCGGCGCGAACCGGCCGTCGATGCCCACCGCGCCATGCAGGTTGTAGGTCGCGATGCGAAGCTCGCGCGCGCGAACATCCTGCACCGCTTCACTGGCCGCTTCGTTCTCGATGGCGGAGTCGTGCATCAGCGTCATGAGTTGATCTCGTCCGGGCGCTCGTTCTTCGGCGACGCGGCCGCATCGCGCGGCATCGCGCCGTTCTCGCGCAGCGCGCTCGCGCGCTTCGCCTCATCGCTCGCGCGCGGCTTGTCGGCGTCGCTCGGCGCGCCTTCATGCGCCTCGTGTCGATCCGTGCGGCCGAGAAAGCGCTGCAGCAGCAGCGACACGCCGATCAGTGCCGCGCCGATGCCGGTCAGCACCGCAAACGAGCCGACCGTCGGCTGATGCAGCGAAGCCACGAGCTGATGCGCGAACGCCACCGTCAGAAAGATGCCGGGGCCCATGCCGAGCATCGTGCCGATCATGAAGTCGCGCATGCGGATGTGGGAGGCGCCCGCGACGAGATTGACGATCGAAAACGGCGCGACCGGCAGAAGCCTCAGCACCACGACCGCGACCACGCCGCGCTTCGCAACGCGCTCGGAAAGCCGGTTCACGCGCGCGCCGGCGAGCTTGCGCACGGCGTCGCGGCCGAGCCAGCTTCCGAGCGAATAGGAGACCGCGGCCGCGACCATCGTGCCGAAGAACGCATAGACACCGCCCCATGACGCGCCGAAAACGATGCCCGTCGTCGCGATGAGCAGCGTGATCGGCACCGACATGACCGCCGCCACCACATAGCCTGCGATGATCCAGAGCGGCGCGAGAGGCAGCGCGTCGACGTGGCGCGTCGCGTTCGTGAGCGACTTCAGGTTGACGTAATCGCCGAGCGGCGTCCAGTGCCACAGACCCGCGACAATCACCACCATGAGCGCGAACGCGCCGAGCAGCGCAAAGCGGCCAATGAGCGGGCGCGTCGTCGAAGCGGGCACGAACTGGTCGACGAGCTCGTCAGCGGTGATCGGCGTCTCGGGATCGATCAGCGCTTCGGGTGGAATCAGCTGATCGAGCTCGGCCAACACCTGCGGATCGAGCGGCACAAGCGTGCGATGCGCATCGCGGTCTCGCAGCAGCGCCTGGATCGCCGCGTTCATGCCGCCCCGTGCGTCGCGTTCCCGCACGATGTCCGCGATCTCGCAGCCGAGATGCTCCGCGAGCAGCGTGTCGCGCATCGTCGCGATCGCGCGGCGGATGCGCTCATCGGCGCCCGCATCGATCGATACGTTGCATTCGCTGTCGAGCACCATCGAACGATTGTTCAGGTTCGCCGAGCCGACCATCAGCAACGTGTCGTCGACGATCATGAGCTTGCTGTGCACGTTCACGATTTCATCACCGAGCTTCGGCACGCTCGGGCACAGCAGACGATAGCGGCCGTGCGTGTCGGCGTTCTTCAGCAGCTTGTGCATGCGCGCGCGCAGCACGCCCATCGTCACTTCCTGCAGCCATCCGCTTTGATTGCGCGGCACGACGATGGCGAGATCGGGGCCGTCCTCGCGCGCGAGCGAAGCGGCCAGCGCGGCGCCGACCGTGCCCGACGTGAAGTACTGGTTCTCGATATAGATGCTGCGCCGCGCCCGCGCGATGGCGTCGAGATACTGCGCGCGAATCTGCTGCACGGGCGCGCGGCCCAGATAGGCGGGCTCGGTGAGCGATATCGCGATATCGACGTCCTCCAGATCGACGCGTCTCGAAGGCGGCCAAGGATCGTGCTCGAACGCCGCGCGATGCGCGCGGATCGCGAGACGCTTGCCGCATGCGCGCGACCATCGTTCGCGCGCGAGCATGCCGATCTCGCGCGCGGCGTCGCCGTCGAACATCGTGTGGACATCGTGAAACGGCTGATAGGGCGCGCCGTTCGCGTCGCGCCGCAGCGGCTCGTCGGGCGCATGCGCGCTCGTGTCCCAGCGCGAGCGCGTGAGATCGAGGCCGCCGACGAACGCGAGACGATCGTCGATCACGACGATCTTCTGATGCTGCGAGCCGCCGATCGGATGCTTGCCGTCCATCTGGAACGCGATGCGCCGGTTCGTGCGCCAGCCCATCTTGTACACGGGCAACCATTCGCGCTCGAACGCGTAGAGCATCGCGAAATCCCACGCGAGGATGGTGATGCGCAGGCGGCGCCGGTTGCCCGCGACGGCATGCAGGAAGTCGCCGAGCGCTTCGGGATAGCCGTCATCCGCGCCTTCGGGCGTGAGCTTCATGCGGCTGTCGATGTCCCAGCCGAGGATGAACACGGTGCGCTCGGCGCGCGTGATCGCCTCGCGCAGCACGCGGAAATAATCCGCGCCATCGATGAGAAGGCTGAAGCGCCGGGCGTGACGCACGCTCGCGCAATTGCGTCCCGGCTGGAAGAACGGCTCGTCGTCGTTTTCGTCGTCGTTTGCGTGGCTCATGCGACTCTCGAAAGCCTTCCGCGACCAAATGACCTTCGTTTTGCAAGCGCCATGCCCGCCGCGTGGTGTTACGCTTCGTGGCACATGCCGATCCGGAGCGTCATGCGCGATGAACGACACCGAAGCCATCGAACAGGACGACGAGCGCGCGGGGCTACTTCCGCTCGCGGTGGCGTCGGTTGCCGCAGGCGCCGCGACCGGCACCATCGGCGTGCTCTTTCGCTTTTCCCTCGAACGCGCGGAAGGGTGGCGCACGGCTCTCGTCGCCTGGGGTCATGCGGGGCACGAAGCGGCCTTCGTAACCGTCGTGGTGTTCGTGCTCTTCGTGCTCGCGGCGGCGACCGTCACCGGGCTCGCCGCGTGGCTCGTCGCGCGCTTCGCGCCCATGGCGAGCGGCAGCGGCATTCCGCATGTCGAAGCGGTGCTGCGCGGCAAGTTGCCGCCCGCGCCGCTCGTGCTCATTCCGATCAAGTTCGTGGGCGGCGTGCTCGCCATCGGCGCGGGACTCGCGCTCGGCCGCGAAGGCCCGACCGTGCAGATGGGCGCATCGATTGCGCATGCCATCGGCGGGTTCTTCAGGCGCAGCGCGGGCGATTGCCGCGTGCTGCTCGCGGCGGGCGCGGGCGCGGGCCTTGCGACGGCGTTCAACGCGCCGATCGCGGGCGCCGTGTTCGTGCTCGAAGAACTGATGCGCCGCTTCGATACGCGCACTGCCGTGGCGGCGCTCGGCGCATCGGCGAGCGCGATCGCGATGGCGCGGCTCCTGCATGGCGACCTGCCCGACTTTCACGTGCCCGCGCAGCCGTTTCCCGGCTTTGCGATGACCGGCGCGCATCTCGTGCTCGGTGCATTGCTCGGACTTCTGGGCGCCGCATATTGCCGCGCGATTCTCTGGGCACTCGATGCCGCCGATTCATTCGCGCGCCCCGGATCGGTCCCGCATGCGACCGTGCACGCGGGGCTGATCGGCGCGGCGGTCGGCCTGCTCGCATGGTTCGCGCCGGACCTCGCAGGCGGCGGCGATGCGCTGACCGAACGCGCGCTGCTGGGCACGGGCGCCGTCGCGGGCGTGATGGCGATGTTGGCATTGCGCTTCGTACTGGGCGCGGTGTCGTATGCGGCGGCCACGCCCGGCGGCCTGTTCGCGCCGATGCTCGTGCTCGGCGCGCAGACGGGTCTCGTGTTCGGGCGCGCGTGCCTCGCCTGGTTCCCCGGCATGTCGGCCGTCGCCGGCGACACGAGCGCGTTCGCGGTAGTCGGCATGGCGGCGTTCTTCGTCGCGGTGGTGCGCGCGCCAGTCACGGGCATCGTGCTCGTCACGGAGATGACGGCGGGCTTCACGCTGCTCCTGCCGATGCTGACGGCCTGCTTCACCGCGATGATCGTGCCGATGCTGCTGCGCATCCCGCCGATCTACGATTCGCTCGGCGAACGCGCGGCACGCAAGCGATAGCGCCGCGCCCTGCATGCGACGAGTCGTTGCGGTAGTCTCGTCGATGGTGGCAGATGTCGACGAGCTTGCGCGCCTCGCTCACGTCGGTCTCACCCCAGGCCTGGAAGAATTCGCCCTTGCCGCCGAAGGTGGCGGTGCCGAAGCTCAGCACGGGAACCCTTGAAGCCGGAAGCGCCTAGATGTCGATATTCCATTGCTTGTCCTCGCTGGATGAAGTCGGTGGGCGCCGCGCGGAGGCGGCGATCGAACGACGCGGGCGTCACGATGTTCGACACCGCCGACGTGTATTCGCGCGGCACGTCGGAATCGATTCTCGGCGAGGCCATCAAGGGCCGGCGCGACAAGGTCATCATCTCGACCAAGGCCACCTTCCGCTTCGATCCCGACGATCCCAACGGCGTCGGTTCGTCGCGCTTTCATCTCATCGAAGCGGTGAACGCAGCGCTCGCGCGCCTGCAGACCGACCACATCGACCTCTTCCAGCTGCACGGCTTCGATGCGAAGACGCCCGTCGAAGAGACGCTCTCGACGCTCGACGATCTCGTGCGCGCGGGCAAGATCCGCTATACCGGCGTGTCGAATTTTTCGGGCTGGCATCTGCAGAAATCGCTCGATGTGGCGAATCGTTACGGCTATCCGCGCTATGTCGCGAATCAGACGTACTACTCGCTGATCGGCCGCGACTACGAATGGGAGCTGATGCCGCTCGGGCTCGATCAGGGCGTGGGCGCGGTCGTCTGGAGTCCGCTCGGCTGGGGGCGTCTCACGGGCAAGATCCGTCGCGGCCAGCCCCTGCCCGAGACGAGCCGCCTGTACAAGACCGTCGACATGGGGCCGCCGGTGCCGGACGAGTATCTGTATCGCGTGGTGGATGCGCTCGACGCCATCGCCGAGGAAACCGGCAAGACCGTGACGCAGATCGCGCTCAACTGGCTGCTGCAGCGTCCGACGGTGTCGACGGTGCTCATCGGCGCGCGCAACGAGGAGCAGTTGCGGCAGAACCTCGGCGCCGTCGGCTGGAACCTGACGGCCGAGCAGGTCAGGAAGCTCGATGAGGCGAGCACGGTGCGGCCTGCCTATCCGTACTGGCATCAGCAGGGATTCCCGGAGCGCAATCCATTCCCGGTGTAAGGCCGCGGACGAGCGCGGCGGCGAGCACCGCCGCGCTCGGAAACCGCTTAGACACCGTACCGGATGTCCAACGTCAATCTGTACCGGTACTGTACCGGTCACCTCCCGTACACTTGGCGCTCGTCAATTTCTCTCACAAAGCGCGCCATGCCCACCGAACTCCTGAACGCCTTGCCCGCCGCCGCGCTGTTCGCGCTGGTGACGACGATCACGCCGGGCCCCAACAACACGATGCTGCTCGCCTCAGGCGTCAATTTCGGCCTGAAGCGCACGGTGCCGCACGTGCTCGGCATCAGCGCGGGCATGGCGATCCTGATGCTCGCGGTCGGCCTCGGACTCGCACAGGCGTTCGAGCGCCTGCCCTGGCTCTATACCGTGCTCGAAGCGGCGAGCATCGCGTATCTGCTGTATCTGGCGTGGAAGATCGGCACGTCGTCGTCGGTGCAGATGCGCGACGGCCAGCGCCGTCCGATGCGGTTTCACGAAGCGATCGCGTTCCAGTGGATCAATCCCAAGGCGTGGATGATGGTGCTGACCGCGGCGACCACCATCCATCTGCACGCGAGTCTCTCGCTGAATGCGGCGCTGATGGCGCTCGTGCTCGTCGTGATCGGATTGCCGTGCATCACGATGTGGGCGGCGTTCGGCATGTCGCTGCGGCGCTTTCTCGCCAACCCGCGCTGGCTGCGTGTCTTCAACATCACGATGGCCGTGCTGCTCGTGCTGTCGCTGTATCCGATCGTGGTCCATTTTTTCGACTGACGCGCGAGCGGCGACGATCCGCACGCGCCTCTTTGCCGAGCGTGCGGACCGGTGCATACTGCCCTTACGCGCCGGCACGCAAAATCTGCGTCCCTCTTGCAACATCGGGACTGCATTTCCTTACGTCAGTCGTCTGTCCACCTTGCCGTCTGGGGGATCATGGAGTGATCCTTAAGCGATCCTTTAAGGCGGCCCGCTCGGGCCGGCGCGTACATGCCTTGCTTGCTCGTTGGTTCGCGTCGAATTTCCGGCGCGGCTTTGAAATCTGTTCAAGGAGTACGCCATGTCTGGAGCCAACCGCCCATCCGGTCCCGCCACGCGCAAATCCCTCGACCTAGCCGATCAGATCGAACGCGATGAACTGGAGAACAACCTGCCGGATGCGCTAAACAGCGTCGACGATGAAGACGATCTCGACGATGAATCCGACTCCGATCGCACACTAGGCCGTTAGCCTCGACAGCCGGGCCCATCGCGCCGATGATGGCGCGATCCGCGACGCCGCAATGTCTTCCTGCATTGCGGCGTTTTTGCATCCGTCCTCGCGACCGACGCTCATGCGCCATGGCGGCGCGCTGGGCACAGGGGTTGCTTTGAGCGTCCTTGTCGCGCAACGCACCCGGCCAGAAGGGAAAAGACGCGCGGCAGGACCTGATGAGCGAAAGCGGCGACGGCATCCGTCCGCATGCGAATCAACCGTCAACCGATCCCATGGGAGGACTTCATGCTCCGTTACGCTGTCATCTTCTTCATCATCGCGATCATCGCGGCCGTCTTCGGCTTCGGGGGAATCGCAACGGGCGCGGCGGAAATCGCCAAGATCCTGTTCTTTATCTTCATCGTGATCTTTCTCGCGACGCTGCTGCTCGGGGTGTTCAGGCGATGACGCTTTTCCTGCGGCAAGGGTTGTGAAAGAACGCGCGGACCTCGGTGAAGTCCGCGCGTTTTTTCATGCTTCACGGTCGCGCACTGCCCGCCCGCGTCCGCGGCCCACTGCGGCAGTGCTCGAGCCCGGCGTGTCGAGCTGGATCATTTCTCCGTGCTTCAGCACGGAGAACGCGTCCGCCGGCAGGCCAGCCTTGCGCACCGCTTCGGCAAGACGGCGCGGCGGCTCGTCGAGCGGCTCGTCGGTGAGCTCGAACGTCCCCCAGTGGACGCCGATCGCCTTTTTCGCGCGGACGTCCTGAAAGATGCGCACCGCTTCCTCCGGATCGACGTGCTGCGCGTGCATGAACCAGCGAAGCCGCCGAAACGCGCGCCGATGTCGCGGAAATCCGGCGAATAGCCGGTGTCGCCCGCGAAGTAGAAGGAATACGGATGCGCCGCGCCCGCCGGCGTCTTCACCGCCCAGCCGCCCCAAAGCGTTTCTGCGCGGTCGAACGGCGTGCGCGCGGACCAGTGCTGGCTCGGCACGAACCAGATGCCGAGCCCGGCGGCGTGAGTCTCGTCGCTCCAGTCGAGTTCTTGCGCGTTCGTTCGACGGGAAACCGGGCGGAAAGGCGCATGCTTTGATTGGTTGACGTGGCGCACGAGGCATCGGATTGTACGAAATGCATAGCGATGCGTCTTTGCGCGCTTTTTTCGCCGGTCATCGGGGAGGCGCGTTCTGCCGCGCCGTGCAAGGCCAGGCGCGGAAATCTTCCCGCCACGGCAGGCTTCCGGCCCGCTTCTTGCGTCAGCCGACCCAGCGCCGAAAAGGCGCGTTGAAAACCAATCGCGGCGCGCGCTTTTGTCAATGCGGTCATCGCATCACGAGCACGCAGTACGCCGATGTCGGAAACGGGGGCGTCATGGGTAGCAGTCAAAAACACGCATCACATATATTCAATCCGCAACTGCATACGATGCACGCCATGCTGGTTTCGCGCGCCGCATCGCATGTGGCGAGCGCGCTGCAGCCGGAGGGACGCGACGAAGCGCTCGCGGAAGGCATCACCGACGTCATTGCCCATTGCGGGCATGCAGGGATCGGCCTCTTCCTCGCCGCGGTCTGGCGCTGGCTCGACGATCGCGACTATTACGAAGCCGCGGATACGGTGCAGCACCACATCGAGAACGGCACGATCCCGACGGTCAAGCCGACGCCGAAGCTGGCGCGGCGGCGCGATGCGCGCATGTGAGCCACGCGCGCCTCATCAGCTGATGCCGACGTAGCACCGACGTGACACGCTACGCGCCGAACCAGCCCGCATCGACGTAGTAGTCGCGTGCGGTACAGCGCGCTGCGTCATCCGAGGCGAGAAACAGCGCCATGCGCGCGATGTGCTCCGGATCGATCCGTTCATGCAGGCATTGCTGCGCGAGGAGCTTCGCCTCGCTCTCGGGCGACTGCCACAGCTTCATCTGACGCGGCGTGCGCACGGCGCCCGGAATCACCGTGTTGACGCGAATGCCATGCTCGCCGAGCTCGCGCGCGAGCCCGCGCGTGAGCCCTTCGATCGCTGCCTTCGCCGTCATGTAGAGCGTGAGATCGGGCAGCGCGAGATGCCACGAAATCGAGCCCATGTTGATGATCGCGCCGCGCTTCTGCGTGCGCATGCGCCGAGCTGCCGCCTGCGCGCAGAAGAACTGATGCCGCAGGTTCACGGCCATGCGCTCGTCCCAGTAAGCGGCGCTCACGTTATCCCATTGATGACGATCGTCGTTCGCGGCGTTGTTCACGAGCACGTCGATGGAACCGGCCTCGCTGGCGATATCGTCGAAGGCTTTTTCGATGGCGGCCGCGTCGCGCAGATCGCAATGCAGAAACTTCGCTGCATGCGTCTCGTTCGATAAAGCCTGTTCGAGCTGCTGCGACTCGGCATCGGCGACGTCGATGAAGAACACGCGCGCGCCCTGTTTCGCGAAGGCTTCGACGATCGCGGCGCCGATGCCGCTGCCGCCGCCCGTCACGACGACATGTTTGTCCGCAAGACTGGGATAGATGGCGTAGGACATGGCGGCTCGCTCAATGAGAATGGCGCGGATTGCCGCGCTCTTCGATCACCTTCAGATACAGCGTCGCGGGTTCGAGGCATCCGCCCGTCGACAACTGCCCGACCGTCTGCCGATACAACTCCTGCCACGGCGTCTGCGCGACGGGCGCGGCGAATGCGGATTGCGCGCGGCGGCTTTCGAGCTCGGTTTCGTCGAGCAGCACGTTCACGGTGCGCGCGTTCAGGTCGACGCGTATCCTGTCGTTCGTGCGCAGGAGCGCGAGACCGCCGCCCACCGCGGCCTCCGGCGACATGTTGAGAATCGACGGGCTCGCGGACGTGCCGCTCTGCCGTCCGTCGCCCAGGCAGGGCAGCGAGTCGATGCCGCGCTTGATGAGCTCCGCGGGCGGCGCCATGTTCACCACTTCCGCGCTGCCCGGATAGCCCACGGTGCCGCAGCCGCGAATCACGAGAATGCAGTGCTCGTCGATCTCGAGCGCGGGATCGTTGATGCGCGCGTGATAATCCTCGGGACCGTCGAAGACGATCGCCCGGGCTTCGAACGTATTCTCCGCGCCGGGCTCGCTCAGATAGGTCTTCCTGAATGCATCGCCGACAACCGACATCTTCATGATCGCGCTGTCGAAGAAATTGCCCGACAGGACCATGAAGCCCGCGCCGTGCTTCAGGGGATCGTCCGCCGTGCGGATGACTTCGTTGTCGGCTGCGGGAGCCTCGCTCGCGATCTCGCCGATCGTGCGGCCCGATACGGTCAGACAATCGCGTTCGATGAGTCCCGCCTTGTCGAGTTGCTTGATAACCGCAGGCACCCCGCCCGAGCGATGAAAGCTTTCGCCGAGATATTCACCCGCGGGCATGCAGTTCACGATGAGCGGCACCTGTTCGCCATGACGCTGCCAGTCTTCGAGACTCAGTTCGATGCCCATGTGCCGCGCGATCGCGATCAGATGCGGTGGGCAGTTGGTCGATGCGCCGAGCGCGGACGCGACCACGATCGCGTTGATGAACGCGTCGCGCGTCATGATCTTCGAAGGCTTCAGATCCTCGCGCACCATGTCGACGATGCGCTTGCCCGTCGCATAGGCCATCTGTCCGCGCTCGCGGTACGCGGCGGGAATGCTGGCGCACGTCGGCAGCGACATGCCGAGTGCTTCGGCGAGGCTGTTCATCGAGAGCGCGGTGCCCATCGTGTTGCAATGGCCGATGGACGGCGACGATGCGGTCGTCAGCCGCATGAAGCCTTCGTAGTCGATCTCGCCCGCCGCGAGCAGATTGCGCGCATGCCAGATGACGGTGCCCGAGCCGACGCGCTTGCCGTCGTACCAGCCGTCGAGCATCGGGCCGCCCGAGAGCACGATCGCGGGCATGTCCACGGTCGCCGCCGCCATCAGGCACGCGGGCGTGGTCTTGTCGCAGCCGGTGGTGAGCACGACGCCGTCGAGCGGAAAGCCGTGCAGGATTTCAACGAGGCCGAGATACGCGAGATTGCGGTCGAGCGCGGCCGTCGGACGGCGGCTCTGTTCCGCGAGCGGATGCACGGGAAATTCCATCGGTATGCCGCCGGCATCGCGAATGCCCGCCTTCGTGCGCGCGGCGAGTTCGATGTGATGGCGATTGCACGGCGCGAGATCGCTGCCCGTCTGCGCGATGCCGATGATCGGGCGGCCCGACTGCAACTCCTCGCGCGTCAGGCCGTAGTTCATGAAACGCTCGACGTACAGCGCCGTCATGTCGGCGTGCGAGGGATCGTCGAACCACTCCTGACTGCGGAGTCGCTTGGGATTCTGCTGGGGCATGGCATGTCTCTCCGTGATGCACAGTCGTTTCGGCGCTTGCCGCCGCTGCTTTCTCGCTGGTTACGTTACCGGTAACATCCGGAACATGTTAGCACGCGTGGGCCACGTTGCTCCGGCTCAGGCGCTTTCGCGCGGCACCACGGAATAGGCAACGCGAACGCGCTTGCCGGAACGCCCGGCGACGCCATGGTCACGCGCTTCCAGCGCCGCGAGCAAGGTCGCGCCGGTGCGCAGGCCGATGCCATATGCGTCGACGGAAACCGTCGTGATCGATGGCGTGCAGCACTCGGAGACTTCGAAATTGCCGAAGCCCGCGACGGCGATATCGTCCGGCACCGACAGGCCGCGCCGGTGACATTCCATTATCGCGCCGAACGCGGACATGTCGCTCACGCACATCACGGCCTGCGTGTCGGGCCACGCTTCGAGCAGCGCGGCCATCGCCGGACCGCCGTGGCTCATCGTGATCGGTGAATCGCCCAGACGAACGATGCGTTCGTCATCGAGACCGAGCGCTTTCATCTGCGCACGAAAGCCCTTCAGCCGATCGAGTCCGCGGCGGTCCAGTTCGCTCGCTCCGCCGAGAAAGCCGATGCGCTCGTAGCCGCGCTCGGCCAGATAGCGCACCATCTCGCGCGCGGCGCTGACGTTGGAGAAGCCGACCGCGGCGTCGATCGGATCGGATGGCGCGTCCCACATCTCCACGACGGGCACGCCGGAGCGCCGCAGGAGCGTGCGCGTCGCTTCCGTGTGGCGCGAACCCGTCAGTGCGATGCAGCGCGGCTGATGACGCAGCATCGAGCGCACGAGCCGTTCCTCGCGATCGAGATGGTAGTCCGTGTCGCCGATCAGCAATTGCAGGCCGTGCGGCTCGAGCGATGCGGACAGGCCGCGCACCGTGTCCGAGAAGTTCGAGCTCGCAAGCGACGGCACGAGCACGGCGACGAATTCCGATCGCCCGGACGACAGCGCGCCGGCGGCGGCATCGGCGACATAGCCGAGTTCGTCGATCGCTTTCTGCACGCGCTCGCGCGTCGCCAGCGCGACGCTGTGGCCGGCGAGGACACGCGAGACGGTCATCTTCGATACGCCCGCGAGACGAGCGACGTCGGACATGCGCGGCGGACCTGCGGATGGATCGAAGGTGGATGATGGCATGCGTCGGTAGTCCAGGGTCGAGCCGGGTCGGCGGCTCCCATGATAGCGAGCGCGCTGATTTCTCCGCGACCTGAATGCGTCAATCGACCCGCACCCAGCCGTCCTCACGCTGCTCCAGCGTGATGTGCAGCTTCGTTTCTCCCGCTTCGCGGTCGGCCGCGGTCACTTCGGGGAATGCGCGCTTGATGTCGCGATCATCGATCCACGGGGCCATGCTTTCGAGCTTGTAGGTATAGGTGACGTCGGAGCGGTGCGCGGTGGGATCGGGCTCGGTCCAGCCGACGACCTTGTCCAGCCTGACGTGCGCATAGCAGATCATCCACGCGCGCGGATCGCTCGTGGCATTGGGATCGCCCGCGGGCCGCGACGTCTCGACCGCGTACTTCTGCCCCTCGCCCGTCAGGCTGTACGCGACGCCGTTCTGCTTGGCGCTCGCGTTCGCGGGCGTGGTGGCCGCCCGGGCGATGAGACCCGCCTTCTCCAGTGCGGCCAGTTGCTCCCGCAAGGCTGCCGCGGAGTATTCGTTGAGCTCCCGGTTGCTATAGACGGACGGGAAGGCGTACGGGCCGCGCCCGCTGCGATTCAGGCACAGCAGGCCGCGGTTCGTTTTCATGTCGGCGGAAATCGCGTCGCCCAGACTGGACTCGCTCGCATCGTTCTTCTTGCCGCACGCCGTGACAAGCAATGCGGCGCTGAGGGCGGCAATCAACAGGCTCGTTCTCATATGCGCTCCGGGAAGGGTCGGCATGATGGGTACAACCTTTCGTTGCCATTCTACCGACAGAAAGCGCGCATTCGGAGAAGGGATGGTATCGGAACGAACCCTTGCAGGGAAATCCCGCGTTCCAACGCAAAAACCCCACCTTTTTGGGGTGGGGTTTTTGCGTGAAGCATGAGGAGCCTGACGATTACCTACTTTCACACGGGAGATCCGCACTATCA
>NZ_FCOB02000036.1 GCF_001545075.1 Caballeronia ptereochthonis
TGGAGCGCGCACATCATCGAGCAGCGCATCGACAACAAGATCATCCGGCCGAGCGCGAATTACACCGGTCCGGAGAATTTGAAGTTCACGCCGCTAAATAAGCGAAAATAGCGGGCTGCGCTGTCGGATTTTACGAGGAAGAAGTCCACCCGCGCGGCAAACGTCACTCAACCCTAATGTTTTTGAAAGGTTTTTTCGATGAATAAACTTCTGATCGCTGCAATCGCCGGCACGCTGGCTACGACGAGCGTCTTCGTCAGCGCCGACGCCTTCGCGGCGGCAGCCGCCACCGGTGCCAGCGCGGCGAAGGCCAAACGCCCCGCTCCGGCACGCCGTCTGATCAAGCGCAGCCCCAAGGCCGAAGCGGCCGCGGCGGCCAAGACCGATCCGATCCCCGAAGGTGCAGTGAAGTGGTCGTGCAAGGACGGCAACGCTTTCTACCTGAAAGGCGACATGAAACGTGACACCATCGTCACCGTGAACTGGGCCAAGAAGGACTACCGCCTGCCGCGTCAGGACACGACGACCGGCGCGGACCGTTTCCACGACTCGGCATCGGGCATGGACCTCGTCGTCATCCCGTCGAAGGCGATGCTGTTCTCCGACAAGGACTCGTCGCGCCTCGCGGACGAGTGCATGACGGCCGAAATGGCTGCCGGCGGCGTGGCTCCCACGCAGTCGAACGCGCTGATCAAGCCTGCGGAATAAGTTAGCTCGGCACTTAAATCAGGAATCCATCGATGTCCGCACCGATCTCCAACGTCCGGCCCGATCCGGACAAGGTACTCGACGACATAGCCGACTATGTCCTCAATTACCGCGTCGAGAGCACGCTTGCGCTCGAAACGGCGCGCAACTGCCTGATCGACACGCTCGGCTGCGGACTCGAAGCCCTCTCCTACCCCGCCTGCACCAAGCTGATGGGACCGATCGTGCCCGGCACGATCGTCCCCAACGGCGCGAAGGTGCCCGGCACCCAGTTTCAGCTCGACCCGGTTCAGGCCGCCTTCAACATCGGCGCGATGATCCGCTGGCTCGACTTCAACGACACCTGGCTCGCCGCCGAATGGGGCCATCCGTCGGATAACCTGGGCGGCATTCTCGCCACCGCCGACTGGCTTTCGCGCAACGCGATCGCCTCCGGCAAGAAGCCGCTCGCCATGAAAGACGTCTTGATCGCGATGGTCAAGGCGCACGAAATTCAAGGCTGCATCGCGCTCGAGAACTCGTTCAACAAGGTCGGGCTCGATCACGTGCTGCTCGTGAAGCTCGCGTCGACCGCAGTCGTCGGGCAGATGATCGGCCTCACGCGCGATGAGCTCATCAACGCGGTGTCGCTTGCCTTCGTCGATGGCCATTCGCTGCGCACATACCGCCATGCGCCGAACACCGGCTCGCGCAAGTCGTGGGCCGCGGGCGACGCCACCTCACGCGCCGTGCGTCTCGCGCTGATCGCCAGGACCGGCGAAATGGGCTATCCGTCCGTGCTGAGCGCCAAGACCTGGGGCTTCTACGACGTGCTCTTCAAGGGCAACGAATTCAAGTTCCAGCGTCCGTATGGCTCGTACGTGATGGAGAACGTGCTCTTCAAGATCTCGTTCCCCGCCGAATTCCACTCGCAGACCGCGGTCGAAGCGGCGATGACCCTGCACGACAAGCTCAAGGAAGCCGGCAAGTCCGTCGAAGACATCAGGAAGATCACGATTCGCACGCACGAAGCGGCGATTCGCATCATCGACAAGAAGGGGCCGCTGAACAACCCGGCGGACCGCGATCACTGCATCCAGTACATGATCGCGGTGCCGCTGATCTTCGGCCGGCTGACCGCCGCCGATTACGAAGACTCGATTGCGCAAGACCCGCGCATCGACGCATTGCGCGACAAGATGGAATGCGTCGAAGACCCGCAGTACACGAAGGATTATCACGATCCGGACAAACGCTCGATCGCCAACGCGCTGACCGTCGAATTCAACGATGGCAGCAAGCTCGATGAGATCGCGGTCGAATATCCGATCGGTCACAAGCGCCGCCGCGCGGACGGCATTCCGCTGCTCGTCGAGAAGTTCAGGACGAACCTGGCGCGCCGCTTCCCGCAGAAGCAACAGCAAGCGATCCTCGCGGTATCGCTCGATCAGGCAAAGCTCGAAGCGATGCCGGTCAATGAATACGTCGATCTGTACGTGATTTAGCGAAGCAATTTCCTCGTCTTAGTCCAAGGAAAATAACCATGGCCCACAATCTCCACAACACGCTCAAGGAATTCGACAGCGGTTCCGGCAAAGGCAAGTTCTACTCGCTGCCGCAACTCGGCGACGCGCTGAAGGTCAAGATCCAGCGCCTGCCGGTTTCGATCCGGCTGGTGCTCGAATCGGTGCTGCGCAACTACGACGGCAAGAAGATCTCCGAGGAGCACATCGAGCAACTCGCGAACTGGAAGCCGAACGCGTCCCGCGTCGACGAAATCCCGTTCGTCGTCGCGCGCGTCGTGCTGCAGGACTTCACCGGCGTGCCGCTGCTCGCCGACATCGCCGCAATGCGCGGCGTCGCGAAGCGCTCGGGCAAGGATCCGAAGGCGATCGAGCCGCTCGTGCCGGTGGACCTCGTCGTCGATCACTCGGTGCAGATCGACCACTTCCGCGAGCCGAACGCGCTCGACCTGAACATGAAACTGGAATTCCAGCGCAACAACGAGCGCTACCAGTTCATGAAGTGGGGCATGCAGGCATTCGACACGTTCAAGGTCGTGCCGCCGGGCGTCGGCATCGTGCACCAGGTGAACCTGGAGTACCTCGCACGCGGCGTGCACAAGAAGACCGAAGGCAAGGACACTGTCTACTACCCGGACACGCTCGTCGGCACGGACAGCCACACGACGATGATCAACGGCATCGGCGTGGTGGGCTGGGGCGTGGGCGGCATCGAGGCGGAAGCGGGCATGCTCGGCCAGCCGGTGTACTTCCTCACGCCGGACGTGGTCGGCGTCGAGCTGAAGGGCAAGCTGCGCGAAGGCTGCACGGCAACCGACCTCGTGCTCACGATCACCGAAATGCTGCGCAAGGAGAAGGTCGTCGGCAAGTTCGTCGAGTTCTTCGGCGAAGGCACGGCGTCGATCGCGGTGCCGGACCGCGCGACCATCGGCAACATGGCGCCCGAGTACGGCGCGACGATGGGCTTCTTCCCGGTCGACGAAAAGACCATCGACTACTTCAAGGGCACGGGCCGCACCGACGCGGAAATCGCCGCCTTCGAAAACTACTTCAAGGCGCAGAAGCTGTGGGGCGTGCCGAAGGCCGGCGATATCGACTACACCAAGACGCTCACGCTGGATCTGGGCACGGTCGCGCCGTCGCTCGCGGGTCCGAAGCGCCCGCAAGACCGCATCGAGATCGGCAACGTGAAGAGCACCTTCACCGACCTGTTCTCGAAGCCGGTCGGCGAAAACGGCTTCGCGAAGAAGCCCGCCGAACTGGAAGCGAACTACAAGACGGCTGATGGCATCAACGTGAAGAACGGCGACGTGCTGATCGCCGCGATCACTTCGTGCACGAACACGTCGAACCCGAGCGTGCTGCTCGCAGCCGGCCTGCTGGCGAAGAAAGCGGTCGAGGCCGGTCTGACGGTGGCGCCGCACATCAAGACGTCGCTGGCGCCGGGATCGCGCATCGTCACCGAGTATCTGACGAAAACGGGCCTGCTGCCGTATCTCGACAAGCTCGGCTTCACGCTCGCCGCTTACGGCTGCACGACCTGTATCGGTAACGCGGGCGATCTGACGCCGGAACTGAACGACGCCATCACGAAGAACGACATCGTCGCGGCAGCGGTGCTGTCGGGCAACCGTAACTTCGAAGCGCGCATTCACCCGAACATCCGCGCGAACTTCCTGGCTTCGCCGCCGCTCGTCGTCGCCTACGCGATCGCGGGCAACATCACGCGCGACCTGATGACCGAGCCGGTCGGCAAGGGCAAGGACGGCCGCGACATCTACCTCGGCGACATCTGGCCGACGAGCGAAGAAGTCCACGCGCTACTCAAGTACGCGCTTGACGCGAAGGCGTTCCGCGAGAACTACTCACAGCTCACGAAGGAAGGCGACCTGTGGAGCAAGATCGCGGGCGAAACCGGTCAGGTCTATGACTGGCCGAAGTCGACCTACATCGCGGAGCCGCCGTTCTTCGGCAAGGACTTCTCGATGAAGCCGGCCGATTCGATTCCGGCTGTGAAGGGCGCGCGCGCGCTCGGCATCTTCGGCGACTCGGTCACGACCGACCACATCAGCCCGGCGGGCTCGATCAAGGAAACGTCGCCGGCGGGCGTGTGGCTGAAGGCGAACGGCGTGCAGAAGGCCGACTTCAACAGCTACGGCTCGCGCCGCGGCAACCACGACGTGATGATGCGCGGCACCTTCGCGAACGTGCGCATCAAGAACCTGATGATCCCGGCGAAGGCCGACGGCACGCGCGTCGAAGGCGGCCTGACGATTCACCAGCCGAGCGGCGAGCAGCTGTCGATCTACGACGCCGCGATGAAGTACATCGACGCGGGCACGCAAACCGTCATCTTCGCGGGTGAAGAGTACGGCACGGGTTCGTCGCGCGACTGGGCGGCGAAGGGCACGCAACTGCTCGGCGTGAAGGCCGTGGTCGCGCGCAGCTTCGAGCGCATCCACCGTTCGAACCTCGTCGGCATGGGCGTGCTGCCGCTGCAGTTCAAGGGCTCGGACAGCGTGCAGTCGCTCAACATCACGGGCGAAGAGACGTACGACATCGAAGGTCTCGGCGACGACTTCAAGCCGCAGCAGGAAGTCACGCTCGTGATCCATCGCAAGGACGGCAAGGAAGATCGCGTGCAGGTGCTGCTGCGCATCGACACGCCGATCGAAGTCGACTACTACAAGCACGGCGGGATTCTGCCGTTCGTGCTGCGCTCGCTGCTCGCGGCCTAAGCGCTGGAAAGTAGTTTTGCAGGTGACCGCGCTCGCAAGAGCGCGGGAACATTGGACCCGGCCATGGCCGGGTTTTTTTTCGTCCCTACGCCTTCGAAATCGCGATGTGGGGCGACGGCGTGCGGCGCGCCAACCACGCGCGCGCGATCTCGCTCAAGGTCCGCGCATGCGTCGAGGCCGACGCCAGCGAGAAACGGCTCTCGTCCTGCGCACCGCTGACCCAGATCGTCGTAAAAGGCTTCAATTCGACGGACGCGCCCGCGTCCAGCCAGTGATCGTCCGCCTCGCCTTCGATGGTCAGCCAGATCTGCCCGCGCGTGACGCGCAGGATTTGCTGCCGGTCGATGAACCAGCCTGTCGGCGCATCGCGCCGGTCGAGTTCGAAAGTCCGAATTTCACGCATGATGCCGCTCCTCAAATTCGCTTAGTCGGGAGGCTGCGCGATGAACACCTGTACGCAGCCGTTGAGCCTATTATTCGACCGATCCCGAACAGCTTGAATGAACACTTCTGCACACTTGCAAAGAAACTGTTAAGCTAAATTTACTGAACAGTTCGCATGCGAGTATCAGAGGCGCGCGCATCGCGAAAAGCGCAAATAGCCATTCGGACAGGCTTGACGGCGGTTTTCAGATGAGTTCGAATGAGCTCGAAACACCGGCGAACAGCAAAATCCAACTGTTCACTCTTTCCGACTGAACACCTCGAACACCATGAATGCACTTCCGCTCCACATCGACGGCGGCACCGGCGTGCCCCTGACCGAGCAGATCGTCCGCCAGATCGAGGCGATGATCCGCTCGCGCCGCGTGCTCGCGGGCGCGAAGCTGCCGTCGATCCGCCAGCTCGCCGCCGAGCAGCGCATCAGCCGGTTTCCCGTGATCGAAGCCTACGACCGCCTGGCTTCACGCGGGCTCATCCAGCCCAGGCACGGTTCAGGTTTCTATGTGGCGAATCACGTCGACGAACGCGACAGCAATGCGGGCAACTGCGATCCGCGCCTCGCCGAAGAGGAATCGAACCAGATCCTTCAGCAGTTCAACTACCCAGGCGAGACGCTCAAACTGTCGAGCGGCTTCATCCCCGAGGCGTGGCGCGACGTGGATGGTCTGACGCAGGCGATCCGTCAGGCGTCGCGCGTCGACGTGCCGAGCGTGATCGACTACGCGATTCCCCATGGCGACACCACGCTGCGCCAGCAGGTCGTGATGCGCGTGAACGCGCTCGGCATCGACACCGATCTGCCGAACGTGATGATCACGAGCGGCGCGAGCCAGGCGCTCGATCTCGTCGTGCGTTACATGCTGAAGCCGGGCGATACGGTGTTCGTCGAGGATCCCGGCTACTACAACCTGTTCGGTCTCTTGAAACTTCAAGGCGTACGACTCGTCGGCGTGCCGCGGCTCGCGAACGGCCCCGATATCGACGTCGCCGAGGCGTTGCTCAAGCAGCATCAGCCGAAGCTCTTTTTCCTCAATACCGTGTTCCAGAACCCGACCGCGACCAACATCGCGCCGCAGGTCGCGTTCAAGCTGCTGCAACTGGCGACGCAGCACGGCTTCACCATCGTCGAGGACGATATCTACGCCGACTTCCAGGCCGTGCCGACGCAACGGCTCGCCTCGCTCGATCAGCTCGATCGCGTGATCTACGTGGGCGGCTTGTCGAAGACCTTGTCGTCGTCGCTGCGCATCGGCTATCTCGTGGCGAATCGCGAGCTCGTGAAGAATCTCGTCGACGTGAAGGTGCTGACGAGCCTCGGCGGCACGCGCTTCGCGGAAAGCGTCGCGGCGAGCCTGCTCGAGCGCGGCACGTATCGCAAGTATCTGGAGCGGCTGCGCAAGCGCGTGCGCGACTCGCTGTCGAGCGCGGTGCAAACGCTCGAGAGCTACGGCTGGGACGTGTTCGACGAGCCGGGCGGCGGGAACTTCGTCTGGGCAAAAGTGCCGGGCATAGAGGATTCGGCCGTGCTCGTCGAGGAAGCGGTGAAGTTCGGCGTGACGCTCGCGCCCGGCAGCTACTATCGCCCGAACGGCGAAGCGTGTCCTTGGGTGCGCATCAACTCGGCCTATGCGGGCGACCGGCGCGCGACGCGCTTCTTCGAGTATATGAAGGAAGCCGTTGCCGCGCGCGCATGATCCCGCTCATTTGCCGCGTTCGTTGAAGAAGCGTTCGAGCGCATCGGTCGCGTCCCTGTCGCTCGCGAGCCGCGCGTAAAGTCCCGCGGCGCCTTCGTAAATGCGATGCTCGGCGAATTCGCCGCCGATGAACTGCGCGATCTCTTCCATCTCCGCGAGCCAGCGATACGCCTTCGGCGGCATGCGCGGCACATTGGCCGCGAGCCAGGCGGCCAGCGCGGGCTGACTCTCCGCGAGCTCGTCGAGGAGCGCATCGCCCGCGCCGTTGCGCATCGCGGCGAGCGACATGGCCGAGGCGATCGCCGCCAGCCCCTTCGTGATGCCCGCATACGACATCTTGAGCGCGGAGGCTGCGCCCACCGGTCCGTCGAGCACGCGAACGACAAGGCCGCCATCGGCGAGCTGTCGCGTGTGCGCCGCATGCGGTCCCGACATATAGAACTTCGGCGCGGACGGCAACCCGATGATCGCGCCATCGACGAAAGGCGTGCCGGTCGGTTCAAGCGCGCGCGCGATCTTTTTGACGGTGTCTGGGTTGATCGCGTTGCAATCGACGTAGACCGGATTGCCCTCCGCACGCGCGAGTACGGACGCGATGCGCTCGGCCGATTCGACCGCGACCGCGGGCGGCACGATCGACAGAATGAAATCGCATGCCGCCAGGCTTTCGAGGCTTGCGTCTTCCATGCCCGCCTCGCGCGCACGCGAGGCGCTTGCGGCGCTGCGGCCTTCGAGCGTGGTCAGCACGCGCGCGCCGCCTTGCGTCAAGGTTTGGCCGACAGCCGATCCCATGCTGCCCGCGCCGAGCAGCGCGACGGTCAATTGCTTCGATTGAGTCACTTGCGGGCTCCGTGTGTACGAAACGAAACACAGAATACGCCCGCAAACGGGGAAGCGCTCGACCTATTCGCTTTCGTCGCTTTCGTCGCTTTCGTCGATTCCGTTCGAACGAAGCTTCCACAGGGCATCGAGCCTTTTGAGCATGTCCTGTCCTTTCGGCGTGAGGAGCGGCATCGGCACGCCGCTCGGCAACCGTGCGATCTCGACGAGCGCTTCCTGCCGAAGGCGCGCCGCATGCTGTCCGAATACTTCGACTTGATGGGGCGAGCGCTGGACCAGCAGGAGCGTGGAAATTTCGTGAGGGCTTAGCATTCGGTTCTCCATGCATTGGGCGAGGAGAAAACTCGCGTCTCGATGACATCCTGGAGACCGAAGCTGGCAATTCGGCTACATGGATTTTTCCGCGCGTTACGTGGTTACACTCTTGAAACTGGCACTTATTGCGCGATGCTTGCCCCCGCCATTCAAAGGCGCGATGTACGGCTTTCGATTCGATTATTTAACTTCGACATCCTTATCATTAAAAAGATTAAAGAAATGGGCGGCCTCCAGGAGACCGCCCATATCGGCGCGCTAAATGCGCTTTCGAATCAACGATGCTCCGTCACGAACTTCGTGACGAGATACGCGTCCATCGCCTCGCTGCCGCCCTCCGAGCCATAACCCGAATCCTTGACGCCGCCGAACGGCGTTTCGGGCAGCGCGAGACCGTGGTGGTTGATCGACACCATGCCGCTCTCGATGTCGTCACACACCGCCGCCGACGTCGCCGCCGAGCTCGTGTATGCATACGCCGCGAGCCCATAAGGCAGACGATTCGCCTCCGCGATCACTTCGTCATACGACTTGAACGATGCGATCGGCGCGATCGGGCCGAACGGCTCTTCGGTCATGATGCGCGCGCTCTTCGGCACATCGGTGAGCACGGTCGGCGCGAAGAAGTAGCCTTCGCGTCCGATGCGCTCGCCGCCCGTCCGCACCTTCGCGCCGTGCTCGCGCGCATCGGCGACGAGGCGCTCCATCGCTTCCAGACGGCGGCCGTTGGCGAGCGGACCCATCTGCACACCGTCGTCGAGACCGTTGCCGACCTTCACCGCGCTCGCGGTCGCGACGAAGTGCTGCACGAACTCGTCATAGGCGGCTTCCTCGACGAGGAACCGTGTCGGCGATATGCATACCTGGCCGGCATTGCGGAACTTCGCCGAGGCGAGCATCTTCGCGGCGCGCGGAATATCGGCATCCTTGAACACGATGGCGGGGGCGTGTCCGCCCAGTTCCATCGTCGCGCGTTTCATGTGCTCGCCCGCGAGCGAGGCGAGCAGCTTGCCGACCGGCGTCGAGCCCGTGAACGAAATCTTGCGGATCGCGGGATGCGCGATCAGATACTTCGAGACGTCGGCGGGCACGCCGAACACGAGATTCAGCACGCCGGCGGGCAGGCCCGCATCGACATAGGCCTGCACGAGCGCCGCGCAGCTCGCGGGCGTTTCCTCGGGGCCTTTCAGCACGACCGAGCAGCCCGACGCAAGCGCCGCCGACACCTTGCGCACCGCCTGATTGATCGGGAAATTCCACGGCGTGAACGCGGCGACCGGACCGACCGGCTCGCGGGTGACGATCTGGCGCACGGCCCCCGAGCGCGACGGAATCACGCGGCCATAGGTGCGGCGACCTTCTTCCGCGAACCATTCGATGATGTCCGCGGCCGAAAGCGTTTCGATGCGCGCTTCGCCGAGCGGCTTGCCCTGCTCCATCGTCATGATGGCGGCGATCTGCTCCGCGCGATCGCGAATGTTCTGCGCCGCGCGCCGCATCAGCTTGCTGCGCTCGTAGGGCGATACCTTGCGCCATTCCTTGAAGCCGCGCGCGGCCGCATCCGCCGCGAGCGCGAGTTCCGCTTCGCCGGCAAGCGCGAGACGGCCGATCTCGGCCTCGCTGGCCGGATTGATGACGGCGGTGTCGCGCGAGCCGCCGCGCCAGGCGCCATCGATATAGAGCTGAGTATTCGGATAAGCGGGAAGATCGGAACGAGTGCTGCTCATGCATGTCTCCTTACGAGTGGCGTTGCGTTTCGCAAAATCAAATGGCGCAAACGGTCATGTTATCGCGAACGCGTAAAATCTGCTGATACGCGCCATGTTCAATCGATAGTTGCAGAGCGAATTACCCGACATTATGATGAACCGCATGTTCGACCAATGCCTTTACTTCAACACGACAGCGCTCGCGCGCACGCTCGAGCGCGAGTGGTCAAAAGCGTTCAAGCCGTTCGGACTCACGCCGTCGCAGGCATTCATGCTGCGCGCGATCGTCGAACATCCCGGACTGCTCCAAGGCAGGCTCGCGGATACGCTGGCCATTTCGCGTCCCACGGCCACGCGCACGCTCGACGGCCTGCAAAAGCTCGGCTTCGTGGAGCGCTGGTCCACGGAGAGCGACGGGCGCGAATCCGCCATTCATCCCACTGATTCCGCGCACGCGATGATGAAGCGCATCGGCGCGGTCAGCTCGGAGATCACGCGGCGCATGAAGCGCAAGCTCGGAACCGCGCGTTTCGACGACACCGTATCGAACGTCAGGCACATCCGCACGACGCTCGAATGAGAGGCGCCCGCCGGGACGATCCCGGCGGGCGCCGCATTGCCTTCGAAACGTGGCCGCTTACATCGGCGGCGCGACGCCATCCTTCTCCACGACGATACGCTGCGCCGCGAAGTCCGAGCCCGCCGGGCTCGCGACGACGAACACCTTCTTGCCCGGCTTCAGGTCGTCGTGCGACGCGGGCGCGAAGGTCACGACAGGCACGTTCTCGGGCACGGTCACCGAGTTCGAGCCGCCCTTGTACGAGAGCTTCAGATCGCGGCCGCTCGTGCCTTGCACGACCTGATCGACGTTCGCGTTGGTCATCGAGCTCTTCGGGCCGAGGTCCCATGCATAGTGGCCTTCGCCCGTGCCGCGCGCGGATTCCGGGAACACCAGCACTTCGGTCGCGGTGAGCTTGCCGTCCGTGCCCGTGGTCGCCGCGGTCCCGACGAACGAGCCCGGCTTGATGTCCTGCAGCTTGATGTTCTTCAGCGCCGTGACGGGCGTTTCCGGTTTGACGGCGATCTTCACGGTATCGCCGCTGCGGCGATGCACGGTGAGCGTATCGCCCGACAGCGACACGATATCGCCGCGAATGCGCGCCGGCTTGGCGGCGGGCGTCTGGGCGAAGGCGGCGGAAGCGAGTGCGAGCGTCACGATGCTGACGCCGAGTTTCGTGCGGAACGACATGTCATTCTCCTTGTGGTACGGGACCTGAGTGTTGAACGTGAAGCAAACCTGATGCTTAAGACCCGCCGAACCAGTTGTAGCCCTGGTTCTCCCAATAGCCGCCCGGGTATTCGTTCGTCACGCTGATCGCGACGATGTGCTTCGGGTTCTTGTAGCCGAGCTTGGTCGGCATGCGCAGCTTCATTGGAAAGCCGTACTTCGGCGGCAGGATCTGGCCGTCGTAGGTGAGCGTGAGCAGCGTCTGCGCGTGCAGCGCGGTCGGCATGTCGATGCTCGTCGAGTAGTTGTCGGCGCAATGAAAGGCCACATATTTCGCGTTCGTGTCGGCGCCCGCGCGCGCGAGGAAATGCGCAAAGCGCACGCCGCCCCACTTGCCGATCGCGCTCCAGCCTTCGATGCAGATATGCCGCGTCACCTGGCTCTCCTGCGGCATCGCGTGCAGTTCGTCGAGCGTCCAGACGCGCTTGCCTTTCACGAGGCCGCCGATCTCCAGCTTGTAAGTCGACGGATCGACTTCCGGCACTTCGTCGATGTCATAGAACGCGTTGAAGGGGAACGGCCGCGTGATCATCGATTCGGGGTAGGTCGGCGCGAGCTTGTTCGGATCGAAGAGAAGCGCCTGCACGTCGTCGTTGAAGAACGAGATGCGGCGCAGCATCGCATTGACCGATTTGTCGTCGGTGATATTGCAGCCGGACAGCATCGCGAGGCCTCCGAGCGAAAGAATGCGCTTGCCGAACCAACGACGCGCGGGGGCTTTTAATTCCCTGGCCGCGTCCTTGACGATGAGTTCGGCGTCGGGTCTCGATTTGAATGACTTGAGCGACATGGATCAGCGGCCTCGGATCATCAACACGAGCGAGCGCGGCACGAGTGCGACCATCGCGACGTGCACCACGAAGAACGCCACCAGAAAGCTCATGCCGAAGAAATGCACGATGCGGGCGTCGTCGTAGCCGCCCATCAGCGTGCGAAGCAAGGGGCACTGCACGGACTTCCACACGGCGAGCCCCGAGAGAATCACGATCGAGATGTCCGCAATCACCGCGAGATACGCGAACTTCTGTACGGCGTTGTAATGCGTGAGATCGTCGTGGCCGAGCTTGCCGCGCAATGCGGCGAAGGCGTCGGTGAAGATGCGCTTGATGGACAGCGGAAACATGCGGCGGCGAAAGCGACCCGTGATCACGTTCATCACGAGATACACGATGAAGTTCGCGACCAGCAGCCACATCGCCGCGAAATGCCATTGCAGCGCGCCGCCGAGCCAGCCGCCGAGCGTGATCGCGGGCGAGAAGGTAAAGGACTTGAAGATCGGCGATGCGTTGTAGATCTGCCAGCCGCTCGTCACCATGATCAACACGGCGAACGCGTTGAGCCAGTGCGTGATGCGCAGCCATAGCGGCTGGACCGTATGAAGCGATCGTCCTTGCACGTCTTGCCTCACGATGGTTGAAAGCGAAACGCTTCGCATGGTAGCGATGCGGCTCTGATCGATCGATGACCTCTCGATGACTTTTTTGTCATCTTTGGCAAGGGATGAACGCGCTCTGGCTAGAATGTCGCCAATGCAATTCACGTGGCGCCAGCATGACCATCCTCGTTATCGAAGACGACCGCAAGACCGGCGACTACCTGAAAAAAGGGCTCATCGAGTCCGGCTATCAGGTCGATCTCGTGCGCAACGGCACGGATGGACTGCATCAGGCGCTCGCCAACCCGTATGAGCTGATCGTGCTCGACGTGATGCTGCCCGGCATCGACGGATGGCAGGTGATGGCCGCGTTGCGCGCGAAACGTGACCTGCCCGTCATTTTTCTCACCGCGCGCGATCACGTCACGGACCGCATCCACGGTCTGGAGCTCGGCGCGGACGATTACCTCGTCAAGCCCTTCTCCTTCACGGAACTGGTGCTGCGCATCCGCACGCTGTTGCGGCGCGGCGTGATGCGCGAATCGGATACGTTCCAGATCGCCGATCTGCACGTGGATGTCCTGCGCCGCAAGGTGACGCGCAAGGGCATCGACATCGCGCTCACGAACAAGGAGTTCGCGCTGCTGCATCTGTTCTGCAAGCATCAGGGCGAGGCACTGTCGCGCACGCTGATCGCATCGGAAGTGTGGGACATGAACTTCGACAGCGACACCAACGTGGTCGATGTCGCGGTGAAGCGCCTGCGCGCGAAGATCGACAACCCGTTCGAGCTCAAGCTGATTCACACGGTGCGCAGCATCGGCTATTCGTTCGGGGAGAATCCTTGAACCGGCCTTCGCGCTCGCTCGCGGTACGCATCGCGCTGTCGTTCGCCGTGATCGTATGCGTCGTGGTCGGCATGGTCGGCGCATCGCTCTATCACGCGACGAATCGCGCGCTTTCCACGCGTGCGGACTATCAGCTGATCGGGCGCGTCGAGCATTTCCGCTCGCTCCTGCACGACCTTTACACGATCAACGAAATCGAGGCGCGGCCGAAGCTTTTCGAAACGATGCTTGGCGACCGGCAGGACGTGATCCTCTTCCGGCGCGCGGGCTCGACTCCGTTCATCAACGTCAATCCGGAACAGATGCCGCTGCCGCCGCTTGCCATCGTGCCGGTGACGCGGCCCATCGGGCTCGACGACCTCTACGAAGGCTCGCGCGCGGACGGCGTGCGCATGCGCTGGGTCGGCGCGCAGGCGCGCATCGGCGACAACGGCGAAGTCGTGGAGATCATCGCCGCGCACGTGATGACGCAGGAGGCGCGCGTGTTGTCGGCGTATCTGGAGCGCGTATGGATCACGGTGATCGGCGCGGTGCTCGTCGCGATGCTGCTCGCCTGGTGGGTCACGAGCCGCGGTCTCATGCCGCTCAGACTGATGGCCGACAAGGCTGCGGAAATCACGCCGAATCGTCTTTCCGCGCGGCTCGACGTCGCGCATGCGCCGGCCGAATTGCAGAGCCTCGCGGCTTCGTTCAATGCGATGCTCGACCGGCTCGAGAATGGCTACGAGCGTCTGTTGCAATTCTCGGCCGATCTCGCGCATGAGTTGCGCACGCCGATTGGCGTATTGATCGGCGAGACGCAGGTGACGCTCGCGCATGAGCGCAGCGTCGCGGAGTATCGCAACGTGCTCGAATCGAATCTGGAGGAACTGGAGCGGCTCGCGCGCATCGCGCAGAACATTCTCTTTCTTGCGCAGGCGGATCACGGCGAGCAGCGCATCGAGCGTGAGCGGCTCGACATTCGGGACGAGCTCGAAGCCATCTGCGCATATTTCGAAGGTATTGCCGACGAGCGCCGCATCACGTTCGAGATCGATGCCACGGGCGAGATGGTTGCAAATGCAATCATGTGCCGGAGAGCGATCGGGAATGTGGTGGTGAATGCGGTGCGTTATGCGACGGCGAATACGGTTGTGCGCCTGACGGGATGCGCGGATGCGGATGGAGCGACTGTGATCGTCGGGAATCGGCTTGGCGCCAGCATCGGCGAGGAAGCGCTCGGGCGGCTGTTCGACCGGTTCTATCGGGGGGACGCGGCGCGTAGCGAGTTCACGGAATCGAGCGGGCTCGGTTTGTCGATCGTTCAGGCGATCATGAGGATGCATGGGGGCGATGTGTCGGTCGAATGTACCCGGGAGGGGTGGATCGAGTTTTCATTGCGGTTTCCGGGTGGGTGAGTTGGTTTTTGTTTCGCTTGCTTGCTTGCTTGGGTTTCCATGAAATCCTGAATTCTTGGTGGTCTATTAGTGTTGCCCCGCACAGGGGCAACGCTAATAGACCGACACGATCACGGGATCCGGCGGCAAAAGCCAAAGCAAACAAGCAAACGACCCAAACCCTACCCCACAGCCAAACCCTCTTTCCTCGCCAACAACCCGTGAATCTGCGCAACGACCGCAGCCCCCTCCCCCACCGCAGCCGCGACACGCTTGGTCGAACTGGACCGCACATCACCGATGGCAAACACCCCCGGCACGCTCGTCTCCAGCGCCATCACACCTACGGTGCGCCCTTCATGCGCCTCGGGGCCGGTCAGCACAAAACCCTTGCCGTCGACATTCACATTGCAATCGCGCAGCCAGTCGGTATTCGGATCCGCACCGGTAAAGAGAAACAGATGCCGCGACTCGATCGTAATCGCCCCATCGGGCGTCTTGCAGTTGACCGCAGTGAGCGCGCGACCATCGCCATCGAGCGAAGTGATTTCCGTATGCGTGCGCACCGTGACGTTCGCCAGTGAGCCGATCCGCTCCACGAGATAGTGCGACATGCTCGCCCCGAGTCCCGCCCCGCGAATCAGCACATGCACGTGCTTCGCATGCGTTGCCAGATACACCACGGCCTGCCCCGCCGAATTGCCGCCGCCGACGAGCACGACCTCCGAGTTCTTGCACAGCTTCGCCTCGACCGGCGAAGCCCAGTAATACGTGCCATGCCCTTCGTATCGCTCGAGCCCGGCGATACCCGGCCGCCGATACGCCGCACCCGACGCGATCACCACCGTCTGCGAGGTCACGCGCGCGCCATTCTCGAGCTCGATCTGAATCGGATTGCAATCGCAGTGCAACGCCTTGATCTTCGTCGGAATCGCGATATGCGCGCCGAACTTCTGCGCCTGCACGAACGCGCGCCCGGCAAGCGCCTGGCCGGAGATGCCCGTCGGAAACCCGAGATAGTTCTCGATGCGCGCACTCGCGCCCGCCTGCCCGCCCGGCGCGCGGCAATCGAACACCGCCACCGACAGCCCTTCGGATGCCGCATATACCGCCGTCGCCAGCCCGGCCGGTCCCGCGCCCACGATCGCGACGTCATAGACATGGCTCGGATCGAACTCCGGCAGCCAGCCAAGCTGCGTCGCCACCTGATTCTCGTCAGGCGCGCGCAGCACCGTGCCGTCCGGGCAGATCACGAGCGGGAAATCGGACGTCGATGCCGAGATGCGCTCGAGCAGCGCGATCGCATCGGGATCGGTGCAGGCATCGATCACCGTGTGCGGATAGCCATTGCGCCGCAGAAAACCTTGCAGCGACACGAGGCGGCCATCGTCGGACTGGCCGAGCAGCACCGGGCCGCTGCCTTTCTCGATCAATCCGACGCGCCGCAGGATCAGCGCCCGCATGATGCGCTCGCCCAGTTCCGCTTCCGCGACCAGCAGCGCGCGCAGGCGCTCCGGCGGAATCACGATGCCGTCGACGTCCTCCGCCGCCATGCCGTCGACGAGACACGGCTTGCCCGATAGTTGCGCCACCTCCGCCAGAAAATGCCCCGACCCATGCTCGACGACGAGATGCTCCTGGCCAAGGGCATTGCGACGCGTCACCCGCACGAGTCCCTTCAGCACGATCACCATGCCGCGCCCGGTCTCGCCCACTCGGAACACCCATTCGCCCTGGCGCCAGTGCGCGGCCGTGCCGAAGCGGCTCATGCGCTCGATCTCGTTGTCCGTCAGGCGCGGGAACATCTGGTGCGCACGCGTTTCGAGCGGCGAGAATGGCGCGCTGTCGTCGGTCGTCACGGGCGCAGCGGCGGGCGTCGGCACGACGTTCGGATTCGGATTCTCCAGAGGCTCCTCCGCGTTCCATGGGACGACATTCGGCAGGCCTTGACCAAACTCGCCGTTCGGGGTGGTGCTCATGCGCGATCTCCGTGTGGAAAACCAGCTTCATGCATGGATGCCGGGCCCGCAGGCGGCGCCGCCGATTTCACCTGCCAGGGGCACATCGCCGCCATTTCCGCGACTTCCTCGGGCGTGGTCGCCGCAAGCTCGCCGAACTCGGTCAGTTGCGCGACGTGGAAACCCGCGAGCCGCCAGGCGTCCAGTCCGCCCGTGAGCGGCACCACGTCCACGAAGCCCGCGTTGCGCATGGTCTTTGCCATCCACGCGGCCGAGACTTCATTCGGACACGAGCAATAAATGATGACCTTGCGCGACTTGTCGTAGCTCTCGATGATGTTGGCGAGATCGCGCTCGTCGGCGAAAAGCGAGCCGGGAATCGCGAACGGATCGAGCATGCGCTTTTCCGGCGAGCGGATGTCGAAGACCACCGGCAGCGGCTCGTTGTTCATCAGCGCGTAGAGCTCGTCCACGCTGATGCGCGCCTTCTCCAGCGTCGCCATGAGTGCGCGGCGGCGCCACCAGCGGTACATGACGTAGATCGCGAGCAGCACCGCGATGACGACCACCGCCTGCCGGCCAAGCTGCGAGATCATCGCGAACACCATCTCCAGCTGCGCCGCGAAGATGATGCCGACGCCCAGCCCGACCGCGCCCCACAGCGCGACGCCCGCGCCGTCGTGCGCGACGAAGCTGCGCAGCTTCACGCCCATCGCGCCCGCGAGCGGCACGGAGACGAGCGAGAGCCCGGGGATGAACTTCGCGACAAGCAGAATGCGCACGCCCCAGCGGCCGAAGAAGCGCTCGGTCTTCTTGACGCAGGTATCGCGCGAAAGGGACAGCTTGCAGATAGTCTTGAGCGTCTTGTCGCCGTACTTGCGCCCGCCCTGGAACCAGACGAGATCGCCGAGCACGCCGCCCGCCACCGCGACGCACAGAACGCCCAGGAGCGGCGGCCAGAACGCGCTGCCGTTGACCGCCATCAACGCGATGGACGCGCCGACGACGATCATCGTCGGCATCGCGGGCACGGGCAGCCCGAGCGCCGAGCCCATCACGTTGACGAAAACGATCGCCGGGCCGAATCGATCGACTAGCTGATGCAACAACATGGGAGTCTCCCGCGCGGGAAGGATCGGTGTTCACAGGACGACGAGGCGCGCCGAAAAAAACGCGGCGCAAGGCGCAGAAGCACGAAAGCGAGAGAGAAACGAGCTTGCGACCGCTCGTGATTCAACGCGGTGCACGCGGCGCCGGACCGACGTTCGTCACATTCAGAAGACAAGTTTAGCCCGGAAATGCGAACGTAAGCATGACCGCTGCGCGGGACGCGGGCATCGCGCGCGCGACGCCCGGTGCGGGAAGGCTCCGACGAACAGAGTGTGGGATCAGGCGCGTTGGTCCGCGATATAGGCGCGGATCACGTCGGCGAAATTCCTGTCGCCCGACAGGCCCAGTTGCTCCGCGCGCGCGGTGTTCCACGCGCCCGGCCAGGTCGAGACGATTTTCTCGATACGCTCGTCGCGCTGCCAGTCGATGCGCTCGACGGCTTGCTCGCCCGCCACTTCGCGCAGCGCGGCGACCATCTCGTTCACGCTCACCGACAGGCCCGGCAGGTTGATGACCGGCCGGTCGCCCAGTTTCGCGCGCTCGATCTCGCAGCCCGCGATCAGCGCTTCGATCGCGCTCTTCGGCGAGAGCAGCCAGAGGCGCGTGTCGCCGTCGACGGGGCATACGGAGCGCTCGCCGTTCAGCGGCTCGCGGATGATGCCGCTCGCGAACGACGACGCCGCCGCGTTCGGCTTGCCCGGGCGCACGCTGATGGTCGGCAGGCGCAGCACGCGGCCATCGACGAAACCGCGCCGCGAGTAGTCGGAGAGCAGCAGTTCCGCGATCGCCTTCTGCGTTCCGTACGACGATTGCGGATTGAGCGCGGTGTCGTCCTGCACGACCTCGGGCAGCGCGCCGCCGTACACCGCGACCGAGCTCGTGAACACGACGCGCGGCTTGTGTCCCGCCGCGCGGCACGCTTCGAGCAGCGCGCGCGAGGCGTCGAGATTGATCTTCATGCCGAGATCGAAGTCCGCTTCGGCCTGGCCGCTCACGATCGCGGCGAGATGGAAGATGGCTTCCGTCTGCGGGTCGATATGGCGCTGCAGCACCGCGGGGTCGGAAATGTCGCCGGTTTCGGCGCGCACGCGCGCGTCGCCGAGCAGACGTTCGTCGTTCGGACGCGCCACGTCGAGCAGCACGAGTTCCGTGACCGGCTTGCCGTCGAGCTCGTTGCGTTCGAGCAGGCGTTTCGCGAGACGCTGACCGAGAAAGCCCGCGCCGCCCGTGATCAGGATTTTCATGGGGTTCGTTCCAGGTGTTTTCAGAGGTACGGTTTGAGCCAGCCGAGTCCTTCGGATGTGCCCGCCTTCGGCTTGTATTCGCAGCCGATCCAGCCTTCGTAGCCGAGCGAATCGATCAGGTCGAACAGATACGGATAATTGAGCTCGCCGATGCTCGGCTCGTGCCGCTCCGGCACGCCCGCGATCTGGATATGCCCGATGCCCGCGTTCGGGCGCTTCATGTCGCGCTTCAGCTTCACGGCAATGTCGCCTTCGACGATCTGGCAGTGATAGATGTCGAACTGCACCTGCAGATTCGGCGCACCGATTTCGTCGCAGATGGCTTGCGCGTCGTCCTGGCGGTTCAGGAAGAAGCCCGGGATGTCGCGCGTGTTGATCGGCTCGATCACGATGCCGATGCCCGCTTTCTGCGCCTCCTTCGTCGCGTATTCCAGATTCTTCAGATACACCGCTCGATGTTTCTCCCGCGGCTGCTCCGGCGCGATCAGGCCGGCCATCACGTGGAGCTTCTTGTTGCCGAGCACGGCGGCGTATTCGAGGCCCTTTTCGACGGCCTTCTTGAACTCCTCCTCGCGGCCCGGCAGCGAGGCGATGCCGCGCTCGCCTTTCGCCCAGTCGCCCGGAGGCGCATTGAAAAGCGCCTGCGTCAGGCCGTTGTCGGTCAGGCGCGCCGCGATGTCGGCTGCGGCGAAGTCATACGGAAACAGGAACTCCACCGCCTTGAAGCCGTCCTTCGCCGCTGCGGCGAAACGGTCCAGGAAAGCGTGTTCCGTGTACATCATCGTCAGGTTTGCGGCAAATTTCGGCATTTGCGTCTGCTCCGGTTTCGGTTCTGTTTTGCCTTCGGGTTGATTTGGTTTTTTTGTGAAATCCTGAATTCTTAGTGGACTATTGGTGTTGCCCCTGTGCGGGGCGGCAGTCACTTTCTTTGCTGCTGCAAAGAAAGTGACCAAAGAAAGCAGCTTTTGGCCCGGAGTGCTTGAGGCGGGCGCGTCGTCATGGTTCGGAGTGACCCAGCCCCTAAGTGTCGCCCTCAAAGGACTCACGCGGCTTGGCTCGCGCACGGTCTGACGAGCTAGTCCGTTTAGCCCGCTGGTTCAGCACCAAATTGCTCCGGCACAGCGCTGCGCGCCGCCGTCCGGTCTCTCGTGTTACCACCGTGCGTTGAAGGTTGCTTTCAAGTCCTCGATTGCCGCCTCCGACAAAGGTTCCGGGCGCGGCATCGTCGACAGATATAGCTGCGCCGTCTCTTCCAGTTCTTCCAGCGCGTAACTCGCGTGCGACACCGATTTCTCCCACACTACCGGCCCCAGGCGCTCCAGCAGAACCGCGCGCACCTTCGACGCCAACGCCGCAACCTCCTCCGCGACCGTGGGGTCGCCCGGACGTCGATACGCGATCAGCGGCACATGGCCGACCTTCATCACGTAATACGGCGTGATCGGCGGCAATACGTCCTCGCTCTTCCAGACACCCGCGAGCGTCAGCGCGACGAGATGCGTCGAATGCGTATGCACGACACCACGCGCCTCAGCGTTGTTCTCGTAGATGCGGCGATGCAGCGCAAGCGTCTTCGACGGCCGTCCGCCCGATACGTGATTGCCCCGCCGATCCACCTTCGCGATGTCCGCCGGATCGAGGCGGCCGAGACACGCGTCGGTCGGGGTGATGAGCCAGCCGTCGTCGAGGCGCGCGCTGATGTTGCCCGCGCTGCCGACCGTGTAGCGGCGCTCGTAAAGGCTCCTGCCGGTGACGCAGATTTCCTCGCGGATGCGATTTTCGTTGCTCGGGTTCGATGCCATCACAGTGCCTTCAGCGCCTTCTCGAAGAAATCGGGCGCGCCGAAATTGCCGGACTTCAGCGCGAGCGCGAGCGGCGCTTCTTCGTTCGTGCCGATCGATTGCGTCGCCGGCACGCCCGGGTCGATCTGCGACCCGATGCGCAGCGTTTGCACGCCGAGCGCCTGCACCACCGCGCCGGACGTCTCGCCGCCCGCGACGACGAACCTGGCGCAGCCTTCGTCCCGCATCCGGCGCGCGATCGACGCGAGCGCCTCTTCGACGAGATGCCCCGCCTTCTCGACGCCCAGTTCCTTCTGCACCGCCTTCACTTCGTCCGGCGACGACGTCGCGTAGATCAGCACGGTTTCGTCGTTTCCGAAGTGCTCGCGCGCGAATTCGACGGCGTTTGCCACCACCGGCTCGCCCCGCGCAAGCGCCATCGGATCGATGCGGAAGCTCGGCTTCGATTCACGCCAGTGCGCGACCTGCGCATTCGTCGCCTTCGATGCGCTGCCCGCCAGCACCACCGACCTGCCTTCGATCTTCGGCAGATCCGCCGCGTGCTCCGCATGCGCGAGCAGATTCGCCGCGCGGAAATTTTGCGGCAGGCCCAGCGCGATGCCCGAGCCGCCCGTAATCAGCGCCAGGTCGCGGCACGCTTCGCCCAGCACGTAGAGATCGGCGTCGGACACGGCATCCGCGATCGCGAGGCGCACGCCGTTCTTCCTCAGCTCGCCGATGCGCGCGCGGATCGCGTCCGCCCCCTTCGCGATCGTGTCGTAGCGAATCAGCCCGACCTTCGATTTCGTCTGACGCTGCAGCACGCGCACGAGGTTCGGATCGGTCATCGGCGTGAGCGGATGGTTCTCCATGCCCGATTCGCTCAACAGCACGTCGCCGACGAACAGGTTGCCGCGATAGATCGTGCGGCCGTTCTCGGGAAACGCGGGACAGGCGATGGTGAAATCGTCCTTCAGCGCGTCCAGTAAAGCATCCGCGACCGGGCCGATGTTGCCTTCATCGGTGGAATCGAAGGTCGAGCAATACTTGAAGAAGAACTGGCGACAGCCCTGCGCACGCAGCCATTCGAGCGCTTCCAGCGACTGGCGCACGGCGTCGGCGGCGGGAATCGTGCGCGACTTCAGCGCGACGACGAGCGCATCGGCTTCGATTTGCGCGCCGGCAGCCGGCACGCCGATGGTCTGCACCGTGCGCATGCCGCCGCGCACGAGCATGTTGGCGAGATCGGTCGCGCCGGTGAAATCGTCGGCGATACAGCCGAGCAGTGCCTGCGCCATTACTTCGCTCCCTTCGGGACTTCGATCCCCGGAAAAATCTTGATGACCGCGGAATCGTCCTCGCCGCCGTGGCCGGCGGTGGACGCCATCATGAACATCTGATGCGCCGCCGCCGACAGCGGCAACGGGAATTTCGTCGTGCGGGCCGTGTCGAGCACGAGCCCGAGATCCTTCACGAAGATATCGACCGCGGAGAGCGGCGTGTAATCGCCCGCGAGAATGTGCGGCACGCGGTTCTCGAACATCCAGGAGTTGCCCGCGCTGTGCGTGATGACGTCGTAGAGCGCGTCGGGGTCGACACCCTCGCGCAGGCCGAGCGCCATCGCTTCGGCCGCCGCCGCGATGTGCACGCCCGCCAGCAGCTGATTGATGATCTTGACCTTCGAGCCCGCGCCGTGCGCGTCGCCCAGACGATAGACCTTCCCCGCGATCGCATCGAGCACGTCCTCGCACGCGGCGTAGGCTGCGGCGGGGCCGGACGTCATCATCGTCATTTCGCCGGAATTGGCCTTGGCCGCGCCGCCGGACAAGGGCGCGTCGAGCATCAGCACGCCCTTCTCTTCGAGACGCTTGCCCAGTTCCGCCGCGAATTGCGGCGACACCGTCGCGCAGGCGAGCACGGCGCTGCCTTGCTTCATCGCGGAAGCGGCGCCGTTCTCCCCGAACAGCACGGCTTCGGTCTGCGCGGCATTGACGACGACCGTCAGGACGACCTCGCACCTGGCGCCCAGCTCAGCCGGCGACGCGCACGCGACGCCGCCCTCGGCCGCGAACGCGTCGAGCACTTGCTGGCGCACGTCGCATGCATGGACGGCAAAGCCCGCGCGCAGCAGCGAGCGCGCGACGCCCAGCCCCATTGCGCCCAGGCCGATGACTCCCACGTTTCTCGTCATGTCGATTCTCTCGCTCGGAAAGGTTTAGCAGATGCCCGCTTCCGCCAGACGGCGCGCGGCGTTGATGAGATGTGTCTGCGCGGCGTTGCGCGCGGCGGCGGCGTCGCCGGCGCGGATCGCCTCGACGATCGCCGCGTGCTCCTCGCGCACCTGTCGCATGAAGTCCTCGCGCAGCGCCTCGTTACCGCGCGTGACGAGCGTGCCGGCTTCGAGATACTGGTTCAGGAACGTGAGGGTTCTCAGGAAGTACGGGTTGCCGGTGGCGTTCGCGATTTCCCGATGAAACGCGACATCCTCCGCGACGCCGTCCTTGCCTTCCCGCACCGCGGCGTCGATGCGCGCGAGCGCGGCGTCGATGGCGGCCATCTGTTCGCCGGTGCGGCGCAGCGCGGCTTCCGAAGCCACCTCGGCTTCGATGGCCCGCCGCAGCGCGAGGATCTGCACGACCGCGCCAGGCTCGACCGCCTGCGCGTAATCGATGCGCAATGGCCTGATGCCCGCCCGCTCGACGATGAACACGCCGCTACCCTGGCGCGGCTCGACCATGCCTTCGTTCTTGAGCCTCGATATGGCCTCGCGGATCACCGTGCGGCTCACGCCGAATTCCTGCGCGAGCACGGCTTCGGTCGGCAGCTTGCCGGTCTTGGCGAAGCTGCCCTTCTCGATCTGCTGCTGCAATTGCTGCGCGACCGTATCGCTCAGGGCGCGCGGCGGAATCTTCTCGAACATGCGGCTCGATGACGCTCGTAAAGTCATCGGGTCATCATACAAGTTTTCGGCGCAGCGATCGACTAAGCGATAACCCTTAGTGCCAATTCATTGCGCAAGCGGCTCGTCGATGAGTGCGAGCGCGTCGCGGATTTCGGAGACGTCGCCGGGACGCACGAGGCGCGCGACTTCCTTGCCGTTCAGCATGAAGACGAGCGTCGGCCAGAGCTTGACGCGAAACGAGCGGCCCAGCGGACGGCCGCTGCCGTCTTCGATCTTCATGTGCTTCACCGCGCCATGCCCCTGGAACGCCTGCGCGATCAGCGGCTGCGCCGCGCGGCAGAAGCCGCACCAGTCGGTCCCGAACTCGACGACCGTCGGACCGCCAAGCGCGTCGATCTCCGCGCGTTCGGGCGCGGTCCTGGCGTATTCGATGTTCATGGTCATAACGCTTGTCCTTGCTCCTGTGTTCTCGTGAAATCGGCAGTCGGCCTGCCCGCTCGCCGCAACGAGCGGGCCTCGTCCGCAGATATTACGATCCCACCGCGATTGCCGTCACTTCGTGGCGTATTCCGCCCGTTACCGTGACCGCCATATTCGACCTCAGCGCCAGCATGAAAAGACTGTTTCGGTTGTCGTAGTTCTCGTTATTGGGCCACATTTGCGTGCAGTAGCGCGAGCCATCGCCGGTTTGCAGCACATAGCTGACCGCAGCCCCGGGGTCTCTGTCGACGATTCTGATCACCGTTCCGGTTCGGCTGTCCTGAAGCTTGAGGAATGAGCAATTCAAGGACGGTATGGGCGAATTGCTGGGCGCGACGGCGAGTCCCGTGATGTTGCCGTTGCCGTCTCCGCAAAGCGCGACGGGGAGGCCGTAATCGAGCGCCATCATTAGCAGGTTATTGCGGTTTTCGTGCCTGACGATATTCAACTGACCGCAATATGGAGTACCGTCTTCCGACCTGAGAATGTAATTGACATTTTCCAGATCGTTTGAATCGATAATGCGACTGAGAAATCCGCCTCTCACATCCTTGAGTGGAATGCCGCCTTGAACCAGCAGCAGATTTTTGGGTTTATTATCGTCTCTCACCTGACTCATCCTATATATTCCGTCTGAAAGGTCTACTTGACTACGCCATGGCCATCCGTGCCCACGGCTGAAGATCTCAGATAACTGTTTATTCCGCCGACGACCATGACCGGCCGTCCGGATTCGAGCGCCATTCTCATCAGCGCATTTCGGTTGTGCCTGCGCCTGATATCCATTTGCGTGCAATACTTCGCGCCTTCCACGGTCTGAACGAGGTAATTGACGTACATCGATGCGTCGGAATCGATGATGCCCACGACAAGCCCCATCCGCATGCCGTCGAGTGGAGTCTCGCGGCATATGAGCGACGGGATGACCGGCGAACTTCCGATTTTCATTTCACTCCTCCATGTAAGTAAAGACCAGTTGGAATTCGTGGACGGTGGCAACCTGAGCCAATTGAATAGAATTGAAAGACATCCAGATATATCAGGATATTTATGCAAAATCTTAATAATTAGAGACAGCGGTAACGGCAAAAATAGTCCTCTCGTGCGTCGCCGAATAGCGACGCACGTCCGCTTTTAACTAAGCAGCCACCGTGAATTAGTTAGAAAAACGATTAATCGAATTTAATTTTATCGGCTTATGGCGTAAATCTACGCAACCTAAAACGGGTCAGTCAACATCGCGAAATGTAATTTTTTGAGTTATACGCAAGTTGATCGAAAGCGTTTTACGCAAATTGAGGCGAATATGACGAAGCAAATCGGTGAGCCCGTCGGGCGCCGAGCCATTCCGGCGCCCGACGATCTCGCGCCGCGCGAGCGGCAAAGCGCCGCCAGGGACGGCGGCGAGTCTGGCGAAAGAACTCAGGCGCGCGCCATGCGAGCTCTGCGCGCCTCATACGCCTTCAGATGCGTGTACGCGACCGCCAGCGCCGACAGACCCTCGGCCGGCGTGCGCCGCCGCGACAGCAGATCGCCGACGATATGATCCGCTTCGATCGGCGCGCCGCTCTCCAGATCGCGCAGCATCGACGCGGTCATCGACGAGCCGCGCTCCGAGAAGAACGCCCGGGCGCGCGCGACGACCGGCTCGCCCGGCGGATGCGCATTGTCGCGCGCGACGCCGCAGCATTCGTCGAAGAGCCGCGCGAGCAGCGCTTCGCCGCCGGGCGCCTCGAGAATGTCGCCGATGGGCGCGCGCATCAGGCACGTTCCCGTCGCGAGCGTGGCGAGGAACACCCACTTGTCCCACATCGACTGGAGGATGTCTTCGCTCACGTTCAGATCGAAGCCCGCGCCGTCCAGTTGCGCGGCGATCGCGTCGATGCGCGCCGAACGTCCGCCCGCGCGCTCGCCGATGGTCATCGCATGCAGGTTGTTGAGATGGAGGATTTCGCCCTCGGCATCGAGCGTCGCGGCGATCACGCACTGCCCGCCGAGCACGTTTGCGGGATCGAAGCGCGCGTCGAGCGCATCGAGATGGCCCATGCCGTTCAGAAGCGGCAGGATCACGGTATCCGGGCCGACCGCCGGCGCGAAGGAATCGATTGCGCCCTGGAGGTCGTAAGCCTTGCAGCTCAGAAGGATCAGGTCGTAGGGATGGTCGATGTCCTTCGCGAGCACCATCGGCGGACACTGGAACGCGAGATCGCCCTCGGGGCTCTTCACTTTCAGGCCGCATTGCCGCAACCGTTCGGCGCGACGCTCGCGCACGAGAAAGGTCACGTCCCTGCCCGCGTCGAGCAGGCGCGCCCCGAAATATCCGCCGATGGCCCCCGCACCCACTACCAGAATCCGCATGTCCCGCTCCTTGATGTTGATCGCCCGGTTGATCGCCCGATTTCAGGCTTGCCACACTCCATAGCCCGCTTCCCGCAAGCCGATCGCCAGCTCCACTTCCATGTCACGCGCGCCGTCGTAGGGCATCGGGTTATACATCTCGTACAACTGCGGCAGCAGTCGCAGCCCGAACTCGCGCACGAAGCGGTTCGACTGGATGCCGGCCTTGTGCTTGTCGAAACGCACGTCCGGATCGATGCCCGTCATGCCCACGTAGACGAACGGCATGCCGACGGCGTAGTCCGGATTCGCGCGGCGAAAGCGCGCTTCATTCCAAACGGCGTCGGACAATTCGACCACGTAGACGGAGTAGTGATGGCGTCGCGCGCGCCGGGAGGGCGGCATGTTCCAGGTTGCCTTCGCGGCGTGCTCGTTGCGGGCTGTCATTCTAAGACGGCGCGGCATAGGACGCTCGATCGCCCTGCATGCTCCCTGCCGGATGCGGCCCAAAGTGGTAAATTCGGGTCGGTCTGCGTTCGCGCAACGATCGGCGCGCCGCGCGGCTTCCGGCCCGCGCGGCCTGCATGGCGCACGGCCGCACGCGCCGCCGGCCGGACCTGGAGACGGCCTCTCGCGCGGGCGCCGCTCCCATCGACACGTTTTCATCCCGAAGCCGCGCGCCACGAGCCGCGTTTTGCTTCGGTCAATCGGAGATCAAGCATGAGCAAACAAGCTATCGGCGTGGTGGGCCTCGCCGTCATGGGCCGTAACCTGGCCTTGAACATCGAGAGCCGCGGACACGCCGTTTCGGTCTACAACCGCAGCCGCGCGAAAACCGACGAACTGATTGCCGAACATCCCGACAAGAAGCTCGTGCCGACCTACACGCTCGAAGAGTTCGTGGAGTCGCTCGAAAAGCCGCGCCGCATTCTGATGATGGTCAAGGCCGGCGCAGGCACCGACGACACCATCGCCGCGCTGCGCCCGCTGCTGGAAAAAGGCGACATTCTCATCGACGGCGGCAACACGCATTTCACCGACACCATCCGCCGCAATCAGGATCTCGCGAAGTCGGGCCTGCATTTCATCGGCACGGGCGTGTCGGGCGGCGAGGAAGGCGCGCTGAAGGGCCCGTCGATCATGCCGGGCGGACAGAAGGAGGCCTACGAGCTCGTCGCGCCGATCCTCACCGAGATCGCCGCGAAGGCGCCGGACGGCGAGCCGTGCGTCGCGTACATGGGTCCGGACGGCGCGGGCCATTTCGTGAAGATGGTGCATAACGGCATCGAGTATGGCGACATGCAGCTGATCGCCGAGAGCTATGACGTGCTGAAGCGCGTCGCCGGTCTGTCGAACGAAGAGCTTGGCAAGGTATATGTCGAGTGGAATCAGGGTGAGCTGGACAGCTATCTGATCGAGATCACGTCGAAGATCTTCTCGAAGAAGGACGAGGAAACCGGCAAGGATCTCGTCGATGTCATTCTCGACCGCGCCGCGCAGAAGGGCACGGGCAAGTGGACGAGCCAGAACGCGTTGGATCTCGGCGCGCCGCTGCCTTTGATTACCGAAGCCGTGTTCGCGCGCGTGCTGTCGTCGCTGAAGACGCAGCGCGTGGCGGCGAGCAAGGTGCTGTCGGGTCCGGCGCCGAAGTTCGATGGCGACCGCACGGCGTTCATCGAGTCGGTGCGGCGCGCGTTGTATCTCAGCAAGATCGTGTCGTATGCGCAAGGGTTCGCGCAATTGCGGGCGGCTTCCGAAGAGTACGACTGGAATCTGCAATATGGCGAGATCGCGAAGATCTTCCGGGCCGGCTGCATCATCCGCGCGCGCTTTTTGCAGAAGATCACCGATGCATACAAGACGAATCCGGACCTCGCGAACCTGCTGCTCGATCCGTACTTCAGCGATATCGCCGCGAAGTATCAGGGTGCGTTGCGGGATGTGGTCGTCGCGGCGGTGAAGGCGGGTATTCCGGTGCCGGCGTTCTCGTCGGCGATTGCCTACTTCGACGGGTATCGCTCGGAGCGGTTGCCCGCGAATCTCGTGCAGGCGCAGCGGGACTTCTTCGGCGCGCATACGTTCGAGCGTGTCGACAAGCCGGGGAGTTTTCACGCGAACTGGGCGTAACGGCTCGCCTGAGGCGGCCGGAAACGGGGCGGCGTTCGGGCCGCCCCGTTTTTTTCAGTTGAGCGCCACCCACTCCCCGTTCCTCTGGCTACTCCTCAACACCGCATCGATGAACCTCAGCCCCGCAACCCCATCCTCGACGGTAGTCAGCCAGTCATCCCCCTGCGTCGTGCCGCTCGCGATGCACGCCGCCGCATCCGTATAAACCTGCGCGAACGCCTCGAGATACCCTTCCGGATGTCCCGGCGGCACACGCGTCGCATGCAGCGCTTCCGGGCTTTGCACACGCCCGCGCGTGATGCGTTCCGACGCGCCGCCTATCGGCGTGAACCACAGCTCGTTCGGCTTCTGCTGATCGAACGCGATGCCCGCCTTCGTGCCGTACATCCGCAGCCGCAGCGCATTCTCTTCGCCCGCCGCCACCTGGCTCGCCCACAACATGCCGCGCGCGCCGCCGGCATAGCGGAACATCGCCTGGACGTGATCGTCGACGCGGCGGTTCGGCACGAATGTCGTCACGTCCGCCGACAGCTCGGACGGCCGCATTCCCGTCACATACTCGGCAAGCTGATACGCATGCGTGCCGATATCGCCGAGGCATCCAGCGGGACCTGCCAAAGCCGGATCGGTGCGCCACACGGCCTGGCGATTTGCCTGCGTCTCCACCGGCAGAGACAGCCAGTCCTGCGCATACTCGACCTGCACGACGCGAATGTCCCCGAGCAAACCCCGCCGCACCATGCCGCGCGCGTGACGCACGAGCGGATACCCCGTGTACGTATATGTCACCGCGAACATGCGATCCTTCTCGCGCGCGAGTTTCGCCAACGCCTCGCCTTCATCGAGCGACACGGCCAGCGGCTTGTCGCAGATCACATGGATGCCCGCTTCGAGAAACGCCGTCGCAATCGGCGCATGCAGATGATTCGGCGTGACGATCGCCACCGCCTCGATGCCATCCGCGCGCCCCGCCTCGATGCGCGCCATCTCGCGATAGTCGTCGTAACTGCGCGCGAGGCCGATCGCCGCCGCGCTCGATGCCGCCCGCCGCGCATCCGACGACAGCGCGCCCGCCACGAGCTCGTAACGATCGTCGAGCCGCGCCGCGATGCGATGCACCGCGCCGATGAACGCGCCCTCTCCCCCGCCGACCATGCCCAGCCGCACGCGATTCATCGCCTCTCTCCGATGCCGAGCACGCCGCGCATCTGCTCGCGGCTCGCGCCGCTGCCGGCGAAATCATCGAATGCGCGCTCCGCCACGCGAATGATGTGATCGCGTATGAACACCGCGCCCTCGCGCGCACCGTCTTCCGGATGCTTCAGCGCACATTCCCATTCGAGCACGGCCCAGCCGGGAAAATCGTATTGCGCCATCTTCGAGAAGATCGCCTTGAAGTCGATCTGGCCATCGCCCAGGGAACGGAAGCGACCCGCGCGCTCGACCCAGCCCGAATAGCCGCCGTAGACGCCCTGCTTTCCGTTCGGCCGAAACTCCGCGTCCTTCACATGAAACGCCTTGATGCGCGCGTGATAGATGTCGATGAACGCGAGGTAATCGAGTTGCTGCAACACGAAATGACTCGGATCGAACAGGATGTTCGCGCGCGGATGATCGTCCACCGCCGCGAGAAAGCGTTCGAACGTCACGCCGTCGTGCAGGTCTTCGCCGGGATGAAGCTCGTAGCACACGTCGACGCCCGCGCGATCGAACTCGTCGAGAATCGGGCGCCAGCGCGCGGCGAGTTCATCGAACGCGGCTTCGACGAGACCCGCCGGACGCTGCGGCCACGGATAGACATAAGGCCACGCCAGCGCACCCGAAAACGTCACATGCGCATTCAGGCCCAGGCGCTTCGACGCCGCCGCCGCATGCTTCAGCTGCGAGATCGCCCACTCGGTGCGCGCCGCCGGATCGCCGCGCACATGCGGCGCCGCGAAGCCATCGAACAACGTGTCGTAAGCCGGATGCACCGCGATCAGCTGCCCTTGCAGATGCGTCGACAATTCGGTGATCGCCACGCCCGCATCCTCGACGGTGCGGCGGATCTCGTCGCAGTACGCATCGCTCGATGCGGCTTTCTCCAGGTCGATCAGGCGCGGATCGGCGGGGATCTGTATGCCCTCGTAGCCCAGCGAACCCGCCCATGCCGCGAGATTCGCAAGCGTATCGAACGGCGCCTGATTGCCCATGAACTGCGCGAGAAAAATCGCGGGGCCCTTGATGGTCTTCATCTTTCGCCTCTATGTAAGAACAGCGAGAGCCGGCTGACCGGCCCTCATGCGTCAGAACGGCGAGTTCGGGTAGTAGAACTGCTTGGCGTTTTCCTTGGTGATGAGCACCGACGGGATGATCGTCGTCGGAGGCAGCTTGTCGCCCTTCAGGCGCGCCTCGGCGGTCAGCTTGATCGCGTCGTAGATGAACTTCGGCGAGTACGACACGTCGGCCTTCACGAGCTTGTCGCCGTCCATGATGCGCTTCACCGCTTCCTTCGATCCCGCGCCGCCGAACACTTCCTTGATATCCGTGCGCTTCGCCTGGTCGATCGCCTTCAGCACGCCGACCATCATGTCGTCGTCGGCGGCCCAGACGGCGTCGATGTGCTTGAAGCGCGTCAAATAGTCCTGCATCACCTTGAAGGCGTCGTCGCGGTTCCAGTTGGCATACTTCGCATCGAGTATCTTGATGTCGGGATACTGCTTCATCACGCCTTCGAACGCGGTCCAGCGCTCGTTGTCGAGCGTCGTCGGAATGCCGCGCAGCGCGACGATGTCACCCTTGCCGTTCAGCGCCTTCGCGAGATATTCGGCCGGAATCTTGCCGAACGCGGTGTTGTCGCCGGCGACGTAGGCATCCTGAGCGCTGGTGTCGGTGAGGCCGCGGTCGACCACCGTCACATACACGCCCTTCTTCTTCACCTGCGCCACCGGTTGTGTAAGCGAAGCCGATTCCTGCGGAAAGATCACGAGCGCGTTGATCTTGTTGACCGTGACGAGATCCTGCAACTGGTTCGCCTGCTCGGGCGCGGTGCCCGCCGTCTTCACGATCACCTTCAGATCCGGATGCGCCTTCTCCAGCTCCTTCTTCGCCTCGTTGGCCCACCAGACGATGCCGCCCGTGAAGCCATGGTCCGCCGTTGGAATCGCGACGCCGAGCACGACCTTGTCGGCGGCGGATGCGGGGGTTGTCACGGCAAACGCGCTTGCCGCGAGCGTCAGCGCGCCGAGCGCGCGAAACAGGTTCTTCATGACGATGTCTCCTTGTCTTGTGGATTTCCGGCTAACGACGACCGCGCTGCAAAAAGGCTACGAGGATGATCACGGCGCCCTGCACCGCCGCGTTCAGATACACGCTGATGATGCTCGTCAGGTTCAGAATGTTGTTGATGACCGAAAGCAGAATCGCGCCGATGACCGTGCCGATCACCCGTCCTTCTCCGCCCTTCAGGGCGGTCCCGCCGACCACGACGGAGGCGATCGCTTCGAGTTCCCACAGCAGGCCGGTCGTCGGCGTGGCTGACCCCAGGCGCGGCACGTAAAGAATGGTCGCCACCGCGACGCACAGCCCGAGCAGGACATATGTGACGATCTTCACGCGATCCACGCGAATGGCCGCATAGCGCGCGACCTGTTCGTTCGAGCCGATCGCCTGCACATGCCGGCCGTACACCGTGCGATTCAGCACGATCGCGCCGCCCGCCGCGACGATCAGAAACACCCAGATCGGCACCGGCACGCCGAACAGGCTCGCGTAATAGACAGGCCCGTAAAGATCGGCTAGCGAATTGTCGAGCGTGAGCGCGCCGCCGTCCGCGAGCCACGTGAGCAACGCGCGGAAGATGCCGAGCGTGCCGAGCGTGACGATGAACGGCTCGATACGCCCCTTCGTCACGAGCACGCCATGCGCGAAGCCGAACAACGCGCCGAGCAGAAGCGCGAGCACGATGCCCAGCGCGATGATCAGAAGCGGCGGCACCGCATGCCCGTGAAAGCCCTGCATGAATCCGTTCATCATGTAGATCATGCTGCCCGCGATCAGCGCGGCCATCGAGCCGACGGACAGATCGATGCCGCCCGAGATGATCACGAACGTCATGCCCACCGCGATGATGCCGATGAACGACGTGCGCGTGAGCACGTTCATGGCGTTGTCCAGGGTGGCGAAGTCGCTGTTGAGCAGCGTGCCGCCGATGCACAGCACGATCAGCCCGATCAGCGGCCCGACGCCGAACAGAAAGCGCGCAGCGGTGGAGAGGCGGCTCTCGCTTTCGATGTCTTCAGTGTGTGCCGGTCGCATGCGCGATCAACCTCTCTTCGGTCAAAAGATCCATGCCGAGCGTCGCGACGAGCTCGCCCGCGCGCATCACCGCGACGCGGTGGCACAGCCCGATCAGTTCGATCAGTTCGGAGGAAATCACGATCACTGCGCGGCCCTCGGCGGCGAGTCGATGAATCAGGAAATAGATGTCGCGCTTGGCGCCGACATCGACGCCGCGCGTGGGCTCGTCGAGCACGATCACGCGCGGGTCGGGATGCAGGAATTTCGCGAGCGCGAGCTTCTGCTGGTTGCCGCCCGAAAGCATGCGCGCGCGGATCGAGACATTGCCCGTGCGGATGCCGAAGTCCTGCACCGCGACCGCCAGCGCGCCGCGTTCCGCGCGGGTGTCAACGAGCGGATGCGCGTAGCGTTCCAGCGTCATCATCGTGAGGTTGTCCTTCAGCGCCATGTCGACGTGCAGGCCGCGTCCTTTTCTGTCTTCGCTCAGGTAAGTGAGGCCGCGGCGCATCGCGTCGCGCGGATTCCTCAGCCTGACCGTTTCTCCGTTCACGACGATGCGTCCCGCACTCAACGGCCGCAAGCCCACGAGCGCCTCGAACAGCTCCGTGCGCCCCGCGCCGACGAGACCCGCGAAGCCGAACACTTCGCCTTCCCGCACGGAGAAGCTCACGTCGTGCGCCCAGCCCGGCACCGACGCCTCCTCGACGTTGAATGCGACGGGGGCATCGTCGGCGAGCGCGGGCTTGTCCGGGAACATGTCGGAAACCTCGCGGCCGACCATCAGGTTCGCCATCTGCTGGCGCGTGAGCTCCCCGGTCGGCGCGCGCGCGACGAAGCGGCCATCGCGCATCACGATCACTTCGTCGGTCACGCGCTCGACTTCGTCCAGCTTGTGCGAGATATAGACGATGGTCGTGCCAGCGTCCTTCAGACGCGCCATCAGCCCGAACAGGCGCTGGGTCTCCGCTGGCGTGAGCGTCGCGGTCGGCTCGTCCATGATGAGCAGGCGCGCATCGCGCAGCATCGCCTTTGCGATCTCCACGAGCTGCTTCTCCGCGACGATCAGATCGCGCACCTTCGTATCCGGATGCTTGTGCAGACCGACGTCGGTCAGCCGCGCGCGGGCCGCCTGGCGCATCGCGGGCTCGTCGAGGAAGAAGCCTTTCCTCAGCTCGTGGCCGAGAAACATGTTCTGCACGATGCTCAGGTGATCCGCCAGATTCAGTTCCTGATGAATCAGCACGATGCCCGCATGCTCGGCGTCGCGCGAGCTCGCGAAGTCGCACTTTCGTTCGTCGATGTAAAGCTCGCCCGCGTTCGCGCGCTCGTAGCCCGCGAGAATCTTCATCAACGTGGATTTGCCCGCGCCGTTCTCGCCGAGCAGGCCGTAGATGCGCCCCGGCGCGATATCGAAGCTCACGCCGTGCAGCACGCGCACCGGCCCGAACTGTTTTTCGATTCCCTGGAAGCGCACGGCAAGACTCATCGTCACGCGCTCCTTCGCCGAATCAGACGATGCGGCAGCAGCACGCCCGGCACCTCCGCGCGCGGATCGCGCAGGCGCTTGAGCAGCAAGCCGGCGGCGGTTTCGCCGAGCAGCTGCATTGGCTGAGAGACGGTCGTGAGCGGCGGATCGACATGCGCGGCCACCGCGATATCGTCGAAGCCGACGACGGCGACGTCGTCCGGCACGCGCAAGCCCGCGCCGCGAATACCGTTCATCACGCCGATGGCGAGCGTGTCCGATACCGCGAACACGGCGGTCGGCCTGGCGTCGCCGAGTGCGGCGAGTTGCGCCGCCGCGCGTTCGCCCGCGTCGTAGTCGAGGCTGTCAAGCTCGATCAGCCAGGCGGGATGCGGCTCGATGCCCGCGTCCTTCAGCGCGTCGCGATAACCCGCGAGCCGCTGCCGTCCATACAGATAGCCCTGCCCGGAGTTGATCAGCGCGATGCGGTCATGACCCTTGGCCGTCAGATAGCGCACGACATCGCCCGCCGCGCGATGATTGTCGATGCCGACATACGGCACGCCCGCGGCCGGATCGAACTCGCAGCATGCGACCCATGGCAGCGTCGAGGCTTCCTCGGCGAGCGCTTTCTGCACGGCGGCGGGATCGAGGCAGATGGCGCCGTCGGCGCGGCGGCCGCGCAGAAGATCGAAATAGCTTCGCTCGCGCAAGGGGTCCGCGCCGGTATCGCACAACAGCATGAAGTAGCCGTTCTGGCGCGCGACGCTGTCGATGCCGCGCACGATCGCCGCGTAGAACGGGTTGCCGAAGTCGGGGACCATCGTGAGCAGCAGCCGGCTTTCCGCCGTGCGCAGATTGCGCGCGAGCTCGTTGATGCGATAGCCGCTCGTCGCGACCGCCACGAGGACTTTTTCGCGCGTCGCCTCGCGAACGTTCGTGTGGCCGTTGAGCACGCGCGACACCGTGGCGACCGACACGCCCGCCCGCTGGGCGACGTCGGCAATCGATACTTCCTCGCGTGGACGAACCGTATCCGACATGCTCAGCGTCGCTTGCGGCGATCGAGATGTAATGGATTACATTATTTGATCGGACGAGGCCCGAAGGCAACTGCAATCGACTAGGGACAAACGCTTAGGACAGAATTTCACACGCATGTGTCGATCTCGTCCGTTGTTGCTCGTCGTAAGGTGTGAGCGGGCACAATTACGCTCGACCGAACCATCCAACTCGAGGAGCAAACCCCATGCGATTCATGATGCTGATGATCCCGCGCGGCTACGAAAGCGCGGAACCGGGCGCAATGCCGAGCGCGGAAGCCGTCGCCGCGATGATGAAGTACAACGAGGAGCTGCAGAAGGCGGGCGTGCTGCTCGCGCTCGACGGGCTGCATCCGCCGTCGATGGGCGCGCGCGTCACGTTCGAGGGCGGCAAGCCGCGCGTGACCGATGGCCCGTTCGCCGAGGCGAAGGAAGTGCTCGGCGGCTACTGGATGATTCAGGTCAAGTCGCGCGAAGAGGCGATCGAATGGGCGAAGCGTTGTCCGGGTTCGGACAACGAGATCATCGAAATCCGGCAGGTGCAGGAAATGGACGACTTCCCGCCGGACGTGAAGGAAGCCGCGGCCGGCTTCGACGAGATGCAGAAGAACGCAGGCAAGAAGTAAGCGCAAAGGCCGGCGGTTTCCCGCCGGCTCGTCCCGATCGCTTACGCCACCCTTTCCAGCGCCAGCGCGATACCCTGCCCGCCGCCGATGCACAGCGTGACGATCGCGCGCTTCACGCCATCGCGGCGCATCGCGTGGGCGAGGCGCGTCGTGAGCACCGCGCCGGTCGCGCCGATCGGATGCCCGTGCGCGATCGCCCCGCCCTCCACATTGACGATGTCCTCCGGCACGCCGAGCGTCTTCGCCACCGCGATCGGCACCGCCGCGAAGGCTTCGTTGATCTCGAAGCGCTCCACCTCGCCGAGCGACCATCCCGCGCGCTCGAGCGCCTGCCGCACCGCGGGCACCGGACCGAGCCCGAACATGCCCGGCTCGACCGCCGCCACGCCGAATGCCGCCAGCCGCACGAACGGCTCGATGCCGCGTGCGTCGGCTTCCCTGCGGCTCGTCACGATCATGGCGGATGCGCCGCTGTTCAGCCCCGGCGCGTTGCCTGCCGTGATCGTTCCGTCGGGACGGAACGCCGGGCGCAGCTTCGCGAGCGTCGCGAGGGTTGTGTCGGGACGCGGCTGCTCGTCGCGCGCGAACACGACCGTTTCCTTGCCCTTTTTCACGTCGATGCCGACGATCTCCGCATCGAACGCATTGTCCCGCTGCGCCGCCGCGAAAAGCTGTTGCGAACGTTCGGCCCAGCGATCCTGCGCCTCGCGCGTGATATCCAGCTGCGCCACGAGATCTTCCGTGTGCCAGCCCGAATGCGCGCCCGAGAACGCATCGACGAGGCCGTCGCGCAGCATGCTGTCGTGGATCTGCGCGTTCCCCATGCGATAGCCGTGACGCCCGCCTTCGAGCAGATACGGCGCGCGGTCCATGTTCTCCATGCCGCCCGCGACGACAAGCCGCGCGACGCCCGCCGCGATCTCGGTCGCCGCCGTCGCGATGGCCTGCGCGCCCGAGCCGCACACGCGGTTGACCGTCAGCGCGGGCACCGGAACCGGCACGCCGCCGCCGACCGCCGCCTGGCGCGCCGGATTCATGCGGTTGCCCGCCTGGATCACGTTGCCGAACACGACTGAATCGAGCGCGGCCGGATCGACCGCGCTGCCCGCGCGCCGCAGCGTTTCCGCGATTGCGGCCGCGCCCAGATCGACGGCGGGCGTGTCCTTCAGCGAGCCGTTGAACGCGCCGATCGCCGTGCGCACGGGATGACACAACACGATGTCTTGCGAAAACATGACGATGCTCCGATCAGCGCGGAATGCCGGTGAGATAAAGCGGCGCGCCGGTCGAGAGCGACTGCTTGACGGCGCGGCCGGTGTCGTCGACGAGCACTTCTTCCTGATTCTTCTCCACCGCGGCGAGCACCTGGTTCACCACGTGCTCGGGCGTCGACTTTGGCGCGGTGACTTGCGCGGTCATGTCGGTGTCGATGTAGCCGGGATGCGCCGCCACGACGAGCGTGCCCTGCTCGCGCAGCTCCTCGCGCAGCGCGTTGGTGGCCGCCCACGCCGCCGCTTTCGAGATGTGATACGCGCCGCCCGCCGGCAACGAGACCCAGCTCAAGACCGACAGGATATTGATGACCGCGCCGCCGCCATTCTTCTTCAGCACGGGCGCGAATGCCTGCGTCAGCGCGATCGGGCCGAAGGCGTTGATCTCGAGCAGCTCGCGGATGCCCTGCGTCGAGGCCGGATCGACGAGCAGGCCGCGCGTGGTCGCGCCCGCGTTGTTGACGATCACCTGGACGTCGGTGTACGTGGCCGCCGCTTCGGCGATATCGGCGGCGTTCGTCACGTCGAGGCGGATGGCTTCGACGCCGGGAACATCGACGCTCCCGGGATCACGCGCGGCGGCATAAACCTTCGCCGCGCCCGCCTTCAGCAGCGATTTCGCAAATTGCCTGCCGAGACCGCGATTCGCGCCGGTGACGAGTACGACTTTTCCTTCGATCTGCATGGTGTGCTCCGAATTCAGTGCATATGCACTTTAGATGCCGAAACAAAGGCCCGCGTCGCGCGAGCCTGCTGTGCTCCACTCACTCCATCGTCGTCAGTTCGAACAGCGACTTGCGCAATGCCTTCGCGCGTTTCTCGCCGAACTTCGCTTCGAATTCCGCCTGCGCCGCGCGCCACTGCGCCGATGCCTTCGCGAGCGTTTCCTTGCCCGACGCCGTCAGCCGCAGGCCGACCGCGCGCGAACTGGGCGTTTCCTGCGCCGCCTCGACGATGCCATCGCGCTGCAAAGGCTTAAGCGCACGCACGAGCGTGGTGCGGTCCATCACCATCTGCTCGGCGAGCTCCGCCATCTGCACGCCCGGCTTGCGGCCGATCGCGGCGATGATCGTGAACTGCGCCGACGTGATGCCCACCACGTTCAGATGCCGCTCGTACATCTGCGACACGTAACGCGCGGCCTGTCGGATCGCAAAGCAGTTGCAATCCAGAGGAGAAGAGTTGGAAGTCATGCCTCGCAGCATATAAGTGCATATGCACTTTGTCAAGCGGGGGAATTTCAATCGGCGCGATGGACCGCGCGGCGCATTGGCGCGAATCGTCGCGCGCGGCCGGGCCCCGAAATGCCCGAAGCCGCCCCGGACGTGCGATCGCGAGATTTCGGGCCTATGCCGAAATCCGCATGTCCAGCGCGACTAAACACCAAGACGCGCCGAAATTGGCTCCCTAAATTGCGCATGTTCGCCGCCTGCACCGGACCGCACGCCAAACGGGTGCTTTCACCGTCCGAATGTTCGGACACTTGAGGGCAAGTCCGTCTTGCCGGCGCTGAACCGGTCGTGTTCCATTCGATTGCCAAACCAAAAAGGAGAGGAAACCATGCGCATCCGTACCCAACCTCTGGCATGGCTGGTGGCTTGCGCCACTGCCGCGCTCGGCGCCGTGCCGCTTTCGGCGTCCGCTGAAGACCTCACGGTGAAAGTCGGTTTCGCCGCGCCGCTCACCGGCGCGAATGCGGGATATGGGAAGGACCTCCAGAACGGCGTGCAGCTCGCGCTCGACGAAGCCAACGCGAAGAAGATGACCATCGGCGGGAAGACGGCGAAGTTCGAGATTCACGCGGAAGACGATCAGGCCGACCCGCGCATCGGCGTGCAGGCGGCGCAGAAGCTCGTCGACGACGGCGTGGCGGTCGTGGTCGGCCACTTCAATTCGGGCACGACGCTGCCGGCGTCGCCGATCTACAACACCGCGGGCATCCCGATGATCGATCCCGCGGCGACCAACCCGACCATCACGACGCGCGGCCTGGAGAACGTCTTCACGGTGATTTCGAGCGACGCGCAGAACGCGGGCAACGCGGGCGTCTACGCGGTGTCGACCACCAAGGCGAAGCGCATCGCGATCATCGACGATCGCACGGCCTTCGGCCAGGGGGAGGCCGACGAGTTCGAGAAGGCGGTCAAAGCCAAGGGCGGCACGATCGTCTCGCGCGAGTACAGCGACAACCAGACTGTCGATTTCAGCGCGCAGTTGACGCGCATCAAGGCGACCAATGCCGACCTGATCTTCTTCGGCGGCCTCGACCGGCAGGCGGCGGCGGTCGTCAAGCGGATGAAGCAGCTCGGCATGAACGCGCAGTTCGTGGGCGGCGGCGGCGTGATGGACGCCGATTTCCTGAAGCTCGCCGGCGACGCCGCCGAGGGCGCGCAGGCTTGGGAATACGGCAGCCCGCTCGACAAGCTGCCCGAGGGCAAGGCGTTCAGCGACAAGTTCCAGAAGCGCTTCGGCGTCGCGATCCTGTCGTATGCGCCGTTCGGCTACGACGCCGCGTGGGCCGCCATCAACGCGATGCAGAAGGCCAGCTCCATCGATCCGAAGGTCTACCGGCCGGTGCTTAACTCCAACAAGTTCGAGGGCATCACCGGGCCGATCGCGTTCGACAGCAACGGCGCGCTGAAGAACGCGTCGTCGACGCTGTATCAGGTGAAGAACGGACAGTGGGAGTCGGTCGTGACCAAGCACGGCATGTGAAGACGCCTCAGGCCTGCGCGGCGTGCGTGTAGGCCTGCAGTCGCTTGCGCGTCCGCGCCGCCTCGTCGCCCAGCCATTGCGCGAATTGCTGCAACGCGGGCGACGGCGCGGGCCGGTCCGGATAAACCAGGTAATAGGCCGCGCCGCTCGGCACGCACAGCGGGAACGGCGCGATCACGCGCTTCGCGCGCAAGTCTTCCTCGATCAACGAGACGTCGCCGATCGTCACGCCCAGGCCCTGCATCGCCGAGGAAATCGCCAGATCGAGCGTGTCGAAATGCTGTGCTTTCGTCGACGGCAGGCCGGCGTAGCCGTACGCGCCGAGCCACAAAAGCCAGTCGCGGCGGTCGCGCGTGGGATGAAGCAGCGTCTTGCCGGCGAGATCGTCGGGGGTCGGCGGGGTGTTTTTCTTTGGCTTCCACAATTCCGGCGCGCACACCGGCGTCAGCACTTCATCGAAAAGATGATGCACGCTCACGCCCTTGAGCGACGGCAGGCTGCCGAAAACAATGGCCGCATCGAACTGCTCGGCATTGAATTCGACGCCGTGCGACACCGACGCCGTCACCTCCACCACCCGTTCCGGCCGCTCGTTCTGCAGGCGGATGACGCGCGGCAGCACCCAGCGCATCGCGCAGGTCGGGCACTTCACGCGCAAAATGCCGGATTGCGCGCCGCCTTTCGCGAGGGCATCGTCGATCTGCGCGAACGCCTGCTGCAAGGGCGCGATGAGCAGCGCGCCGTGGTGCGTCAGCGCGAGCCCACGCGCCTGCCGCGCGAAGAGCGCATAGCCGAGATGCGCCTCCAGCCCCGCGATCTGGCGGCTGACCGCGCCCTGCGTCACGTTCAGCACCTCGGCCGCGCGCGTGAAATTCAGCTTCTGGGCGACGACCAGAAAGGTTTTGAGTACGTCGAGGGAAGGAAGCGGTTTCATCGGGTTTTTCGCATGTAGCCATGATCTGCAAGCATGGCTAGTATGACAAAGTTTCGATTGTCCGCGCTTTATTGCTGCGGTTGAATCGACGAGTGCAATCGTCGAACCGCCATTCCGGAGACCACCCGTCGTGCAAAGCGCCTGTATTCCCGAGTCGAAGCTGCCGAAAGTCGGTACGACCATTTTTACCGTCATCGGCCAATTAGCCGAGGAGCATCACGCGCTCAACCTCTCGCAGGGCGCGCCGAACTTCGCGTGCGATCCGAAGCTGATCGAAGGCGTCGAGCGAGCCATGCGGGCAGGACATAACCAGTACTCGCCGATGTCGGGCGTGCTCGCGCTGCGCGAGGCGATCGCCGTGAAGACGCACAAGCTCTATGGCGCACAGTACGATCCGGGCACGGAAATCACCGTGGTCGCGAGCGCGAGCGAAGGCCTGTACGCGACGATCAGCGCGCTCGTGCATCCCGGCGACGAAGTGATCTACTTCGAGCCGTCGTTCGACAGCTATGCGCCGATCGTGCAGTTGCAAGGCGCGACGCCCGTCGCGATCAAGCTCTCGGCGGAGGATTTCCGCATCGACTGGGACGAGGTCGCCGCCGCGATCACGCCGAAGACGCGCATGATCCTCGTCAACTCGCCCCACAACCCGACCGGCAGCGCCTTCACGTCCGCCGACATCGAGCGCCTCACGGCGCTAACGCGCGACACGAAGATCATCGTGCTGTCCGACGAGGTCTACGAGCACGTCGTGTTCGACGGCGCGCTGCATCACGGCATGGCGCGCTATCCGGAGCTGGCCGAGCGCAGCGTGATCGTGTCGTCGTTCGGCAAGTCGTATCACGTGACGGGCTGGCGCGTCGGCTACTGTCTCGCGCCCGCGGCGCTGACGGCCGAGATCCGCAAGGTCCACCAGTTCATGACCTTTTCCGCCGATACCCCGATGCAGATGGCCTTCGCAGAAGCGCTTGCGGACGAATCGAGCTATCTGAATCTCGGCCCGTTCTATCAGCACAAGCGCGATCTGCTCGCCGAATCGCTCGAGGGCTCGCGCTTCGAGTTGTTGCCGAGCGCGGGCAGCTTCTTCATGCTGGCGCGTTACGACGCGATCTCGAACGAGTCCGACAGCGATTTCGTGCTGCGCCTGATCCGCGAAGCGCGCGTGGCGACCATTCCGCTGTCGGCGTTCTACACCGACGGCACCGACAACCGCCTGATCCGTCTCTCCTTCGCGAAGGACGACGACACGCTCATCGAAGGCGCGCGCCGCCTTCGCTCGATCTGACGATTTCCTGGAGACCAACACGATGAAACTGAACCACATCGCCAGCGCATTGTTCCTTGCATGCACGTTCGCCAGCGGCGCGGCGCTCGCCGCCGACACCCTGCGCTTCGGGCTGGAAGCGCAATATCCGCCGTTCGAATCGAAGTCGTCGACGGGCGAGCTTCAGGGGCTCGACATCGACGTCGGCAATGCCGTGTGCGCCGCCGCGAAGATGCAGTGCAAGTGGGTCGAGACCTCGTTCGACGGACTGATTCCCGCGCTGCAGGGCCGCAAGTTCGACGCGATCAACTCCGCGATGAACGCGACCGAGCAACGCCGCCAGGCGATCGACTTCACGACGGTCGTGTATCGCGTGCCGACGCAGCTGATCGCGAAGAAAGGCAGCGGCCTGGAGCCGACGGCGGCATCGCTGAAAGGCAAGAGCGTGGGCGTGCTGCAGGGCTCGATTCAGGAGACCTTCGCCAAGGCGCACTGGGAAAACGAAGGCGTGAAGGTCGTGCCGTATCAGGATCAGAACCAGGTGTACGCGGATCTGAAGTCCGGGCGTCTGGACGGGACGCTCGTGCTCTCGCCGGCGGGACAAAGCGGCTTCCTGTCGAAGCCGGACGGCGAGGGCTTCGCGTTCGTCGGCGCGCCGGTGCGGGACGACAAGATTCTCGGCAGCGGCATCGCCTATGGCGTGCGCAAGGGCGACGATGCGCTCAAGGCCAAGCTCAATGCGGCGATCGAGAAGGTCAAGGCGGACGGAACCATCGACAAGTACGCGAAGAAGTATCTGGGAAATATCGATATTTCGGCGAAGTGAGGGGTCGAGGGCGCGGCTGCAAAGTTGCCGCGCGCCTATCCTCACAGTTGCAGAAAGGCACGAATCGCGTATTTCGCCGCGTCGAGTTCCTCGTCAGCGACGGTCTCGCGAAACCCTCACGCGTCGGATCTTCCGGCCCGCCCCATTCCGTGCCGACGGGATCGCCAAAATCGATCTCTTCGTGCCGCTCCAGTTACGTCTTTCGAAAGGATCGATGCGCGGCCCTCGGCCGTTCGGCTCTGCAGCTTTTTTTGAGCACAGGCACACTGGCGACTTGACCTTCTTCGGCCGCGGCGCGCCCAGCGCGATACTGCGGCCTCAAGCATGGGAGCCGCATGAGCACGCCGACGACGTCCAGCCCCGCCGCCGCCGCACCGCCCCCGCCGCTCGCAGGCGGCCAGCTCGTCCTCGCCACTTTCGCGGTGGCGCTCGCGACCTTCATGAACGTGCTGGATTCGTCTATTGCCAACGTCGCGATTCCGACGATCTCCGGCAACCTCGGCGTGTCCGTGAACGAGGGCACCTGGGTCATCACCGTGTTCGCGGCGTCGAACGCCGTGTCGATTCCGCTGACCGGCTGGCTCACGCAACGGCTCGGCCAGGTGCGCCTGTTCATCGGCGCGATCCTGATGTTCGTGCTGTCGTCGTGGCTGTGCGGCCTCGCGCCCACTCTGCCGGTGCTGCTGTTCGCGCGCGTGCTGCAGGGCGCGGTCGCCGGGCCGCTGATTCCGCTGTCGCAGGCGATCCTGCTCGGCTCGTATCCGAAGGAAAAATCGTCGATGGCGCTCTCTCTCTGGGCGATGACCGCGACCGTCGGCCCGATCGCCGGTCCCGCGCTCGGCGGCTGGATCACGGACAGCTATTCGTGGTCGTGGATCTTCTACATCAACATTCCGGTGGGCATCTTCGCCGCGGGGGTGACGTGGATCATCTATCGCAGTCGCGAAACGCCGACGAGAAAGGCGCCGATCGACGTCATCGGCCTCTTGCTGCTCGTCTCGTGGGTCGCGTCACTGCAGATCATGCTCGACAAGGGGCGCGACCTCGACTGGTTCTCGTCACCGGTGATCGTCGTGCTGGCGATCGTCGCGGTGATCGCGTTCTCGTTCTTCGTCGTCTGGGAATTGACGGACCCGAATCCCGTGATCGATCTGCGGCTCTTCACCGGGCGCAACTTCTTCGGCGGGACGGTGGCAATTTCCGTCGCCTATGGCGTGTTCTTCGGCAATCTCGTGCTGCTGCCGCAGTGGATGCAGCAGTACCTGAACTATCGATCCATCGATGCGGGGCTCGTCACCGCGCCGCTCGGCATCTTCGCCGTGATCCTGGCCCCTGTCATGGGCAAGGTTCTGCCGCGCAGCGATGCGCGCATCATCGCGACGATGGCCTTCATCGGCTTCGCCTTCGTGTTCTGGATGCGCTCGAAATACGTGATCGAGGTCGACACGTGGCATCTCGTGCTGCCGACGCTCCTGCAAGGCATCCCGATGGCGATGTTCTTCGTGCCGCTCACGGCGATCGTGCTGTCTGGCTTGCCGCCATCGAAGATTCCGGCGGCGGCGGGCCTGTCGAACTTCGTGCGGGTGTTTTGCGGCGCGGTCGGGACCTCGCTCGCGGGCAATGCGTGGGACGACCGCATCGCGCTGCATCACGAGCGGCTCACCGAGCAGGCGAATATCTACAACCCTGCGTTCCTGCAATCGCTCGGGATGTCCCAATCGACGCTCGATGTCAGCGAGGCGCAGGCGCGCGGGATGTTCAATTTCACCGTCAATTCGCAAGCCGCGATGATGGGGCTCAACGATATCTTCCTCATTTCGGCCGTGATCTTCATTCTGATCATTCCGCTGATCTGGATTACGAAGGTGGCGAAGGGCGGAGGCGGGGGTGCGGCGGCGGGGGCGCATTGAGGTGTGCTTGCGCCCGTTACGGCCGTGACGCGGCATGAGAGGCGCAAGCCAATTGGCTCGTGCACGGGCGACTAGTCAGGAGCAAATTCCGTGTCGAGGACCATCAACATCGGCCACGGACAGAGCCCCGGAAACGTATCGAAATCCATCCCCGTCTCGGCTTCCGCCTGATTCCGGGCCTTGGACCACACCAGGTCGATCCATTCTGCGTCATCGAAGTTGACCTTGAGGCTGGGCGCCTCACGCAATACGAACATGACTTCCTTTCGCTGCGTCCGTATCGTGTTCATCCCGCTCTTGCCACGCCGCTCCGGCTGATACCGCCACTTCAACAAATGCGCGAGCAATACCGACATTCTGCTCACCAGTTCCCGCTGCTCACTCTTGCCCACGTCCTCGATTTCCTCAGCAATGTGCTCGATATCGATGGCCGCAAGCTTCCCTGCACGCAGCAGCGCGGCCTGTTCCCTGGCCCACGCCACCACGTCCTTCTCATACGGTGTTCCCATCGGCTGACTCCCGTTCTCTTTCGGATTACCGGTGTCACCGATACTAGTTTTCGTTTCCCTGTTCATCCAGATCGTCCAGACGGCTAACGCGTTTCACTTCAACCCCAGGTCCACCCTGCTCCCCGCCCCCTTGTCCTTGATGTCGTCCGCATTCAGCTTCGGCGCGACGACGAAAATCCGCTTGCTGTCGATCTTCCCGTCGAAATACTCCTGCACCGCCTGCGCGCGCCGCTGCGCGAGATCGCGCAACGAACCTTGATCCACCGGCGCGTTCTGCGTCAGCGCGGCCTTCATGTCCGCGTCGGGCAGCGTCTTCGTCATGCCGATGAAGTTGGTCGGCTTCTTGAAGTCCGCCGACTTGTACACCTTCGTCAGATACTTGTCGTAGTCGGCGTCCGACACCTTGATCGTCGACCAGTCCACGTTCTCGCCATTGCTCGACATGTCGCGCACCTTCGCGCGCTTCACCTGGCTGTCCACCCACGCGGAACGCAAGGCCGGCTCGTCCGTTTTCGGATCGACCCGGCCCATCACGTCCATGCTGACCGACGGCTTGTCCGCCAGCGCCTTCGCGATCGCGTCGAGCTTCTTCTGCGCGGCGTCGTTCAGATCGGCCGAACCCGCATTGAACTCGATGAAGTTGAGATCCTCGCCGCCCCCGCCGAACGCATGCGCGAGCAGCGTGAACGGCGCGGTCACCGCCTTCTGCACGAGGTTCAGAATCGCCTGCCATACGAGCCCGCCGATCGAGAACTGCGGATTGTCCAGCGACCCGGAAATCGGAATGTTCACGTCGATCTCGCCGCGCGAGTTCTTCAACAGCGACACCGCGAGCCGCACCGGCAGCTTCGTCGCCGTCGGATTGTCGATGTGATCGCCGAATGTCAACTGATCGATGAACAAGTGATTGTTCGCGGTGAGCTTGTTGTCGGCGAGCATGTAGTGCAGATCGACGTTGAGCTTGCCCTTCGTGATCGGATAGCCCGCGTACTTCGCCGAATACGGCGTGAGATTCGTCAGCTCGACGCCGTGCGCGCTCGCCGTCAGATCGAGCGCGGGCTTGTCGATCAGCGGGTTGACCTGCCCCTTGATCGATACCGGCCCGTTCGCCGCGAGCTTCGCGGAAACGTCGACGGGCGCGGGCGTCGTCGAATGCGTTCCGAACGCGCCGATCGTGCCGTTGATCGCGACGAGATTCGCCGTGTAATTCGGCTTGATGAAGTTGTCCGTGTACGTCACGCGGCCGTTTTGCAGCACCAGTTGCCCGAAGCGCATGTTGACCGGCGGCCCGGATTTTTCCGCGGTCTTCGCCGGCGCGGCGGGCGCGCTCGGGGCGGGCGGCGCGCCGGCCTCGGCCTTTTCGCGGGTCACGGGTTGCGTGGTGTCGCTGTCGTTCGCCACCACGCCCTTCAGGTTCAGCCTGCCTTGCGAATCGAGCAGCACGCGGCCGTAGAAGTTCGCGAAGGTCACGCGCGCCGCGTCGACATCCGTGCCGCGCGCGTCGTAGCTCACCTTCACGCTGGTCAACCCGAGCAGCTTCCAGCCCGCGAAGCGGTCGTTGGTCGGCTTGTCGACCATGCGCACGTCGGTGAGCGATACGTCGCCCTTGTACGACGCCGCAAGCGTCTTGCCGCTGCCCGACATCGCCACGTCGCCGTTCGCGTTCAGGCTGGCGCTCGCGATCTCGACCTTGAGCTTGTCGCCGAAATACGGCTCGAACGCGGACGCATCGACCTGATCGCCCTTCACGTGCAACGCGAGCTTGAGCGGGCTCACCGTAACGCTGCCGCCGATCGCGAGCGCCCCCTTGCCGTTCAGCGTGAGCTTGCCGTCGACGGCGAGCGGCTTCGTGAGATCGTCGCTGAACTGCCGGACACTGACCGCGAGCGGCGCGACGCGCAGCTTGACGGGCCGCGCGGGCGTCTCGTCGACGACATTGGCGGATGCGTTGTCCAGCGAGATCTGTCCGATCTGGTAGCGCCACGCCGGCCCCGCCTCCTGCGCCTTCTGAATCTTGCGCGTGGCGGTCTGCTCGGGCGCGGCCTCGTGCGGGCCGGCGAGCTCGGCGAGATCGATGCTGCCGTCCTTGCGGCGCGTCGCATCGAGCGCGAGGCCGCTCAGCTGCACGCTGTCGAGCGACGCGTTGCGCCCGGACACATCGACCTTCGCGATCTTCGCCGCCGCCGACGCGAGCTTGATCGGCGCGACGCCGTTCGCATTGGGCGCGAGCGTGAGGGAATCGAGCTTCACCTCGCCCGCGCCGACCTGCACGCCGCCGTCCGGCTTGCCCCAGTCGACCGAAACCGGCAGGTTCGCGCCGAGCGTGCCGCTCGTCACGCGCGCGGCCATCACGTTCGCGAGATACGGCTGCAACGGCGGCAGCGCGAGGGCGTTGAGCGCGAGCTTCGCGTCGGCCGTTTTCGCGGCGAGCGTCACGTTGCCGGATGCGTCGAGCGCGCCGCCCTTGTCGAACGCGGTCTTGAGCGTGTAGCGCGCGGGCGTCTTCGCGAGCGTCGAGAAACCGTCGAGCGTCACCGCGAGACCGGTCAACGCGCCTTTCACGCGCTGCTTGAGCAACTGGTCGTCGAGGGCGATCCTGCCGTCGCTGATGGCCAGATGGCGAATCGCCAGGTCGAGCGGCGGCGCTTCCTTCCTCGCATCGTCCTGCGCCTTGCTTCCTGCGGGCTTCGGCGGGGGACCCGCGAGCTTCTGCACGTTCAGCTCGCCCGCCGAATCGCGCGCGAGATGCACATCCGGATTCGACAGCGTCACTTCGTCGAGGTGATAGATGTCGCGCAGCGGCTCGGCATTCGCGATCTTCACATGCAGCGCGCGGGCGGCGACGAGCGGCGCGTTGCTCTTGTCGGTGACGGCGAGATCGGCGAGATCGGCGGTGCCGTCGATGCGGATCGTCGGCGTATCGCCCGCGATTGCGAAACGCACGTTGAGCTCCGTCGAAAGCTTGCCGCTTTTCACCGCGACGGGCACCGAGGCCGGCGCGTAGGACGCCATCTGCGGCACGTCGAGACCGTCGAGCGACAGCGCGATCTCCGATTCGCGCGACTGAGCGAACGGCTTCGTGCGGCCCTTCACGACGAGCGGCGAGCCGTCGATGCGCGCCTGTAACAGCGGCGTCACGAAGATATTGGTGGCGGACGGCAGCGTGGCGATGAACGGAATGCCGAGCGCGAAGCGGTCGATCACGTGCTTCGCCTTCAAAAGCCTGTCATCGAAGGTGATCTGGCCGTTCTCGAGACGGATGTTCGACACCGAGAAACGCGCGGGCTTGTCCGAAGGCGGCGACGAAGACTTCGAGAATTTCGCGATCAGATCGGAGAAATTGAATTGCTCGCCGTCGAAGCGTACGACGCTGATGCGCGGCGAATCGATCTTCAGTTCGTCGACGACCGGCGCGAGACGGAAGATCGACGCCCACGAGGTGCGCACGATGAGCCGCGACACATCGACGAAATCGGCCGAACTGCCCGGCGCCTTCGCGAGATTGGCCGGTGATTCGCCGATATGCACGCCATCGGCTTCGAAATCGAGCGTATAGGGATTGAGCGAGATGCGCCGGATCGTGACGGGCCGGTCCAGTTGCTTCGCCAGTTGCTGCTCGGCGACATGGCGAATGACGGGCGGCGCCACGAAAAACCCGAGCAGGCCGATGACGAGGATCGCAATCAGCAGGCCGATCGTGATGCGCCGCGTGCGCCGCGCGTGAATGACGCCGCGCAACGTTTGACCGGCGGAGGCAAGTGAAGACTTGGTGATGCTTGACATTCGATGCGCGGCGACGAGCCGCCCGTATAAGCGCCGCTCGAGCTCGCCGTCCCGGAGAGATGATGCCCGAGTATACGACGATGCGACGCGCAAACGTTGACCAACACGTGCTTAAAAAACGCAAAGGCCGCGAAAAAATCGCGGCCTTTGCGTTTCGACTCATGGCTTGCCTGCGCCCGATTTACCGACGCTCGACGGGCGGAGGCGCCCACGAGCCGTCGCTCGCCTGCGGCTTGGGCGCATAGAGGCGCATCGCGAGCTGGAATTCGCCTTCGGGTGCGGGCAGCCAGTTCGACCCGCGCGCGCGTCCCGGCGATTTCGCCGACACGATCACGTCGACGGAGCCGTCGCGGTTCTTCTTCAGACGATCGCGATCGGAGATCGACAGGCGCGGCAGCTTCGCGTCCGCGAGTGCGCCCTCCTTCGTGTACGCCGTGATCGTCCAGAAGCCGCGCACCGGCGGAAGCTGATCCGGCGTGAAATGCAGCGCGTACTGGTTTGCGCCGTTCAGCGCATGGCCTTCGCTGTCCACGCGCGCGACGGGCTTCACCTCGCCTTCCTTCGTGCTCGTGGCGGTCTGGCGGCGCGCGAGGTACGCGCGCAGCGTGTAGTCGGTGCCGTAGATGCCGACGCCGTCCCCGAACCAGGTCCAGCCGTTCTTCGTGATCGCGTTCGACGGCACCGTCGCGAGCCGCTCGCGCGCGTCGGCGAGACCGGAATCCAGGAGCGGCGCATCCGTCTTCCTGAACTGCACCGGCTCGCCGGGCTTCACGCCCAGGTCGGCGAGCTGGCTCATCGCGTGACTGTCGTCGGTGGCGGCGGGATTGTCGTCGAGCGAGCGGGCGAGGCGCGCAAAGAACGCGTTCGCATCGAGCGCCTCGGCCTGCGCGCCCGGCGACGCCGCGGACAGCGCGGCGGGCAGCGGCGGCACCGCGGGCTGTTTTGCGCCGTTGGCCGGCCACGCCCCGGCCACGACGGGCGTCGTATCGGAGACGGAGCCCTTCGCTGGCGTCAACGTGTCGATGCGCATCGCCGTTTGCAGCTTGCGCGCCTCGCGCACGTCGCGCGGACCGTTCACGCGCACGCGCACCGAGAGCCACACGTAGCGCGTGCGCGTCTCCACACGCGTGGCATTGTTCGGCAGCGTGCCCGTCCATCCCGCCGGCACGAAGGCGATCAGCTGCGCCTTCGGATACGGCGTCGTGTCGGCACTCGAGTAGAGTGCGTCGGTCCAGGCGTCGAACGCGCGGGCGTCGAGATAGCGTCCGCGCGGCGCCGCGGGCAGCGAGACGATCACCGGATCGGCGGAAACGTCGAGCCAGGCCACCGACTCCAGCGTGTCGACGCTCGGCCAGCCCGACGCGCCGACCGGCGGCAGGGCCGTCGCATGACGGAACGTGTTGAGCGGCGCCTGCCCCGGCTGCCCCGCGCCACCGCTCGCGCGTTCGCGCGCGATGTCCGTGGCGACCAGCGGAAAACCGAACATATAGGCATCCGCGACCTGATTCTTCACCCATCCGGTGCTGGTCGCCTTCACTTCGGGCGCCTTGGTGGCGCAGCCGGCCAGGATGACCATGCCCGAGAGGCTCGCGCTCATCCAGATGGCGGCGCTACGCGGTAACGTCCAGCGTCGGTTGTTCTTCATTCGAATTGAAATCCGGTTTTTCTCTTTCGAGTGGGTTCGCGCGCAATCCGAGACGGGACCTGATCGGGGAATCGCTCGCGGGCGGATTGCCGCATGGGGCTTCGCACGGCGTACCGCGAGCGCTATCTCGGAATTCGGGTTTTAACTTATCCGCTGACGATAGGCAAGACGAAGCGAGCAAAAGCGTTCGGGCATTCGGCAATTGCATCGAATGCCCGCGATCCGAGCGCATGACGCGCCGGCGTCGCCTCGCGTACCATCATCGGCCGGCATGACGATGTCCAATTACGGGAGTCCCTCTGATGTACATGTCCGCCGCCCGCCGCACGGCCGATTTCGATATCGCACGACGCGCTCCATCCCGCCCTTGACCTTCCAAGCATTGGAAGGTCGATACTGCTCTTTGTCAGGGAATCGCGCGATCCGAAATTCGTGCCTCCCAGCCAGACCGGAACGTTTCACCATGCCCACCGCATCATCCGAAAATCCCAGAATCGCGGAACTCGCCGTCAGCGGCATGACGTGCGCGTCCTGCGTGGCGCGCGTCGAGAAGGTGCTCAGGCACGTGCCCGGCGTCGAGAGCGTCGCGGTCAATCTCGCCACCGAGAAGGCCACGGTCCACGCGAGCGCCGCCGTCAGCGACGAGCAGCTCGTCGCCGCCGTGGCGAAAGCGGGCTACGAAGCCGCGCCGATCCTGCCCGAAGCGCCGCCCGCCGCCTCGGCCTCGCCCGCGCTCGATCGCGAGCTCGCGGCGGTTTTCACGTCCGCGCTGCTCACGCTGCCGCTGCTCGCGCCGATGTTCGGCCTTTCGCTGAATCCGTGGCTGCAACTCGCGCTGGCGAGCATCGTGCAGTTCGGCTTCGGCGCGCGCTTCTATGCGGGCGGCTATCGCGCGGTGCGCGCGCTCGCGGGCAACATGGACCTGCTCGTCGCCCTCGGCACGTCGGCGGCGTGGGGCCTGTCCGTCTATCAGATGTTCGTGCACGGTGGCATGACGGCGCATCTGTACTTCGAGGCGTCGGCGGTGGTCATCACGCTCGTGCGCTTCGGCAAGTGGCTCGAGGCGCGCGCGAAACGGCAGACCACCGACGCGATCCGCGCGCTCAACGCGCTGCGGCCGACCAGGGCGCGCGTGCGCGAGCAGAACGATCCGTGGCGCGAACGCGAGGTGGCGCTCGCGGAGGTACGGATCGGCGATATCGTCGTCGTGCGGCCGGGCGAGCGCGTGCCGGTGGACGGCATCGTGCGCGAGGGCCGCACGCATGTCGACGAATCGCTGATCACGGGCGAAAGCCTGCCCGTCGCGAAGGAAGCGGGCGCGCGCACGACCGGCGGCTCGATCAACGGCGAAGGCGCGATCGCGATCGAAACCACGGCGATCGGCGCGGAAACGACGCTCGCGCGCATCATCCGGCTGGTCGAATCGGCGCAGGCGGAGAAGGCGCCGATCCAGCGGCTGGTCGATCGCGTGTCGGCGGTGTTCGTACCCGCGATTCTGGCGATCGCGGCCGTCACGCTCGCCGGATGGCTGCTGCATGGCGCGGACGCGGAAACGGCGCTGCTGAACGCCGTCGCGGTGCTCGTGATCGCGTGCCCATGCGCGCTCGGACTGGCGACGCCGACCGCGATCATGGCCGGCACGGGCGTCGCGGCGCGCCAGGGCATTCTCATCAAGGACGCGCAGGCGCTCGAGCAGGCGCATGCGATCGGGATCGTCGCGTTCGACAAGACAGGCACGCTGACGGTTGGGCGCCCGAGCCTCGTCGCGTTCGACGCCGCGCCGGGACAGGACCGCGAGCAGGCGCTCGGGCTCGCCGCCGCCGTGCAGCGCATGAGCGAGCATCCGCTGGCGAAGGCGGTCGCGGCGGCCGCCAAGGACGCGCCGCGGCTCGAAGCGAGCGCGGCGCGCGCGGTCGCGGGGCGAGGCGTGGAAGCGAGCATCGGCGAGCGGCGCATCGCGATCGGCAGCGGCCGCTGGCTCGCGGAACTGGGCGCGGAGGCGCCGTCATCGCTCGCGGCCCGGGCGCGGGACCTGGAAGCGCAGGGCAACACGGTGTCGTGGCTCATCGAGGAATCGGACGGCCGCAACATCGTGCTCGCGCTGCTCGCGTTCGGCGATACGGTCAAGCCGACCGCGCGCGCCGCCATCGAACGGCTCGCGCGCATGGGCGTGAAGAGCGCGCTCGTCACCGGCGACAACCCGGGCAGCGCGCAGGCCGTCGCGCGCGCGCTGGGCATTCCGCCGGATCTCGTGTATGCGCAGACGCTGCCCGACGACAAGGCGCGCGTCGTCGCCCAACTGAAGGCGTCGACGACGGGCGTGGTCGCGATGGCCGGCGACGGCATCAACGACGCGCCCGCGCTCGCCGCCGCCGACATCGGCATCGCGATGGCGAGCGGCACCGACGTGGCGATCGAGGCGGCCGGCCTCACGCTGATGCGCGGCGACCCGGCGCTCGTCGCTGACGCGATCGACATTTCGCGGCGCACGTACCGGAAGATCCAGCAGAACCTGTTCTGGGCGTTCGTCTACAACCTGATCGGCATTCCGCTCGCGGCATTCGGATTGCTCGATCCGATGTTCGCGGGCGCGGCGATGGCGTTTTCCAGCGTGAGCGTCGTGACCAATGCGCTGTTGCTGCGCACGTGGCGCGCTCAGGCCGGCGCGGTGGAGGAAGCGCGCACCGGCAAGCCGATCACGCGGCCGGCGTAACGCGCGTCCCTTGCGGCGACGGTCGGCTCGGCGGCGACGCGCGCGGCGATATCCTCATCGAACGAGGCGGCTTTCGGCGCGCCGCTCGTATCGATGTGCATCATCATCTGCTCGCAGGCCGAGACGGGATCGGCGGCATCGCCTTCGAACATCTCCAGGTACAGATGGATGCGCTTCCTGTCGTGCCCGACGACCCGCGCTTCGACGCGCACCGCCGCGCCCTCCTTGATTTCGCGCAGATAGCTGATGTGCGCCTCGAGCGTGTAGAGCGTGCGCTGGCGCGCGCGGCGGCCGGCGTCGTCGAGACCGATGCGGTCCATGAACGCATCGGTCGCGAGGCTGTAGATCAGCATGTAGAACGCGTCGCGCAGATGGCCGTTGTAGTCGACCCATTCGGGCTTCACGGTGTCGCGGTAGATCGTGCTCATCTGCGCTCCTCGTTCAGTCTTCGATGCCGTGGCGGGCCTTGGCGGCCGCGATCGCCTCGATCACGCTCGCGATGCAGTCGTCGCGATACCGCTCCAGCTCCTTGATGCCGCGGCCGTTCGTCTGCCGCGCGGTGCCGTCCACCACGCGGTCGATGAGCTCGTCGGTCAGCGTCGGCGCGACGAGCTTCGTCCATGGCAGCTCGAGCGCCGGGCCGAACTGCTGCATGAAGTGTCGCATGCCCGCCTCGCCGCCCGCCAGCGTGTAGGTGAGGAACGTGCCCATGAACGACCAGCGGATGCCTGCGCCGTAGCGGATCGCGTCGTCGATTTCGCCGGTCGTCGCGACGCCGTCGTTCACGAGATGCAGGGCCTCGCGCCACAGCGCTTCGAGCAGGCGATCCGCGATGAAGCCCGGCACTTCCTTTCTCACGCGCAGCGGCCGCATGCCGATGGATGAGTAGAAGCTCATCGCCGAATCGATGGCTTCGCCCGAGGTCTGCGCGCCGCCCAGCACTTCGACGAGCGGCAGCAGATAAACCGGATTGAACGGATGCCCGACGACGCAGCGTTCCGGATTGACCGCGCGCGCATAGAAATCGCTCGGCAGAAGCCCGGACGTCGACGATGCGATGATCGCCTCCGGTTTCGCCGCGCGGCTCACGCGCTCGTGCAGCGCGAGCTTCAGTTCCTCGCGCTCGGGCGCGCTTTCCTGGATGAAGTCCGCGCCGGCGACGCAATCCTCGACGCTCGCGACCACGCGCAGCCGCTCGGGCGACGCGCCCTGCGCCAGTCCGACGCGTTCGAGCGCCGGCCACGCATTCGCGACGTTCGCGCGAAGCTGCGCCTCCGCGCCGGGCGCGGGGTCCCATGCGGTGACGTCGAGACCGTGCGCGAGCGCGCGCGCCACCCAGCCGCTGCCGATCACACCCGCGCCGAGCGCGGCGAATTGCTTGACTTGCATGTCGTGATGTTCCTTTGAGTTCAAGCGAATTGTTCGAGCGCGCGCTTCTCCAGCAGGCGCTCGCCGCGCGGCGGCAGGCCGAGCTTCCTGCGTCCTTCGGCGGGCGTGAGTGCGCGGGCGCCGAGCCGTTCGATGATTTCCACCGCGCGCTGCACGAGCGAGCCGTTCGTCGCATGCACGCCGCGATCGAGCCACAGGTTGTCCTCGAGGCCGACGCGCACGTGGCCGCCGAGCAGCATCGCTTGCGCGACCATCGGCATCTGCATGCGGCCGATGCCGAAGCCGGCCCAATGTGCGCCGGGCGGCAGGTTGTCGACCATTGCCTTCATCGTGCCGGTGTCGGGCGGCGCGCCCCACGGAATGCCCATGCAGAGCTGGAAGAGCGGCGGCGCGTCGAGCAGGCCTTCTTTCAGCAATTGATTCGCGAACCACAGATGGCCTGTGTCGAAGATTTCCAGTTCGGGCTTCACGCCGAGTTCCTGGATGCGTTTTGCGCCGGCTCGCAACTGGGCGGGGGTCGAGACGTAGATGTAGTCGCCGTCGCCGAAATTGAGCGTGCCGCAGTCGAGGGTGCAGATTTCGGGCAGCAGTTCTTCGACGTGCGCGAGACGCGTCAGGCCGCCGACGAGGTCCGTGCCCTTGCCGAAGCGCATCGGGTCTTCGCCCGGGCCGATTTCGAGGTCACCGCCCATGCCGGCGGTCAGGTTGATGATGACGTCGACGTCGGATGAGCGGATGCGGTCCACTACCTCGCGGTATAGCGCCGGGTTGCGGCTGGCTTTTCCGGTTTTTGGATCGCGGACGTGGCAGTGCGCGACGGTTGCGCCCGCGCGGGCCGCTTCTATCGCTGATTCTGCTATCTGCTTCGGCGTGGTCGGAATCGCTGGGTGCTTGCCGGTTGTGTCACCGGCGCCCGTTACCGCGCATGTCACTATTACTTCGTAGTTCATGGGTTTTCTCTTATCTAGGTTCTGGTTAGGGTTCCTGTTTGTTTTGTTCGCTTCTGCTTTCGTGAAATCCTGAATTCTTAGTGGTCTATTGGTGTTGCCCCTGTGCGGGGCGGCAGTCACTTTCTTTGCTGCTGCAAAGAAAGTAACCAAAGAAAGCAGCTTGAGCCCGGGCAGACTCGTCGTCATGGTTCGGCGTGGCCCAGCCCCTAAGTGTTGCCCTCAAAGGACTCACGCCGCTTGGCTCGCGCACGCTCTGCTCCATCGCACCACAAAACTGACTGGTTCAGCACCAAAAAAGCTCCGGCCCGCTGCGCGGCCGAAGGGTTCATCGGGTCTGCCCGTGCTTCTTGGCTAACGCCTCCATCTCGCTGCATTCGCTAAAGATTGGTTTCCCTTGCAGACCCTGCGGCAGCGCGTAGCGCTGGGCCGGAACGCTTTGGGGCTGAACCAGCGCCTTTAAACTTCTAGCTCGGCAGACCGTGCGCGAACCACGGCGCGTTAGACCTTCGAGGGCACTCTTTAGAGGCTGGGCCACTGCGAACCATGACGACGAGTCAATTTGAAGCACTCCGGGCCAAAGCTGCTTTCTTTGGTTACTTTCTTTGCAGCTGCAAAGAAAGTGACTGCCGCCCCGCACAGGGGCAACGCTAATAGACCACTAAGAGTTCAGGATTTCACGAAAAAAGAAAACCCCAAGCCCCTCAAGCAACCATCGCAGAAGAAACAGAAGCCAACGGAGGAACCTGCTTGCGCCGCTCCCGCGTCGGCGCGGTGCCAAACGCATCGCGATAGCTCTTCGAGAAGTGACAAGCTGACTGAAATCCGCACGCCATCGTGATGTGCATGATCGACATGTCGGTCTGAAGCAGCAACTCCCGCGCACGCCGCAGCCGCAACGTCAGGTAATAGTGCGTCGGCGTCATCCCGAGATGCTCACGGAACAGCCGCTGCAACTGCCTCTGCGACATCCCCGCAAGCCGCGCCAGCTCCTCGCGCGACAAAGGCTCCTCGATGTTGTTCTCCATCAGCGAGATGACTTCAAAGAGCGACTTGTTGGCCGACCCCAGGCGGGCCACGAGAGGCATGCGCTGCTGCGCGCTCGTATCGCGCACATGTTCGACGATGAACTGCTCCGCAATCTGCGTGATCCGCGCCGTACCGACGCGCGCCGCGAGCAGGTTGAGCATCATGTCGAGCGGCGCGACGCCGCCCGTGCACGTCACGCGATCACGGTCGATCACGAAAAGCTCTTTGAGGAAGCGCGTGTCGGGAAACTCCTCCTTGAGCGCCGACATGTTCTCCCAGTGAATCGCGCACGCATAGCCGGCAAGCAGGCCCGCGCGCGCCAGCGCATAGGTTCCGGTGCAAAGCGACCCAAGCACGCTTCCCGTACGCGCAAAGCGGCGCAACGCGGCGAGATGCTCAGGCGTGGTCGAACGCTGCACGTCGATTCCACCAACGACGAACACGATATCCGGCTGACCGACACATTCCACCGGACCCGTATCGACGGAAAGCCCGTTGCTCGCCGTCACCGGACCGCCGTCCGGACTCACGATCGACCATCGATACAACGGCTGTCCCGTCAGATAGTTCGCCATGCGCAGGACTTCGATCGCATTCGTGAACGCGATCATCGTGAAGTTGGGAAGCGGCATGAACGCGAAGTGAGACAGCGACGCCGTACGGTCGGGGGACATGGGAGAACTGATTCCTTCGAATCTATTGGTGGGCGCCGTCATTTGCGACGCTTTGCCACTTTTCCAATTTTGGTTTCGAGTGCAACTACCATGCCATCAGGCTAAACCCTGAGCAATGCATGGCTTCGCGCATGCTTCGTTGCGCCTACGCACTAGTCCAGGGCCAAGCAGGGCAAGGGACGCACTGCCGAAGCGCACGATCGTTCCGATGCAGTGCAGCACGGAGCGCAAAAAAATGCGATACACCGAATCGAATCCGGCCACTTGTCGAAAACAGACGCGCATGTCGGAAAAGGCCAAGAACACGTCTAAATTCATAAATTGACCGGCAGGGCGAAAGTCAAGAATAGACGCAACGATGAAGGCAACGGGAATCGGCTCAAACCCCCGTCAGACCTTCCTCCTACGACCGTTACTCTTGACCCACGGACCTTCCATGTCGAACACGAATCCCTTCTTCGAAGAGTCGCTCGCGACCCGCGACGCCTCGGTGCGCGGCGCGATCCTGAAAGAGCTGGAGCGACAGCAATCGCAGATCGAACTGATTGCGTCTGAAAACATCGTCTCGCGCGCGGTGCTGGAAGCGCAAGGCTCGGTGCTCACGAACAAGTACGCGGAAGGTTATCCGGGCAAGCGCTATTACGGCGGCTGCGAATTCGTCGACGAGATCGAGCAGCTCGCCATCGACCGCATCAAGCAGCTGTTCAACGCGAAGTTCGCCAACGTGCAGCCGCACTCGGGCGCACAGGCCAACGGCGCCGTCATGCTCGCGCTGACCAGGCCGGGCGACACCGTGCTCGGCATGTCGCTCGATGCGGGCGGCCACCTGACGCACGGCGCGAAGCCCGCGCTCTCGGGCAAGTGGTTCAACGCCGTGCAGTACGGCGTGAACCGCGACACGATGCTGATCGACTACGAGCAGATCGAAGAGCTCGCGCAGCAGCACAAGCCGTCGCTCATCATCGCGGGCTTCTCGGCGTATCCGCGCGAGCTCGACTTCGCGCGCCTGCGCAAGATCGCGGACAACGCCGGCGCGAAGCTCATGGTCGACATGGCGCACATCGCGGGCATCATCGCGGCAGGGCGTCACCAGAATCCGGTCGAGCATGCGCACGTCGTCACCTCCACCACGCACAAGACCCTGCGCGGCCCGCGTGGCGGCTTCGTGCTCACCAACGACGAAGAGATCGCCAAGAAGATCAATTCCGCCGTGTTCCCCGGCCTGCAGGGCGGCCCGCTGATGCACGTGATCGCGGGCAAGGCCGTTGCGTTCGGCGAGGCGCTGCAGCCGGGCTTCAAGACCTATATCGACAACGTGCTCGCCAACGCGAAGGCGCTCGGCGAAGTGCTGAAGGCAGGCGGCGTCGATCTGGTCACGGGCGGCACCGACAACCATCTCTTGCTCGTCGACCTGCGTCCGAAGGGTCTCAAGGGCAATCAGGTCGAGCAGGCGCTGGAGCGCGCAGGCATCACCTGCAACAAGAACGGCATTCCGTTCGACACCGAAAAGCCGACCGTGACTTCCGGCATTCGCCTGGGCACACCCGCTGGCACGACGCGCGGCTTCGGCGTGAACGAGTTCCGCGAAGTGGGCCGTCTGATTCTCGAAGTCTTCGATTCGCTGCGCGAGCACCCCGAAGGCGATCCGCAAACGGAACAGCGCGTGCGCCGCGAGATCTTTGCGCTGTGCGAACGCTTCCCCATCTATTGAGCACACGGAGCAAACAAGATGAGCACCCTGCACGACAACAGCATCATCATCGACGGCCTGAACATCTCGAAGTTCGAGCGCTCCGTGTTCGAGGACATGAGGAAGGGCGGCGTCACCGCCGTGAACTGCACCGTCTCGGTCTGGGAAGACTTCCAGAAGACCATCGACAACATCGCGGAAATGAAGCAGCAGATCCGCGAATACAGCGAAATTCTCACGCTCGTGCGCACGACGGACGACATCCTGCGCGCGAAGAAGGAAAACAAGACCGGCATCATCTTCGGCTTCCAGAACTCGTATGCGTTCGAGGACAACCTCGGCTATATCGAAGTGTTCAAGGAGCTCGGCGTGAACGTGGTGCAGCTCTGCTACAACACGCAGAACCTGGTCGGCACCGGTTGCTACGAAGCCGATGGCGGTCTCTCCGGCTATGGCCGCGAAGTGATTCAGGAGATGAACCGCGTCGGCATCGTGGTCGACCTCTCGCATGTCGGCGCCAAGACGTCGTCCGATGCGATCGCCTGCTCGAAGAAGCCCGTCACGTACTCGCACTGCTGCCCGTCGGGTCTCAAGGATCATCCGCGCAACAAGACGGACGAGCAGCTCAAAGAGATCGCCGATGCGAACGGCTTCGTCGGCGTCACGATGTTCGCGCCGTTCCTCAAGAAGGGCCCGGACGCGACCGTCGAGGATTATCTCGAAGCGATCGAATACGTCGTCGATGTGATCGGCGAAGACAAGGTCGGTATCGGCACCGACTTCACGCAAGGCTACAGCACCGAATTCTTCGACTGGATCACGCACGACAAGGGCCGTTATCGCCGTCTGACGAACTTCGGCAAGGTGGTCAATCCGGAAGGCATCCGCACGATCGGCGAGTTCCCGAACCTCACCGCCGCGATGGAAAAGGCGGGCTGGAGCGAGTCGCGCATCAAGAAGATCATGGGCGAGAACTGGATGCGCTTTTTCGGCGAAGTCTGGAACGTCTGAGACCAACGACAAAAACAAGGAACCCTGCGATGCAACCGCAACTGCCTATCGACGTCGACCCGCAAACCGGCGTCTGGACCACCGACGCGCTGCCGATGCTCTACGTGCCGCGCCACTTCTTCACGAACAACCACGTCGCCGTCGAGGAAGCGCTCGGCCGCGAGACATACGCCGAGATTCTCTACAAGGCGGGCTACAAGTCCGCGTATCACTGGTGCGACAAGGAAGCCGAGAAGCACGGCATCAGCGGCATGGCCGTGTTCGAGCATTACCTGACGCGCCTGTCGCAACGCGGCTGGGGCCTGTTCAGCATCGTCGAAGCCGATCCGGCGACTTCGCATGCGCGCATCCATCTGCATAACTCGTCGTTCGTGCTCGCACAGCCGGGCAAGCACGGCAAGCTCTGCTACATGTTCGCGGGCTGGTTCGCCGGCGCGATGGACTGGGTCAACGACACCGCGCCCGACAGCACGAAGAAAGGCCCGCGCTCGAAATCGATCGAGACGCAGTGCGCGGCTGAAGGACACGATCACTGCGTGTTCGAAGTGTCGCCATTGGCATGACCGCGCAGGAGACGGCGCAGCAAAGTAGTTGCATGTAAAACCATTCCGAGGTCGATCGCAATGCGTTACCCGAACCTTTTCAAGCCTCTCCAGCTGAACAAGCTGACCCTGCGAAACCGCATCGTCAGCACGGCGCACGCGGAGGTCTATGCCGAACCGGGCGGCCTGCCCGGCGATCGCTATATCCGTTACTACGAGGAGAAGGCGAAGGGCGGCGTCGGCCTCGCCGTGTGCGGCGGTTCGAGTCCCGTATCGATCGACAGCCCGCAAGGCTGGTGGAAATCGGTGAACCTGGCGACCGACAAGGTCATCGACCCGCTCTCGCGTCTCGCCGAAGCGATGCATCGTCACGGTGCGTTCATCATGATCCAGGCGACGCACATGGGCCGCCGTTCCGCGTGGCACGGCGAGCACTGGCCGCACCTGATGTCGCCCTCGGGCGTGCGTGAGCCGGTGCACCGCGGTAACGCCAAGATCATCGAGGTGGAAGAGATCAAGCGCATCATCGACGACTTCGCGGCGGCCGCGAAGCGCGTGAAGGATGCGGGCATGGACGGCATCGAGATTTCGGCGGCGCACCAGCATCTGATCGACCAGTTCTGGAGCCCGCGCACCAACTTCCGCACGGACGAGTGGGGCGGCTCGCTCGAGAACCGTCTGCGCTTCGGTACGGAAGTGCTGAAAGCCGTGCGTGAAGCAGTGGGCGCGGACTTCTGCGTCGGCCTGCGCATGTGCGGCGACGAGTTCCATGAAGACGGTCTCTCTCACGAGAACCTGAAGGAAATCGCGCAGGCGATGGCCGAGACGGGCCTGATCGATTACCTCGGTGTGATCGGCTCCGGCGCCGATACGCACAACACGCTCGCCAACTGCATGCCGCCGATGGCGCTGCCGCCCGAGCCGTTCGTGCATCTCGCCGCGGGCATCAAGTCGGTGGTGAAGCTGCCGATCATGCATGCGCAGAGCATCCGCGACGCGGGTCAGGCGGAACGTCTGCTCGCCAACGGCATGGTCGATCTCGTCGGCATGACGCGCGCGCAGATCGCCGATCCGCACATGGTCATCAAGATCCGCGATGGCCGCGAGGACGAGATCAAGCAATGCGTCGGCGCGAACTATTGCATCGACCGTCAGTACAACGGGCTGGATGTGCTGTGCGTGCAGAACGCGGCGACCTCGCGCGAAGCGACCATGCCGCATGTCATCGAAAAGACGCGCGGGCCGAAGCGCAAGGTCGTGGTGGTGGGCGCGGGTCCGGCCGGCCTTGAAGCGGCGCGCGTGGCGCGTTCGCGCGGCCACGACGTCGTGCTGTTCGAGAAGAACGATTACGTCGGTGGCCAGATCATGCTTGCGGCAAAAGCGCCGCAGCGCGAGCAGATGGCCGGCATCGTGCGCTGGTTCGACATGGAGACGAAACGCCTCGGCGTCGATCGACGTCTGGGCGTCGCCGCCGACGACAAGACGATCATGGCCGAGAAGCCGGACATCGTCGTGCTGGCGACGGGCGGCTCGTCGTTCACGGACCAGGTGCCCGCGTGGGGCGTCGAGCAGGGTCTCGCGGTGAGTTCGTGGGACATCCTCTCGGGCAAGGTCGAGCCGGGCAAGAACGTGCTCGTCTATGACGGCGTCTCCACACATGCGGGGGCGGGCGTCGCGGACTTCATCGCTTCGCGCGGCAACAATGTCGAAATCGTCACGCCGGACGTGAAGGTCGCCGACGACACCGGCGGCACCACGTTCCCGATCTTCTATCGTCGCCTCTACGCGCAAGGCGTGATCCACACGCCGAACTACTGGCTCGACAAGGTCTACGAGGAAGATGGCAAGAAGATCGCCGTGATCCGCAACGAGTACACGGAGGAGCAGGAAGAGCGCGCGGTCGATCAGGTCGTGATCGAAAACGGCATCACGCCGAACGATGCGCTCTACTGGAAGCTCAAGCCCGAGTCGCTCAATCGCGGGCAAGTCGATGTGCACAAGCTCTTCGCCTCCGAACCGCAGCCGTGCCTGAGCGAAGAACTCGGCAACGGACGCTTCCTGCTGTTCCGCGTCGGCGACTGCATCTCGATGCACAACATCCACAGCGCGATCTACGATTCGCTGCGCCTCTGCAAAGACTTCTGACGAGGGTAATGGACGATGAACCCCGTGTTTGTCATCACCGCGTTGCTGTGGCTTTCGATGGCGGGCCTCGCGTTCGCCTTGTTGAAGCGCGCGGCATACTGGCGCGAAGGCCGCGCGACGGCGGCGGGCGCATACGGATGGGCGAACCTGCTCACCATTCCGAAGCGCTATTTCGTCGATCTGCATCATGTCGTGGCGCGCGATCCGTATATCGCGAAGACGCACGTCGCGACTGCCGGCGGCGCGATCCTCGCAATGGGGCTCGTCTTCATCAACTATGGCCTCGCGATCTACTCGCCCTGGCTCGACCGGCTGATCTTCATCGCGGCGATCATCATGCTCGTCGGCGCGGTGTTCGTATGGAAGCGCCGTCACGCGAAGGACGTGCCCGCGCGTCTGTCGCACGGACCGTGGGACAGCCTGCCGCTGCTGCTCGGCTCGTTTGCGCTCGGCCTCGCGTTGTTCATGCTGCTGCCTGCTTCGTGGATGTCGGGCGCGCTGGCGATCATCGTCGCGCTGCTGATCGCGGCCGGGGCGTACACGATGACCTTCGGCGCGGCGAAGGGCGGCCCCATGAAGCACGCGATGGCCGGCCTCCTGCATCTCGCGTTCCATCCGCGTCAGGAGCGCTTTCAGGCGAACAGCCAGCACGAGCATGACGTGGTGCCGCCCACGGCACTCAAGAAGCCCGTGCTGGATGCGAAGGAATACGGCGTCGGCAAGCCGGTCGAGTTTCGCTGGAACCAGCTGCTGAGCTTCGATGCCTGCGTGCAGTGCGGCAAGTGCGAAGCCGCGTGCCCCGCGTTCGCGTCGGGCCAGCCACTCAATCCGAAGAAGCTGATTCAGGATCTCGTGACGGGCATGGTCGGCGGCTCGGACTCGCAATATGCAGGCAGCCCGACACCCGGCATTCCGGTCGGCAAGCACTCGGGCGGTCCGGGCAAGCCGCTCATCTCGCAGATGATCGAAGCGGACACGATCTGGTCCTGCACGACTTGCCGCGCCTGCGTGCAGGAGTGCCCGATGCTGATCGAGCACGTCGACGCGATCGTCGACATGCGGCGCAACCAGACGCTGGTCGAAGGCAACGTGCCGGGCAAGGGTCCGATCACGCTCGCGAATCTGCGCGAGACGGGCAGCCAGAATGGCTATGACATCGGCGCGCGTTACGACTGGTCAGTGGATCTGCAAGTGCAGGTCGCGCAGCCGGGCCGTCCGGTGGATGTGCTGCTGATCGCGGGCGAAGGCGCGTTCGACATGCGCTACCAACGCACCCTGCGCGCATTCGCCAAGGTGCTGAACAAGGCCGGCGTGGATTACGCGGTGCTGGGCGGCGTGGAAACCGACACCGGTGACACGGCGCGGCGTCTCGGCGACGAAGCGACGTTCCAGCAATGTGCGACGAAGCTGATGGCCACGCTCTCGCAATACACGTTCAGGCGCATCGTCACGACCGATCCGCACGTGCTGCACAGCCTGCGCAACGAATATCGCGCGCTCGGCGGCTATTACGAGGTGCAGCATCACACCGCGTTCATGGCCGAGCTCGTCTCGAACGGCAAGCTGGCGCCCAAGGCTGCCGCCGTGCTCGCGGACAAGAAGATCACGTATCACGATCCGTGCTATCTCGGCCGCTACAACGGCGAAACGGAAGCGCCGCGCAAGCTGCTGAAGACCATCGGCATCAAGGTCGTCGAGATGGAGCGTCACGGCATGCGCGCACGCTGCTGCGGCGGTGGCGGCGGCGCGCCGTTGACCGATATCCCCGGCAAGCAGCGCATTCCCGATATCCGCATCGCCGATGCGAAGTCGATCGGCGCGGAAGTCGTCGCGGTCGGCTGCCCGCAGTGCACCGCGATGCTGGAAGGCGTAGTCGGTCCCCGTCCGGAAGTGCTCGACGTGGCGGAGCTCGTTGCCGCGGCGCTGGAGTGATGCCATGAACGACAACATCAAACGAATCGATCCACGCCGCCCGTTCGTCATCACGGCGGAGGGGCTGAAACGGATCACGCTCGGCGAGATCGGCAACGGCGTCGTGCTCGACCTCGCGTCGATGCATGGCGGCCACAAGCAGGCGGTGAAGGCGCGCCGCACGACGAAGCCCGCAAAACGCTCGCTGCTGGTCGCGGCGCATACGGACCGCGGCGCGCTCGACGATCACGCGCGCCAGGCGCTGGCCGCCGCCGCCCTGCTCGCGGATGACGAAACCGAAGTCGTGCTGATCGCGTTCGGCGAATTCAAGGACGATGCCGCTGCCTTGGGCGCGGACCGGTATATCGAACTGCCTGCGTTCGATCGGCGCAGCTTCGCGCCGGATGAGGAAGTGCGGGCGCTGACGGCCTGCGTCGCGCACTTCGCTCCGGTGCGCGTCTTCATGCCCGACAACGCCACCGGCGACGGCGATCTCGGTCGTCGCTACGCGGCACGCGCCGATGGGAGCATCGCGACGCACGTCGTCGAGCTGGACCACGCGCATGTCGCGTCGTATGCCAATGCGGGCCGCGCGTTCGCATCGCGCGCATTGCCCGATGTGGTTCTGCTCGCCGCGAACGCGGTCGATGCAAGGCTGCCGTTCGTGGGCGCCGGCGAGGCGGTGAGCGCGGAAGACATCGTGCCCGTTGCGAAGGTCAGTGCGTACGTCGATCTCGGCATCGAGGAAATGGATGCCGCGCAGGTCGCGCTGGAGGAAGCGGACTTCATCGTGTCGGCGGGCAACGGCGTTTCCGACATCGGCGCGTTCGAGACGCTCGCGGGCACGCTGGGCGCGGCGATCGGCGCGAGCCGCGTCGCCGTCGACGACGGCAAGTTCACGCGCGACAAGCAGATCGGCGCGACGGGCAAGACCGTCGAGGCGAGCGTCTATATCGCGTTCGGCATTTCGGGGGCCGTCCAGCACTTGCAGGGCATCAAGGACTGCCGCCATGTGATCGCCGTCAATCTCGACGCCAGCGCGCCCATCGCCAAGCGCGCGAACCTCACGATCGTCGCGGATGCGCAAGAGACGGTCAAGGCATTGACCGATGCCGCTGCCGCCGCGCGCGCCGCGCGTGCCGGCGGTGGATCGATCATGCAGACCGCGACCGTCGCCGAAGGAGTTGCAGCATGAAAATCGCCGTTCTGGTTTCCACCGGGCGCCATCCGGTCAGCGGCTCCGCGCGCTATAGCCGCAACGATGCGGCCGCGTTGACGATCGCCATCGACATCGCCAGGGCGCACGGCGCGCAGCTCGACGTGCTGCATGCGGGCGACCCGGCCAATCCCGCGCTCGCCGAATATCTCGCGCTCGGCGCGCCGAAAGTGGAAGTGCTCAACACACAGGGCGATGCCTGCGCGGCGCTCGGCTCGAGACTCGCGGGCTACGACCTCGTGCTGACCGGCACGCGCGCCGAAGGCGCATTCGACAGCGGCACGCTCCCGTACAAACTCGCCGATGCGCTGAATCTTCCGCTGGTCGGCGCGGCCGTCGACGTCGGCGTGACGAAGGATGGCGTGGAAGTGCGCCAGTTCATGCCGAAGGGCCTGCGCCGCCGCGTGCGCGCACCGTTGCCCGCGCTTGTCGCCGTGCATCCGCTCGCCAATGCCGCGCCGCGCTACGCCTATGCGCGCATGCGCGAGGGGCATGTCGCGCCGGTCGCCGCAAGCGCGCCCGCCGACAAGGACCGCGCCGCATGGAGTCTCGCCGCGGTCGCCGCGAAGCCGAAGAAGCTGGCTGCGCCGGAGAAGCGCTCGGGCCACGCGCGCATGCTCGGCGCGACGACGACCGAAAGCCGCGGCGGCAGCGTCGTAATTGAAGGGAGTTCCGTCGAAAAAGCACAAGTGATTCTGGCGTATTTGCGCGAGCATCAACTCGTCGATTACTGATTTTCGACCCAGCTGGGCGACCCACATACAGAAGCAGCAGCCCGCGTTCAAAGGTGTTTGGCGGGGCACCAGACGTGACGCACAACGGAGCACACGATGAAAGTTTCGGCAGACGTTCGCGCGATGATCGAACGCCGCAAAAAGGGCCATACGCTCGAGGCGCCGTTCTATACGAGCGAGGAGATTCACGCGCTCGACCTCGATGCGATTTTCCGCAAGACCTGGATTCAGGTCGCCGTCGAACCGGACATCCCCGAGCCGGGCGACTACACGACGGTCGAGATCGGCAACGATTCGATCCTGATCGTGCGCGACGACGACATGGAAATCCGCGCGTTCTACAACGTGTGCCGACATCGCGGCGCGCGCCTGTGCAATCAGGAGAAGGGATCGCTCGGCAACATCGTGTGCCCGTATCACAGCTGGACCTACAACCTCTCCGGCGACCTGATGTTCGCCGAGCACATGGGCGAGCAGTTCGACCGCTGCAAGCACAGCCTGAAGAAGGTGCACGTGCAGAATCTCGCGGGACTGATCTTCATCTGTCTCGCCGACGAACCGCCCGTCGATTTCGCCGTGATGCGCGAAGCAATGGAGCTGTATCTGGCGCCGCACGGGCTGAAGGACACCAAGATCGCGGCGAGCATCGACATCGTCGAGAAGGGCAACTGGAAGCTCACGATGGAGAACAACCGCGAGTGCTATCACTGCGTCGCGAACCATCCGGAGTTGACCATTTCCCTCTATGAGTACGGCTTCGGCTATCAGCGCTCGCCGGCCAACGAGGAAGGCATGGCCGCGTTCGAGCGCACCGTCGAAGAGCGCACGAAGCAATGGGAAGCGATGTGCCTGCCGTCGGCTGAAATCGAACGACTGTCCGATCTCGTGACGGGTTTCCGCACGCAGCGCCTGCCGCTCGACCGTGACGGCGAATCGCAGACGCTCGATGCCAAGGTCGCCTCGAAGAAGCTGCTGGGCGGCTTCGAGCGCGCGGACCTGGGCGGCCTGTCGTTCTGGACGCAGCCGAACTCGTGGCATCACTTCATGAGCGATCACATCGTCACGTTCTGCGTGATTCCGCTTTCCGCGGGCGAGACGCTCGTGCGCACGAAATGGCTTGTGCACAAGGATGCGCGCGAAGGCATCGATTACGACGTCGACAATCTCACGGCCGTGTGGCGCGCGACGAACGACCAGGACCGCACGCTCGTCGAGTATTCGCAGCTCGGCGTGGCGAGCAACGCATACGAGCCGGGTCCGTATTCGCCGTTCACGGAAGGTCTCGTCGAGAAGTTCTGCGAGTGGTACATGGGCCGTCTTGCTGATTACGCCAACACGCCGGAGCATGGCGTGGATGCGTCGCATGGCGAGAAAGTCGTTTCCTTCATGCGCTAAAGCAGCTGGAGCAGAACATGATGCGCGATCAGGCCACCTTCGAGCCGACCGAAAGCCGTGTCACCCGGCCGCAATTCTGGGGGGCGCTGCCCGTGCGCTGGGACTGCGACACCGACGAGACACTCGTCTGCTGTCACGTCCGGCAGGAAACGCACGACGTCAAGAGTTTCTTCTTCAAGGCGCCGGGCGAACGCACGTTCGTGTTCGAGCCGGGGCAGTTCATCACGCTCGAGCTCGACATCGACGGCGAGCAGATCAACCGCTGCTACACGATCTCGTCGGCGCCGACGCGTCCGCATACGATCTCCATTACGGTGAAACGCGTGCCGGGCGGCAAGGTGTCGAACTGGCTGCACGACAACATGGTCGCGGGATCGACCGTGCGCGTGCTCGGGCCGTCGGGCGAGTTCACGTGCGCGCGTCATCCGGCGCGCAAGTTTCTCTTTCTTTCGGCGGGCTCGGGCATCACGCCGCTCATGTCGATGAGCCGCGCGCATCACGAGCTCGGCGAAGATGCGGACATCGTCTTCTTGCACAGTGCGCGCACGCCGGACGACATCATCTTCGCGCGCGAGCTCGAGCTGATCGCGTCGAATCAGCAGAACTTCCGCACGGCGTTCGTCTGCGAGCGCGTGGGCGCGCGCACCAGCTGGCCGGGCGTGACGGGCTTTCTGAGCCTGCCGCTTCTGAAGCTGATCGCGCCGGACTTTCTCGAGCGCGAGATCTTCACATGCGGTCCCGCGCCGTACATGAAGGCGGTGCGCGACCTGCTCGACGAAGGCGGTTTCGATCGCAAGCGTTATCACGAGGAAAGCTTCTCGTTCGAGACGGTGGCGGAAGTCGCGTCGCAACTCACGACGGCGCACGTCGGCGAGGCGCTCGCGACGGATACGGATTTCGCGGAAGCGCGCGAGCAAGCGGTGGGCTTCGAGCCTGCGCCTGCGGAGCCAGTCGAGGCCGCACCGGTCGAAACGAAGTTCAAGGTGAACTTCGCGAAGAGCCGGCGCGATATCGAATGCGGCAGCGGCGAGCATGTCCTGGATGCCGCGAAGAAGGCGGGCGTGCGACTGCCTTCTTCGTGCACGCAGGGCATGTGCGGAACGTGCAAGGTGAAGCTCGTGTCCGGTGAAGTGAGCATGAAGCATGCGGGCGGCATTCGTCAGCGCGAAATCGATCAGGGCATGGTGTTGCTGTGCTGCAGCAAGCCTTTGAGCGATCTCGTCGTCGACAAGTAAGGTCCTCGGGCGGGCCCGGATCGGGGAGACGGAAGGTGATCGTCAGGGTGCGTCGTTTCTTGACAACTGAGTGTCGGAAAAGCGCGTTACGGGCCAATTCTGGCTGGTGATTCTGTTCGCTGTACGGCGTGGGCCGCTAAGGGGAAACCAAATGAAACCGATGAGAAGAATGCTCGTTCTCGGGGCGCTGTCCGCTGCCCTGGCCGCGAGCTTTGTGGCGAACGCCGCCGATAAGCCGACCATCAAGATCGGCTACGTCGAGGGTTGGGACGATAGCGTGGCGACGTCGAACGTCGCGGCACGCATCATCGAGAAGAAGCTGGGCTATCCGGTGCAGCTCGTGCCGGTTGCGGCGGGTGTGATGTGGCAGGGCGTGGCGCGCGGCGATCTGGACGCGACGCTGTCGGCGTGGTTGCCGGTGACACATGGCGCGTACTGGAACAACTTCAAGTCGAAGGTCGTGAATCTGGGGCCGAACTTCCAGGATGCGAAGATCGGTCTGATCGTGCCGGAGAATGTGGACGTCAACAGCCTTTCCGATCTCGAGGCGAAGAAGGCGGAATTCGATTCGCGCATCGTCGGCATCGATGCGGGCGCGGGCGTGATGCAGAAGACGAGCGAGGCCATCAAGGCCTACAACCTCGACTACAAGCTGCTGCCGAGTTCGGGTTCGGCGATGACGGCGGAGCTGGCGCGGTCGGAAGCGGCCAACAAGCCGATCATCGTGACGGGCTGGAAGCCGCACTGGATGTTTGCGAAGTACAAGCTCAAGTTTCTTGACGATCCGAAGAAGGTTTTCGGCGAGGCCGAGCATGTGGATAACGTCGTGAATCCCGAGCTCGAAAAGAAGGCTCCGCCGGTTGTGGCGTTCCTCAAGAAGTTTCAGTGGAAGCCGGGTGAGATCGATAGCGTGATGCTTGCTACGCAGAATGGGGAGAAGCCGCAGGCGGCTGCCGACGCGTGGATTAGCGCTCACGGGGATCGCGTGGATTCTTGGACTAAATAAGGGTCTTTGGGTCTTTGGGCGTTTGGGCAACGCTGGCACCGTGGGGGGACCTGCGGTGCTTTTTTTGTTTTTGCTTTGTGTCTCTATGAAATCCTGAATTCTTAATGGTCTATTAGCGTTGCCCCTGTGCGGGGCGGCAGTCACTTTCTTTGCTGCTGCAAAGAAAGTAACCAAAGAAAGCAGCTTTGGCCCGGAGTGCTTCAAATTGACTCGTCGTCATGGTTCGCAGTGGCCCAGCCTCTAAAGAGTGCCCTCGAAGGTCTAACGCGCCGTGGTTCGCGCACGGTCTGCCGAGCTAGAAGTTTAAAGGCGCTGGTTCAGCCCCAAAGCGTTCCGGC
>NZ_FCOB02000046.1 GCF_001545075.1 Caballeronia ptereochthonis
AGACAGCTCTTCTGCTGGGCCGCCGCGAGCGACTCCGCCAGCGCGACGGCATCGAAGGGCGACACCGGCAGCGTCGGGCACTGCCATTCGCCGAGCCGCCCGAGTTCCGCGAGACGCGCGTGCATCACGCGCGCCTTGAACGATTGGGGAGAAGAGCGAAAGCCGTGCAGATAGAGAATCACGAATGTCCTCCTGCGCCACGCGCCGACAGCGCGTCGAGCAGTTTCTGGTGAACGCCGCCGAAGCCGCCGTTGCTCATCACGAGCACGTGGTCGCCCGGGCGCGCGGCGGCCGTGACCGCTTTCACCAGCGGTTCGATTTCGTTGAACGCCCGCGCCTTGTCGCCGAGCGGAGACAGCGCCTCGGCGAGATCCCAGCCGAGCTTGTCGCGGCCTTCGCGCGCGCCGTAGCCGAAAACCAGATCGGCGTCCGCGAGACTGGCGGGCAGCTGCGCCTTCATCGTGCCGAGCTTCATCGTGTTCGAGCGCGGCTCCAGCACGGCGAGGATGCGGACATGGCCGTCCCGGCCATCGCCGATGCGCGTGCGCAGTCCCGCGACCGTCGTTTCGATCGCGGTCGGATGATGCGCGAAGTCGTCGTAGACGGTGACGCCGTCCACGCTGCCCTTCACTTCCATGCGCCGCTTGACGTTGCGAAAGCCCGAAAGCGACTTCACCGCCTGCGCCGCCGGCACGCCGACCGAGCGCGCCGCCGCGATCGCCGCGAGCGCGTTCATGCGATTGTGCTCGCCCTGCACCTGCCAATCGACGACGCCCTGGCGCTCGCCTTCCCAATACACGGCGAACTGCTCGTCGACGGGCGCGCCATCGGCCGCGGGCAGCGCCTGCCAGCCGCCTTCCACGCCGAAGCGCTCGACGCCCGACCAGCAGCCGCGCGTGAGCACGCGTTCGAGTGCGGCCTCGCGCCCGTTCGTGACGATGCGGCCGACACCGGGCACCGTGCGCACCAGATGATGGAATTGCGTTTCGATCGCGGCGAGATCGGGAAAGATGTCGGCGTGATCGAATTCGAGATTGTTGAGCACCGCGGTGCGCGGGCGATAGTGGACGAACTTCGAGCGCTTGTCGAAGAACGCGGTGTCGTATTCGTCGGCTTCGATGACGAAGAAGCTGGAATCGGTGAGCCGCGCCGAAATGCCGAAGTTGAGCGGCACGCCGCCGATGAGGAAGCCCGGGTTCATGCCCGAGTCTTCGAGGAGCCACGCGAGCATCGAGCTCGTCGTGGTCTTGCCGTGCGTGCCCGCAACCGCCAGCACCCATTTGCCGGCCAGCACGTGCTCGCCGAGCCATTGCGGGCCGGACGTATACGGCAGGCCGCGGTCGAGGATCGCCTCCATCAGCGGATTGCCGCGCGTCACCACGTTGCCGATGACGAACAGATCCGGCTCGAGCGCGAGCTGCTCGACGCCGTAGCCTTCGATCAGCTCGATGCCCTGCGCTTCGAGCTGCGTGCTCATCGGCGGATAAACGCCCGCGTCGCAGCCGGTGACCTTGTGGCCCGCTTCGCGCGCCAGGACGGCGAGTCCGCCCATGAAGGTGCCGCAGATGCCGAGGATGTGGATGTGCATAAACCGTGTCGCGCCGCGCGGGCGATGAAGTGCGGAAAACAGGAACGGCGCCTTGGGATCAACCCGTGCAGGAAAGCGCCTGAAGGCGCATATTGTAACCGAGCAGGCTAAGCCCTCTTGCGCGCGCGGCAGCGGATCGCGCCGCATGTCGAGCTGCGGGCGGAAAGGCCGCCTGGCGTTATCTAGTATGATTTCGGGATGGTTCGCAAATCACATTTCGATCCGCAGCGCGTGCGCGAGGAAATCGCCATCGCCGCTGCGAGGATGATCGCCGAGGACGGTCTCGACTACTCCACCGCGAAGCGCAAGGCCGCGCGTCAGGTGGTCGGCGAGGCGAAGATCGGCGGCGAGTTCCTGCCTGATAACGATCAGATCGAAGAGGAAATCCGCGAGTATCAGGCGATTTTCCAGAGCGACAGCCAGCCGGCCGTGCTGCGCCGCATGCGCGAGGCCGCGCTCGACTGGATGGAGCGCCTGAAGCCCTTCGATCCGTATCTGACGGGCGCGGTGCTCAACGGCACGGCGGGTGAGCATTCGGACATCCACCTGCAATGCTTCTGCGACAATCCGAAGGAAGTCGCGATTTACCTGCTGAACGCGAACGTGCAGTACGACGTGTCGGAGACGCGGCATTTCGCCGGGCGCGGCTACGTCGAAACCTTGAGCTTTCTGCATCGCGCGCGCGGAGAAGAGCCGATCGGCGTGCATATCGCGCTCTACGGCACCGATGATCTGCGCGGCGCCGTGCGCGCCGACGGCCGCGGCCGTCTCGCCCGCGCGAACGCCGCGGCGGTGCGCTCGCTGCTCGATCATCCCGATTCACCGCCGCTGGAAATCGGCGGCTGACCTTCTTCCGGACGCTCATGAACACTACACGCATTCTGGCGGCCCTCGTGGTGGCGGTCGCCGCGACGGTTGGCGGCTTCTATGCAGGCCACGTCTTCAACGGCGGCGACACCGTGGCGGCGACGCAGCCCGGCGCCGGCTCGGGCAACGCCGTCGAGCAATTGTGGAAGGCCACGCCGCCGGGCGCCGCGGGCACGTCGCAGCCGCTCGCCGCGTTCAAGGGCAAGCCGGTCGTCGTGAATTTCTGGGCGTCGTGGTGCGGGCCATGCGTCAAGGAAATGCCGACGCTTTCCGCCATGCAGCGCGAATACGAGAAGAAAGGCATCACGTTCATCGGGCTCGGCGTGGACAGCGAAAAGAACGTGAACGACTTCCTGCAAAAGGTGCCGGTCGCCTATCCCGTCTACGTGACCGGATTCGGCGGCGCGGACCTTGCGCGCAGCTTCGGCAACAACGCGGGCGGCTTGCCGTTCACCGTCGTGATCGACTCGAAGGGCGCGGTTCGTTCGACAAAATTGGGCGAAGTGAACCCGACGGAGCTCAAGCATATCCTCGACAGCCTGTAATAATTGGCTGTCCGCAGTCTGCGTAATGCCCTAAGTAAGCTGCGAGTTAAGGTGTATTACGGCGATCTTGCATGAATTTCGACGTATTGATTCCAGGCAAACGGTAAATTGTCCCGTACATTCGGAACCGTCCGCACGGTAAAACTAGACAAAATTCTCTAAACGGCGCTAAAGTGCGCCCAATTCCGCACAACCCGAAGCCACCATGACTACTCTGCCGGTGCCGCAAGGCTGCCTTGCCGTCGAGTCCGACACCCGTGAAACCGGTGCCGGCCGCCGCGCGGCATCCGGAACCGTCATGTGCATGCCGTTCGGGCGCGCGCTTCAAAACGACCACGCCGGCGCGTTCGACATGAACGCGCTTCGCGTGCCGATCGATTCTGCCGCCGCATTCCCCGTCGGCGCATGTTCGGGCGCGGCAGGGCGCGCCGGACACGCGCGCGTCGGACGGCTGGCCGCGCCGGCTCGCGGCTGAGCAATCAGAACACCCACAAATCAAGTCAAGTGCCGGGCCACCCCGGTCTCCAAGTATTGAAAGGGGATTTTTCGATGGACCTTCGTAAACTGAAAACGCTGATCGACCTCGTCTCGGAATCCGGCATCTCGGAGCTGGAAGTGACGGAAGGCGAAGGCAAGGTTCGCATCGTCAAGAACGCGGCGCCCGTCTACATGCAGGCGCCGCAGCAATACATACCGCAAGTCCAGGCTCCGGCCGCGCCGCACTTCGCCGCACCGGGCGAAGCGGGCGCGCCGGGCGCCGCGACGCCCGCCGCCGCCGCGCCGCAAGGCCATGTCGTGACCTCGCCGATGGTCGGCTCGTTCTACCGCGCGCCGTCGCCGGGCGCGGACCCGTTCGTGCAGGTCGGCGATACGGTGAAGGAAGGCCAGACCCTCTGCATCATCGAAGCGATGAAGCTCTTGAACGAGATCGAATCGGACAAGTCCGGCATCGTGAAGGAAATCCTCGTCGAGAACGGCCAGGCGGTCGAGTACGGCCAGCCGCTCTTCGTGATCGGCGACTGACGCGTCCTCGCGCCGGATGCGCCGCCTTCGCAGTCGTTCGCACCGTTCGCACATTGAACGCGCGCTTCTCGCTCCCGCCGTCCGGCATCGCGCCTCGTGCGCGCGCCTCGTCGCGGACATCGTCCGAACGAAGAGCGCGCGCCGCCGATTGGATCCCCGAGGGCCGCTCGCGCGAGCCCGTTGATGAGCCGACCCACCACCATGTTTGAAAAAATTCTCATTGCGAACCGCGGCGAAATCGCGCTTCGCATCCAGCGCGCGTGCCGCGAGCTGGGCGTCAAGACAGTCGTCGTCTACTCGGAAGCCGACAAGGAAGCCAAGTACGTCAAGCTCGCCGATGAAGCCGTGTGCATCGGCCCGGCGCCCTCCAATCTCTCTTACCTGAACATGCCGGCGCTCATCAGCGCCGCCGAAGTCACCGACGCCGAGGCGATCCATCCCGGCTACGGCTTCCTCTCCGAAAACGCGGATTTCGCCGAGCGCGTCGAGCAATCCGGCTTCACGTTCATCGGGCCGCGTCCCGAGACCATTCGCCTGATGGGCGACAAGGTCACCGCCAAGCAGACGATGATCAAGACCGGCGTGCCGTGCGTGCCGGGTTCGGAAGGCGCGTTGCCGGACGATCCGCGCGAAATCGTGAAGATTGCCCGCACGATCGGCTACCCGGTCATCATCAAGGCGGCGGGCGGCGGCGGCGGGCGCGGCATGCGCGTGGTGCACACCGAAGCGGCGCTCGTCAACGCGGTCAACATGACGCGCGAGGAAGCGGGCCGCGCCTTCGGCAACCCGCAGGTGTACATGGAGAAGTTTCTCGAGAATCCGCGCCACATCGAGATTCAGGTGCTGTCGGATTCGTTCCGCAACGCGATCTGGCTCGGCGAGCGCGACTGCTCGATGCAGCGCCGTCACCAGAAAGTGATCGAGGAAGCGCCGGCGCCGGGCATCGCGCGGCGGCTGATCGAGCGCATCGGCGACCGCTGCGCCGACGCGTGCAAGAAGATGGGCTATCTCGGCGCGGGCACGTTCGAATTCCTGTACGAGAACAACGAGTTCTACTTCATCGAAATGAACACGCGGGTGCAGGTCGAGCATCCGGTGACGGAGCTCATCACGGGCGTCGACATCGTGCAGGAGCAGATCCGCATCGCCGCCGGCGAGAAACTCTCGATCCGCCAGAAGGACATCCAGTTCCGCGGCCACGCGATCGAATGCCGCATCAACGCGGAAGATCCGTTCAAGTTCACGCCGTCGCCGGGACGCATCACGTCGTGGCACACGCCGGGCGGCCCCGGCATCCGCGTCGATTCACACGCCTACAATGGCTATTTCGTCCCGCCGAACTACGATTCGATGATCGGCAAGCTCATCGCCTATGGCGCGACGCGCGAGCAGGCGATCAACCGCATGCGCATCGCGTTGTCGGAGATGGTCGTGGAAGGCATCCAGACCAACATCCCGCTGCATCGCGAGCTGATGATCGACGCGAAGTTCGTCGAAGGCGGCACGAGCATCCACTATCTCGAGAACAAGCTGGCCGCGCGTCAGGCGGCAGTGGCCGAAGAGTCGTAAGCGCAAGGGAACGAGACGAGAGCATGAGTTACCGGGAACTGATCGCCGAACTGGACCGTGAGCACGCGGAAGCGCTGTCGGATGCGCTGCTCGAAGTCGGAGCGCTGTCGGTGTCCGTCGAGGACGCCGACGCCGATACGCCCGACGAGCAGCCGCTCTTCGGCGAGCCGGGTCTCGTGCCCGAAAAAAGCGCGTGGAAGCGCTCGCGCGTCGTCGCGCTGCTCGCCGAGGAAGCCGATCCGGCCGTGCTGCTCGCGGCCGCCGCGAACGAGGTCGGACTCGACGCGACGCCCGCGTTCACGGTGCGCGAGGTCGAGGAGCAGGACTGGGTGCGCCTGACGCAAGCCCAGTTCGATCCGATCTCCATCGGCGAGCGCATCTGGGTCGTGCCTTCGTGGCATGACGCACCCGATCCGGACGCGCTCGTGCTCGAGCTCGATCCCGGTCTCGCGTTCGGCACCGGCAGCCATCCGACCACGCGGCTGTGCATGGAATGGCTGGAGCAATCGGTCGGTCCCGGACAGTCGCTGCTGGATTACGGCTGCGGCTCAGGCATCCTCGCGATTCTTGCGAAGAAATGCGGCGCGGACCCCGTCTTTGGCATCGACATCGACCCGCAGGCGGTGGAATCCGCGCGGCAGAACAGCGAGCGCAATCGCGCCGAAGTGACCTACGGATTGCCCGGTGAATGTCCCGCCGGCGAGTTCGACATCGTCGTCGCGAACATTCTCTCGAATCCGCTCAAGCTAATGGCGTCGATGCTTTCCGCGAAGGTGAAGCCGGGCGGCAGGATCGCGCTCTCGGGCGTGCTCGCACGGCAGGCCGACGAGGTTGCGGCGGCCTATGCGAAATGGATCGACATCGGCGTCTGGCGCGAGCACGAAGGCTGGGTGTGCCTTGCGGGAACCCGGCGCGAAAGTCATTAAAATAGCGCCATCGTCCACGAACAGGCCTTCGGGCCAACGGCAATTCTTATATGGCGCTGGCAACCCGCTGCCCTCACTGCGAAACCGTATTCAAGCTCGACCCGCACCTGCTCGCGCCCCATGACGGCCGCGTGCGCTGCGGGCACTGCCAGGAAGTTTTCGACGCCGCGCATCATCGCTTCGAGCTTCCGGAGGAAACGGCCGCGCCGAACGTCGCCCAGCATGCCGCGATCATCGACGACGAGGCCGCAGTCGGCCCCTCGACGAGCTCCGGCGCCGCTCCGGCTGCCGCTGCCGCCGCGACGTCCGAGGCGCCGCTAAAGCCAAAGCCATTCGCACCGCGCACGCTCGACCTCGGCGCGTCGGGGCCGGCCAGGCGCGTCGATGCGCCCCCTTCTCCTCCACCGTCTCCGCCAGTCAGCGTCAGCCCCGACGAAGACGCCGATCGCACCGTCTACGCGAACGCGCCCTCGTTTGCCGACGCATCCGCGCAGACGCACGCGACGCCGCCGCGCAACGACGTCACGCCTCCCGGGCAGGCGGACGCGGCAAACGAACCTTCCGCCGAGCCTGTGGAACCACCGCGCATGAAGCAATTCATCCGCGTGGGCGCGCCGCAACCCGATCTCGCGAAACCCGCGCAAGCCAGAGCGGATGCGCCGCCCGTCGAACCGCCCGCTCCGCCCTTCGCGGATCGGCTCGACGATCGCGCCGAGCCTTTCATCGGTCCGGCGCAGCGACCGGCCGACACGCCGCCGCCCGCGCGCCCCGCGCCGGAGCCGCCCGCCGCACCCGCGTGGCGCGACGAGGCCGAGCCCGGCTTCGGCGGCAGGCCGCCCGGCGGCGCGCGTCCGGCAAGCGCCAACGAAGCGTTTCCCGCGACCCGCGAATCGCGCCCGCCCGCGGCTTCGCGCAAGGACAAGAGCAAAGGCAGGCGCATCGTGGGGACCCTCGTCGCAGTGCTGCTGGCGTTGCTGCTCGTCGTGCAGCTCGCGTGGTGGCAGCGCGAAATCGTGATGGTCAATGTCCCCGGTGCACATGCCCTCTACTCGGACGTGTGCGACGAGCTCGGCTGCACGATCTCGCCGCCGCGCGACATCGACGGATTGCAGATCGAGAGCTCCGGCCTGCGCCAGGTCGATGGCCCGCACAAGCTCGAGCTGAAGCTGTCGCTGCGCAATCGCAAGGACGTCGCGCTTGCTTATCCTGCGCTCGAACTCACGCTCCTCGACGACAAGAACAATGTCGCGATCCGCCGGGTGCTTTGGCCGCAGGATTACGCGCGACCGGGTACGATATTCGCCATCGGCCTTCCGCCGCAAAGCGCGCAGCCGGTCGTCGTCCGGCTCGATACGGGCGATGCGGTCGCCGCGAATTACCGGGTTCAGGTCTTTTATCCGTGATCGCGGGCAGGCGCGGGGCTTCCGCCTCGCACGGCCCGGCGCGCGAAAGGCGCCTGGCCCCTGTTCCATACGACGCGCGTCACGGCCCTCAGGGTTAGTCACGCGCGATTTTCCCGTCAGCATCTGACAATTCTCTGGAGCGCAACATGAGTCAAGTTACCCTCGGCGGCAATCCCATCGACGTAAGCGGCACGTTCCCGGGCAAGGGACAGCAGGCGGCCGAGTTCACGCTCGTCGGCGCGGACCTCGGCGACGTCAAACTCGCGAGCTTCGCCGGCAAGCGCAAGGTGCTGAACATCGTGCCGAGCCTCGACACACCGACCTGCGCCACCTCGACGCGCAAATTCAACGAAGCCGCGGCCAAGCTGGACAACACCGTGGTCGTGGTCGTCTCGGGCGATCTGCCGTTCGCCGCGAAGCGCTTCTGCACGACCGAAGGCATCGCGAACGTGGTGACCGCTTCGACCTTCCGCGGCCACGAGTTCGCGCAAGCATATGGCGTCGACGTGACGAGCGGCCCGCTCAAGGGCCTGACGGCGCGCGCGGTCGTCGTGCTGGACGAGAACAACAAGGTGCTGCACTCGGAACTCGTGTCGGAAATCAAGAACGAGCCGAACTACGACGCGGCGCTCGCCTCGCTGAAGTAACACCGGTCGGGCCGCGCGGCTGGCGGCCCGCGCATACGAGGCGCGGCAACCGGCTTCGCCGCGCGCCGTATGCGCCTTCCCTTTCCAGGCTCCTAACGATAAGGACGTTCGCCTTGGCTACGCTCATCTGCGGCTCGCTCGCCTACGACAACATCATGACCTTCCAGGGCCGCTTCGGCGACCACATCCTGCCGGACCAGGTGCACATGCTGAACATCAGCTTCCTGGTGCCGACGATGCGGCGCAACTTCGGCGGCTGCGCGGGCAACATCGCCTATGCGCTCAAGCTGCTCGGCGGCGACGCGAAGATCATGGCCACGCTCGGCGCGGCGGACGCGCAGCTCTACATCGACCGGCTCGACGCGCTCGGCCTGTCGAAGCAATACGTGCGCGTGCTGCCCGATCAGCACTCGGCGCAGTGCTTCATCACGACCGACCTCGCGAACAATCAGATCACCGCGTTCCACCCCGGCGCGATGATGGAATCGCACCTGAATCGCGCCGACGAAGCGCAGGGCATCACGCTCGGCATCGTCGCCCCCGACGGCGCCCAAGGCATGCGCGAGCACGCCGAAGGATTCGCCCGCGCGGGCGTGCCGTTCGTGTTCGATCCGGGTCAGGGATTGCCTATTCTTGAAGGTGTAGAGCTTTGTCGCATGATTGAACTTGCCACCTACGTGGCGGTCAACGACTACGAAGCCAAGTTGTTGAGCAACAAGACCGGATGGTCGATCGAAGACATCATGAGCCGCATCAAGGCGCTCGTGATCACGCGCGGAGAACACGGCGCGCAGATCTATCATGAAGACGGCGTGCTGGAAGTGCCGGCCGTCAAGGCGCGGCAGGTGGTCGATCCCACCGGTTGCGGCGACGCATTCCGCGGCGGCCTTCTCTACGGCATCGAAAACGAGCTTGGCTGGGAAAAGACGGGGCGTCTCGCGAGCCTGATGGGCGCATTGAAAATCGAGCATCAGGGGCCACAAACCTACGCGCCGACGCGCGCCGAAATTGAAGAGCGTTACCAGCAGGCATTCGGAACCAGCCTGTCGTGATGATTTGGAGTAAGAGTATGAAAACGGTTAGTCGTATCGTGCTGGCGGCGGCGCTCGCCGGCTCAGTGGCGATGACGGGCTGTGCCTACAACAGCAGTTCGCCCGACGTCTACACGGCGTCGCAGGCGCAGCGCGAGGAAACGGTTCGCATGGCGACCGTCGAAAGCGTGCGCGGCGTGAAGATCAGTTCGAACAACGGTCAGCCGACCGGTCTCGGCACGATCGGCGGCGGCGCGCTGGGCGGCGTCGCGGCGGCGAGCGCGATCGGCGGCGGCAATGGTTCGATCATCGCGGGCATCATCGGCGGCCTGGCGGGCGCGGTCGCGGGCAACGCCGTCGAGAACAACGTCGCGATGAAGAACGGGCTCGAGATCACCGTGCGTCTGGACAACGGCGATCTGCGCGCGATCACTCAAACCGCGAACGGCGAAGTGTTCCAGGCGGGCGAGCGAGTGCGTCTGCTGTCGAGCGGCGGCGTCACGCGCGTCACGCACTGACGCATTCAGCGGAGGAATAGACACCGCACCGCAAGGCGGGCATCTGTTTCGACACACGAGCGCATGTATCGAAAGATACATGCGCTTTTTCTTTGCGTGCTTCCGCCCAGCCTCCCGCGCGCGGGAAATTCGTTCGCCGAAACGAAAAACCCGCCGCCGGGATTGCGCCGGCGACGGGTTCAGGCCGGGTAGGACTACCCGGGCTAAAGGCACATCGTGTGTGCCTGAGTGTCGCTTACCGCGAGAACTTACGGACGGCTGCCCGTCGGGAACGGCCATGCCGCTGCCGGGTTCAACGCCGTCTTGACCGCAGCGGCCGGTGCCGGAGCAGGCGCCGATACGGTCGTTGCCGTCGTTGCAGGAGCAGCAGCCGTGGTCTTCTTCGCAGCAGCGGCCTTCTTGGCCGGAGCCTTTTTCGCGGGGGCCTTTTTCGCAGCGGGAGCAGGCGCAGCGGCTGCGGATTTCGCAGCCGCCTTTTTCGCAGGAGCCTTTTTCGCAGCGCCCTTCTTCGCCGCCGCCTTCTTCGCAGGCGCCTTCTTCGCGGCTGCCTTCTTCGCAGGCGCCTTCTTGGCCGCGGCCTTCTTCGCCGCTACCTTCTTGGTCGCGACCTTCTTGGCTGCCGTCTTCTTCGCTGCTGCCTTCTTCGCGGGCGCCTTCTTCGCTGCAACCTTCTTTGCGGCGACCTTCTTCGCCGCTACTTTCTTCGCAGCGACTTTCTTGGTTGCCACTTTCTTCGCAGCGACCTTCTTGGCTGCAACCTTCTTCGCCGCAACCTTCTTAGCGGCAACCTTCTTCGCGGCGACCTTCTTCACAGCAACCTTCTTCGCTGCGACCTTCTTCGCCGGAGCGGCCTTCTTGGCGGTGACTTTCTTCGCTGCAGCCTTCTTGGCGGCGGGTTTTTTCTTGGCAACTGCCATGGTTTTCTCCTTCAGGTTTTCGGATGAGAGTCAGTTCAAACAACACCCTTCGTCAAAACCCGCTTCCCACGTGTCGCCTTCTCGACAGCGCACGCTACGAAGCGGATTATTCATCGGCGTACGCTGATCCCACCTGCTTACGCTAATGAATACGGCAAGGCGCGCCGTGCCCCGAGGCACCGCGCGCCAAATTGAGTCAGCACCGCATCTTCGCGGCGCCGGCCATCGCTTGATCGAGCCGGCGAGCTTGTCGCCGGCATTTTCCGGGGGGAAGTTTGCCCATCCCCTTTCGGGGATCGCAAAACGCCTGTCTTCTATTCGAGCCACTCGGCCCGCCAAGTCAGTAGGCGCACTTTGCATCAGGCGACCGTTCTCCTAAACCTTGTCGGTCGGGCGCGCGTGAGCGACACGCAGCTGCCCGACCGTCCCATCGATTTCGTCTGCAACACGTCCTGGATTTTTATTATTCCCAAGTCAGCGCGCCGCCGGTTTGATACTCAATCACGCGTGTCTCGAAGAAGTTGCGTTCCTTCTTCAAGTCGATCATTTCGCTCATCCACGGGAACGGGTTTTCCTCGTTCGGGAAGAGCGGGTCAAGCCCGATCTGCTGGCAACGCCGGTTGCAGATGAAGCGCAAGTAGCTCTTGAACATCGACGCATTCAGGCCGAGAACCCCGCGCGGCATGGTGTCTTCAGCGTAGCGATATTCAAGATCGACAGCCTGCTTGAAGAGCTCGCGGATCTCGGCCTTGAATTCGGCGGTCCACAGTTGCGGCTCTTCCAGCTTGATCTGGTTGATGAGGTCGATGCCGAAGTTGCAGTGCATCGACTCGTCGCGGAGGATGTACTGATACTGCTCCGCCGCGCCCGTCATCTTGTTCTGGCGACCCAGCGCCAGAATCTGCGTGAAGCCTACATAGAAGAACAGCCCTTCCATGATGCAGGCGAACACGATCAACGACTTCAGCAATTTCTGGTCCGCTTCCAGCGTGCCGGTGGTGAAGGCCGGGTCGGTCAGCGTCTGGATGAACGGAATGAGGAACTCGTCCTTGTCGCGGATCGACTTGACCTCGTGGTACGCGTTGAAGATTTCGCTCTCGTCGAGACCCAGCGATTCGACGATGTACTGGTACGCGTGCGTGTGGATCGCCTCTTCGAAAGCCTGGCGCAGCAGGAACTGGCGGCACTCCGGAGCGGTGATGTGACGGTACGTGCCGAGCACGATGTTGTTCGCGGCGAGCGAGTCGGCGGTGACGAAGAAGCCAAGGTTGCGCTTGACGATGCGGCGCTCGTCGTCGGACAGACCGTTCGGATCTTTCCAGAGGGCGATGTCGCGCGACATGTTCACTTCCTGCGGCATCCAGTGGTTCGCGCAGCCGGCGAGGTACTTCTCCCACGCCCACTTGTACTTGAACGGGACGAGCTGATTGACGTCGGTCTTGCCGTTGATGATGCGCTTGTCGGCGACGTTGACGCGCGCTTCGCTCGGAGCGGCGATGGCGCCGGCGGACGCGGCCGTTGCAGGATTGGCGGCTGCCGGCGGAACGAAGCCATCGGAGAAGATGTTGTTCGTGTTCGCCTGAGCAGTCTGATGGGCAGCTTGATGAGCGTGCGCAAATTGCGTTGCGCCCTGCGTACCGAAAGTCGTGCCTTGAGCGTGACGCAACGCGTTCTGTTGCGAAGCGCTCGAGGGAGCTACGGCAGTGGTCTCGTCATCCCAGTTGAGCATAAATTCTCACCATCAATTTAGATCGGTTTGTACCATCTTTTCATGAGCGTTAAAAGAGTTTGCTCATGAAAATTCTCGTTTTCTTGCGATTTAGATTCGACGTTGCTACCTGCATACAACACTCGGCTCTTCGCTTCGTGTGTGAAGCTTGATGCGACATCCATGGAAACGTGTGTGAAGCGGTCCTCATCGAGTGACTTCGAAGCCACCGCAACTTGCTTCGACTGCGCTTCGAGCGGACTTCATCGCCGCCTCGAAAGCCTTGCCGCATAAGGCTCTGCGGCCGGAGCGCCATGCGCGGTGCGAAGCGCGACTTGCTTCGCTGCGAACATCGGCCCGATGCTGCGCGCTCGATCATCAACGCATCGAAGCGTGGTTCGCTTCGCTCATCGATCGATGTCTCTCGACGACACTCGATGCGATGCAAAACATGCGTCGAGAAACGATCGACTCGCGTGATGTCTTGCCACGTTCGCTCGTCCTCTTCGATGACCTTCGATGCGTGTCATCCAACGCACTTCGCTTCGTTCGAAACGCGCTCGCGAAGACACCTCAATCGAGCTTTCCCGCCTGCCGCGCGCTTCGAATTCGTTGACGCAGTTTAGCATTCGGCGTCTCGCATTTCCACAATATCTTGTGCTTGAAATTCTCACGAATACAACCTATTGCGTGTTTACGCGACCATCCGTCTCACCATGAAAGCCGCCGTGCAAGCCCTCAGCGGCCTCTCAGAGGATCGAGCAGCGAGCGCAGGTTGTTGTGGTCGATCTCATGCATCAACGAGAGCAGCGCGCCCAGCTTGCCCTCAGGAAAACCCTCACGCGCGAACCACGCGAGATAGTGGCCAGGCAGATCGGCGATGAGCCGGTCCTTGTACTTGCCATAGGGCATCGTCTGCGTGACGAGACGTTGCAGGTCTTGCGGATCCATCTCTTCCTCACTCGTCGTTCAATGTTCATCGCACCACGCTGCGAGACTCAAACACTCAGCGATTGCTCCATATCGGTGCCATAATCGCCGCTCTTGCCGCCAAGAGTCGATCGCGAATCACCATGCCGCTTGCCGTCAAAGCTTTCATCGCCCCTCTCATCGTCGCGTGCGCGATGTTCATGGAAAGCGTCGACGCCAACGTCATCGTCACCGCGATTCCCGAAATGGCGCGCGCCTTCGGACGCGATCCCGTCACGTTGAAAGTCGCCGTCACGAGCTACGTGCTCGGGCTCGGCGTCTTCATTCCGATCTGCGGCTGGGTCGCCGACCGCTTCGGCGCACGCGTCGTGTTCCGCACGGCCATCGGCATCTTCGTCGTCGGCTCGCTGCTCTGCGCGGCGTCCACCTCGCTCGGACCGTTCACCGTCGCGCGGTTCATCCAGGGCGTCGGCGGCGCGATGATGGTGCCGGTCGGCCGCATCATCATCTTCCGCTCGGTGCGACGCTCCGAGTTCATTCGCGCGATGAACTATCTCTCCGTGCCCGCAATGCTCGGACCAGCCGTCGGGCCGCTGCTCGGCGGCTTCATCACGACCTATCTGCACTGGCGCCTGATCTTCTTCATCAACATTCCGATCGGCATCGCCGGCATTTGGCTGACCAACCGTTACATCGCCAATTCGCACGAGGAACATCCGGGCCGGCTCGACTGGTTCGGCTTCTTCCTCTCGGCGAGCGCGGGCGTGCTGCTGTTGCTCGGCCTCTCGCTCGTCGGCGGCGAACTGATCCCGCAAGGCACGGCCTATGCGATGTGCGCCGCCGGCGCGCTGATGGTCGCGCTCTACTGCGTGCACGCGCGCCGCGCCGAGAAGCCGCTGCTCGACCTGCGCTTCTTCCGCGTGCCGACCTTCCAGGCCAGCGTCCTCGGCGGCTCGATGTTCCGCATCGGCTTGGGCGCCGTGCCCTTCCTTCTGCCGCTCGCGCTCCAGGAAGGCCTCGGCATGACCGCCTTCAAGTCCGGCGCGATTACCTGCGCGTCCGCGTTCGGCGGCATGTTCATGCGCTCGCTCGCCTCGCGCGTGCTGCATCGCTTCGGCTTCCGGCAGACGCTCTTCTACAACGCCGCGCTGTCCGGCATCGCCATTGCGGCGTGCGGCACGTTCTTTCCCGGCACGCCGACCTGGGTGATCTGGACCGTCGTGCTGCTCGGCGGCTTCTTCCCCGCGTTGCAGTTCACGAGCCTCAACTCGCTCGCGTATGCGGAAATCGAAACGCGCGACGTCGGCCGCGCGACCAGCCTCGCGAGCTTCGTGCAGCAGGTATCGCTCGGTCTCGGCGTGACGGTTGCGGGCATCACGCTCGAGCTCTCGCAGTATCTGAACGGCCATGCGAGCGTGCAATGGTCCGACTTCTGGCCCGCGTTCGTCGTCGTCGGGCTGTTCTCCTTCATCTCGATGCCGATCACCGCGCGCCTCGCGCACGACGCCGGAACGGAGATCTCGCGCGGCACGCGCGGCTGAGGCCCTTTCTCTCCCGACGCGTTCGACGTTCTATCTGACCGAACGCGCAGCAAAACAAACGGGCCGGCACCGGAGCGATACGCTGCTCCGATGCCGGCCCGCAGGACCGGCTCAACCGATCTTTACTGGCAAGCCTCGCACTCGTCGAAGCCCGGGTCGCCCGGACGCATCATGCACACGGGGCCGTCCGCTTCCGGCGCGGGTGCTGCCTCGACCGCCGGTGCGCTCGCAGCCGCGGCGTTGAAGCCGCCGTTGCCCGCAGCCGACGCGCCGCCGCTCACGCCACCACCGAAGCTTCCGCTCGCGCCGGAACCGCTGTCGCCCGACGGCACCGCGTTCAGCGCGCCGTGCGCGACCGTCGACTTCTCGACGTGCGTCGCCGCCATCGTGCGGAGGTAGTACGTGGTCTTGAGGCCGCGCACCCATGCGAGCTTGTAGACCTCGTCGAGCTTCTTGCCCGACGCGCCCGCCATGTAGATGTTCAGCGACTGCGCCTGATCGATCCACTTCTGACGGCGTGCCGCCGCTTCCACGAGCCACTTCGGATCGACTTCGAAGGCCGTCGCGTAGATCGCGCGCAGGTCGGCCGGGATGCGGTCGATGCGCGAGAGCGTGCCGTCGAAGTACTTCAGATCCGACACCATGACTTCGTCCCACAGGCCGCGGGCCTTCAGATCGCGCACGAGGTAGTCGTTCACGACCGTGAATTCGCCCGACAGGTTCGACTTCACGTACAGGTTCTGGAAGGTCGGCTCGATGCACGCCGACACGCCGATGATGTTGGAAATCGTCGCCGTCGGCGCGATCGCCACGCAGTTCGAGTTGCGCATGCCGTGCGTCGAGATGCGCGAGCGCAGCGCGGGCCAGTCCATCGACTCCGAGGCGTCGACTTCGACGTAGCCGCCACGCGCGTCGGCCAACAGCCTCAGCGAATCCTGCGGGAGGATGCCGCGATCCCACAGCGAGCCGCGGTAGCTCGAGTAGCGGCCGCGCTCTTCCGCCAGTTCCGTCGACGCGTAGTAGGCGTAGTAGCAGACGGCTTCCATCGAGCGATCCGCGAACTCGACGGCTTCCGGCGACGCGTACGGCGTGCGCAGCAGGTGCAGGCAGTCCTGGAAGCCCATGATGCCCATGCCGACCGGGCGATGCTTCAGGTTCGAGTTACGCGCCTTCGGCACCGCGTAGTAGTTGATGTCGATGACGTTGTCGAGCATGCGCATCGCCACGCTGATGGTGCGCTTGAGCTTCGCGTGATCCAGCGCGTAGGTGCCGTCGGCCTGCTTGACCATGTGCGCGACGAGGTTCACCGAGCCGAGATTGCACACGGCGATTTCCGTGTCGCTCGTGTTCAGCGTGATTTCCGTGCACAGGTTCGACGAGTGCACGACGCCCACGTGCTGCTGCGGCGAGCGGACGTTGCACGGATCCTTGAACGTGATCCACGGATGGCCGGTCTCGAACAGCATGCCGAGCATCTTGCGCCAGAGTTGCGCCGCCGGAATCTTCTTGAACAGCTTGATCTCGCCGCGCGCGGCTTTCTCTTCGTAAGCCGTGTACGCCTTTTCGAAGTCCGCGCCGAACAGGTCGTGCAGGTCCGGGCAGGTGGACGGCGAGAACAGCGTCCAGTCGCCGCCTTCCATCACGCGCTTCATGAACAGGTCGGGAATCCAGTTCGCCGTGTTCATGTCGTGCGTGCGGCGACGGTCATCGCCCGTGTTCTTGCGCAGCTCGAGGAATTCCTCGATGTCGAGGTGCCACGACTCCAGGTACGCGCACACCGCGCCCTTGCGCTTGCCGCCCTGGTTCACGGCCACCGCCGTGTCGTTCACCACCTTCAGGAACGGCACCACGCCTTGCGACTTGCCGTTCGTGCCCTTGATGTGCGAGCCGAGGGCGCGCACGCGCGTCCAGTCGTTGCCGAGGCCGCCCGCGAACTTCGAGAGCAGCGCGTTTTCCTTCAGCGCCTCGTAGATGCCGTCGAGGTCGTCGGCGACGGTCGTCAGATAGCACGACGACAGCTGCGAGCGGTGCGTGCCCGAGTTGAACAGCGTCGGCGTCGAGGACATGAAGTCGAACGACGACAGCACCTGATAGAACTCGATCGCGCGCGCTTCACGGTCGATCTCGTTGAGCGACAGGCCCATCGCGACGCGCATGAAGAATGCCTGCGGCAGCTCGATGCGCGTGCCGTCGACGTGCAGGAAGTAGCGGTCGTACAGCGTCTGCAGGCCGAGGTAGCCGAACTGCAGGTCGCGGTTCGCGTCCAGCGCGGCGCCCAGGCGCTTGAGGTCGAACTGTTGCAGCTTGTCGTCGAGCAGGCCGGCTTCGACGCCGCGCTTGATGAACAGCGGGAAGTATTCGGCGTAGCGCTCGCCCATTTCGGCTTGCGTCACTTCTTCTTCGAGAATTTCGCGGCGGATCGTGTGCAGCAGGATGCGCGCGGTGACCTGGCTGTACGCCGGGTCCTTTTCGATCATCGTGCGCGCGGCGAGAATGGCCGAGTCGTAGACCTGGCTCATCGGCACGCCGTCGTACAGGTTCTTCACCGTTTCGGCGACGATCGGGTCGGCGGAAACCGCGTCGCCCAGATTCGCGCAAGCGGAGACGATCAGCGCCTTGAGCGCTTCGAGGTCGAGCGGGCGCGTGACGCCGTTGTCCGTCACGTTGACGGCGCCTTCGTGCGACTGCCCCTTCTGTGCGTGGCCGCGCTCCTGCTCGCGCTGCTGCGTGCGCTTTTCGCGATACAGCACGTAGGCGCGCGCGACGTTATGCTCGCCGCCGCGCATCAGCGCGAGTTCGACCTGATCCTGAATGTCTTCGATATGGAATGTGCCGCCGTGCGGACGGCTGCGCACGAGCGCGCGCACGACCGCTTGCGTCAGCTGCTCGACGAGCTCGCGCACGCGCGCGGAAGCGGCGCCCTGGCCGCCGTTTACGGCGATGAACGCCTTGGTCACGGCGATCGCGATCTTCGTCGGCTCGAACGACACCACGCTCCCGTTGCGACGGATGACTTTGTAGTCGGCAAACGTCGTGTTCGGCGCGAGCGCCTGGGCGCCCGCGGCTTGCGCACCGCCCGTCGGCAGTGCGGATGCGCCTTCGAAGGAAGTCGTGGCGTTTTCGGTGGTTTGCATGTGCAAAACTCCTGGTGTTCGAATGGTGCGGATGGTCCGCGGATTTATCACTTATGCCGCGCGCATCACGAGATCGTCATGACACTCGCGCGGTGTTTTGGCGGTAAAGCCGGGCTGTGAATGCAGCAGGCTCGGAATTCGAATCGCGGCGATGTCGGCCCGCATCGTTCTTGGCGTCTCATGCGGTGCCCGCGTTGGCGCACGGTGTCGATCGACGCAACTCCCCTTCACTTGCATGCTTCTTCACGGTGCTGCTCGCTGGCGCTCGATGCGCTCGAGGTCTCTTTCCCTGGCGGAAGAAACCGCCTCGCACACCGCCCCGGGCCAGCCAAACTTCTCCTACGCCGGAAAGCCGACGGCGCCGGCTCATCGGAGCGGGCGCCGCCTCAACAACACAAGATCTAGTGCAAAGTACGTCTGTCGGCACCAAGTATAGTGGACATCCGCACAGTCTCAAAAAGTTTTATTTGCTTGACGATTGCCGTTGCGGGGTTGACTTTTGCTATCGCGAAGCGCGGCAAGGCCTTGCGCGCGACGCTGCTGCACCGCAGCGAGAAAGACCTTACGCGGCGCTCAGATGTTGCTCAGTTCGCGGACTGAAACGGGAAGAAGGAAGGCGGCAACGCGCTGTCGTGACGCAGGCGCGGCCACTCGAAGTGAGGGCCGGGATCGGTCTTGCGGCCCGGCGCAATGTCGGAGTGCCCGGCCACCGCGTCGATCGGATAGCGCTTCACGACGATGCGCACGAGCGCGGCAAGCGCGGCGTATTGCGCGTCTTCGAAAGGCACGCGATCGCTGCCTTCGAGCTCGATGCCGATCGAGAAGTCGTTGCAGCGCTCGCGTCCGAAGAACGACGAGACGCCTGCGTGCCACGCGCGTTCATCGCATGAGACGAACTGCTCGATCGTGCCGTCGCGGCGAATCACGAAGTGCGCCGACACGCGCATGCCGCGCAGATGATCGAAGTACGGATGCGCGTCGTGATCGAGCTGGTTGAGGAAGAAGTCCGCGATGGCGTTCGTCGTGAAGTCGTCGGGCGGCAGGCTGATGTTGTGCACGACGATGAGCGTCGGCACCGCGCTGTCCGGCCGCGCCTCGAAGTTCGGCGACGGCAGGCGCTTCGCGCTCGTGAGCCAGCCTTGCCCGTCGATGTGCGGATCGCGCGGCCTGCTGACCTGCGGGACGTGCAGGGTGTTCATCGGGCGTCGCGGCCGGTCGGGCGGCTCGCGTGAGCACGCGCGTGATCGGCGCAGCAGAAGCGCTCGCCCGCCACGACGATCGACTCGCTGCGCGGCGTGTGCACGCCGCATTGCGCGCAGCGGATGAGCGGGTCGGCGAGCTGCGGTGCGCTATCCGTGGCGGCGCCATTGCCGTTGCGCGCGCGCCGCGCGCCGCTGGCGCCGCCGGCAGTCGCGCTGCCCGCCGTCCGGGCGTCGGATGCGTCGTGCGGCACGCGCTCGTTCGCGCGGCGCAGCTTCTTCAGGAGCCACTGGCTCAGGAAGAACAGGACGATCAGGAAGAAGAAATTTCGCATCGGTTCAATGTCGGGTTGGAGTGCGCCCGCTCAGACGACCGCGCGATGCAGCAGCACTTCGAACACGAAGCGGCTGCCCACATACGCGAGCAGCAGCGCGGCGAACGAGGCCAGCACCCAGCGCAACGCGGCGCGTCCGCGCCAGCCGGAGAGGCGGCGCGCGGTGAGCAATGCGCCGAACATCAGCCAGGACAGGAAGGCGAACACGGTCTTGTGGTCGAAGCGCAGCGCACGATCGACCAGTTGCTCGTTGAACGCGATGCCCGACACGAGCGTGAGCGTGAGCAGCACGAAGCCCGCCGCGATCAGACGGAACAGCAGCTTTTCGAGGGTCAGGAGGGGCGGCAGCGTATCGAGCCAGCTCGCGAGCCAGCCATTGCCGGTATGACGCGTCGCCAGCCCGCGCATGCGCTGCAGACGGCGCTCGAGCATCAGCATGAGCACGGCGTGCAGCGCGGCGATCGCAAAAAGCCCGTACGCGATATTGGCGATCAGGAAGTGCAGCTTGAACATCGGCGCGGCCGAATACGACAGCACGCGCACGCCGCCGAACACGAGTGGCAGCAGCGATGCGATGCACGCGAGCGGCAGCACGAGCAGACGCAGGCCGTCGAGCGGGAAGAAGAAGCTCTCGATCCAGTAGATGCCCGCGCCGAGCCAGAACATCGCGGAGAGCGCGAACGCGAAGCCGAAGATCATCGCGTTCTGGGGGAAGATCGTGGTGTGCAGGAGGACGCCGTGCACGAGCAACGCTATTAATAATAGAGCTCGACCGACGCCGCTCATTCCGGACGCCTTCGATTTCGGCGCCGGCGCCGTCGCAATGCCCGAAGGCACGCCCGCCAGCGCCGGCTCCACGGCCGTGTGACGATGCGCGCGCCAGCCCGCCACGGCGAGTCCGCCGTAGAGAAGCGCAGTGAGGGCATACAGTACAATATCCATGTTCGAAGTTTACACTAGGCCCCTGAATCGCGACGTTTTCCCCCTTGCGACAACGCGGGGCGGCGCGCGGGTCGGCGTATCAAATTGCGTTGAAAAAGGGCCGCATTCTCTACCGTTTCCCCATGCTCGATAACCTCACTCAACGGATGGCGCGCGTCGTCAAGACGCTGCGCGGCGAGGCCCGGCTCACCGAGGCCAACACGCAGGAGATGCTGCGCGAGGTGCGTCTCGCGCTGCTCGAAGCGGACGTGGCGCTGCCGGTCGTGCGCGAATTCATCGCGAAGGTGAAGGAAAAGGCGCTCGGCGAGGAAGTGCTCTCGAGCCTGTCGCCGGGTCAGGCGCTCGTCGGCGTCGTGCAGAAAGAACTGACGGCCGTGATCGGCGGCGATTACGAAGGCAAGGCCGCCGAACTGAATCTCGCCGTCGCGCCGCCTGCGGTCATCCTGATGGCGGGTCTCCAGGGCGCGGGTAAGACGACCACCACCGGCAAGCTCGCGAAGCTGCTGCGCGAGAAGCAGAAGAAGAAGGTGCTCACGGTTTCCGTCGACGTGTACCGCCCCGCCGCCATCCGTCAGCTGCAGACGGTGACCGAGCAGGTCGGCGCGGATTTCTTCCCGTCGGAGCCGAACCAGAAGCCCGCGGACATCGCGCGCGCGGCGATCGACTGGGCGAAGCGTCATTATCACGACGTCGTGATCGTCGATACGGCCGGCCGTCTCGGCATCGACGAAGCGATGATGAACGAGATCAGCGAGCTGCACGCACTGCTCAAGCCCGCTGAAACGCTCTTCGTCGTCGATGCCATGCTGGGGCAGGACGCCGTCAACACCGCGAAGGCGTTCAACGACGCGCTGCCGCTCACCGGCGTCGTGCTCACCAAGCTCGACGGCGATTCGCGCGGCGGCGCGGCGCTCTCCGTGCGCCACGTCACCGGCAAGCCGATCAAGTTCGTCGGCGTCGCGGAAAAGCTGGACGGCCTCGAAGTCTTCCATCCGGATCGCATGGCGAACCGGATTCTCGGCATGGGCGACATCATGGCGCTCGTCGAGGAAGCGCAGCGCGGCGTCGACCAGCAGGCCGCGCAGAAGCTCGCCGATAAGGTCAAGAAAGGCGGCGACTTCGACCTGAACGACTTCAAGGCGCAGCTCGCGCAGATGAAGAACATGGGCGGCCTCTCGTCGCTCATGGACAAGCTGCCCGCGCAGTTCCAGCAGGCGGCGCAAGGCGCGGACATGAACAATGCCGAAAAGCAGATGCGCCGCATGGAAGGCATCATCAATTCGATGACGCTGGCGGAGCGCGCCAAGCCCGAGCTCATCAAGGCCGCGCGCAAGCGCCGCATCGCGGCGGGCGCGGGCGTGCACGTTCAGGAAGTGAACCGCATGCTCAATCAGTACGAGCAGATGCGCGGCATGATGAAGAAGCTCAAGGGCGGCAACCTGCAGAAGATGATGCGCGGCATGAAGGGCATGCTGCCCGGCATGCGCTGATCGCAGCCCCCGGACCCGCGTTTTCCCGCGTCGCCCGACGCGAAGGAAACGCGGGTTTATCATATGGCGCACGCCGCCGTTTTTTTCCACACTAAGAAGTCAGCCTCTCCCCCGCTTTCCCTATGAATCGCGAAGAAGCTCTCCATATTTTCAGCCACTCCGAAGAGATCGTGTCGGCTGACGAAGTCAACGCATCGATCGGCAAGATGGCCGCGGCCATCAAGGCAGCGACGAAAGACGACTTCCCGCTCGTGCTCTCGGTCATGGGGGGCGCGGCCGTGTTCACCGGCATGCTGCTGCCGCATCTGGATTTCCCGCTCGAGTTCGATTACATCCACCTGACGCGCTACCGCAACGCCATCAAGGGCGGCAGCGAGATGCAATGGCGCGTGGCGCCGGCGGAATCGGTAAAGGATCGCGTGGTGCTCGTGCTCGACGACATCCTCGACGAAGGCGAGACGATGGCCGCGATCCGCGACCGCATCATGGCGATGGGAGCGAAGACGTTCCTGTCGGCGGTGCTGTGCGAGAAGATCATCCCGAAGGCGAAGCCGCTGCGTCCGGATTTCTGCGGGTTCGAGGTGCCGGATCGTTACGTGTTCGGCTGCGGGATGGATGCCAAGGGTTACTGGCGCAATCTGCCGACGATCCGCGCGCTGACCGAAGGCGCCTGAGCGTTCCCCGATGCGACATGAAAAAAGCGGCCTCGGCCGCTTTTTTTACAGCTGATGCACGAAAGTGCGTATTCCCGTGAGCATCATCTCCACCGAAATCGCCACGAGCACGAGTCCCATCAACCGCTCGAAGGCCGTGACCGCGCGCTCGCCGAGCCACTGCTGAATCTTCTCCGCGAGAATCAGCACGATCGCGCAGACGATCATGGTGATCGTCAGCGCGCCGATCCACTCCAGCATCTTGCCGGGCGCCTGCGAAGTCAGCAGCATGACCGTCGCAAGCGCGGAAGGCCCGGCCAGCGCCGGAATCGCGAGCGGCACGATGAGCGGCTCGCCGCCGCGCGAGTCGCCGCCCATCGGGCCATCGGGATGCGGGAAGATCATCCGCAGCGCGATCAGGAACAGCACGATCCCGCCGCCGATGCGCAGCGACAGATCCGTGAGATTCATCGCGCGCAGGAAGCGGTCGCCCGCCAGCATGAACACCAGCAGGATGACGAAGGCGATCGCCACTTCCCGCAGGATCACGACGCGGCGCCGCTCCTTCGCGACGCCGCGCAGCGCGTTGATGAAGATCGGAATGTTGCCGAGCGGATCGGTGATCAGCAGCAGCAGGATCGTCGCCGACAGGAAGTTGTACTGCATTACTTCCCGAGCGCGGCCCGCACCTTGCCCGTCACCACGTTCGCCGCTTCTTCGACCGGCAGCAGCGTCGCCTCGGTATCGCGGCGGCCCTGATATTCGAGCTTGCCTTCCTTCAGCCCGCGATCGCCGATCACGATGCGATGCGGCACGCCGATCAGCTCCCAATCCGCGAACATCACGCCGGGACGCTCGCCGCGATCGTCGAGGATCACGTCGATGCCCGCTTCCTGCAGCGTCGCGTAGAGCTTGTCGGCCTGCTCGCGCACGGCCTCGCTGCGGTCATAGCCCATCGGACAGATCACGACTTCGAACGGCGCGATGGCTTCCGGCCAGATGATGCCGCGATCGTCGAAGTTCTGTTCGATCGCGGCGCCCAGCACGCGCGTCACGCCGATGCCGTAGCAGCCCATCTGCATCGGCGCGGGCTTACCGTTTTCGTCGAGATAGGTCGCGCCCATCGCGTCGGAGTACTTCGTGCCGAGCTGGAACACGTGGCCCACTTCGATGCCGCGGCAGATTTCGAGCGTGCCACGGCCGTCCGGCGACGGATCGCCCGCGACGACATTGCGGATATCCGCCACTTCCGGCTCGGGCAGATCGCGGCCCCAGTTCACGCCGGTCGTGTGGTAATCGACCTCGTTCGTGCCGACGACGAAATCGCTCATGTTCGCGACCGTGCGGTCCGCGATCACGCGCACCGGCTTCTTCGTGCCGATCGGGCCGAGATAGCCCGGCGGCGTGCCGAACCATTCGATGATCTCGGCTTCCGTCGCGAAACGGTAGCCCTTCAGACCCGGCAGCTTGCCCGTCTTGATGTCGTTGAGCGAATGGTCGCCGCGCAGCATCAGCAGCCAGATGGTCGGCTCGGCGCCTTCGTTGTCCGTCGCCAGGACGATCGACTTGATGGTTCGCTCGAGCGGAATGTTCAAGAGTTGCGCGACCGCCTCGCATTTCGCGGCGCCCGGCGTCGGCGTCTTCTTCAGCTCCTCGGTCGGTGCGGCGCGCTTTTCGATGAGCGGCAGCGCATCGGCAGCCTCGACGTTCGCCGCGAAGTCCGAGTTCGGGCAATAGGCGATGTCGTCCTCGCCCGTATCGGCGATCACGTGGAACTCATGCGAGCCGCTGCCGCCGATGGAGCCGTTGTCCGCCGCGACGGCGCGGAACTCGAGGCCGATGCGCGTGAAGATGCGCACGTAGGCGTCGTACATCTTCCGGTACGACTCGGCGAGGCCGTCGAGGTCCTTATCGAAGGAGTACGCGTCCTTCATGATGAACTCGCGGCCGCGCATCACGCCGAAGCGCGGACGGATCTCGTCGCGGAACTTCGTCTGGATCTGGTAGAAGTTGACCGGCAACTGGCGATAGCTCTTGATCTCGCGGCGCGCGATGTCGGTGACGACTTCCTCGTGCGTCGGGCCCATCACGAAATCGCGCTCGTGGCGATCCTTGAAGCGCAGCAGTTCCGGGCCGTATTGCTCCCAGCGGCCCGACTCCTGCCAGAGCTCGGCGGGCTGCACGGCGGGCATCAGAAGTTCGAGCGCGCCCGCGCGATTCATCTCTTCACGCACGATGGCTTCGACCTTGCGCACCGAGCGCAGGCCGATCGGCATGTAATCGTAGATACCGCCCGCGACGCGGCGGATCATGCCGGCGCGCATCATCAGCTTGTGGCTGACGATCTCGGCGTCGGCGGGAGCTTCCTTGAGGGTGCCGATGAAGAAACGGGATGCTTTCATTCAAATTTTCCAAAAGCGGCGCGCGCTTCAGTGCTCGATGAGCGCCGGAGCAGGCGAAACGAAGGTGAACGACGGAAACGGTCGACGGCTTTGCACGGGGCCAGAGTAAGCGTTCATTCCGGCCGGCAGACAGAAGATTTTGCCGCCTTCCCGGTTGTCTGGCAAAGAGTCTTGACTCCGGCCCGGCATTCATGCCCCGAATTGGGGTTCCTGCCGGTGCGCGGGGCTCGTTAACTGTTTATAATCAAAGCAATTTTAAAGGATTCAAAGGTGGTTGTATGCTGGATCGTGAAGGCTTTCGCCCGAACGTCGGCATCATCCTCTTGAACGCGCGCAACGAAGTGTTTTGGGGTAAGCGGCTGCGTGAACATTCCTGGCAGTTTCCGCAAGGGGGTATCAAATACGGCGAGACCCCCGTGCAAGCGATGTATCGGGAGTTACACGAAGAAACCGGCCTGCTTCCGGAGCACGTGAAAGTTGTAGGTCGCACGCGCGACTGGCTGCGTTATGAGGTGCCGGACAAGTTCATCAAGCGCGAGGTGCGCGGACATTATCGCGGTCAGAAACAGATCTGGTTTCTGCTGCGCATGGTGGGACGCGATTGCGACATCTGTCTGCGCGCGACGGACCATCCGGAGTTCGATGCCTGGCGCTGGAACGAGTATTGGGTGCCGCTCGATGCGGTCATCGAGTTCAAGCGCGACGTTTATCAACTGGCTCTGAGCGAGCTGTCCCGGTTCCTGCGGCGAACCAACTCCCGCGGCGATCGCGGCGAGCGAGCCGCGCATCACGGACCGCGCTATCCGCGCATGGTCCAGACGATGACGATCGAAGCACCTCCTGTTACTGCCTCCGGCGCGGCAGTTCAGGCAGAATGCACGGTCAGCGAAGAAGTGCAGGTGATCGCGCAGCAGCGTTCATCGTGCGACTGAGTTCCTCGGTCCTTCGCACACTTTGACACTCAGCATTCGGAGCGGTGGCACGGCGAAATTCTTGCCGTGCCATTTCGTCTTTTGCCCTTTGTCGCCGGGCGGGCGCCCGAAGCCCCGCGCGCATGTTTCCGGGAAGACCCAATTGAAAGTGAATGCCTCACTCGCGGTAATCGCCGCATCCGCGGCGGCGCTGGCCGTGCTCGCCGGATGTTCCAGTTCCAAGGCGCCGTCCAGTCAGGACGACGGCGTGTTCACCTACCTGCTCGACCGCAAGCCGAACTGGACCGAAGAGAAGATCGAGACGCTGCCGCCGCTGCCTCAAGCGTCGAATCTGCTGCCCTTCAGCGTCTCGCAGAACACGCCGCTCACGTTCGCGGTCGACAAGACAACGCTTACCGTCGGCAAGGATGGCGTCGTGCGCTACGTGATCGTCGTGACGAGCCCGGCGGGTGCGCGCAACGTCAACTACGAGGGCATTCGCTGCGATACCTACGAATGGCGCCGCTACGCCAGCATCAACGACGACCAGAACGGCTGGGATCAAGGCGTCGCGTTCGATTTCAGGCGCATCGAGAACGGCGAGTTGAACGCGTATCAGGCGGCGCTCTATCAGGATTACTTCTGCACGAGCAAGCTGCCGGTGGGTACGGCCAAGCAGATCGTGAACAACATCCAGTACAGGCGCACGCAGAGCTCGATCAACGTGCGCTGACGCGGCTTTCGCCGTGAAAGAAAGCCCGCTGGCCGTGCGGCTCAGCGGGCTTTTTCTTTTTGCTCCGTGGCTCAGACGAGCACGAGATTGTCGCGATGGATCAGTTCGGGCTCGAGCATGTAGCCGAGCACGCTCTCGATCTCGCCGCTCGGCCGTCGATGGATCAGCCGCGCCTCCGAGCTGCTGTAGTTCGTGATGCCGCGCGCCACCTCTTGCCCCAGATTGTTGATGCAGGCAATGACCTCGCCGCGATCGAACGCGCCCTTCACGTCGATCACGCCGATCGGCAACAGGCTCTTGCCGTCCGCGGTGAGCTTGTGCACCGCGCCGTCGTCGATCACGACATGTCCGCGCACTTGCAGGTGATCCGCCATCCATTGCTTGCGCGCCGCCATGCGCGCCGTGCGCGCGACGAGCTGCGTGCCGATCATCTCACCCGACGCCAGACGCGTGAGCACGTCGGCCTCCCGGCCGCTCGCGATCACCGTGTTCGCGCCGCTATGCGCCGCGCGCTTCGCCGCGAGAATCTTGGTCAGCATGCCGCCGCGTCCGAGGCTCGAGCCCGCGCCGCCCGCCATCGCCTCCAGTTCGGGCGTGCCGGCATCGGCCTGCTCGACGAGCGTCGCGTTCGGGTCCTTGCGCGGATCGGCGGTGAACAGGCCGCGCTGATCGGTGAGAATGACGAGCGCATCGCCCTCGATCAGGTTGGCCACCAGCGCGCCGAGCGTGTCGTTGTCGCCGAACTTGATTTCGTCGGTGATGACGGTGTCGTTTTCGTTGATGATCGGCACCGCGCCCAGACGCAGCAGCGTGAGCAGCGTCGAGCGCGCGTTGAGATAGCGTTCGCGATCGGCCAGGTCGGCGTGCGTGAGCAGAATCTGTGCGGTGCGGATGCCGTGCGCGCCGAAGCTGCTTTCATAGACCTGCGCGAGGCCCATCTGTCCGACGGCCGCGGCCGCCTGCAGTTCGTCGATCTCGCGCGGCCGCTTGTTCCAGCCGAGCCGATGGATGCCCTCCGCGATCGCCCCCGAGCTCACGAGCACGACTTCCTTGCCCTGCCCGCGCAGCGCCGCGATCTGCGACGCCCAGCGACCGATGGCCGCATGATCGAGCCCGCGCCCGTCGTTGGTGACGAGGCTGGACCCCACTTTCACTACGATTCGCTTTGCAGCGGCGATGACCGAACGCATCGTGCGCTTTCTCCTCGGGTGTCGCGGCCCGCTTTGACGGGCGCGTCGTTATTCGTAGTCGTTTGACTGATCGCTCGCCAGATCGCCGCGAAAGCGCACGTCAGCGGCGAGATCTTCCGCCTCCGCCGCGCGCGACGCGTCCGAATGCTTCGAGATGTAGTCGTACACCGCATAGCAGAGCGCTTCGCAACCCTGACCGGTCAGCGCCGAAATCTCGAAGACCGGACCGTCCCACTCGAAACGCTCGACGAAATCCTTCACGCGCGCTTCGCGCTCGTCTTCCGGCACCATGTCGAGCTTGTTCAGCACGAGCCAGCGCGGCTTCTCGTAGAGCGCCTCGTCGTACTTGCGCAGCTCGCCCACGATCGCCCGCGCCTCCGCGACGGGATCGACGTTTTCATCGAACGGCGCCATGTCGACCAGATGCAGCAGCACGCCCGTGCGCTGCAAGTGACGCAGGAAGCGGTGGCCCAAACCAGCGCCCTCCGCCGCGCCTTCGATCAGTCCCGGAATGTCGGCGATCACGAAGCTCTTGCTCGGACCGACGCGCACCACGCCGAGATTCGGCGCGAGCGTCGTGAACGGATAGTCCGCGATCTTCGGGCGCGCGTTCGACACCGAGGAGATGAACGTCGACTTGCCCGCGTTAGGCATGCCGAGCAGCCCGACATCGGCGAGCACTTTCAGCTCGAGCTTGAGCATGCGGCGCTCGCCGGGCTTGCCTTCGGTCTTCTGACGCGGCGCGCGGTTCGTGCTCGACTTGAAATGCAGGTTGCCGAGGCCGCCCGCGCCGCCTTGCGCGATCAATACCTGTTGATTGTGCTCGGTCAGGTCGGCGATCAGCTCGCCCGTGTCCTGATCGGTGATGATGGTGCCGACCGGCATGCGCAGCGTGATGTCGTCGCCGCCCTTGCCGTAGCAGTCGGCGCCGCGGCCGTTTTCGCCGTTGCGCGCCTGGTGCTTTTTCGCGAACCGGTAGTCGATCAGCGTGTTGATGTTGCGATCCGCGATTGCGTAGACGCTGCCGCCGCGCCCGCCGTCGCCGCCGTCCGGCCCGCCGAACGGGACGAACTTTTCGCGGCGCATCGACGCGCTGCCATCTCCTCCGTCGCCGGCGATGACTTCGATCCTCGCTTCGTCAATGAACTTCATGCGTTGCTCCGTCCCGTGTATTTCCAGCTATTTTGCCGTGACCAGACGAAGCCGGTCACCGATATCCTTGAATTCGCCCAATACGCCTTTTCCGCGCACCAAATAAAAATGGCCCCGCGAACTTCGCGGGGCCATTTTTCGGTCCTGAAGCCCGTGCGTAAAATTTACGCTGCCGGGACGACGACGACCGTGTGCTTCTTCGCAGCGCCCTTGGTCACGAACTTGACGTGGCCGTCGGCCAGCGCGAACAGCGTGTGGTCCTTGCCGATGCCGACGTTCTCACCCGGGTGCATGCGCGTGCCGCGCTGGCGAACGATGATGCCGCCTGCGTTGATTGCCTGGCCGCCGTACACCTTCACGCCGAGGCGTTTCGACTCGGAGTCGCGGCCGTTGCGGGAAGACCCGCCTGCTTTTTTGTGTGCCATTTGATAGCTCCTTTACCGATTACTGTGCGAAACGTTCGACGCCGCCTTAGGCGTTGATCGCGTCGATGCGCAGTTCGGTGTAGTTCTGGCGGTGGCCAGCGTGCTTTTGGTAGTGCTTCCGGCGACGCATCTTGAAGATGGTCACTTTGGCGTGACGACCCTGGGAGACGACGGTAGCCTTGACGGAAGCCCCACTGACCAGCGGCGTACCGAACTTAATCGATTCGCCTTCGCCCACTGCGAGAACCTGGTCGAGCGTGATTTCAGCGTCAATGTCTGCCGGTATCTGTTCTACTTTCAATTTTTCGCCAACGGCAACCTTGTACTGCTTGCCGCCGGTTTTTATGACCGCGTACATTGAGAACCTCATTCAAAATTCTTTTTCCACGCACCACGCGGGGAAAACACGCGATTATACATAGGGTTACGCTCGACGTCAAAGCGCAATGAGATCCGCGGCGCGCGGGCGCGATCCGTGCGCGAACCTCGGCGAAAAGGGTCCCAATCGGATGCCAATCGCGCCCGAATTTCGCCGACACGCTTCGATTCGACGCCCCGAGCACCCGTCGTCTGTCGGATTCGCCTTATAATCCGCCGGATTACCCTAATTGCCGATCATGTCGTCCACCGCCACTTCCTCCCCAAACGCCGCCGCACTGCTCGCCCCGATCGCCGAGGACATGCAGCAGGTCAATCGCGTCATCCGGCAGCGCCTGGCATCAGAAGTGATGCTCATCAACCAGATTTCGGAGTACATCATCGGCGCGGGCGGCAAGCGGCTACGCCCGGCGCTGCTGCTTCTGGTCGCGGGCGCGCTGGGCGACACGAGCGGACATCGCCACGAGCTGGCGGCCGTGGTGGAGTTCATCCACACGGCGACGCTACTGCACGACGACGTGGTCGACGAGTCCGACCTGCGGCGCGGCCGCAAGACGGCGAACGCCCTGTTCGGCAACGCGGCGAGCGTGCTGGTCGGCGACTTCCTGTACTCGCGCTCGTTCGAAATGATGGTGGGCGTCGGCAAGATGCGCGTGATGGAGATTCTCTCGGTCGCGACCAACATCATTTCCGAAGGCGAAGTGCTGCAACTGCTCAACATGCACGACCCGGACGTCGACGAAGCGCGCTACATGCAGGTGATCCGCTACAAGACGGCGAAGCTGTTCGAAGCGGCGGCCCAGCTGGGCGCGGTGCTCTCCGGAGCGGACGCGCGCACGGAGGCGGCGGCGGCGGAGTTCGGCCGGCGCATCGGCACGGCGTTCCAGATCATGGACGACTGGCTCGACTACACGGGCACGCCAGAATCGATGGGCAAGAACGCCGGCGACGACCTGCGCGAAGGCAAGCCCACCTTGCCGCTCATCTATCTGATGGAGCACGGCACGCCGGAGCAGGCCGCGCTCGCGCGCGAGGCGATCGAGCAGGGCGGAACCGATCGCTTCGAGACGATCTTCCACGCAATCACGACGTCGGGTGCGCTGGATCACACGCTGGAATGCGCGCGGAAAGAAGCTCACGCAGCCGCGAATGCGATTTCTTCGTTTCCCGATTCCATTTTCAAAGAAAGCCTGCTAGAATTATGTTCTTACTCGACGTCGCGGCAGTCTTGAACGAGACTAAAGCGGCCTGGAAGTACAAGTCGAGTGCAAGTTAATTGAATTCGGGGTGTAGCTTAGCCTGGTAGAGCGCTACGTTCGGGACGTAGAGGCCGGAGGTTCGAATCCTCTCACCCCGACCAGAATTGCCGAAACCCGCATGGTCTGCCATGCGGGTTTTTTGTTTTCCGGCGGGCTTCGACCATGGCCATCCGGCCGACGGCAAGGTTCCGAACCCGTCTGCTATATTCCCTCCCATCTTCGCCCCTACCCGATCATCGCGTGGACAACCTCCCCTTATGGGCGCAAATTTGCGCCATTTTTCTGCTTCTCTTCCTTTCCGGTTTCTTTTCCATCTCCGAAACGTCGATGATGGCGCTCAACCGCCATCGCCTGAAATATCTGGCCAGCCAGGGATCGCTGCGCGCCCGCACGACTCAGGGCCTGCTCGCCAAGACCGACCAGTTGCTCTCGGTCATCCTCATCGGCAACAACCTGATAAACACGATCATCCCGGTGCTAACCACATCGATCGCGCTGCGCACTTTCGGTCACAATAATCTCGTCCTGTCGATCACGACCGGCGGCATCGCGTTTCTGATCATCGTGTTCGCGGAAATCGCGCCGAAGATCGTCGGCGCGACCTATCCGGAGAAAGTGGCGCTGCCCGCGAGCCTCGTGCTCGCGCCGCTCATGCGCGTGTCGCGTCCGCTCATCTGGTTCGTGAATCTCTTCGCCAACGCCATCCTCGCCGCGCTGCACATCAACACGAAGAACAAGCGCGATCAACGGATCTCGCCCGAGGAGCTGCGCACCATCGTGCTCGAAACCGGCAGCTTCATGCCGACGAAGCACCGCAGCATCCTGCTGAATCTGTTCGATCTGGAAAACATCTCGGTCGACGACGTGATGATCCCGCGCCGCCGCATCGAAGCGCTCGATTTCGACGCGCCTTTTGAGCAGATCCTGCATCAGCTGGAGACGTGCTATCACAACAAGCTGGTCGTCTATCAGGGCGACATCGACCGCGTGCTCGGCATTCTGCACGTGCGCAAGACGCTTTCGGCGCTGCATAACCAGGAGCTCGAGCGCGAGACCCTGCGCGAACTGCTCGCCGAGCCCTATTTCGTGCCGACCGGCACGCCGGTCTTTCAGCAATTGCAGTACTTCCAGGAAAGCGGACATCGCATCGCGATCGTCGTCGACGAGTACGGTGAACTGCAGGGGCTCGTGACGCCCGAGGACATCATCGAGGAACTGATCGGCGAATTCACGACGACGATCCCGCGCGGCACCGGCTCGCGCGGCGGCTGGGACGACAATGGCGAGTGCATCGTGGCCGGCAGCATGCCGCTGCGGGAGCTGAACCGCTGGCTGCATCTGTCGCTGCCCACGGACGGTCCGAAGACGCTCAACGGGCTCATTCTCGAGACGCTGGAGGACATTCCGGACGGCGACGTATCGGTGCGCATCGCAGGCGTGAATTTCGAGGTGATGCGCAGCGACGATCAGGCAATCCGCACCGTGAAAATCTTCCGTCCATCCGCGCCGCCGAGTCGCGCGCAGCGTTAGCCGTCCGGACGACTGGGCGTTGCCGCCCGCCGGCGGGATGATCGGCTCATCCCGACTCCGACGGCACGACGCCCATGATCTCCCCCTCTCGCGACGCTTTCGACACTTTCGCGCGCCCGCCCCGCACGGCCGATCCCGCGCGCGATTCCGCACCCGACAACGAAGCGCCCGCCGTCTCGCTGCTCGCCGAAACCTTGCGCGAAGCCGCCGAGCGCGGCGCGTCCGATATTCACGTCGAGCCGTCCGAGCACGACTGGCGCATCCGGGTGCGCGTCGACGGCGTGCTGCATGGGCTCAGGCGCCCGCCGCCGCACCTGCGCGATGCGTTCGTCACGCGCATCAAGGTGCTGGCGCGCATGGACATCGCGGAGCGCCGTGTGCCGCAGGACGGCCGCCTGCGTTTGAATCTGCCGGGCGGGCGGTTCGGCGACTATCGCGTCAACTCGCTGCCGACGCTCTTCGGCGAGAAGCTCGTCTTGCGACGGCTCGACGCGCTGCCGTCCGATCTGTCGCTCGCCGCCCTCGGCCTCGCGGACGCGCAAGGCCGCGTGGTCGAATCGGCGATTCGCGCGCCGCACGGCCTCGTGCTCGTGACCGGTCCGACCGGCAGCGGCAAGACCCTGTCGCTCTACTGCTTCCTGCAGATGCTCAACGCCGAGGCGCGCAACGTGTGTTCGGTCGAAGACCCGGTCGAGATCCAGCTCGCGGGCATCAATCAGGTGAGCGTTCGCGAAAAAGCGGGACTGACTTTCGCCGTCGCGCTGCGCGCGTTCATGCGGCAGGATCCGGACGTCATCATGGTCGGCGAGATACGCGATGCAGAAACCGCGGACGTCGCGGTGAAAGCCGCGCAGACCGGGCATCTCGTACTCTCGACGCTCCACACGAACGATGCCCCCGCCGCGATCGCGCGTCTCATCGACATCGGCGTGGCGCCTTACAACCTCGCGTCGGCGTTGAGGCTCGTCACGGCGCAGCGGCTCGTGCGCAAGCTGTGCGAACAGTGCCGCGCGCCGTCGGCGCTGCCGCTCGACGACGGGTTCCATCCGTTCGAGCCGCGCGGCTGCGCGGCGTGCCACGGCATCGGGTATCGCGGGCGCGTCGGCGTGCATCAGCTGATGCCGGTGTCGGATGAACTCCGCGAGCTGATCGTCTCGCGCGCCGCGACGCATGCGATCTCGCGCGCGGCGCAATCGCAGGGCATGCCCGCGCTGCGCGATGCGGCCTTCGCTCGCGTGCGCGAAGGCGTGACGAGCATCGCGGAAGCGGCCGAAGCGACGGAGGTCGAATGATGCGCGCCGCCATGCGGGACTCGCCGGAATTGCGCTTCGCCTGGCGCGGGATGGATGCGGAGGGCAAACAGAAGCACGGGAGAATCATCGCCGCCGACGCCGTCTCGGCGCGCGCATCGCTGCGGCGCGAGGGCGTGATCGTCACCGGACTCGAGATGCTCGGCGCCGCGCCGCCGCCCAAGGCGACGACCGCCGACGTCACGCTCTTCACGCGCCAGCTGGCCAGCCTCCTGCGCGCGGGCCTGCCGCTCGCAGGCGCGCTCGAGCTGATCGGCGGCACCACGGCGCGCGGCGGACTGCCGCGCATCGTGCGCGCGCTCGCCCGCGATATCACGCGCGGCGTGCCGTTCTCCGCGGCGCTCGCGCATCATCCGGCCGCGTTCGGTGCGCTCTATTGCCAGCTCGTTTCGGTCGGCGAAGTGGCAGGCGCGCTGCCGGCGGTGCTCGCGCGTCTCGCGGACGATCGCGAGCGTGCCGCCTCGCAGCGGGCCAGACTGCGCGCCGCCCTCGCGTATCCGGTCATGGTGCTGCTGTTGTCGCTTGCGATCACGGCGGGCTTGCTGATCGGCGTCGTGCCGACTTTCAAGACCATCTTCGACGGCTTCGGCGCCGCGCTGCCCGCGCCCACGCGCTTCGTGCTCGCGCTGTCCGATGGCGTCGGGCGCTTTGGCGTACCGTTCGTGGCCACATGCGCGTGCGCGATGATCGCCGCGCCGAGCTGGATGAAGCGTTCGCACGACGCACGCGAAACCGCCGATCGCCTGGCGTTGCGTCTGCCCCTCGCCGGCGCGCTGCTGCGCTCGCTCGCGGTCGCGCGCTGGAGCCGCGCGCTTGGCACGCTGCTGTCGGCGGGCACGCCGCTGTCCGATGCCTTCGACTCGCTCGCGCACGCCACGGGCAATCACGTGTTCGACCGCGCGACCGTCGAAATCGCGGCGCGCCTGCGCAATGGCGAGCGTCTCGCCGCCGCGATGCGCGCGCTCGGATGCTTCCCGCAGGACGTCGTGCAGCCGATCGCGGTCGCCGAAGAATCGGGCTCGCTCGATGCGATGCTGCTCGATCTCGCCACGCTCGCGGATCGTCAGGTGGACGAACGCATCGGCTCATTCGCAAGCCTGTGCGAGCCGCTCGTCATCACGGTGCTGGGCGCGCTCGTGGGCGGCCTCGTCATCGCGATGTATCTTCCTATCATTCAGCTCGGCAACGTGGTGTAGCATCGCGGGCCAAAGCCACCGTTCGACCATCATGCAGCCTTCGTTCGATCCGTCCGCCGCGCACTTCGCAAGCCGCTATCTGGCGGCCTTCGCCGCGCTTCCCGTCGACGTGCAGTACGGGTTCGCCGTCGTGTTCGGCCTCGTGATCGGCAGCTTTCTGACCGTCGTCGTGCATCGTCTGCCGATCATGCTCGAACGCGCCTGGCGCTCGGAAGTCGAAGCGGCGATGCCCGATGCGCCCAAGCCCGCCGCCGCCCCCTGCCCCGAGCGCTTCAACCTCGCCGTGCCGCGCAGCGCGTGTCCGCATTGCGGGCACGTGCTGCGCGCGTGGGAGAACATTCCCGTCATCAGCTATCTCGCACTGCGCGGACGCTGCTCGGCCTGCGGCGCGCGCGTGAGCCCGCGCTATCCTCTGACGGAACTCGCGACCGGCGCGCTCGCGGCGCTTTCGCTTTACGCGTATGGTCCGGATTGGGCCGCGCTCGCCGCATTCGGGCTGTGCGCGACCTTGCTGGCGGCGGCGCTCATCGACCACGACACGCGCTACCTGCCCGATGTCCTGACGCTGCCGCTGCTCTGGGCCGGCCTCATCGTCAACTTCGGCGAAGGCGGATTCGCGACGCTGCACGACGCGGTGACCGGCGCGATCGCGGGCTATCTCTTCCTGTGGTGCGTGTACTGGCTCTTCAGGCTCGCGCGCGGCGTGGAAGGCATGGGATACGGTGACTTCAAGCTGCTGGCCGCGATCGGCGCGTGGCTCGGCTGGGCCGCTCTCGCGCAGGTCGTGCTGATCGCGGCGGTCTCGGGCGCGGCGTTCGGCATCGCCGCGACGTGGCGCAAGCGCATGCGTTTCGAGGAGCCCTTGCCGTTCGGGCCGTTTCTCGCGGCGGGCGGTGCGATCACGCTCTTCGTCGGCACGCCGCTTTATGCATTGTTCGGATGATCGAAGGGAGCAACGGATGTTCAGCATCGGCCTCACCGGCGGCATCGGCAGCGGCAAGAGCACGGTCGCGGATCTGTTCGCGGCGCGCGGCGTGCCGTTGATCGACACCGACCTGATCGCGCACCGCATCACCGCGCCTGGCGGCGTCGCGATGCCGCTCATCGCGAGCGAGTTCGGCCAGGAATTCGTCGCGGCGGACGGCTCCCTCGATCGCGCGGAGATGCGCACGCTCGTCTTCGCCGACGACACCGCGAAGGCGCGGCTCGAGGCGATCGTGCATCCGCTGATCCGCGCCGAAACGGAGCGCCAGCGCCACGCGGCACAAGGCGCGTATCACATCGTGGTCGTACCGTTGCTCGTGGAGTCCGGCGAGTGGTCGACGCGCGTGTCGCGCGTGCTCGTCGTGGATTGTCCCGTCGAGACGCAGATCACACGCGTCATGCGCCGCAACGGCTTCACGCGCGAACAGGTGCTCGCGATCATCGCGAAACAGGCGACGCGGGAAGCACGGCTCGCCGCCGCCGACGACATCGTGCTCAACGACGAATCCGCCACCCTCGACACGCTGGCGCACGATGTCGACGCGCTTCACACACGTTATCTCGCGCTGGCGTCAGCGTGATTCGGCGTGGACGCCTGAGTTGTCGAAACCGCCCGAAAGTTCCCGTTTTTCACGAAATGGCGCAGCTTGCGGCACGATTTCGCCTCGATTTGCTAGGGTGAGGATGCGGCATTAGAATGTGCTCACTTCCGCTCACGGAAGCAACCGACCCACGCCGAGGCGAGCGCGCTTGATCCTTTACGAGTATCCCTTCAACGAGCGAATCCGCACGCTGTTGCGGCTCGAAGACCTGTTCGAGCGCTTCACGTTCTTTCTGACTCAGGAAGACGCGCGCGAACATCACGTCGCGCTCACGACGCTCTTCGAGATTGCCGAAGTCGCAGGCCGCACGGATCTCAAGGCCGACCTCATGAAGGAGCTGGAGCGGCAGCGGCAGACGCTCGCGCCGTTCCGCGGCAATCCGGGTATCGAACAGGAAGCGCTCGAAGCCGTGCTCGGCGAAATCGAGCAGACGCTCGGCGGGCTCACCGACATGCACGGCAAGACCGGCCAGCATCTCGCCGACAACGAGTGGCTCGCGAGCATTCGCAGCCGCACCATCATCCCCGGTGGAACGTGCAAGTTCGATCTGCCGTCGTACTACGCGTGGCAGCAGTTGCCGGTGGAAGAGCGGCGTCAGGACATCGCCAAATGGGTCATGCCGATGCTCGCGCTGCGCGACGCGGCGGCCATCGTCCTGCGCCTCGCGCGCGAGTCAGGTCAGGCATCGAAAGTGATGGCCATGCAGGGCAGCTATCAGCAGATGCTGTCGGGCCGCACATATCAACTGATGCAAGTGCGTGTCTCGCCCGACACGCGAGTGATTCCGGAAGCGAGCGCGAACAAGTACATGCTGTGGGTGCGCTTCACGGTGCAGGACGGCGATCTGAAGCCGCGCGCCGTCGATGTCGACGTGCCCTTTCATCTGACGCTTTGCAGCCTTTGAACCGCAGCGGCCGGCCCCATATGGATCGAATGTCGATCAACGCCGGCGCGAATCGTCACGCCTTACCGTCATGACCACTGTCGTCAAATGTCCGACCTGCGGCAAGGAAGTCCGCTGGGTCCCGGAAAACCGCTTTCGTCCGTTCTGCTCGGAGCGCTGCAAGCAGATCGATCTCGGCGCCTGGGCGGCCGAAAAGTACAAGATTGCGGGCAATCCGCAGGAAACGCCGCCGGACGAAGACCAGCACGGCGGCCTGAACTGATCGTTACTCGCGCTCTTCCTCTTCGAGCCATTCCAGCACGGGAATGGCCGCGGGCAAGAGTGGCGCGACCTCCACGGGAAGCGTCTGCCAGGCGATCGCCTGACCTTCGCGTCCGAGCGGCGTGCCCTTCCAGTCTGTCACCTTGCAGAAAAACAGACGCACGTACGCATGCGGATAGTCGTGCTCGAGCGTGCGCCAGAGCTGGCACCCGGTGACGTCGATACCCAGCTCCTCGTGCAGTTCGCGCCCGAGCGCCGCCTCGATGCTCTCCCCCGGCTCCAGCTTGCCGCCGGGAAATTCCCAATAACCTTCGTACGGCTTTCCTTCGGGCCGTTGCGCGAGCAGATAGCGTCCATCCGGCTGCACCATCACGCCGACGGCCACTTCCGTGACCTTGCGGCCGTCGGGCGCGATGTCGGTCTGAGAATCGGTCATTGCTTGCGCCCCGACCAGTCGCGCGCGAACTGCCAGGCGACGCGTCCCGAGCGCGATCCGCGTTCGAGCGCCCAGACGAGGGCGTCGCCGCGTGCGCTTTCGACCTCGGACTCATCGCAGCCGAAGTGCTTCAGCCAGTGGCTGACGATCGACAGATAATCGTCCTGCTTGAACGGATAGAAGCTGACCCAGAGGCCGAAGCGTTCCGACAGAGAAATCTTCTCCTCGACGACTTCGCCCGGATGAATCTCGCCATCGGACGTGTGCTTGTACGTCTCGTTGTCGCTCATGTATTCGGGCAGCAGATGGCGGCGGTTCGACGTCGCGTAGATCAGCACGTTGTCCGATTGCGCCGCGACCGAGCCGTCGAGCGCCACTTTCAGCGCCTTGTAGCCCGACTCGCCTTCCTCGAAGGAAAGATCGTCGCAGAACACGATGAAGCGCTCGGGCCGCATCGAGATCAGATCGACGATGTCGCCGAGATCGTGCAGATCGTCCTTGTCGACTTCGATGAGACGCAAGCCGTCCTTCGCGTAAGCGTTCAAACACGCTTTGATCAGCGACGACTTGCCCGTGCCGCGCGCGCCCGTCAGCAGCACGTTGTTCGCCGGCAGCTTCTTCACGAATTGCAGCGTGTTCTGCTCGATCAGGCCCTTCTGGCGGTCGATGTTCTGAAGGTCGTCTAGCGAGATTTGCGAGATAGCCGGCACGGGCTGCAGGAAACCGCGGCCCTGACGCTTGCGCCAGCGAAACGCCGTCGCGGATTCCCAGTCGATATCCGGCGCCGCGGGCGGCAACATGCCTTCGATGCGCGCGAGCACAGCTTCGGCGCGCGTGAGAAATTGTTCGAGCTTGTCCATGTTCGTATCGTTGCGCGCCGCCTGCTCAGGAACGGTAGTCGGCGTTGATGCTCACGTAGTCGTGGGAGAGGTCGCAGGTCCAGATCGTCGCTTGCGCGTTGCCGCGGCCGAGCAGAACGCGAATCGCGATCTCGCTCTTCTTCATCACGCGCTGGCCGTCTTCTTCCTTGTACTCGGGATTGCGGCCGCCCGCTTTTGCGACCAGCACGTCATCGAGATAGAGATCGATCTTGCCGACGTCGAGATCCGTCACGCCCGCATAGCCGATCGCCGCGAGAATGCGGCCGAGGTTGGGGTCCGACGCGTAGAACGCCGTCTTCACGAGCGGCGAATGGCCGATCGCATAGGCGATCTGACGGCACTCCGCCGCGTCCTTGCCGCCTTCGACGGTGACGGTCATGAACTTGGTCGCGCCCTCGCCGTCGCGCACGATGAGCTGCGCCAACTCCTGCGCCACCTCGGTCACGACGTCGCGCAGCGCGGCGTAGGCGGGCGAATCCGTCGAGGTGATCGCGGGCAGGCTCGACTTGCCCGATGCGATCAGGATGAACGAATCGTTCGTCGACGTATCGCCGTCGATCGTGATGCAGTTGAACGAGCGATCCGCGACATGCTTCACCAGCTCGTCGAGCACGGGCTGCGCGACGGTGGCATCGAAGGCGAGGAAGCCGAGCATCGTCGCCATGTTCGGGCGGATCATGCCCGCGCCCTTGCTGATGCCCGACAGCGTGACGATGTGTCCGTCGATCGTCACCTGGCGCGACGCCGCCTTCGGCAGCGTGTCGGTCGTCATGATGGCTTGCGCCGCATCGAACCAGTGCGCGGCTTTCTGATTCGCGAGCGCGGCGGGCAGGCCGGCCTTCAGGCGGTCGATCGGCAGCGGCTCGAGAATCACGCCCGTCGAGAACGGCAGGACCTGCTGCGCATCGAGGCCAGCGAGGCGTGCGAGCTCCGCGCAGGTTTCGCGCGCGTGCGCCATGCCCGGCTCGCCCGTGCCCGCGTTCGCGTTGCCGGTGTTCACCACGAGGGCGCGAATGCCCTTGCCGCCCTTGCCAGCCGCTGCGAGATGCTCGCGGCACACGGTGACGGGCGCGGCGCAGAAGCGGTTCTGCGTGAACACGCCCGCCACGCTCGCGCCTTCGTCGACGCGAATGACGAGCACATCCTTGCGATTGGGCTTGCGAATGTTCGCCTCGGCCCAGCCTAGCGTGACGCCGGCGACGGGATGAAGCGCTGCGGGATCGATCGAGGGGAAGTTGACGGCCATGTTCGCGACTCGGCTTGGTGGCGAGTGCCGGCGGGCGAGCCGGCACGGGATGGAAGACTGACGCCGCTCGGCCAGGCCGGATCGGCGTCGTGAATAAGGGAACCTGCAAAGACAAACGACGCATCGCTGCGTCGCTTGGTCGTAAGTCAGCAGCCGATTACACCAGCTTGCCGTGACAGTTCTTGTACTTCTTCCCGCTGCCGCACGGGCAGGGATCGTTGCGGCCGACCTTCGGCACGTCGTCCGGGCCGCGCGTCGCGACGCTGACATCGTCGCCGGCGCCCATCGCCTGGTTGACCATCTGCGCGGTGGCGCTCGCCGCCGCTGCCGCCGGCGTGGGCTCCGCGGCGGGCGCATTGAAGTCCGCATGCGTGAACGACACGTTCTCCAGATGGCTGCCCTTCTCTTCGTACTGCTCGGCGGCTTCCTCGAGCTGTTCCGGCGACTGAATCTGCACGTTCATCACGACGCGCGTGACTTCCTGCTTCACGGCATCGAGCATCGCGGCGAAGAGTTCGAACGCCTCGCGTTTGTACTCCTGCTTCGGATTCTTCTGCGCATAGCCGCGCAGATGAATGCCCTGACGCAGGTGATCGAGCGCGGCGAGGTGCTCACGCCAGCGGCTGTCGAGCGTCTGCAGCATGATCGAGCGTTCGAACGCGCTGAACGATTCGCGGCCCACCAGCGCGACCTTCGCCTCGTAGGCTTCGTCGGCGGCGGCGAGCACGGCTTCGCAGATTTCCTCGGCGTCGATCGAGTTCGACTCGTTGATCATCTCCTGAACGGCCAGGTCGAGCGACCAGTCGTTGCGCAGCACTTCTTCAAGCTCGGGCGCTTCCCACTGCTCCTCGATGCTGCCCGCCGGAATGAACGTGCGCACCACGTCGCCGATCACGCTGTGGCGCATCGCCGCGATGGTTTCCTGCACGTCGTTCGCTTCGAGCAGTTCGTTGCGCTGCTGGTAGATCACCTTGCGCTGATCGTTCGCGACGTCGTCGTATTCGAGCAGTTGCTTGCGGATGTCGAAGTTGCGCGCCTCGACCTTGCGCTGCGCGCCTTCGATCGAGCGCGTGACCATGCCCGCTTCGATCGGCTCGCCTTCCGGCATCTTGAGGCGGTCCATGATGGCGCGCACACGGTCGCCGGCGAAGATGCGCAGAAGCGGATCGTCCAGCGACAGATAGAAGCGCGACGAGCCCGGATCGCCCTGACGGCCCGCGCGGCCGCGCAACTGGTTGTCGATCCGGCGCGACTCGTGACGCTCGGTGCCGATGATGTGCAGGCCGCCCGCGGCCTTCACCTGATCGTGCAACGTCTGCCATTCGTCATGCAGCTTCTGGATGCGCGCGGCTTTTTCGTCCTCGGGAATCGACAGATCCGCTTCGATGAACGACGCCTGCTTCTCGACGTTGCCGCCGAGCACGATGTCCGTGCCGCGGCCGGCCATGTTCGTCGCGATCGTGACGACGCCCGGACGTCCCGCTTCCGCGACGATCGACGCTTCGCGCGCGTGCTGCTTCGCGTTGAGCACTTCGTGTTTGATGGCCGCCTTGGTCAACAGGCCGGACAGCAGTTCGGACGCCTCGATCGACGTCGTGCCGACGAGCGTCGGCTGGCCGCGCTCGACGCAATCGCGGATATCGCGAATCACGGCGTCGTAGCGCTCCTTCGAGGTCTTGTAGATCTGGTCCTGCTTGTCGGCGCGCTTCGGCGGACGGTTGGTCGGGATCACGACCGTTTCGAGGCCGTAGATTTCCTGGAATTCGTACGCTTCCGTGTCCGCCGTGCCGGTCATGCCGGAGAGCTTCGCGTACATGCGGAAGTAGTTCTGCAGCGTGATCGAGGCGAGCGTCTGGTTTTCGGCCTGGATCTGGACGTGCTCCTTCGCCTCCACGGCCTGATGCAGACCGTCCGACCAGCGCCGGCCGGTCATCATGCGGCCCGTGAACTCGTCGACGATCACGACTTCGCCGTTCTGCACCACGTAATGCTGATCGCGATGGAACAGCGTGTGCGCGCGCAACGCGGCATAGATGTGGTGCATCAGCGTGATGTTCTGCGGCGCGTACAGGCTTTCGCCTTCGCCGATCAGACCCCACTCGGCGAGCAGGCGTTCGGCCTTTTCGTGGCCCGATTCGGTCAGGAACACCTGGCGCGCTTTTTCGTCGAGCGTGTAGTCGCCCGGCTTCTCGACGCCCGTGCCGTCGGCCTTCTCCTCGCCGATCTGCTGCTCGAGCAGCGGCGGCAGCGCGTTCATGCGCACGTAGAGCTCGGTGTGATCCTCGGCCTGGCCGGAGATGATGAGCGGCGTACGCGCTTCGTCGATGAGGATCGAGTCCACTTCGTCGACGATCGCGAAATTGAGCGGCCGTTGCACGCGCGCGGTCGGCTCGTAGACCATGTTGTCGCGCAGGTAGTCGAAGCCGAACTCGTTGTTCGTGCCGTAGGTGATGTCTGCCGCGTAGGCCTCCTGCTTCTGCGCGTGCTCCATCTGCGACAGATTCACGCCGCAGGAAAGCCCGAGGAAGTTGTAGAGGCGCGCCATCCATTCGGCGTCACGCTGCGCGAGGTAGTCGTTCACCGTGACGACGTGCACGCCGCGGCCCGACAGCGCATTCAGATACGCCGCAAGCGTCGCGACGAGCGTCTTGCCCTCGCCGGTGCGCATTTCGGCGATCTTGCCGTAGTGCAGGACCATGCCGCCGATCAGCTGGACGTCGAAGTGGCGCATCTTCAGGACGCGCCGGCTCGCCTCGCGGCACACCGCGAACGCCTCGGGCAGGATCACGTCGAGCGATTCGCCGCCCGCGACCCGCTGGCGAAACTCGTCGGTCTTGGCGCGCAGTTGGTCGTCCGAGTACTTCTCGACGGTCGGCTCGAGGGCATTGATCGCCGCAACGGTCTTTTGGTACTGCTTGATCAGCCGCTGATTGCGGCTGCCAAAAATCTTTTGAAGGAAACCGGTCGTCATCGGATCAGTGTCTGCGTCGCGGCTTCGGACGGGCGCCAGCACCAGGCTGCGTCCGGGCTCGGAGAACCTCGGCGACTTAAGTCCATAAGGTGAAATTCGAATCGGGAATTTTAGCACGCGAGTCCGGCAGGCCTTGTGTCGGCGTGCCCGCGCGCGCGTCGGCCCGACGCGACAGTCAACGGGTTGAAAGCTGGGCCTGCGGGCAGCCCGGAAAAGGCTGCGCGCGTCAGGCTGTGCCCCGCCTCGCGTACAATCGAACCATCCCGTCAGGGTCCCGCACAATCAAAAATGAGCCGCTTTTCTACAAATTCAAGGCAGGCGCCGAAGCGATTCGATCCGCGCCGGCCGCAGGCGGTCGCCGACGTGCTCGATCGCACCGATGCGTTTCGCGCGCTGCGTGCGGGCGTCGAACAGGTGGCGGCGCTGCAGCGCGATCTCGGTTCGCTGTTGCCGGACTATCTGGCGTCAAACGTGGAGCCGGGATTCATCAAGGACGGCGTGCTCGCGCTTTTCGCCGCGCACAACGCGCTCGCCGCGCGGCTGCGGCATATCGAGCCGCGTCTTCTGTCGGACCTGCAGCAGCGCGGCTGGGCGGTCGACTCGCTGAAGATCCGCGTGCGCCCCCGGCCGATGACGGATCCGCCGCCGCCCAAGCAGGCGCGCATGTCGGCGGCGGGTGCATCCGCACTGCAGGAGCTCGCACAGGCGCTTCCGTCGTCGCCGTTGCAGGAGGCGCTCGCGAAGATGGCGGCGCGTCATGACGCGCGGCGTGCCCCGGAGCGCAAGAAGTAAATCGGACGTCCGGGCCGCACGTGTTTTTTCGAGCCCTCGCGCAGCAAATTCCGTCATTTAGCCTGACAGCAAACACTCGATTCGCCTTTTATATCGAGAGACAATCAGAAAAATATTAATTAAAAGATTATCTCGATAAAACCCGAAATCCTGGGAACACTTTTCATTACAAATGGAAAAGAGGCATTGCTAGAATCGCCGACGTTCATTTGGTCAGGCGCTAGCCATTTTCCGCCGACGACGCTGGAAATTCGGTTTCGGCTTATCCCTGCGTGCCCTTATCGCCCGCGATTCGTGGCGGCGCGCGCCATTGCGTGCCGAGCGCCTCGCGCCGCGCATTGGCTCGATCGCACTCATTTCACGCGGCCAAATGAATTGACATTCACCCACCCGAGCCATCGCCCTGGTGCAATGACCGATTTCCTCGTGCCAATTTTTTTCTCGCCCGCCGCGCTTCTTTTTTGCCCGGTTTTACTCGCGGCGATTTACGCGATGATCGCCGCGCTCGCCATGCCGCGATTCGAACGGCGCGTGCAAATCAATACGGTTGGTAGCGATCACGGCGTCAGCGTGCTGAAACCGCTTTGCGGCGCCGAGCCGCGCCTGTTCGAGAATCTTTCGACGTTTTGCGAACAGACGCATCGACGGTTCGAGCTGATTTTCAGCGTCGCGTCGGTCACGGATCCGGCCATCGAAACCGTTCGCCGCCTGCAGGCCGCGTATCCCGATTGCGCGATCCGCCTCGTGATCGACGCCCGCGAGCACGGCCGCAACCGCAAGGTGAGCAATCTCATCAACGCGTCGGCGCATGCCCGACACGAGATCATCGTGCTCGCAGACAGCGATATCGCCGTCACGCCGCGCTATCTCGAAACCGTGGCGGCGCCGCTCGCCGATCCCGCCGTCGGCGTCGTGACCTGCCTTTATCGCGCGGCGCCGGTCGGCGGAATCTGGACGCGCATCGGCGCGCTCTTCGTCAACGAATGGTTCGCACCCTCGGTGCGCGTCGCGCATGGCGGCGGCTCGCGGCGCTATGGCTTCGGCGCGACGCTCGCGCTCTCGCGCGCGACGCTCGACGCGATCGGCGGCTTTCACGCGCTCAAGGACTGCCTCGCCGACGACTATTACCTCGCCGAATATGCGCGCCGCGCCGGTCTGCGCACCGTGCTCGCGCCGATGATCGTCGGCACCGACGTGACCGAGCCCACGCTCGCCGCCCTGTGGCAGCGCGAGACGCGCTGGCTTCGCACGATCCGTTCGGTCAATCGCGCGGGCTTCGCGTTCCTGTTCATCACGTTCACGTTCCCGTGGATGTTCGCCGGCGCGGCGTTCGCGCTGACGGATGCGTCCGCGGCGCTGTCGCTGCCGCTGCTCGCCGCGTCGTGCGGCGGTCTCGCGGCGCGCGTCGCACTGCATGCACGAGAATCCCGCCATGCGCGCGCGTTCTGGCGCGACCTGCCGCTCGTGCCGGTGCGCGACACCTTGCTCGCGCTCGAATGGCTGGCAGCGGCGTTCGGTTCGAGCGTAGTCTGGCGAGGCTCGCAGTTGCCGGTCGGAGGCGGGGTGCTGCCGGAGACGGCGCGCGCCGTATCGCACGGACGCTGACTGCGACGGCGGCGCCGTGGTTCCCATCATTCATTCATCGCAACGCATGTTGCGGGAGCATCATTCATGAAGACGCTCTTTCTTCAGGCGCCGTCCTTCGACGGCTTCGACGGTGGCGCCGGCTCGCGCTATCAGGCCAAGCGCGAGATCCGCTCGTTCTGGTATCCGACGTGGCTCGCGCAGCCCGCCGCGCTGATCCCCGACAGCCGCGTGCTCGACGCGCCCGCCGACACGCTCTCAGTCGAAGCGACGCTCGACATCGCGCAACGATACGACCTCGTCATCATTCACACGAGCACGCCGTCGTTTCCGTCGGATGCGCTCTTCGCCGAATATCTGAAAAAGCGCGATCCATCGATTCTGATCGGCATGGTCGGCGCGAAGGTGGCCGTCGATCCGCACAACTCGCTCGCCGCGAGCGAGGCAATCGACTTCGTGTG
>NZ_FCOB02000030.1 GCF_001545075.1 Caballeronia ptereochthonis
ACTACATCGGCTGGCTGCACTTCCAGACCATCTGGAACGACCTCGTCGCCACGCAGCCCGACATGTTCGACTGATCCGCGCGCAGCGAGCGGATTCGAGCAATCCTTCGACACCGGTGCTGCGGGAAAGCGGCTTACAAAGCCGCGGGCGGCCCGACAGGCGCGTCCACTCGCCGCACCGCACATCACATGATCAGGAGACAGAACATGAGTTCCCACAGTCCGGTTGCGTATCTGGCGGGCGACGAATCGTCCACTTATGCGAAGGTGACATGGCGCCTGCTGCCGTTTCTCTTCGTGTGCTATCTCTGCGCCTATCTCGACCGCATCAACGTGAGCTTCGCGAAGTTGCAGATGCTGAGCGACCTGCATTTCAGCGAAGCCGTCTATGGTGCGGGCGCTGGCGTGTTCTTCATCGGCTATCTGCTGTTCGAGGTGCCGAGCAACCTCATTCTTCTGCGCGTGGGCGCGCGGCGCTGGATCGCCCGCATCATGGTGACGTGGGGAATCATTTCCGCCGCGATGATGTTCGTGAGGACGCCGGCGAGCTTCTACGTCATGCGCTTTCTGCTCGGCGTGGCCGAGGCAGGCTTCATTCCCGCGATCCTGCTCTATCTCACGTACTGGTTTCCGGCTTCGCGCAGAAGCAAGGTCACCGCGCTCTTCATGACGGGCATCCCGATGTCCGGCGTAATCGGCGGCCCGCTGTCGGGCTGGATCATGACGCACGTGGGCGGCGCGCACGGCGTCGCGGGATGGCAGTGGCTCTTTCTGCTCGAAGGCATTCCGACGGCGATCCTCGGTGTCGTCGCGTACTTCTATCTCGACGACAAGGTCGCCGACGCGAAGTGGCTCACCGATTCGCAAAAGGCCATGCTCGAAGCCAATCTGCGGGAGGAAAGACCTTCGCACGCGCTGCATTCGGTGAAGGACGGGCTGATGCATCCGAGGGTTCTGCTGCTCTCCGTGACCTACTTCTTCTTCACGATGGGGCTCTACGGCGTGAGCTTCTGGCTGCCGACGCTCGTGAAGGCGAGCGGTGTGACCGACCCGCTCAACATCGGCCTGCTTTCCGCGATTCCCTATGCCGCGGGCACGATCGCGATGCTGGCGGTGGGACATAGCTCGGACAAGCGTGGCGAGCGCCGCTGGCATCTCGCGGGCGCGGGCTGCATCGGCGCGCTCGGGCTCTACATGAGCGTGGTATTCGCGCATTCGACGCTCTTTGGCATGATCGGCCTCACGCTCGGGACGATGGGCGTGGTCACGACCATCTCCCAGTTCTGGGTCCTGCCGCCCGCGATTCTCAGCGGCGGCGCGGCGGCCGCGGGTCTCGCGCTCGCCAACTCGGTCGGCAGCATTTCGGGTGTCGTGAGCCCGTGGGTCATCGGCGTGATCCAGACGCATTCGGGCTCGACGGGAAGCGGCGTGCTGGGCCTCGCGGTGAGTTGCGTGATCGGTAGCCTGCTCGTTTTCACCGTGCCTGCGGCGCTCGTCAACAGCCGCCGCCGCGAAGACTGACGGCCGCGCACCGTGACGAACGGCCCTGTGAGAGCGGGGTCGTCGTCGGGGATGATGAGCGCGCGCGGTGCAAGTTATCACGTTGCTTCCGCGTCCCGTTCGCGTCGTTCGCTCAGCACGAGACCGAGCCGTTCGACGAGATTCTTGCGCGCGTTCGCGGTGTGCAGGTCCGTGAGCTCCGCCGCGCGTTTTCCGTCGCCTTCGGCAATGGCCGCCGCGATCGCCGCGTGTTCGTCCCAGATCGACTTGCGCTGTCCCGATGCCTGCAGTACCGCGCCCATCACTCGACGCAGATGCACCCAGTGCATCTGCGCGGTCTCGGCGATCAACGGATTGCCCGAGGCCGCATAGATCGCGTTATGGAAAGCCATGTCGGCATCGATCATCGCTTTCACGTCGTCGCTCTTCGATGCGCGCCGGCCATTGACGATGAGCGTCTTGTCGAGCTTCGCGCCGCGTTCCGCGGCAAGACGCGCGGCGAGCGAGTCCAGCGCGCCGCGAATCTCGTAGAGATGGCTGATCCATGCGGGATCGAGCGGCGTGACGAGCAGGCCGCGCCCCGGGGCGTCGACCACGAGGCCGTCCTTCTTGAGCAGGCGCAGCGCCTGCAAGACGGGCGAGCGCGATACCGCGAGTTGCTCGGCGATCTCTTCCTGCGTGATGCGCGTTCCGGGGGCGAGCGTTCCGGAGCTGATGGCGTCCAGCAAGACCTTGTAGACCTCGTCCACATAGTCCGTGCGGGCCTGAAGCTTGAGAAGTTTGGCGGGCATGATCTCGACCGTAATCTCTGGATACAGAATACGGCAAGGTTACAGCGCGCCAATACGGCGCGTCAACGCGCGAACTGCACCGTGCCAGACCGGATTCACGTTTACCCATAGAGACAGCGCTTACCGCCGCGATTAATCTTTGTATACAGAGTACGGAGTTCGGTAACCGGAATTCTGTAGCGATAGTGAAACAGGGCAAGGCGCGGATTTCGATGACAGCCGTGCCTGGCTCGAAGCGTCATGCAGCAAATGCACCCATCCACTTCAACCCCACTCAGAACAGGATTTCCCATGACCATCAAGTCGGACAAGCTGGAAGGACAGAAGAGCAGCGGCGGCGCAGCCGCGACGGTCAAGAAGCTGGTGCCGTACGGCGGCTACTACGTGAACAGGGTGCCGGGTCACGATCCGGAACTGACGGAAACCGGTCCGGGCACGCCGATGGGCGAATACATGCGCGCGTTCTGGCATCCCATCTGCATGTCGGTCGAGCTGACCGACACGCCGCGCTTCCTCAAGATCCTTAACGAAGAACTGGTGGCGTTCCGCGACGGCAGCGGTCGCGTCGGCGTGCTGCATGCGCATTGCGTGCATCGCGGCGCCTCGCTGGAATACGGCGCGATTCAGGAGCGCGGCATCATGTGCTGCTATCACGGCATGGTGTTCGACGTGGACGGCTCGTGCCTGCACGTGCCTTTTCCGAAGGGCGAAGAGAAAGAGGCCGAAAAGTACGCATGCTCCATTCGGCAGGGCGCATACAAGGCGGTCGAGCGTCATGGCCTCGTGTTCGCCTACATGGGGCCGCCCGAGAACGAGCCGCCGTTTCCCGAGTGGGAAGGCGACTACACGGTCCTGCCCGGCGACGAGCTCGTGCCGTACAGCAACTTCCAGCATTGCAACTGGCTGCAGGTGCAGGACAACGCGGCCGACAACTTTCACCCGACCGCCTTGCACGCCGCGAAGAACGTGGTCAAGGGCCAGTTCCAGGGCACGACCTTCGACGAAGTCGGCGCCGCCTCGATGGAAGTGGCGCCCGACATGCATTTCCAGCCGGTTCAGCAAGGCCGCAGCCTCGCTTGCGCGGGGGCGCGCCGCGTCGACAAGGACCGCCTGTTCGTGCGCGTGCAGCATCAGGTGCTGCCGAATCTGAGCCTGCATGCGTACACGTCCGAAGACGGCGCGAAGAAGAAGCTCTTCAGCCGCTTCCATATCATCCGCTGGACCGTGCCCGTCGATGACGAGAACAGCAAGATGATCGGCTGGCGCGTGATGGGCCCGGGCATCGACACGCGCGGCATAGGCAGGAAGGAACTGGTGGGCTACGAGTCGATCGACTTTCTCGACGGCCAGGTCGCGATGCGTCGTCCCGAGCGCTTCGGCGACTACAAGCTCGAGGACATCGTGCCGATTCCGCCGAATCATCGCGAGCGTGCGAACTACAAGCTGGCGCAGTACGCGCCGGGCGACTACGAAGCGATCATCAGCCAGCGGCCGATCGCCGTGCATGCGCTGGAGAATCCGACCAAGTTCGATGCGGGCCTGTTCATGTTCCGCAAGATGCTGCGCGACGCGGTGCGCGGCTCGAACCCCGCGGCATCCGCGCAGAACTTCGCTGAATGGTTCCGCGAGAACGCGGGCGCGCCGAACAGCTTCTGCTCGGGCAACGTGTTCGAGATTCCCGAGGGCGGCACCGTCGATGAAGAAGTCGTGCGGCGCCGCAAGGTGACGAGGCAAATCGTCGCGATCCTCGCGGAGAGCGAGACGCTGAAGGGTGAGGCGCGCACAGCGTTCGTGCGCGAGCGCTTCGAGGAACTCGAGCAATCGATGAAGGAGTGAGCGAGGCAAAGCGAGGGCGCATCGTGCGCTCTCGCGATGTCGGATCATCGATCGAGGACAGGCGACCATGTCAACCCAACCCATTTCAACTCAGGCAGATCGGGACACGCTCGATCTGCTCGTCAGGCAGATCCGCTTCGAAGGCCGGGGCATCCATTCATACGAGCTCGTCGATCCTGAAGGCGCGCCTTTGCCGCCCTTTACGGCGGGCGCACATGTCGACATTCATCTCGCGGGCGGCGTGGTGCGGCAGTATTCGATCAGCAACGCGCCGCGCGAGCGCCATCGCTATGTGATCGCCGTATTGCGCGATGAACGCGGACGCGGCGGATCGAAGGCGCTGCATGAGCAATGGCGCGTGCAGGACATCGTGCGCGTGAGCCGTCCGCGCAACAACTTCCGTCTCGTCGACGGTGCGCGCCGCGTGCTGCTGATCGCGGGCGGCATCGGCGTGACGCCGCTCAAGGCGATGGCGCATGAACTCGAGGATGCGGGCGTCGACTACGAGATGCACTACTGCGCGAAGGATGCGAGCTGCGCGGCATTCGCCGAAGAGTTCGAGCCGATGCGCGCGAACGGCCGCCTGCATTTTCATTTCGACGGCGGCGACCCTTCTGCCGGCCTGGATATACGCGACTTGCTGAACCAGCCGCGCGACGGCGAGCACGTCTACTACTGCGGGCCGGGCGGCTTCATGAAGGCGTGCGCGGAAGCGGCCGAGCACTGGCCTTCGGGCACGGTGCACTTCGAGCACTTCAAGGCGCCCGAGCGCGGTCCCGGCGAGCAGGCCGCCAACGATGCGCTCGACAGCTTCACCGTGCGCATCGCGAGCACGGGGCAGGACATCGAAGTCTCGAAGGAAGAGAGCATCGCCGATGCGCTCGCGCAGGCAGGCGTGGCGATGGAGACATCGTGTTGCGCGGGCTTGTGCGGTACATGCAAGGTGCGTTATCTCGAAGGGGAGGTCGAGCATAACGACTACATTCTGAGCGACGAGGAAAAGACCGGGTACCTGACGGCGTGCGTGTCGCGCGCGACCAGCAAGGTGCTCGTACTGGACCTCTGACGGCTGCCCGGGCGAAATGCTTTCGAAAGCTGAAGCAATGCCGGCATCGGCCTTTGAGCAGATGAATGAGCGATGCCAAACACAGGCCATGCGATATGCGCCAATTGATAGCTTCTTTAGGCATATTTGCCACGGCAGACCTCGTTACGTAGGGCACGCTTAATATAATTGCCGCAATACCTCGCGAACCCGCCGTGAGGAAGTCGAGCGGCTCGTAAGACAAGGCTGTCCATCTTGCCCCGTCATTCAGGCCCCGACATCGCGCGGGGCTTTTTTGCATCCGGGAACGTCGCTTGCGGCCACGCACTTCCGCAACTGAGTGCGCTCGGACGTTGACGGCCAGACATGGCAAGGCGAGACTTGCGGCAGGGGGATGTCGTTGCCGATTGCGCGCCACCAGAGACGAGGAAAATATCTAATGAGACCGGTTGTATTCGGGAATCGCTTCGGATGGCTGCACGCGGGGAACGGCACGCGCGGCGTGGTGCTCTGCAATACGTATGGCCACGAATACGTATGGACATACAGCGGCATGCGTCATCTCGCCGAGACATTGTCCGCGCGTGGCATCTGGGTGCTGCGCTTCGACTATCACGGCACGGGCGACTCGGCAGGGGCCGACTGCGCACCGGATCAATTCGCTTCGTCGGTCGACGACATAGAAGCGGCCATCGAGTGGTTCAGGAACGCGACGGGCATCGGGCATCTGACCTTATGCGGCTTTCGCGTGGGCGCGGCGTTTGCGCTCGAGGCCGCGTTGCGCAAGCCGGTCGATGAGCTCGTATTGCTCGCGCCGGTCGCGAGCGGGCGCATCTACATGCGCGAGCTGAGCATCGTGCGCAAGACCTGGCTCGAGCAGCTCGCGCCGCCGTTGCGCGAGATGCAGCAGAGCGATGCGCCCCTCAACGTGCTGGGCCAGGTCTATAGCCACGAATTCGAACGCTCGCTGGAAGAAATCGATCTCGTGGCGAGCGTGAAAAACGCAGCTTCGGTGCCGGCGCGCCGCGCATTGATCATGAACGCGCGCGCGGGCGGCAAGGATCCGTTGCGCGAGGCGCTGGCGGAACGTGGCGTCGAAGCGGAGGTGCGTCCGTTCGAGGATCTGATCGGCTTCATTCAGGAGACAGCGTTCAACGCATTGCCGCGCGCCGCTTTCGACGAGGCGGTGCGATGGATGGCGGGCAGCGCATCGCAAGAACCGCAGGAAGCGCCGGCCGTTGCATCGGCAGAGCCGGAAAGCTGGCCCGATCTGACGATCGAAACGCCTGAGGCAATCGAGCGTCCCGTATCCATCGGCGACGAAGCTCTCTTCGGCATCCTCTGTGAGCCGCGCACGGGCTCGGCGCGCGGTTCGGTATTTCTCATCGCGAATACGTCGGCGAGTTCGCGCGTCGGCGATAGCAGGCTCTCGGTGCGCATCGCGCGTGAGCTCGCGCGGCGCGGCGTGGCGTCGCTGCGCTTCGATGCGCGCGGCCGTGGCGACAGCCCCGCGGCGCCGGGCATCGTGCAATCGGATACCGCGTTCGGCCGCATTTACAACGCGGTCGCGACCGAAGACACCGCGTGCGCCGCACGCTGGCTCGCACGGCAGGGCTACAAGTCGATCTTCTCGCTCGGCGTCTGCTCGGGCGCCTATCACGCGCTCAAGGCCGCGCTGATCGAAGACTCGATTACGGGCGTGGTCACGGTGAACATCCCGACGTTCAAGAAGCCCGTGGACATCGCACCCGACGCGCTGCGCCAGTCGACGCGCAATTCCATGGCCGGCTATGCATTCTCGATGCTCGATCCGCAGAAGTGGAAGGCGATTCTGCGCGGCGAAAAGCATCTGACGCGCGTCCTGCGCTTCGTGATTGGCTACATGGTGACGCGCGCGCGTTCGCGCATCGTCGACATGTTGAGGCTCGATCGTCTGAGCCAGACGCCGCCCGAACTCGCGACAGAACCGGGTCCGATCATTCGCGCACTGGATGCCAGGCATGTGAAGACCGTGCTCGTCTATGGCGCTTACGATGCGGGCATGGATCTGATCGCCGCGCATTTCGGCAAAGGAGGTGCACGCCTGTCGCGCTTCCCGTCCGTGCGGATGGAGATCTTCCCGGATGTCGACCATTCGCTCTTCATGACGGCCGGTTCGGCGCAAGTGATTGCGCTGTGCGAGAACGTCGCCAAGGAAACGAGGGCCGCCGTTACGGACCCGATGTTTCCGGGCAGAGAGCCGGTCGTGCTCTGAGCCTTGATCGCTTCACGCGTCATCTCTTCGCCGTTTCGAGCCTCGGCTCGAAACGGCCATGATCCAATCGTGCGTTGCGCCAGCGCGCTTCGCGCGCCTTGAGTATCCTTCCATATTGGAGCCCGCCCCATGCGGGGCAGCGTTCCATCGAGAATCCATAGCAGGGTGCCCCGGCCGGCTCACCCGGGCCGCCAGGGCCGCTTTACCCCAACACACAGGAGTCTGACGATGTCGATTGAAAAGGTTCTATATCGCGCGCATGCTCATGTCACCGGCGGCCGTGATGGACGCGCGACCATCCCCGAAAGCAACCTGGATCTCAGGCTGACGACACCGAAGGAACTGGGCGGCGGGGGCGGGGACGGCACGAATCCCGAACAGCTTTTCGCAGCCGGCTACAGCGCCTGCTTCATCGGCGCGATGAAGTTCGTCGCCGCACGCGACAAGATCAATCTTCCGAAGGACGTGGCTATCGATGGAAGCGTGGGCATCGGCCAGATTCCCAACGGCTTCGGCATCGAAGTCGAGTTGAAGATCTCGTTGCCCGGCATGGACCGAGACGAGGCAAAGGCGCTGATCGACAAGGCTCACATCGTGTGTCCGTATTCGAATGCGACGCGCAATAACGTCGATGTCAAGCTGACGCTGGCCTGAGCCTGTCAAACGTTTGAGCGTCCGCGCTTCGGGACGCTCGAACACCGCCGTTCACCACGTTTCGCGCATCACCATCAGTCGCGCTTCGGTCATGTCCTCGATCGCATGGCGAATGCCTTCGCGGCCCAGCCCCGAGTCCTTCACGCCGCCATATGGCATGTTGTCGACGCGAAACGAAGGCACGTCATTGATCACGACGCCGCCCACTTCCAACCGATCCCACGCTCGATGCGCATGCGCGAGCGAATCCGTGAAAATGCCCGCCTGCAGGCCGAAATCGCTGTCGTTCACGGTGTCGAGCGCCTGGTCGAAATCGTCGAATTTCTCGAGAATCGCGACCGGGCCGAATGCTTCCTTGCGGTACAGATCGGTATCTCGTCCGACATTTTCCAGCAGCGTCGCCTCGAACATCGCGCCGTCGACCTTGCCTCCCGCGATGATCCTCGCCCCTGCCTTGACGGCGCTTTCCATCCAGCCGGCGAGGCGCTTCGATTCCAAACCGGAAATCATCGGACCGACGAAAGTCTTCTCGTTCTTCGGATCGCCCATTTTGAGCGACTTCGTTTTCGCGATCAGCTTTTCACGGAGTGCGTCGTATAGGGACGCATGCGCGAGAATCCGCTGCACGCCGATGCAGCTCTGCCCCGATTGGTGAAACGCGCCGAACGCGAGGCGATCGACGACATAGTCGAGCTTGCCTTCCTGATCGCTGTCCACGACGGCAGCCGCATTGCCGCCAAGCTCCAGCACGACCTTCTTCTTGGCCGCCCTGGCCTTCAGATCCCAGCCGACCGCAGGCGAACCCGTGAATGACAGGAGCTTGAAGCGTTCGTCGGTCGTGAACAGATCGGCGCCGTCGCGATGAGCGGGCAAGATCGAGAAAGCGCCTTTGGGAAGATCCGTTTCCGCGAGCACTTCGCCGATGATCAGAGCGCCCACCGGCGTGCGGCTCGCGGGCTTCATCACGAACGGCGTGCCTGCGGCGATGGCGGGTGCAATCTTGTGCGCCGCAAGATTCAAAGGGAAATTGAAAGGCGAGATGAACGAGCAGGGACCGATCGGCACGCGTTTCACATAACCGTGATATCCCTTGGCGCGCGGGGAGATTTCGAGGTTCAGTATTTCGCCGTCGATGCGCACCGATTCTTCCGCTGCTACCTTGAACGTATCGATGAGGCGCGTAACTTCGCCGCGCGAATCGTTGATCGGCTTGCCGGCTTCGATGCATAGCGCCATCGCCATTTCGTCGGCGCGCTCGCGAAAACGCTTCACGCAATGTTCGAGCACCGCCTGACGTTTGAATGGCGCGAATCCGCCGCGCATTTCGGGCATTGCAGCCACGGCGAGACCGATTGCCTCGTCGATGGCTTTCGCATCGGCGAGCGCGACGCGCGTCGCGACTTCACCGCTGAACTTGTCGGTGACCTGGAGGTCGGTATTGGCTGCGACCGGCTCGTTGGCGAGGTAATACGGGTAAGTCGTCTTTCGCATGGAACGCTCTCCTGGCGGGACGCCTGGTAGACAGGAACGAGATTACCGCTTATGGGAAGTGCGTGCAGACGAAGACGAGCAAGCCATGCGCCTGCACACGGCTGGCATGCGCATGGAAGCTTCATGAGAGGCGAGTGCTTCATATTTCAGCGCACGGAAAAGCAAGGCGCGCGATTGATGGTTATTCTTTGCTTCACGGGCATGCGCCCGTTTCGCTGGATCATTCCAATGTTCGAAGAAAGGAGGCTGTCGTGAGAATTCTCGTGGTTCTGACTTCGCACGATCAATTGGGAAATACGGGCCGCAAGACCGGCTTCTGGCTCGAGGAACTGGCAGCACCGTATTACGTGTTCAAGGATGCGGGACACGATCTTGTCCTGGCTTCGCCCAAAGGCGGGCAACCGCCTCTCGACCCCAAGAGCAATGAACCTGATTTCCAGACGGACCTGACGCGACGCTTCGAGGCTGACCCAGCGGCCAGGCAGGCATTGGCCAATACCGCCAGGTTCGCGGACGTAGCGAAAGATCAGTTCGATGCAGTGTTTTATCCGGGAGGACACGGGCCGTTGTGGGATCTCGCCGAAGACCGCGACTCGATTGGCCTGATCGAACGCACGATTGCCGGGGGCAAGCCGGTGGCGCTGGTATGTCATGCGCCGGGCATGCTTCGGCACGCCAGGACGCAGGACGGCAAGCCGCTGGTTGAAGGCAAATCCGTGACGGGCTTTACCGATAGCGAGGAGGAAGCGGTCGGACTGACGAAGGTCGTGCCTTTTCTCGTCGAAGACGAACTCAAGGCAAAGGGCGCGAATTTTTCGAAGGCCGGCGACTGGGAACCGTATGTGCGGGAAGACGGCTTATTGCTTACCGGACAGAATCCCGCATCGTCAGGTCCGACGGCGAAGGCGCTGCTGGCGAGGCTCGGCGCATCGTAATTCGACGATTGCAAAAAAGACCGGCGGAGTTGTCGATAAGCTGCGCCTTCGATAAGATCCGCCGCCACGATTTCCCGCAATGCCGACAATCAAGCTATGGCCTGCCCGCCCTCAGGCGATAAGAAACGGCGTGCGGTCTTCGACCGATGCCAGCCATGCGGGCGCGCGGCCACGGCCGCTCCATGTCGCGCCGGTTTGCGGATCGAGATAAAGAGCCGGTTGAGGACCGCGCGGCTGGCCCTTTCCTTTGCGCTTGCCCGCGACGCGTGTCTTTGCTTTGGCCTTGCTTTGGGTCTTGCTTTGAGTCTTGCTTGATGCCTTGCCCACATTCACTGCATATTTGCTGCGGTCTTTGGCCTTGGCGATCCATGCAGGCGCGCGCCCGCGTCCGCTCCAGGTCGCACCGGTTTTCGGATCCTGATAAGCCACGGTGCCTTGTTTGCGTGACGAGTTCGTCCGTCCTGATTTCTTTCCCGAACCCGTGTACTTCTCGATGTCCGAGATCGTCAGGCTATGGCGCGACATCAATTCATGGATCTTTTGCAACGCACTCTCGGATTGCTTTGCGACGAGCGCGTCGGCTTTCGCTTGAAGTGCTTCGATACGTGCCTGAATGCTTTCGAGCGTCGACATGATTTACCCCTATCGATTGTTGTTTCGCACTATGCCATGCACATGCGAGACGCGCTAGAGGTAATTCTTGTAAATGCGCCGAAAACAAGCGGCTAAAGCAATAGATAAGACTTTCCTGAGAATGTAAGCCGGGACACACATGATGGCTTTTTTCCATTCTTCATTCAAAGATGCGATGATCGCCTCAAGAGTGCTTTCGAATCTTCATCGCATGAATGGGTTCCGTTGGCTTTCGGCCAATTCTTCCAAACAAGCCAATCGAATCGGGCGCAATTCGAAAACATGGCGCTATTTCATGTTGGAGATCGAGTTTCGTTGCGGAGCAGGAAAACCGCGGGCTAACTTCCGCGATACGTCCCGAAGCTCCACGGCGAACACAGCAGCGGCACGTGATAGTGCTGCGTCGCATCCGCCAGCGTGAAGCGCACGGGCACGACGTCAGCGAAAACGTCCGGCGTCTTGAAGTAATCCGCCACCCAGAACCTCAATTCGAAATCTCCCGCGCGAGCCTGCGCGGCGGGCAGAATCGGCGCGTCGGTGCGTCCGTCGCGATTGGTGCGTGTGCGGGCGATGAGCGTCGGGGGCTGCGTGCCGATGTCGAACAGTTCGATCTGCATGCCGGCTGCGGGCTTGCCGAGCGCGACGTCGAGCACATGAGTGGTGATGCCTGCGGCCATGATGTTGAGTCTCCTGATCGAGCGTTTCGTTTCGTTCAACTGCCGCGGTAGTAGTTGTAACTCCACGGACCAAACAGTACCGGCAAATGAATGCGCTGACTGACATCGGTAATGCGAAAGCGCAGCGGGATCTTCGAGAGAAAGAGCGGCTGCGGCAGATTCGCCTTGCGCGCGGCGAAGTATTCGTCCGCGTGCAGCAGCAGTTCATACGTGCCGGCACGATACGTATCGCCGATCAGCAGCGGCGGCTCGCTGCGGCCGCTTGCGGCGAGCGTGATCGTCTGCAGGAGCTTCGAGCGGCCGTCTTCGATGGAGAAGAGTTCCACGCGCATGCCTGCCGCGGGCGCGCCGTGCCAGGTGTCGAGCCCGTGCATGGTCAGACGCGGGCTGAGGCCGTCCTGCTGCACCGGACCCGAAGTCTGATTCGGCGCGGGCGACGTCGGCGCATCGGCTGCCAGCGCGCTTTTTGCCATCAGCATGCCGCCGCCCAACGCGACCGATTGCAGGGCAAAGCGGCGGCGGCCGAGATCGAAATCGGGGAAAGTGTTCTTGTCGCTCATGTCATGCCTCCTGCCTGTTGCCGAGCTTGCGGACGCCCACGATCACGAGCACCGCGGCCATGATCTCGATGACGGCCACGATATAGAGTCCCGTCGTGACCTTGCCCGTTGCGTTCTTGATGAGGCCCATCACGTAGGGTGCGCCGAAGCCCGCGAGGTTGGAGACCGAGTTGATGAGCGCCACGCCGACCGCCGCCGCGCTGCCCGCCAGATAGCGGTTCGGCAACTGCCAGAACACGGGGATCGCGCTCATGGTGCCGACGAGCGAAGCGGTCATGGCCAGCAGTGCGATGACGGGCGATACCGTATCGGCACCCATCAGCACCGCGAGCACCGCCATCGATACGCCGCCCGCGATCGCCGCGCCGCTGAAGTGCCAGCGCACCTCGTTGCTGCGGTCGGAATGCGCGCCGTTGACGATCATGCCGAGCGCGCCGCACAGATAGGCCAGCGCGGCGATCCAGCCGACCGCCATCGGCGTGCCGATGCCGACATCCTTGATGACGGTGGGAATCCAGAACGTGAGCGTCGAGTTGGCGCAGAGCAGGCAGAAGAAGATCGCGATGAGAAGCCACACCTTGCGGTTGGTGAACAGCGTGCGCCAGTCGTGGCCGCGTTCGCCCATGGCGGCGTTGTCGCGTTGCAGTGCCTCGAGCACGACGCGCTTTTCATCGTCGCTGAGCCAGCGCGCCTGCTCCGGCTTGTCGGTCATGTAGAACCACGCGAAAATGCCGGCGAGTACCGAGGGGATGCCTTCGAGCACGAAGAGCCACTGCCAGCCGTGCATGCCGTGCACGCCGCCCATCGACGTCATGATCCAGCCCGCGAGCGGGCCGCCGAGCACGCCCGCGATCGCCGACGCCGACATGAACGTGCCGAAGGCTCGCGCGCGGCGCTGCGACGGATACCAGTAAGTGAGGTAAAGGATCACGCCCGGATAGAAGCCGGCCTCGAACGCACCGAGCAGAAAGCGCAGGATATAGAACTGCGTGGGCGTGGCGACATGCGTCTGCAGCATGCAGATGACGCCCCAGCAGATGGTGATGCGCATGATCGTCTTCTTCGCGCCGATCTTCTGCAGCAGCATGTTCGACGGCACTTCGAACAGGAAGTAGCCGAGAAAGAAGATGCCCGCGCCGAGACCATATACCGCCTCGCTGAAATGCAGGGTGTCCAGCATCTGCAGCTTGGCGAAGCCGATGTTCACGCGATCCAGCCACGCGAGGACCCACAGCACGCCGAGAAACGGCAGCAGGCGCCATGAGACCTTGCGATAGACGCCTGCTTCGGCGCTTTCCGCCTCGCTCGCGAATGCCGGCATCTCCTGTTTGATAAGCGACATGGTTTCTCCTTTCCAGTCGGATTGGGTCGCGCGGGGCAAGCCGTGCGCTCGGTTGCAAGCAAGTATAGAAACGGCCAAAAAATCGGGAACGGGGGACGGGCCAATAGGCCCCATAGCAACGCGTATATAGCTTGCAAAGCCTTGTGCGGCGCGGCTTCGCGGGTTCCTGAGCGGGGCCTTTCCGGACCTATGGATTACCCTAGCGTCGTGCTTGCGAAGCGGCTCGAACCGCGCCGGCTGGCAGAATAGCGGCGCATCCTTGCGCATCAACCGGGCACGGAACTCATCATGAATCGCACCGACGATCCATTCGATACTTATCTGCTGCGCGTGCTGTGCACGCTGATCGCCGAGCGCAGCGTGTCACGCACGGCGATTCGTATGAACCAGTCGCAGCCGGCCATCAGCTCGGCGCTCAAGCGGCTGCGCGCGATCTTCAACGACCCGCTGCTCACGCGCGAAAAGAACGTGATGGTGCCCACGGAGCGCGCCATTCAACTGGCACAGAGCGCGCAGGCCGCATTGAGCGCGCTCGACAACCTGCTCGTATCGGATGACCATTTCGATCCCGCGACCACGGAGCAAAGCTTCACCGTGGGCATGCCCGACTATCTGGCGCCGCCTTTTTTCGCCCATGTAGTGCGTGAATTCAGGCGCGTTGCACCGCGTGCGCGCCTGATCGCGGTGCCGCTCTCGGCCGCGTTCAACTACGAACAGGCGCTCTCGGAGGGTTCGCCCGATATCGTCATCGGCAACTGGCCCAATCCACCCGAGCATCTGCATCTGTCGGTACTGCTGGAGGACGACGTGGTGTGCGTCGTCGCGCGCGACAGCGTCTACGCCCAAGCGGGCAAGTTCGATGCCGATGACTATCTGAGCGCATCGCATATCGTGCCGGTGCCGTATTCGCGCGATCAGCGCGGCGTCGTCGAAACCGGGCTCAGCACCATGCGCGTGCATCGGGACAATCGCGTGAGTTGCCCATACTTCAATCTCGCGCCCAGCCTGATTCCGGGCACGGACCTGATCCTGACGACGGGGCGGCACTTCGCCAACTATCACGCGCAGCATCTGCCGCTCGCGGTGCTCGATCCGCCCATCGAATTTCCGTTCATGCGCTTCTATCAGCTGTGGCATCCGTCGCGGCATCGCACGGCTTCGCATGTATGGCTGCGCGGTATGCTGACGGCAGCCGCGCAGGAATTGCGCGCGCTGCGGGACATGCATCGCACGTAGCGGCGCCTCAATGCGTTCGCCGGCGCTATCGCATTCTGTTATGCGGCCAATAGGACCGGGGTTCTCGCCGCCGGGCCACGCGCTTCCTATACTCGGCACGAATCGCCTTCGACGCCAGGCGAATGCGGCGTGCCTTATAGGAGAGAGCAGTTCATGTCACAGTCGATCAATCTGGAACCGGTCAACGCGCTGGATCACACGGCCTTCGTCGGCGCGTTTGCAAGCGTGTTCGAGCATTTTCCGCGAGCGGCGGAAGACGCGTGGAACGAGCGGCCATTCGCATCCGCGACGGCTTTGCATGATGCGATGATGGACGTCATCCGCAAGCTCGATACTCAAGGCCAGCGCGATTTCCTCAACCTGCACCCGCTTCTGTCCGGCGCGAACATTCGTGCCGGAACGATGACGGCGGATTCGAACGCCGAGCAAAAGAGCGCGGGACTCGACGCCATGTCGAACGAGGACGAAGCCACGCTCGACAAGCTCAACGCGGCCTATCTCGAGCGGCATGGCTTTCCGTTCATCATCTGCGTGCGGCATTACACGCGGGAAGGCATATTCAGCGCGCTGGAACGCCGCATCACGCGCAACACGCAGCAGGAGATGGATGAGGCGCTCGCGCAGATCGCGGCGATCACACGGGCGCGCCTGAATGCGCGTCTGAGCACGCTGAACCTAATGGAGCTCAGGCGAGCCTGACGGCGGCTCAGGCTCGCTTTCACGTTATTGAGCCGCGTTCCAGGTATGCGCGGTGGTTCGCCACTTGCCGTCCGCGCCCTTGATCATCACCTTGAGCAGCACGCCTTTATAGGGCGTCTTCTTGCCGTCCTTCTCCACGACGGCGGTCCAGTTCGCGGTTTCATACATGACGTTGCCCACGCGTTTCGCGTGAACGACGTCGATCGTATGATCGTGCGCGCCGGCATCGAAGTAGCTTTGAAAAAGCTTTTCGATATCCGCGCGTCCCTGAACCGTCTTGCCGTTGCCCGGCGAAACAACGGCCTTCTCGTCGTACATGACGGCGAGTCCGTGAGCGTCTCCCTTGTTGAATGCCGCATTCCAGCTAGTGTTCGCCTCGTCGACTGTCTTGTCGTGCTGGGCGAAAGCCGGTTGCGAAGCGACGAGCGCGAACAGCACGCACGCGCCACAATGCCTTAAGGACTTGTTCATCACGTATCTCCAATGGCGAAATCGCAGATCCGGACGATGTGCGGAAGCGCGCGCGGGCGGCGAAAAACTCGAGCACCGCGTGGCCGGCGCGGGTATTCGAGTTGGTTTCAGTCGCCCGTCTGCGCGTGGAGTATAGGAAGCGGCGTCGCCGTAATCAATTAACGGAGAGATGTCATTCGCCCTTGCAGGGAACGTCACCGAGCGGCGCACACGCGCGGCACGCGATGAAAATTGCGATCGAAATAGATGAGGCCGTCGCCATCGTCGCGTACGCGGACCGCCCTGGCTTCGACGAACATCACCGAGTGCGATCCCACTTCCTTCGCTTCGACGATGGTCCCTTGCAGGCTCGCAAGCGCATCGCGCAAAACGGGTACGCCGTGGGTGCCTTCTTCCCAGACGGGCAAGGAGAAGCGCTCCTGCATCGACAACTGCGTGAGGCCGGCGAAGTGCCGCGCGATCTCTTCGAAGTGGCCGGGCAACACGTTCACGCACACGTGACGATTGCCCACGAACGCCGCGTGCATCGTGCTCGAGCGATTGATGCACACGAGCAGCGTGGGCGGCGCATCGGTGACCGAGCACACCGCACTCGCGGTGATGCCGCAGCGTCCCTGTGAGCCGGCTGTCGTAATGACATTCACGGCGGCGCCGAGGTGTGCCATAGCCTGACGAAACTGCTTGCGCACGGGCTCGATATCATCGCGTGCTGCGTGGCTGGGCTTGGCGGACATCGCTTCGTCTCCTGTTCGTTTCATGTTTGTACTGTGTATATCAAGGCTTGATTCAAGCGTACGCGCGAGGCCGCACAAAGAGAATCGGCACGATCCGCAGACGTGCCTGGCGTCGTTACCGAGCGCACTAAAGGTTTTACCGATCCGGCGCATTCGCGGTAGGAAAGTACTTTCTCCGCGAATTTCGGCCGATGGTCCGGGCGCATGAGCTCACGATCGGCGCTACGATCGCGGCATGAAGAATGAACTCGACGCACAAGCCGATTTGTTCGGTGTCGACGGTTGCAGGGCGGGCTGGTTCGTCGCGAAGCAGTGCGGGCGCACCGGCTATATTTCGACGCGCGTCATCGGTCGCTTCGAAGACCTGCTCGACTGGGCGCGCGATCGTGCGGTCGTGGCCGTCGACATTCCGATCGGCCTTGCTTCCAACGGCAGTCGCGCCTGCGACACACACGCGCGCAGGCTGCTCGGGCGTCCTCGCGCGAGTTCCGTTTTCTCTCCGCCGACGCGCGCGGCGCTCACCGCATCGACCTACGAAGACGCGTGCGCGATCAATCACGCCGAGTCCGGCAAGCGAATCTCGATTCAGGCCTTCCACATCAGAAGCAAGATTGCCGAAGTCGATGCCGTGTTGCGCATGCGCGCCGGCTCGCGTGCCCGTGTGTTCGAAGCGCATCCCGAGCTGAGCTTCATGCATCTGCGGATGCAAGAGGGCGGACCCGCGCACGGACTTCGCGAGAGCAAGGCGCACGCATGCGGATTCGCGCTGCGTCACGCGATGCTCGTGCGGTGCTTCGGCAGCGCGATCGACGCGGCGCTGGCCACAAGAAAACCGGCGCAAGCCACTCGAGACGACGTGCTCGATGCCTTCGCGGTGCTATGGAGCGCGCGCCGCATTGCCCTGAGAGAAGCGCTCCACGTTCCCGAAACGATCCAAACCGATGCGGCGGGCATTCCAATGGCGATCTATTGCTGACTGCTCGCGCGGCGATAGTCCTTCGCGACCAGCATCGAGCCGAACGGCTCGTCGCCATCGTCGAGCGCTTCCTGCGCCAGTTCGATGCAGCGCATCAGGTGCTTCCCGTCGGTATCGTCGATCATTCCGTGTCCTCCTTGTTTGACTGCCGGAGCATGATGCTAGCGGACTAGCGAAATGCCCGCATCTGCGCCGTCATGAACTGCAGCATCTTGTTCGATGCGACCGACAGCCGGCGTCCCGCGCGCGTGACGAGATGCGCTTCGGCATCGGCCAGAATCGGATGGTTGATGTCGATCGCGAACACTTCGCCGGCTTCCATCTCGCTCGTCACGGCGAACGCGGGCAGCACCGTGATGCCGAGCCCCGACTTCACGAACTGCTTGAGAATGGCGATCGAATTCGTCGTCACCACCGGATCGAGCCTGAGCTTCTCCGCATATTCGACCGCCTGAAGCATCTGCCGCGTGCCGTATGAAGCGTGCGTCATCGCGAGCGGATATTGCGCGAGCTCCTGCACGCTCATCGATCTGCGTTCCCTGCGCGGAAAGCTCGCGCCGACGATCGCCATCATCGGCTGGCGCTTGATCGCGCGCGAGACGAGCTTCGGCTCCTGCGGCGGGTTGTAGACGAGGCCGATCTCGCCCTCGTCCTCGGAGATCTTGCGGATCACGTCGTTGGTGCCGCCGAGGTCGAGATTCACCTTGATGCCGGTGTATTGCCGGCAGAACTGCTGCATCGGCCCGGAAAGAAGATCCGACACGAAACCCTCGCCGAGCACGATGTTCACCCGGCCCGTGCGCAGTCCGCGCAATTCCTGAAGGCGCGAGAGCAGGTCGTCGCGGTGCGCGAGTTGTTCGCGGAAATATTCGATCACGCATTGGCCGGCCTCCGTCGGCGTCACGCCGCGCGCGTGCCGCTCGACGAGCGCCGCATCCAGCTCTTTCTCCAGCAGGCCGATTTGCCGGCTCACCGCCGAGGGCGCGACGTTGAGAAAGTCGGCCGCGGCGCGAATGGTCCCGCAGCGCACGGCCTCGAAGAAATACACGATGCGGCTGTCGGTGAGATTGTCCGTCATGACGATCCAGTGTTCTAAAAATTAGAACAATTTCAATATTGGCGTTGATTGATTGTACGGCTTCACGAGCCGAATATGACGGGAACGCACAACGCGCGGCGCGGCGGGCAGACGGGCTGCCTCGGACCGCTCCGCGCACGGGAAGGAGAGTTTGCTGATGAAGACGGTGGGTGTGATCGGTTTGGGGAACATGGGGCGCGGCATGGCGCGCTCGGCGAAGCGCGGCGGTTATCGCGTGCTTGGTTTCGATGCGGCGCCGGGCGTCGCACAGGCGCTTCAGGCGGACGGCGTCGAGGCGCGCGCGTCGATCGCGGCGATCGCGAGCGAAGTCGACGTGCTGATTCTCTCGCTGCCGACTTCCGCGATCGTCGAAGAGGTCGTGCTGGGGCAGGGCGGCGTGGCGTCGAGCGGCAAGCGCGGCCTGATCGTCGTCGATACGACGACCGCCGATCCCGACAGCACGAAGAAGGTAGCCGCGGCGCTCGCGGAATGCGGCATCGGTTTCGTCGACGGCCCGGTGAGCGGCGGCCCGAAGGGCGCTGCGACCGCCACCATGACGATGGTCCTCGGCGGCTCGGAAGCGGATATCGCCGCGGTCGAGCCGATCCTCGCCGTGATCAGCGCGAAGCGCGTGCATGTCGGTCCGGTCGGCGCGGGGCACGTGACGAAGATCATCAACAACATGCTGACGGGCGTGCATCTGCTTGCAGCCAGCGAGGCGGTGCGCGCGGCGCAAGCGTCGGGCGTCGATCCGGAGAAGCTCGTCGAGGCGCTCAATGGCGGCTCGGGACGCAACAGCGCAACGCTCACCAACTACCCGACATGGATCTTCAACGGCAGGTTCGACTCCGGCTTCACGATGAAGCTCATGCGCAAGGACGTGCGTCTCGCGATGGCGCTGCTCGACGGCGTGCACGCGAGCGCACCGATCGCGAAGGAAGCGGGGCGGCTGTGGGCGGCGAGCGAGGCGAGCATCGGCGACGCGGAGGATTTCAACCGCATCGTGCAGTTCACTGAATCGAAGTAAGGGGAATCTCCGGACATGGAATACAACGCAGCAGAACAGCTTCTTGCCGCCTTCGCGCATTTCTTTCCGGGCGCGAAGACCATCGGCTCGTTCGTCGGCGGGGAACTGGTCGAAGGAACGGGCGAGACGATCCAGCTTTTCGACGCCGCCACCGGCAAGCCGAGCCTCGCCTACAAGGACGGCGGCGCGGCGGTCGTCGAGCAAGCGGCCGCCGCCGCCACGCGCGCGCAGAAGCAATGGTGGGCGCTCACGCATGCGGCGCGCGGGCGCGTGATGTTCGAGATCGCGCGGGAGATCCGCAAGGAAGCGGAGCCGATTGCCCGGCTCGAAGCGCTCGGCTCGGGCAAGCCGATCCGCGATTGCCGCGGCGAAGTGGCGAAGGTCGCCGAGATGTTCGAGTACTACGGCGGCTGGGCGGACAAGTTCTACGGTGACGTCATCCCCGTGCCGACGACGCATCTGAACTACACGCGCCGCGAGCCCGCGGGCACCGTGCTGCAGATCACGCCGTGGAATGCGCCGGTCTTCACCTGCGGATGGCAGGTCGCGCCCGCGATCTCGATGGGCAATGCCGCGCTGCTCAAGCCGTCCGAACTCACGCCGTTCACCTCGCTCGTGATCGGCTTGCTGGCGGAGCGCGGCGGCGCGCCGAAAGGGCTCATCAACGTGCTTGCCGGGCTCGGGCATACGGTCGCGCAATCGGCCATCGCGCACAGGGCGGTCAAAAAGGTGGTGTTCGTCGGCTCCCCGGCGACGGGCGCGCGCATCGCCGAAGCCGCGGCCAGGCGTGTGCTGCCGTGCGTGCTGGAACTGGGCGGCAAGTCGGCTAACATCGTCTTCGCCGATGCCGATCTGAAGCGCGCCGCACTGACCGCGCAAGCGGCGATTTTCGCGGGCGCGGGGCAGAGCTGCGTCGCGGGCTCGCGGCTGCTCGTGCAGCGTTGCGTCTACGACGAATTCGTCGCAATGGTCGCGGCGGGTGCGAAGAAGATCAGGGTCGGCGCGCCGCTCGACGACGCGACCGAAGTCGGCCCGATCAACAATCGCAGGCAATACGAGCACGTGATGTCGATGATCGAGAAGGGCGTCGCTGCTGGTGCGACGCTCGCGGCGGGCACGGCCGGGCGTTCGGACGGGGGTTACTTCGTCCCGCCGACGGTGCTCGCCGGCGTCACCAACGACATGGACGTGGCGCGCACCGAAATCTTCGGGCCGGTGGTCGCGGCGATTCCGTTCGACACCGAAGAGGAAGCCGTCGCCATCGCCAACGATACCGAGTTCGGACTCGCCGGCGCCGTGTGGACCAACGACGTCGCACGTGCGCATCGCATCGCGGGGCAGGTCGATGCGGGCACGTTCTGGGTGAACGGCTACAAGACGATCAACGTCGCGTCGCCGTTCGGCGGCTATGGACTCTCCGGCTACGGACGCTCGAGCGGCGTCGAGGCGCTCCATGAGTACACGCAGACCAAGAGCGTGTGGGTCGAAACGGCGAAAGAGCCGGCAACCACGTTCGGCTATCTGTGACCGAAGCGCCCGTGCCTCGTCATGCGGACTGGCACCGGCGCAAATCAAGGGGAGAAGGGAATGGAAGGCACGTTGAGCGCGGAGAGCGCACAAAGCAGTGGCTTGAGAACCGCGAAGCTCTTTTTCTATGCCGCGGTCATTCTGCTGATCGCGGAGTTCATCGGGTCGTATACGTTCAGGATCGGCCCGGGCAAGGTCATTTTGCTGCCGATGATCTGGGCACTCCTGCTCGGCGCCGCGCTCGGGCTCGTTTCCGAGCGCTGGAAGAGCGGGGCGCGGCTCGACGTGCGCAGCCAGTTCTACGCGGCGGCCATTCTCCAGCCCGCGCTGCTCCTGTTCGTCGCGAAGCTCGGGCTGATGGTTGGCAGCGCGCTGCCCAAGCTCGCCGCCGCGGGCTGGGCGCTCGCGTTTCAGGAGCTGGGCCATTTCGTCGGCACGATTCTGCTCGGCCTGCCGCTCGCGCTGCTGCTCGGCATCAAGCGCGAGGCGGTCGGCGCGACGTTTTCCGTCGGGCGCGAGCCGAGCCTTGCGATCATCGGCGAGAAATACGGCATGGACTCCGCGGAGGGGCGCGGCGTGCTCGCCGAGTACCTGACGGGCACCGTGTTCGGGGCGGTGTTCATCGCGATCTTCGCGGGCTTCGTCGCGAGCTTGCATATCTTTCATCCGCTCGCGCTTGCGATGGGCTCCGGCGTCGGCTCCGGCAGCATGATGGCGGCGGCATCGGGGGCGATCGCCGCGCAGCAGGATCCGGAGACGGCCAAGTCGGTGCTGACGTTCGCGGCGGCGAGCAATCTCATCACGACGACCATCGGCACGTACTTCACGCTGTTCATCTCGCTGCCGATGGCGGTGTGGGGCTATCGTCTGCTGGAGCCGCTCATCGGCCGCACGACGAAGGCGTCGAGCACGCGCGACGAGGCTTCGTCGGCCCCGAAGCTCGGCGACGTGAAGACCGAGGCGCCCGAGCTCGGCTACGGTGGCAAGCTGCTGGCGTGGGGCGCGACCGCGGCGATGGCGCTCGTCGCCGACTGGATCACGCACGGCACGACGCCGCTGCAGGCCTTGCCGGGCATGGCGGTGATGGTGCTCGCGACGATCGTCGGCGACGCCATTGCGCAGGCGACCGGCCGCAAGATTCCGGCGGTGTGCTGGGTGTCGATCGTGGCGATGTTCCTGACTTCGCCGTGGTGCCCGTGGGGCGCGCAGATCGCGACGCTCAGCGCACAGAACGACTTTCTCGGGGTGACGACGCCGATGCTGACCTTCGCCGGACTCTCGATCGCCAAGGACATTCCGGCGTTCAGGCGGCTCGGCTGGCGCATCGTGCTGGTGTCGTTCGTCGCGAACGCGGGCACGTTCCTGGGCGCGGCGCTGGTGGCGCAGCTTTTCCACATCTGAAGACCCATCGAAACCCGGGACACGGCGGCGGGCCGGGCGGTATAAAATTGAAGCGTACCTGTCTCGCGCTCGAATGCGCTCGCCGCCATGGAAACTTCTTCGGGCAAGGAAACCTCCCGCAAGCGGATGTCGCCCCGCACGCTCAACGTGCTGACGGCGCTCATCGGCATTGCCACGCTCGCGCTGGGCGTGGCCTGGCTGATCTACACGTGGCTCGTCCACCTGGAAGTGCCGTACTTCGCCATTCCACTCGTGCTTACCGTGCCGGTGATCGTCGCGGTGGCATTCCGCAATTGCTGGGACTGAAGCGCGACAGAATCGCAATCGAAGGTCGCGCACCAATGAAAAACGCATCGTCGCGATGCGATTCGCGACGATGCGTTCGAGAGAAATGCGTTGGTAGGCTCGATTGGACTCGAACCAACGACCCCCACCATGTCAAGGTGGTGCTCTAACCAGCTGAGCTACGAGCCTACGGAAGCCGCGCATTATAGGGGAAAGTTTTGCGTTGTGGGAAGCCCCGCGCAAAAATTTCTTCGAGCCGCGCTTTTCGGGCTACTTGGGCATCGGCGTGTTTCCCGCTTGTCATGCTCGCTTCGCTTCCGCCTTTCCCTCGCTTCCCGGCGACAGCCCAAGGTAAGAATGCTGTCGCCTGCGTGCAATTCGTGCGATTCGACATCGGTTCTGGCGTCGAATCGCCGGGCGCAACGATCAATATTCCCTTGAATGCAGCTTGCCGATAGGCCACTCGAATTATTTCGGCTTCCAATCTTCGTCGCTAGATATTCTCCCGGTTGGTATCACCGGACGCTTTTCACTTCATTTTCATAGTCAGAGCGGCGAACAGATTGAAGTCGCCACGATCGAGATATCCGAATGACTAACTGACGAACGCGATTCATAAAGGAATCCAAAAAAAGAAGGAGATACCGATGCAATTACGGAACCGGTTAGCGATCGCGATGTTCGCTGCCGCGGGTTCCAAGCTGCGGCAAGGGGACACGCCGGAGACGGGGCATCACAACGATGCGCTCGATGAGAGGGGAGTTGGAGGACATCGTTTTGTAAGCGCGCTTATGTTATTTGACATAACGCTAATTATCAACATATTTCATTGTAGCGGCTAAGTTGTAATGTCCGCTTTTAGCCAAAAGTTCAAATGTCCGCTTCGCGTTCATCGTAAGCTTGCCAGCCCGCTGGAGGTCCAGCTTCAGGAACTTCGATGGCAGACGCAAGAGAACGGATAACAATGACCACGCGCGAACGAGACAGACTGAAGATCATTGCGCCGGCCCGGACAACGGCTTCGTCGCCATCGCTCTGGTGAGGCCATGTACGGGACGACGCACGGCCACATCGAACGGATTGATCTGCGGACCAATCGTCTCCGCCTGGCGCTTCAACAGTTCGACCACCATCGGCAGGCGGTCTTCGCCGAGGCGCGTCGACAGCGTGCCCACGCTCAGCGCGCCGACCGCATGCCCCGAGCGATCGAGAATCGGCACCGCGACGCCCGCCATTCCATCGATCAACCCGCTGTTGCGCCCCGCATATCCCTGCACGCGCACACGCTCGATCTCGGTGCGCAGATAAACCTCGTCGAACACGCCATAGCTGTACAGCCGCGGCACGTTGAAGCGGATGATCTCCTCGCGCTCCGCTTCCGGCTGAAACGCGAGAATCGCGAGGCTGCCCTGCCCGACGCCCAGCGCGACGCGTCCGCCCACATCGCCGGTGAACGAGCGGATCGGATACGGGCCCTCGCACATGTCGAGACACACCGCATCGAAGCTGCTCTTCACGAGCAGGAAAATGGTGTCGCCGAGACTCGCGCACAGCCGCAGCAACGCAGGCCGGCACAGTGCGCGCATCCGGCTCGGGTTGCCCGCCTGCGCCGCCAGCGAGAAGAAATCGACGCTCAACCGGTAGCGCTTGCTGCTTTCATCCTGTTCCACGACGCCTTCCGCGATCAGCGCATGCAGAATCCGATGCACGGTGGCCTGCGTGAGGCCGACGGCTCTCGCCAGCGCGGTGACGCGGCTGCCTTCTCCCTGGTTGTCGCCGAGCGCGCGAATCACCGCGAACGCGCGCTGGAGCATGCCCGCGCCGGGCGCGTCAGGGGGCGTTCCGTTTTCTTCGTCCAATGCAATCATCGTCGCCTCATTCATTCCACTCAGCGGAATCTCCGCGCTGCTGGATATCTGCGCCACTATTCGACCTCATGCTGTCGCGACGCGCAACCGCCCAGAATATAGGGGATTACCCAAACCTCAGCCAGCGAAAGATCGACGCCATTTCGATGACGGTTATTCCGATCACCGGAATCAGGTGCCATTTTCCAACCATTGGATGGAATTTCAAATTGACGCCGCAAAATTTGGCTGGCTAGAGTTGGCTCATCGGAATCAGTCGTACTCAGCCGGTGCATGACGCACCGAAGGGACAGGCCATGTCGTTCCTCACCTTGACGGATCTGTCGAAATCGTTCGGCGATCTGCACGCCGTCGCCGACGTCAATCTGTCGGTCGAGAAAGGCGAGTTCGTGTCGTTGCTCGGGCCGTCGGGCTGCGGCAAGACCACCACCTTGCAGATAATCGCCGGCTTCATCGAGGCCACGCGCGGCCGCATCATGCTCGACGGCCGCGACATCACGCACATGCGGCCGAACCGGCGCGGCCTGGGCATCGTGTTTCAGAGCTATGCGCTCTTTCCGCATATGAGCGTCGAGCAGAACGTGAGCTTCGGTCTCGAGATGCGCGGCATCGACAAGGCCGAGCGCAAGCAGCGCGTGCACGACGCGCTCTCGCTCGTGCGGCTCGATGCGCTCGCGCATCGATTTCCGCGAGAGTTGTCGGGTGGCCAGCGTCAGCGCGTGGCGCTCGCCCGCGCGATCGTCATTGCGCCGCCCGTTCTGCTGCTCGACGAGCCGATGTCGAACCTCGACGCGAAGCTGCGCGAAGACATGCAGTTCGAGTTGCGCGCCATCCAGCGCAAGATCGGCACGACGACGATCATGGTCACGCACGATCAGTCCGAGGCACTGTCGATCAGCGATCGCGTCGTCGTGATGGAAGCGGGCCGCATCACGCAGGTCGATACGCCCTATCGCGCGTATGAACGTCCCGAGACGAGCTTCGTGTCGCAGTTCATCGGCAAGGCCAACATGCTGCGCGGCACGATCGTCGCGCGCGACGGCGACGCCATTCGCATCGATCTCGGCCACGATCTCGCGGAAACCGGCTCGACCTCGCAACTGCCGGAGCGCGAGCGCGCGATCGGCGTCGGCGATGCAGTCACCGTGTGCATCCGCCCGGAAAAGCTGAAGCTCGGCACGGCGGGCAGCGGACGCCTGCCCGGCCGCGTGACGAGCCGCTTCTTCCTCGGCAGCCAGTGGCTTTACCGGCTCGACAGTCGCGCGGGCGAAATGCTGGTCTGCTGCCAGAACCACGGCGACGAACCGCTCGAGGAAGGCGCGCAAGTGGGCATCGACTGGAACACGGAGTCGATCCGCTTCATCCAGCAGGAGGCCGCCCGTGGATAGCACGCTGCCCTCTTCCGAACACGCCGCGCAGGACGCGACGACCACCGCGCCGCGCGCGCCGTGGCACGCCTATCTGCCCTTGTGGATGATGAGCGCGCCCGCGCTGCTGCTCTTCGCGGCGCTGGTGATCGTGCCGCTCGCGATGACGCTCGCACTGACGTTCTATCGCTTCGATCCGTCGGCCGGGCCGATCGCCGCGTTCGATCTGCACAACTATGCCGAAGTGCTCGGCTCCTCGTACTTCCACACGATCTTTCTGCGCACGTTCGGCATCGCCGCGCTGGTCACGCTCCTGTGCGTCGTGATCGGCACGCCCGAGGCGTATATCCTGTCGCGCATGGGCGATCCGTGGCGCTCCATCTTTCTGCTGACGATCCTCGCGCCGCTGCTCGTGTCGGTGGTCGTGCGCGCATTCGGCTGGAGCATGCTGCTCAACGTGAACGGGCTGGTGAATCAGTTGTTCGGCGTATTCGGCATGGGCCCGTACAAGCTGCTCTATACGACCTTCGCGATCGTCATCGCGCTCGTGCACGTCATGCTGCCGTTCATGGTGATTCCGGTCTGGACCGCGCTGCAGCGTCTCGATCCGCAGACGGAAAATGCCGCGCTCTCGCTGATGGCCTCGCCCGCCGTCACGCTGCGGCGCATCGTGCTGCCGCAACTGGCGCCGGGCATTCTGTCCGGCAGCCTGATGGTGTTCGGCCTTTCGGCGAGCGCCTTCGCGATTCCCGGCCTGCTCGGCGGGCGGCGTCTGAAAGTGGCGGCCACGACCGTCTACGACCAGTTTCTCAGTTCGATGAACTGGCCGCTCGGGGCAACCATCGCGGTGCTGCTGCTCATCGCCAATCTGGTCGTGATGCTTACCTACTACCGCGTGCTCGAGCGGCGCTACGCGCGCAGCATGGGTTGAGGAGGCGATATACATCATGCGCAAAAACGGTCCCGTCGCGCTGGCGTTCCATACGATCGTGATCCTGTTCGTGCTGGCGCCGCTCGTCATCGTCGTGCTGGTCGCGTTCACGCCGGAAGAGACCTTGACGCTGCCCACGCGCGGCCTCTCGCTGCGCTGGTTCCGCGCGATTCTCGATTATCCCGACTTCATCTCGGCGTTCCTCAACAGCGTGAAGCTCGCGTTCGCGTCGGCGACGCTGTCGCTCGTCATCGCGCTGCCGGCGGGACTCGCGATCGGCCGCGCGCGCTTTCCGGGGCGCGGTTTCCTGAACGCCCTGCTGCTCTCGCCGCTCGTGATTCCCGGGCTCGTGCTCGGCATCGCGATGCTGCGCTTCTTTGCGCTGATCGGCGCGACCGGCTCGTTCACATGGCTGATCCTCGCGCACATGGTGGTCATCACGCCGTTCGTCATGCGCCTCGTGCTGGCCTCGGTGAGCGGCATGGACCGCAGCATTGAACACGCCGCGGCGTCGCTCGGCGCGAGCGCGTGGACGACCTTCCGCCGCGTCACCTGGCCGATGATCCTGCCCGGCATCACGGGCGGCTGGCTGCTCGCCTTCATCAACAGCTTCGACGAACTGACGATGTCGGTCTTCGTCACGTCGCCGCAGACCGTCACGTTGCCGGTGCGCATGTACATGTACGCGACCGAATCGATCGATCCGATGATGGCGTCCGTGTCGGCGCTCGTGATCTTCATCACCGCGGGCGCGATGCTGATTCTCGACCGCGTCTACGGGCTCAACCGCATTCTGATCGGCCAGCACTGAACGTTCATCGCCCAGAGATCCCATGAGCACCGTCACGCAGCATCATGCGCCGCAATTCGTCCGTCTCGCCGAGACGGAACGCGCGCGCATTTCCTTCGTACTCGACGGCGTCCCGACGCAGGCGCTCGCGGGCGACACGCTTCTGACCGCCATCCTGATGCAGCAGCGGCACGTGCACCACAGCGAATTCAGCGGCCAGCCGCGCGCGGGCTTCTGCCTGATCGGCGCGTGTCAGGACTGCTGGGTGCGCGGCGAGGACGGCAAGCGGATGCGCGCGTGCTCGACGCGTGTCGAAGCCGGCATGCGTGTCCTGACGAACATGGCGAACGCGGGAGACGAACGATGAGCGATGGGCATCGCGTGGTGATCGTCGGCGCGGGGCCGGCTGGAATTCGCGCGGCGGAAACGCTCGTCGCGGCGGGCATCCGTCCGGTCGTCATCGACGAAAATGCGCGCTGGGGCGGGCAGACCTATCGCCAGCCGCCGGCCGATGCAGGCTTCGCGCGCACGAAATCCGCGCTCTACGGCTTCGAGGCGAGGAAAGCCGAAGCCGTGCACGACACGATGGCGAAGCTGCTGCCGAAAATCGACTACCGCCCCGACACGCTCGCCTGGGCGTGCGAGCAGAATCGGCTCGATACGATCCACGCGGGCCGTGAAGCGAGCGTGCCGTTCACGCATCTGATCATCGCGAGCGGCGCGACCGATCGGGTCGTGCCGCTGCCCGGCTGGACGCTCGCCGGCGTCTATACGCTCGGCGGCGCGCAGGTCGCGCTGAAGGCGCAAGGCTGCGCGATCGGTTCGCGCGTCGTGCTGGCGGGCACCGGTCCGCTGTTGTATCTGGTCGCCTATCAATACGTGAAAGCGGGCGCGCAGGTCGCGGCCGTGCTCGATACGAGTCCGCTCTCGCGTCAGATCGCCGCCGCGCCACGCATGCTGAACCAGCCTGCGACGTTCGCCAAAGGACTGTATTACGTCGGATGGCTGCAGGCGCGCGGCGTGCGCGTCGAGCGCGGCGTGACGCTGCTTTCGATCGACGGCGACGATGCGGTGCGCGGCATTCGCTGGCGCGCGCGTCGCGGCGCGCCGCGTACTCTCGACTGCAGTGCCGTCGGCCTGGGCTTCGGCCTGCGCCCCGAAACGCAGCTCGCCGATCTCGCCGGATGCCGCTTCCGCTTCGACGCGCCGAATCGCTGCTGGCTGCCCGAGCGCGACGCCGCCGGCCGCAGTTCGGTGCGCACCGTTTATCTGGCAGGCGACGGCGCCGGTATCGCGGGCGCGGATGCCGCCGAGCTCGCTGGACGTCGCGCCGCGCTCGCGCTGCTCGAGGACATCGGCATGGCGTCGAATCAACGAGAGGCGAAGCAGCTCGAACACGAACTCGACCGCATCGCCGCTTTCCGCGCCGGAATCGAGCACGCATTCGCGCCGCCCGCGAACGCCGCGCAAGGCTGGCCCGACGATCTGACCGTCTGCCGCTGCGAGGAAGTCACCGCCGGCACGATGCGCGCGTGCGTCCGCAGCGGCCTTGCCACGGAAGTCAATCGCCTGAAGGCGCTCACGCGCATCGGCATGGGCCGCTGTCAGGGCCGCATGTGCGGCGAATCCGCCATCGCCCTGCTCGCGGCCGAAACCGGCAGACCGCTCGCCGATGTCGGCCGCGTGCGCAGCCAGGCGCCCATCAAGCCGATTCCGATCACGCCGATGCTCTACGACGACGGCGTGCAGGTGCAGCCCGAGGAAGCCCACGATGAGTGACACGCGCCCGGGTCTGCGTCATTACGATGTCGTCATCGCGGGCGGCGGTCTCGTCGGCTCGTCGACGGCGCTGGCGCTCGCGAAGCAAGGCATGCGGGTCGCGCTCATCGAACGGCGATTTTGCGGCGCGCAGGCGAGCGGCGTGAACTACGGCGGCGTGCGCACGCAGGGACGCACCGTCGAGCAGATGCCCCTCGCCGTGCGCGCGCGGCGCGTCTACAGCCGTCTGCCCGAGCTGATCGGCATCGACGGCGAACTCGTGGTGTCGGGTCATCTGCGGCTCGCGCGGCGCGAAGCCGATCTCGACGTGCTCGATCGATGGTCCGCGATGGCGCGCGAATACGGCGTCGAATCGCTGGTGATGAGCGGCGCGGCGTTCCGCAAGCGCTATCCGTGGCTCGGGCCCGCGGCGATCGGCGGCTCGCTTTGTCCGACCGATGGCCATGCGAATCCGCGTCTCGTATCGCCGGGTTTCGCGCATGCCGCGCGACGCGCGGGCGCGGACGTACGCGAGCAGACGGAGCTGGCCGATATCGTCTTCGACGGCGCGCGCTTCCAGATGCGCGCGGGCGGCGAGCGCATCAGCTCCGACTGGCTCGTCAACAGCGCGGGCGCGTGGGCGAATCGCATCGCGGGCGGCTTCGGCGAAACGGTGCCGATGAAGGCCATCTATCCGAACATGTGGGTGACCGAGCCGCTGCCGCGCTTCATCGGCCACAGTCTGGGCGTGGTGGGCGGCGGCATCTATGCGCGCCAGGTCGAGCGCGGCAACTGCGTGATCGGCGGCGGGCGCGGACACGGCGACGGCGAGTACGCGCAGCCGTCCACGGCCACCACGCGCGCCGTCATGCGCGACGCCTGCGCGCTCCTGCCCGCACTGCGCGACGCGCTCCTGATCCGCACGTGGAGCGGCGTGGAAGGCGAGACGCCCGACAGCAATCCCGTGATCGGGCCGAGCCGCACCACGCCGCGTCTTCTGCATGCGTTCGGTTTTTCGGGCGGCGGCTTCCTGCTCGCGCCCGGCGTCGGCGAAGTGCTCGCCGAGCTCGTCACGCAAGGCGAAACCGGTACGCCGATCGACGCGTTTTCGATCGGACGGTTCAGCCTGACGCCTCTCCCCGCCACTCACTAGCCATAACAAGGAAAACTCACGATGAAGCTGCCCCGCACTCTCGCCTCAGTTGCTTCCATCGCCGCGCTCGTCGCGTTCGGCGTCGCATCCTCCTCCGCCTGGTCGCAGAGCAAAACGCTATACATCGGCATGAACGGCGGCCCGATGGAAAAGGCCTATACGAGCCAGGTCCTGCCCGACTTCGAGAAAGCCAACAACGTAAAGGTCGTCGTGGTGCCGGGCACTTCGTCCGACGTGCTCGCCAAGCTGCTCGCCAACCGCAACAGCCCGCAGATCCACGTCGCGTTCCTGGATGACGGCGTGATGGCGCGCGCCGTCAGCATGGGCGTGTGCCAGAAGCTCGACGACTCGCCGGTGCTCAAGGATCTGTATCCGTTCGCGCGCCTGAAGGACGACATGGGCGCGGGCGTGCAGCTCGGCATGACCGGCATCGGCTACAACACGAAGCTCTTCAAGGAAAAGGGCTGGGCGCCGCCGACCTCGTGGATGGATTTCGCCGATCCGAAGTACAAGGGCAAGGTGGTGTTCCAGTCGGCGTCGAGCAGCACGTTCGGCCTGCACGGCTTTCTCGCGATCAACCGCCTCTTCGGCGGCAGCGAGAAGAATGTCGAGCCGGGCTTCACCAAATGGGCGACGACGGTCGGTCCGAACGTCGTCGAGTACATTCCGAACTCGGCAAAGCTCTCGGAGATGATCACGACGGGCGAAGCGGGCATCTTCCCGCTCACGCCGACCGCGATCGGCGATCTGAAGGACAAGGGCCTGCCGGCCGGCTACGTCGCGCCGAAGGAAGGCGCCGTGCTGCTGCTCGTCGATCTGTGCGTGGTAAAGAACAATCCGGATCCGGTGCTTGCGCAGAAGCTGGCGCAATACCTGTTGTCCGCGCCCGCGCAAACCAAGGCGGCCCAGGCCGGCAAGCAGATTCCCACCAACACGCAGGCGAAGATGACGCCGGACATGGAAAAGAATCTCGGCGATCTGAACGCGCTCGTAAAGAAAGTGACCGTCGTGGACTGGGACACGATCAACGCGAATCGCGCGCAGTGGGATCAGCGCTGGAATCAGCAGATCGAGAAATAGGCTTCGGTCGCGGTCGCCGCCTGGCTGTCGCTGCTCATGCGGATTGTTCCCGTGGTGCGGGCGGCGCGCCTTTGAAGCTGCAAGGGGCCGCCATATTCCCGCATTTCCGGTGCCCCCTACTATCCTTCCAGTGCGCGATACACGCCGGGCGGATCGTTGTCCATAGGGACCTTCCTCAAAGTTCCCGGCCGATCATTGTGCCGCTCGCAATGTCCTCGACCGTGTTGCATCACCCCAAGCGACTGCATATCCTCGACCGCATGGTCGCCGGATTCAACGGGTCTTGTCCTGCTTCACTCTGACTCCCGGGATTGTGCGTTCGGTTGCGCGGGCGTGCGCAGATAGGTGAGCAACATGTCGACATGCATGGAGGAAATCGACTCGTGGTTGACCTGCTCCGCGTAATTCCGACCCGTGAACGCCTCTATCGTGAAACGGTTGGACACGACGTAATAGCCCATCCCAACGACGGTAACGTAAAAGTCCAGCGGATCGACGCCCTCGCGGAATTCTCCGGTCGCCGTGCCACGCGCCAGTGTTGAACGCACCAGTTCCACTACTGGCGAGATGGTCTCGCGCAGTTTGCTCGAGCGCTCCAGATACCGTCCCTGATGCAGGTTTTCGTTGTTGATGAGGCTCAGCCACCGCGGATTGTTCCGAAGGTGCGCCCAGATCGACAGCACGAGCGTGCGCATGGCATCGGCAGGCACGAGATCTGCCAGGTCGAGCTGGCCCTCCTGGTCGGCGAAGTGCGCGTACATTGCCTCGAGCACCGCGACGTATAGCCCTTCCTTGCTTTGAAAATAATAATAGAGCATCCGCTCGTTGGTGCCTGCCGCAGAGGCGATAGCGTCGACGCGCGCCCCGGCGAGGCCCAGCGTCGAAAACTGGTCGGCGGCAGCGTCGAGAATACGCCGGCGTGTGCCTTCTGGGTCTCGTTTGACTCGTTGTTCGCTCATATGCTCGATGATGTTATAGCAACAGGCTCCGTTGCGGCGATGACTTGACAGCTTCCATTATGCCGCCGCCATCGGACGAACATTCCGTGCCTCTCGTGCGCGACTCTATGAGTCCGGATTGCGGCTGGCGCCGAGGTGTCTTGAATAAGCGCGGGCCTGGCTGGCGAGAGGCATTGCGTCCCCACCGATGCATTCTACGGAAATTATCACCCGCCGTGGCACACGTACAGTGGAGCTGGTCTCTTGTCAGGCAGATCAGCACATCGGCGGACCGCGCTCTCCCGTGTCGCTCGTCGACGAATGAATACCTGGAAGCACGCGAGGGAAGTTTGCCTCCGTGCCACTTGCAGCCATCGGTGCACGATTCATCGCGACGGGCGCAACCATGGCGCGGATCGAAAGACGTCGAACATGAATGACATGGTTCAAGTGAACGACTCCTGCAGCGCATGTGCTGCGGTCCTCGTGTTCCCGAACCCCGGGCAAGCCAGCGAGATCGTGCACGGGCGCGCGCAGCGCACGCCTGCCGGCCTGACGCTCAAACGTCGGAGCTTTGCCGTGCGATGGAAGTGGTTCTTGCGAATGCCCGCGGCCTTCTTGACCGGTGGCAAGGGCGACGCCCTGTCTTCAGCCACCCGATCCGGGTGGTCACCCGCTTCCCCACATCCCGTACCGTGACCACGACAAATCCGTCAACCAGGAGACGAAATGGACCGTGGCCAGGCATTCATCCAGAGCGCTTCCAGCGAAGCTCACCCGCGTGCTCACGCAATCGATGCTCCCAGCGAAAACTGGCCCTTCGAGGTCGCGCGCTGCTCGCCCGCGATCGGCGCGGAGATAGGCGGACTGGATCTGCGCCAGCCGCTCGGCGACGACACGTACAAGGCGCTGCGCCGCGCGCTCGTGCATTACAAGGTGCTCTTCTTTCGCGATCAGGACATCACGCCCGCGCAGCACGTGGCGCTCGCGCGGCGCTTCGGCGATCTGGAGATCCATCCGGCATTTCCGCATCACGCGGATCATCCCGAACTCGTGATCCTCGGCCGCAACGACACGAAGCGCGGACACGAAAATCTCTATCACAGCGACGTCTCCTGGCGCGAGATACCGTCGATGGGGTCGATCCTGCGCTGCGTGACGTGCCCCGAGGTCGGTGGCGACACGATCTGGATAAACATGGCGGCCGCCTATGAAAATCTGCCCGCCGACGTCAAGCACACGATCGCGAACCTGAAGGCCGTGCATGATTTCATGCCGCTCTTCAGCATTGCGGTCGATGAGGCGCGCCATGCCGCCCTGCGCACGCAATTTCCGCCCGTCCTGCATCCGGTGGTGCGCATGCATCCCGAATCCGGCGAAAAGATCCTCTATGTCAATGAGGCGTTTACCACGCACATTGACAATTTCGGCATTCACACGAAGGAGCACTATCGATTCGGCTTCGACTTCAAGCTCGCCGAAATGGATCTGCTCCAGTATCTGTTCCGTCAGGCGCAAGCGCCCGAATATCAGGTGCGGCTGCGCTGGAAGCCGAATACCATCGCGTTCTGGGACAACCGCTCGTGCCAGCACTACGCGGTGCAGGACTATTACCCCGCCGTACGGCACATGATGCGCGCGACGATCATCGGCGACCGTCCGGTCTGAGTCGATTCAAATCTTCACGACAGGAACACGATGAAAAACATCGGCACCTTCTATATCGACGGCCGCTGGGTCGAGCCGTGCGCGGGCGGCGCGCGCGTGGACATCGTCGATCCGGCGACCGAGACCCGCATCGGCCAACTCGCGATGGGGACCGCGCCGGACGCCGATCGCGCCGTCGCCGCAGCGCGCATGGCCTTCCCCGCCTGGTCCGAATCGACGCGCGGGACACGCATCGCGCTTCTGGAGCGCATCATCGCGTGTTATCGCGACCGCATCGAGGAGATCGCGCAGGCAGTGTGCGCGGAAATCGGCGCGCCCATCGCGCTTGCAAGAACGCTGCAGGCACCGATCGGGCTCGCGCAATTGCAGGCGGCGCTCGAGACACTGCGCAGCTTCGAATTCACCGGGACACGCGGCAAGAGCGAACTGCGCAGGGAAGCGATCGGCGTCGTCGCGCTGATCACGCCGTGGAATTGGCCGCTCAACCAGATTGCCGCCAAGGTCGCGCCCGCGCTGGCCGCGGGTTGCACGGTGGTGCTGAAGCCGTCCGAAATCGCGCCGCTCGACGCCGTCATTTTCGCCGAAATCATGCATGAAGCCGGCACCCCGCCTGGCGTATTCAACATGCTCTTCGGCGAGGGCCGCGTGGTCGGCGAGCGACTGGCGTCGCATCCGGACGTCGACATGGTGTCGATCACCGGATCGACGCGCGCGGGCGTCGAAGTCGCGATCAGCGCGGCGCCCACCGTCAAGCGCGTAGCGCAGGAACTGGGCGGCAAGTCGCCGCTGCTGATTCTCGACGACGCCGATCTTCCTGGTGCCGTGACGACGGGCGTCACACAGTGCATGACAAACTCAGGGCAGACCTGCATCGCGCCGACACGCATGCTCGTGCCCCGCGCGCGCTACGAGGATGCCGTCGCGACCGCCGCCGCCGCCGCGAACGCGATCACCGTCGGGGCGCCGACCGATCCGGCCACGAAAATGGGGCCCATCTCGAACCGCGCGCAGTACGAGAAAGTCCAGCGCATGATAGCCGCCGGCATCGAGGAAGGCGCGCGCGTCGCAGCGGGAGGCCTCGGCCGCCCGCTCGGTCTCGAGCGCGGCTTCTACGCGCGTCCGACCGTGTTCGCCGACGTGCGCAGCGACATGACGATCGCGCGCGAGGAAATCTTCGGGCCCGTTCTCGTCATCATCCCGTACGACAGCGAAGCGCAAGCCATCCAGATTGCCAACGACTCGATCTACGGGCTCTGCGCTTACGTCGCGTCGGGCGACACGGAGCGTGCGCGGCGTGTGGCCGCGAAACTGCGCGCGGGCTCGGTCCGCATCAACGGCGCCATGCTCGACATCACCGCGCCCTTCGGCGGCTACAAGTCGTCGGGGAATGGCCGCGAGTATGGTCCGGAGGGCCTCACCGAATTTCTCGAGTGCAAGTCGGTGACTGTCTGAAAGGATCGGGCGCGTGCTCGGCGAAGGCGGCGTTTCGCGCTCTCGACCGGCACCTGCGAATATCATTCGTATGACTGAGAAAGCCGGCATGCACGGCGACACGCGGGCCACCCTACCCGAACGCCTGCACGTCCGATATCGGTATCGCCACTGAGCCGATGCGCGCGGCGAGTGAGCTAGAATCAGCCGGTCTCAATTTGTCTTGCCGCGTCGTCCGAAATCGGCGATGCGGGCAGGAGCAAGGCGCAGGTTGATATGCAGCAGATCCCGGTTTCCGCCACGACGTGTCCGCGCAATACGGACGACCAGAAATTCAGCGCCGATCCACGATGGACGCCCCCGCGTTCCGGCGCCCGCGTCGTGGCCCGCGAAAGGCTGATCACGCAATTGCTCGATGCGCGGCGCAAACGTTGCATCGTCGTGCAGGGGCCGGCGGGCTCGGGCAAAACCACCGCATTGGTTGCCTGGCGGGAAGCATTGCTGCCGCTCGGCTTCGATATCGCCTGGCTCACTTTTTCGCCCGACGCCGATGACTCCACGCACTGCGTCGATTATCTGGTGACGAGTCTCGCGCAGATCGACCCGTCGATCGGCCGCGAGGCGGCGCTCCTCGGCGGACGCGGCACGGACGACGAAGCCGTCGAGCGCACCGTGATCGCGCTCGTGAACGGCATCGCGAATCATCCGACCCAGGTGGTGCTCGTGCTCGACGATGTGCACCATCTCGCCGATGCCCGCAATCACGAGGCCTTGCAATGGCTGCTGGACTATGCGCCGCCGAATCTGCATATCGCGCTGTTGTCGCGCACGATGTTGCCGCTGGCCCTCGGACGGCTGCGCGATCAGGGGCTCGTCCTGGAGCTGGACATGCGCGACCTGCGCTTCACGGCGCAGGAGTCCGAAGTCTTCCTGAAGGCGCAGATCGGCGAAATTCCGGCAAAAGAGGCGCGGCGCCTGCATCAGCTCGCCGACGGCTGGGCGGCCGGCCTGCAACTGTTCGCAATCCATGCGAAGCTCAGACAGAAGGCGGGCTGCGCTGGCGCACCGCAAGAGGCCGCATCGCAGATTCAGTTGCACGATCCGCAAGCCTTCGCGGAGTATTTCGACCGCGAAGTGCTGTCGCGGCTCGAAGCCCCGGAAGTGGAGCTCCTGATCCGCATGGCCGTGTGCACGCGCGTCTGTGCATCGTTGTGCGTGGCGCTGGTCGCGAACGAACAGGACGCGGCCGAGGTCGTCGCCCTCCTCTCCCGGCTCGATAGCGACAATCTTTTCGTGGCGCCCATCGAAGCGGCGACGGGCGCCGAAGTCTGGTATCGACTCAATCCGCTTTTTCGAGAGACGCTGCTCGGGCGCTTTCGCGCGCGCAGCCAGCGCGATCAGCGCGACGTCCATATGAGGGCATGGGCCTGGTTTCGCGATCACGGCCACCCGGACGAAGCCGTGCATCACGCGTTGCTCGCGGGCGATACATCGGCGGCGGCCGACCTCGTGCTGCAAGTCGCGCGGCCGCTGCAGGTAAAAGGCGATCTGCGCAAACTCGTCGCGCTGATGCGCATGCTGCCCGAAGCTGAAATCGAGACGCGTCCCGGCTTGCGGATGTGGATGGCGCATCTGCATCTCTATGCGCGGCGCTTCGATGCGTGCGCGGCGGCCATTGCCGCGCTGAAGCGCGACACCGGCGAGAACGACACGCGCCCGCGCTACCGGCTGACGCTGCTCGACGCCGCGCTCGCGGCGCAACGCGACGACCCCGATGGCGCCATGTCGATCCTGCCGGAGTTGCTGCGCACGCCTGAGCATTCCGACGGATGGATTATCGGCGCGCGCAACAATCTGCTTTCCTGGCTCTACATGCATCGCGGCCACTACGAAGACGCGCGCCGCCTGCAGCTGGACGCCCCGCCGCTCATCGTCGATGGCGCACCGCTCGTCGGCACCAATGTCGGCACGCTGAGCGGACGATGCTTCGTCGGCTTCAGCTATGCGCTCGAAGGAAAGTTCACGCAGACGGAGCGTATCTGCCGCGACGTGCTGTTCGAGGCCGAGCAATACGGCCACGCCGCCGCGGATGCCAGTTGCTTTGCATCGGCGCTGCTCGCGGAAGTGCTCTACGAATTCAACGAACTGGATGCCGTGCGCAAGCTTATCGAATCGCGAGCCGACCTGCTCGAACGCGTGTCGATTCCCGATTCGGTGCTGCGCGTGCATACCGTGCTGTCGGCGACGCATTGGCTCCTGGGCCATCGGCTCGATGCCTTCGCCTATCTCGAGCGTCTGGACGAGTATGCGTCGCAGCGCGATCTGCCGCGTCTCGTCGCGTGGGCGCTCGCGGAGCAGGTTCAGCGGCATGTTTCGATCGGTCAGATGGATGCCGCCGACGCCACGCTCGCACGTCTCGATGCGCTGGCCGCATCGATTCCGGCGGAACGGCCCGGCACGCGCGCCGAAGTGCTCGTCGCGGCCGGGCAGGCTCACGTCGACTGGTGCGTGGCGCATGAAGACTTCGAGGCCGCCGCGATACGGTTACAACCGCTGATCGCGCGCTGCGATGAGCGCGGCTGGCAGCGGCGCGCGGTCCGGTTCGGGATGCAGGCTGCCGTCGTCGCCGCGCGGCTCGGACGGCTCGACGCCGCGCGCGACGGCGCGCTGGCCGCATTGCGCCGCGGGCACCGGCTCGGGCTGCTGCGGACCCTGCTCGATGCGGACCCGGGCGCCGCCGAACTGATCCGGCGCGTGCTCGCTGACGAGCGCGATGATCCCGTGCTCGCCTTCTACGGCGCGCGCATCGACGCCGCCCGGAGCGCTGCGCCCGCCAGCCCGGCGCGCGCCGCGACACAGGCCGACGCGCGCCGCGCCGAGGTACTGAGCGAGCGGGAGACGGAGGTCGTACGGCTGCTGTCGCAGGCGCTGCCGAACAAGAAGATCGCGCGCACGCTCGGCTTGTCGCCAGAAACCGTCAAGTGGCATCTCAAGAACATCTACGGCAAGCTCGGCGTGTCGAGCCGCGACGAGGCGGTCGCGCGCGTGCGTGATTTCGAACTCGGCTGCGCTTCGGGCGAAGCCGTCCGATAGCGCCTTCGCGTGCCTTTTCCGGCGCCGTCGGGGAAAGCCGCGCGCTTCCCGCGAGTCGTCGGTCTCGAGCCGTTCCGTCCAACGATAACCATCAACGGGCGCCGTGACATGGGCCGGACGTGTGTCAGGCGACGAACCCGAGCCCTTGCGCTTTCATGCAGTCAATGGCGCGATCGTCGAAGCCCCATTCACGCAACGCGCTCGAACCGCCCTCGCCGCGCTGCGGCTTCGGCCCTCTGATTTCCGACGGCGTGGCCGAGAAGCGCGGCGCGGGCGCGGGTTGGACGACGCCCTCCACTTCGACGAAGCTGCCCCGTGCGCGATGATGCGGATGCGCAGGCGCTTCGGAGAACTTGAGCACGGGCGCGACGCAGGCATCGCTGTCGGCGAATGCCGTGCACCATTCGTCGCGCGTGCGGGACGCGAACGCGGCCGCGAAGGCTTCGCGCAGTACCGGCCAGCCCGCGCGGTCGTGCTGCTTCGGCAGTTGCGCGCCGGCAAGGCCGAGCTTATCGAGCAGTTCGGCATAGAAGCGCGCTTCGACGGCGCCCACCGCCATGTAGTGACCATCGCGCGTGCGGTAGCTGTCGTACCAGGGCGCGCCGCCGTCGAGCAGGTTGGCGCCGCGCGCTTCGGTCCAGTTGCCCGAGGCGAGCAGTCCCCAGATGATGGCGCCAAGCTGCGCGGCGCCTTCGGTCATCGCGGCGTCGACCACCTGGCCCTTGCCGCCGCGCGCCACGTTCAGCAGCGCCGCGACTACCCCGAGCGCGAGCAGCATGCCGCCGCCGCCATAATCACCGACGAGGTTGAGCGGCGGCACCGGCGCACCGTTCGCGCGCCCGATGCCCGACAGCACGCCCGACAACGCGATGTAGTTCAGGTCGTGCCCCGCGCGCGCCGCGAGCGGTCCGGTCTGTCCCCAGCCGGTCATGCGTCCGTAGACCAGCTTCGGATTGCGTTCGAGCGCCTCGTCGGGGCCGAGCCCGAGCCGCTCCATCGTGCCGGGCCGGAAGCCCTCGATCACGACATCGGCACGCTCGACCAGTTCGAGCAGCACGCCCGCCGACGCCGGCTGCTTCAGATCGATCGTGACCGAGCGCCGTCCGCGCCCGCTGATGTCGATGCGCTTGCCGGCCATCCTGATGCCGAGATCCTCGGGCGGCAGCGGCCGGTCGACGCGCAGCACGTCGGCGCCCATGTCGGCCAGCAGCATCGCGCCGAACGGGCCGGGCCCGATGGCTTCGAATTCAAGCACGCGGATTCCGCTCAATACGCCCATCGTCTTCTCTCCTGTCGATTTCGCGCGCATGCAACGCGCAATGAGGCGAACCGTCGAACGCCTTGCCCGAGAGAGAAGTAGAACCTGTCGTCAAAAGCGGTGGACCACCCCGCGCGGGTGGCGCACGGTGCGCGCGCGAACCGGTCACATGCCCCAGCGCAGCCCCGCCGTATGCACCGGACTGTCCCAGTGCCGGGTCATTTCGTCGTCGAGCGTGCAGAGCGTGATCGATGCGCCCGCCATCTCCAGCGAGGTCGTGAGGGCGCCCACCTGCGAGCGGGCGACGTTCAGGCCGCGTCCGTCGATCCACGTGCGCGCCGCGTTGTAGAGCAGATAGAGCTCGGAGAGCGGCGTGCCGCCGAGCCCGTTGACGAGCACGAGCAAAGGCGCATCGGCGGCGGGCTTCAGATCCTGGACGATCGCCGTGAGCAGTTCGTCGGCGATGGCGTTCGCCGTCTCGAACTTTGCGCGCCTGCGCCCCGGTTCGCCGTGTATGCCCACGCCGATTTCGATCTCGTCCGCGCCGAGCGTGAAGGTCGGCCTGCCCGCGGCGGGCACCGTGCAGCTCGAAAACGCGACGCCCATCGAAGCGATGCGTCCCGCCACGCGTTCGCCGAACGCCCTGCACGCCTCCAGATCCGCGCCGCTTTCCGCGAAGCTGCCGACGAGCTTCTCGACGATCGCCGTGCCCGCGACGCCGCGCCGCCCCGTCGTGAAGCTGGAGTTCTCGACGGCCACATCATCGTTGACGAGCACCGTCGCGTTCGGCATTTCGCAGAGCTCGGAGGCCATCTCGAAGTTCATCAGATCGCCGGAGTAGTTCTTCACGATGAACAGCACGCCCGCGCCGGTGTCGGCGGCCTGGGCCGCGGCCATCATCTGGTCGGGTGTCGGCGAGGTGAAGACCTGGCCGGGGCAGGCGGCGTCGAGCATGCCGTATCCGACGAATCCGCCGTGCAGCGGCTCGTGCCCCGAGCCGCCGCCGGAAATGACCGCGACCTTGCCCGGCTTGAGCGACTTGCGCATGATGTAGACCGGATCGACGTTGAGCGTGACGAGATCCGCATGCGCCGCGGCGAAGCCCGCGAGGCTCTCGGCCAGATAATCGTCCACGCGATTGATGAACTTCTTCATGTCCCCGCCTCCTTGTGCGTTCAGGCTTCGTCCTGCGCGAGGCGCGCGCAGACGGCTGCGATCATGAGCTGGCTGGAGCGTGCGCCCGGGTCGATGTGTCCCCGCGAGCGTTCGCCGAGAAACGACGCACGGCCTTTGGTGGCGAGCATGTCGCGCGTCGCGAGCATGCTTTCCTCGGCGACGCGCGGCAGTTCCGCGAGTGCGTCCTGCTTCGACGCGCCGGCATCGGCCAGTGCCGAAAACCGTTCGGCGACGGGAATGAGCACGTCCATCATCGTCTTGCTGCCGGCGCCGGTCTTGCCGCGCTGTCCGACCGCCTCGACGCCGGCCGCGAATGCACGCGCGAAGCCGGCCGCGCCGCCATCGTCGGACGAGGCCCGGGCCATGCCCGTCAGCATCGAGAAGAAGAGCGGCCCGGACGAGCCGCCGACCGTCGACAGCACCTTCGTCGCCGCGAGCTTGAGCGCGGGCGCGAACGCTTCGGCCTCGATCTGCGCGCGCAGCGCGGCGAGCGCATCCATGCCGCGCAGCAGGTTGATGATGTGATCGCCGTCGCCGATCGCCTGATCCAGCGATGCGATTTCGTCGGCATGCGCCTTGAGCGACGCGTGCGCCGCATCGATGCACGCCATGACCGTCTTGCCGTTCATGCGCCGATCCTCCGTTGCGGGCAGAGTGAACAGAAAGGATACAGCGTCGCGCGGGCGCGCGTTATCGGGCGACGGTCTGCTCGCCCGGCGTCATTTTCGCTTCGCCCGGCGCGACGCCGAAGGCAGCCGCGCTCGCCGTGGCGTCCTGCGTGGCGGCGAGCGCGGACGTGCTCGGCACGGGCGCATCCGCATGGCGCGACTTGCCGAAGCTCGCGATGTAGAGCACGGCGGCCACGGCAACGCCCACCAGCACCGCCGCAACCGCCACGCCCGACGACTTTCGTCTCATCTTCCCTCCCGATCGGATACGATGACCCGGGCTCGCGGCCCGGCCCCCGTCGATGGTAGCAGCGCATGGCGCCGTACCTGCGTGGGCCGCCCCGCATTGCAGCACAGGCCATTCAATTCGAATCGAGGAGAACTCAACTCATGCACGCCGCCACGGCATTCAATCTGGTGCTCGTCTCGCTCATTGCGATCATCGCGCTCGAAGTGCTCGCCAAGCGTCTGCGGCTGCCGCCGGCCGCCGCACTGCTCGTCGGCGGCGTCGCGATGGCCTTCGTGCCGGGCCTGCCGAACATCGAACTGGACCCGGAGCTCGTGCTCGTCGTGTTCCTGCCGCCGCTCCTCATGTATGGCGCGTATTTCTTCGTGTGGGACGACTTCAAGCGCAATCTGAGCGGCATCCTGCTCCTCGCGATCGGCGCGGTGGCGTTCACGACGTTCGTCGTCGGCGTGGCCGTGCATCTCGTCGTGCCCGAGCTGCCCTGGGCCGCGTGCTTCGCGCTCGGCGCGGTGGTCTCGCCGCCCGACGCCGTCGCGGCCAAGGCCGTGCTCGAACGCGTGGCGCTGCCGCGGCGCCTCATGGTGCTGCTCGAAGGCGAAAGCCTGCTCAACGACGCGGCCGGCCTCGTGCTCTTTCGCTTCGCGCTGGCGGCGGCCTTGAGCGGCGTGTTCAGCGCGCCGCGCGCCGTGGCGAGCTTCGCGGGGCTCGCGATCGGCGGCATCGTGGTCGGGATCGTCGCGGGCTTCATCGCCGTCAAGCTCATGCGCGCGCTCGAGGACGACTATCTCGTCATCACCACGTCGATGCTCACGTCGTGGGTCAGCTATATCGCGGGGGAAATGCTCGGCGTGTCGAGCGTCATTGCGACGGTCACGTGCGGCATGGTAGTCGGCTGGCATCAGCACGAGGTGTTCACGGCGGCGCAGCGCATGCGCGGCACGGCGTTCTGGCAGGTCGTCGTGTTCGTGCTGGAGGCGCTCGTGTTCGTGCTGATCGGGTTGTCGCTGCGCGGCATCGCGGTGCGGCTGGGCGGCGTCGGCGATGCGTTCTCGCTGCTCGGCCCCGCGACGGCCGCGGTGATCGTCGTCGTCATCCTGTCGCGCTTCGTGTGGGTGTTCGCCGTCGAAGCGGTGAAATGGATCGCCTGGGTGGCCGGGGGCCGCAATCGCGCCGGTGACGACAGGTCCGGCACCCCCGCCCCGGACTGGCGCGCGGCGACCGTGGTGAGCTGGGCGGGCATGCGCGGCGTGGTGACGCTCGCGGTCGCGCTCTCCCTGCCCGAAGCGATGCCCGGCCGCGATCTGATCCTGTTCGCCGGCTTCGCGGTGATTCTCGTCACCGTGCTGCTGCAGGGCGCGACCATCGGCCCGCTGATCGCGTGGCTGTCGCTCGCGCGCGGGCACGAACGCTCGTCAGGTCATCTCAGCGAGCCGCAGGCCTGGGCGCGCGTGGAGGCGGCGCAGCTGGCCGCGATCCAGCCGCTCGTGCACGACGCGGACGGCAACGTGATCCATCCGCGTCTGCTCGAGCAGTATACGTATCGCGCGGCGCTCACGAAGCGCTTCGAGGACACGGAGGATTTTCCGCTGGACGCACGCCACGCGCATTACGACGTCGTGCTCGCCGCGATCGCGGCCGGGCGCGCGGAGCTGCTGCGGCTGCATCGCGGCGGGCAGATCCACGACGAGCAACTGCATTCGATGGAGCGCGATCTCGATCTGCAGGAGATCATGGCGCTTCATTCGCGCGGCTGAGCGAGCCAGGTCCCGCCGCCGCGCGAATGCGACGGCGCGGCGAGCGGTGTGTCGTCGGATGATTCGTCGCACTGCATCCACGTATGCGCGGTCACGCTCGCGTCCGCGTTGTTCCGCAGGCGGATGAGCCATTGGCCCGCGCTCGCGCGGCGCGTCCGCCCGCGCGCGGCGGTCGGTGCGAGCGCGACGAGGATCATGTGCCCGTCGCCGCGCGCGCCTCGTCCGAGATGCACGACGGTGCACAGCGCGTCGCCGCCGCGCGTGTAAGTGCCGATCTCGCCGAGCGTGAGCCACGCGCTCTCGACGCCGTCGGGCGGCACGATCTGCACGTCGACGCTCGGCTCGGCGCCGTCGCTCGACAGCCAGATTTCCGCGAGACTGGGCGAAGCGCAATCCGCGCGCACCGGCCAGCGCAACGCCGCTCGGTCCGCGATCGTCAGCTCGCCCCGGCAGCGCGACGGATCGTCGTTGGCGGATGGCAGCACGATGGAGCACGCGCCCGTGTCCATGAGCTCGCCGAGCGCGCTTTCGATGAGCGAGCTGCCGTCCTGTCGCCATGCGGCGTTGCCTGTGTTCATGCTGACGAGCGCATGACATTCCGCGCCGCCGGTGTGCTGCGCGCGTTGCACGATGTAGCGGACTGCGTCGAGCACGCCGGCGTCGGGGGAAGGTCCGAACGCATCGCGCATGATGCGGTGGCGCCGCCTGAGTTGCACGCCGATCATCGGCAAGGGCCGATCGTGCTCCCCGGCGCCCGGCAATGCGGACGATGGATAGCGGCCCGCGCGTGCGGCGGCCGCTGCGCCGTGGTCGGCGAGCCGATGGATGCGCGCGTCGCCGGCGGCGCGAGATACATCCGTCGATGCGGCATCGCTCAGCATCGCGTCTATCCGGGCTTTCATCAGTTCGCTTCCGTAACCGAGACCCGTCGCGGAATTCGCCGCATCGTTCTGATTCCAGAAGCACTGAAAGCGCGTGCTCGTGCCGAAAGCATCTTCCGCATAGCGTCGATGCAGAAACGAAAGACCATCCTCGCAGACGCCGACGATCACGCGCCCCACTTCGGGATGCATGGGCGCGGGCGCGAGCGGCGCGCGATCGAACCGCATCGGACGCACGCGCGCATCGCCGCGCGACGCGATCGCCAGCGCCTCGGTGAAGCGTTCGAACCTGCCTGCAAGCTCCGTGTGCAGATGCGCGAAGAACGCGCGCGTCACGTGGGCGGTGCAAAAGCGCGTGGCTTCGAGCACGGGCGGCGGATCGCGATAGAGCGCGGACATCCAGATCCAGTCACGCCAGCCGTTGCGTTCGATGGCGTGCGCGAACTGCCGGGCGGTGTCGCCACCTTGCTTCATTTCGATGATGATCGGAATGCGTCCGCGCGGCATGCCGCCCAAGTCACGATAACGCGTGATGTTCGCCCAGACGATGTAAGGATCGAGCCGCGTCACGGACGCAAGCGCCTGCTGCGCGACGGGCCCGAATCCGTCGCTCGCGGCCCGGGTCTCCCAATGCGGGCTCATTTTTTCCTCCCCTCCGTAACGTTCCGAGGGAGCAAGACCGCAAGCATCGCGGCCCGATGCGATGGCCGCGCCGGTCGAGCGCATCTTTCTTCATATCGCCGCCGGTGCTTCTGGTTCTTTCTGATGACGATTGCGTATGGTGGACGGGGTTCGTTTCATCGGAATATTTTGGAACCCGAAAGGAATGAGGTCGTCGCCACAAGCATACCGTAGTCACTGGCCGGGAGATTGGCAAGCCGAATCACCGCGCGAATGTTCGTCCCATATCGCAGCGCGCGACGCACGCCGATCAGTTCGATGCGTGATCCAGACGGGCGGCGCCCCGCGCCTCGCCCTGCGTCCGTGCATTCGCTTCACGCGTGAGCCTGGCGCGCCGCGCCAGCAGATTCAATCCTTCGACGAATCCGGCAAAGCCCATCGCCGCGTAGATGTAACCCTTCGGCACGTGCGTGCCGAAGCCTTCGGCGATCAGCGTCATCGCGATCACGAGCAGGAACGAAAGCGCGAGCGTCACGACCGTCGGATTGCGCTCGATGAACCGCGACAGCGGCTGCGCGGCGAACAGCATCGTGGCGACGGCGAAGATCACCGCGACGTACATGATCGGCAGATGCTCCGTCATGCCGACTGCCGTGATGATGCTGTCGACCGAGAACACGAGGTCGAGCAGCAGTATCTGGCCGATCGCGGCCCAGGCCGTCATCGCGCCTATGCCCGATGCGCGGCCGGGCGCATCATGCGCATCCTTCCCGACGTGATGATGCATTTCCTTCGTCGCCTTCCATACGAGGAACAGGCCGCCCGCGAGCAGGATGAGATCGCGCCAGGAGAATGCGTGATCGAACATGGAAAACACCGGCTCGGTCAGACGCGCGATCCATGCGACGGTGCCGAGCAACGCAAGCCGCATCACCAGCGCGAGCATGATGCCGATACGCTGCGTGCGCGCGCGTTGCGCGACGGGCAGCTTGTTGCTGAGAATCGAGATGAACACGAGGTTGTCGATGCCGAGCACCACTTCCATCACGATCAGCGTGACGAGTGCGGCCCACACGGCGGGATCGGCGGCAAGCGAAAGAAGATATTCCATGAGCGCGGAAGGTCTGAATCGACTGGGTGATTCCCCCCATCATCGGCGGATCGCGCAGTGGAAAAAATCAGCGATAATCGAAATCAGACTTCGGTTTTTCCGAAGCTTCCCGAACCGCTGGAATCCTCGAAGGAACAACGCGCATGCTCAACTATCGTCATCTGCACTACTTCTGGGTGGTCGTGAAGGAAGGCGGATTCGCCCGCGCGGCCGAGCGCCTCGACATGGCCGTGCAAACCATCAGCGCGCAAGTGCGCGAACTGGAGAAAGCGCTAGGTCACCAGTTGCTCAAGCCCGCCGGGCGCGGCGTGACGATGACCGAAGCGGGACAGGCCGCCTTCGCGCGCGCCGAGGAGATCTTCCAGATCGGCCAGTCGATCCCGGACGAAGTGCGCGAGGCGGCGAGCGGCACGCTGGCGCGTCTCGCGGTCGGATTGTCCGACGGCATCTCCAAGCTCGCGGCGCATGCGCTGCTCACGCCCGTGCTCGGCAATCCCTCGCTGCGCCTGCTCTGTCACGAAGGCGAGACCGACGAGCTGCTCGGCGAACTGGCGCTGCACCGGCTCGATCTCGTGCTCGCGAGCCATCCTGCGCCGCACAATCAGAACCTGCGCCTGACGAGCGAGCGGCTGATCGCCTCCCCGGTGGATTGGTACGGACCGGCGTCGATCGTGCGCAAGAGCGCCATCGACCGATTCCCGCAGAGTCTCGCCGCGCTGCCGATGCTGCTGCCGACGGGCCATTCGTCGCTGCGCGCGCGGCTCGACCGCTGGCTGGAGGCGCAGCGCATCACGCCTCGCATCGTCGGCGAATTCGAGGACAGCGCGCTCATGGCCGTGTTCGGCGCGCGCGGGCTCGGCGTGTTTCCGCTCGCCGAGTTCGGCGCGGGCGACGCTCCCCTGTTGCGCGGCCTGCGCTGGCTCGGCCGCTCGCCCGACGTGAAAGAGGAAGTGCACGCGATCGTCTCGCGGCGCGGGCGGCATCATCCGCTGACGCAACAGGTGCTCGCCGGCGCGGCAGGATGAACTTCGGTTTTTTCGAAGTTCGTGTTCCGCGCATTCTGCTTTTTGGTACGTCCCGAACGCCTTAGGCTGAACCCATGTCCAACAAGGAGACGTACATGAAAGTCCTGTTCAAGTCCCGCGACCCCGAAGCCATCGCGATGCACGCGCTCGCGAAGGCGCGCAGCGAATTCGTGTTTCGCCGCCTCGCATGGCTCATTTCGAAGGCGACGGTCAGCTTGTCCGACATCAACGGGCCGCGCGGCGGCGTCGACAAGCGGTGTCAGGTGGAGGTGCAGATGAGCCGGGAAAGCAAGGTCGTCGCGACGTCGATCGCGCGCGACTGGCGCGGCGCGCTCGATCTCGCGCTCACCCGCGCCGTGCGCACGCTGGTGCGGCGGCGTGAGCAGGTCAAGCCGACGCGGCGCGTGCGTGCCCGCGGCCTGGCATGGCAGCTCGCGCCGGAGCCTGCGCTGCAGGAAGCCGTCGCACCGCCCCTGCGGCTGGTGAGCAGAATGACGGGCCACGGCGCGTAACCGGGCGGCGCGCGTCTAGCGCGTGCGCACCACCCGCACCACCCGCACCACGCCCACGATCACGCCGAGCGCGGCCGACACCGCCGCGCCCACGAGCGCGACCTGCGCGCCGCCCTGCCCGTACAGGCCGAACGCCACCGCGGCGAGCGCGGCGCCGAGAGAGAGCCCGATCATGCGCGCCATCGTCATCAGGCCGCCGGCCGCGCCGCTGCGTTCATGCGGCGCGGCCGTCAGCATGATCCGGTTGTTGGGCGTCTGGAAAAAACCGAAGCCGATGCCGCACAGCGCGACGCGCCACACGATATCTGCATTCGACGGCGACGCGGGCAAGCCGATCAGCAGACACAGGCCCGCTGCCATGATCGCGAGCCCGATGCCGCCGATGAGCCCCGGCGCGTGACGATCCGAGAGCCGTCCCGCGAGCGGCGCGACGAACACGATCACGAGCGGCCACGGCGTGACGAGCAGCCCCGTCGTCGTCGCCGTGCGGGTGAGCTGATGTTGCAGCATGAACGGCAGCGCGACATAAGCGAGCGTCTGCGCCACGTACGAGCAGATCGACGTCAGCCCCGACAACGCCAGAATCGGAATGCGCAGCAGATCGAGCGGCACGAGGGGCGCGCTGCGTCCGCGTTGCTGCCTGATGAGCGCGAAGCCCGCGATGCACGCCAGCGCGATCTCGATCAAGGGCAGTGCGTGAAGCCTCGCGGCGCCATCGGTCACGTGCGCGGCGGCCGTTTCGCCCTCGCCCGCGCCAAGGCCGCCGACGCCGAGAATGAAGAGCGCGATCGCCCCCGCGCTCAGGAGCGCACCCGCGAAATCGAAGCGCCGCGCCGCCGTGACCGAAGGCGCGATGCGCGGAAGCATCGCGCTCGCGAGACAGAGCCCGAATATGCCCAGGGGCACGTTCACGGCGAAGAGCCAGCGCCACCCGGCCACCGAGAGAATGCCCGCCGCGACGGTTGGCCCCAGCGCCGCCGACAGCGCCACGGCCAGACCCAGCAGCGCGATGCCGCGCCCGACGAGCTTCGGCGGATAGACCTGTCGCAGAAGCGCGGGCACGACTGTCGACATGCTCGCGCCGCCGACGCCCTGCAGCGCGCGCGACGCGATGAGCAGCGGCAGGCTGGGCGCCGCAGCGCATGCGAGCGAGGCGGCCGTGAAGACCACGACGCCGCCGAGAAACACGCGCCTGAAGCCGAACATCTCCCCGAGCGACGCGAGCGGCAGAACCGACATCGCGACCGCCAGCTGATATGCCGTGACCACCCAGACCGTCTGCGCAGCGGGGCGCGACAGGTCGTGCGCGATGGTCGGCAATGCGACATTGGCGATCGACGAATCCAGATTGCCGAGAAAGGAGCCGAGCAGGACGGACAGCACGGCCCAGTAGTTGATGCGGTGCGCGATATGTTGTTGTGTTTGAGTCGTCATCGATCGAATGTGCTTCATGCCGCCCGCTGCTTCTTCTTGATGAGCGGCGCGCGCGCATGGTAACGGACGCGGGCATCGTCGCGCAAAAGAGCCCTGATGCGCGCCGGCGATTCCCTAAAAAGACGCGCACGCCGCGTGTCGCACGCGCAACGTCGACTCCTGCTCGAAGCGAGCCCGGTAGCGTTCTCGGATGGCGCCAACGGCTGCGTCGCTGGCTTCGTCGTCGGGATGCACGAGGCTCAGCACGTATGACGCCTCGCGCACGATCGAACCGTCCGCCGTGCGCCACTGCCCGTTCGCGCGCCATACCGTAAAACCTTGCGCGAAGCGCGGCGTGACTTCGGTACGCAGGAAGTCGTCCCATTCCTCGGGCGCAACCGTGCCCGTCGGCCTTGCCGTGCCGAAATAGACCATATCGCTCACGATGCGCTGCTCGCCTGGGGCGCATGCCTGCTTCGCCGTCGCCGCGCACGCCGAGAGCATGACGGAGAGGCACACCATCGAAATCGTTCGATATCCGAACATAATTGATATTAAATAGCGAAGAACGCCATGTTATAGCGCCGTTCCCGATTGTGTTTTCCGTTCACGATGCTATTTTCGTCGCCGGACACTTATAAGAGCGCCGCGCAAGGCGCAGGAGACACACATGACCTCGCGATCCGCCACGCTCGCCGTGCAGACCCTGATCGACGAAGCGCCCCTCTCGCGCTTTCAGATTGCAACCTTCCTCCTGTGCTTCGCGATTCTGGTGCTCGACGGTTACGACACGGTCGTCGTCGGTTATATCGCACCGGCGCTCAAGGCGCACTTCGGCGCGGCGCCCGCGCAACTCGCGCCGATGTTCGGCGCTGGCCTCTTCGGTCTCACCGTCGGCTCTTTCGTGTTCGGGCCCGTGGCGGACCGCTTCGGGCGCAAGCCGACGCTGATCGCATCGATCGCGCTCTTCGCGCTTTTCAGCCTGATCTCGGCATGGGCGAACTCGCTCGGGATGCTCATCGTGCTGCGCTTCATCACGGGACTCGGGCTCGGCGGCGCGATGCCCAACGCGTACACACTCGCCGCGGAATATTGCCCCGAGCGGCTGCGCTCGACGCTCGTCGCGCCGATCGGCTGCGGCATCGCGGCGGGCGGCGCGCTCGGCGGGCTCGCCGCGCCCCATCTGATCGGCGCGTTCGGCTGGCAGTCGATGCTCGTCGCGGGCGGCATCCTGCCGCTCGTCCTGATCTTCCTGCTGGCGCGCTGGCTGCCGGAATCGGTGCGGTATCTGGTGGCGCACGGCGCGCGGCAGGACGAGGCGCGTGCGATCCTCGCCCGCATCGCGCCGGGGGCGGATCTGTCGCGCGCCCGGTTGACGCTCGCGGAAACGTCGGCGCGCGGCTTTCCGATCGGCCAGTTGCTGCGGCCGGGAATCGGCGGCGGCACGCTGCTGCTCTGGATCACCGCGTTCATGGCGCTTCTGGTGATCTATTTTCTCGGCAACTGGCTGCCGATTCTGATTCAGCAAAGCGGCGTGCCGTTTCGCGAGGCATCGCTGATGACGGCGCTCTATCTCACCGGCAACAGTCTCGGCGCGATCCTGCTCGGCGTGCTGATGGACCGCTTCAATCCGCAATACGTGCTCGCGGTCGCGTTCGTGTGCGCCGCGGCGAGCCTCGCCTCGTTCGGGCATCTGACGGGGCATCCCGCGCTCGCGTGGCTCTCGCTCGTCGCGCTCTTCGTGACGGGCGTCGGCACCGGCGGCACCATGACCGGCACCAACATCCTCTCGACGGGCTATTATCCGACGGCCACGCGCGCGACAGGCGTCGCGTGGACGCTCGGCATGGGGCGCGTCGGCTCGATCGTCGGTTCGATGATCGGCGGCGCGATGCTCGCCGCGCACTGGCTGCCGCCGCGCATCTTCGAGGCGGTGGCCGTGCCGATCGCGCTCGCCGCGGTGAGCGTGTGCGCGCTCGCGGCTTATCGCGCGCGGCATCCGGCGCAGCATGCGCAAGCGGGTGAAGCCTCAGGCGAGGCGCCCGCTCGCAGCCTGTAGGCGGGAAAACGACCTCAGCCCGAAACCGCGACGCGCGGCCCGCGCACGGCGAGCCGGCCGTCGAGTTCCGCCTTGCCGTATTCGATCGCGAAATGCTCGGCGGCCAGCGCCGTCGGGAACGAGCGGAACGGCCCGATCGCGCGCCGCACGCCGCCGGGGCGCTCGATCAGGAGCGTGGCCACGAACTCGCCGGACAAATGGCGCACGATGGCTGAAAGCTCGCAGCCTCGATATTCAACTGGGGTGGAGTCCATCGCTGACCTCGCTTGCCTGAATGGACGGGGGAGATGTGATGAATTTACTGAAGCGTCAAAAAACGCGTAACCCCGCGTGTGAGTGGCTTCGAACGTAGGCCGACCGATTGTCCGTTCCGATGGCGGCTGCAAACGCGCGCAAACGTTTCACAGTCGGCTTCGGAAAAATCCTAAATGAGAGCGATTTCAGCATGAATTTTCTTAAGCCAGTATTCTCCGACGGACAGGCCCCGACGACAGATACCCGACGCTCCCGCAATCCGAGTTCGCGTAATGACAACCACCAAAGAACGACAGTGGAGAATCGTCGCCCCGGTGATCGCCTGCGCCGTGCTGGGCGTCGCGAGCAAGGCGGCTCATGCCCAGGAATTCTCCTTCCTCGCCGGACCGCTCAAGAGCAGCAGCCAGAACCCGTATTCCTGGGAAGCCAGCTATCGCGAAGGGCTCGGGCGTTATGCCGCGTGGAGTTTTTCCTGGCTGAACGAAGGCCATATTCCCGATCATCATCGCGACGGGCAGACCGTGCAGCTCTGGGGACGCCTGCCGCTCTGGGGCGACCGGCTCGAGCTCTCGGCGGGCGCGGGCCCGTATCGCTATTTCGACACGAGCCAGGCGCAGGCCGGCGGCAACTATTCGAACACGCACGGCTGGGGCGGCATGTTCACGCTGCGCGCGGCATACTACTTCGACAATCGCTGGATCGCGGAGATGAAGCTGAACCGCGTGCAGGCGTTCGGCGGACCCGACACGACCGCGCTGCTGTTCGGCATCGGCTATCAGCTCGACGCGCCCGAGAGCCGCGGACCGCGTGCGCGCGCCGTGCCGCGCACGACGAACGTCACGAACAACGAAGTCACCGTGATGGTCGGCACGACGATCCTGAACAGCCTCGACTCGGAATCGAATGTGGCGGAAAGCATCGAATATCGCCGCGGACTGTGGCATCACCTCGATGTGACCGCGTCCTATTTGCACGAAGGCGGACATGTGCAATCGCGCCGCGACGGCATCGCCGCGCAGCTCTGGGCCACGCGCGCGTTCTTCAACGACAGGCTCACGCTCGGCGTGGGCGCGGGCCCGTATCTGTCGATCACGCAGAACGACGACCTGCCGCGCAACCGGACGGGCGACGGCCGCTTCGCCGGCCTGGTATCGGTATCGGCGAGCTATCGCCTGACCGGCCGCTGGCTCGCGCGCGTGACGTGGAACCGCATGGTCACGCGCTATGACCGCGATGCGGACATCATCGAGGCGGGCGTGGGCGTGCGCTTCTAGGCGCCTAGAAGAGCGCTTTCTGTCCCGACATCAGCACGGTGAAATCGTCGCGCATGAAGGGCAGAATGCCGTCCGCCACCGGCTGAAGCTGCTTGCTCACGTAGTGTTCGTAGTCGATCGGCGCATGACGCGCTTCCACCGGCTCGGGACCGGCGAGCGTCATCACGTAGCTGATCCAGCCGCCGTTCTGATATTGCAGCGGACGGCCTTGCCGCGCGTTGTGCTCATCGGCGATGCGCGCGGCGCGCACGTGCGGCGGCACGTTGCGATGATATTCCCCGAGCGTGCGGCGCAGGCGCTTGCGATAGACGAGCAGTTCGTCCATCTCGCCCCGCCGCGTACGCCCGACGTAATCGCGCACGTAATCCTCGTAGGCTTCACCCTTGAAGATGCGCATGTAGAGCTCCTGCTGGAAGCGCTGCGCGAGCGGCGTCCAGTCGGTGCGCACCGTTTCCAGCCCCTTGTAGATGATTTCCTCGCTGCCGTCCGCGCGCGTCGTCAGTCCCGCGTAACGTTTCTTGCTGCCCTCTTCCGCGCCGCGGATCGTCGGCATCAGGAAGCGCCTGAAGTGCGTCTCGAACTGCAATTCGAGCGCGCTGTCGAGCCCGAACGTCTCGCGCAGATGCTCGCGCCAGTACTCGTTCACATGGGCGACGAGCGCCCGGCCGATGCGCGCCGCGTCTTCCTCGCCGCGTGCGCGGCGCAGCCAGACGAAGGTCGAGTCCGTATCGCCGTAGATCACGCCGTAGCCGCGCGCCTCGATCAGCTCGCGCGTGCGATGCATGATCTCGTGGCCGCGCATCGTGATCGACGACGCGAGACGCGGATCGAAGAAGCGGCAGCCGCTCGAGCCGAGCACGCCATAAAACGAATTCATGATGATCTTGAGCGCCTGCGACAGCGGCTTGTTGCGCTGGCGCTTCGCGGCCTCGCGCCCTTCCCAGACCTGCGCGACGATCGCGGGCAGACAATGCTTGTCGCGCGAGAAGCGCGCGCCGCGGAATCCCGGGACGGTATCGGCGTCGTCGGGCATGCTCGTGCCTTGCGCGAGCCCGGCCGGATCGATCAGGAACGTGCGGATGATCGACGGATAGAGGCTCTTGTAGTCGAGCACGAGCACCGAATCGTAGAGACCGGGACGCGAGTCCATGACGAAGCCGCCGGGGCTCGCCTCCTCGGGCACGTCGCCGAGATTCGGCGCGACATAGCCCAGCCGATGCATGCGCGGCATGTACAGATGCGTGAACGCCGCCACCGAGCCGCCGCTGCGATCGGCCTGCAAGCCCGTCACCGTCGCGCGCTCGAGCAGGAATGGCAGCAACTCCGTCTTCTCGAAGACCTTCGTGACGAGCTCGCAGTCGCTCAGGTTGTAGCGCGCGAGCGCGGGCTTGTCTTCGCGGAAGCGGCGCTCGATCTCGTCCATGCGCGCATAGGGACTGTCGATCGCCTTGCCCTCGCCGAGCAAGGACTGCGCAACGTATTCCAGGCTGAACGACGGGAAATTCCACGTCGCCGAGCGCAGCGCCTCAATGCCGTCGATCACGAGGCGCCCCGCGATCGATATGAAAAAGTGGTTCCGATTGATGCCGTGCTCGCGCCATTCGACCGCGCCGCCGTCGCGGCCGAGCGCGAGCGGCACGCCGTGGTCGTCGGCGTGCCGCTGGAGCACGCGCAGGTCGAATTGCACGACATTCCAGCCGATGATCGCGTCCGGATCGCGCTCGGCGATCCACGCGTTGAAACGGCGCAGCATGTCCGCGCGGGTTTCGCAATAATCGAGCGCAAAATCGCTTTGCGCGGCGTCGCCATTCGGTGGGCCGAGCATATAGACCTGACGCGCGCCGCAGCCTTCGAGCGCGATCGAATACAGCTCGCCTTTCACGCTCGTCTCGATATCCAGCGACACGACTTTCAACGACGGCCGGTAATCCGGCGCCGGCCTCAGTTCGCTCGAAATGCAACCATCGCGTTCGACGCCCTCGAAGGACACCGGCGCCGTGATGAAGCGCTCCATCAGATAGCGCTCGTGCGGACGGATATCGGCTTCGAAGACGTTGACGCCCGCGCTTCGCAGATTCTTCTCGAGCGCGAGCAACTGGCGGTATTGCGGGCAATAAAGCCCGAGCACCGGCTTCTGGCGGAAATCCCTGAGCGGCAAATCGCGCAATTGCGCGTCGCGCACGGCCGCTACGATGGGTTCGGCCCTTGCGCGATCCTCGGCGCGAATGAAGGCGACGCTCGTCTGCCGCGCGATGCGGATTTTCTTCGGGCCGTCGCCGGTGGCGAGCCAGAAATCGACTTCCGTCCCGGCCGCGGTATCGCGCCAGTGACGAGTCAGCAGAAAACCCTGTTGTGCGGAAGCCAAGCCGTTACCTTCGAGCGCGCGTGCCATCGAAGCATTTTACTTGGGGCTGAAACAAACAGCCCGGCGCGAAAATCGGCGCCGGGCTTCAGGATTCGGGAGAAAAGGGAAAGGAAAAGTAAAACGCGGTAGCGGCAGGCCGGTCGTCCACCATCCTTGCGGACGGTCCCCGGAGGACGGCCGGCGCCGCTACCGCCTAAGCAGCCTGTGCGACCAGGCCCGCCCGTTGCGGCTGTAACGCCGCTACGTTACCGAGTACCGTGTGCTCCGCATGCCCCGGCACTTCGTTCTTCGACATTACCTCCAGCACGGCTTCTTGAGTGGCCTGTCGGGCGGCCGCCGCTTTCTTGGTCTTCCCCGCGCGTGACGGCGGCTGGCAGGCCCCGCACACCACGTTGTTCTGCAAATCATGTTTGTGTGCGACGAACTTCCCGGTGCAGCGGCAGCACAGCGTCATCTGCAGCATGCCCGCGTCGAAGAAGCGCACAAGAGTCCAGGCCCGCGTAAGGTCGAGTACCGCCTCGGCGCCGCTATGGTTGCAGTGCTCGAGGTACAGCCGATACCCCTTGGTCAGCGCATCGAGATGCGAACAGCCGGCTTCGTTCTTCAGGAACGTATAAGTGTTATAGAAAAGCGACGCGTGGATATTGGCGAGCCACGTCATGTACCAGTCGGCCGAGAAGGGCAGCATGCCCTTCGGCGGCGAGACACCCTTCACTTCGCGATAGAGACGAATCATGCGGTCGCGCGAGAGCGTCAGTTCGCTCTCCAGCACTTGCATGCGCGCGCCGAGCTCGATCAGCGCGATGGCGCGGAACACGTCCTGGGCGTCTTCAGTGAGGCTCTTCTTCAGCATGGCTCGCTCCGTCACCTTAAGCGAACTGTTCAGCCGGCTGGCCAGCCAGCAGGATTGCCGCGTGCGTCGGGGCGATGTCCGCGTTCTTCGCGGGTTGGGTCAAGGCCGACAGCATCGTGTGATCGTTGAAGCGGAAAGCGCAAAGCAGGTTATCCGACGACGCGAGCTTGACGACCTGCGCGAGCGTGAGGCCCGACAGCAGATCGGCGAGCTCCGCCGACAGACCGAGCCGGAACATGCCGATGGCGCGGTCCTCGCGCAACAGACGCTGCGCGAGCATGATGTACGACAAGTTGATTTCCCGGATCGATTCCAGCGTTTCGCGACCGTTCATGGTTGCAACTTTCCAGTAAATCCCCGAATTTCCCGCCGGCTTTTCGCCGATATCTTTTTATGCCTCACCGAGCGAGTTCTGCCCGGCTACGTGCTGCGTGATTTTGTTTCAGTACGTTACATCTTGTAACAACACTGTGAAACGGATTCTAAGTACGGTTGGGAGCGAAAGCAAGGGCATCTCAATAATATTTTGTTGCAAACAACGCTTTTGATCGGTAATTTTTTCCATACAGTTGTTTTGACCGACCTCAGCGTGCGTGCCCTATTCTTCTGATGTTTTCCACGCTTAATTGGGGGCGGTTTGATTTTAGTCGGATTAATCGCCTGTCGCGAGCATCAACGGGCGATTGCGGGTTTTGGTTGACGTCTGCCGCAGCTATTTTCGAGATGATTCATCGGACGAATAAGACGAAAAAATGCCGCGTCATCGGCATTTACCGATACGCGGCCGCACGAGTAATAATTACCTAACGCTTGTTACTGAGATGTTACGGCATCGGTTACCCGCATTTGTAACGTCCTGCGTTACTTTTGGGGTACGCCCTTTCTCCATGCGCCCCAATGTGTAACAAGTTCCTGTACGAACGGGTTGCCGGTCCGATACAGATTTTCGATGGCCGGCGTGAAACCGCCCTGCGCCGCGTAATTCAGCAGATTATCCACGGCGGTCTGTCCCTCGTAAGGGCGGTCGAAATCCGAACCCGCACGCAGCGCGGCCACGCGTGAAAGGTCGACCCGCTTCACGCTCGCGGCGCGCTTGAGCGCCTCGAAAGTCGCGTTGTCCTCCTGCTGCGTCGTGCAGTACACGCCGCGACCGTCCGTCAGAAGCCGCGTCCATGCGCGCGCTCGCTCGCCGATGTATTTGCCCGACCACCAGGTATCGCCGGCGAGCGTGTCGCACTGGATCACGCGCGGCGGCTGGTTCGCAGGCGCATAGCTGAACTTGGCACGCGCCACCTTGGCGTCGTCGCTGTCGGAGAGCACGACGTTTCGCGAGATCGAATAGGCGGCGTCGGCGAGCGTCGCGTTGAGCGCGAACACTTCGGTGCGATAGTCGAGCGGCGGCTTCTCGTGCGGGCCCTTCGTGTTGATGCCGAGGAATCCGCTCGGCCACTCGGGGGCCTTTTCGCGCGCGTCGAGCTCCCATTGAATGCCGAAGTCGACGAGATACTTGGCCCATGCCGTCGAGCCGATGGTCCCGCGCGCCGGATCGATGCCCGCGATGCCCGCGATCAGGAAATACGTGTTGCGCAGGTCGAAGCGATCGGAGAAGGTCAGCGCCATCATCGAGGCCGCCGCGTTGGTGTGGCCCATGCCCGTCGTGATGACGCAGACTTCGTCGCGGTTGCAGTGCACGTCGGGATAGTCCGGCGAAAGCCCGGGCACCCTGACCGCATCCCATGGCCCGAGCTTGTCGAGCCAGACCTGGCCTTCGGGCGCGAACATCGTGACGATCATCACCTTGACCGGGCGGCCGCCGTCGCCGTGCCGGTCGTGATCGTCGTCGGCGCCGCGGTCCTGCTGCTGCGCGAACGCGCAGCCGGTGAAGCCCGTGAGGCTCGTCACGCCGAACGCGAACGCTGTCGCGCAGACGGCTTTTTTCAGCGTTCCTGCAGGGAATGTCCTTCGAAGCGTGCTTTGTTGGTCTTTCGATCGTGACGCGGAAGCGATTTTCATGGCGGGCTGATCCTCGTAAAGGTTCGACCTTCGAAAGAAGACCGCGCCCGGTTCAGGGCGCGATCGCCCGCACGATTATAGGAGCGCCAATAACCTGCCGGTCCACAGGCCGACTCGCGCAATCCGCCAAGGATCAGGTGCCGCTCTGCGTCGCCCGCGGCGGCGCATTCGACGGGACATTCCCGGTGCTCGCCGCCTCGCTCGTCGGATGCTGCGCGGCCTTCGACGGCTCGCCGCGCTGATCCGCGCCCGCTTCGTCGGCGTCCAGCACGCCTTCCTGATTGCCGCCGTTCACGATCACGAAGTTGCGCTGCGGATTGGCAATTTCGATGCCGCGCGCCGTGAACTCGTTGAGGATGCGTCGATTGAACTCGCGCTGCACCGGCCAGCGCGCGCTGTCGCGGCATTGGATCTGGCCCGCGAGCGTGACGGTCGAGCCGTCGACGGCATCGACGCCCCAGAAGCTGAAGTCGGAGAGAATGCCGTCGCGGAACGCCTCGTCCTCGCGCAGCGCCGCGCCGATCTCCTTCAGCGTGGAGATCGCGAGGTCGACGTCCTGGCCGAGCGCGATCGACACGCGCACCGACGCGTTGCCGATGCCGCGATTCGTGTTGTTCACCGTCGATACCGAACTGAACGGCACCGTGTAGAGCGAGCCGTCGCCGCCGCGCAGGCGCACCGTGCGAATCGACAGATATTCGACCGTCCCCGAGACGCCCGCGAGCGTCACCCAGTCGCCGACCTGCATCGCGTTTTCCATCAGCAGGAAGATGCCGGTGATCAGATCCTGCACGAGCTTCTGCGAGCCGAAACCCAGCGCCACGCCGAAGATGCTCGCGCTCGCGAGCAGCGGCGCCGTATTCACGCCGATCTCCGAAAGGCCCGTCAGCACGACGACCATCGCGATCACGATGAACAGGCCCGTGCGCATCATCGGCAAAAGGGTGCGCAGGCGCGCCGCGCGCAGGCGTTCGCCGCTCGCGGTCCATTGCTCCAGGCGCTGCTCGACGGCGATGTTCGCGCCTTCCCACACGAATACCGCGAACAGCGCGGCCACCGCGATGGTCACGAGCGCCGATGCGAGGCGATTGCCGATCCCGCCCGCCGTGAAGAAGTGCACGATATCGATGCCCCAGACTTCCAGCAGCGCGACAACCGTAACAACGGAAATGAGCGCCTGCACGATGCGCCGCAAGGCCGGGTAATAGCGGTACGCGCGGCGCTGCAGGATCGACCGTTCCGCGAAGTCGTTGTCATCGTGCTCATGGAACAGACGGCCGAGCGCGCCGAACGCGACGATCGCGACCACGCGCGCCCCGACGAGCACGAGCAGCGAGACGCCGCCCAGATGGAAAAGCGTCCGGTAGCCGTTCTGCACGTCGAGGGCCCACACGAACCAGAGCGCGATCACGAAGAAGATCGCGACGCCCGCCCAGATATCGGCGACCCAGTTGCCGAACAGCCTGACCGAGCGATTCGCCCTCGCCCGCTCGCGGATGCGCTCGGCCACCGATGCGCGGCAGTCGAAGATGACGTACGCGATCATCACGTGCACGATCAGCAGCGTGATCTTCAGGACCGCGATGCGCGCGTCGCCGGACAGGCCGAGCGGCTCGCCGGCGTTGGCGAGCGCGATGCCCGCGCCGGCGACGCATACGATGCGCTTTACCCAGCGATGCGTGTAGGCCGCATAGAAATCGCGCATCTGGATGAGGCGCAGGCCGGGCGCGCGCGGCGCGAGGAAGAAGCCGCTCACGATCAAGATGGCGCGGCAGGCCAGATACACGTCGATCAGGGAGCCCAGCACGCGCGCTTCCGGCGTGTTGTCGTCGATGAAGAACGACATGAGCAGCGTCACGACGCCGATGAACACGACGAGTGGAATCAGCGCGAGCAGGCCATGCATGAGCGCGCTCGGCAGGCGTTGCAGCAGCGTCCAGTGACGCGCGGCATGACGCTGGCCGCGCGCGTCGTCCCCCTTGCGCTCGGCGAGATGCATGGCGATTTCGTCGCCGCTTTTCGCCGCGATGTCCTCCGCGCGCTCGGCGGCGTGCTCTTCATGCACGAGTCCCGGGTCCTGCTCCTCGGCGTCGGCGATGCCGCGTCCCGCGATCTTCGCGCGCGGCTTCTTCATGAGGCGCGAGCACAGGAATTCGAGCAGCAACGCCGGCAGGAGCGAGGCCAGCACAGTCCACGCGACATGACCGAGGAGCGCGCGTCCTGCGCCGGTCGCGGTGCGGTCGCGCCACCACGAGGCCACCGAGCCGAAGTCGAGCAACGCCGAGACCGAGTGACGCATGCCGGCGCCGATCTGCACGAGCCAGTGGCCCGCCTGCCGCGAGACTTGCGAGGCGAGCCCGTTCGCCGTCAACGAATGCGCGAGCACGCCGGACGCGCCCGCGGCAGGCGTCGCAGACGCGGCCGATGCGGCCTGCGGCGCGCTCGCGGGCGCGGCCAGTGCGTCCGCGGCCGCGACGGCGCGCAGCGTATCTTCGATCTGCGAACGCCGCGCGGGATCGTTCAGCACCGCGAGCGCATCGCGCGCCTGTTGCGGCGTCAGCGCGATGGCGGGCTGCGGGGAACCGGCGGCGGCGAAGGAGGACATCGGGAATGCCGAAAGAAAACTCGACACGCCAACGAGCAATACGGCAACAAGAGCTTTGCGCATAGGTCGGATGAAGATCACGAAAATTCAGGGACTCGATGCGGACGACGCGCACGCCATATGCTAACGCGACGCCGTCGGCGAGGCAGAAGCAGTCCCGGCGCGGCTTTCGACGGCCCGGAACGCCCCTGTTGATGGAAACGCGCTATCGACCGCCACGCTTGCGGTAGCACTTGGCGATCCCGCCCCAAGACGAGCTTCATGCAATGGACCGGGACCGAGCCGGCGTCAGCGCGCCGACATCACGGGGCGGCAGCGGGCTCGCGGCGGTCGCGCGCGACATCCGGCTCGAAGAACACCCAGCGCACTTGCGCAAACGCACGCTGCAAGTCTTCCTCGATGACGTTGATCGCGTCGATCATTTCGCGGCCGCTCGCGTAATCGATCATCTCCGCCTGCACCGCGACGACGACGTGCTTGCCCCATTGCAGCGTGATGAGGCTGATGATGCGCGCGATCTCGGGACGCGCGCGCAAATGGGCTTCGATGGCCTTGCGCACTTCGGGACTCGCGGATTCCCCGACGATCATCGACTTCACTTCGCGCGCGACGAGATATGCGACGATCATCAGCAGCACGCCCACGCCGATCGAGCCGGCTGCGTCATACGCCGTGTTGCCGGTGATCATCGTCATGAGCACGGCGACGAATGCGATCGCGAGACCCAGCAGCGCGGCGACATCCTCGCCCGCGACGACGAGCAACTCCGATTCGCGCGTCTCGCGGAACCATCGCCATAGCGTCTTGTTCGGCGCGCCCTTGCGGATCTCGCGTATCGCGCCCGCGAGCGAGAACGCTTCGAGCACGACGGAGATCCCGAGAATCACGAGCGCGACGAACGGATTGGACAACGGCTCGTGATGCAGCAGCCGATGCGCGCCCTCATATACCGAGAACGCGCCGCCCACGAAGAACAGCAGGAGCGCGACGATGAGCGCGTAGAAATAGATCTCGCGCCCCGAGCCCAGCGGATGCAGCGCGTTCGCGGGCGCCTGCGCGCGCTTCAGGCCGAAGAGCAGCAGCAACTGGTTGCCGCAATCGGCGGTGGAATGGATGGCTTCGGCGAACATCGCGCCCGAGCCGGTGAACGCCGCCGCCCCGAACTTGCAGACGGCGATGCCGAAGTTCGCGGCGAGCGCGTAGAAAATGGCTTTCGGGGATTCTTCCTTCATTCCGTTCTTCTTTTTTGGATCAGAGCACGTCGACGCGGCCCGCGCCGTCCACCATCTCGCCGATCACCGCGGCATCGTCGAAGCCGTCGGCGCGGAAGATCGCGAGCACGTCGCTCACTGCTTCCGGCGCGCACGATACGAGCAGGCCGCCGGAGGTCTGCGGATCGGTGAGCAAGGCGCGCGCCTCGTGGAGCGAGGGTTCGAGCGATGCGCCCAGCGACACGTCCGCGCCATAGGCGCTCCAGTTGCGGCCCGACGCACCGGTGCAGATGCCCGCGCGCACGAAGTCGCGCACCTGCGGCAGCCACGGCAGGTCCGCGTAACGGATGCGCGCGGTCAGCCCCGCGCCGCGCGCGAGTTCGAGCGTGTGACCGAGCAGGCCGAAGCCCGTCACATCGGTGAGCGCGTGCACGCCGTCGAGCTGCGCGAGCTCGGCGCCCGGGCGATTGAGCCTGGTCGTCGCCGCGATCATCGCCGCGTAGCCCGCCGCATCGAGCTTGTCTTTCTTGAGCGCCGCCGACAGCACGCCGACGCCGAGCGGCTTGCCGAGCACGAGCACGTCGCCCGCGCGGGCGGCCGCGTTGCGCTTCACGCGCGACGGATGCACGATGCCGAGCGCCGCGAGCCCGTAGATCGGCTCGACGGAATCGATCGAATGGCCGCCTGCGACCGGAATGCCCGCTTCCGCGCACACCGCTTCGCCGCCCTTCAGCACCTGCGCGATGGCTTCGTGCGGCAGCACGTTGATCGGCATGCCGACGAGCGCGAGCGCGAGGATCGGCTTGCCGCCCATCGCATAGACGTCGGAGAGCGCGTTGGTCGCGGCGATGCGGCCGAAGTCGAACGGATCGTCGACGATCGGCATGAAGAAGTCGGTCGTCGCGACGATCGCCTGCTCGTCGTTGAGCCTGTACACGGCGGCGTCGTCGGCGGTGTCGTTGCCGACGAGGAGATCGGGGAACGCGGGCAGCGGCGCCGTGCGCCTGAGCAGATCGGCGAGCACGCCGGGCGCGATCTTGCAGCCACAGCCGCCGCCGTGGGAAAGACTCGTGAGACGGGGTGAAGTCGTGGTCATGGTTGACAGGTCGGGCAAAGTCTTGCGATGAACGCCATTATCGCCGCTTGCGGCCCATGCCGTCTTGCGCTTGCTTCACACGATGCGCCTGAAGAGACCGGGATAGTCGAGCACGAGCCCGTCCGCATCGACGGTGATATCCGCCGTGAAGCCCGTGTCGAGCCCTTCGTACCGATAGCGATGATCCGGCTCGATGCACGTGTACGCCTGCTCCACCGCGCTCACGCTCAGCTCGGGCACGCGCACATAGGCGACGCGTATCACGCGCCGCTCGCCGCGCTCGAGCTGCATACGCCGGATCGGCAGCGTGTTGGTGAAAGGCGTCGCGGTGATGTCCACGTCGATACAGCCGCGCAGCCTCTCCAGTGGCGCGCCGCTCGCGTCGCTCCATGCGTGCGCGTCGCCGTCGTCGCCGTCCTTGCGATGCAGATCGAGCGTCGCGCCGCCCGCGAGCTTCAACGCGAGACGCGTGACCTGCCAGCGCGCATCGCACTCGATGCGATAGACGAGGCCGAAGGCATGCGCCTCATCCTCGCCCACGACCGCGCTCTCGATCACGATGGCATCGGGCGCCTCGTCCAGCACGAGATGCTCGAGCCCCGTGCCCTTCTGCTGCGACCATCGCACGGCTTTCATCGCCCACCTCTTTCGCATGAACCGTCTGCATGGAAGGATACAACGCCGCGCGAAATACTTTCGATCAGCATTCGAAATGCGCGATTCGCTCGACGTCGCAAAACGTCACACGGTATACTCCGCGCCATTCCTGCGCAGGCGCGCGCATCGCCGTTCACAGCGCCATTCACGCGATCCGTGCCCCGGCGATCCGCGCTTTGCCCCCAATACCCCGAACGCCCTTTTTCATCGCCCATCGCATGAAGAACACTCTTGCTCCCGCCTTGTTCGCGCTCGCGCTGTCGGCGTCGATGTTTCAGCTCGTCCAGGCGCAGGAAACGCCGGACCTGCCCGAGGACTATTCGTATCTGACCAGGCTCCATGTGCCGGAAGCCGTGGTGCAATGCGTCGCAGCCTTCGACCGCTGGGTGGAAGACGCGCCGAAGTACGACACGCTCATCGTGCCCGACCGGCGCGTGCTTTCCGCGAAGATCGACAGCGAAACTCCGATCTTCAGCGTCGGCAACCCGATTCCGGTCGACAAGGTCATCGTGATGCGCGCGTTCGCCAAGGCCCGCGGCAAGGAGCAATGGACGCGCGTGGACAGCCGCTGCGGCGTGCGCGACGGTCATGTGGTCGGCGTCTCGCTCACGCCCAACATGAAGCCGAAGATCGTTCGCTGAGGTTCAGGACTTTGCGGCGCGCCGCTGACCGGTGCGCTCGTCGAGCCACTTGACGACCTGCCGCCCGAAAGTGCGCGGCGCCTTGGCGTGAACGCGGCTCGCGAGGTCCGATAGCCGATCCGCCGCGAGCGCCTCGCGCATGCGCTTCTCGGCGTTTTTCATCACCGCGTGCACGGCGCACACGCCGCTCGTCGCCCAGGGCGGCGCACCGTCGCCGAATACCGCGCAGCGCGCGCGAATCTCCCTGCAATCGAAGAGCGGCTTGTCGCCGTCGATCGCATCGACGACATCCAGCACGCTGATCTCGCTCGACGGCCGCGCGAGCGCGAAGCCGCCGCGCGCGCCTTCCGTCGCCACGACGAGCCCTGCCTTGTGCAGCTTCGTGAACAGCTTAGCCACGTACTCCGCCGGCACGCCCTGCAGGTCCGCGAGATCGCGCACGCCGGCCTCGCGCACGCCGTGCGGCGGTTCCGCGAGATAGAGCATGCAGTGGAGCGCGTATTCCACGCCCGTGCTGATGTGAGACATATTCACTCCGACCAGTCGAATCGGAGTTCAAGATAACGCTTCGCATGCGCGTGCGCAACGGGGAAGACGCGCGTCCGCGGCACTTTACAGGCGCCGGTCGCAAATATTTCAGGTTACACGTTTGCTTACAAACGAACACGGCTTGTCATTTTGCGAACCGCTAAATTGGTCTGCATGGATTCACACGGAGAAACCCATGAAGAAACTAGCGATCCTTGCAGCGTTGGGCGTGTTGCTGAGTAGCGCGCTGTCGGGCTGCATCGTCGTTCCGGGCGATGGCGGATATCACCATCATCGCGACTACTACCGCTATTGAACCCGTACTGAATCACGCATGGAACTCTTACCGGATGAGTCGTAGTTGAAGCAGCGAGCATGCGGTACCTGAGCACACGAGACAGGAGCAAACATCATGAACAAGACGAAGAAGAGTCTGCTGATCGCCTCCCTTGCCGCCGCGCTCGGCATGGGCCTCGCAAACGTCGCCTCGGCGGACGTGCATCACTATGCCCCCGCTCACGTGACGGTCGGCTGGCATGGCGACCGCTACTGGGATGGCCATCGTTACTGGGAGCGCCACGATTGGGAGCGTCATCACCCGCATCATGTCGCGCCGCCGCCTCCGCATCGCTATTGATAACGATGAACGCGGTAGCAGCGTGACGGCGTAAAAAAACCGCAGCGGACATGTGCCGCTGCGGTTTTTCGTTTCATCGGCGCGTTACCAGTTCCTGGGATCGCCGCCAAGCTCCTTGCACGTGTCATAGGCGATCGCCTGCAGCTTCGCCTCGCCGATCTGTCCGGACAACGCATAGCCGACGCGATCCCATGCCCAATAGAACGTCGTGCGCTGCCCGTCGCGCAGGGTTCTGATCTTCGTGTCGTTGCGCCGGACCGTGGCCGTCGTCATGTAGAGCGTGAGGCGCTCGCCGGCCGCGTTCTGATACATGAACTGCGCGGCGGGACCTTCCTCGTCCGGCAACAGACGCCCGCCTACCAGCTCAAAGCCGTACTCGGTCAGCGACGGAATCGTCACCGAACGGTTCAGGCGCTTGGACAGCCAGGTGACGAGATGATCCTGCTGCGACGCCGCCACTTCCACCGCGTGCCGCTGCTCGGGCGCATAGACGGCATACGCGATATCCGCGCGCTCCGCAAAACGCGGCTGCGTGTCGCCGAGCGTCGGCAACAGCATGTGGAGCAGGAATCCGCATGCCACGCCGACGACCATGAAGCACGCCGCCAGCAGATAGCGATCGCGCGCCCGCGGCCGCAACCGGATGACCTGCGGCTCCGTCTGATCGGCGAACAGCGCGCGCAGCGCGTTGTCCTGCGCGCGATACGCCGCCATCGTCGCCCCGCTCGCGGGATCGTCGGCGATGCGCTCGGCCACGGCGTCGCGCTCGTCGCCGTGCAGCTCGCCGTCGACGAAGGCGGACAGCGCCTGAAGGTCGCGATCGGGCCTCGGCGGCCCCATACGGTCGCCATGGTCGGACGGATGGTCCTGATTCGTCATGAGCGGCTCACCACTTTCAACGACGACGACGCCGACGCCTTGCGGCCCGGTTCCTCGCCGAGCAGAACGCGCATGTGCTCGCGCGCTCGCGAGAGGCGCGACATCACGGTTCCGGTCGGCACGTTCAACACCACGGATGCCTCCTGATAACTCATTTCCTCGACGCATACGAGCAGCATCACTTCGCGCTGCTCGACCGGCAGGCAATAGAGCGCGCGCTGTACGTCGCGCAGCACGAGCCCGTCCACTTCCCCGCGCGGCGCGGCCATCTGCCGCCAGGGCGCGGTTTCGTCGTCCACCGCGATATCGCGCCGCCCGCGCAACTGATCGATATACAGGTTGCGCATGATCGTGAACAGCCACGCGCGCAAATTCGTGCCGGCATGGAACGATTTCGCGCGATTCAGCGCGCGTTCGGTCGCGTCCTGCACGAGATCGTCGGCCCAGGCGCGGTCGCCCGTCAGCGCGCGCGCATAGCGGCGCAGCTGCGGCAGATGCGCGAGGAGATCGCTCTCGAAGCTCAAGGCCGTGCGCCCGCTCGCATGCCCGCAGCGCTCGTGGCGTGCGATGCGTTCGATGCGTTCGCCATCAGTAGCTTCCTCCGCCGGCCGGTCCGCTCGACCCGCCTGATCCGTTCGGCGCACCTTGCGTGCCGCTCGCGCACCCCGCCGCACCCAGCGCGAGGCCGAGCGCGACCAGGAGCGCCACCACTCCGATCGATCGTTTCATCATCGTTACCCGTTTAAGGATTGACCGGCGGCCTCGCTGATTTATTCCGCGAGCCCGCCTTGTCGCGAATCTTTTTCCGCTTCCTTGCGCGCTTCCCGGAACGCTCAGGGCTTCACGACGTGCCAGACGTCGCGGAAGTTGTCCCCGTTCTTGTCGCCGGGCTTCGTGTCCTTCGAGAAGCGATAGACGCGCTTGCCGTCGTAGGTCCATTGCTTGCCGCCGTCGGCGGCTTCCATGCCCCATTTGCCAGCCGGCTTGTCGGAATCGCTCGCCATCGCCGCGGGCCACGCCTGCGCGCAGCCGCCGGTGCAGGCGCTCGGACTACCCTTCGTGTCCTTGTCGAAGGTGTAGAGGGTCATGCCGTTTTCATCGACGTACATGCCGTTGGCTTCCTTTGGCGCCGCCGCGCTGGCGGACGAAGCGAAAGCGGTTGCGACTGTGGCAAGAGCGGCGACGGACATCAGGATGCGCTTCTTCATTTCATCTTCCTTGTTGTAGAAGTATCCGTAGAACGTTCGGAAGCGCTGCACTATTCCGCGGACGATGAAATAAATCGATGCGGCAGCGCCGTCGCATCGCCAGTCGGCAATCCATTCAAGACCATTCGCGCGCGCCTTGCCAGAAGTTCATCGAAAATTTCGCGAATGGAAGGGAACGCGGCCGCGACGGCGACGCTCAGGCGCCGGCCGCCGCCGCGTCGCGCCAGCGGCGGGTGTCGCGCAGGGGCGGCGCGCCGAAGAGCCGGCTGTATTCGCGGCTGAACTGGGACGCGCTCTCGTAACCGACGCGATGCGCGGCGGTGGCGGCATCGACGATATCGAGCAGCATCAGGCGTCGCGCCTCCTGGAGCCGCAGCTGCTTCTGGTATTGCAGCGGGCTCATCGCCGTCACGGCCTTGAAATGATGATGCAGCGACGACACGCTCATGTGCACGTCCCGCGCGATGTCGTCCACGCGCAACGGCTGATCGAAGTTCTGGCGCAAGAGCTGGATGGCCTTCGCGATGCGCTGCGTCTGGCTGTCCTGCAGCGCGATCTGCCGCAGCCGCGCGCCGGAGCCGTTCATCAGGAGGCGATAGAGAATCTCGCGCTTCACGAGCGGCGCGAGAATCGCCACGTCCTCGGGCGTATCGACGAGGCGCAGGAGCCGCAGCACGGCGTCGAGCATCGAGTTGCCGAGGCGGTTCACGTAGAGGCCGCGCGAGGCGTCGGCCTGCGTCGCGGGCGGCAGCTTCTCGTCCTGGATGAGCGAGGTGATTTCCTCGACGTCGAGATCGAGCCGCATGCCGAGATAAGGCTCCGACTCGCTCGCCACCGACACTTGTCCGCACACCGGCAGATCGACCGACGACACGAGATAGTGCATCGGATCGTAAATGTAGACCTCGTCGCCGACCATGATGCGCTTGCTGCCCTGCGCGATCAGCGCGAGCGCGGGCGTCTGGATGCCGTGCTTCGGTCCGCCCGGATTCATGATCCGGTGCAGGAACAGACCCGGCACGGGCGTTTCCACCGAGCCTTCGCAGCCCGCGGTGAACCGGTCGAGCAGCGCCACGAGATCGAGACGGGCCTGGTCAAGCGCGGCATCGGGCGCGCCGCCGCCGTTGCGCGCCTCCCTGGGCTGGTCGTGACTGTCTTTCCCGGCGAGGCCGGGCGTATCGTTCAAAGCCATGATTAGCAGACGATTTTCGAGAGAAGAGAGTCCGACTAGCTTACTCGCGCGAGCGCGAGATTGCTCGCGGCCACCCCTCGCGTTTGCAGAAACAGGCAAGGATTGAACAGGATCAGGCTATGAATGCGGCGCGCCGCGGGAAGATACTGCATTGCCGGCACGAAGGCTCGCCCCGTTGCATGCGCCGATGCGAGCGTCTCGCGCCTTTCCAGTCACTCGGGAGCAACCATGCGCTACAGGAAATTCGGCAATACCGGTCTTTTCGTCTCCGAACTGTGTCTCGGCACGATGACCTTCGGCGGCGGGACCGGCGGGATCTGGGACAACATCGGTCAGTTGCAGCAGACGGAAGCGGACAAGCTCGTCGGCCGCTCGCTGGATGCGGGCATCAACTTCATCGACACCGCCGACGTCTACGCCGACGGCCAGTCGGAAGTCATCACCGGCCAGGCGCTCAGGAACCTGAAGGTGCCGCGCGAAAACGTCGTCGTCGCGACGAAGATTCTCGGCGAAACCGGCACCAAGGGGGCGAATTCGCGCGGTGCGTCGCGCTATCACATCATCGACGGCGTGAAGGCGAGCCTGAAGCGCCTGCAGCTCGATCACGTCGACCTGTACCAGATTCACGGCTTCGATCCGGCGACGCCGATCGAGGAAACCCTGCGCGCGCTCGACAACCTCGTGCAGCACGGACACGTGCGCTATATCGGGGTGTCGAACTGGGCGGCGTGGCAGATCATGAAGGCGCTCGGCATTTCCGAGCGGCTCGGCCTCGCGCGCTTCGAATCGCTGCAGGCGTACTACACGATCGCGGGCCGCGATCTCGAGCGCGAAATCGTGCCGCTTCTGCAAAGCGAGAATGTCGGGTTGATGGTGTGGAGTCCGCTCGCGGGCGGCCTGCTGTCGGGCAAGTTCACGCGCGAAGGCGGCAAGGAAGAAGGCAGCCGCCGCACCAAGTTCGATTTTCCGCCGGTCAATGTCGAGCGCGCCTATGACTGCGTGGATGTGATGCGGCGCGTGGCCGAGGCCAAGGGCGTGTCGGTCGCGCAGGTCGCGCTTGCGTGGCTCCTGCATCAGAAGGTCGTGACGAGCGTGATCATCGGCGCGAAACGGCTGGAGCAGCTCGACGACAACATCGCGGCGACCAAGGTCCGGCTCAACGAGGACGAACTCGCCGCGCTCGATGAGGTGAGCCGGTTGCCGTCCGAATACCCGGGCTGGATGCTCACGCGCCAGGGGGAATATCGGCGGAACCAGCTGAAGGAGGAGGCGGCAGAGTAATTTCCGGCGCGGGCGGCCAGCGAAGCCGCCCGCTTCAGCTAGGTATTTACCCGTGTTTCACCGGTTTTCGGGGCATTTTCCGGCCATTATCTCGAAATCCGATAGACCTTATCCTCCGTATCGCGTTGCGGCATAAGGCCGCTCTGCCGACACTGTACGCACAACATCGCCACCGCATCACGGAGACAATCATGCGTACTCAAGTCGGTATCGTCGGCGCGGGCCCTGCCGGGCTCCTGCTCTCTCATCTTCTTCATCTGCGCGGCATCGAATCGGTCGTGCTCGAAGCGCGCAGCCAGAACGACATCGAATCGACGATTCGCGCAGGCGTGCTCGAACAAGGCACGATGGATCTGCTCAATCAGGCGGGCCTCGGCGCGCGCATGCAGGCCGAGGGCGCGCTGCATCATGGTTTCGAGCTCGCGTTCGAAGGCGAGCGCCGCCGCATCGCGCTGACCGAACTGACCGGACATTCGATCACGGTCTATGCACAGCACGAAGTCATCAAGGATCTCGTCGCGGCGCGTCTCGCGGCGAACGGCGCGCTGAAGTTCAACGTGTCGAACGTATCGCTGCACGATTTCCAGGAAGGCAGCGATCGCAAGCCTCGCATCAAATACCAGCACGAAGGGCGCGACGAAGAGCTGGAGTGCGACTTCATCATCGGCTGCGACGGCTCGCAAGGCGTTTCGCGCCAGTCGATTCCGGAAGCGGTCAGGCAGGACTATCAGCGCGTCTATCCGTTCGGCTGGTTCGGCATTCTCGTCGAAGCGCCGCCCTCTTCCGACGAACTCATCTACGCGCGCCACGATCGCGGCTTCGCGCTCATCAGTACGCGCTCGCCGGGCGTGCAGCGCATGTACTTCCAGTGCGACCCGAAGGATTCCGTCGATGCCTGGTCCGACGACCGCATCTGGGCGGAGCTGCATGCGCGTGTCGATACCGCCGATGGCTGGCAGATCACCGAAGGCAGGATTTTCCAGAAGAACATCGTCGGGATGCGCAGCTTCGTGTCTACGCCGATGCAGTCGGGCAAGCTCTTCCTCGCGGGCGACGCCGCCCACATCGTGCCGCCGACCGGCGCGAAGGGCCTGAACCTCGCGGTGTCGGACGTGCGTGTGCTGAACGCCGCGCTCGTCGACTTCTACAAGGAAGGCAGCGGCGAGAAGCTCGCCCGCTATACCGATACGGCATTGAAGCGCGTGTGGCGCGCCGAGCACTTCTCGTGGTGGATGACGCGCATGCTGCACAAGCTCGAGGACACGTCGCCTTTCGAGCAGCGCCTGCAAGTGGCGGAACTGGAGCACGTGACGACTTCGCGCGCGGCCGCCACCGCGCTTGCCGAGAACTACGTCGGCAGCGTGGCGGTTTGATCGGCTTCCGGGCGCAAGACGCGCGGCGCCCACCGGCGCTGCGCGTGGCGCCCATCAAAGCACCGCGACGACCCGCACGTCCCCTTCCACCGACGGAATCACCTGGCCGCCGACGCGGCGGAACGTGATCGTGGCGGTCTTGTCGCCGATACGCAGATCGCCGATTTCCAGCCAGTCGATGCCCTCCGGCAACTGCGGCCGGTCGATGCGCACTTCGTCATTGATGGCATCGACCGTCACGCCCAGACATGCCTCCAGGATCATGAACGGCGCGCCTGCCGCCCACGCCTGAGGCAGGCACGCGACCGGATAGGCAATCGGTCGCTCGCCGCGCTGCCGTGTGAATCCGCAGAAAAGCTCCGGCAGGCGCATATCGAAGGTAACGGCCGCCTCGAACAGCGATTGCAGCAGGCCGACCGCCGCGCCGCGATCGCCGTAGCGCGCGAGACCGCGGGCGCAAAGCGCCGTGTCGTGCGGCCATACGGAACCGTTGTGGTACGACATCGGATTGAAGCGCGGCTGCCCCGCCGCCAGCGTGCGCACGCCCCAGCCGGTGTGAAAGAGGGTCGATTCGAGCTGGCGCGCGACCGCCTCGCCGCGCTGGCGGTCCACGAGATCGAAAGCCAGCAGATGCCCCGCGTTCGACGAGAGCACGCGGCACAGTTCGCCCTTGCCGTCCAGTGCGATGCCGTAGAAATCCATCTCCGGCATCCAGTACATCTCCTCGACACGTTCGCGGATATGACGGGCGCGCCGCTCGAATTCTTGCGCGCGCTCGTCCTCGCCGCGTTCGCGGGCAAGGCGAGCCATCGTGGAAAACGCCGTCGATGCGTACCCCTGTACTTCGACGAGCGCAATCGGACCGATGGGGAATCTCCCGTCCGCATGGAACACGGAGTCCTGGCTGTCCTTCCAGCCCTGGTTCGCGAGGCCGTGCTCGGACGCGCGCTGATAGTCCAGCAGGCCGTACGGATTCTTGTCGCAGTGCCGCGCGACCCACTCGGCCGCCAGTTGCAGCGCCGGCCAGATCTCGTCGAGCAGTTCGCGGTCGCCGGTGCGCTCGGCATACGCGCCCGCGAGCACGATGAAGAGCGGCGTGCTGTCCACGCCGCCGTAGTACAGCGCGAACGGCACCTCGCCCGTGGCGGCCATTTCGCTCTTGCGGGTCTCGTGCATGATCTTGCCGATCTCGGCGTCGCGGAACGCCGAGTCCTCGCGCGCCTGATGTGCGGCGAGGAAGCGCAGCACGCCGCGCGCGAGCGTCGGATGCAGCCAGAGCATCTGCAGGGACGTGATGATCGCATCGCGCCCGAAGGCCGTCGAGAACCAGGGAATGCCCGCGTAGGGGTAGGGCCCGGTTTCGAGATCGGTGGTGAGCAGACCGAGATCCGCAAACGAACGATCGATCCATTCACTGAACAGCGGGTTGCTCGAACGCACCCGCGCGCTCGCGCGACGCCTGTCGCGCATGCGCCGGTGCGCCTCGACGAGCGCCTCGCGAATCGCCGGCCGGCCCGATTCGGGCTCGCATTCCGCCGCCTCGGCCGCGTTGCGCTTGCTCTCCTCGCTCGCGTCGCTCAAGGCGCGCGTGACGGCCGTCACCGAGAGATAGATGGAAATCGCCGTTTCCGACTGGATATGCAGCGCGTAATCGGCGCGCGTCGGCGAGAGCACGTCCGGAGCGGGCGTGAACTGGATGCGCGCCGTGCGCTCCACTTCGTCCAGACCGACATAGCACAGCACGACTTCGCCGTTCTCGACCAGCGGCGGCCGCAAGGTGCCGCGCTTGCCGCGCTTCGCGCCGCGCACTTCGAACATGTCGAGAAAATCCGCCGCGAAGGAGATGGAGAGCGGCACGGTGGACGGCTCCGTGCCGTAATTCGTGAGCACGATGCTCTCGTGCAGCACATGCCCGGACAGCACGCGCTTGCGCTCGACATGGATCACGCCTTCCGGCGTGCGCGCCCCGCCGATCGGCGGCAGTGGACGGTTGGTCAGGTGCGCGGTGAACACGGCGTTGTCACTCGATACGCTGCCCGAAAGCAGCGACGGCGCGCGGCCACCAAAGGTCAGCACGAGTTCCGAGAGCACGCGCGTGTCGTTGACGAACAGGCCGTCGTCGCCGCCGCGAATGTCGCCGTTGGCGTCGTACACGGCGAAGGTGTTGCCGGACTTCAGGACGAACTGACGTTCGCTCGGCATGTTGGCGTGCTCGGTCGGGATGAACGCCTCGTCGGCACCCGCGAGCTTCGGTTGCGAATCCTGCTCCTGCTGCTGTTGTTGCTGCATCTGTTCCTGCGTCTGTTCCTTGGTATTCATTGCGCCTTCCTGAAAGTAATCTGAAGGATGTTCGTGAGCCGCTCTGGAACGCGCTCGAGCTCCCCGGCACGCCGCAACACCCGATCGAGCGCTGCTTTCATGCAGCAGGTGAGCCGCTTACCCGCTATCATCGACGGTTTTTCGACCCAACCACGCCTGACGGGTTCTCCGCGCGCAATGTCATTTCCGCATATCGATTTGCTTTATTCTGCCTCAGGACTCGCGGTGGGCTTCCTGGTCGGCCTGACGGGCGTGGGCGGCGGTTCGCTGATGACGCCGCTGCTCGTCCTGCTGTTCGGCATTCACCCGGCGACGGCGGTCGGCACCGACCTGCTCTACGCCGCCGCGACCAAGACCGCGGGAACGCTCGTGCACGGCATCAAGGGCTCGGTCGACTGGCGCATCACCGGGCGTCTCGCGGCGGGCAGCGTGCCGGCGGCGGCCGTCACGCTCTATTTCCTGCACGCGCACGGCATCAGCTCGTCCGGCACCGCGCGGCTCATCCAGGTGATTCTCGGCAGCGCGCTCCTGATCACCGCCGTTTCGCTCGTCTTCCGGCCGCAACTCGCGCGCCTCGCTTACCAGAAAGGACGCGGCCGGCCCGAGCATCCCGCGCGCACCGCCGCCTGGACGATTCTCACCGGCGCGATCCTCGGCGTGCTCGTTTCGATCACTTCCGTGGGTGCCGGCGCGATCGGCGTGACGGTGCTGCTCCTGCTCTATCCGCGTCTCGCGACGGTGCGCATCGTCGGCTCGGACGTGGCGCACGCGGTGCCGCTCACGCTGATCGCCGGGGCCGGCCACTGGATGCTCGGCTCGGTGGACTGGGCGCTGCTCGTCTCGCTCCTCGTGGGCTCGATTCCGGGCATTGCCATCGGCAGCATGCTGTCCTCCAAGGCGCCGGAAGCGCTGCTGCGCCACGTGCTCGCCGCCACGCTCGTTCTCGTCGGAGCAAAGCTCGTGTTCAGTTGATGTTAGTCACGCTCCAAGGCAGTTTCCAGTCGGCCAGAAGACATAAGCCGATTCACGCGTCGTTCTGTTTTTTTGCCTATGCCGTTCGGCCGGGTTTCACGCGGCCGGACGATGCGGCATCATTCCCGCTCAGTTGACCCGCCAGTCGCAAGGCGGTCAAGTCGGGGCGCCGGGTAATGGGCGCGTCATCTTTCGGCGTCGATAATGCAGGCGCGCGTCATCGGGGCGTGTGCCGCATGTTCACGAGGAGTCAGGCGATGAATGAGAACGACCATCCGCAGCACGAGCTTCCTTCCGGCAACGACACACCAGACAGCGATGCACCCGCCGACCCCGCACGGCGGCGGCTGCTCGCGGCCGGTGTAGCGGGCGTTGGTATCGCGGGCCTGTCGCTCAGCGGATGCAATCTGTTCGAACAGAAGCCGACCACGCCGAAGACGGCGGCCGATCTCGCGCTGGACCGCGCGCTCGCGGCGAAGGTGCAGCATATCGTCGTGATTTACGCGGAGAACCGCAGCTTCACGAATCTCTACGGCGACTATCCGGGCGTGCAATATCCGCTCTCGGCCGTGCCAGCGTCGCGTTACACGCAACTCGACCGCGACGGCGTCACGCCGATGCCCGCGCTGCCGAAGATCTGGGGCGGTCTCGTGCCGCAGGCGCAGGAAGTCGACGGCAAGCGCTATGCGATCACCGAGCAGCAGATCACCGGCCTGAGCAACGCGCCCTTCCGGATCATGGACGCCCATGGCGCGCCGCTGCCCAATTCCGTCATCACGCGGGATCTCGTGCATCGCTTCTATCAGAACCAGATGCAGATCGCCGCCGGACGCAACAACCAGTTCGCGGCGTGGGGCGACTCTGGCGGCCTCGTGATGGGCCATTACCAGAACTCGCCGGACACGCTGAGGCTCTGGGGCCTCGCACAGCAGTACACGCTCTGCGACAACTTCTTCATGTCGGCATTCGGCGGTTCGTGGCTGAACCACATTTTCCTGATCTCCGCGCAGGCGCCCTTCTATCCGGACGCGAAGAGCGGCCCGGCGGCGAAGCTGCTGGCGGTCGTGGAAGGCGACGACCCCACGGGCGCGCGCCTGAAGCTCGCGCCCGACTCGCCCCGGTCCGCGCTCGAAGGTCCGCCGAAATTCGTGCGCGACGGCGCGCTCACGGCCGACGGCTACGCCGTCAACACAATGTTTCCGCCGTATCAGCCGAGCAATGTGCCGCCAACGCCGGGCGGCGATCCGCTTTACGCGGACAGAGCGAACGCGCTCGTCCTGCCGCCTCAGACCTATGCGACGATCGGCGATCGCCTCTCAGCGAAGAACATCGACTGGGCGTGGTACAGCGGCGCGTGGCAATACGCGCTGGAACATCGCGATACCGGTGTGGTTCCCGATTTTCAGTACCATCACCAGCCGTTCAATTACTTCGCGAACTACGCGCCGGGCACGGCCGCGCGCGCCCAGCATCTGCGCGACGCGGGCCTGGGCGACGACCCTTCCACGAACAAGCTGCTCGCGGATATCGACGCGGGCCGCTTGCCCACCGTCACGTTCTACAAGCCGCAGGGCAACCTCAACATGCATGCGGGATACGCGGACATCGCCTCGGGCGACCGGCATATCTCGAACGTGATCGAGCACATCCAGCGCGGGCCGCAGTGGGCGAATACCGTGGTGATCGTCACGGTCGACGAGAACGGCGGCTGGTGGGACCACGTCCCGCCGCCGAAGGGCGACCGCTGGGGGCCGGGCTCGCGCATTCCCGCGCTGGTGATTTCGCCGTTCGCGAAGAAGGGCTACGTCGATCACACCGTGTACGACACGAACTCGATCCTGCGCTTCATCTCGCGCGTGCACGATCTCGCACCGCTCGACGGCGTGGCCGCACGGGATCGCGCGTTCGCCGCCAACGGCGAGGCGCCGCTCGGCGATCTGACGAAGTCGCTGGATCTGGCGTGACGCTCGGTCGAGCGCGGCCAGGTTCGCCTAGCCCCGCTCGACCCAGGCGCGCGCGGATATCTCGACCAGATAGCCGTAATGCAACGCACCGACCGGCACGACCGCGCGCGCCGGCTTCCACTCGCCGAAGTGACGCGCATAGATCTCGTTGAACGCTTTCCAGTGCTCGATGCCGACGAGATACACCGTCACTTCGATGCAGTCTTCGAGCTTTGCGCCCGCGGCTTCCAGCACGGCGCGCAGATTGGAGAGCGTCTGTTCGGCCTGCTCTTCGAACGGCAGCTCGCCCGTGTGCGTGCCGTCCGGGCGCACCGGCAGTTGGCCGGAGACGCACACGAGATTGCCCGCACGCGTCGCGTGGCAGTAATGGCCTGCGGGAATGGGCAGGCCGGGCGCGTTGATGGTTTCGATCTTTGGCATGGTCGGTCGGGTGGTTGGGAGTCGAAGCAGTGCTCGTCAGAGCGTAAGCCTGCTGGCGAGGAAATCGAGAAATGCGCGCGAGCGGGCCGCCATCGACTCGCTCTGGTAGTACACCGCGTTGATCGGCTGACGGACATCTTCGAGGATGTCGTCGAGGATCGTGCGCAGGCGGCCCGCGCGGACGTCGGCGGCGCTCATGAAGTCGGCGAGGCAGGCGATGCCGCCGCCGTCGAGCGCCAGTTGCCGGATCGTCTCACCGCTCGAAGCCGAAACCGCCGGGCGGATCGTCACGAACGATGCGGCGCGCCCATCGCGAGTGTCGCGCAAAGGCCAGTCATTGAGGCTTTCGGGCGCGGTGAAGCCGATCAGCCGTGCGCGCACGAGTTCGTCGATGTCGCGCGGCTCGCCGTGCTCCGCGAGATAGGCCGGGCTCGCGAGCATGCGCAGACGGCTGCTGCCGAGCGCGCGCGCATGCAGTGTGGAATCCTGCAAGGCGCCGATGCGGATCGCGATATCCACGCGCTGCTCCAGAAGATCCACGATGCGCTCGTTGCTCGTCAGTTCGAGTGCAATTTCCGGATAAAGCGCCGCAAACGCGTTCACGTGCGGCACGATGCAATGAAGCACGAAGGGCGACGCCGCGTCCACGCGCAGGCGCCCGGCGGGCCGCTCCCGGTGACGCGCCAAGGCTTCCTCGGCATCCTCCATCGCCGCGAGTATCGCCCGGGCGCGTGCGAGAAAGAGTTCGCCCTCGTCGGTGAGGTGCAGACGGCGCGTCGTGCGCCGCACGAGCGTCGCATCCAGCTTCTTTTCGAGGCGCGTGAGCGTGCGGCTCACGCCCGAAACCGTCTGCTGGAGCGCCTCGGCGGCCGCCGTCATCGAACCGCTGTCGATCACGGTGACGAAAACGAGCAATTCGTCGGTATTCGTCTTCAAATTCTTGATTCCAGGTCAAGATTCATTTGAGACTACCACCGTTTTTGCGAAAGTCGAAGCGGATCATACTGTGCTCATCGAGTTTGAACATTCAACGGAGCATGAACATGAACATCTTCATCACGGGCGCGGGCGGTTTCATCGGCGGGTCGATCGCCGCGGGGCTCGCGCGCGACGGGCATCGCGTGCGCGGACTGATTCGCCGTGCCGAGCAAAGCGACGATCTGAAACGCCTGGGCATCGAACCGGTCATCGGCAGTCTGGACGATGCCGCCCTGCTCGCCGCCGAAGCCCGCGCGGCCGATGCGGTCATCAACGCCGCCAGCAGCGATCATCGCGGCGCGGTCGAAGCGCTGATCGGCGCGCTCGAAGGCTCGAACAAGCCGTTTCTGCATACGAGCGGATCGAGCATCGTCGGCGACGCGTCGGGCGGCGAGGCGTCGGACAAGATCTACACGGAGGACGATCTGCCCGAGCCGACGCCCGACAAGGCGCCGCGCGTCGCGATCGACAATCTCGTGCTTGGCGCCGCCGAACGTGGCGTCCGCTCCGCCGTGCTCTGCAACACGCTGATCTACGGTCACGGGGCGGTGCCGAATACCGCGAGCGTGCAGCTCCCGCGGCTGGAACGTCAGGCGCGCAAGAGCGGCATCGTGCGGCACGTGGGACGGGGGTTGAACATCTGGTCGAACGTGCATATCGACGATGTCGTCGAGATCTATCGCCTTGCGCTCGACAAGTCGCCGGCGGGCACGTTCTATTTCGTCGAGAGCGGCGAAGCGCAGTTCCGCGACATGACCGCCGCGATGGCGAAGACGCTCCACTTGCGCGGCCCGGAAGACTGGCCGCTCGAGGATGCGATCAGGGAATGGGGTTACGAGATGGCGTCGTACGGTCTCGGCTCGAACAGCCGCGTGCGAAGCAAGCGCACGCGCGAAATCCTCGGCTGGCGGCCGCTGCGCACGTCGGTCATCGAGTGGATCGAGAAGGACATGGTCGCCTGATCGCATCGCAGACGCGCGGCAAACTGGCTTGACCAATTCGCCGCGCAGGCGCGTCAGGGAACCTGTCTGAGCTTACCTGAGCGCGCTCGCGAACTTCTCGATCGCCGCTTCCGGCATGCCCGACGTGGCCGCCGAATCGCGGATCTGCCTCCACGTCGTCGGATCGATCGCGATGCCGTTGGCCGTGCGCTCGGCGCGGCGCGCGTCTTCAGGCTCGCCCGGCGCGTGGATCGCGTCGACGCCCTCGGCGCGCGGCGAAGCCTTCATCCATTCGAGGAACGCTTCGGCCTCCGCCTGCGCGGCGGGCGCATCGAAGGCGTTCGGATCGACGATCACCGAAGTCATGCAGTTGATGATCGCGCTCGACTTCTCCAGCGTGCTTTCATGCGTCGTATAGCCGCCCGACAGCGCCCCGCCGAAAATCTCGCACAGCGCGGCAAGTCCCGAGCCTTTGTGCAGGCCGAACGCCGTGAGCGAGCCGAACGGCTCCTCGTGCATGACCTTCGGCTCGATGGTCGGCTTGCCTTCGTGATCGAGCAGCATGCCCGGCGCGACCTTGACGCCCTTGTTGTACGCGACGCGCGTCTTGCCGTACGCGATGCCGGCCGTCGCGAAGTCGAGCACGAGCGGGCTCTTGCCTTCGCGCGGGTATGCCGCGCAGAACGGATTCGTGCCGAAGCGCCGGTCGATGCCGCCGAACGGCGCGACCAGCGGATCGCCCGCCACGTTCACGAAGTGGAACGACACGAGCCCCGCCTTCGCGCACTGCTCCGCCCAATGGCCGATGCGCCCGATGTGATGCGCGTTGCGCAAACCGACCGCGCACACGCCGAGCTTTTTCGCGCGCTCGATGCCGTGCTCCATCGCCTCGTAGGCAACGACCTGGCCGAAGCCCTTGCGTCCGTCGACGGTCAGCACCGCGCCCGCATCGCGGACGATCTCGGCGTGCGTGTTGAGCTTCAGTTGCCCCTCGCCGAGCGACGCGACGTAACGCGGGATCATCCCGACGCCGTGCGAATCGTGGCCCGACAGATTCGACATCACGAGATGATCGGCGACCAGTTCCGCCTCGCGCGGCGCGCTGCCCGCGTGTTCCCAGATCGCGCGGACGTAGGCGTGCAGCGTGTCGGCGGCGATGCGCCGTTCTGCTGGGGAAGGGGTGGGCGTTGGGGATGCATTCATTGCGACACTCGTCTCCTGGTTGATGGCTCGCGCGTTCGTTTTTTCGAGACGCGCGCGGGCCTATCACTTTACAGACGATCAACTGGCCTTACCAGTTTGTTTTTACAAAATCGCTGAAAACGGGCGAAAAAAAGCCCGGACGAGCCGGGCTTGCAGATTCCGGTCGATGCGCCCGACGCTCAGGGCGCCGCCGCGATCACCTCCGCGACGGCGGCCGTCAGCTTCTTCGCATACGGCACGTGCAGGAATTCATTCGGGCCGTGCGCGTTGGATTTCGGGCCGAGCACGCCGCACACCATGAACTGGGAGCGCGGAAAGCCCTCCTTGAGCGTATTCATCAGCGGAATGGTGCCGCCCTGCCCCATGAATGCGACATCCGCGCCGAAGTGGCGCCGCGACGCGTCATTCAATGACGACGCGAGCCAGGGCGCGAGATCGGGCGCGTTCCAGCCCGTGGCCGCGCCCGCCTCCGGCTTGAACGTGACCCTGGCGTTATAGGGCGGATCGAGTTCCAGCAGCGTCTTCAGTCGCGTGACCGCTTCCGTCGCGTCCACGAGCGGCGGCAGGCGCAGCGACAGCTTGAACGCCGTGCGCGGCGCGAGCACGTTGCCCGCATCCGCGAGTGGCGGCAGGCCGGCCGCACCCGTCACGGTGAGCGACGGGCGCCAGGTGGAATTGAGCAGTGCTTCCCGCGGGTCGGTCGTGGTCGGCAGGACGCTGCCCCCGTCCTGACCGCAACTCCACGGCAGCTTCTTCCAGACGTCGTCGCCGAGAATGCGCGCGGTGGCTTCCGTTTCGCGCCGGCGCTCTTGTGGAATCGGGCAGTGGAAGTCCTTGGGCAGCAGGTCGCCGGTGCCCGCGTCTTCCAGGCGCTCGAACAGCTGCCGCATGATGCGGAAGGTCGACGGTGCGATGCCGCCGTAGCCGCCCGAGTGAATGCCCTCTTCCAGCACCTGCACTTCGAGATCGCCCGCGACGAGGCCGCGCAGCGAAGTCGTGAGCCAGAGCTGATCGTAGTTGCCCGCGCCGGAATCGAGGCAGATCACGAGGCCGACATCGCCCAGCCGCTCGCGCAATGCGTCGATGTAGGGCAGGAGATCGTAGCTGCCGGATTCCTCGCAGGTCTCGATGATGCCCACGCAGCGCGGCCGCTCGACGCCCTGCGCGTCCAGCGCCGCGAGCGCCGTGATGCTCGCGTAGGTGGCGTAGCCGTCGTCGGCGCCGCCGCGGCCGTAGAGCTTGCCGTCCTCGAGCTTCGGCGTCCACGGGCCGAGATCGCTGCGCCAGCCCTCGAATTCAGGCTGCTTGTCGAGATGGCCGTAGAGCACGACCGTTTCCGTGCTGCCGGAACGTGTGGCGGGCGCTTCGAAGAAGATCACCGGCGTGCGCTCGGGCAAGCGCACGATCTCGACCTTGAGGCCTTTCACCGGCTGCGTCCGGACCCAGTCGACCGCGTCGGTGACCACGCGCTCGATGAAGCCGTGGCGCGCCCAGTCGCTGTCGAACATCGGGCTCTTCGCGGGGACCGCGATGTAGTCGGTCAGCGCGGGAACGATCTCGTCGTTCCATTTGCGATCCACGAAATCGCGCAGGACGGCGGAATCGAGCCGTACTGCTTCTTCGTGTTGCGTGCCGTCGCCGATAGTCATGAGCGTGTTTCCATTCGAGCAAAATTCCATCATAGACGGGATTTGCCCTCGGCTCGACCGGCCGCGCGCCGGGCATGCGCGACCGACGTGATTTTTCTTCAACGCCCGGTCGAGCTGCCTGCCTCGTCGCGCGTACCCGACACGACCACGCGCGTCACCGCCGGATCCGAATCGATCGCCTCATCCGTGAATGGAAAGCGCGCCCAGCGCTTCGCCGCGAACGCACGCGTCGCGTCGGCGGAATGCGGGGATGCGGGATCGTCCGATTCGGAATGCGAGAGCATCGTGTCCGCCTCCACGCCGTTCGCGCCGAACGTGACCACCTGCACGTAGCTGTCGCCCTGGCCGCTCACGTCCATCGGATAGCCCTTCGCATCGAGCGGGCGCCGCGCGCAGACGATCGTGAAGTAGCCGGCCTCGTCGCAGCCGCCGTACAGGGGCACGCGCGCGCCGCGGCGCTCCGTGTAGAGAATGTCGCCGCGGCGCGAATCGAGCGCGAAGCCGTTGAGCCTGAGGGCGAGCGCCGCGCCGCCGAGCGCCTGACGCAGATCCTGCAGCACGGCCGGATTGTCGACGTTGAAACCGGCAGGCGTCGCGAGCGGCTTGTTCGGATCGAAGCCCGACTCGTACAGGCGCTCCGGCGCGATACGCGTCACGCGTGCCCAGAACTCGTCCCACAGGTTCGCGCCGCGCGCGTCGGTATCCGCCGTGCCGTTCCATTGACGCAAGACTTCACACGCATCGTGCAGCGCGGAAAGCGCATCGTTGACGGTGCAGATCGCGTCGAGCAGCGGCTTGCGGAACAGCCGCTCGGACATCGAGCTGGTTTCCAGCACGGCGGATTCGAGCGCCTCGCGCGTGACGCCGCCGCGTTCACGCTGCAGCCGCGCGGCGAGCAGATGGCCGTAACGCGTGCGCAGCGACTGCTCGGCGCGCGTCGCGCCCGCGATGCGGGGATAGCCCGACATCGGCGCGTTCGCGTTGGCGAGCCAGTAGCTGTCGTTGAAATTGCCGACGTAATCGCCGCGCACGGTGTTGGGCAACTGATCGACGGGCAGCGCGCCCGGCTGCATGCTCGCCGGATCGACGCGCCACGCGCACGCGCTCTTCGAGCCGTCGAGAAACGGCGCGCCGGGGACGCGACCCGCGAACGCGCGGCCCGCCGGCGGCGTGCAAGAATCGGCTAGCGCATCGGGCACGTTCGGGATCGGGCCGATATCCGCGAACCAGACGCGCTCGTCGCCGCGCCCGATCGCGAAGGTGTTCGCCCAGGGCATCGCCGCGTAGCGTTTCTGGAGCGTCATGAAGTCGACGAGCGAGTGCGCCTGGTTCCACGCGAAGAAGTTCTGAAACGCGCGCGTGTTGTCGACGTTCACGTCGGCGAGCGCATAGGCGCGCTGCGCGCTCCAGCCGAGGCCTTGCGCCATCGCGGAAAGATCGACGACCGGCCCGAACCGCGTGCGGTAGAGCGTGCGCGACACCGACTCGAGCGTGCCGTCCGCGCGGCGCGCACGCACGGTGAGCGGCACGGGCGTCATCGCCTCGCTCTGGCCGTCGACGAGATAGTGCGTCGGATCGGCGGGATCGAGCGTCAGCTGGAAGATGCCGAAGCGCCGCGCGCTCGACACCGTATGCGTCCACGCGATGTTGTCGTTGAAGCCGAGCACGATCAGCGGCACGCCGAGAAACGACACGCCCGCGACGTTCACCTGCCCGGGTATCGTCAGTTGCGCCTGATAGAAACGGTCGGGACCGCGCCAGAACCAGTGCGGATTGCCGAACAGGATGCTGCGCTTGTCGCGCGTGATCGGCGCGCCGAACGCGAGCGCGTTGCTGCCGATGCCGGGGTTCTCGCCGATGGAAAAGCGCAGCGTGTCGAGCGCCGTCTGCGCTGACTCGGCTGCGGCGGGCGCGGGCGAGTCGCGCTCGCCGCGCGGCGCCGGTGCGGCTGGCTTCGGTGGATGGGCGATCGCGATCGGCGTCACGAAGCGCGCCGAGCCGCCCGCGAGATTGGCCGCGATCAGCCGCAGATAGATATCGTCCGCGCCGATCCTGCCGACCCACGGCTTGCCCCGGCACGCGGCATGCGCGCTCGGAAACTTGCCCGCGTCGAGGTCGGCGAGATAGCGGTTGTAGCCATTTGCGAAACCATCGATCAGATTGCGCAGCTCGGCGGGCTGCGCGGAGCGGTAGCGAACGACGGCCGCCTGATCGCCGACCATGCGAAAGAAGAAGTCCGCGTCGATGTTGCGCGGCTGGCCGAAGGTCGCGGCGGCGGGCGGACGCGCGTCCGCCCCGAAGTACTCCGAACGCTCGCCGCGATAGGTGACGAAGGCATCGGCAAGCGTGCACAGGTTGTCTTCCGCCTGCGCATAGCCGAACCCGAAGCCGAGACCGCCCCAATCGGCCGCGCGAATATGGGGAACGCCGTCCTGCGTGCGGCGGATTTCGGCGCTCCAGGCGGTCTGCGCGCCAGGGCCGGTCTGATATGCCACGCCCGTCTGGCCGGCCCCGCGCGATGTTTCCGGCGGCACGACGCAGCCGGCCAGCAAGGCGCTCGCGAGCACCCCGGAGATCGCAAGGCAGACGGAATGGTTCATCGATAGCGTCCTTCAGTCCGATCGACGTGATGACGGGCCGAACACGTCCCCGCGCGCAGTATCGCATCGCGCGCGGCGGACGCCCACCAAAATCTGGCTGCTCGCGTTGACGCGGCGAGCCGTTGCACAATGAATCGCAGACAGCGTTTCGATTCCATGAACGAGTCCCACGATATCGCCGACGTCCCTGCGGACGATCCCCGCCCCACGCCGCCCGAGCGCCCTTTGCCGGGAGACTGCTGCCAGAGCGGCTGCAACCCGTGCGTCTTCGATCTGTACCAGGAAGCACTCGAACGCTACGAGGCGGAGTTGCGCGCGTGGGAAGCGCGGCATGCGCAGCCATCCGGCAAGCGCGGCCGGTGAGCGCCGCGCGCCGTCGATTCGAGCAGGGAAACGCGCCCGGCGCTATGCTTGTGTCCCCTCTGTCCCTGTCGGCCGGATCGGGCGCGCAGACGCTTGCTCCGGTCTCATGAAAAGCTGTCGAAACAAACCTCAAGGAGCGCAAACCCATGTCTCTCACGATGTATCGCGCGTCGATTCCGGTCTTCATCCGCGGACTCGAAGTGTGCGCGGATCTGCTCAAGAAAGGCGCCGCCTTCGCCGATGAAAAAGGCCTCGCCCACGCCGACGTGATCAACGCGCGCCTCGCGCCGGACATGCTGCCGCTCGCCGCGCAGATCCAGCGCGCGAGCGACACCGCGAAGCTGTCGGCCGCGCGCCTCGCGGGCGTCGAAGCACCGCGCTTCGAGGACAACGAGGACAGCTTCCCGTCGCTGCAGGCGCGCATCGAGAAGACGATCGCGTTTCTGAAGAGCATCGACCGGGCATCGCTCGCCGACAGCGAAACGCGCACGGTCACGCTGAAGTTTCCGGACTTCTCGCCGTCGTTCTCGGGCGTCGATTATCTGTTCGGCTTCGGGCTGCCGAACTTCTATTTTCATGTCGTCACGACGCACGACATCCTGCGCCATCTCGGCGCGCCGGTCGGCAAGCGGGACTATCTCGGTCCGCTCAAATGAGCTTGAAATTCCGCTGAGAGCTTGGTCCGGACGGCGGTGCGGCCGGACCTTCGACGATGGCTACGCTCATCACGCGACGGCTGGGCTGCGCTAGCCCTGCCGCGCCGCGATCTGCTTGCGCCAGCCGGCGAGGATGCGCCGCGCGAGCGCATCGTAGTCGCCGCCGAAGTGATGGTCGCCGGGCAGCTTCACCACTTCGATGCCCGTCTTCGTGAGCGCCGGGCACAGCGTGTCTTCTTCCTTCTCGCCGTAGATGCATTGCACCATCGACGGCGGCAGCCTGTCCAATTCCGGCCGCACCTTGAGTGCCTTGTCGCTCGCCGGCATGCCGAGCCAGCCCGTCACGCGGATCTGGAAATCGGCGGCGGGCGAGAAGCCCATCAGCGAGATGTACGACACCTGCGCGCGCGCCGCGTCCGGCAGGCGGTTGTATGCGAACGGCATCACGTCCGCGCCGAAGGAGTAGCCGACGAGCGCCACGTGGCTCGTATGCCAGCGGGCTTCATACGTGCGGATCACGCGGGCCAGATCGTCGGCGGTCTGCTGCGGCGTCTTCTCGCCCCAGAAGTAGCGCAGCGAGTCGATGCCGATCACCGACACGCCGTCGCGCTGCAGCGCGAGCGCCATCGTCTTGTCGAGATCGCGCCAGCCGCCGTCGCCGGAAATCACGATCGCGAGAAGATCGGTCGGCTGCGCCGCGCGCAGCTCGATCAGCGGGAGATCGGAAACGTCGCTCTCCGTCACGGGCCCGGCCTTCTTCAGATGCGGCGCCGTCATCGCGACGAGCGCATCGGCCTTCGCGCGGCCCGGCTGCATCGCGGCGCGCTCCATGAAGCCCGGCAAGCCCTTGGCGTGGATGATCGTCGGGTCCGGCGGACACGGGTTGAAGCGCGCATCGAGCTGCGCATCGGGCCCGAGCGACACGGCGCCCGCCACGGTGTTATCGGGCGCCTGGCCGAGCGAGCGTTCCGCGAGGATCGCGCCCTGTCCCGCGCCGACGAGAATCGGCGAGAAATAATGGTTCGTCTGCACGGTGCGTTCGAGCTGATGGCTCATGTTCTCCGCATCGCCGACGAGGTTGTGGCACGACTTCTCGCTCTTGTCGGTCGCGAGCCGCGCGGCATAACGCGGCGTGTCCACGCCGACGACCATCGCCCCCTTGGCGGCCAGCGCATCGGCGGCCTGCTGGTCGGCCGGGGTCCATCCGCCTTTGTCGGAGAACAGAACGACGAAGCCGGTCATGTCGCCTGCGGGCTTCGTGAGCGTCACCTGACCGTAACGGCCGCCGGCGATCGACTCGGCGGCATGCGCCATACCAGCCATACCAGACAGGGAAATACCACAGACGGCGGCCGCTGCCCGCGCCGCCGCTTTCTTGCCAAAGAATTTCATGAACGCCAGCCGCCCGCGAGAAGCGAGAGGTCCGCCAAAGTAAAAAACACCCCGACCGAGCCGGACGCCGCCAGATAACGCGGCTCCCAGCGCGGCTGGAACTTGCTCTTGAATCCGCGCAGGCCGCGGAAGTTGTAGAAGCGACCGCCGAAGCGCCACATGAGCCCCGCGAGACGATGCCAGTGCGATGCGAGCGGCGTCGGCTCCATGCCCGACAACGGCGCGATGCCGAGCGACAGCGACTTGAACCCGGCCTCCTTCAGATGCAGCGCGAGCTTGGTGAAGAGGTACTCCATCGCGTACGGCGACGCTTCGGCGACATGGCGCATCACGCCGACGGTCGCTTCGGTGTTCATGTCCGTCGTCATGAAGGTGACGAACGCGACCGGCTCGCCGTGCTGGCGCACCAGCAGCACCGACTGCGCCGAGAGATATTCCTCGTTGAACGCCGCGACCGAGAAGCTCTTCTCGCGCGCGGAGCGGCTCTCCAGCCAGTCGTCGGAAATCGCGCGCAGCATCGGCAGGCTTTCGGCGACATGGTCCGGTGCGATCAGCTCGGTGTCGAAGCCATCGCGCTCGCCGCGCTTCAGCGCATAACGCAGATGCGCGCGGTGCGAGCCCTTCAGATCGAACTCCGAGAGCGCGACGTGCGCTTCCTCACCGAGCTTCATCAGCGTGAGGCCGGCGTCGAGATAGAGGGGCAGCGCGTCGGCGCGGACCTGGTAGAACGCCGCCCGGCCGTTGTGCGCATGCGCGAGCTCCACGAACTTGCGGATCAGCTCCGCCCACTCGCGGCGCGGACCGACCGGGTCGTGCAGCGCGGCCCACGTGCGGCCGTGCTTCGCGTACATCAGGAAGGCTTCGCGCGACTCGGAAAAGAGGAAGCTCTTGTCGCCCATCATCGCGAGACCCGCGTCGCTGCGCTCCTGCGCACGGAAGATGCGCGCGGCGTCGGCGAGATCCTGCGGCGCCGGCTTCACGAAGCGGCCCGCAGCCGGACGCAGCAGCTGCCAGACGGCGAATGCCAGGGCGAACACCGCCGCCGCCAGCGTGGCGCGCAGCGCGCGCGGCGCGCGCTCGTCGAACGCGAATTGCCACCAGAGATCGCCGCTGTACGGCACGTCGCGGAACGCGAAGAACATGATCCAGACGGCGAGCGCCATCACGACGCCGACCGAAATCAGCCACGTCGCGGTGAAGCGCTCGGCAAAGAGCGACGAGCGGCGGTTGAAACGCTCGCGCGTCGCGATCAGCAGGACGATGAGAAACGCCAGCACGCCCGCCTCGACGAACGCGAGACCCTTGGCGAGCGACAGCGCGAGGTTCGCCACGGCGAGCATCAGCGCGAGCCACCAGGCGGCGTCGAGGCGGCGCATCAGGCCGCGCGCGACGAAGAGCAGCAGCACACCGAGCACGGAGCCGAGCAGTTGTGAACTCTCCAGCACCCACAGCGGAACGATGGTCTGCAGGAGCGCGATGCGCATCTTGAACGCGGGCGTCGCACCCGAGATGACGAGCATCGATCCCGCCGCGAAGGTGATGATCGACAGGAAAACCGGCGCCAGCTGCGAAACGTGATGCGGGCTCAGAAAGCCGAAGCGCCCTTTCAGCGCGCGGCCTTCGAACGCCGCCATCACGCCGGCGGAGAGAATCAGCGGCAGGCCGAAGTAGATCGCGCGATAGGCGAGCAGCGCGGCGAGCACGTCCGGCGTCCTGGCGCTGCCGCCGAGCGCGAACACCATCGCCGCCTCGAACACGCCGACGCCGCCGGGCGTATGACCGATCATGCCGAGCAGCATCGCCGCCGAGAACACCGTCATGAATTCGCCGAAGCCGACCTGCGCGTTCGGCAGGAGCGCCCAGAGCGCGAGACCGGCGCCGAACACGTCGACGACGGCGAGCGCGGCCTGCGCGACGAAATCGCGGCGCGCGGGCACGGTGAACGAGAGCCACTTCCAGCGCGAGCGCAGCGTGCGCGGCTCGCGGCCGCAAAGCAGGACCATCGCGGCGAACACGGCGAGGAGCGCCGCGCCGGTCGCGCGCAGCGCCGCCGGCGGCAGGTGCATCATGCCGGAGAGCGTGCCCGCGCCGAGCAGCATGCCGGCCGCGGCCATGAACGCGAGGGAGAGCGCGAGCGTGACGCTCGTGAAGATGGTCAGGCGGCCGACCTGAGCCGGCGTCACCTCGGCCGCGCCGTAGACGCGGCAGCGCACGGCGCCGCCCGTCAGCGCGCCGAAACCGGTTACATTGCCGAGCGCCGAGCCGACCGTCGCGCCGACCCACAGCAGCGAGCGCGGCACCGCCGCGCCGATGTGACGCAGGCCCACCGCGTCGCGCCCGACCAGCGCCGCGAAGGAGAGCGCGGTGGCGAACAGCGCCGCGACCCAGGCCTGCAGCGTCATGACGCGCAGCGAATGGATCACCGACTTGTAATCGACCGAGCGCGAAAGATGCTGGAAGACCACGAGCAGCAGCACACAGACGACAATCGTGAGCGCGGGCGCGGCGAGCCGCTGGAGATCGAAGCCGCCGGACGAACGTCCGATCGGGGAAATGGCGCGAAGCCGGGCGAGCAACTTTGTGCGAGACATGCGTTCTATCAGACTGGCTCACGCTGCGTGCCGCCCGCGAACGGACGACGGCAGCGGTATATCACTGTTATCGGGATCCGCGCACCAGACGCGGTCGGAGAGCGCCATTTCGGCTCCCGCCGCCCGCGCTCGCGCCATACAAAAGGCTTTACACCATGAAACGCCTATATAACGGCGGCGGTTGACCCGACTTGACCCATATTGGGGAAAACTACGGGTCGAAAGGTTTGCTGCAGTTCGGCGCGGCTCCCCGGACCGCCCGTACGGGATCGGCACGAAATCGGCCGCGCTTTACGGTTTGTCAGGGAAACGGTTAGGATCGACGGCCGCGGATGCGGCTGGCATCGAACGATGCGCCGGGCGGAAGATTAAGTGGAAACTACAAAAAGGTCATCGTATTTATGAGAAAAACCATCGCAATCCTGTTCGCGGCAATCGGCGCGTCGGCCTTGAGCGCATGCGTATCGACGGACGACAACCTGCTCAGGACCGTGCCGGTCGGGTCCGGCACGTCGCAGGCGAAGCCGTACGATTTCATCCGGTGCGTGAAGTCGAAATGGACGCCGATCGCCGGCCGCGTGCGCGAGTACTCGCCGAGCGCCGACACGCAGGCCGTATCCATCCCGGGCGCGGGCTACACGAGTCAGTCGGTCGTGCTGCTGATTGCGCAGGCGTCCGCGAACGGCACCGGCTACACCATTTATGGCGATGTCGCGGTCGCGAGCCGCTACGTCGCGGCCGCTCACACCTGCGACTGAACCCGGCTGCGCGCCTAGGAAGACTTGCCGTTGCGCATGTCGACACCGGCCAGATGCGTGCCGACGATGCGCCCGATCAGATACCCGTCCGACGCGCACGCGTTCACGCGCTCCTTGCCGTTCCACTGGATCTTGTATTGATCGTCCTGCGAGTGAATGGCGGAGGCGTCGAACTTGCGCTTCGGCTTGCCGCCGTTGCGCGCGTCCTCGCCGACGAGGCGGTTCCACGTCAGGGCGTAGCCGTAGCGCACGCCATCGGCGAAGGCGTCGCTGTCGCAGACCTGGGATGGCGGCGTCGTCCTGACCATCAGGTGGTAGCCGTTCGCGCTGCCGACCATGATGCGCTGCTCGCCCGGCGGCGTCGGTGGCGCGGGCGGCCTGGGGGCCGCCTGAGC
>NZ_FCOB02000029.1 GCF_001545075.1 Caballeronia ptereochthonis
GGTATCGCGACGAGGAATACTTCTTCCTCAAGATCCGCGCCGCGTTCCCCGGAAAAGCTCGATGAACCATAAAAAAGGCCGGCGCTGCGAGCCGACCACGAGAAGATGCTAAAGCGCAAACGAAAACGGCCCGCACAAGGCGGGCCGCTGAGTCATGTCGCAACTTGGACACGATGGCAAAAGCATAAACAAACATAACATCGCTGTCAAGTGCATCGATGGTCAATCCGGTGCGCCTGCGTGCCCCGAGGTCTGGTTCACCGCCCTCAGTTCACGACATCGCTACTGCGTCCAGCTTCGCTCGCGTCTTGTCGTGTCGCAGGTGGCGTAGTGCTGGTCAATCATCGCGGTCGATGTACCGGCGAGTCGCGCGACAACAAACGAGTCCATGCCCGCGGCGATCGTTTCTGAGATCGCTGTGTGCCGTAGCGAATACATAACGGCGGTAGGCGGTAGCTTTGCTGCAGCCGCTGCCGCCTTGAACGGCTTCTTCCAGTTGTCGTTATTTCACCGCTGGCCGAATTCCGTACCCAGCAGTGGCGCATTTACATTTACAAGACGCGGATATATCTCAGGGATCGGATTCCGCGAGCCAGTTCGCCGATATCATCAAAAGGAGTGCCCCGCAGGGCACCAAGCTATCCGTTAGACGGCAGACGGCTCCGAAAACTTAACCGGCTTCATGGTTCATCATGAGCCACAGAGGGAATGGAGTGTCTGTCTGCGCTGGACGATCAAGCGATCACCTGGATAGCAACGGCGACCGACGATAACGTCTGACAGTCGCGCACGGATGGATGATCGGTCGACGCATCCCTTCCTGAAGCGGCTTCAAAAGCCAATTTTTTCCCGGGATTGCCCACGTCTCGATGGCTCCATCTCTTACTACACTCAAGCAACAAAGGTTTAAGGTGCGGAACTACTATTGGTTTCGGGCAACCGGCGGCTCATCGGCTCCGGCTCAAACCTGCTATGCTGGCTGGCAATGGCCCACGCGATTCGCGCAAGCTTGTTGGCCAAGGCGCACGCGACGATATTGGTTGCCCGTCGGAGTTTCACCGCGCGCACCCATTCGGCAAGGGGGCCGGTTTTACGGTGTACGCTGCGCATGTAGGAATGGGCACACAGAATCAGTAACGTATGAAGCGGCTTGCCTGTTCCTGGACCAATCCCCAGCAAGGTCGTCTTGCCGCCTGTGCTGCGCTGGCGAGGTACCAGTCCAAGCCACGCCGCAAAATCACGGCCACTGGCAAATTGTCGCCCGTCTCCGAGCTCACCGGCGAGAGCGCTCGCGGTAATCGGCCCGATTCCTGGAATGGTCAGCAGCCTCTGGCCGAGTTCATCGGCCGCGAGTTCGCTGGAAAGCTCCTTTTCTACGACGGCAATCTGGGCCTGAAGATAGACGAAATGTGCCTGCAAGTGAGTAAGCAGTCTCACCATGCTCGGTGGCATCGACTGGCTAGCGAGTACGCTCGGCAAATGCTTGGCAAGATTGGATCTGGGCGGCAGGCTGACACCGAATTCCAATAAAAAGGCATAAATCTGGTTGCCGGTGCGTACCCGATCCTTCAGGAGCGTTTGCCGAACGCGGTGCAAGGCCGACAACGTCTGCTGTGATGGACTTTTGGGCGCGACAAAACGCATCGACGGTCGGGAGACCGCTTCGCAGACGGCTTCCGCATCGACGAAATCACTCTTGCTGCTCTTGACAAAGGGCCGGACAAACCTCGGCGAGACCAGTTTCACCTGATGTCCAAGCGCCGCGAGTTCGCGCGCTATGAAATGTGCACCACCGCAGGCCTCCATCCCGACTGTACAGGGCGGCAGCGCGGCGCAGAATTTCAGAAGTTGGGTGCGGGCGACCTTTTTACGAAAAACCTGCTGCCCCGCTCGGTCTTGACCGTGAAGGTGGATGACGTTTTTACCTAGATCAAGCCCGATCAGTGCCGCGTTCTCCATGGGTCACCTCTGCCAGCGTCTTTCAATAATACTGGCTCCGCCTGCTACTTCAAGCGCCTCACGACTGCTCGCTAAATAAGTTGAACAGCCTCGGCCGATGTCAGGGCTTTCTCCTGACATTTCTGCTTAAGTTTCTCGGGTTACCGCCGTCAACCACAAGTAGGCGGCCGGCTATCACCGAAAGGCAGGACCGCCCCGGTAATACATTCGGTGTTTCAGCCAAAGCCAGACCCAAAGTCTCCCAAGGGGAAATTTCATGCTCGGAATCAACAGCAACATCAACTCGCTCGTCGCTCAGCAAAACCTGAACGGCACGCAAAACGCTCTGTCGCAAGCCATCACCCGCCTGTCGTCGGGCAAGCGCATCAACAGCGCAGCAGACGACGCGGCCGGCCTCGCGATCTCGACCGGTATGCAAACCCAGATCAACGGCCTGAACCAGGGCGTGTCGAACGCCAACGACGGCGTGTCGATGATCCAGACGGCAACGAGCGGTCTGAGCCAGATCACGTCGAGCCTGCAGCGTATTCGTACGCTGGCAGTGCAAGCGTCGAGCGGCGGCCTCACGGCGGACAACCAGGCGTCGCTGCAGCAGGAAGTCCAGCAGCAGATCGCCGAAGTGAACCGTATCGCTTCGCAAACCACGTACAACGGCAAGAGCGTGCTCGACGGTTCGGCTGGCACGGTCAACTTCCAGATCGGCGCGAACGTCGGCCAGACGATCAGTCTCGACCTCAGCAAGAGCGTTTCCTCTGCCAACCTTGGCACGGGCGTCGTGGCGAAGGGTTCGGTGCTCAGCACGATGACGGGCCTGTCGCTCGACGCGAAGACCGGCAACGCCGCAACTGCAGGCTCGACGGCTACCCTGACGTCGATCAACGTTCTCGCTGATGGCAAGGGCGGCTTCTCGTTCACCGACCAGAACAACCAGGCTTTGAGCAGCAACGCGGTCGCCAGCCTGTTCGGCGGCGCTTCGGCCACGACGGGCACGGGCACGTCGATGACGCTGACGGCACAAGGCGCGCTGACCAGCGGCGCCACCGCTTCGCAGACGGCAGCAATCGCAGCTATCCAGACGGCCAACGCCAAGGTCACGCAAGGCGGCTTCGCGGCAGCAGGCTCGCCGCTCGCAACGCTGGCGATGACCAGCACCACGCCGCTCAAGCTGGACCTGTCGGGCGAAGCAGCGGGCGCGGACGCGACCAAGATCAACTCGATCCAGGTCAACGCAGACGGTTCGGGCGGTTACACGTATCAGGCGCTCGACGGCAACGGCAAGGACATCACGTCGCAGGTCAAGATGTCGGACGGCACGACCGGCAGCGCCGCGCTCGCCACGATGTTCTCGACGACGGCAGCTTCGGGTTCGACTCCGGGCACCATTGCGCTGTCCAATTCGGGCTCGAACGCACTCGGCGCCACCGACGCGGGCACCTCTGCGACGGCGCTGAGCGGCGCGGCAGCGAAGAACTATATTGCCCCGACGTATCAGACGGGTTACGCTGCAGCAGGGACGAAGCTCGGCGCGCTCAACCTGGACGCGGGCAAGTATCTCGACGGTACGAATCTCGCGGCTGAGACGGCCGTCAATCCCGGTGTCGGCAAGGCCATCCAATCGATCGAGGTTCTGGCTGACGGCAAGGGTGGGTACACCTTCCAGGCGTATTCGGGAGCAAACGGTACGGGGTCGTCAGTTGATACCAGCACCTCGGCCACTTCACTTTCCAGCCTGTTCACGTCTGCCCCGAATGCCAACGGCGCACCTGCCACGTTGGGCCTTTCCGGGGGCGCGCTGACCGCCGACGCGACCGCATCTGGCGGCCTCAGCGGCATCAACACCGCGGCGGCGAACACCTCTGCAACCAAGCTCGGCAGCGTCTCCGTCAACCTCGACGCGAGCGGCAATCCGCTGAGCAGCGGTTCGGCAGTGTACTCATCGGTGGACGTCTACGCTGACGGCAACGGCGGCTACACCTTCGCAGCCGTCAAGGCCGACGGTACTGGCGAATCGACCAACAGCGCGATCAACGGCCAAGCGGCCAAGCTCTTCTCGGTCGGCAGCGCGACGAGCACGGGCGCAGACGCACTGTCGGGCGTCGGCACGCTGGCGAACAACCCGAACGTGACGGCTGCAGCCAGCGCGATCACCTCCGCCAACACCAACAACCAGCCGGTCAAGGTGTCGGACATCAACATCAGCACGACGGCTGGTGCGAACCTGGCGATGGAGTCGATCGACAACGCGCTCAACGCGGTCAACACCATCCAGTCTAGCCTGGGCGCGGCGCAAAACCGCTTCACGGCGATCTCCACGACGCAGCAGTCGATGTCGACGAACCTGTCGCAAGCTCAGTCGCAGATCACCGACGCGAACTTCGCGCAGGAAACGGCGAACCTGAGCAAGGCTCAAGTGCTGCAACAGGCCGGCATCTCGGTTCTTGCGCAAGCCAACTCGTTGCCGCAGCAGGTTCTGAAGCTGTTGGGCTAAGCATCTCGCGGTAACGGCATGCGCACCGCTCGCTTCATGTGGCGCGCATGCCGCAGTTGTATGGGGAGGCCTGGCCTCCCGCAATGCTTTCTAAGACACTAACGGCTTCACTGATTTACCGAGGCACGGAGCTTTCCATATGTCCACCGTTTCGACGTCCACCACCAGCACGAGCGCAAGCAGCAACACGGCGCTTCAGCAAGCCGCTCAGTCCATCATCAGCGGCTCGACCGGCAATTCGTCGATGGACGTATCGTCTCTGGTGAGCGCACTGGTCAACGCGAAGACGGCAAGCCAGACGGCGGCGCTGACTTCGCAGCAGACGAGCGACAACACTAAACTCTCCGCCATCGGCACGTTGAAGTCGGCGCTCGGCGCGCTGCAGGCCAGCCTCACGAATCTGACGAACGGCAAGACGCTGGCGTCATACACGGCGACCGCAAGCGGCTCGGGCATCACCGCAACGGCCGGCGTCGGCGCCGTGGCGGGCAGCTACTCCATTTCGGTCTCGCAGATCGCGCAGGCCCAGACGCTCTCCTCCGGTGCGTACGATGCGACCAAGACGCTCGGTACCGGCACGCTGCAGGTCGCGCTCGGCAGCCAGTCGATGAGCATCAACATCGATTCGACCAACAATACGCTCTCCGGCATCGCATCGGCGATCAACTCGGCGAGCAACAACCCCGGCGTCACCGCGACCATCGTCACCGGCACGGACGGCGCGCACCTCGTGCTGCGCTCGTCGAGCACGGGCGCCTCGAACACGATCAGCGTCAGCACGAGCAACGTCCAGAATGACGCCGGCCTGTCGGGCCTCGGCGTGAGTTCGTCGCCGGCGCTGACTTCGGGCGCGCTCAGCTCGACGCAAGCGCTCGGCACCGGCACGATGAACGTGTCCATCGGCGGAAAGTCGATGAGTCTCACCATCGATTCGACGAACAACACGCTCTCGGGCATCGCGGCGGCAATCAACGGCGCGTCCGGCAATCCGCGCGTGACGGCCAAGGTCGTCACCACGTCCGGCGGCTCGCAACTCGTGCTCACCTCGAGCAACGGCGGCACCGACCCCGTCACCGTCTCCATGAGCGGCGTGCAGAACGATCAGGGACTGTCGAGTCTCGGCGACATGGCCACGACGTCGTCCGTCACTTCGTCGGGCACTCCGGCGTGGACGCAAACGCAATCGGCGCAGGATGCGCTCTTCACCGTCGACGGCACCGAAGTCAGCAGTTCCAGCAACTCGTCGACGACCGCGATCGCGGGCGTCACGCTGAACCTGACGGCGGCCGCGCTCGGCAGCACGTCATCGTCCGGCACTAGCACCGGCAACGCGCAGACGCTGACGGTTGCATCCGACACCACGTCGCAGGCGACCGCCATCAACAACTTCGTGAGCCTCTACAACACGATGGTCACGACGATGGGCACGCTCACCTCGTTCGACTCCACGCAGGCAGCAGGCTCCCAGGGTGGCCCGCTCCTCGGCGACTCGATGCTCAACACCGTGCGCAGCACGCTCGCGGGCATCATCAGTGGCGGCGTGATGAGCGGCAACTCGACGATCAACCTGAGCGCGATCGGCATCACTCTGAACGCGGACGGCTCGCTGACCACGGACACCACCGCGCTCAACACCGCGCTGACTTCACCGTCGAAGGTCGCAGCGCTGTTCAACTCGACGACCGGCATTGCAGCCAAGCTGAACAACAGCATCACGAATTTCACTCAGACGGGCGGCCTCATCGATACCGAAACGGCTGCGATCAACAAAGACCTGACGAACATCACCACGCAGCAGAGCGCGCTGTCGACCTACATGGCGCAACTGACCAACCAGTATCAGGCGCAGTTCACCGCGCTGAACACGCTGATGGCCACGATGAACAATAACTCGCAATATCTGACGCAGCTCTTCGGCGGCACGAACAGCGCGGGGGCGATGGCCACCAACAAGAGCTGATCGCGCAAAGGAATCGACGAATCATGAACCAAAAGCGACTGATCCAAGACGCCTGGACGCTCACCGAGGCGATCGAACTGGCGGTGGGCAAGGAAGACTGGGAGCACGCGGCTAGCCTCGCCGAGGCGCGCTCGCCGATGCTGATGTCCCTGCAGGCAGACCAGCCGGCGGAGGCGCTCGTGGTCATCCGCAAGATCCAGGCGAGCATCAACGCAGTTGCCTCACGCGCGCGGGCTGAGCAGGTAAATCTTTCGGCGACGTATTGCCAGTCGATGGAAAACGCGAAGGCGGCGAGCCAATATCAGCAGATGGCACGGTTCTAGGCATCGAACGATCACGACAGGCCACGCATTCTGCCCCGTTCTCGCCTCGTCCGTCCTCCCGGAAGGATTTGCCCTGATATGTTACGTTGAACACGATGACCGGACTGCTTCTTTATCGGCCTTTAGATGCTCGACCGCGCGACCAGTTGTGCTGGGTTGATCGCCGCCCGTCGCCTCGAGAATGAGCGCTCGTGACGAGATCTGACTGCGACTGTCCGGTCGCTTCCCTACTTCCGCGTCAAAACATTGCTACTGCGTCCAGCTTCGCTCGCGTCTTGTCGTGACGCAGGTGGCCATAGTGCTGGTCGATCATCGCGGTCGATGTGCCCGCCAGTCGAGCCACTACGAAGGAATCCATCCCCGCCGCAATCATCTCCGAGATTGCCGTGTGGCGAAGTGAATACATCACCGCCGTAGGAGGAAGCTTGGCAGCGGCAGCAGCGGCCTTGAACGGCTTCTTCCAACTGTCTTTATTCCATCGCTGACCGAACTCGGTAGCTAGCAGGGGCGCGTTCGCGATCTTCGCCTTTGAGCAATCGGCAAAGAACGACAATGCGGCGGACGACAGAGTCACCACGCGAAAGCCCGTCTTTCCTTGGAGCGCCAGAGTACCCTGCTCCCGATTGAGGTGTTGAACGTTCGCGTTCGCCAATTCCCCCGGCCTCGCTCCAGTCAACAGGAGAGCCGTAACCAGGCGCTGCAGATCCGCAGGACACGCATTCACCAGCTCTTTTCTCTGCGGCGCTGGCAAGAACGCGTCTCGCCGCCGGCCTACGTCGCGAAACTTCGAGACGGTCTTCCATCCGGCATCCGTGGCGACCAGCCGATCGCGCAAAGCCAGATTGAGAGCCGCCTTCAGAGAGGCGAGATTACGGTTTGCGCTGTCTTTCGCGCGCCTCAGATCGTCTTCGTCTTCAGCGTCGTCCTCGTCACGTTCGACCTGCATCGCGAGCCATGCCGTGAGGTCAGACGTTCGAAGTTTGGAAAGGTCGACCTTCCCAATCTTGGCGTCATATACGAGTCGCTTGAAGCGCCCCTCTGCATCGCGCTCGCTTGCAGCGCCTTTGTGAAGCGCGAGGTGCTTCACGTAGTGCTCACAGGCCGCCTTCACGGTCATGCCCTTCGATGACACGCCTGCATCGATCGCGTTGGCCCATTGATTTGCAGCTTTCACGGCCTCGTCGTAGCCCGGAAAGGTGCCAAGCGACTGATATGCCTGTTTTCCATCGTCGGACCGGCGGCGCGCAATCCATGTCCCTTGCCCCTGCTCCGGCTTCCTATACCCGATAAATAGACCGGTCTGAATGCGCGACCAGTACGGCTCGCGCCGAGGCGCAAGTTTGTCACGAGCTGTCTTGGAGTTGATCGAAACTGGCATATGCATCCGTACGGAATCTGTACGGAACGTCTACGGTGAACCCCGCCGAACGTCAATGATCTAAAAGTCTTTATTTCTCAGCACTTTAAGGCGCTATGTTGAACTTAGGCATACCGCCATAAACGTCCCTTCCTGCCCTCCGAAGGCAGGGGTTGCTGGTTCGATCCCAGCCGGGCGCGCCAAATAGATTTCATCCGCCGGTTCGTTTAATAACACCCAGTCATCCCGCCCTTGGCAGTACGCGGTCCAACTATCCCGGACACGCCGAACACTGGGTTGCTTTCACGTCTGGAGACGGGATGCGCCAACTGCTGTGCTGATCGACGGTGCTTATTTCGTCAAGCGACGACCTGCCCGCAAGCAGACAGAAGAAGCGCTGCTCGAGCCAGCGGAGTCAGCCCGCCGGCCTAGGTAAAGCCCTAGGTAAAGCATCAAGCACCGTGCCATACCCAAACCCCATCCCCGCCAGCCATCGCCTGTAAGCCACCGACATCCGATCACACCGCTGATGCAACTCCGCATCCGGATCCAGCGGCAAACACTTCGGCCATTGCGACTCCACGATCGGCGTGTCCTGCATCAGGATCTCCATGTTGAAGTCATAAAGCGCCTGATCGTCATGCCTCGTGTCGTCTTCGTGAATCGACACGAGCCACGCGCGCGTCTCCGTCTGCGTCACCGGCGAGGCCGCCAGCATGATATGCAGCGCGCCCTGCCCGCCCGACGCCATCTTCGTGAGGCTCGCGATCAACGGCCGCTTCACGCGATACACGTAATCGATCATCGCGCCACCGCCCTGCCCCGGCATTCCCGCAGGCTGCCAGTAGCGACACTGCCGCGCCTCCAGTCCGCCATTGGGAATCTGAACGACCTCGTAATCCGGCACCTCGGTATGCGCACGCTCACCAAGAATCCCCACATGCACGAACGAGAAGTGCGCCATATCCAGAAAATTCTCGACGACACGCGGCGCCGATGACCTCACCGTCTGCGGCGCGAGGTTGATCCGCCTGCCACCAGGAATCGCGGCTTCGGGGAAGAAATCGAGCGCATACGAAGGCTCGCCGAAGCACATCCACACGACGCCGTACCTCTCCTCGCTGACGAACGTCGTCGCACACACGCGCTTGCTCGGACGCAACGACGGATTCGACGGAATCCGCAGACACTGCCCTTCGACGTCATAGCTCCAGCCGTGATACGGACACGCGATCTGATCGCGCATCACGGAACCGAGCGACAACTGCGCCCCGCGATGCGGACAGTAATCGCGCCACACATGCGCCGCGCCGACGCCGTCCCGCCACACGACGATCCGCTCATCCGCGACGATGAACCCGCGCGCGCCGCCCGTCGGCACGTCCTCGCTATTGCACACCGGCAACCATTCACCGGCCAGAGAAAGAGATTCGTCGCGCATCACGGTGAACCGTAAAAAGGAAGTCCGAACGCCGTTCTTACACGAAACCCAGCGCCTTCGCAAAAAGTTGCAAAATAGCGGGTCGCTCGCGCGGTGCAACTCGATGGAACTCGTCACCGATGTCATGCGACGGGGCCGCAATACATAACAGCAAGAGAAAACGGCAAGAGATCACCATCCGGGGGTTCAGTATGGAGCAGGCGCATCAACCGGCACGCCGGGCTTATGCCTACGCATGGTCCGGCCACCGGAATCCGGAACGCGAGCAGGCCACGCTTCGGGTCTGGATGGGAGCGGCGGTTCTTCTGGCTTACGGCGTCTTCGCATGGTTGCATCCGTCGCACGACGCATCGCTGGTCACGCGCCTCATCGCGCTTTACGTGGCTTACGGCGCGATGACGCTGCTCGTCGTGAGCCGCATGAGCGCGCCGTCGCTGGCGCGTCTCACCGTCACGACCATCGCCGATCAGGCGCTCCTCGGGCTCGCGCTCGCCGCGGGCGGCGCGACCGCGCTGCCGCTGCTCTGGGTAGTGTTCTGGTTTCTGATCGGCTCGGGATGCCGCTATGGCAAGCGCACGCTCGCCGTTTCTTGCGTGACGGCGCTCATCGTCGTCGTGGCGCTCGGGATCTGGCAGCCGTGGTGGAGTGCGAATCTTCCCGCCGCGATCGGGCTGGGACTGAGCGTGCTGGGCGCATCGGTGTATCTGAGCGTGCTCGTCGATCGGCTCGGCAACGCGAACCGCGACCTGGCGCGTCAGGCATCGACCGATCCGCTCACGGGCCTGTCGAACCGCTACGCGCTGGAGCAGATCGTCAATCGCGCGATGCACGCGCCGGAAGCCGACGACAACGGCGCCACCGCGCTCCTGCTGATCGATCTGGACGGATTCAAGGAAGTGAACGACACCTACGGTCACGCCGTCGGCGACATGCTGCTGCAGTCGTTCGCGCAACTGCTCGCGAGGCGCATGCGCAAGACGGACACCATCGCGCGTCTAGGCGGCGACGAGTTCGTCGTGCTCGCGCATCAGGTCCGCGACCGCGGGGCGGTGCTGTCGGTGGCCGACAGCATCCACTCGGCCTTGAGCACGATCACGTCGGTGCAGGAGCGGCCGGTGTCGGTATCGGCGAGCATCGGCGCGTGCCTGCTTTCCAGCGCCACGGCCGCGCGCCGGGCCGACATGAGCGCCGTGCTGCGCGCCGCCGACCGCGCGATGTATCGCGCAAAAAGCCTCGGCGAAGGCAAGACCGTGTTCGCCGAAACGCGCGACTTCGAATCAGGCTAGGCAACTTCATTCGCCCGCCGTCGGGCGGGCAAATGTCTTCAGGCCTCGACGCTCGTCCAGGACTGCTCGCGCAGCTTCGCACGCAGACGCGCAACCGCCTGGCTGTGCAGCTGGCACACGCGCGACTCGCTCACTTCCATCACCGCGCCGATTTCGCGCAGGTTCAGGCCGCGTTCGTAGTAGAGGCTCATCAGGAGCTTCTCGCGCTCGGGGAGCTTGTCGATCGCGTCGATCAGCGCGCCGCGCAGGCTGTCGTCCAGAAGCGCCGAAAGCGGGTCCGAGCGATCGACGCAGTAGCGGTCGAGGAACGGCTCGTCGTCGGCGGAGCGGTCGAAATCTTCGTAGTAGATCAACTGGCTGCCGTGCAAATCCTGCAGCATCGACTGGTACTCGTCGAGCGGCATGTTCATGTGCTCGGCAATCTCCGTCTCGCTCGCGGCGCGGCCGAGGTTCTGCTCGACCTTGTGCACCGCCGACTCCACTTCACGCGACGTCTTGCGCATGCTGCGCGGCAGCCAGTCGTTCGCGCGCAGCTCGTCGAGCATCGCGCCGCGAATACGCTGGCTCGCGTAGGTTTCGAACTGCGCGCCCTGATCTTCCTTGTAGCGGCTCGCCGCATCCATGAGGCCAATCATGCCGGCCTGGATCAGGTCGTCGAGATCGACGCTCGCCGGCATCTTGGCGACGAGCTGAAGCCCCAGCCGGCGAACGAGCGGCGCATATTTCGTCAGCACGTCCGACTGTGAGAGTTTGCCTTGGGCGTTATACATCTTGGTCACCTATCTTGATCACATCGACGCCGTGCTGCTCATTGCAAGATCGTGAAGCGCAGCCGCACGACGCGCCGCCTCCCGCCCGCCCTGTTCAGAGTCGCCAACCGCAACACGCGCGTCCGCCGGTCCGCCCGCCGCGCGCATGTACGGCGCGGGGCGCATCGGCCAGTGCAGGAGCTCCGCCGCAATCGCGCGGTAGTCGCGCGCGGCGGCCGTGGCCGGGAACGCTTCGACTGCGCAGCGGGAGAGCTCCTTCGCCCGAGCGACGCGCGCATCCTCGGACACATACCCTGCCTGTGCCAGCGACACGGCCAGATACCGGCTCGCGACGCCCGACAGGTTGTCGAACGCGACCGCCGCGTCGGCCGGGTTCTGCACGTGATTGACGAGCACGCGGAACTGGCCGATCGCATGGGCGTAGTGCAGACGCTTCATGCACGCATACGCCTCGGTGATCGCCGACGCGGCCACCCGCGTCACGATGAGAAAGTCATGCGCCTGCGCCGCGAGCGACGAGAGCGCGCCGTGGCGATCGAGCTGCGCATCGATCAGCACGATGTCCGCCGGACCGTCGAGCAGCGCGCGGCACTGCGCGGCGTCGTGGCTGATGCGCTCGTCGCGCGGCGCCGCGATTAGCGAGAAGCCGAACGGCGTGCGCCCGACGACATCCGCAAGCGCCCGGCGGCCCGACATCACGGCGGCAAGCGCGCCCGCATCGGAGAAACCCGCGAGACGGCTGACCGATCCCGCATTGCGATGCTCGTCGATCACGAGCACATCCTTGCCGTGCACGGACAGCGCCGCGCCGAGATTCACCACCGCCGACGTGCACCCGATGCCCGCCGGCCCGCCCGCAACCGCCACCACGCGCGAACCTGCACGCGTGAGGAGCCGTCGCAGACCTTCCGCCTGGTCGAGCACGAACTTATCCAAAGTGCACCCCATGCATTTCGGTCATGGCGCGCGCGGACAGCGCGGACAGCAGCGCCGGCACTTCGTCGTCGTGCGGCACGAACGGCGAGCCGTCGCGCGGAATGCAGAACGCGCTCTTGATGAGGAATCGCTTGGTCGCGACGTACAGGTTCTCCGGCACCTTCTGGCCGGTCGAAACGTAATGCACGGGCAGCTTGTAGCGGATGACCGTATCGAGCACGCCGCCGAGATTGGTCGCTTCGTCGAGCTTGGTGAGGATGCAGCCCGCGAGCGGCGGCTGGTCCGGAGCGCTCTTGTACGCCTGCACGACTTCGTTCAGCGTGTCGCCGTGGCTCGTCGCGTTGAGCAGCAGGATGCGCTGCACCGGATGGCCCGCGCCGCACAGCATCGCGATCTGGTCGGAAACCATGCGGTCGCGCTGGCTCATGCCGATCGTGTCGATCAGCACGATATGTTTGTTGCGCAGCTCGGAGAGCGCGAGCTGCAGGTCGGCGGCGTCCTTCACCGCGTGAACGGAAACGCCGAGAATCTTGCCGAAGATGCGCAGTTGCTCGTGCGCGCCGATCCGGTAGCTGTCGGTCGTGAGCAGCGCGACCTTGCTCGCGCCGAAGCGCATCACGCAGCGCGCCGCCAGCTTCGCGGTGGTCGTCGTCTTGCCGACGCCCGTCGGGCCCATCAGCGCGAACACGCCGCCGCGCTCCATCAACGCGTCTTCGCTGTCCATCACCGGGATATTCGCTTCGAGCACCTGCTGAACCCACTCGAGCGCGCCTTCCACGCTCTCCATCTCCGGCATGTTGTCCATCATCATGCGCACGAGCTGGGCGGAGAAGCCGGCGGCGAAGAGACGCTTGGTCAGCGCGCCACCCGTCGGATTGCGGCGCTGGCGCTCGCCCCACAAAAGGCCGGAGAAGTGCTCTTCCATCATCTCGCGCATCGACGAGAGTTCGTTCATCACCGTTTCGTTGACGACCTGCTCCATGCGCGCGCGCAGCGCTTCGGTCACGGCCGCCGCCGCATTCGCGGGCAGCCCTTCGAACGCGCTTTCCGGCGCCGCGCTCGCATCGGCGTGCGACGAGCTCGCGTTGATCTTCCGAGCGGCGCGGCGGGCGGCGACCTGTGCGGCTTCGCGCGCCCAGTCGGGGGTTTCGATCTTCGGCTGGATGTCCGGTTGACCGATTGCCTCGGCGCGATTCGCCGGCTGGCGCATCGCGTACTTGCCTGCTTCCGGCGCGTGCTCGGCGCGAGCTTCATTCGACGGAACCGACACCGGCGACACCGGCACGCCCATGCCGCGCGCGATCGCGGCGGACGGCGTGAGCGGACGGTTCGCCGGCATCGACGCCTGCTGCGCGAGACGCTTCGCGTGCTCGATCAGCCATGGGTTCGAGTCGGCCATCGTGCGCGGTGCTTCGTCGGCCAGAGATGCTTCGCTTTCTGCTTGCGCGTAGTCGACTTCGGCGTCGGTGTTCGCGCCGAAGATGGAGGAAAACACGTCGCCGCTCACGTAGGGATTCGCGGCGGGCTGCTTCGCCGGCATCGCGGCCGCGGCGGCCGCCAGCGCTGCGCGGGACGTGCCGCCCGAGCGCACCGCCTGCTCCTTGACGGCGGGCGAGATCGAGGCGAGATCGCTGTCCGCGACCGCGACGATCTCCACGGAACCATCGTCCAGCGTGCGATTCGATAACACCACGGCATCGGGCCCAAGCGCTTCACGAACCTGACGCAGTGCGTCGCGGCTGTTCGCGCCAATGAATTTACGAATGTTCAAACTTGCCCCCGATGAGGTGTGAAACGGCGATCTTTGCGAGGCGGGCCGTCCGGCTCATATGCCGTGCCCGCTTTTCAGTGAGGCCATTATTGCGAACTTCACCTTTGGTCCATCGCTGGATAAAGGGTGAGAAAAAGGGGTATTTCGGCTGATGGAAACGTCGCGGCAGGCACGCGCAGTTCCGCGTACCGGAAAAAGATTCCGCGTGGCGGGTTTCGGAGCCGCGCGCGAGGGCGTAAGCTTGAGGGCATTTCGCTCACCGTCCGGCAGGCTTCCGAGCCGGCGAGGACACTCAAAGGAGACTTCATCGCATGGCGTCCGCTGTCCCCTCCGCGCAATCCGCTTCCCCTGAAGGTCAAACCACCGGCGCGCGACTCGTCGTCGATGCGCTCGTGCATCACGGCGTCGAGCGCGTGTTCTGCGTGCCCGGCGAGAGCTTTCTCGCCGTGCTCGATTCCCTCCACGACGAGACCTCGCAAATCCAGACGATCGTCTGCCGCCACGAGGCGGGCGCGGCGAACATGGCCGAAGCGGTCGGCAAGCTGACCGGCCGGCCGGGCGTCGCGATCGTCACACGCGGGCCGGGCGCGACGCACGCGTCGATCGGCGTGCACACCGCGTTTCAGGATTCGACGCCGATGATCCTGCTCATCGGCCAGTGCGCGCGGGATCACATGGACCGCGAGGCGTTCCAGGAAATCGACTACCGGCGCATGTTCGGGCAGATGACGAAGTGGGTCGCGCAGATCGACGATCCGCGCCGCGTGCCGGAGTACATGAGCCATGCGTTTCATGTCGCCACCGCTGGCCGGCCCGGTCCGGTCGTGCTGGCGCTGCCGGAGGACATGCTCACCGAGACGTGCCCGGCCGCGCCGCCGGCGCCGCGTTATCAGCGCGTCGCGGCAGCGCCCGCGCCCGCGCAGATCGAGCGGCTGCGCGAGCTGCTCGCGAACGCGAAGAAGCCGTTCGTGATCGCGGGCGGCAGCGGCTGGACGCTCGATGCGACGCGGGACTTCGCGCGCTTCGTCGAGCAATGGCAATTGCCGGTGGGCTGCGCGTTCCGCTATCAGGACACACTGAACAACGAGCATCCGAACTATGCGGGCGATGTCGGCCTCGGCATCAATCCGGCGCTCGCCGCGCGCGTGCGCGACGCCGACGTGCTCCTCGTGCTCGGCCCGCGCATGGGCGAATCGACGACGGGCGGCTACACGCTGCTCGATATCCCGAAGACGAAGCAGACGCTCATCCACGTGCATCAGGGCGCGGAGGAGCTCGGGCGCGTCTACAGCGCGGATCTGCCGATCGTCTCGGGCATGCCGGAAATCGCCTCGATGCTCGCGGTGCTGACGCCGCCCGCGAACATCGCGTGGTCGGGCGAGGCCGAAGCCGCGCACCGCGCCTATCTGGAGTGGCGCAAGCCGCGCCCGATGCTCGGCGACGTCCAGCTCGGCGAAATCATGCGCACGCTCGCGGAGACGATTCCCGCCGATTCGATCCTCACGAACGGCGCCGGCAACTACGCGACGTGGCTGCATCGTCACTATTCATATCGCCACTTCCGCTCGCAGATCGCGCCGACCAACGGCGCAATGGGCTACGGCGTGCCCGCCGCGATCGCCGCGAAGTCGCTCTATCCGGAGCGCACGGTGATCGCGTTCGCGGGCGACGGCTGCTTCATGATGTCGAGCCACGAACTCGCGACGGCCATGCAGTATCGGCTGCCGGTGATCTTTATCGTCGTGAACAACGCGCAGTACGGCACGATCCGCATGCATCAGGAGCGGCACTATCCGAATCGCGTGCACGGCACCGGGCTCACCAATCCGGACTTCGCCGCGTATGCGCGTGCGTTCGGCGCGCACGGCGAGCTGGTCGAGACGACGGATCAGTTCATGCCTGCGTTCGAACGCGCGCAGCGTTCAGGTCTCCCCGCAGTGATCGAGATCCGCATTCCGCCGGATCAGAGCACGCCGGGTGCGACACTTGAACAAATTCGCCAGCAAGGCAAGCGCTAAAGGACAAACTTTCGATATGCTTGCGATGCGATCCCAGTGGCAGTAGAGTAGCCAGTTCGAAAACACTGGGAGTTAGCGATGCTTAGGATTCTGGCTTTGTCATTGGCGTTGGGCTTTTCGGGTGCGGCATTCGCGAAGGCCGATTGCACGGCGCATCCGAAGAGCGAATGGATGAAGGAGTCGGACGCCAAGGCGCAGCTCGAGGCGCAAGGCTACAAGATCCGCAAGTTCAAGGTCGACGGCAACTGTTACGAGATCTACGGCCACGACAAGGACGGCAAGAAGGTCGAGATCTACTACGACACGAAGACGCTGGCCGTCGTGAAGTCGGAAGTGGAGTAAGCGCGCTGTCTTTCAGGTCATGACGATGCGCGTGAAAGTCTGGGACATCTGGGTGCGGCTCACGCACTGGACGGTGGCGGGCATCGTCCTCTGGAATCTGTTCGGGCCCACGGATTCCACGCATCGTCTGCTCGGCTATATCGTGGCGGGGCTCGTCGTTGCGCGCATCGCGTGGGGCTTCGTCGGATCGCGTCACGCGCGGTTCTCCGCGTGGTGGCCGACGCGCTCACATCTCTTCGAATATCTCCGCTCGCTTGCTTCGGCCAAGCCGATGCACCACGTCTCGCACAATCCGCTCGGCGGGTTGATGGCGCTCTTCCTGTGGCTCCTTATTCTCGCGCTCGCGGTGTCGGGATGGATCATGCGGCTCGATGCGTTCTGGGGCGAGGACTGGCCGCAGGAGATTCATATGTGGCTGTCGATCGCGGTCGAGGTTTGCGTGTGCGTGCATGTTGCCGCGGCGGTGCTGATGAGTTTCTGGACGGGGGAGAATCTCATCGGGGCGATGGTGACGGGGTATAAGCGGGACGGGGGAAAAGAAAAAGCCCCGTGACGCGAATCACGGAGCTTTCTCTCACTACCTTGAAGCACGAGGGACTGCTTACTTCCCGCCCACGCTCTGCAGCGTCGTCCACTTGCCACCGACGACCTTGTACAGCGTGATCCCGCCGTTCTTCAGATCGCCCTTCGAGTCGTACGACAGGTGCTTCGCCGTCACGCCCTGCATGTCCGTCTTCGCGAGGAACGGCAGGTACTTCGCCGGGTCCGTCGAGTTGGCCGCCTTCATCGCGTTGAACATCGCCATCGCGCCGTCGTAGGCGTAGGGCGAGTAGGTCTGCACGTCTTCGTTGAAGCGCTTCTTGTACTTCGCTTCGTATTCCGCGCCGCCAGGCATTTCGTTCATCGGCAGGCCGGCGAGCGATGCCACCGTGCCGTCGGCCGCGTCGCCAGCGATCTTGACGAACGTGTCGGTCTTCACCATTTCGCCCGCCATCAGCGGCGCGCGGAAGCCGAGCGTCTTCATCTGCTTGACCATCGGGCCGGCTTGCGAATCCGCGCCGCCGTAGTACACGAGGTCCGGGTTCGTCGACTTGATCTTGGTCAGAATCGCCTTGAAGTCCACGGCCTTGTCGTTCGTGAACTCGCGGTCGACGATCGTGCCGCCTGCCGCCTTCGCCGCCTTCTCGAACTGGTCGGCGAGACCCTGGCCGTAAGCCGTGCGGTCATCGACGATTGCAATCTTCTTGACCTTCAGGTTCTTCACCGCGAATTCACCCGCGACCGAGCCTTGCTGCGTGTCCGAGGTCATCATGCGGAAGGCCGTCTTGAAGCCTTGCGTCGTGTATTCGGGGGCGGTCGCCATCGCGATTTCGGGGATGCCCGCGTTCGCGTAAATGCGCGAAGCCGGAATCGTCGTGCCCGAGTTGAAGTGGCCGAGCATGCCCTTGATGCCGTCGTCGACGAGGCGCTGCGCGACGGTCGTGCCCGTGCGCGGGTCGGCCTGGTCGTCCGCCGAGTTCAGCACGATGCGAACCGGCTTGCCGCCGATCACCGGCTTGGTCGCGTTGAAGTCCTCGACAGCCAGCGTGATGCCGTTCTGCATGTCCTTGCCGTAGTGCGCCTGCGCACCGGTCAGCGGTCCGGCGTAGCCGACCTTCACGTCTTCTGCCTGCTGTGCAACTGCGGTCCCCGCGAACAGGCCGGCGAGCGTCATGGCTGCCGCCAGCTTGGTCATCGTGTGCTTCATAGCTTCTCCTGGTTCCAGTGTGGATGGCAGCCTGTGCCGGGATCGCCGTGCCTGCTGCCGCTTGTTTGAATTCGTTTGAATCGAGCGCTCGAGGGATAACTCAACCGATCGTCATCAAATTCGCATTACCGCCCGCCGCCGCCGTATTCACGCTCACCGAGCGTTCCGTCAGCAGACGTTCGAGCGCGTAGTCCTCGCCGTCGTGGCCAGCTTCGGCGAACGCTCCCGCCGCCACGCCCTGCACCGATACGATCGGCCCCGGACGCTTCGCGACTTCCTTCACGAGCGACAGCAGTTCATCGCTGTCGCCTTCGAACAGCACGGCGTCGAAGTCGGCCGATGCGTCCTTGACGTCTTTCTTCACCGATGCGTACGGCTTGAGCGGGGCCGGCAACGACGCCACCAGCTGCTCGCCCGCCGATCCGGCGAACAACGCGCGGTTGCCCGTCGCGAGCACCGCGGCCAGCTGCGCGCGCGCGCCGCTCGCGGTGGCCGCCACGCACAGCACCGTGCCGCGCGCGCCGAGCGTGTATGTGTTGCGCTCGCCGGTCGGGCCCGAGAGAACCGCCGTCGCGCCCGCCATTACATGCTGCAGATAACCGTCGCAACGCGCGGCCGTCTGCGGATCGCGCTCGCCGATCGCCCAGTCGCGCAATGCGGTGAGCGCCGCGGCCGGCGTGTCCTTCGACGCGGCCTGATCGACCACGAGCGTGCTCGCGAGCGACTTCGGCAAACCCGTCGGGCGCTTCGCCAGCAGGCGCTGCAGATACAGCGCGCCGCCCGCCTTCGGACCCGTGCCCGACAAACCTTCGCCACCGAACGGCTGCACGCCGACCACCGCGCCGATCACATTGCGGTTCACGTAGATGTTGCCCACGTGCGCCCGCGCGATCACATGCGCGATGGTTTCGTCGATCCGCGTATGGATGCCGAGGGTGAGGCCATAACCGGTCGAGCGAATTTGGTCGAGGAGTTTATCAAGGTTCGCCCGGCGATAACGCACCACATGCAGCACCGGGCCGAACACTTCGCGCTTCAGCTCGTCGATGCCGTCGAGCTCGATGAGCGTCGGCGGCACGAAAGTGCCTTGCGCGCAGTTCTCGGGCAGCGGCAGTTGCACGACCTTGCGGCCCTTCTCGCGCATCGCGGCGATATGCGCATCGATGCCGCGCTTGGCATCGGCGTCGATCACGGGGCCGACATCCGCCGAGAGGCGATCCGGATTGCCGACCGCCAGCTGGTTCATCGCGCCGGTGAGCATTTCGAGCGTGCGATCGGCGATGTCGTCCTGCAGGCACAGCACGCGCAGCGCCGAACAGCGCTGGCCGGCCGAATCGAACGACGACTGCAGCACGTCCGCCACGACCTGCTCCGCGAGCGCGGACGAATCGACGATCATCGCGTTCTGGCCGCCGGTTTCGGCGATCAGCGGAATCGGCCGGCCGTCCGGGTCGAGGCGCTCGGAGAGCGTCTTGTTGATGAGGCGCGCGACTTCCGTCGAGCCTGTGAACATCACGGCGCGTGTGCGCGGATCGGCGACGAGCGCCGCGCCCACGGTCTCGCCGTTGCCCGGCAGCAGTTGCACCGCGCCTGCCGGCACGCCCGCCTCGCGCAGAATGCGCACGGCTTGCGCGGCGATCAGCGGCGTCTGCTCGGCGGGCTTCGCGAGCACCGGATTGCCGGCCGCGAGCGCCGCCGCAACCTGACCCATGAAGATCGCGAGCGGGAAGTTCCACGGGCTGATGCACACCACCGGACCGAGCGGGCGATGCGTATCGTTCGAGAACTCGCCGCGGATCTGCGCGGAGTAGTAGCGCAGGAAGTCGACGGCTTCGCGAATCTCGGCCACCGCGTTCGGCAGCGACTTGCCCGCTTCGCGCACGACGAGGCCCATCAGCGTGTGCATCTGCGCCTCGAGCAGGTCGGCGGCGCGCGCGAGGCAATCGGCGCGGTCTTCGACGGGCGTGGCCTGCCAGATCGGCGCGGCGGCGACCGCGTTCGCGATCGCGGCGCTCACATCGTCCGGCGACGCTTCCACGACCGTGCCGACCACATCGCGCAGATCCGACGGATTGCGGATGTCGCGCGCAACGCCGTTGCCGACGGAGCCGCCCTCGAGCATCGGCTCGGCGCGCCACGGATGATTCGCGCTCGCGAGCAGCGCCGACGACAGCGACGCCAGGCGATGCTCGTTCGACAGATCGAGGCCCATCGAGTTGAGGCGCTCGTTGCCGTACAGGTGGCGCGGCAGCGGAATCTTCGCGTGCGGCGCGCCGAGCGGCACGATCTGCTGCGCTTCGTCGATCGGATCCTGCACGAGATCCTTCACCGGAATCGATTCGTCGGCGATGCGGTTCACGAACGACGTGTTCGCGCCGTTCTCCAGCAGGCGGCGCACGAGGTACGCGAGCAGCGTCTCATGCGTGCCGACCGGCGCGTACACGCGGCACGGACGGTTCAGCTTGTCGCGGCCGGTCACTTCTTCGTAGAGCGGCTCGCCCATGCCGTGCAGGCACTGGAACTCGTACTGGCCGGGATAGTAATTCTGTCCCGCGAGGTGATAGATGGCCGAGAGCGTGTAGGCATTGTGCGTGGCGAACTGCGGATAGACGGCGTCTGGCGCTGCGAGCAGCTTCTTCGCGCACGCCAGGTACGAGATGTCCGTGTAGATCTTGCGCGTGTACACCGGATAGCCTTCGAGGCCATCGACTTGCGCGCGCTTGATTTCCGTGTCCCAGTACGCGCCCTTCACGAGGCGAATCATCAGGCGATGACGGCTGCGGCGCGCGAGATCGATCAGATAGTCGATCACGAACGGGCAGCGCTTCTGATACCCCTGCACCACGAAGCCGATGCCGTTCCAGCCCGCGAGCTCCGGATCGAAGCACAGCGCTTCGAGCAGATCGAGCGAGATTTCGAGGCGATCGGCTTCCTCGGCGTCGATGTTCAGGCCGATGTCATAGCGGCGCGCCAGTTGGGCGAGCGAGCGCACGCGCGGCAGCAGCTCGTTCATCGTGCGTTCCTGCTGGGCGCGCGAATAGCGCGGATGCAGCGCGGAGAGCTTGATCGAGATGCCCGGGCCTTCGTAGATGCCGCGCCCGCCTGCCGCCTTGCCGATCGCGTGGATCGCCTGCTCGTAGGAGGCGTAGTAGCGCTGCGCGTCTTCCTCGGTGGTCGCGGCTTCGCCGAGCATGTCGTAGGAGTAGCGGAAGCCGCGCGCCTCGTACTTGCGGCTGTTGGCGAGCGCTTCGGAAATCGTCTCGCCGGTGACGAACTGCTCGCCCATCAGGCGCATCGCCATGTCGACGCCCTTGCGGATCAGCGGTTCGCCGCCGCGGCCGATCAGGCGTGTCAACGCGGAGGACAGGCCCGCTTCGCTGTTGGTCGTCACGAGCTTGCCGGTGATCATCAGGCCCCACGTCGCCGCGTTCACGAACAGCGACGGCGCTTGGCCCATGTGCGATTTCCAGTCGCCCTTGCTGATCTTGTCGCGGATCAGCGCGTCGCGCGTGGCGCGGTCGGGAATGCGCAGCAGCGCTTCGGCGAGGCACATCAGCGCGACGCCTTCCTGGCTCGACAGCGAGAATTCGTGGATCAGCCCTTCCACGCCGCCGCCCGAGCTCTTCGCGCGCAGCGCTTCGACGAGCTTCGTCGCGAGCTTTTCCGTCTCGGCCGCGACCGTCGCGGGCAGGCGCGCCTGGCCGATCAGGAACGGCACGCACTCCGGCTCCGGCCGGCGATAGGCCGCCGTGATCGCGGCGCGCAACACGGACTGCGGCTGCACGTTCTGCGCGAAGTCGAGGAAGGGATGCGGCGCGCCGTCTTCGTCGTTGTCCACGGAAGCGGCATCAGCCAGTTCGGACGAGCCGTTCGCGCCCGTCAGTTCGGGCGGAAGCTGGCCATGCTCGATGCGCTCGAGGTAGGCGAAGATCGCCTGCTTGATCAGCCAGTGAGGGGTGCGCTCAAGGCGCATCGCGGCATCCTTGAGCCGGGAACGCAGCAAATCGTCGACTTTGACGCCTAGGGTTGTGCTCGCCATATTTCCTTCGTTTGCCGGTCGTGCCCACCCGGCCAATGACCAAAAAGTTGGCGAATCGTACCCCGCTGTAATAAAAGGTGCAACCGAGATTTTCGATACGGTTGCACCATCTTAAAACCCTTGTACCATAAGGCTTTCCGCGGTGCACCGCCGGATGGCGGCTGGCGCTTTTGGCCTAGTAGTTTCCCTAACCCAAATATTTTTGGGATACCCCCTAAGCAAATCCCCAGGCGCCGCCGATATAAACGCAATGCGCGCCGCCGGCGCGGCATTCGCGGCCAGCGCGCCGCGGTCTCGGGGAGAGCAACGAGCATGAGCACTTGGATGGTCGTAACAAGCGTTTGGGTGATGTTCGCAATCTGCGTCGTCTTGTTCGTGCGGGGCGCCTCGCCGCACGTTCAGCGGTCCGACGAGGCCCGCGATGACGGCGACCACAGGCCCGCGGATATGTCCCGCGCGAAGGTCTGAATGGCATGACGAGCCGGTTGCGCTGCGGGGCGCGGCCGGCTCTCGCCGGAATCACACGTCCTGTGGATCGACTTCCACGCTCCAGCGCAGCACGCCCTTGAGCGAGCGCAGCACCGGCTGCCACGCCCGTAGCGACGCCTGGAGCGCGGCCCGCGAGGCGCTTTCCAGCAGCAGTTGCGCCCGGTGCACGTTGAACACCTTCACGATGGTGAGCGGCACGGCGTCGTAGACCGTCACGCGGTCCGCACCGGGCAAGGTCCCGAACGCTGCCGCCGCTTCCTCCAGAAACGCCAGCGCCGCTTCCAGCGTGCGGCCCTCGGCGCGCAGCATCGCCTGATAGACAAACGGGGGCAGACGCGCCTCGCGCCGTTCGGCGAGCGTCGAGTTGGCGAAACCGACGTAGTCCTGTCGCGTCAGCGCCTGGAACAGCGCGTGGCGCGGATAGCGCGTCTGAATCATCACTTCGCCGGGCAATCCGGCACGCCCGGCGCGTCCGCTCACTTGCGTCAGTTGCGCGAAGAGGCGCTCGCTCGCGCGGAAGTCGTGCGAGAAGAGCGCGGTATCGGCATTGAGCACGCCGACGAGCGTCACGCGCCGGAAGTCGTGGCCCTTGGCGATCATCTGGGTGCCGACGAGAATGTCGACTTCGCCCGCGTGCACGTCCGAGAAGAGCGCCTGCGCGCTGCCCTTGCGGCGCGTGCTGTCTGCGTCGATGCGCAGCACCCGCGCGCCCGGCACCACGCTGGCGAGCGTTTCCTCGACGCGCTGCGTGCCTCGGCCCATCGGCGCGATATCGATGTTGCCGCAATCCGGGCACGACTTCGGAATGCGCGCTTCCCAGCCGCAGTGATGACAGCGCAGCGCCCGCTCGGGCTTGTGCAGCACGGCATAGGCGCTGCAGCGCGGGCAGCCGGCGACCCAGCCGCACGCGTCGCACGAAAGGATCGGCGCATAGCCCCGCCGGTTCAGGAACACGAGACTCTGCTCGCCGCGTTCGAGGCGCGTCTTCAATGCGGCGATGAGCGGCCCCGCCAGCCCCTCGACCGACGCGCGGCCGCGCCGCCTTTCCTCTTCGAGATCGATGAGCCTCACGCTCGGCAGCACCGCCTCGGCGACGGCGCGGCGCGTGAGCGTCAGACGCGTGTAGCGGCCCTGCTCCGCCTGCCACCAGGTTTCGAGCGAGGGCGTCGCCGATCCGAGCACGACGGGAATGCCGAGTTGCTTCGCGCGATAGATCGCCAGATCGCGCGCGGAGTAACGCAAGCCTTCCTGCTGCTTGTAGGCGGGATCGTGCTCTTCGTCGACGACGATGATCGCGAGCCGGGGCATCGACGCGAGAATCGCGAGGCGCGTGCCGAGTACGATGCGCGCGCTGCCCGTATGCGCCGCGAGCCAGTTGCGCGCGCGCTCGCCTTCCGCGAGGCCGCTGTGCATCGTGACGATCGAGCCTTCGGCCAGGGTCGCGAACCGCGCGCGAAAGGCCGCTTCGAACTGCGGCGTCAGGTTGATTTCGGGCACTAAAACGAGCGCTTGCGCATCGGGACGCGCGGCGAGCAGTTCGGCCAGCGCGTGCAGATACACCTCGGTCTTGCCGCTGCCCGTCACGCCGTGCAGCAGAAACGGCGCGAAGCCTTCCGCGCCCGAGATGGCTTCGACGGCATCGCGCTGTTCGTCCGTCAGCACGGGCAGCGCGGCGGAGCCTGTCGGCGGTACGCCCGCTTGCGCGGCTTCGGTCGTTGCGCCGTCACTCGACTCCGCAAGCTCGATCCAGCCGCGCGCCAGCCAGTCCTCGAACGTCGCGCTCGCCCTGGGATGCAGCGCGCGGGCGTCGGACATGCCGAGCGACGCCTGTTCGGCTAGCGCATCTGCCAGGCGGCGCAAGGCGCTCGCGCGCGCGGGCAACGCGTCGGGCAGTTGGGCGCGGCCCGCCGGCAAAAGCCGGTAGCGTTCGTCGACCGCGAAAAGACGATTCCATCGCGATGCGTCACGCAATGCCTGCGGCAGCGCCGGCAACGCGACTTCACCCAGGCCGCGCTGATAATAATCGGCCGCGAAACCGGCAAGCGCGATCCACACGTCCGAAAGCGGTGGGCAGGCCGAGCAGACCGCGCTGACGTTGCGCAGCTTGTCGGCCGGCACGTCGCTCGTCGCGATGACTTCGCAGATCAGCCCCACCACCTCGCGTCGTCCGAACGGAACCAGCACGAGCGAGCCGACGGCAGGCGGCTCGGGCAGCGCATAGCGGTAGTCGAACAGCACGGGCATCGGCTGATCGACGGCGATCTGGACGAAAACGTCCGTCATTGCGCATGGCCCCGTGCACGGAGGCCCGACACGGGGGCGCGGCTCAGCCGGGCGAAGTTAAAGTAAAACATCAGAAAAGCCGGTAAACCGCAGATTATTTTTGGATTTCCGCTGCTTTCCACAGACCTGTGGATAACTTTGTTGAGAAGTGCCGACGAGGCCGCCGCAAGCAATGACAGGAATCCCTTATGTGCGTTTGCCCACATTTCGGGTCAAGCCATCGAATTTCTTTGAAAATCATTTACTTACGTCACATACAGAGATCTGTTATTGGTTGCGGCGAGCCATATGTCTGATGGCGCGCCGCAGCGAACAAAATGTGCATAAGTATGGTCTTGACATCGCCAGCGGCCGCGTGAGGCGGGCGATCCCGACGAAATCCTCAAGACACTGACAACCTGGTGCGGTGGCTCGATACCGCGCTGCAACATACATCCGTTGCCAGTTTCCGCGCAGGCTTAGCGCGCGGCATGCGCGGCGCGCATTGCCCGGCTGTGACGATGCACCTCGTCCACCAGTTCGGCGACATGCTCCGGGGGCGTGAATTGCGAGATGCCGTGGCCGAGATTGAAAACGTGGCCCGGAAAATTCCCGAAGCTTTCCAGCACGGCGCGCGCTTCGGTGCGGATCGTCGCGGGCGGGGCGAAGAGCACGCTCGGGTCGATGTTCCCTTGCAGCGCCACGCGCGACCCGACCTTCTCGCGTGCGATGCCCAGGTTCATGGTCCAGTCGAGACCGACGGCATCGACGCCCGTCGCCGCGATCTCTTCGAGCCACAGGCCACCGCCCTTCGTGAACGTGATGACCGGCACGCGCGCGCCATCGTGCTCGCGCTTCAGCCCCGCCACGACCTTCGCGATGTAATCGAGCGAGAAGCGCTGATATGCGCCGTCGGCGAGCGCACCGCCCCAGGTATCGAAGATCATCACGGCCTGCGCGCCGGCTTCGATCTGCGCGTTCAGATACGCGGTCACGGCTTGCGCGTTGACTTCGAGAATGCGCTGCATCAGATCGGGCCGGGCATAAGCCATCGACTTGACCGTGCGGTGGTCGTCCGAGCCGCCGCCCTCGACCATGTAGCACGCGAGCGTCCACGGACTGCCGGAGAAGCCGATCAACGGCACCTTCTGACGGCCTTGCACATCGGTGAGCGCGCGGCGGATCTGGCTGACGGCATCGGTGACGTAGCGCAGCGTCGCGTCGATGTCCGGCACGGCGAGACGTTTCACGTCGTCCTCCGTGCGCACGGTGCGCTCGAAGCGCGGACCCTCGCCCTGCACGAAATGCAGACCAAGCCCCATCGCATCCGGCACGGTGAGGATGTCGGAGAAGAGGATCGCGGCGTCGAGCGGAAAGCGTTCGAGCGGCTGAAGCGTCACTTCGGTCGCGTAATCGGGACTCTTCGCCAGGCCGAGAAAGCTGCCCGCGCGCGCGCGCGTCGCGTTGTACTCCGGCAGATAGCGGCCAGCCTGGCGCATCAGCCAGATCGGCGTGTAGTCGGTCGGCTGGCGCAGGAGCGCGCGCAGGAAGGTGTCGTTCAGGAAAGTGTGTGCCACGTCGCTCGATGCTGAAGGCAAAGAATCATTCATTCTACCGGACCGGCCCCGCGTTTTCGTTGACTGAGCCCGGCGATTCGGGAAGTCTCATGCAGCGCGGCCTATGCCGTTTGGCCGGCTATTCAGATACTCGGCCGCCTCGTTATGATCGACGGGCGTACACAACTAGAACCAGGAGAATCGATGAAACGCACGTCTGTCAGTCTTGCCGCATCCATTTCCGCCGTCGCGCTGGCGTTCGCATTCGTGGGCGCCGCGCAGTCTCAAACGATTCAGGCCGGCACCGTCTCCGGCGCGCCGCCAGCGCCTGCGCCGGCCGCCGCCGCGCCCGCCTCGCGGCTCGACGACATTCTCGCCCGCCGCACCCTGCGCGTCTGCACGACGGGCGACTACAAGCCGTACTCGTTCCTGCGCCCGGACGGACAGTTCGAGGGCATCGACATCGACCTCGCGGAGAGCCTCGCGAAATCGCTCGGCGCGAAGGCGGAGTACGTGAAGACATCGTGGTCGAACCTGATGAACGACTTCATCGCGAAGTGCGATATCGCCGTGGGCGGCGTCTCGACCACGCTCGAGCGGCAGAAGCGCGCGTTCTTCACGGCGCCGTACATGGAGGACGGCAAGACGCCGATCGTCCGCTGCGACGATGTGGACAAGTACCAGACGGTCGCGCAGATCGATCAGCCGACCGTGCGCACCATCGTCAATCCGGGCGGCACGAACGAACGCTTCGCGAAGCAGTTCTTCCCGCACTCGCAGCTGATCGAGTATCCGGACAACGTGACGATCTTCAAGCAGATTCTCGACGGCAAGGCCGATGTCATGGTCACCGACGCGTCGGAAACGCTGCTGCAGCAGAAGCTCAATCCCGGCCTGTGCTCGGTGCATCCGGACAAGCCGTTCCAGTTCGGCGAGAAGGCCTACCTGCTGCCGCGCGGCGACGTCGCATTCCAGGAATATGTCGATCAATGGCTGCATCTCGCCCGTTCGTCGGGCGAGTTTCAAACGGTGTACGACAAGTGGCTGAAATGAGCGCGGCGCGCCCGATGCTAACCGCGCACGAGTTCGCCCGTGCGCTCGCCGATCTTGCGCAGCCAGGCGAGCGCCGCTTCCGACTGCGAATGCAGGCGCGCGAAGCCATGCGTCATGTCGCGCGCATCGATCATTTCGCCACGGCCGCCGTTGGCTTCCAGGAAGCGCTTGAGTTCGTACGCGTCGTCGTAGAGCGGATCGTAAGCCGCCGCAACGATGAGCGCGCTCGCCGGCGTGCGCTCGAACGGTTCCGAGAGCGGGAACGCGCGCACGTCGTGGTCGCGAGGCGTTTCGCCTGAGAGGAACTGCGCCCAGTACCACTTCATTTCGTCGTTCGTGAGGCCGGGGCCGTTCGCGTTGGCGACGCAGCTGGAACTCTCGAATTGCCGCCGCATCACCGGATAGAGCAGCAGCTGCAAGCCGACGAGTCCGGCCACGCGCTCGTTCGCGCCCCGCGCCGCGACGACCGCCAGATGTGCGCCCGCGCTGTCGCCGCCGACTGCGAGGCGGTCAGTCGCGAAGCCCAGCCGCGAGCGATGCTCGGCGAGCCAGATCAGCGCGTCGAGCGCGTCGTCGCAGGGCGCGGGAAACGGATGCTCGGGTGCGAGGCGGTAGTCGACGCTCGCCACCGCGCATTGGGAGTCCTGCGCGAGCCGCTCGGCGAGGCCATCGTGCGTTTCGAGATCGCCCACTACCCAGCCACCGCCGTGGAAATAGACGATGAGCGGCAATGCCCCGCGCGCTGCTTTCGGCTTGTAGATCCGCGCGGCGAGCGTGCGGCCTTCGAGCGGAATTTCGATGTCTTCGGCCGCGACGGCGTCGCCGCGAGTTCGCGCGTAAGCCTTTGCTACTTGGCTGAAGCGACCCCGCACCGTTTGCGCGTCGGCATCCGGTGCCAGAGGCGGAAAAGCCTCGGCAATGCCTTGGTAGTAACGAAGCAGGGCTGCGTCGATGGTCATGCGTCTCTCCAAGTGCGGATTTGTGGGTGGAGAATCAGACGTGCGCGGTTTTGCGCATCGTTTTCATGCGTTCACGCGTTCTATTTTCTCGGAAGATTAGAATAATCGTACTAGTCCGAAAATCGGCATTTGCTCGTCCGCTCGGGCCGATCGAATAAACGATCCGGATAACGGACAATATATTCGCCAAAATCAGGCCATTTGCGCGCAAAAATTTACTCGAAGCCTTGCCGGACGGGGGTTACAACCTGAAACACTTTGTTACGGCGACTTGGAATCAATTCGCCCACAATCTGTTCAAACGGTTTCAACACGGATGTATTCGGGCGCGCTGTGCGAAAGCCGCGTATTTCCGATGGTCGGCCTTGGCCGAAGCTCTGATGGGGGCATCCTTGTTGGGATCGTTCTTCGAATGTCAGCCATTCGAAATCATCCCACGTTTGGTCTCCTCGCGCTAACCCCGTAGCGTGTGGTTTTTAGCGGGCTCCAGGCCCGCTTTTTTTTCGCCCGGACAAACGTTTGCGCCGTTTGAGAGATTCAGGGTGCGAACGTTTCATCCAATGACAAGAAGGGAGCGCCGTGGCGCTCCCTTCCTCGTTTGTAACTTCCGCTCGCGATAATCAGGCCGTCCTGGCCTCGGCGAGCTTCAGTTCGTCGATCATCCGCGCGCGCATCACGAACTTCTGCGCTTTGCCGGTGACGGTCATCGGCAGTTCATCGACGAAGCGGATGTAACGTGGAATCTTGTAATGCGCGATCTGCCCCTGGCAGAACTCGCGAATCTCTTCTTCGGTCGCCTGTTCGCCCGGACGCACGACGATCCACGCGCACACTTCCTCGCCGTACTTCGGGTCGGGCACGCCGAACACCTGCACGGACTGCACCTTCGGATGGCGGAACAGAAATTCCTCGATTTCACGCGGATAGACGTTCTCACCGCCGCGAATCAGCATGTCCTTCAACCGCCCGACGATGTTGCAGTAGCCTTCCGCGTCGAGCGTCGCGAGGTCGCCGGTATGCATCCAGCCATCGACGATCGCCTCGCGCGTCTTGGCGTCGTCGCCCCAGTAGCCTTTCATCACCGAGTAGCCGCGCGTGCACAGTTCGCCCGTCTCGCCGACGGGCACGATGTTCCCCAGCGGATCGACGATCTTCACCTCGAGATGCGGCTGGATGCGTCCGACGGTCGTCGTGCGCTTGTCGAGCGGATCGATGGTCGAGCTCTGGAACGACACCGGGCTCGTCTCCGTCATGCCGTACGCGATGGTGATCTCGCCCAGATGCATCTTCGAGACGACGCGCTTCATCGTTTCGATCGGACACGGAGAGCCCGCCATGATGCCGGTGCGCAGGCGGCTCAGGTCATACTTCGCAAAGTCGGGATGATCGAGTTCGGCGATGAACATCGTCGGCACGCCGTGGAGCGCCGTGCAGCGCTCCTCGTTGACGGCGGCAAGCGTCGCGCCGGGATCGAAGGCTTCGCCGGGAAATACCATCGCGCAGCCGGTCGACACGCACGCGAGCACCGCCAGCACCATGCCGAAGCAGTGATAGAGCGGCACAGGAATGCACAGCGAATCCTGCTCGGTGAGGCGCATCGCCATCGCGATATAGCGCGCGTTGTTGACGATGTTCCGATGCGTGAGCGTCGCGCCCTTCGGATTGCCGGTCGTGCCGCTCGTGAACTGGATGTTGATCGGGTCGTCCGGATTCAGCTTCGCTTCGAGCGCGTCGAGCGTTGCCGCGTCGGATTGTGCGCGGCCGGTGCGCATCAGATCGTCGAAATTGAGCATGCCGGGTGTCGTGCCCTCGCCCATGCGAATCACGGCGCGCAGCTCCGGCAGCTTGGCGGCGTTGAGCGCGTTCGGCGCGGCGTCGGCAAGTTCGGGCGCCAACGCCTGCAGCATCTCCAGATATTTCGACGTCTTGAACTGCTCGGCTGCGATGATCGCCTTGCAGCCGACCTTGTTCAGCGCGTACTCGAGCTCGGCCAGCCGATATGCCGGATTGATGTTCACGAGCACGGCGCCCATGCGTGCGGTGGCGAATTGCGTAAGCAGCCATTCGACCCGATTCGGCGACCAGATGCCCACGCGATCGCCTGCCCGAATACCGAGCGCGAGCAATCCGCTGGCGAGCACGTCGACCTCGTTGGCGAATTCGCGCCAAGTCCAGCGGACATTCTGCTCGCGAAACACGACCGCCGGCCGATCGGGAAACCGGCTGGCCGTTTCCAGAAGAAAGCGCGATACGGTTGCGTCGCTCAAGGGAATATCGGTCGCGCCGCGAACGTAGGAAACACCGTCGCGCGGTTCGATCTGCGCGCCGGCCTGCGTCGGGTCAGTTGCCATCGAAGGTCTCCGCCAATGTGAATCGCGGCCTGAATGAGGCACGCGTTGAAGGCCGATGTGAAGGCCGATGTGAAGGCCGCTGTGAAGGCCAATTGGAAGGCCATTGTGCATGGCGAAGCGCCATGCGGGCATTGAGTGTTTCCCCGCAATGCCGTTTTGAAGCGATTTGCGAAAACCCCGATGAATCAATGCATTAGGCCGCTTCGACCGAGGGCCCGCACATCCGATATGCAGAATTGCGCGCGCGATTTGCCGATTTGGCACATAAAAAAAGCAGCCCGAAGGCTGCTTTCTTCAAACTGCTGAACGCCGTTTGGCGCGTGCGCCGCTTAGTGCTTCGCGTGGACCTTGCGCAGACGCTGGATCGCAGCGAGCTGCGCCGTCGCATACGCGAGCTCGGCTTGCGCCGTTGCGTACTCGAGCTCCGAGGTGTTGTTCTGCATCGCTTCCTCGGCGCGCTTCTTCGCCTGCTCGGCCTTCGCTTCGTCGAGATCGGCGCCGCGAATGGCGGTGTCGGCGAGTACGGTCACGACGCCCGGCTGGATTTCGAGAATCCCGCCCGCGACGAACACGAACTCTTCCGAACCGTCTTCCGCCTCGATGCGCACCGCGCCCGGACGAATGCGCGTGATGAGCGGCGTGTGGCCCGGCAGAATACCGAGTTCACCGGCTTCGCCCGGCAGCGCAACGAACTTCGCCTGGCCCGAGAAGATCTGCTCTTCCGCGCTGACGACGTCTACCTTGATGGTTGCCATTTATGTCGACTCCAAGTTGAGCGTAGCTCGTGAACGCCGGCTCACCGAGCCAGCGTCCGCTTCTTTACACCCGACCTTTACTGGATCTTCTTGGCCTTTTCGAAGGCTTCGTCGATCGTGCCGACCATGTAGAACGCCTGCTCCGGCAGATGATCGCACTCACCGTCGACGATCATCTTGAAGCCGCGGATGGTTTCCTTCAGCGGCACATACTTGCCCGGCGAACCCGTGAACACTTCAGCAACGTGGAACGGCTGCGACAGGAAACGCTGGATCTTGCGAGCGCGCGCGACCGACAGCTTGTCTTCCGGCGACAGTTCGTCCATGCCCAGAATCGCGATGATGTCGCGCAGTTCCTTGTAGCGCTGCAGCGTCTGCTGAACGCGGCGGGTGATCGAGTAGTGCTCTTCGCCGATCACGTTCGGGTCGATCTGACGCGAGGTCGAATCGAGCGGGTCCACCGCCGGATAGATACCGAGCGATGCGATGTCACGCGACAACACGACGGTAGCGTCCAAGTGGCCGAAGGTCGTGGCCGGCGACGGGTCGGTCAAGTCATCCGCAGGGACGTACACAGCCTGCACCGACGTGATCGAGCCGGTCTTGGTCGACGTAATGCGCTCTTGCAGCTTGCCCATTTCCTCAGCCAGCGTCGGCTGATAGCCCACTGCCGAAGGCATACGGCCGAGCAGTGCGGACACTTCCGTACCCGCCAGCGTGAAACGGTAGATGTTGTCGACGAAGAACAGCACGTCGAGGCCTTCGTCACGGAAGTACTCGGCCATCGTCAGACCGGTCAGCGCGACGCGCAGACGGTTGCCCGGCGGCTCGTTCATCTGGCCGTACACCAGCGCGACCTTGTCGAGAACGTTCGAGTCCTTCATTTCGTGATAGAAGTCGTTCCCTTCACGGGTACGCTCACCCACACCGGCGAACACGGAGTAACCGCCGTGCTCCTTCGCGATGTTGTTGATGAGTTCCATCATGTTCACGGTCTTGCCCACGCCCGCACCGCCGAAGAGGCCGACCTTGCCGCCCTTCGCGAACGGGCAGATCAGATCGATAACCTTGATGCCCGTTTCGAGCAGTTCCGTCGAAGGCGACAGTTCGTCGAATTTCGGCGCTGCCTGGTGGATCGACCGCGTATTTTCCGATTCGATCGGACCCGCTTCGTCGATCGGACGGCCGAGCACGTCCATGATGCGGCCGAGCGTCGGCTTGCCGACCGGCACGCTGATGGGCTTGCCGGTGTTCTTGACCATCGTGCCGCGGCGCAGACCGTCGGATGCACCCAGACAGATGGTGCGGACCACGCCGTCGCCCAACTGCTGCTGGACTTCGAGCGTCAGTTCGGTGCCTTCCAGAATGAGCGCGTCGTAGATCTTCGGCATGCGATCACGCGGAAATTCCACGTCGATAACGGCGCCGATGCACTGTACGATCTTGCCTTCTACCAAAGCAGTAGTACTCATCGCATTTCCTTTAGATACTGTGTTCTTTCACGCGGCCGTCAGACCGCTGCGGCGCCGCCGACGATTTCCGACAATTCCTTCGTAATCGCGGCCTGGCGGCTCTTGTTGTAGACGAGCTGCAGTTCGTTGATCACGGTCTTCGCGTTGTCGGACGCGGCCTTCATCGCGACCATGCGCGCCGATTGCTCGGACGCCATGTTTTCCGCGACCGCCTGATAGACGAGCGCTTCGACGTAGCGTACGAGCAACTCGTCCACCACGGTTTGCGCGTCCGGCTCGTAGATGTAATCCCACGAGGTCTTCGGCGTTTCGCCGTCTTCATCCTTCGCGTGGAGATCATCCACCGACAACGGCAGCAACTGCTCGATCACCGCTTCCTGCTTCATCGTGTTGATGAAGCGCGTGTACGCCAGGTACACCGCGTTGATCTTGCCTTCCGAATACAAGTCGAGCTGCACCTTGATCGCGCCGATCAGCTTTTCCAGATGCGGCGTATCGCCCAGTTGCGTGACTTGCGACACGACCTTGGCCTTCAGCCGGTTCAGGAAGCCGAGCCCCTTGCCGCCGATCGCCGACGCCTCGATGCTGACGCCGCTCTGATCGAGTTCCTTGATCTTGTTCAGCGACGCACGCAGGATGTTCGTGTTCATGCCCCCGCACAAACCCTTGTCGGTCGTGACGAGGATCAGGCCGGCCGTCTTCGCGCCTTCGTTCTTCACCATGAACGGGTGGCGATACTCGGGGTTCGCGCGGCTCATGTGCGACGCGATTGCGCGGACCTTGTCGGCGTACGGGCGGGCGGAACGCATGCGCTCCTGGGCGCGGCGCATCTTCGATGCGGCGACCATTTCCATCGCTTTCGTGATCTTGCGCGTGTTTTGCACGCTCTTGATCTTGCCGCGAATTTCCTTCATTCCAGCCATTGCTTACTCCTTGATCGAAGCCACGCGATGCCGCGTCTTTAAGACTGGCATCGCGCGTTGCCTCTTTATCCCGATCAATAAGCGCCCGACTTCTTGAAGTCCTTCAGCGCGGCATGCAGTGCGCCTTCGTCGTCCTTCGACAAGTCTTTGTTGTCTTCGATGCGCTTAATCAGATCGCCGTGGCTGGTCTTCAGGAATTCGCGCAAGCCCTTTTCGAACGGCAGCACTTGCGAGACTTCGAGATCGTCCAGATAGCCATTGTTGGCCGCGAACAGCGCGACAGCCAGTTCCCATACTTGCAGCGGCTGATACTGCGGCTGTTTCAGCAGTTCCGTCACGCGGCGACCGCGCTCGAGCTGCTTGCGGGTGGCTTCGTCGAGGTCCGATGCGAACTGCGCGAACGCAGCCAGTTCACGATACTGCGCGAGGTCGGTACGAATACCGCCCGACAGCTTCTTGATGACCTTGGTCTGAGCCGCACCACCGACGCGCGACACCGACACACCCGCGTTGATTGCGGGGCGGATACCAGCGTTGAACAGGTCGGTTTCAAGGAAGATCTGGCCGTCGGTAATCGAGATCACGTTCGTCGGAACGAACGCGGTCACGTCGCCAGCTTGCGTTTCGATGACGGGCAGTGCCGTCAGCGAGCCGCTCTTGCCCTTCACTTCGCCCTTGGTGAACTTCTCGACGTACTCTTCCGAGACGCGCGCGGCGCGCTCGAGCAGACGCGAGTGGAGATAGAACACGTCACCAGGATACGCTTCACGGCCCGGCGGACGGCGCAGCAGCAGCGAGATCTGGCGATATGCCCAAGCTTGCTTGGTCAAATCGTCATAAACGATGAGGGCATCCTGGCCGCGGTCGCGGAAGTATTCGCCCATCGTGCAGCCGGCGTACGGTGCGAGGTATTGCATCGCAGCCGATTCCGAAGCCGAAGCCGCCACGACGATGGTGTAAGCCATCGCGCCGGTTTCTTCGAGCTTGCGCACCACGTTCATGATCGACGAAGCCTTCTGGCCGATCGCGACGTAGATACAGATGAGGTCCTTGCCCTTCTGGTTGATGATCGCGTCGACGGCCACCGCGGTCTTGCCGCACTGACGGTCGCCGATGATCAGCTCACGCTGGCCGCGGCCGATCGGCACCATCGAGTCGATCGACTTCAGACCCGTTTGCACCGGCTGCGACACCGACTTGCGCCAGATCACGCCCGGGGCGATCTTTTCGATCGCGTCGGTCGCCTTCGCGTTGATCGGACCCTTGCCGTCGATGGGGTTGCCCAGCGCATCGACCACGCGGCCGATGAGTTCCGGACCAACCGGCACTTCGAGAATGCGGCCCGTCGTCTTGACGATGTCGCCTTCCGAGATGTGCTCGTACTCACCGAGAATAACGGCGCCGACCGAGTCACGCTCGAGGTTCAGCGCGAGGCCGAAGGTGTTGCCCGGGAATTCGAGCATTTCGCCCTGCATCACGTCCGACAGGCCGTGGACACGCACGATACCGTCGGTCACGGAGATCACGGTGCCCTGGTTGCGAACGTCCGCGCTCGCTTCAAGGCCCTGGATCCGGCTCTTGATCAGCTCGCTGATCTCAGAGGGATTGAGTTGCATTATTCGCTCCTGATAGTCAATTCTGTTGCGTGCCAGCTTTCAGACACGGTTGATCGCTTAAGCGGTCAGAGCCGTCTGCATGCTGGCGAGGCGCGCGCGGACCGAGGTATCGAGCACTTCGTCGCCAACCGTCACGCGAACGCCGCCAATCAGCGACTGATCGACTGTGACGATGGGTTTCAGCTTACGCTGGAACTTGCGTTCGAGGCTTGCAACGAGGTCGTTCAACTGTTCGCCTTCGAGGGGGAACGCGCTCACGATATACGCGTCGGCCGCACCTTCACGGGCGTTCTTCAGCTCGTCGAACTGGACGGCGATTTCCGGCAGCAGCGACAGGCGATGATTCTCGACCAGCATGCCGACCAGGTTCTTCGCCTGAGCATTATCCTGTGCGAGCGGCGACTTCACTGCGGCGAGCAGGAGATCGACGATTTGCTGACGGCTCACCTTCGGGCTCGAAGCGACCGATTCCACTTCGGGCAGACGCGCAACCTGTGCCAGCTCCTCGACGAAAGTGGACCAGCCCGCGAGATCGCCGGTTTCGGCCACGCGGAACAGCGCTTCTGCGTAAGGACGAGCGATGGTTGCAAGTTCGGCCATGATCAGAGCTCGGTTTTGAGTTGATTCAGCAGGTCGGCGTGAGCCTTCTGATCGACTTCGCGCTTCAGAATTTGCTCGGCGCCCTTGACGGCCAGCGCCGCGACTTCGGCGCGCAGCGTTTCGCGCGCCTTCACGATTTGCTGGTCGGCGTCAGCCTTGGCTTGCGCGACAATGCGCGCGGCTTCGGCCTGAGCATTGGCCTTGATTTCTTCTGCGACTGCGGCGGCGCGCTTTTCGGCATCGGCGATGCGTTGCTGGCCGTCGGTGCGCGCTTGCGCGAGTTCCTGGTCGACGCGCTTGTGCGCTGCTTCGAGTTCCGCTTTGCCCTTGTCGGCGGCGGCGAGGCCGTCGGCAATCTTCTTCGAGCGCTCGTCGAGGGCGTTGATCAACGGCGGCCACACGAACTTCATCGTGAACCACGCGAGGATCAGAAACACGACCATTTGCGCAAACAGGGTTGCGTTGAGATTCACGGTGTTTCCTTAAACGTTGCTAGATCGGAGGTGAAACGGTTAAAAGGCGCTCATCGGCTCATTTGCTCGATCAGCGCCTCACCCGTTCCGTCTTGCGTCTCGTCTCAAAAGATCAGACGCACACTTCCGAGGAACCTCAGCCTGCGAGCTTCGAGAGCAGCGGGTTCGCAAACGCAAACAGCATTGCCACACCAACGCCGATCAGGAACGCCGCGTCGATCAGACCAGCCAGCAGGAACATCTTGGTCTGCAGCGGGTTCATCAGTTCCGGCTGGCGGGCGCACGCTTCAATGTACTTGCCGCCCATCAGACCGATACCGATACAGGCGCCGATTGCACCCAGGCCGATGATGATGCCGATACCGATGGCGGTCAGACCCTGGATGTTGGCGATGAAAGCTTGCATGATCACTCCTTTGATTAAAGACTTTGGAACTGGATTTATAAAAACGAAAACTTGAAACCTGAACGATTCCGGAACGACTGCAGCGCGTCAGTGTGCGTCATGCGCCTGGCCGATGTACACCAGCGTCAGCATCATGAAAATGAACGCTTGCAACAGCACGATCAGAATGTGGAAGATCGCCCAAACCGTGCCCGCGATCACATGACCGATGAAGCCGAGCAACGAAGCGTCCGCACCGAACGTCCACATGCTGCCCAGAAGGGCGATCAGGAGGAACAGCAGTTCGCCGGCGTACATGTTGCCGAAAAGCCGCATGCCGAGCGAAACCGTCTTGGCGACGAACTCGATGATGTTCAGCGCGAGGTTCGGAATCCACAGGAGCGGATGCGCGCCGAACGGAGCGGACAGCAGCTCGTGCACGAAGCCGCCTGCGCCCTTGATCTTGAAGTTGTAGTAGATCATCAGCACGAACACGCCGAGCGCGATGCCGATGGTGCCGTTGAGGTCAGCCGTCGGAACGATGCGATGGTGGGGCAGCACGTGCTCGAGACCTAGCCAGCCGATGACGCGGCCGGGCAGATCCACGGGGATGAAGTCGAGCGAGTTCATCAGGGCGACCCAGACGAACACGGTCAGCGCGAGCGGAGCGATGAAGCGGCGGCTGCCGTGGATCATCGACTTCGACTGGTCTTCGACCATTTCGACCAGCATCTCGATTGCGCACTGGAAACGGCCGGGAACGCCGGACGTCGCCTTGCGGGCCGCGAGGCCGAGAATGATGATGGTCAAGAGACCGCACACGATCGACCAGAACAACGTGTCGAGATTCCAGACGTGGATATCGAAGATCGACGTCTGCGCGTGCGTGGAAAGATTCTGCAAGTGGTGCGCAATGTACTCGGACGGATCCAGAGCGTGCGTTCCTTCGCTAGCTGCCATATCGTTAAAGCCACCCAAATTGTCAAAAATCTTTCGCCGCCTGCCGCTTCCGAGCCGTCGCTTCGCGTTACGTCTCCGGGGCGGAAGGCCCGAGCGCGGAACAGGGTCCGCACTTATTCATCTGTGATGCTACTTGCATCCGGTGCTGCCGGCACTTACCTGGGACGTCAAGAATCGTCACCGTAGCGCCATCGCTACCCAGTAAGTCTTCAAAGCGACGATGTACGTGACGAGCAGCGGCAGCCACAACGCGCTCTTGTACCAGTACGCCACCGCCACGAACATGGCGATCGTCGCTCCCATCTTGAGCGCCTCGCCGATCATCCAGCTCATGATCGTTTCCGCGCCGCTCTTCGCTTTCAGGCGCGCGGCGAACAACGCGCTCGGCACCCAGCAGATTGCTCCTCCCAGAAAGGCGGACAGCGCAGCATCACCCGGCGGCTTGTAGAACAGCCACCACAACAGCGTCGCACCCAGGGACAAAACCATTTGCGCCGCCACGACTCTGTAGGGCGTGACACGCGATGGACGACTCACTTCGGGGCCAAACAGCTTCTCTGCCTGACTCCGGGTGAGCGGAACGATATTGTTATCTTGCGCCTCGGCATCCCACGACTCGCTCGACGAACTGCGCGGCTGATTTCCGGAGGCGTTCGCTTCGCCGGTTGCGTGAGCGTTCGGCGCTCGACTTTCCTCTCGCACCGTCTTCAAACCTTCAACCAAAAGTCCGGGGAAATCACCTTGCGCTTTCGCTGCGCTTTCGAGGTGGCCTAGCTGATAAATCCGGGGGATTGTAAGCGATTGTTGTCACGGATTCAATAGTTTAGGCGTGTCAAAAGCCAAGCAGACAGGCCTTAAAAAACGGTCTCGAAAGCGAGATTTCTCTTGCAATTGCAAGGAGATTTTCAGTCGATGCCGAAGCATCCGCTGAGCGTCAAATGAGCGCCCAACCGATGACCATTGCCACGATCCAGAATGGTATCGACACGATGTGAAACGGCATCCACATGCCCTTTTCACCCGACAGTCGAACGGCAATGAGATTGGCCAGTGAACCGATCGCCACTCCGAAGCCGCCCACGCTCACGCCAAAGGCAAGCGCGCGCCAGTCCTTGGAAAATTCCGCGAGAACGATGGCTGCGGGCACATTGCTGATCGCTTGCGAAAGCACGGCGCCTGCCGCATACGCGCGCACCGGCGTGCTTACGCCGAGATGGGCGATGGCTTCATGAATCGAAGGCAAAGCGGCGGCGCTGCGCAGCACAATGAACATCAGCACGAAGATGAGCAGCAACAGCCAGTCGATCTTGAATACGACTTCGCGGCGCCACAGGAGGAAGCCGATGGCAAGCGCGGCGAGCGCCGGGCCGGCATGATGCGCATCGGCGAGCGTCACGAAGGCAGCGAACGCGAGCACGCCGACGCCGCACAGCACGCGATCGACACGATGCGCCTCGACATCGCCGGAGAGATCGAGCGGTTGAGCGCGGAACATCGCGAACGTCACCACCCCGAGCAAGACCATCAACGCGGCGCACAAAGGCAGCAGCGCCCACACAAACGTGGGAAACGCGACGCCGCTCGTCTGCCAGAGAAACAGGTTCTGCGGATTGCCGAGCGGCGTGAGGATCGATCCCGCATTGACCGCCAGTGCGATCACGATGACGAGCCGCTTGATTGGCAGCGGCGCGAGCTTATGCAGCGACAATGCGAGCGGCACGACGGCAAAGAGCGCGACATCGTTGGTCAGCACCGTTGAAAGTCCGGCGGCGAGCGCGACGAGCAGCAGCGCCAGCGTGCGCTCGCCATGAACGTGGTGCACCAGCCGATGCGCCGCCCACATCAGGAATCCTGACAATTCGATGGCTTTGGTCAGGATGAGAAGACCGGCGAGCGTAAGCACCGTCTGCCAGTCGACGAGACCGGGCAACGACATCCACGCGCGCGGATGCGCGATCTGAAGCACGACGAGCGCAAACACGAGAATCGCGAGAACCGGCTCCTTCGAGACGGTTCTCCAGATGCGTGTGAAGAAGTCGGGCCGTGTGCGCTTGGCATTGAACTCGGACAAGATGCGCGCGAATCAGGCAGCGGGAGCCGGCGTTTCGATGCTGCCGCGCAGCTTCGAAAGGATGCCCTCGAGCGAATCGAGATTGCCGAAGTCGATGGTGACCTTGCCGCGCCCTCTCCCACCGAGCTTGATCTTCACGTTGGCGGACAGCAGATCCGACAGCTCCTCTTCGAGACGACGCGTATCGCGACCGCCGTCGTTCGCGACGCGCGCCTTCGTCGCAGGCGCTTCCTTGGTCGTCGCGGCGACGAGCCGTTCGGTTTCACGCACCGACAGGCGACGGTTCACCACGTGATTGGCGAGCTGGATCTGGGTGGCCGCATCGACGGCGAGAAGCGCGCGTGCGTGACCCATGTCGAGATCGCCGGCGAGCAGCATCGTCTGCACGGGCGTGGCGAGGTTCAGAAGACGCAGAAGATTCGATACCGCACTACGCGAGCGCCCGACCGACTCGGCTGCCTGCTCGTGCGTGAAGCGGAATTCGTCGAGCAGCCGCTGGATGCCCTGCGCCTCTTCCAGCGGATTCAGATCCTCGCGCTGGATGTTTTCGATCAGCGCCATCGCTGCGGCGGCCTGATCTGGCACGTTTTTCACCAGCACCGGCACTTCGTCGAGTCCGGCGAGGCGCGCAGCGCGGAAGCGTCGCTCGCCCGCGATGATCTCGTAACGGTCCTCACCCACCGAGCGCACGAGAATGGGCTGCATCAGGCCTTGCGCGCGGATGCTGGCAGCGAGCTCCTGGAGCGCGCCCTCGTCCATGCGTGTCCGCGGCTGATATTTGCCGGCCTGCATCTTGTCGAGCGGCAGCACCGAGGGCGAGCCCTCGCCGCGCACGGCTTCCGTAATGTCGACGCTGCCGCCGAGCAATGCATCCAGGCCTCGGCCCAAACCCTTCTTTTTCATCACAGCGCTCATCTCGGTTCCTCCGTCGGCGTTCCCTGCCGCATCGAGTGGGTTTGACTAGTTCAGGTCGAGCGCACGCACGCGCTCGATCATTTCCGTGCCGAACTGGATATACGCCTGCGCCCCGCGCGACGACTTGTCGAACACGACGCCCGGCAGCCCGTAACTCGGCGCCTCGGCAAGACGCACGTTACGCGGAATGACGACGTCAAACAGCTTGCTGCCGAAGTGTTCCTTCAGCTGGTCGGACACTTGTTGCTGCAGCGTGATCCGTGGATCGAACATCACGCGCAACAGGCCGATGACCTTCAGATCGCGATTCAGATTCGCGTGGACCTGCTTGATGGTGTTCACCAGATCCGACAGTCCCTCCAGCGCGAAGTATTCGCACTGCATCGGGATCACGACGCCGTGCGCCGCACACAACGCATTGAGCGTCAGCAGCGAAAGCGCCGGCGGGCAATCGATCAGCACGAAGTCATAGTCATCGACTACCTCGGCAATCGCGCCACGAAGAATGCGCTCGCGATTCTCCATGTCCACGAGCTCGACTTCCGCGCCCGCGAGCTCGCGATTCGCCGGCAGCACGTCGTATCCGACGGTGGCCGGGCGCAAGCGTGCCTCGCGCAGCGTAACGCCATCGACGAGCACTTCGTAGACCGTGCTCTCGCACGCCGCCTTGTCGATGCCGCTGCCCATCGTGGCATTGCCCTGCGGATCCAGATCGATCAGCAGCACGCGCTGATCGAGCCCGGCAAGGCTCGCCGCGAGATTGACCGCTGTCGTGGTCTTTCCAACGCCGCCCTTCTGATTTGCGACGCAGAAGATTTTTGCCATCGTTTAGTGTCCTCGTTTTCTCGCTGTCAGAAGATCAGCGTGCCTGAAATGCCGGATCAAAACGGTGCGGCGGACCGTCATCCCGGTCCTACGGCGATCTCGACGAGATGCCGCTCCGCGTCGAGCCTGGGAACGCTCAGGCGCTCGATTCCGAGCACTGTGGCGCCTTTGGGCAATCGCGCGACTTCGGCATCGGGCCTTACGCCCTTCATCGCCAGAATCCGTCCATCAACGGCAAGCAGGTGACGCGCAAGTGTAACGAAATCGGAGAGCTCTGCGAATGCGCGCGACACGATTACGTCGAATTTTTCCGGCACTTCAATGCCCGGACGCAGACTTTCGACGCGGCCGGTCACGACCGACAGGTTGCTCAACCCCAATTGCACCTTTGCCTGTGACTGAAACGCGGTTTTTTTGTGAACGATGTCGTTCAGCGTGACCCGCAGTTCGGGCAGAGCGATCGCCAGCACGATGCCGGGCAGTCCGCCGCCGGAACCGACGTCGAGCGCCGTCGCCGGATTGCGCGCGGCCACCGCCGGAACGATGGCGAGTGAATCCAGAATGTGTTGAATCATCATCTGCTGCGGGTCGCGGATCGCCGTCAGGTTGTAGACGGCGTTCCATTTGCCGAGCAGCGCGACATAGTCGAGCAGTTTTTGCTTTTGCGAGGGCGACAGCGCAAGGCCGAGTTCGGCGACGCCCTGATCGAGCGTCGTCGCCAGGGATGAATTGCGCTCCGTCATTGAACCGCCGTCGTGTTATCCGCTGCGCCATTCCCGTCCGCCGAATTGCGGCCACGGCGCCCGATTCCGCGCTTGAGATGCACCATGAGGAGCGAAATCGCGGCCGGCGTAATGCCGGAAATGCGCGACGCCTGGCCGATCGTCTCCGGGCGATGCTGAATCAGCTTCTGGCGCGCTTCGAAGGACAACCCGCGAACGTCGTTGTAGTCGATTCCTTCGGGCAGGCGCGTGTTTTCCTGCGCGCCGTTCCGCACGATTTCATCTGCCTGGCGGTCGATGTAACCCTGATACTTCACGCCGATCTCGATCTGTTCCTTGATCTGCGCCAGCAGCACAGGATCGTCGGCAAGCGGCGCTTCCGGTCCGCACGCGCCATCACGGAGCGCGCAGATTCCGTCATACGATACGCCCGGACGGCGCAGAAGATCTGCAAGACTGTATTCGTGATCGATCGGTTTCCCGAGCAACGCTGTCGCTTCCTCCGTCGGCAGGGTCTTCGGATTGACCCATGTCGAACGAAGGCGCTGTGTTTCACGTGAAACAGCATCGCGCTTGCGACTGAAAGCCTCCCAGCGAACGTCGTCGATAACGCCCAGTTCGCGTCCGATCTCCGTCAAACGCATATCCGCGTTGTCCTCCCGGAGCGACAGACGGTATTCCGCCCGGCTCGTGAACATACGATACGGCTCCGAAACACCACGCGTGACGAGATCGTCGACGAGCACGCCCAGATAGGCCTGATCGCGGCGCGGCGACCAAGGCTCTTTGCCTTGAACTTGCAGACCCGCATTGATACCCGCGAGCAGCCCTTGCGCGGCGGCCTCTTCATATCCGGTCGTACCGTTGATCTGTCCCGCGAAGAACAGACCGTTGATCGCCTTCGTTTCAAGCGATGCCTTCAGCGCACGCGGATCGAAATAGTCGTACTCGATGGCATAGCCGGGACGCAGGATATGCGCGTGCTCGAGCCCGTACATGGAGCGAACAAGATTGAGCTGGACGTCGAACGGAAGGCTCGTGGAGATGCCGTTCGGATAAAACTCGTTCGTGGTCAGCCCTTCCGGCTCCAGAAAGATCTGATGCGCGTCCTTCGATGCAAAACGATGAATCTTGTCCTCGATCGACGGGCAATAGCGCGGCCCAACACCTTCGATGACACCGGTGTACATCGGCGAACGGTCCAGACCGGAGCGAATGATGTCGTGCGTTTGCGCGTTCGTATGCGTGACCCAGCACGGCATCTGACGCGGATGTTGCTCGACACGCCCAAGGAACGAGAAAACCGGGATCGGATCGAGATCGCCCGGCTGCTCTTCGAGCTTGGAAAAGTCGATGGTACGGCCGTCGATACGCGGCGGCGTGCCAGTCTTGAGGCGGCCTTGTGGCAGCTTCAGCTCCTTGAGTCGAGCCGAGAGCGACACCGCAGCCGGATCGCCTGCGCGTCCGCCGACATAATTGTTCAGTCCGACGTGGATCTTGCCGTCGAGGAAGGTCCCAGCCGTCAAAACGACAGCGCGGGCGCGGAAGCGCAACCCAACCTGCGTGACAGCCCCGACGACCCGGTCGCCTTCGACCATCAGATCATCGACGGCCTGCTGAAACAGCCACAGATTCGGCTGGTTCTCCAGCCGATGACGGATTGCCTGCTTGTACAGGAGCCGGTCGGCCTGCGCGCGCGTCGCGCGCACGGCCGGACCCTTCGACGAGTTGAGAATCCGGAACTGAATGCCCGCCTCGTCCGTGGCCGCCGCCATGGCGCCGCCGAGTGCATCGACTTCTTTGACCAGATGGCCCTTGCCGATACCACCGATCGACGGATTGCAGCTCATTTGGCCTAGCGTCTCGATGTTGTGGGTCAAAAGGAGCGTTTTGCAGCCCATGCGCGCGGAAGCAAGCGCGGCCTCAGTGCCTGCATGACCGCCGCCAACGACGATCACATCGAATTCTGTCGGATAAAGCATTGGAGATTTCGTGTACGAACGACACGAACCTGAAGAGGGAATAGCTTTAAATTATAACGGTTTCCTCTTCACCTCGAATTCGACCGATCGGCTAAGGACGAAAAAATGGCGTGTTTCACGTGAAACACGCCATATCCAGGTACTTGCGGATGTCGCGTTTATGCGACTTTTTTTGTCAGACCCAGGTAGGTCTCGATGACTTGCGGATTGTGCTGCAAATCGTCCGCATTGCCTTCCAGCGCGAATTCGCCCGTTTCCAGCACATAGCCGTAATCGGAGATTTGCAGCGCGGCGCGAGCATTCTGCTCGATCAAAAGCGTCGCTACACCCGTCTGACGAAGCGCACTGATGATGTGGAAAATCTCCTTGACGATGAGCGGTGCGAGACCAAGACTGGGCTCGTCCAGCATGAGCAACTGCGGCTTGCCCATCAGCGCCCTGCCGACCGCCAGCATTTGCCGCTCTCCACCCGACAGCGTTCCCGCCGCTTGCTTGCGGCGCTCCTTGAGCCTGGGAAACAGCTCGAAGACGTGGTCGAGTTGATCGAGGTAATTCCGTTCGCCCGCCCGCTTGCGTCGATACGCGCCGAGAACCAGGTTGTCCTCGACGGTCATCGTCGAGAACAGTTCGCGTTTCTCAGGTACGAGGCACATTCCACGTGAAACACGGCGCTCGATTGCGAGCGCAGAAACGTTTTCCCCAAGATAACGCACGGTGCCCTTCGCATGTCCCGTCTGCGGCAACGCACCCATGATCGCGTTGAGCAGCGTCGACTTCCCCGCGCCGTTCGGCCCGATCACCGAAACGATCTGTCCTGCTCCCACCGTCAGCTTGCCATCGTGCAGTGCTTCAACCTTGCCGTATCGCACAGACAAGCCTTCCACCTGCAGAATCGGGTTAGCCACCGCGTTCGATCCTTTCGTCATCATTCCACCCCGCCCAGATACGCCTCGAGCACCGCCGGATCTTTCTGGACGTCCTTCGGCAATCCTTCCGCTATCTTTGTGCCGAATTCCATCACCACCAGACGATCCGTGAGATTCATCACGAAATCCATGTCGTGCTCGACCAGCAGAATGCTCATGCCTTCAGCCCGCAGCTTTCTCAACAGATCGGCGAGTTGCAGCTTCTCCTGATAACGCAGGCCCGCCGCAGGCTCGTCTAGCAACAGCAACGTTGGATCGCAGCAAAGCGCGCGGGCGATTTCGAGAATCCGCTGCTGGCCGAGCGCAAGACTGCCCGCTTCGCTGTAGATGTGCTTCTCCAGACCGACGCGCGCAATTTGCTTCACAGCTTCCGACATCAACCGCGCCTCTTCCGCCGCATTCAGCCGCACGATACTGCGCCACACACCCGTATTCCCACGCAGATGCGCGCCGATCGCGACGTTCTCCAGCACGCTCATCCCGGGCAGCATCTTGACGTGCTGAAACGTCCGCCCAATGCCGCGCTTGACGATTTCACGTGAAGTGAGCTGATCGATTCGCTCGCCGTGGAAACTGATCGCGCCGCTCGTCGCCTGAAGCACGCCGGTAACGAGATTGAACGTCGTGGATTTGCCCGCGCCATTCGGTCCGATCAAACCGATGATCTCGCCCGCCTTCACCTCGAAACTCACATCATTGACGGCGACGAGCCCGCCGAACTGCTTACGCGCCTTCTCGACCACCAGCAACCGCTCGCCCGACGCGGGTTTGCTGCGCTGCGGCAATGATTCATTCTGTTCGGGTACATGCGCGCGCGGTCCGCGCGGAAAGATCCGGGCGACGAACGGCCAGACGCCCTGCCGCGCGTATTGCAGCAACAGCACCATCACGACGCCGAACACGATGATCTCGAAATTGCCGTTCGCGCCGATCAGCTTCGGCAGCAAGGTCTGAAGATAGTCCTGCAGGACGGTGAGGATCGTCGCGCCGAGAATCGCACCCCAGACATGCGAGACGCCGCCGACCACGGCCATGAACAGGAATTCGATGCCGTGATTCAGCCCGAACGGAGTCGGGTTCACCGCCCGCTGCAAATGGGCATACAGAAAGCCCGAAATGGCCGCCAGAACGGCTGCGTAAATGAAGATGACCACGCGCATCCACGCGGTGTTGACGCCCATCGCCTCGGCCATCGTTCCCCCGCCGCGCAGCGCACGGATCGCGCGTCCCGGACGACTATTAAGCAGATTCTGAACAGAAATCACCGCGAGCAACACGACGATCCAGATCAGGTAGTAAATGCTGCGGCCCGACTCGAGCTGCCACCCGAACAGGTTGAGTACCGGAATGCCGTTGATGCCGTCGTATTTGCCGAGCAGCTCCATGTTCCCGAACAGATAGAACAGCGACAAGCCCCACGCGATCGTCCCGAGCGGCAGGAAGTGCCCGGAAAGCCGCATCGTGATGAGCCCGAGCAGGAGCGCGATGAACGCCGTCAGCACGACGCCCGCGATCAGCGCGAGCCAGGGCGAAACGCCATAGCGCGTCGTCAGGAAGGCCGTCGCGTAGGCGCCTACGCCCACGAACGCGGCCTGCCCGAAGCTCGTCATGCCGCCGATACCCGTCAGCAGCACGAGCCCGATCGCAACGATCGAATACAGGCCGATATAGTTCAGCAGCGTGATCCAGTATTCGGGCACGGCGACCGGACGCGGAAGCACGGGCAACGCGAAGACGATCACCAGGAAGATCCAGAAGAATCGATATCGATGCAGGAATTTCATCGGCTTACTCCTCGTCCTCATCCGAATGCGGGCTGGCGAGGCTTCGCCATAGCAGGACCGGAATAATCAGGGTGAAGACGATCACTTCCTTGTACGCGCTCGCCCAGAACGACGAATACGATTCGAGCAAGCCCACGAGCAGCGAGCCTGCCGCCGCGAGCGGGTAGCTCACCAGGCCGCCCACGATGGCGCCCACGAAACCCTTCAGGCCGATCAGGAAGCCCGAGTCGTAATAGATGGTCGTGATCGGCGCGACCAGCACGCCGCACAGCGCGCCGAGGCCGGCCGCGAGCGTGAATGCGAGCCGCCCGGCCTGCGTCGTGCCGATGCCGACGAGCCGCGCGCCCAGACGGTTCACCGACGTCGCGCGCAGCGCCTTGCCGGAGATCGTGCGATCGAAATAGAAGTAAAGCGCCACGATCAGCACGACAGCCGTGCCGACTACCCACAGGCTCTGCCCGGAGATGGACACGCTGCCGAGATTGAAGCTCGCGTCGGAGAACGCCGTCGTGCGCGAGCCTTCCGCGCCGAACATGACGAGTCCGAGCCCGACCATCGCGAAGTGCACGGCCACCGCGACGATCAGCAGCAACAGCGTGCTCGCCTCCGCGATCGGCTCATACGCGAGCCGGTAGACGAACGGACCCATCGGCACGACGATCAGAAGCGTCAGCGCAATCTGCGCGATCATCGGCAGAGGCTGGGCGAAGACCGCTTGCGTGAATCCCCCCACAGCGGCGGGAAACAGCAGATACTTCCCCGCCAGCACGGCCAGCAGGCGGCCGATCTGGTGATATCGCGCAGGATGCCGCGCGATGCCCGCCACTTCGGCGATGAAGCAGCCCACGCCCATCGCGATGAGCAGATAGCAGGTCGCCGGCAGCTTCTGCGTCTGCAGCGCGGCCAGCGTGAGCGCGCCGTACGCGACGAACTCGCCCTGCGGAATGAAAATGACGCGCGTCACGGAGAACACGAGCACCAGGGCGAGCGCGAGCAAGGCATAGATCGCACCCGTGGTGATCCCGTCCTGCGCGAGAATGGCCGCAATCGATAAGTCCATACTTCCTCTTCGGAGCTTCTGCAAAACAGGCGGATCGAAAACGGCATCCGCCGGAACATGGTCAAAGCGGCGCGCCGTTGCCGGTGCGCCGCCAGGTCATCTCGAAATTAAGAAACAGGAACGCGCGATGAAGCGCGTCTCGCGAAGCTCAGTCGTTCAGCAGCTTCCACTTGCCGTCGACGATCTGCACCATCACGCGCGCGCGATTGTCGAAGCCGTTGTGATCGGTCGGCGTCATGTTCATGATGCCGTGCGACACGGGCAGGTCCTTCAGGTTTTCGAGCGCGGCGCGCAGTGCCTCGCGGAACGCCTCGGTGCCCGGCTGGCCTTTCTTCAGCGCTTCGGGAATCGCGCGCTGGAGCATCTGGCCCGCGTCCCACGCATGGCCGCCGAAGGTCGAGAGCGAGCCCGCGCCGTAGGCCTTTTCATACGCGTCCTTGTAGGCCGCCGACGACTTCTTCACCGGATTGCTTTCCGGCAGTTGTTCCGTCACGAGCACCGGACCCGCGGGCAGGATCTCCCCCTCGCAGTCCTTGCCGCACACCCGCAGGAAGTCGTTGTTGGCGACGCCGTGCGTCTGATAGACCTTGCCCTTGTATCCGCGCTCCTTCAGCGCCTTCGCAGGCAGCGCCGACGGCGTGCCCGCGCCCGCGATCAGCACCGCGTCCGGGTTCGCGCCCATCGTCTTCAGCACCTGGCCGGTCACCGACGTATCCGTGCGGTTATACCGCTCGTTCGCGACAATCTTCAGCTTGTGCGCCGTCGCCGCCGTGTTGAAGACGTTGTACCAGCCGTCGCCGTAGGCATCCGCGAAGCCGATGAAGCCCACCGTCTTCACGCCGTGCTTCTCCATGTAGCTCGCGATCGCGTCGGCCATCAATGCATCGTTCTGCGGGGTCTTGAAGACCCACGCCTTCTTCGCATCCATCGGCGCGATGATCGCGGCCGATGCGGCCATCGAGATCATCGGCGTCTTGCCGGCCGCGGCCGGATCGATCATGGCGAGCGAGTTCGGCGTCACGGTGGAGCCGACGATCGCATCGACGTGATCCTCGTCGATCAGCTTGCGTGTGTTCTGCACGGCGCGGCTCGTGTCGGAGCCGTCATCGAGCACGATGTACTCGACCGACTTCCCGCCGATTTCCTTCGGCAGGAGCGCGAATGTATTTTTCTCGGGAATCCCGAGCGATGCGGCCGGTCCCGTCACCGAGAGCGTCACGCCGATCTTCACTTGCGCGAGCGCCGCGCCCGCGCCTGCGAGCGCGCTGCCCGCGATGGCGAGCGCGATGCTCGTCCTGATCCATGCCTGCTTCGTTTTCATTGCTTGTCTCCAAACGCGACTTGCTCGTTTTTGCCAGCACGCACCCCTGCGGTGCGCTGCTGCGAGTTGTTATCGATGCAGCTTCTTTGGGCCAATCAAAGAGCCGCCCCAATCTATTTACCGCGTTACTGCGTGCCTAGGGTGGTTTTCCCTGACCGTTGCGCGGCTGCATGCGAGGCTATGCGCCCTCTTCTTTCGCCGCGGCTGTTTCACTGCACAGCGCAGAAAAAAAGGCGCGTTACCTTGCAACGCGCCTTTGTTCTCCGAATCAGCTCACATGCGATTCCGTCAGTTGCCCGAGAGCTTCCATTTGCCGCCGACGATCTCCACCATCACGCGCGCGCGCTGGTCCAGTCCGGAGTGATCGTTGGGGCTCATGTTGAAGATGCCGTGCGATGCGGGCAGATTCCTCGTCTCTTCGATGGCCGCGCGCAACGCTTCGCGGAATGCCGGCGTGCCGGGCTGCCCCTTCTTCAGCGCGGCGGGAATCGCGCGCTGCAGGATGAGGCCTGCGTCCCACGCGTGACCGCCGAAGGTCGACACCGAGCCCGCGCCATACGCGCCTTCATAGGCCTTCTTGTACGTGAGCGCGGCCTGCTTCACGGGATTGCTGTCGGGCAGCTGCTCCGCGACGAGCAGCGGACCCGCGGGCAGGAACGTGCCTTCGCAATCCTTGCCGCACACGCGCAGGAAGTCGTTATTGGCGACGCCGTGCGTCTGATAGATCTTGCCCTTGTAGCCGCGCTCCTTGAGCGTCTTCTGCGGCAGCGCGGCCGGCGTGCCCGCCCCCGCGATCAGCACCGCGTCCGGATTCTGCGACATCATCTTGAGCACTTGGCCCGTGACCGATGCATCGTTGCGCGCGAAGCGCTCGTTTGCGACGATCTTCAGCTTCGCGAGATCGGCCGACTTCGAGAATTCCTTGAACCAGCTCTCGCCGTAGGCGTCGCTAAAACCGATGAACGCGACCGTCTTCACGCCGTGATTCGACATGTGCTGCGCAATCGCGGTGGCCATCAGGATGTCGTTCTGCGGCGTCTTGAAGATCCATGCCTTCTTGGCGTCCATGGGCTCGACGATGCTCGCGGCCGCGGCCATCGAGATCATCGGCGTCTGCGTTTCCGCGGCGATGTCGATCATCGCGAGCGAATTGGGCACGACAGTCGAACCGACGAGCGCGTCGACGTGATCCTCGCTCGTGAGCTTGCGCGCGTTCTTGACGGCTTGAGTGGAATCGGTGGCGTCGTCGAGGACGATGTATTGCATCTTCTGTCCCGCGATTTCCTTGGGCAGCAGCGAGATCGTGTTCTTTTCGGGAATGCCGAGCGAGGCGGCCGGCCCGGTCGCCGAAACCGTCACGCCTATTTTCACGCCCGCCAAAACCTGATTGCTGAATACCGCCGATAATCCCGCGACGGCCATTGCGACCGCCTTACCGCGTAAAGCCGACTTCATTGATTTGCGCCCCGTAAATCGTGTTTCTTCGTGAAGAACTGCCTGCGGCCAGCCCGTGACTCGCACCCGCAAATAATCGCCGACCAATGGGTCGGGAAATGCAGTTTAACGGACGAAAGCGCCGCCCAGCAAGCGTTTTGAAGGCTTTCCGACGCACTTCGGCGGGGCTTTTCAACGCCTTTGCAACGCCGCGCGCAGGAAGGAAAATCCCTCGGGAATATCCCGCTGTAAAATGCCCGCGAGATTATTTCGTATTATCAACGGGCAAATAAAAAAGCGCTGTTGGACTCATCCAACAGCGCTTTCGGTCGGGCACTTTGTGCCTCATGTCTCCTCGTTCTCCACCTCAAAAAATCTTGGGTGCAACAGAACTAGGACGCATGTTAAAGAACGCAACACTGCACGACAACCTAGCATTTACCCTAGTGGTGCACGAAAGCACCCCTAAGGGGCGTATTTCTTGCAATATATCGCGAGTTTTTTGCTTCCATCAAATTGTTCGTATCGCAAATCAAATCGCCTCAGCCCTGCAGAGGCCGGACCCGCGCGACGATCTCCCCGACGATCCCCCGGCGGAACGCCAGCACGCACGCGATGAAAATGATGCCCGTCACGATCGTCACCGATTCGCCCAGCGAGTTGAACCATGTCATGCCGGTGAGCCGCGCGATGCCGCTGCCGATGTCGCCGAGCCGGTCTTCCAGCGCGACGATGATCGCGGCCCCGAGCAGCGGCCCGAACATCGTGCTCATGCCGCCGACGAGCGTCATCAGGACGACCAGGCCGGACATCGTCCAGTAGGCGTCGCCGAGCGTTTCGAAGCCGAGCACGACCGTCTTGAGCGCACCCGCCAGACCCGCGAGACCCGCCGACAGCACGAACGCGAGCAGCTTGTAGCGCGACGTGTCGTAGCCGAGCGAGACCGCGCGCGGCTCGTTCTCCTTGATCGCGATCAGCACCTGCCCGAACGGCGAATGCACGATGCGCACGATCAGCGCGAACGCGAGCAGCATCACGATGAGCACGACGTAGTAGAGCGTGACGTCGTTGCCGAGGTCGATGGCATTGAAGAGCTTGCCGCGCGGCACGCCCTGCAGGCCGTCCTCGCCGTGCGTGAACGGCGCCTGCAGAAAGACGAAGTACACCATCTGCGCGAGCGCGAGCGTGACCATCGCGAAGTAGATGCCCTGGCGCCGGATCGCCAGCAAGCCGGCCACGAGGCCGAGCAGCGTCGCGGCGGCCGTGCCCACGATCACGCCGAGTTCGGGCGTCAAACCGAGCGTCTGGATCGCATAACCGGTGATGTAGCCGGCGGTCGCGAGAAACATCGCGTGCCCGAACGACAGCAGCCCCGTATAGCCGATCAAGAGGTTGAACGCCGCCGCGAAGAGCGCGAAGCACAGCACCTTCATCATGAACAGGGGATACACGCCGATGAACGGCGCCACGATCAGGCCGACGAGCAACAGGCCGTAGAGCGCTTTTCTCTGCATCATTTTTCCTTGCCGAAGAGTCCTGCCGGGCGAATCATCAACACGATCGCCATGATGACGAAGACGACCGTCGCGGACGCTTCCGGATAGAACACGCGCGTGAAGCCCTCGATCACGCCGAGCAGCAGGCCCGTCAGAATCGAACCCATGATCGAGCCCATGCCGCCGATCACGACGACCGCGAACACGGTGATGATCATCGACTGGCCCATCAGCGGCGAAACCTGGATGACGGGCGCCGCGAGCACGCCCGCGAACGCCGCGAGCGCGACGCCGAAGCCGTAAGTGAGCGTGATCATCAGTGGCACGTTGACGCCGAACGCCTCGACGAGCTTCGGATTCTCCGTGCCCGCGCGCAGATACGCGCCCACACGCGTCTTCTCGATCACGAACCATGTCGCGAAGCACACCGCGAGCGACGCGACCACCACCCACGCGCGATAGTTCGGCAGGAACATGAAGCCGAGATTGGTCGCGCCGGAAAGGACCGAGGGCACGTCGTAAGGCTGGCCCGACGAACCATAGATCGAGCGGAACACGCCTTCGATCACGAGCGTGAGGCCGAAGGTGAGCAAGAGCCCGTACAGATGGTCGAGCTTGTAGAGCCAGCGCAGCATCGAACGCTCGACGACGACGCCGAACAGCCCGACGATGACCGGCGCGAGCACGAGCATCGCCCAGTACGGGACGTCGAAATAGGAGTAGCCCATCCACGCCAGCATGGCGCCCAGCATGAAGAGTGCGCCGTGCGCGAAATTGATGACGTTGAGCAGGCCGAAGATCACCGCGAGCCCGAGGCTCAGGATCGCGTAGAACGAGCCGTTCACCAGCCCGAGCAACAGCTGGCTCATCATCGCGGCGAGTGGAATGCCGAAAATTTCCATTGAACCTGCCGTCAGAAACGTGTTGACGCGGGAGCGGCGGCAAGGCAGCCCTTCCGGCCGCCCGCCGCGCGAACGCGCTAAAGCACTACCGAACGCTTACTTCCAGAGCTTGCAGCGCGACTCCGCCTTCGTGCCGAACGCCTGATCCCCCGGAATCGTCGCGGTGATCTTGTAGTAGTCCCACGGCTCCTTCGACTCCGACGGCTTCTTCACTTCCATCAGGTACATGTCGTGGATCATCGAGCCATCCTCGCGGATGTAGCCCTTCGCGTAGAAGTCGTCGATCTTCGCCTTGTGCAACTGCGCCATGACCTTGTCGCTGTCGGTCGTGCCGGCCGCCTGCACCGCCTTCAGGTAGGTCGTCACGGCGGAGTAGTCGGCGGCCTGGAGGCTCGACGGCATCTTCTTCATCTTGCCGAAGTAGCGCTGCGCCCACTTGCGCGTGTTCTCGTCCTTGTTCCAGTACCAGCTGTCGGTCGCGACGAGCCCCTGCGTCGTCTCGAGCCCAAGGCTGTGGATATCGTTGATGAAGATGAGCAGCGCGGCGATCTTCATCGACTTCGTGATGCCGAACTCCTTCGCCGCCTTGATCGAGTTGATCGTGTCGCCGCCCGCATTGGCGAGGCCGAGCACTTGCGCCTTCGAGCCCTGCGCCTGCAGCAGGAACGACGAGAAGTCCGACGCGGACAGCGGATGGCGCACTTCGCCGAGCACTTGTCCGCCGTTGGCCTTGACGACATCCGACGTGTTCTTTTCCAGCGCCTTGCCGAACGCGTAATCGGCAGTCAGGAAGTACCAGGTCTTGCCGCCCTGCTTCGTCACCGCGGAACCGGTGCCTTTCGCGAGCGCCATCGTGTCGTAGGCGTAGTGGACCGTGTAGGGCGAGCATTGCTCGTTGGTCAGGTTGTCCGCGCCCGCGCCGATGTTGATGTACGGCACCTTCTTTTCAGCCGCGACTTGCGCGGAGGAAAGCGCGGTTGCCGAGTTCGTGCCGCCGATGATCACGTTCACGCCGTCGCGGTCGATCCACTCGCGCGCACGCGAGGCCGCGATATCGGCCTTGTTCTGGTGATCCGCATAGACGAGCTCGATGGGCTTGCCGTTCACCTTGCCGCCGAAATCCGCGATCGCCATGCGAATGGCTTCGAGGCCGCCCTGGCCGTCGATGTCCGCGTAGAGGCCCGAGAGGTCGGTGACGAAGCCGATCTTCACGCTGTTGCCGTCGGCGGCGTATGCACTGCTGCTCATTGCCGCCACACTCGCCGCCGCAGCCGCAAAGCAAAGAGTAGAGAGGCGCGCGAGGGTCTTCTTTTTCATTCCAGTCTCCATGAGTTTTTGATTGTTGCGGTGCTACTGGTGGTGCCCTGATGATGTGCTGCGCTAGAAATGAACCAATGAGCGAATGCGATCGATTACACCCCGAGCAATTCGTGCAGCACCGGCATCTTCGCCTCGAGTTCCCCCGCGCCGAAATGCTCGACGATGTTTCCGTGCTCCATCACGTAAAAGCGGTCCGCGAGCGGCGCCGCGAAACGAAAATTCTGTTCGACCATGACGATCGTGTAGCCGCGCGACTTCAGCATGAGAATCATGCGCGCGAGCGTCTGCACGATGACCGGCGCGAGCCCTTCCGAGATTTCATCGAGCAGAAGCAGATTCGCGCCCGTGCGCAGAATGCGCGCGACGGCCAGCATCTGCTGCTCGCCGCCCGAAAGACGCGTGCCCTGGCTGGCGCGGCGCTCCTTCAGGTTCGGGAACATCGAGTAGAGCTCGTCGAGCGACATCGCCTCCTTCGGATTGCCGATCAGCGGCGGCAAAAGCAGGTTTTCCTCGCAGGACAAGCTCGAAAAAATGCCGCGCTCCTCCGGACAATAGCCGATCCCGTAATGCGCGATCTTGTGTGTGGGCAAGCCGATGGTTTCGTGTCCGCCCACGCGGATCGAGCCCGTGCGCCGCCCGGTCAGACCCATGATGGCTCTGAGCGTGGTCGTACGGCCCGCGCCGTTGCGCCCGAGCAGCGTGACCACTTCGCCACGATTCACCCTGAGGTCCACGCCATGCAGAATGTGCGATTCCCCGTACCACGCCTGCAGGCCCGAAATTTCCAGCGCGGGCGTATTGCCCGCCCCGCCGTTCGCGTTCAGCGAGCGGCGTTCCTCCACGATCGTACTCATGCATGCGCTCCGGTGAGCGCCGCATCGGCGCTGCCCATGTAGGCTTCCATCACGAGCGGATTCTTCGACACTTCCGCGTAGCTGCCTTCGGCGAGCACTTCGCCACGCTGAAGCACGGTGATGGTGTCGGAGATGCCCGCGATCACGTTCATGTTGTGCTCGACCATCAGGATGGTGCGGCCCGCCGACACTTTCTTGATCAGCGCGGTGACGCGATCGACGTCTTCGTGGCCCATGCCTTGCGTCGGTTCGTCGAGGAGCATGAGCTCGGGCTCCATCGAGAGCGTCGTGGCGATCTCGAGCGCGCGCTTGCGGCCGTAGGAGAGTTCGACCGTTTTCGTATCCGCGAAATCGGTAAGACCGACTTGCGTGAGCAGATCCATCGCGCGATCGTTGAGTTGTTCGAGCGAACGTTCGCTGCGCCAGAAATGAAACGATGTGCCCAGTTGCCGCTGCAGGCCGATACGGACATTCTGCAGCACCGTCAAATGCGGAAACACGGCGGAAATCTGGAACGAGCGGATGATGCCACGCCGCGCGATGTGCGCCGGGCGCTCGCGTGTGATGTCAGTGCCGTTGAAAACGATCTTACCCGCAGTGGGCTCGAGAAACTTGGTGAGCAGATTGAAGCAGGTAGTCTTGCCTGCGCCGTTCGGTCCGATCAGCGCATGGATCGAGCCGCGGCGAACGCGCAGGTTCACGCCATTCACGGCCGTGAAGCCTTTGAATTCCTTCGTGAGCCCTCGCGTTTCCAGAATGGTGTCGCCGAGAATCATGTCCCCTTCCATGCGAAGTGAGGCGCTGGGCAAACCGGTTTCGCCTGCGCCTTATTTTTTTCTATCCGCGCGCACCGAACGTTGTCTCCATTCCGGTACTGCTTCGCTTCGTACACCGCTGTTGCGGCCGCACAAAGTGTGCACGAGGTATGCCGAGCATCACTTGATTCGGGGCCATTGTCGCGCCAATGATGCAGCGCAATCATTGGGATTTGCACTAACTAACGAATTGCTTGGAAGCTCGGCGCATGCACGCAATAGGGGCATGGTCAGTGCTTATTCCGTGCGCATATAAGCATTGCCTTATGCGATGCCATGGCCGTGCCATACCTGCGCCATCTCAACATGTGAGGCATGCACGTCATCGATCTGTCACGCAAGCGCCGTCGCGATCACTTCCTGTGCTTCGATGCCGCGCCGGTCCTCGCGGATCATCTCGCTCGCGCGCTCCGCGATCATCAGCGTCGGCGAATTCGTGTTGCCCGATGTGATGGTCGGCATCACCGATGCATCGACCACGCGCAAACCCCGCACGCCGATCACGCGCAGGCGGCTGTCGACGACCGCGCCCGGATCGTTGTCCGTGCCCATGCGGCACGTGCCGACCGGATGGAAGATCGTCGTGCCGACATTGCCCGCGGCCTCGACCAGCTCTTCCTGCGTCTGGTACCGAATGCCCGGAAGAATCTCCTCGGGCGCATAGGGCGCCATCGCGGGCGCGCTGACGATGCGCCGCGTGAGACGCAGCGCGTTCGCCGCGACTTCGCGGTCGCGGTCCGTCGACAGATAATTTGGCGCGATCAGCGGCGCCGCATGCGCATCCGGCGATTCGATATGCACGCTGCCGCGCGAGGTCGGCCGCAGGTTGCACACGGAAGCGGTGAATGCATTGAACGGATGCAGCGGCTCGCCGAAGCGTTCGAGCGACAAGGGCTGGACATGGTATTCGACATCGGGCCGCTTGATGGATGCATCGTCGGGATCGGACCTGGCGAACGCGCCGAGCTGCGACGGCGCCATCGACATCGGGCCGCTTCTCGTCAACGCGTACTGCATGCCGATGAAAAGTTTGCCCCACCAATGCGCCGACAAGGTGTTGAGCGTGCGCACGCCATTGACCTTGTAGGCCATTCGCAATTGCAAGTGGTCCTGCAGATTTTCGCCGACGCCGCGCAGGCTCTTCACGACATCGATGCCCAGACGTTGCAGACGCGCGCCATTGCCGATGCCCGACAGCTCGAGAATCTGCGGCGAATTCACCGCGCCCGCGCTGAGAATGACTTCGCAATGCGCGCGGGCAACGTAGTCGATATCGCCGCCGCGATATTCGACGCCGACGCAGCGCACGCCTTCGAAGACGAGCCGTTGCGTATGCGCGCCGGTGATCGTCGTGAGATTGGGACGTTTCATCGCTTCGCGCAAAAAGGCCTTCGCCGCGTTCCAGCGGATGCCGCCGCGCTGGTTCACTTCGAAGTAACCGACGCCCGTGTTGTCGCCGCGATTGAAGTCGCTGGTGGCGGGAATGCCGCTTTGCTGCGCGGCTTGCGCGAAGGTTTCGAGAATCTTCCACTTCAGGCGCTGCTTCTCGACGCGCCATTCGCCGCCCGAGCCATGCCATTGATTCCCGCCGCCGTGATGATCCTCGCTGCGCATGAAGATGGGCAGCACCGAATCCCACGACCAGTTCGGATCGCCGCTGATGTGCGCCCAGTCGTCGTAGTCTTCGCGCTGGCCGCGCATGTAGATCATGCCGTTGATCGACGAGCATCCGCCGAGCACGCGCCCGCGCGGATATGCCAGCGTGCGTCCGTTGAGGCCCGGTTCCGCCTGCGTCTTGTAGAGCCAGTCCGTGCGCGGATTGCCGATGCAGTACAGATAGCCGACCGGAATATGAATCCAGTGATAGTCGTCCTTGCCGCCCGCTTCGAGCAGCAGCACGTTCACGTTCGGATCTTCGGTGAGGCGATTGGCGAGCACGCATCCGGCCGTACCCGCGCCGATGATGATGTAGTCGAATTCGCCTTCGAGCTTTCGTGTGTTCTGTTTCATCGATGTCTCCTTGCCGTCTTTTGCGGCTCGCCTCACACGGTGATGCTTCGCTTACTTCGCCACCGGCATCGTGAACTCGGCGCCCTTGGCGATGCTGTCGGGCCAGCGCTGCATCACGCTCTTGTAGCGCGTATAGAAGCGCACGCCTTCCTCGCCGTATGCATGGTGATCGCCGAACAGCGAACGCTTCCAGCCGCCGAACGAATGCCACGCCATCGGCACCGGGATCGGCACGTTGATGCCGACCATGCCCACCCTGATCTGCCGCGAGAACGCGCGCGCGACGCCGCCATCGGTCGTGTAGCACGACACGCCGTTCGCGAACTCATGCTTGTTGATGAGCTCGACCGCGCTCGCGAAATCCGGCACGCGCACCACCGAAAGCACTGGACCGAAGATCTCTTCCTTGTAGATGGTGCTGTCCGTCTTCACGTTGTCGAACAGCGTGCCGCCGAGGAAGAAGCCGTTCTCGTGGCCTTCGACCTCGTGCCCGCGCCCATCGACGACGAGCGTCGCGCCCGACTTCACGCCCGCTTCGATATAGCCTTCCACCTTCGCGCGATGCGCGGCGGTCACGAGCGGACCCATTTCGGCGTCGCTTTCCATGCCGTTCTTGATGACGAGCGATTTCACGCGCGGCGTGAGGCGCTCGATCAGTTCATCGGCGATATGGCCCACCGCGACCGCAACGGAGATCGCCATGCAGCGCTCGCCTGCCGAACCATAAGCTGCGCCGACAAGCGCATCGACGGCCTGATCGAGATCCGCATCGGGCATCACGACGAGGTGGTTCTTCGCACCGCCCAGCGCCTGCACGCGCTTGCCGTGCTTCGTGCCTTCCGTGTAGATGTATTCGGCGATCGGCGTCGAGCCGACGAACGAAAGCGCCTCGACATCCTTGTGCGCGAGCAGCGCATCGACGGCGGTCTTGTCGCCATGAACGACGTTGAACACGCCATCGGGCAAGCCGGCTTCCTTCAACAGTTCGGCGAGGCGAATCGATGCCGAAGGATCGCGCTCCGACGGCTTCAACACGAACGTATTGCCCGTCGCGATGGCGATGGGGAACATCCAGCACGGCACCATCATCGGGAAATTGAACGGCGTGATGCCCGCGACCACGCCGAGCGGCTGGCGCAGATTCCAGTTGTCGATGCCGCCGCCGATCTGATCGGTGAAATCCGTCTTCAGCAGGTTGGGAATGCCGCAAGCGAACTCGACGATCTCGATGCCGCGCATCACTTCGCCTTTGGCGTCGCTGAACACCTTGCCGTGCTCGCGCGTGATGATTTCGGCGAGTTCGTCGTGATGCTCGTCGAGCAGTTGCTTGAACTTGAAGAGCACGCGAGCGCGCTTGATCGGCGCCGTCTCGCTCCATTCGGGGAACGCAGCTTTGGCGGCGGCCACGGCGGCGTCGACTTCCGGTGCGCCCGCGAGCGGCACGCGCGTGGAGACGGCGCCGGTCGCCGGATTGAAGACATCGCCGAAGCGCTCGCTCCTGCCTTCGACGCGCTTGCCGCCGATGTAATGCGTCAACGCGGCGACGCGCGCCTCGCTCCGGTGTGTCTCGCCCATGATGTCTCTCTTTTATGTGAATAACCGGAGGGTAATGCCGTATGCGCTCCGGAATCCAATGAGATATGTTCAACTGCGATATAAGTCGCGTTAATATCGGCCGATGGACTACACCCTGCTGCGCGCCTTTCTCACCGTCGCACGCGAAGGCAACCTGACGCGCGCCGCGGCGCAGTTGCATCTCACGCAGCCGGCGGTCAGCCTGCAGATCAAGAACCTGCAGGAGATGCTGGGCGTCGTGCTGTTCTCGCGCACCTCGCACGGCCTGCTTCTGACGCGCGACGGCGAGGCGCTGCTGCCGCACGCCGAGCGCGCGCTCGCCGCCGCCGCCGACGTCCAGCGCGCCGCTGCCGCGCTGCGTCACGAGGTGAGCGGCACGCTGCGCATCGGCACGATTCTCGATCCCGGATTTCTGCGTCTCGGCGGCTTTCTGCGGCAGCTGGTGGAGACGCATCCGCGCATCGAGACATCGCTGCGGCACGGCATGTCCGGCTGGGTGCTCGAGCGCGTGCGGACACGCGATCTGGATGTCGGCTATTACATTGGTGACCCGTCCGCCGACGGCACGCGCGACGGCGAACGCTTCCATGTCGTCCGTCTCACGCCGTTCATCTATCGCGTGCTCGCGCCGGCGGGCTGGCACAACCGCGTGAACAAGGGCAAGCGCAGCTGGGTGGCGCTCGCGAAGCTGCCGTGGATCTGGACGCCGCCCGAGTCCGCGCACAACCGGCTGTTGTCGCGGATCTTCCGCGAGGCGGGCGCGATGCCGGTGATCGTCGCGGAAGTGGATCAGGAGCCTTCGATGCTCGATCTCGTCAAATCGGGCGTCGGTCTCTCGCTCGCGCGGGATTCGATCGCGATCGGCGAGGCGCATGCCCATGCGCTGACGATCGTCGAAGACGTCACCGTGCCGACTCAGCTCTCGTTCGTCGCCCTCGCGGAGCGCCGCGAGGAACCGGCGATCGCGGCAGCCCTGCGGCTGATCGACGCGCAGTGGGCCGTTTGAAAACCGTCCAAGTGGAAATCCCGAGGCGGCGCGCGTGGGCATTCAAGCGCGCTTCATCGAATGTTTGCTAGTCTGAGCCCTCGCTCATCCATCCAACCGTGTTCGAGGATTCTTCATGGCACGCAACATCGAAATCAAGGCCCGCGCGCACCAATTCGAGCAATTGCGCGAACGCGCGGCCGCGCTCGCCACCGACGCGCCGCTGGTGTTTCGCCAGCAAGATTTCTTCTACGACGTGCCGACCGGCCGCCTCAAGCTGCGCCAGTTCGACGACGGCACGCCCTCCGAGCTGATCTTCTACCAGCGCGACGACCGCGACGGTCCGAAGGTTTCCTACTACTCGCGCAGCCCGGTGACGAACCCTGAAGCGATGCACGCGTTGCTCGCCCAGGCGCTGACGACGCGCGGCATCGTCTCGAAGGAGCGGCATGTGTATCTCGTCGGGCGCACGCGCATTCATCTCGACCGCGTCGACGGCCTGGGCGATTTCATCGAACTGGAAGTGGTGCTCGGCCAGGACGACGACGAAGCCGGCGGCGAGCGGGAAGCGCACGACATGTTCGCGCGCCTGGGCGTCGGCGAAGCGGATCTGGTGCCGCTCGCCTATGTGGATCTGCTGAACCCGGCTCAGGAAGCGTCGCCGGCGAGGTGAGTGAGCGGCAGCGGACCGTTGCGCTTGAACGTCGTGAGCACGATGTTCGAGCGCACACTGTCGACGCCCGGCACGCGCATCAGCTTCTTCATGACGAAGCCTGAAAGCGCATTCAGATCCGGCGCGACGATGCGCAGCAGATAATCGGCGTCGCCGACCGTCGCGTGACATTCGAGCACTTCGGGCAGCATCTCGATCTGCTGCTGAAACTGCTCGATGATCGAATCGCCGTGATGCTTGAGCTTCAGGCTCGTGAACGCCGTTACGCCCAGACCCAGCTTTTCGGGCCGCAAGACCACCCGATACCCTTCGATCACGCCCGCCGCTTCGAGCCTCTGCAGACGCCGGCCGATCTGCGACGGCGAGAGCGGCACTTGCTCGCCCAATTGCTGATGCGTGGCGCGGCCGAAGCGCTGGAGCACGTCGAGCAGGGCGAGGTCGAAATGGTCGAGATCGAGCATGAGGCGGATACGCGCGGAAACGATGGCAAATGCGACTTTATCGCATTGCCGCGCGCCTGCTCACATACCCCTTGCGGGAAAGTGCCGTTTCGCGCGCACCTGAACGAATCCTTACTACGGAAAACAAGGTAACGTGCGTGTTACGAACGATGACAGTGCCGAAAGCCGCAAATCACGCGCAATCGCGCGAAATCCTGGTATCCGGAAGCATTTGTACAGCAAAAAGAAAGAAAACAGGCCTTTCAACTTTCAGTCTTGAATGCCATTCTTGAAGCGATCGTAAGCTTTCCAGGCGGCGAGCGCCTCGTCGTCCAGCTCCTCGGGTGGCAGGCTGGACTGACGCTGTACAATCAGCAGCGCATAGGGCCTGGACAGCGCGCTCGCCTCCTTGCAGAGGGTGAGTTCGTCGCCGCTAGACGGGGAGCGGCCGCGCCAGTAGTTGATCGCGGCTTCGAGTTCGTTGATCGAGATGACAGCCATGTCCGGGCAGAAAGACATTCGGTGTACGGCCGCTCGCGGCTTCAGAAACGGTCGCGCAACGCCGCATGAGAAGTGAGTTTTGAACCGGCTCGAGCCCGCGCCGCTGCGTCGTGCGTGTCGTTTCGTGCGTGTCACCGCGCACGCAACATGCAACTGATCGCCCCGCCGGCCTGAGCTCAACCCATTGTACTTGAGCGACTCCATGCGAATCCTTCTGATCGAAGACGACCGCCCCATCGCGCGCGGCATTCAAAGCAGCCTCGAACAATCCGGCTTCACGGTCGACATGGTGCACGACGGCATCTTCGCCGAGCAGGCGCTCGCGCAGAACCGCCATGAGCTCGTCATTCTCGATCTGGGCCTGCCTGGCATCGACGGCATGACGCTGCTCTCGCGTTTCCGCCAGGGCAACCGCCACACGCCGGTGATCATTCTCACCGCGCGCGACGAACTGCACGATCGCGTGCAGGGCCTGAACAGCGGCGCCGACGATTACATGCTGAAGCCCTTCGAGCCGCAGGAGCTCGAGGCGCGCATCCGCGCGGTCATGCGCCGCAGCGGCCCGCACGGCGACGTGCCGCGCCCCGAGGTGTCGCTGGGCGGCTTGCGTCTCTCGGGCGTCGATCGCCGTATCTTCAACGACGAGCGTCCGCTTGAACTCTCGCCGCGCGAGTTCGCCGTGCTGGAAATGCTGCTGCTGCGCCACGGCCGTGTCGTGAGCAAGGCGCAACTGCAGGATCATCTGACGCATTTCGGCGGCGATCTCGGCGATACGGCCATCGAAGTCTACGTGCATCGCGTGCGCAAGAAGCTCGAAAACACGCGGGTCGAGATCGTGACGGTGCGCGGCTTCGGCTACCTCCTTCAGGAGATTCGTCAGGCGGCTTGACGTTTTCGGCTCCGCCGCCGCGATAGACCGCCTTGCGATTTCCCACCCGGCGTGCGGGCGACCAGCGTTTCGCCCGCGAAGACTGGCTCGATCTGGCGCGATCGAAAACCACCGAGACTCCGGCGCCGCCGAGCCTGCGGCGCACGCTGCTGCGCCGCCTCGCCGCGCCGCTGTCCCTGCTCGCGCTGATGAGCGGCCTCATGGCGTACTGGCTCGCGTGGCAATACACGCAGCACGTCGTGGACCGCTCGCTTGCGGATCTCGCCACCGCCATCTCCAAGCAGATCCAGCTCGCGGGCGTCGATGCGCCCGTCACCGTTCCACCGCTCGCGCAGGCGATGTTCTCCGACCCTGTCGAGCAGCTCATCTACCGCATCAGCACGGGCGACGAGGAAATCGCCGGCGAGCCCGATCTTCCGCTGACGGGCACCAGCGTGCGGCGCATCCACTACGCCTACGTTTTCGAGACGCACTTCCAGGGCGTGAGCGTGCGCGCGGCGCAAGTGCGCGTGCCGCAGCCGCACGGCAATCCGATCGTGGTGGAAGTGGCGCAGCGTGTCGGCTCGCGCTATCGCATCGCGGTGGAATTCCTGATCGCCATCATGATGCCGCTCGCGTTGCTGCTGCTCGCCGGCTGGGTGATCGTCTGGCGTGTCGTGAATCAGCAGTTGAACCCGCTCACCGATCTCGCCGACGCGCTCAATCAGCAGACGCACATCTCGCTGGAGCCCGTCGACGAGACCTACGTGCCCGGCGAGATCCGCCCGCTCACGAGCGCGATGAACGGCCTGCTCGTGCGCCTGCAGACGGCGCTCGACGCGCAGCGCAAGTTCATCGCCGACGCCGCACATCAGCTGCGCACGCCGTTGACGGCGGTCAAGCTGCACGCGGAGCAGGCGCTCAGTTCGCGGGATCCCGCGAAGGCGGTCGAAGCGGTGAAGGAGCTGCGCGCATCCGCTGACCGGGCCGTGCGCCTGTCGAATCAGCTGCTCTCGCTCGCGCGCGCCGAACCGGGCGAGCAGGCCGCGCGTTTCTCCGATTTCGATCTGGCCGCGCTCGCCTTCGAAACCGGCGCGGAATGGGTGCCGCGGGCGCTTGCCGCGCGCGTCGATCTCGGCTTCCAGCGCCTCGACGATCCCGAGAACGAGCATCCGATGATCGTCCGCGGCAACATCGTGCTTACCCGCGAAGTGCTCGCGAATCTGATCGACAACGCGCTCAAGTACATTCCGCCGTTTCGCGTGGAAGGCGCGCGCATCACGGTGACCGTCACCGAATGGCGCGATGCGGATGGCCGCCGCTTCGGCGAAGTCGTCGTGGAGGACAACGGGCCGGGCGTGCCGCACGATCAGCAGCCGGATCTCTTCAAGCGCTTTTTCCGCGGCGACGGACAAAGCGTGGAAGGCGGCGCGGGCCTGGGGCTCGCGATCGTCCACGACATCGTGGTGCTGCACGGCGGCACCGTGCATTACGAGGATGCACCCGAAGGCGGCGCGCGCTTCATCGTGCGCATGCCGCTCAAGGAAGAGAAGCCGGACGACAAATGAAAAAGAGCCGCGGGACTACCGTGGCTCCTTCGAATCGCCGCGTGCGCGCGGCTTACTTCTTCTTGTTCTTCACGGCGAGCATCGTGCCGCGGCACTTCTTCGCGCCGCAACGGCACTCATATTCCTTCCTGAGCTTCTTCGTGATGCGACCGTCGATCACGAGACCGTAGTCGTAGTTCAGCTCCTCATCCGGCTCGATATCGCGCAGCGCGTGAATGAACACGCGGCCTTCGACTTCCTCCGCTTCGCAGTTCGGCGCGCACGAGTGATTGATGTACTTCGCACTGTTGCCGTCGATCTTGCCGTCGATTACACGGCCGTCGTCGAGCGCGAAGTAGAACGTGTGATTGGGCTCGTCGGGATTGTGCGGATGGCGGCGCAGCGCTTCCTTCCACGAAATGCGCTCGCCCTTGTATTCCATCACCTGCTCGCCCGCGGCGATCCGCTTCGCGGCAAACACGCCCTTGCCGTGCACGCCGGAGCGGCGAACGGTGACCCTGCGTGAACTCATCGACTGAATCCTTAAATAACGCTTCGCTCCCGCGCGATCGGGATGAACATCGGGATGAAAAAAAAACGCGGTGGCCTCGGAGGCGCCGCGTTCGCTCGGTTGAACGCTCGCGCTCAACACACCGGTATCCTACACTCCCGGCGCGCGAATGCTCAACCGTCTCGACGATGCTCGATACTTTTCAACGTTGCCCGATGGTGATCTCGCCGAAGAGGTTCTTCAGTTCGCGCGGCTGCGAGCGCCAGTACTGCGGCGGCGCCGTGACGGTCGCGCCGAGCTCGGCCGCCGCGTGCCATGGCCAGCGCGGATCGTAGAGCATGGCGCGCGCGATCGCGACGAAATCCGCCTTGCCGCTCGCGACGATCTCTTCCGCTTCCGCAGGCTCGGTGATCAGCCCGACCGCGACGGTGTTCACGCCCGTCGCTTCCTTCACGGCCTGTGCAAACGGCACCTGATAGCCCGACGCGAGCGGAATCTTCTGCAACGGCGAAACGCCGCCCGACGACACGTCAATCCAGTCGACGCCGCGCTTCTTCAGCTCCGCCGCGAAGGCGATCGTGTCCTCGATGCCCCAGCCGCCTTCGACCCAGTCCGTCGCGGAAACGCGCACGCCGACCGGCTTGTCGGCGGGAAACGCGGCGCGCACGGCGTCGAAGATTTCGAGCGGATAGCGCATGCGGTTCTCGAGCGAGCCGCCGTATTCGTCGGTGCGCCGATTGGCGAGCGGCGAGAGGAACTGATGCAGCAGATAGCCGTGCGCGCAGTGAATTTCGATGCCGTCGATGCCGAGCCGCGCCGCGCGCTTCGCCGCCGCGACGAACGCTTCCTTCACGCGGATGAGACCGGCGGTATCGAGCGCGAGCGGCGGCGTTTCGTCCGGCTTGTGAGGAACGGCCGATGGCGCAAAGGTCATCCATCCTCCATCGGCGACGGAGATCAGCTGTCCGCCTTCCCACGGCTTGCGGCTCGATGCCTTGCGGCCCGCGTGCGCCAGCTGCATCGTCACGGCGATCTTCGAATACTGGCGAATCGCGGCGAGCACCGGACGCAGCGCGGCTTCGGTCGCGTCATCCCACAGGCCGAGATCGCCGGGCGTGATGCGTCCGTCCGGCTCGACGGCCGTCGCTTCGATGAACAGCATGGCCGCGCCCGACAACGCGAGCTGGCCCAGATGGATCATGTGCCATGCCGTGGCCTCGCCGCGCTCGGCGGAGTACTGGCACATCGGCGAGATGAAAATGCGATTCGGCAGCTGAAGACTGCGCAGGGTGGCGGGGGTGAACAGCGCGCTCATGTCGGGGACTCGTCGCTAGAAAAGGTGCGATCGAGAATAGCACCGGGCTTTTTTCCATGCACGAACGTCGTCCGCCCACGCGCAGGCGCGCCGCCCGATGGCTCATATCATCACACGTCAGCGCTCGCCGGATGCGAAACGGTCGAGCCATTCTCCGAACATCGCGCGGGCAGCACGTTCGAGACCGGCGCCGTGCCGTGCGGTCTCCTCGCGCAGCTTCGCGACGGTCGTGCCGCTTCTCGCGATATCGCCGGGATAAGTCACGAGCCAGCTCTCGAAGCGGTCCGCGAGCACTTCAGGATGACATTGCAGCGCGAGCACGTGCTCGCCCCATGCAAACGCCTGATGCGCGCACTTCTCCGTCGATGCGAGCAGCGTCGCGCCGGCGGGCAGATCGAAGGTATCCCCGTGCCAATGGAAAACGGGAACGGGTTTGCCGTCGGCCTCGAGATGGCGCAGCGCGGATGCGCGCCCGGCTTCGGTCAGCGTGAGAGGCGACCAGCCGAGCTCGGGCGCGCCGGACGGATACACCCGCGCGCCGAGCGCCCGCGCGATCAGCTGCGAGCCGAGACAGATGCCGATGGTCGGCAAGCCCGCCGCGATGCGTCTCTCGAGCATGGAAAGCAGCGGCGCGATGTGCGGGTAGTCCGCGTCCTCGTACGCGCCGATCGGCCCGCCGAGCACGACGAGCAAGGAAGGATCAAGCGGATTGGGCGCATCGATGCGGCCGCGCCCGACGTCCAGATAGCGCACCAGGTGGCCACGGTCGCCGAGTACGTGTTCGAGGCTGCCCAGATCTTCGAAATAGACGTGGCGAATCGCCAGGACTTCATGTTTCATCGGCGGCTTCCGTAGGTCGACTGCGCGTGGCTCGGGACGAAGTAGTGACGAGCCGCGCCTCGCGGCGAGGCGCGACGGGCACAGTCTAACCGACTCGCCGCGGCCTCACAGCGCCAATGCCACCGGATGACGTCTCCTCCCGGTCCGGAATCAGGCGACCTGAGCGAAGACCTTCCAGCTCTTCTTCTGCGTGGCGACGTCGGCTTCTTCGTATACCGAACAGTCGAGACGCAGATCGGTGTCCGCCATGTCGATCTGCAGAAGCGCGCAGTGATGCGGCGTCTTCTTCGGATTCTTGCTGGCTTCGAAGTGCGAGCAGGAGAGGCACATGCGGTGCGCCGGAATCTGCTGCTGCGTCTCGAGCTGACGGATCGTCTTGAGCAGCGTGCGATAGAACGCCGACTGCTCGTCCTCGCGCAGCGTGCCGACGGCCTTCGCGAGGAAGTCCGGCCATTGCAGCGCCTTCTTCGCCGCCGTGCGGCCGCGCGCGGTCAGACGCACCGCGAGCGCCCGGCCGTCGTCGATCGCGCGACGCTTCTCGACGAGACCCTTGCCTTCGAGCGTGCTCACCGCGTCGCTCGTCGTGGCAGCGGTCAGCGCCGTTTCACGCGCGATCTCGCCGAGGCGCATCGGCCCCTTGCGCTGCATCAGCAGAACGAGAATTTCACCCTGGGTCGGCGTGAGCCCCGCACCTTCCGCCCATTCCCATGCCTGGCTGCGCATCGCCGTGCTCAGCCGCAGCAGGCCGTGGGTCACCCGCCCCGTGGCCTGCTCTCCGTAAACGCCTTCACTCATAGTCTTTCGCTTGTTGTTCCGCTTATGTGTTTTGACGGCACGTTCGCGCAGACCGCCGCGAACACCTCGTTCGAAACGCCGCCGCAGAAAGTACTGCGAACCCCTTGCGGACTGCCCTTCGTTCTCGGTCCCCGCCGTCTCAAAATTCAGGCGTGCCAAGCCATATGGCGGTACCTGAATGGGGACATTGCAACCCTCTTCGTTATGCGCCCTCTTATGTTGCAGCTCCGTGGCGCTGTGCTTCTGCCGACTATAACCCGATGCCAGCAAAGTCGTCATTCTAAGCGACATAGAACAAACGTACACCTTAATTATCCACGCAGAACTGTGGATAACCCGTGGAAAAACGTCGTCTTTGTTTGTGAGCGAATTCTTGATAACCCGACTCGCTCATCGGGCGCCTTTGCGTTGCCAAAAGTTGCACGCTTCGACGCACGCGCAGCGCGCAGGGTTATCGTTTGCCTAATGCATTGACTTTGCGCCGCTTTTCCATGTTTTCCACAGCGGGTGCCGCACATTGTTAACTACTATTACGTAGGTATACGGACTTGTTGAAGTAAACCTTAGAGGCACCGAATCGGTTCCTCTTCAAACCTTGGCGCGTGCCCCTCTATTCCCGCTGCTCTTCATGCACGCGTTTCATACGGAACAAAGAAAAAAGGCCACTTCGATTCTCATCAAAGCAGCCTTTCGCCTTAGTTGGACGCCAATTGGCGGCGTGAGCGCAGCGTTATTGGCGCCATTGCAGACATTGCTGCCTAACCGCTTCATGCAGCGATTTTTCCTTCTCGAACACGCCGCGCAGCCAGGTCGCGTCGTTCGTGCCGCGCGCGATGTCGGCCACCTGCGCGAGTGCGGCTTGCGAGCCGAGCGCTTCGGCATGCGGACCGAGCACGTCGAGCGTTGCGAGAATGTCCTCGCCGATCGTGCGCCGCTCGCCCGTCTGCGGATGGATGCATGTGCCTTCCAGACCGAAGCGGCACGCCTCGAACCGGTTGAACGTGTACACGAGGTAATCGTCTTCCTTGGGCGTGAGCGGCTTGTCGAGCAGCAGATAGCGCGACAGCGTCTGGATGTAGCAGGCGATGGCGGCAGCGCGGTCGACGGAAAGCGGTGTGTCCATCACGCGGACTTCGATGGTGCCGTAGCCCGGCTTCGGCCGGATGTCCCAGTAGAAGTCCTTCATGCTGTTTACAACGCCGGTGTTCACCATCTTCGAGAAATACTCCTCGAAGCTGTCCCAGGTCAGCACGAACGGCGCGCGGCCCGAAAGCGGAAACGCGAACACCGAGTTCAGGCGCGCCGAGTGAAACCCGGTATCGACGCCCTGAATGTAGGGCGACGAAGCTGAAAGCGCGATGAAATGCGGGATGTAGCGCGACATCGAATGCAGCAGGAAGAGCGCGCTGTTCGGATCGGGACAGCCGATATGCACGTGCTGCCCGAACACCGTGAACTGCTTGGCGAGATAGCCGTACAGCTCCGAGATGTACTGGAAGCGCGGCGCGTCGTAGATCTGCCGGTCGCTCCATTGCTGGAACGCGTGCGTGCCGCCGCCGGCGAGGCCGACGTTCAACTGGTCCGCCGCCGCAACGAGCGTATCGCGGATCGTGCGCAAGTCGTTGACGGCCTGCTCGTGGGTCGTGCAGATGCCGGTCGAAAGCTCGATCATGCTTTCGGTGATTTCGGGCGTAATGTTGCCCGGAATCTTTTCGTCCTTGATCAGACGCATGAGGTCCGACGCGGCGCGGGTCAGATCGTAGTCGTGCGTATTGACGACCTGGATCTCCAGCTCGACGCCGAACGTGAACGGTTCGGAATTGATGAATGGTTCGAGTGCCATGGCGCCTCTTGAATGATCAATGCTTGAGCAGGCCCGGCGCGCTCATTCGCGCCGCTCGCCCACGGCCGAAAGGCTGCGGTACACCACGAACGGCGTCACGATCTGGAGCACGACGATGGAGCACATGACGATCGCGCGCAGCGTGGGATCGTAGTCGGGATAGAGCACGTACATATCGTCGACGAGCAGGTACGCGAGCGCTGACATCGGCGTGAGTGCGACGCCGAGCGCCACGCCCTGCTTCCAGTCGAGTCCGCTCGGCCTGGCGAAAATCAGCACGCCGACGAGCTTGCCGACGAAACGCGCAACGATCAGGCCCAGCGCCGCAACGCCGCCGAGCGCGATATCGTGCCAGTGAAACGACGTGAGCGTCAGTGCAAAAAGGATGACTGTGAGCAGCCATCCGGCGGAGCCGAAGTGCGACGGCCACAACTGCGGCCTTTCGTCCGCGTTCTTCACGATGATGCCCGCGGCGAGCAGCGACAGAATCGTCGAGAGCTTGAAGATGTGCGCGACCGCGATGGCCAGCAGCACGAGCCCGAAGAGCGCGACGAACGAATGCTCGTCGGTCGGGGGAAGGCGCCGCGCCAGCAAATTGCACGCGCGCGCGAGCAGGAACGCGAGCACGAGCGAGCCGATCAGCAGATAAAGCGGCTGCAGAATGGTCGCAAACGTATTGCCGTAGATTTCCTGATGCAGCACGCCCGCCGCAAGTTTTTCGACGATCACCGCATACATGCTGTTGAGCGCGGTCAGTGTCAGGAGACGCTGCGTGACCTGTCCTTCGGCGCGCAACTCGGTTTTCAATTGAATGACCATCGCGGGCGACGTGGCCATCGCGATTGCGGCGATCACGACCGACGGCATCGTCGGCACGTTGAGGAGTATCAGCGCGATCAGCACGAGGCCGAACGTGAGCGTCGACTCGGCGATGCTCGACAGGATCAGATGCGGATTGCGGCGAATCCAGCGCAGGTCGAGCCGGCCGCCGAGTTCGAAGAGCAGCAGACCCAGCGCGACGTCGAGCAGCGGCCGCGACAGGCCGCCCGCGCTGGAGTCGATCACGCCGAGGCCCGCGTTGCCCGCGATCAGCCCGATCACCGCATAGCCGGTGATGCGCGGCAGACGCCATGCGCGCCAAAGCAGCTCTCCGGCAAGTCCCGCCGTGACGAGCGCGAGACCGGCCCAGAGAATGGCGTCGGGTTCGAGTGGCCAGGCGGGCAGAAATGAAAATGCCGAATTCATCGTGTTGGCTTCTCCTTCGTTGCTGCTAGCTACGGGTGCACGTTCCGTCGCGTGACGTCACATCGACCGCGCGACGCTCGCGGGCGACGCGCATCCGCCCGGCCAGGCGAGCGTTGGTTCATTCAGGCGAAACGAAATACGAACGAACACGGCGTCACGGTCAGGCCGTGCACGAATTAGACGACGCGTCCGGCTAGCGGCGGAGCGCTTCGCGTGCCGCCGATGTCGCACCGGAGTTCCTGGATCCGGGTGACACAGACGATGCATGCGGCGCTCGCCCGATTGCCGAGCCGGACACAGCAAACGACGATGCGGCTTCGTTGATCAGATTCTTGGCGCGCACCCATCGTTCCATTGAAGCGGTCGCCGTCTGAACGGCGCGACGCAGGAAGAAGCGCGATTGTGCCATACCTCGATGCCCCTGACAGAAAGTCCAAACGCATGATTCTTATGAAGTAAAAGCGACTGCCGAGCTCGGACGGAAATGGAAAAGCTGACCGGTTGCATGAATCGGACGTACGGATTTCCTTGTCTTGCAGCGGGCCGATGGCCTCGCCGTCAGGTGTTTACAGGTTTACTGTATATAAACGTAGTAGTAGTTAACAAGCGTCCGCGCGCGCTGTGGATAACATCGATTTTGTCTTTCCATTCAATCAATTGGAAAAAGCAAAAGCAGGCCGTAAACATGTTCGCGCGCCGCGGTAAACCCGGAACAACTTTTCGGGCGTCGAACGGTGCCTGCGGGTTGTCCCGTTTACGTGCACATCGAGTGCACACGTCTTTCGCCTGCAATTCGACGGGTTATCCACAACGTGCCGGGGATAACTACGCCAGGCCGATTTCCCCGTGGCGCAATGCTCGTAGCAAGAAGCGCGCGGGATCGATCGCTTCGGCCAGTTCCCGCTCGATGGGCCACGGCTCGCCCTCGATCTGCGATGCGATCAGCTCGGCCGCGAGCGTCGCCCAGATCAGACCGCGCGAGCCGAAAGCGAATGCGCCGAAGAGACCCGGCATGCGCGGCAGGTCGAGCGGCCATGCGCCCGAGAATCGATGCGCATCGCGGCGCGCGATGTGTTCGTCGGCTAGCTGGCCGATCATCGGCATGCGGTCGCTCGTCACGCAGCGGAACGCGACGCGGCCCTGGCGTACCTCGTCGGACCGCAGCGAAAGTCCGGGCAGCATGCCCGCGATGCGGTCCATGTTCTCGATGTGCCCGGCCTCGCGAATCTCGGGGCCGGGATCGTCGATGTCGTAAGTTGCGCCGATGAGCGTGCCCTGCGCGCCGAGCGGCACCGCGTAACCTTCGCCGATCACCGGCACGCGCAGCGCATCGAGCGCGCGTGCGTCGAGGACGCTCAGTTGGCCGCGCACGATGCGCGTCGGTTGACCGTAGAGGCCCGCGAGACGCGCGGCGTCGTGCGCATTGGCCAGCACCATGACCGGTGCGCCGGCGATTTCGTTGCCGTTCGCGTCGAATGCTCGCCAGACCCGGCCATCGTGCGCGATGCGCGCCACTTCGGTATTCATTCGCGTGGTGATGCGATCGCATGCATCGGCGAGCTGCGCGGTGCATATCGCCGCCGGCGAAATTGCGCCGCCATGCGGAAAGAACCAGCCGCCGCGCGCGACCTCGATGCCCGCGATCCGCGATGCTTCCGTTCGCGTCACCGGCTGCACATAGTCGGGCGGGTACGCGAAGCGCGCGATGGCGGCCGCGAGCGCATCGGCGTCTTCGGGCGTATCGGCGATCTGAAGCAGGCCTGCATCGCTTCTTCGCAAGTCGTGACCCGCGTGTTCGAGCGCCCGCCAGCGATGCTGCGCATGGAGAAATCCGGCGCGCGTGAGGCGCGCGGCGACGCTGTCGTCGCGCCAGACGATCGGATGAAACACGCCCGCCGGATTGCCCGATGCATCGCGCGCGGGTAAGGCGTGGCGATCGATCAGCGTGACGCGCCAGCCGCGCTCGGCAAGCCGCGAACTCAACGCGCAGCCCGCCAGACCCGCGCCGATGACGATGGCTTCGCGCGCGCTCGCATCGCAAGGAAGCGGCGGTTCGTGGCGGCGCACGCGCCAGCGTGGCGCGAAGCGCGCGGTCAACGCACCAGGCCACGCGCCAGGCGCGAGTTCGAAGCCCGCGGCTTCGAGCGCGCGCGGCAGTTGCGCATGCGCTTCTTCGGGTGCGATCAGGCAAACGGTAGCGTCGTCGCCCGCGAGACGCGCGAGCGTTTTGCACAGCCTGCGCGGATCATCGGCTTCTTGCCCGTCCGTCATGTCGATGTGAAACGCATCGGCGCGCAGCCACACTCCGGATAGCAACGCGTGCGCATCGTCGCCGATTGCGAGCGTCAGCACCACACGCCCCGCATCGAACTCCAGCCGGTGCACGCCCGGCACGCGCATCGGCCAGGCGCGCGCGAGCTCGGCTGCGAGCGGCGATGCATCGTCCGAAGGCGGATCGTCGAGTGCTTCGAGCGGCGCGATCGCGACGACGTGCAGTCGATCGCAGCGCGCATCGTCGTTGCGCCAGCTCTGCCAGGCGGCGAGAAAGACGCCGCCATGCATGAATGTCGTATCGACCAGCGTAAAGACGCGCTTGCGCCGCCAGCGCGCGGGAAGATCGTGCGGCCCGAGAAGCGAGGATTCGGTCATTCGATGTGGATCAAGGAGAGCTTTGCTACGGATGCGGGTTCCGAAGGATCAGGCGGACGACGACTTCCCGACGACACGCGCCGCATCGCTCGCGGCGGCGTCGAGAAGGAGCGGATCCAGCGCGTAACCGGCGGCGCGCCATGCCGCGAGTCCGCCCATCAGCGGCGCGACGTCGGTGAAGCCGTGCGAAGTCAGTTCCCGGGCGGCGAGCGCCGCGGATACTTCGTTCGGGCAATCGCAGTAGGTCACGAGCTTGCGGTCGCGGGAGATTCCCGAAAGCCGGGACGCGATCTCGTCATCGAGAAGCAGTGCGCCGGGAATCGCATAGGGATCCATCGCGCGGCGCTCGCGGCGGCGCACGTCGACGACGAGCGGCGGCGGCTCGCCCGCGAGCAGCGCGCGCAGCGTCGCGATATCGATGCGCGCCATGCGCAGCTTGCGCAACAGCGACACTCGCTGCCACCAGCGGGCCGCGAGATACAGCGCGAGTGCGACGGCCCCGACCGCGATCACGCCGTGCCCGAGCCAGTCGAGCCACGCTAGCGCCGTATCGACGAGATCCGCGAACATCGCGCCGAACGCGACGCCGATTCCGGACCATAGCAGTGCGCCGAGCGCGTCATAGAGGAGAAAGCTGCCGAAGCCGATACCGGTTGCGCCCGCGACGGGAATCGCCAGCGTCGAAAGCCCGGGGATGAACTTCGACACTGCGAGGATGCGCACGCCGAAGCGCCCGAAGAAGCTGGCGCTGCGGCTCACGCAGGTATCGCGCGAGAGCGAGAGCTTGCACATGAAGGCGAGCACGCGGCTGCCGTAGCGGCGTCCGAGCCAGAACCAGAGGGTGTCGCCGATGAGCGCGGCGATGCTCGCCGTGACGACGATCGCCACGAGCGGCCCGAATGCTGCCGATGGAAAAAGCGGGAGCCAGCCCGAAGTCAGCGCCGAAAAAGTGCCCGGAGCGAAGCTTGCCGAGACTGCGATCGCACCCGTCAAAGCCAGTGTGGGCAAGGCTGGGAGCGGCAGGCCGAGACATTCGAGGAGAACGTTGGCAAAAACCAACGGCAACCCGTATTCGATGATCAGCTCGCGTAGCATGGATCGGACCCAGGTATCCTGCGACAAAAAACCGGCCGGGAGCCCCGAAAATTTAAGGGTAAATCTTTGAAACCCTTGTCCTGATTGGGTTTGCGCTGCGCTATCATACCAAGCGCCGCGTGTAGAGGCGGCGTGAAGGCGACGAAGTGGAGCAACGCCGGTGAAGTCGCGCGAAACAACGCCGATTCGTCGGACGGGCACGCCAGAAGGCCGTCCCTACTCGACTGCACGGCTTGCGCACGTATAATCGGCGCGTTCGCGCTGTTCGTGTCAACCTAAACTGATAAAGGAACCTTAATGAACAAACAGGAATTGATCGACGCCGTAGCCGCTCAGACCGGCGCAAGCAAGGCTCAAACCGGCGAAACGCTGGACACGTTGCTCGAAGTGATCAAGAAGGCTGTCTCGAAAGGTGACGCAGTGCAGTTGATCGGCTTCGGCAGCTTCGGTTCAGGAAAGCGCGCAGCGCGCACGGGCCGCAACCCGAAGACCGGCGAATCCATCAAGATTCCGGCCGCAAAGACGGTCAAGTTTACGGCTGGCAAGGCATTCAAGGACGCAGTGAACAAGCGGTAAGTAACTTGCCGATTGTCAGGCTACTCGAGGTAGCCGGTTATACATGACCCGCCTTTGGCGGGTTTTTTTTCGCCTGAAGCCGGGTGCCGGGTCGGCCGGCTTGCGATTGCAGCAGGCCGGCGACGCGATCAATGCCGATGGTCTTCACAATCGCAATCGGGGCCGTGATCGTGATCGTGCTCATGGTCGTGATCGTGCTCTTCCACTTCCCATGCGGGGAACGGATCGGCAAAACGACTCCAGCCGTCCGGGCCGAGCGCCCATTCGTCGTCGGTGAGCAGGCATGCATCGAATGTGTCCTGCCATGCGGCGGGATCGATATTCAGGCCGATCAGCACCAGCTCCTGACGCCGGTCGCCGATGCTGTTGTCGTCCGGATCGCCGTACCATTCAGCGACGATCTCCGCTTCCAGCTCCGGGTCGTCGGCCGGCCACTCGCTGCGATCCTGAGCCGCCCACCACACGCCCGCCGGACCATGCCGGCATGTGCCGCCCGCTTGCGAAAGCGAGCCGCCCACATCGCTTCTCGTCGCGAGCCAGAAGAAGCCCCTCGCGCGCAGGATGCCCGGCCATTCCTGATGCAGCAGGTTCCACAAGCGCTCCGGATGAAACGGCCGCCGCGCGCGATATACGAAATGGCCTACGCCGAACGCATCGGGTTCATCGCTCGACGGATGCTCGCCGTTGAGAATCGCGAGCCAGCCAGGCGCGCTCGCGGTCGTATCGAAATCGAAGCGGCCGGTGTCGAGGATTTCATCGGGCGGCACGTTGCCCGACTGCGCCTTCACCTGAACCGCGCGCGGATTGAGACCGTGCAGGATGCGCGCGATCTTCTCCACTTCGTCGGCATCGGCGAGGTCGGTCTTGCTGATGATGATCACGTCGCAGAACTCGATCTGTTCGACGAGCGTTTCGACGACCGTCCTGCCGTCTTCATCGTGGCTCTCCGCCGCAAGGCCCCGTTCCGCCAGCGAATCGGAAGACGCGTAGTCGCGCATGAAGCGCGTGGCGTCGATCACGGTGACGAAGGTATCGAGATGGGCGCGGCCCGCGAGCGTGGCGTCATCGTCGTCGCCGAAAGCGAGACTTTCGGCGATCGCCATGGGATCGGCCGTGCCCGGCGACTCGACGACGATCGCATCGAATCGCTGCTGTCCGGCGAGCCAGGCGATCGCGCCTTCGAGGGCTTCCATCGACCGGTCGCCCAGGGTCAGCAGCATGCACCCGTTGGGCAGCTCGGCGGTTTCCCGGTCCGCGCCCTGAACGGCCTTGCCGCATGTCACGGCGCCGATGCGCACGCCGTCCGCGTTCGCGAGCAATGCATCGGCGAGTGTGGTCTTGCCTGCGCCGGCGAATCCAGACAGCACGGTGATGGGCAGTGGCGATTGGTTCATTGCAGTGGAGGCGTGAGGAAGGCGCAAGCGCGCGAGCGCAACCCCGCGCGGCCGATCGGGCCGCGCAGGTCATCGAATAGGGGATTGTGCATCAAATGCGCGGGGGCCGGCGCACGCGGACGACAGGCGTGGAAGGCTCAGCGCGTGGCCTGGAGCAGTTTCCAGCGCCGCAGGATCTCGATGATCTGCGCCGAGTACTTGTCGCGCAGCGCCGGTGTTTCGGAATGGTAAGCACCGACCGCCTGCCACGAATTGCCATACTTGTTCATCTTCTGGCGCAGATGCCACGCGGCCACATACACGCTCTTGCACGGCTCCATCAGCGTGCCGCTGGAAATGCCGTACTGAGCGAGCGTGTTCAGATGGATCGAGTTGATCTGCATCAACCCGTAATCGGTGGAGCCGTTCGCGTTCTTGTTGATGGCGTCGGGCTTGTTGTGGGATTCCTGCCAGGCGATTGCACGCAGGATGAGGGGATTGACCTTCTGGTATTTCGCCGCTTCGTCGAAGCAGTCTGCGTGTGCGGAAGCGGCAGCCAGCATGGCGCCGCAGCCTATCGCAAGTAATCGCAGGATTCTCTTCATCTTCCTTCTACTCCATCCGCCCATGCGGAACGTCATGCCGCCGTCACGGCGCCTTGGCGCCAACGCCAACAAACCAACGTCCGCGGCCGGGCGTCATCGGGAAAACCCACCCTGTTTGCAACCGCCCGGAAATGCGGAACCGACCGTATCATACCGGCTGACGTTTCAAGCCATAAGTTGGCTATCAGACATACGTCGATTCCAGCGGACGAAGTCCGCTCATACGGAAGCGTGCCAGGCACGCCGTCGACGTTGTCCTAAATGTATGAATAATAAGAGTTCAGGACGGGTTACAATTCGGCTCCCGCGTGCATCGGCCGGCCCTCGGAACCACCCCAAGTACGGTCTATCGGCAAGTTTTTTGAAAGCTTGAGGGCGCTGGAATCGTTTGAACGAAGCGGCCGCAGGGCGACCTGATCTGGAACGAATCGGCACAATTTCGTTACACAAAGCTGCTATCGTCACATTTTTTTTAAATGATCGCGGCAGGCGCGCACGGCGCGCCGGACCGCGGTTGGCGGCGCTCTCGGCTGACGAGCGGTGCTGCCTTGGCCGGCTCCCAGAGACCCGGCTCTGACATCACATCCATGAGAAGACAACCTATGGCACTGCGTCGCATCGCGACGGCACTGCTGGCGGCGGGACTTATCGTCGCGCAAGCTGCGCACGCGCAAGTGACGTTGAATTTCGTCAACGCGGACATCGACCAGGTCGCGAAAGCGATCGGCGCCGCCACCGGCAAAACGATCATCGTCGATCCCCGCGTCAAGGGGCAGCTCAACCTCGTCTCGGAGAACCCGGTTCCCGAGGATCAGGCGTTGAAGACGCTCCAGTCGTCGCTGCGCATGCAGGGCTTCGCGCTCGTGCAGGATCACGGCGTCCTGAAGGTCGTGCCCGAAGCCGATGCCAAGCTTCAGGGCGTGCCGACCTACGTCGGCAACGCGCCGGCCGCGCGCGGCGATCAGGTGATCACGCAAGTCTTTCAGCTGCATAACGAATCGGCGAACAACCTCCTGCCGGTGCTGCGCCCGCTGATCTCGCCGAACAACACGATCGCTGCCTATCCGGCGAACAACACGCTCGTCGTCACCGATTACGCCGACAACGTGCGCCGCATCGCAGGCATCATCGCGGGTGTCGACACGGCGGCGGGGCGCGAGGTCGACGTCGTCACGCTGAAGAATGCGAACGCCATCGACGTCGCCGAGCAGATGAACAAGCTGCTCGATCCCGGCACGATCGGCAGCACGGACGCGACGCTGAAAGTCACCGTCACGCCGGATGCGCGCACCAACTCGCTGATGTTCCGCGCTTCGAGCAGCGCGCGCCTCGCGGCGGCCAAGCAACTGGCCAAGAAGCTCGACGCGCCGACGTCGCAGCCCGGCAACATGCACGTCGTCGCGCTGCGCAACGCCGACGCGACGCGCCTCGCCAAGACGCTGCGCGGCATGCTCGGCAAGGGAGGCGGCTCGGACAACACCTCGGGCTCGTCCAGCTCGAATTCGAACTCGTTCGGCCAGAGCGGCGGCGGTCTCGGCAATTCGTCGACGTCCACCGGCACGGCGGGCATGCCGCCGCTGCCGGGCGGTCTCGGTTCCTCCAGTTCGGGCAGCAGCAACAATCCGATGTCCGGCGGCGCCGGCAATCGCGACTCGAGCTTCTCGTCCAACAAGGAAAACGAGTCGGGCAACGACCAGGGCGGCGGCATGATCCAGGCGGATTCGGCGACGAACTCGCTGATCATCACCGCGCCGGACCCGATGTACCGCAATCTGCGCGCCGTGATCGACCAGCTCGACGCGCGCCGCGCGCAGGTCTATATCGAAGCGCTCATCGTCGAACTTTCGGCGACGACCGGCGCGAATCTGGGCATCCAGTGGCAAGGCGCCCTGCTTTCCAACGGCGGCAACAACGCGCTTTACGGCAGCACGAGCTTCGGCAGCGGCAATACGAACATCGTCGACCTGACCTTGCAGGGTAATGCGATCGCGCAGAATCCGTCGTCTCTCACGTCGACGAGCGGCCTGCTCGCGCAGGGCCTGAACATCGGCCTGCTGCACCGCTTCGGCAATCTGTTCGGCCTGGGCGGCCTGTTGCAGGCGCTGTCGACCTCGGCGGATGCGAACATCCTCTCGACGCCGAACCTCATCACGCTGGACAACGAGGAAGCGAAGATCGTCGTCGGCCAGAACGTGCCGGTCGTGACGGGCTCGTACGCCACGCCGACCGCGAACGCCGCGACCTCGGTCACCGCGTTCAACACGTTCGATCGCCGCGACGTCGGCGTGACGCTGCACGTGAAGCCGCAAATCACCGACGGCGGCGTGCTGAAGATGCAGATCTATCAGGAAGACTCGAGCGTCGACGCAACCACGAAGGCCGATCCGGGCGGCGTGACCATCAACACGCGCTCGGTGCAGTCGACCATCCTGGCGGACAACGGCGAGATCGTCGTGCTGGGCGGCCTGATGCAGGATCAGTACAACAACAACAACAGCAAGATTCCGCTGCTCGGCGACATTCCGTTCATCGGCAGCCTGTTCCGCAGCGAAAGCAAGACGCGCACGAAGACCAACCTGATGGTGTTCCTGCGTCCGGTGATCGTCCGGGATCAGGCGACGGCCACGCAGATCGCCAACACGCGCTACGACTATCTGCGTCAGCAGCAGTACGGCTCGACGACGGACAACCGCCTCATCAAGGACCAGAACGTGCCGGTGATGCCGCCGAAGCCGCTCGGCCCGAGCGAAGGCGGCGGCCCGCCGGCGCAGAACCTGCTCGACTGGAGCAACACGACGCGCGGCCCCGGCCCGAGCACGACGCTGCCGCAGAACCCGAACGCGGGTCCGGCGCCGCAGAACACATATCCGGCGCCCGCGAACGGCGCGACCAACGCGATGCCGGGTAACGCCGGGACGAACGCCATGCCGGGCAACGCCGCGACGAACGGCAGCGACAACACCCAGCCGGGAGCACGGCCGTGAGCACGGTAAACGGCGTGGCCGAGCACGCGAGCGCGGCGGCGGCGTCGCCGCTGGCGGCGCGTCTCGTGCCGTACGGCTTCGCGCGCAGCGGGCAGATTCTGCTCGCGCATCAGCACGCTGACGGCGTTGAAGTCTGGATCAGCGAGCGCACCACCGACGCCGCGCTCGCGGAAGTCGCGCGCAATTTCGGCGCGCTGTCGATCGTGCGCAAGCCCGCCGACGAGCTCGCCGCCGCGATCAACTCGGCCTACGCGCGCAACGACGGCAGCGCGGCGCAGGTGGTCGGCGAAGTGGAGGGCGAAGTCGATCTGTCGCGCCTGATGCAGGACATCCCGGAAGTCGAGGACCTGCTCGAATCCGAGGACGACGCGCCGATCATCCGCATGATCAACGCGCTTCTCACGCAGGCGGCGCGCGAGCAGGCATCGGACATCCACATCGAGCCGTTCGAGAACGCGTCGGTCGTGCGCTTTCGGGTCGACGGCACGCTGCGCGATGTCGTCCGCCCGAAGAAGGCGCTGCACGGCGCGCTGATCTCGCGGATCAAGATCATGGCGCAGCTCGATATCGCCGAAAAGCGTTTGCCGCAGGATGGCCGCATCACGCTGCGCGTGGGCGGACGCCCGGTGGACGTGCGCGTATCGACGCTGCCGACCGGCCACGGCGAGCGCGCGGTGCTGCGTCTCCTGGAAAAGGACGCGCAGCGCCTGAACCTCGAAAGGCTCGGCATGGCGCGCGACACGCTCGTCAACTTCGACAAGCTGATCGGCCGCCCGCACGGCATCGTCCTCGTGACCGGCCCGACCGGCTCCGGCAAGACCACGACGCTCTACGCGTCGATGTCGCGGCTCGAGACGACCACCACCAACATCATGACGGTGGAAGATCCGATCGAATACGACTTGTCGGGCATCGGCCAGACGCAGGTGAACGAGCGCATCGGCATGACCTTCGCGCGTGCGCTGCGCTCGATCCTGCGTCAGGATCCGGACATCATCATGATCGGTGAAATCCGCGATCTCGAAACCGCTCAGATCGCGGTGCAGGCTTCGCTCACCGGCCACCTCGTGCTCGCGACGCTGCATACGAACGATGCCGCGTCCGCCGTCACGCGTCTCACCGACATGGGCGTGGAGCCGTATCTGCTGGCTTCGTCGCTGCTCGGCGTGCTCGCGCAGCGGCTGGTGCGGCAGCTGTGTCCGGTGTGCAAGGAAGAACGCGTCGAGGAAGACGGCACGAAGCGCTGGCATCCGGTCGGCTGCGACCGATGCGGCCAGTCGGGCTATGTCGGCCGTCGCGGGGTCTACGAATTGCTGCTGATCGACGAAACCATCCGTCCGCTGATCCATCGCAACGCGGCGGATGCCGAAATTCTCGAAGCGGGCCGCAAGCAAGGCATGCGCACGTTGCGCGAGGACGGCAATCGCTGGCTCGACGCGGGTGTGACTTCGCTGGAAGAAGTGCTGCGCGTGACGGGCGGAGAATAAACGTATGCCGGCTTTTCGTTTCGAAGCGATCGACCACGCAGGCAAGACGCAGAAGGGCGTGCTCGACGCGGACAGCGCCCGCGCCGCGCGCAGCCAGCTGCGCACGCAGGGCCTGACGCCGCTCGTCGTCGAGGCGGCGGGCACGCGCACGCGTGGCGAGCGCCAGCAGCGGCTTTCGCTCGGGCGGCGCCTGTCGCAGCGCGAGCAGGCGATTCTCACGCGCCAGCTCGCGAGTCTGCTGATCGCGGGCCTGCCGCTCGGCGAGACGCTCGCCGTGCTGACCGAGCAGTCCGAGCGCGACTACATCCGCGAGCTGATGGCCGCGATTCGCGCCGAAGTGCTCGGCGGCCATTCGTTCGCCAATGCGCTCGCGCAGCATCCGAAGGATTTTCCGGAGATCTACCGCGCGCTGGTCGCGGCGGGCGAGCATACCGGCAAGCTCGGCCTCGTGCTCTCGCGTCTCGCGGACTACATCGAGCAGCGCAATGCGCTCAAGCAGAAGATCATTCTGGCGTTCACGTATCCGGGCATCGTGACGATCATCGCGTTCGGCATCGTCACGTTCCTGTTGAGCTATGTCGTGCCGCAGGTCGTGAACGTGTTCGCGAGCACGAAGCAGGCGCTGCCTTTCCTGACCGTCATGATGATGGCGCTCTCCGCCTTCGTGCGCAGCTACTGGTGGGCGGTGCTGATCGGCGTCGTGCTCTTCGCGTGGCTCGTGAAGAGCATTCTCGCGCGGCCCGGGCCGCGCATGTCGTTCGACCGCTGGCTGCTCGGCGCGCCGCTCATCGGCAAGCTGGTGCGCGGCTACAACACCGTGCGCTTCGCCAGCACGCTCGCCATCCTGACCGCCGCCGGCGTGCCGATCCTGCGGGCGCTGCAGGCCGCCGGCGAAACGCTCAGCAACACGGCGATGCGCGAGAACGTCGACGACGCCATCGTGCGCGTGCGCGAAGGCTCGTCGCTGTCGCGCGCGCTCGGCAACACGAAGACGTTTCCCCCCGTGCTGGTGCATCTGATCCGCTCGGGCGAGGCGACCGGCGACGTCACCACCATGCTCGACCGCGCCTCCGAAGGCGAAGCGCGCGAGCTCGAACGCCGCACGATGTTCCTCACGAGCCTGCTCGAACCGCTGCTGATTCTGGCGATGGGCGGCGTCGTGCTGGTCATCGTGCTCGCGGTGATGCTGCCGATCATCGAACTGAATAATCTGGTGCAGTAATGAACGCCCTGCAAACTCGCTTGCTAACGCTCGCCGCCCTCGCGCTTTTCTGCGTGACGGCGACGTATTGGGTCGTCACGCTGACCTCGCGCCAGACCGCGCCGCTGCCCGCCGCGGCCGCGACGCGCACGCCGTCGGTCGAGCAGGCCGCGACCATTTTCGGCGGACGGCTCGAACGCCAGGCCAATCAGGATGTGCATCTGTTCGGCATTCTGGCCTTGCAGGGCGGCGCGGCGGCCATCGTGAGCTACGGCGGCGAGCCGGCAAAGGCCGTGTCGCTCGGCGGTCCGCTCACGCAAGGCGTGAAGCTCTCGGAAGTGCGAGCGCGCTCGATCATCATCGATCGCAATGGCGTGAAGTCCGAGATCTTCCTGCCGCAGAATCCGCCCGGGCCGACGATCTGGGTGCGCTGAGCGCGACGCGATGCCTCGCCCGCGCATGAATCACGCGACGAAAGCAGATCGATAGAATGAGCGGCGGCTTCGGCAAGAGGCGAAGCCGCGCGATTTTTTCAATCATCACCGGGCATCAGGTCCGGAAACGATATTTTCAATACACGAGGTAGCAGTCATGCAAATGTGGACACAACGCCGCATGCAAATCGAACGAGCCCGAGCGCAGGGACGCCGCCAGCGCGGCTTCACGCTGATCGAAATCATGGTCGTGATCGCGATTCTCGGCATTCTCGCCGCGCTGATCGTGCCGAAGATCATGAGCCGCCCGGACGAGGCGCGCCGCGTCGCCGCGAAGCAGGACATCGGCACGGTCATGCAGGCGCTGAAGCTCTATCGCCTGGATAACGGCCGTTATCCGACGCAGGAGCAAGGCCTGCGCGCGCTGATCGAAAAACCCACGACCGAGCCGGTGCCGAACAACTGGAAGGACGGCGGCTATCTGGAGCGCCTGCCGAACGATCCGTGGGGCGGCCAGTATCAGTATCTGAATCCGGGCGTGCACGGCGAAATCGACGTGTTCAGCTACGGCGCGGACCAAAAGGCGGGCGGCGAAGGCAACGATGCCGATGTCGGCTCGTGGCAGTAGACGTTTCGCATAGAAGAAGGCAATCGACGTGAACAGGTACGGCAGGCGGATCGGCATCGCGCGGCGGCAAGCCGGCTTCACACTGCTCGAAATGCTCGTCGTGCTCGTGATCGCCGGGTTGCTCGTGTCGCTCGCGTCGCTGCAACTGACGCGCAATCCGCGCACCGACCTCAACGAGGAGGCGCAGCGTCTCGCGCTGCTGTTCGAATCCGCGGGCGACGAAGCTCAGGTGCGCGCGCGGCCGATCGCGTGGCAGCCGCTCGACGGCGGCTTCCGCTTCGACATTCGCACGGAAGACGGCTGGCGTCCCTTGCGCGACGACCTCTTTCGCGCGCGCCGCTGGGAAGGCGGCGTGACCGGCGTGACGATCCAGTTCCTCGACTCGGACAAGTCGGTGAGCCGGCTCGTGTTCGGTACCGAGGCGATCGACGCCCCGATGGAAATCACGCTGATCTCGCCGGCGGGCCGCGCGATCATCGTCGGCAGCGGCAATGGCCGCTTTCAGGTGCGGTGATGCGCGGCGCTCGCCAGCAACGCGGCTTCACGATGATCGAAGTGCTCGTGGCGCTCGCGATCATCGCCGTGGCGCTCGCCGCGTCGCTGCGCGCGGTCGGCTCGCTCGCGACGGGCGAAGCGGACCTGCATCGGCGGCTGCTCGCGGGCTGGAGCGCCGACAACGAACTCGCGCAATTGCGGCTCTCGCATACGTTCCCGCCGCTCGGCTCGCGCACCTTCGACTGCTCGCAGGGCAATCTGAAACTCACGTGCACGCAGCGCGTGAGCCAGACGCCGAATCCGATTTTCAGGCGCGTCGAGATGTTCGTCTCGACGCCGGGACGCTCCGGCAATCTTGCGCAAATGGTCACGGTGGTGGCGAATGAAACGAATCGCTCGCTCTGACCGCGGCCTTCGCGGCAACACCCGGCAGCGCGGCTTCACGCTGCTGGAAATGCTGATCGCGATCGCGATCCTCGCGGTGATCGCCGTGCTGTCGTGGCGCGGGCTCGATTCCGTGATTCGCGGCCGCGCGACGATCAGCAACGCCATGGAAGACGAGCGCGTGATCGCGCAGCTATTCGACCAGATGCGCATCGACGCGCGCCAGGCCGCCACCGACGACGAAGCGGGCCAGCCCGCGGTGCAGATCGGCAACGGCTCGCTGCAGATCGTGCGCGGCGTGTTCGCGCCGGGCACGCCGCCGCGCCTGCAGGTGGTCCGCTACCGGCTCTCGAACGGCCAGATCGTGCGCTATGCGTCGCCGCCGCTCGCGAATGTCGGTGAAGTGCGCCGCGCGCTGTCGTCGGGAGACTCGACGGGCGGCTGGAGTGCGATTCCGCTGATGGGCGGCGTGGGCTCGCTCGCGACGCGCGTCTACATTCCGGATAAAGGCTGGACGACGAGAATGAGCGACGTGCTCTCGCAGATCAACCAGAACGACAACAACCTGAAGGTGCCGCAACTGGGCAACGCGCCGCTGCCGCGCGCGGTGTCGGGCATCCAGGTCGCGGTCGGCGCGCACAATCTGCAAGTGCCGCTCACGCGCGTTTTTCTGGTCGGAGAGTGACGATGCGAACGCCCAGCCGAAGCCGAAAGGAACGCGGCGTCGCGATCATCAGCGCGCTGCTCGTCGTGTCGCTCGCGGCCATTCTCGTGTCGGGCATGCTGTGGCGCCAGCAGGTGCAGGTCCGCCGCATCGAGAACCAGCGGCTGCTCGCGCAGGCGCAGTGGATCTCGCGCAGCGCGCTCGACTGGACGCGCCTCATCCTGCGCTCGGAAGCCGATACCTCGCCGACGGTCACGTATCTCGGTGGCGTGTGGGGCGTGCCGATCGCGAAGACGAAGCTCTCGGACTTTCTCGGGCAGATCGGCGAAGTGCGTGCGCAGCAAGGCGCATCGACGTATCTGTCGGGCTCGATCGAGGACGCGCAGGCGAAGTTCAACCTGCGCAATCTGGTTTCGACGCCGACGCCCGGCGTGCTGACCATCAACGTCGCGCAGATCCAGGCGTTCCAGCGGCTGCTCACGATGCTCGGGCTGAACGGCTCGCTCGCGAAGACGGTGGCGCTGCAGATGCGCGCGGGTCTCGCGCGCTCCGCGACGCGCTTTCAGACGCAGACGGGCAACAGCACGGGCACGACGACTGGCGCGAGCACCCAGGCGACCATCGCGGCGCTTGCGCAGGGGGGCGGGACCGGCGGCGGCAACTTCACCGACGATCCGGGCCTGAAAGACGCTGACAGCGACGCGCCCGTCGCGCCCTTGCAGATGATCAGCGTCGATTCGCTGCTCGACGTGCCGGGTTTTTCGCCGGAGGCGGTCGCGAAGCTTAGGCCGTTCGTCACGGTGCTGCCGACGACGACCGCCGTCAACATGAACACCGCCCCCGCCGAAGTGGTGGCGGCCGTGGTGCCGGGCATGAACCTGTCGCAGGGTCAGGCGTTCGTCGCACGCCGCGAGACGGTGTTCTTTCACGACGTCGGCAACGTGCAGCTCGCGCTGACCGGCGCGGGCGTCAAGACGGCGACGTCGATCGATCCGAGCGAGCTCGACGTCACGACGAAGTACTTCGTGATTCACGGGCGTGTCGAGCACGAACGCGCGCAGCTCGAGCGCACGACGCTCGTCTATCGCGACCCGACGACGCATACGACGCGCATCGTCTACACGCGCGACACGCTTTGAAGACGTGCCGCTGTTACTGATGAGAGGAAGTGGCCTTTGAGCACACTGATCGTTTTATTACCGCCGCGCGATCCCGCGGTGCGCTCGGAAGAGTGGCATCTGCCGGATCTGCCGTTTCTGCTGCTCGACAAGCGCGGCGAGCCGCAACGCATCGGCCGCGCGGCGCTCGGGCTTCTGCCGCGCGCGAACGCGACGGTATTGATCGTCGCCGCGCGCGACACGCTCCTGCTAGCCGCCTCCGTGCCGCCGCTCAAAGGTCCGCGTCTGCGCCAGGCGCTGCCGAACGTCGTCGAGGATCAGCTGATTCAGGATCCGCAGACGTGTCATATCGCCGTGGATCCGGTCGAGCTCGCCGACGGGCGGCGCGTGGTCGCCGTGATCGATCGCGGCTGGTTCCGCTTCGTGATCGGCGCGTTCGCGGGCGCCGGGCATCGCAACGTGAAGGCCGTGCCCGCGATGCGCTGCCTGCCGGTTCCGGCTGGCGCGCCCGTCGAAGAAGGCAAGGAAGGCGAGGAAAAGGAAGCGCCGACGCCTTTCGTCGCCGGCCTGCTGGGACATGTCGTTTCGACCGCGCCCGCGCTGATCGGCGAGATGGCCGCGCCCTCGCCGGCTGCGCTCGGTGCGCCGCGCGTCGAGATCGCGATCGCGCGGGGCGAACGTGCGTTGCTCGGCGAAGGCCTCGCGTTGCCAGCCGATTCCATCGCGGCCACGCTCGCCGCGCTCGCGGGCGATCAGCCCACGGCCATCTATACGCTCGTCGATCTGCCGGGCGACGAGCCGCGTCTTGCCGGATTGCGCAATGTGGCCGGCGTCGCCGGCGCGCAACCGCTCGCCTTCGAGGCGCTCGCGCGCAACGCGCTCGCCAGCCGCTTCGACCTGTGTCAGTTCGAATTTGCCGCGCAGCCGTGGCGGCTCGACCGCGCGACCATGCGCCGCTTGCGCGTGCCGATCGCGCTCGTGGCGGCGTCGATTCTCGTGTCGATCATCGGCGTCAACGTGCAATGGCTGCAGCTCGCGCGCCAGCGTGACGCGATCAGCGCGCAGATGACCGAGCTCCTGCTCAACGCGTTCCCGAAGACGACCGTCGTGCTCGACGCGCCCGATCAGATGACGCGCAATCTCGAGCGCCTGCGGGTGGCGTCGGGCGAGCTGTCGCCGACGGATTTCCTGTCGCTTGCGGACGGGCTCGCGCGCTCGCTCGGTCCCGTGCCGGTGAACGGCGTCGCGGGGCTCGACTATCGCGACCGTCATCTGGAAGTGACCTTCAAGCCGGAGACGAAGGTCGATCCCGACCTCACGAAGCGCCTCGCCGCCAACGGCCTGAACGGTTCGATCGATAGCAACACCGGCAAATGGACGATCAGGAGCGGCCAATGAAAGCGGAAATCGGACGTGCCCTGTCGGAATTCTGGGAAGGGCGCACGCCGCGCGAAAAGACGCTGCTGATGTGGGGCGCCCTCGTGCTCGGGCTCGTGCTGGTCTATCTCGTGCTGTGGGCGCCCGCGTATGAAGGCCGTCAGCATCTGCGCGAAACCTTGCCAGCGATGCAGCGCCAGCTCGCGACGATGACGGCGCAGGCCAACGAAGCGCGTTCGCTCGCGGGCAGCGCCGAAGGCGTGACGCCGACCGGCGGCGCGCTGCGCGATGCGCTCGCGAAGTCGCTCGCGGACAACGGCATGCAGCCGACGCAGGTTCAGGTGATCGGCGCGGCGGTGCAGATCCAGTTGAAGAACGCGTCGTTCCCCAACTGGACGATGTGGCTCGACGACGCGCGCAAGCAATTCAAGGTGCAGGTGTCGGAGGCGCATGTCACGGCGCTCAAGCCCGACGGCCAGGTGGATCTGACGGCGTCGCTGCAACCGGCCGGCACCAAATGAGTTACTGGACTCGACGCATCCGGCTCGCATTGCCGGCGCTTTTCGTGATGATCGTGTCGGTGACCGGGACCTTGCTCGCGATGATGCCGGCCGCGTGGATCGTGCCGCAGTTCTCGAAGGCGACGGGCGGTCACGTGAATCTGGTCGATCCGGCGGGCTCGCTGTGGCGCGGCTCGGCGACGCTGATGCTCGCCGCGGGCAGCGACGGCGCGGGCGCGACGCTTCTGCCGGGACGCATCGAGTGGACGACGGCTTTCTGGCCGCTGTTCACGGGCCGCGTGCATATGACGATGCGTCAGAGCGAGGCGATGCCCGACGCCGTGATCCTCGACGCAACCACGCGCGGCGCGACGCTCACCTCGGGCCAGATCGCCGTGCCCGCGACCCTGCTCGCGGGTCTCGGCGCGCCGTTCAATACGCTGGACTTCGACGGAAGCGTGCGGCTCTCATGGACCGAGTTCCGTTTGCTGAACCGCAACGCCTACGGACAAGTGGTCGTCACGCTCGACGACATGGCCTCGCGCGTGTCCCGTGTGAAGCCGCTCGGCTCGTACCGCGTCGCACTGCAGGCGCAGGGTGCGTCGGCGACGATCGATCTGTCGACGAGCAAAGGGCCGCTGATGCTCAGGGGCAACGGCTCGATCTCGCAGGAATCGACGGCGTTTCAGGGCACCGCGACGTCCGCGCCCGAACAGCGCGAGAACCTGGCCGGGCTTTTGAACCTGCTCGGCCGTCATACCGATCCCGATACGGTCGCGCTGACTTTCGTGCGCTAGAGATTCAGCGGTTGGCGGCTTGCGTCGTCGCGACAGGCGCGGCCGCGACCGGCGCGGAAGCGCCCGATGCGGGCGCGGGCGCTTCCACGCCGCCCGTCTCGCGATCCATCTGCGCGACGTCCCAGCCGCCGCCGAGCGCCTTCACCAATCCCACCGACGACACCATCCGCTGCCCTGCGATGCCCGCGAGCTTCTGCTGCGCGGTGAACGCGGTGGTCTGCGCGGTCAGCACGCTGATATAAGCGACCGTCCCCGCCTTGTACTGATTGTTGATGATGGTGAGCGCCTGCTGCGCGGATTCGACTGCTTGCTGCTGCACGACGATCTCCTTTTCCAGGATGCGCAGCGAGGCGAGATTGTCCTCGACGTCCTGGAACGCCGTGAGCACGGCCTGGCGATACGTCGCGACGCTCTGATCGTAGGCGGCGCGGGCGGCATCGGTGCGTGCGGAGCGCAGGCCGCCGTCGAAGAGGGTCGCGGCGATATCCGGCCCGAGGGTCCAGAACCGCGACGGCGCGCGCAGCAGTTGCGACAGCACCGAGCTTTCGAAGCCGCCTTGCGCAGAGAGCGTGAGCGTCGGGAAGTACGCGGCCATCTCCACGCCGATCTGCTCGTTTGCCGCCGCGGCCTTGCGCTCGGCGGACGCGATATCAGGGCGCCGCTCGAGAACGGCGGACGGCATCTGCACGGGCACGGTGGGCGGAGTGGCGTCGAGCGGAATGGGCGGAAGCGAGAAAGTCGAGGCCGGCTCGCCGACGAGCACCGCGATCGCGTGCTCGAACTGCGCGCGCGCGACGCCGTTGTCGATGGCGGCGGCCTGCGCGGATTGCAACTGCGTCTGTGCCTGGATCACGTCCGAGCGCGCGACGATTCCCTGCGCGTACTGATTCTGCGTGAGCTTGAGCGATTGCTCGTAGGCGCCGACGGTGTCGTCGAGGAGCCTTTGCTGGGCGTCGAGCGAGCGTAATTGAAAATAGGTTTGCGCGAGCGTGGCTTGCGCCGAAAGACGCGCGTTGGCGAGATCGGCGGCCGCGCCTTGCTGACCGGCTTTCTGCGCCGCGACGGTGCGGGAGACGCTGCCCCACAGGTCCGGCTCCCAGGTCGCGTCGAGCGAGAGGCTGAACTGGTTATTGACCGAGCCCTGCTGGCCGAAACTGGAACTGCTGGTCGAACGGTTGCCCGCGCCTGTCCCGGAGCGCGATGCCGTAGCCGAGGCGCCGATGGTCGGAAAATACGCGGCGCGCGCCTCGCCGACGAGTGCGCGCGCCTGCCGGTACGCGGCCGCGAACTGCGCGATGCTCTGGTTCGACTGGTTGAGGCGCGTTTCGAGATCGTTGAGGCGCTCGTCGTTGTAGATGGTCCACCAGGTGCCGCGGTCGTTCTGGTCGGCGGGTTGCGCGACCTTCCAGCCTTCGGGCGCTTCCTTGTAGCTGGCCGGAATCGTCGTGGCGGGGCGCTGATAGTCGGGCCCGACCGCGCAGCCGGCGACGAGCATCGCGAGCGTGGCGGAGAGGGCCGTGGCGGTCAGGCGGCGCGTGACGGCGGGAGCGGGGAAGGCGGGGTGATGCGGCATCTGCTTGTCGATATTTCCTGTGGGCTGTGGGTCCGTTCGATGTGACGGATGTGACAGCCGAGATGGTAGGGGAACGCGAGCGGCGGCTGTTATGCGTGCGCCGGGCGTGTTGGGTAGACGTTAGCGTAACGGGTTCGCCGTAAGGTGGGTTTACGCGAGGGAGGAAATCGGTTACGACGCGTTACGAGGGTTCTTTTTTTGATCGCTTTGGCTCGCGGGGGCTCGTTCGCTTGGGCTTTCGTGGAATCCTGAATTCTTAGTGGTCTATTGGTGTTGCCCCTGTGCGGGGCGGCAGTCACTTTCTTTGCTGCTGCAAAGAAAGCAAAGAAAGCAGCTTTGGCCCAGAGTGCTTCACATAGACCCGTCGTCATGGTTGGGAGTGGCCCAGCCCCTAACGAGTGCCCACATAGGCCTAACCGGACTTGGATCGCGGACCCACTGTGTCATCGCACCGTTTAGCTGGCTGGTGCAGCACCAGCTAGCTCCGGCCCGCTACGCGGCCGTCCGGTCAATCGGGTCTGCCCGTGCTTCTTGGCTTACGCCTCCATCTCTCCGCATGTGCCTCCCGCTGGTTTCCCTTGCATGCCCTGCGGCAGCGCGCAGCGCTGTGCCGGAACGCTTCGGTGCTGAACCAGCGCCCTTGGATAGCTAGCTCGTCAGACCGTGCGCGAGCCAAGCCGCGTTAGTCCTTTGAGGGCGACACTTAGGGGCTGGGCCACTCCGAACCAATGACGACGAGTCCGCCCGGGCCCAAAGCCGCTTTCTTTGGTTGCTTTCTTTGCAGCAGCAAAGAAAGTGACTGCCGCCCCGCACAGGGGCAACGCTAATAGACCACTAAGAACTCGGGATTTCATCGAAGCCAAGCAAAAAAAACAAAAAACCCACCCACGCAAGGCCCCATCAATCAGATGGAATAACCCCAAATCCCCCCTCTGTTCGACCCATCGCTTTACACGGCGATAGCCAACAATTCACCCTATCGAAAGAGGCACGCATTCATGGCTACCACGACCGCAAACCAGCAACCCATCGTTCCCGCCAAGAGCGGCAAGCTCAAGCGCATCCTGATCATCGCCGTCGGCGCGATCGTGCTTCTCGGCGCGGGTGCCGGAGGCGCCTATTTCTTCATCGGCAAGAATCACGGCCCGGCCAAGGCCGCTCCAGAACCGCCGCCCATGTTTTTCCCGCTCGAATCGCTCACAGTGAACCTCCAGTCCGACGACGGCACCATGCACTACCTGCGCGCCGGCCTCACGCTCAAGCTGAAGGACGAAAAGACCCAGCTGCTCCTCACCGAGCACATGCCCGAAGTGCGCAGCCGCGTGCTGCTCCTGCTCTCCGGCAAGCGCCCCGACGATCTCGCGTCCGTCGACGGCAAGCGTCAGCTCGCCAGCGAACTGCGCGCGGCAGCCGAGACGGCGGCAAGCACGGCCGAAAAGCCCGTGCGCGTCGAAGAGGTGCTCTTCACTGAATTCGTCGTTCAGTAAGCGCGCCCGGCACCAACCGAACGAAACAGACTTAAGCCATGGGCCACGAAGAGTTCATGTCGCAAGAGGAGGTCGATGCCCTCCTCAAGGGCGTCACCGGCGAAATCGACCAGGTTTCCGATGAGACCAAGCCCACCGGCGTGCGTCCCTACAACATCGCGACGCAGGAACGCATCGTCCGCGGCCGGATGCCCGGCCTCGAAATCATCAACGACCGCTTCGCGCGCCTCATGCGCGTGGGCATCTTCAACTTCATGCGCCGCTCGGCGGAAATCTCCGTCGGCCCGGTGAAGGTGCAGAAGTACAGCGAATTCACGCGCAATCTGCCGATCCCGACCAACCTCAACCTGGTCCACGTGAAGCCGTTGCGCGGCACGTCGCTGTTCGTATTCGACCCGAACCTCGTGTTCTTCGTGGTCGACAACCTGTTCGGCGGCGACGGACGCTTCCATACGCGCGTCGAAGGCCGCGAGTTCACCCAGACCGAGCAGCGCATCATCAGCAAGCTGCTGAATCTGGTGTTCGAGCACTACGGGGCGTCGTGGCGCAGCGTGAAGCCGCTGCAGTTCGAGTACATGCGCTCGGAGATGCACACGCAGTTCGCCAACGTCGCGACGCCGAACGAAATCGTCATCGTGACGCAGTTCACGATCGAATTCGGCTCGACGGGCGGCACGCTGCACATCTGCATGCCGTACTCGATGATCGAGCCGATCCGCGACGTGCTCTCCTCGCCTATCCAGGGCGAAGCGCTCGAAGTGGACCGCCGCTGGGTTCGCGTGCTCTCGCAGCAGGTGCAGGCGGCCGAAGTGGAGCTGACGGTGGATCTCGCGACGATCCGCTCGTCGTTCGAGCAGATTCTCAACATGCGCGCGGGCGACGTGCTGCCGATCGATATTCCGGAGCAGGTCGTCGCGAAAGTGGATGGCGTGCCGGTGATGGAATGCGGCTACGGAATTTTCAATGGTCAATACGCGCTGCGCGTGCAGAAGATGATCAGCGCGACCGACACGATGAAGGAAGGTGGATATGAGTGACCTGATGCAGGACGGCACGCTGCCTGGCTCGCCCGGCACGGAAGAAAAGGGCGACGAGCTTTTGATGGACGATTGGGCGAGCGCGCTCGCCGAGCAGAACGGCAACGAAGCGCCGGTCGCTGCCGCGGGCGTGTTCCAGCCGCTGTCGAAGGCCGCCGCGCCGTCGACGCGCAACGACATCGACATGATTCTCGACATCCCCGTGCAGATGACGGTGGAGCTCGGGCGCACGAAGATCGCGATCCGCAACCTGCTGCAACTCGCGCAGGGCTCGGTCGTGGAACTCGACGGCCTCGCCGGCGAGCCGATGGACGTGCTCGTGAACGGCTGCCTCATCGCGCAGGGCGAAGTGGTCGTCGTCAACGACAAGTTCGGCATTCGCCTGACCGACATCATCACGCCGTCTGAACGCATCCGGAAGTTGAATCGATGAAACGCCTTGCCGCCGCCTTCCTGTCTGCCGCGCCGCTTGCCGTGCGCGCCGCCGACATGAATGCCGTCAATCACGCCGCGCAGATCGCCTCGGGCGTCGGCGCGGGAAGCGCCGTGCCGTCGCTCGGCTTCGGCGCGGTGCTGCAGACGCTCCTCGGACTCGTCGTCGTGATCGGCTTCGTGTTCAGCTGCGCGTGGCTCGCGCGCAAGTTCGGCTTTCAGGGCGGCAGGCGCAGCGGTCTGGTGAAGGTGGTGGGCGGCGCATCGCTCGGCCACAAGGAGCGTGTCGCGGTCGTCGAAGTGGGCGACACGTGGCTCGTGCTCGGCGCCGGCCCCGGCAATGTGCGCCTGCTGCACACGATGCCCGCCGGATCGGCGGAAGTGGAAGGCGTGGGCGCTCAAGCCCCGTTGCCCGCGCAAACGTTGCAAGGCAGTTTCGGTCAGAGGTTTCGCGATGCCCTCGCCGGCGAAGCGAACAAGCGTCTCCAGAAGTTCGTCGGCGGGAGCAAGTAGATGCGGGTCAGTCGTAACATCGTGCGCGGCGTGAAGCTCGCGCTGCCGGTCATCGTCGGTTTGCTGCCCTACGCGGCGCTCGCGCAAAGCACGGCGGGTCTGCCGGCCTTCAATACGAGCCCGGGCCCGAACGGCGGCACGACGTACTCGCTCAGCGTGCAGACGATGCTGCTGCTGACGATGCTCTCGTTCCTCCCCGCGATGGTCCTGATGATGACGAGCTTCACGCGCATCATCATCGTGCTGTCGCTCTTGCGCCAGGCACTCGGCACGACGAGCACGCCGCCGAATCAGGTGCTCGTCGGCCTCGCACTGTTCCTCTCGTTCTTCGTGATGTCACCGGTGCTCGACCGCGCCTACAACGACGCATACAAGCCCTTTTCCGAAGGCCAGATCGCGATGGATCAGGCGATGACGCGCGGCGTCGCGCCCTTCAAGCAGTTCATGCTGAAGCAGACGCGCGAAGCGGATCTCGCGCTCTTCGCGCGCATCTCGAAGGCCGCGCCGATGAACGGTCCCGACGACGTGCCGCTGTCGCTGCTCGTGCCGTCGTTCGTCACGAGCGAGCTGAAGACGGGCTTCCAGATCGGCTTCACGATCTTCATTCCGTTCCTCATCATCGACATGGTGGTGGCGAGCGTGCTGATGTCGATGGGCATGATGATGGTGTCGCCCACGACGATCGCGCTGCCGTTCAAGCTGATGCTGTTCGTGCTCGTCGACGGCTGGCAGTTGCTGATCGGCTCGCTTGCTCAAAGCTTTGTCTCGTGAGGATTGTGAAATGACGCCGGAATCCGTCATGACGATGGCCCATCAGGCGATGTACGTCGCCCTGTTGCTGGCCGCGCCGCTCTTGCTCGTCGCGCTCGTCGTGGGTCTGGTGGTGAGCCTGTTTCAGGCGGCCACGCAGATCAACGAGTCGACGCTGTCGTTCATCCCGAAGCTGATTGCGGTGGCGGTGACGCTCGTGATCGCCGGGCCGTGGATGCTCTCGACGCTGCTCGACTACATGCGCCACGTTTTCACGATCACGCCTGCGGTCACGGGCTGAGTTTTCCCCGATGTTCTCCGTCACCTACGCGCAACTCAACGGCTGGCTCACGGCGTTTCTATGGCCGTTCGTGCGCATCCTCGCGCTGATCGCCACCGCGCCCGTGCTGAGCCACATGGCGATTCCGATACGCGTGAAGATCGCGCTTGCCGCGTTCATTTCGCTGATCGTCGCGCCGACGCTGGGCGCCATGCCGCAGGTGACGGTGTTTTCGGCGGCGGGAGTCTGGATCATCGTCAACCAGTTTCTGATCGGCGCGGCTATCGGCATGACGATGCAGATCGCGTTTGCGGCCGTCGATGCGGCCGGTGAGTTCATCGGGCAGCAGATGGGGCTTGGCTTCGCGATGCTTTACGATCCGCGGGCGGGTGGAAATGCCGTGGTCGTTTCGCGTTATCTGAACACGCTCGCAATGCTCGCGTTTCTCGTGTTCGATGGGCATTTGCAGCTCATGAGCGCGCTCGTCGCCACGTTTCAAAGTGTTCCGATCGAGGCGAATGTCGTTGCGGCGGCCTCGCATGCGCAAGGTTGGCGGGTTCTTGTTGGTTATGGCGCCAGTGTGTTTTCCACCGGGTTGTTGCTGGCGTTGCCTATCGTTGCGGCGCTTCTTATCGCTAACCTCGCGCTCGGTATTCTCAATCGCGCCGCGCCGCAGATCGGGATCTTTCAGGTCGGGTTTCCGGTGACGATGCTCGTCGGGTTGCTTTTGTTGCAGTTGATGGTGCCCAATCTTATGCCCTTTTTTCAGCGGATCTTTGATGTGGGGATTGCGCAGGTTGGGAGGGTCGCGGGGGGGATGTTTTGACGCTCGTCGGTTGGGGCGTTTGGTTCGCTTGCTTGGGCTTTCGTGGAATCCTGAATTCTTAGTGGTCTATTGGTGTTGCCCCTGTGCGGGGCGGCAGTCACTTTCTTTGCTGCTGCAAAGAAA
>NZ_FCOB02000081.1 GCF_001545075.1 Caballeronia ptereochthonis
GCGCTGCCGCCCGCCGCGAACGTCGTGCCCTTCGTTTGCTCGTCGTAGTTGTGCTGAACCAGCTTGTCACGGTCATCCGTCGCGACGTTATCGAACTTCAGCGTATTGGTGATGGTCGTCGCGGTCAGGTTGCCGCCTGCAGCGACGCCCAAATCGCCGCCCGCGCGCACGCTCGCGCCTTTGAACGTCATGTCGTTACCCGACTGCATCGCCAGACTGCCGCCTGCTCGGATGCCGCTCGTCTGGTTGATCGTCGTGTTCTCTTCCCAATGGTGGTCGGCGTTCTTGGTCACCGATTGCGACGTGTTCGACTGCACCGCATCGACGAGGATACTGTTGCCCGCCGCGATCTGCGCGTTGCCGCCCGCCGCGATGGTCGCGCCATGCACCGTCAGATCGTGGCCGGCTCCGATCACCATGTCGCCCGTCGAGGCGATCGTGCCCTGCGCGCCCACCAGCGTTTGCTGGACGCGGCTGCCGCCCGCCACCGAACTGACGCCTGCCGCATCCACCAGCGTCGTGTTCACGATAACTGAAGAAGAATTTTTTAATTGCTAGACCACCGATAATCGCGAACATGATTGCAACACAGATCCAATGCACGACTTTTTGCCTCTAGGAGGAAGGACATTAAAGGCTATAGCGCGAAAGTAAGCGTCGATTTCATCTCTACCGCATGGACTAGAAAATCATGCATTGATCTAATTTCAGTCAAGAGTTCGGCTTTCTCGACTGTCGCGGAGATAGTGGTGCCATCGCTAAGATGCCTATAAACGAACTGGATCGTCTCAGGCTGTTTAGCTTCAATAGAACGAATCAAGTTGGCAAACGCTGTGGCAACCGCGCTTACGGTCTTTGTGTCGGCTTCATCTTCCTCGAACTGGTCGAACATTGTCCCGTGCCGCAAGTTGAACGACCTCCAGAATCCGACGGAAAAAAGCCACTCCGACAGGTTTCCGGACAGCTCGAATACAGAAGAGTCCGAAGAGCTGCCGTCCAGTGAAACTCTATATACCTTAGAGACTTGCATTCTCATGATTTACCCTTCATTTATCCGTGTTCTTGTAGTGCGTTAGCCCTTGCCGTATGCCGGACGGAATGCCGGTTTGGATCGTTTTGTTCGGCCCGATCGTGGGCACGTTATTCGGCAGTGACTGTCCGCTCTTGTCGAGATATTAGCCGGAAGCATTCTGTACGCGATAATAGTTTCCTGCATTGTCGTAAACAACAGCGGCCCCAGTGTTCGGGTTGGTATATATCGTCTTTCCCGAATCGGTATAGGAAACCGTAGGGCTAGAGCCGGCAATTCGCGTCACAGTGTCCGACAACGAACCCGAAGACCAATTACTGCCATTCTTCGCAGCGCGAGCTGCACCGTCCGGATTGAAAATCGGCGCTTTTGGTGCATCGTCGCTTGCCGATGGCATTGGCATCGCGCCGCCGCCGCCCACGGTGAACGTCTCAGGCTGCGCGTCTCCAGAGATCGCACCGCCCGCCGTGGGCAAGATGTTCAGGTGCGTGTCCGTTACATCGTTACCCGCCGTGTTCTCGTGGCCCGGTCGGTCGTCGACCTTCTTGTGCCGTTGGTTATTGTAGCGATCCGCGTTGCTCGCGGAGGACGCCCCCGAATTACCCGCGATCACCCCACCGGCACCCGTGGCGATCACATTCGATACGATGTTGCCGAGCGCCGCCGCCGCGTCGCTACCGCCCGCGCTGTCCGCGATTCCATCGCTCAGTCGGTTCAGATTGTTGGCCGCAATCGATGCGATCGCTGCACCCGCTGCGCCGCCAATCGCGCTTCCGCCACCTAGCCCTGCCACCATCGCCGCGCCCGCCGCGTGCATCGCTGCGCGAGCGCTACCACCCTCGGCCCATCGGAGATATTGTCAGTGGTCACTATCTCCCATCGAGCCTTGGTTACGCTCTCGCTTTCGCGACGCCACAATCTCCTTTACTAACTTATATGTGATCGCCACAAATAGAATCACATAGAGTGGCATTCCCGCCAACACAGGCCTCCAGCCGGCACCTTGAGCGATCGACACGCCCGCAAAGGCGGCAACGATTCCTAATAGCGATAGATAAGCCTTTACGTACCGTTGCGTCATTGATGCTGCTTCTTTGCGCTTCATTGTTTAGAGAGACCGTTCTGGACAGCGTTTTGAACCGGACCAGCTGCGCCCTGAATCATTTGGTTTAGGAGATTGCCCAATGCCCCGGGGAAGATAATCTGTGCTCCAGCACCAGCAGCTGTCGCAATCGTAGCGGCAGCCGCAGCGCCATTCGGATTACTTCTCGTCATACCCGCTGTACCAAACGCGCCAACGCCCGCCACTCCCGCGTTATACATATTGGCCGCGATTTTTCCCGCCGTTCCCATTCCTGAGATTGCAGCACCACCAATTGCAAAAGGATACGTTAGACCACCAACGACCCCAGCAATATACGAATTCGTAACGCTTGGCGCGTCCCTGGTAAGCCCTGTCGCATAACTGTAAGCACTTCCCGCGTAGTCAAGGCCACCTGCAAGCGCCGCGGCCGTCACGGCTTCAGGCCCAAGAGCAATCACGACAGCAGCCGGAGCGCCGTAAATGGCCGCCGTCTTCATGTTCTCCGAGGCCGCCGCCGCATTATCCCTCTGTGCCTGAATCGCCGCATTCAGAACCGTTTCGTCGCACTGCCCGGTTGCCGGACACACCTGCGCTATCAGATCATTCTTCTTGCGGTGCATGGTCTGGTTATACAGCTCGACGTTCGATGCCGTGGCTGCTCCCGCTCCGCCACCGACCAGCGCTCCGCCGACACCTGCCACCACATTCGCGGTGAGGTTGCCGAGCAACTCCGAACCTGTTGCCGATCCTACTCCCTTCGAGATCTGGTCCAACTGGTCTGCCATTTTCGCAGCCAGGCCTGCACCCGCCGTGCCGCCAACCGCACCGAACGCGCCACCGCCAAGACCACCGATCAGCGCTCCGCCTGCAATATGGAGTGCCGTCCTGTTGTCCCCGCCCTCATCCCACGCGGGATCGCCCGTTTCGTTGAACTTGTCGTTCGCGTAGTCGCCGATGCGCCGCGAAACCGCTTCACCCGCCGCGCTCGCCGCATTCATGGTATCGGCCTGCCTGACGAGGATGTCGTTCACGTCCGGCAGTTTCGCCACCTGCGCGTTGGTGCTCGTCGTGTCACGGCTCAGGCTCGCGAT
>NZ_FCOB02000087.1 GCF_001545075.1 Caballeronia ptereochthonis
GTCCATGAACCTGATCCATCCAGCCGTGCGGGAGCTTCAGCGCCTGTTCCATCTTGCGTGCGGTCGTTGGGCCGATGTTCTTGAATTTGGTGTTGATGTGCGACATGTACGCCTCACGCACCCCCAATCTATCGCCGAAGAGCTTCAGCATTCCCTTCTCTGGTGCCTTTGGGTCATCCCTCCGTACTACCTCCTTGAATTGCTCGAAGAGGTGTTTGAAGTTGCGGTAGCGAGTCTCTGTAACGTCCATCAGCATGGCCCCCGTAAGGCTGATCTTGTTTTGTGTGCGGGAATTATGCCTTTGTGCGGATGGGCGCGGGGTAGCTACAGGAGCCTTCCCTGAGGGTCCCTCTCGAAGGTGAAGCGTAGGGCGGTGACCTTCCTTCCTGCCTTGATCGGGTGCCAGTCGATGAGCCAGCCATCCTTTTCCGTTAGCTCCCTCACTGCGGGGTCTATCACCCATCGGCGTAGCTGGCCGAAGTCCTTTGCATGGCTCTCTTTGGCGTCCATCGCTTTGATGAAGTCCGGTACGTCCATCTGTCGCCAGCCCGTGTCTTTGAACTGCATGAGCATTTCGAGAAGGCGCCATGAGTAGATCGAGCGGAGGCCAGCAGCCTGCTTCAGTAGATAGGTGGTGTGGTTGCCACGTAGGGCTACGAGGTAAGGCGTTGCTTCGTGGCTAAACCGCAGCTCCACCCATGCTTCCCCTTCGTGATACGTGATACCCGTTACCCAATGGTCAACGTATACCTTCAGCCCTCGGCGTGTCTCTTCCTCCCTTCGGATAACCCGGTCCATCAGGGTCTTGGATACGGTCTTGAGTTGGTCGTATGCGGTGTCCGAATCCAGTCCGAAGGTCTCTGCATACTCAGCAGCCGATAGCGTCACCTTGTAGCGGCCCTGATCGAGCCTCACTGAGTCGAGCTTGGCAGCACATGACTTCACTACCCTCTGTTCAGCCAGTGTCTTCAGCCCATGCGATGCCGCTACGAGGTCATTGCGAAGGGTTACGTGTTTCTCGGATAGGTGGCGGTCGTCTGCTTCTTTGGTCAGCAGCTTGAGGGGAGCTTTACGGGCCATATTCTGAGGTTTTTCCGGTTTCTCACAGATGAATATTTCCCATCAGAATAAGCTGTAACTGAGATTGTCTCCACCCCTCAGATATCCTGAGGCACCCGGTTTCTCGTAGTTGGCGGTCTCTGGCGGTCTGTGGATAACACCGGGTTTCTCTCAGACTCACCGGGTTTCTCTCAGAGTTCACCGGGTTTTTCTCAGAATAGCTCCCCGCTAACCCAATGCCAGCAAGGGATTCAGCCCTCTACAAACGTATACAAACAGGTTTACAAACCCGGAAACCCGTAGAGAAAGAGCCCTACAGCCCCAAACCCTCCGGTTCATCTAGGTTCCTAGCTAGGTTGATAGCTAGGTAGGCGTATGGACGTATGGGCGTATGGCTGTATGGGCGTACGTATGGATGTATGTACGTACAGCCGTATGTACAGAAAGCTAGCTGTATAGCTATACGGCCCTGCAGCACCCTGCCTGCCCGGGTTGACTTCCGGACCCCAGCCGGCCCCCCTGTGGGCGTCTACGGCCCAATTTGAGGCCCCCTGATCGGCTGGAAGGCCCCCGGGGTGGGTAGGGGTCTTTTGCCTGGTCGAATGAAAATTTCTGGGGGGTGGTCCTCTCT
>NZ_FCOB02000040.1 GCF_001545075.1 Caballeronia ptereochthonis
GGGTGTCGGCTTCTTAAGCATGACCTCTATTAAAGAACAAAGCCCTGGGCAGAGCCAGGGCTTTGTCAGCAGTCTGAATGCCGTCCCCGGGACGGCATTTTCACTTGATGAACCTTCAGGCCGCGATTTGCGCCGCCGTGGGCTCGGCGTGTTCTTCGTTGCTCTCCTTGCCTTCATCGTAGAGATGCAGGAGGCGGTATCCGCTCTTGTACACCGGCTGCAGGCGGAAGTTGTTGACCGGCTCGATCTCGAGCGCGAGACGCAGACGCGAGACGTGGCTGTCGATGGTGCGTGTGGTTTCGCGGAACTCGCGGCCCCAGACCATCGCGAAAATATGATCGCGCGACAGCACGCGGCCGATATTCGAGAAGAAGAGCTGCGCGAGACGGAATTGGGTGCCGCTCAGCTGGACAGGCTTGCCGCGCACCGTGACGGTTTGCTGGCGCGCATCGAAACGATAGGGACCGACTTCCAGACAGGTGTTGGACGTCGTGGGATACGCGCGGCGCAGCAGCGCTTCGACACGCGCGCCGAACTCGCCAGGGCGAACCGGATAGACGACGTAATCGTCCGCGCCCGCGGTCAGCGCGCAGACCACGTTGTGTTCGGCGCCGTCGGGCGTCGCGAACATCACCGGCACGCGCTCACCGAAGCTCGAGCGCACGGATTTGAGCAGGTCGAGCCCGCACAGGCCCGTGGAGTTCCAGTCGAGAATCAGCAGATCGACGGTCGAGCGAGACAGCGCCTTGGAGAGCACGAGGCCATCGCCGAAGGTCACGCACGTGTGGCCGAGTCGTTTGACGACATCGCTGATGAGATTTCGGTAGCTTGGGTCGGTTTGCAGAACGGCGACGCGCATAGTGTCTAACCTGATGAGTCCAAGGGACATTAAGCGGATGCCGCTTTTCGGCGCCCGCGGGGCGTCTCGTCGCGGGATGAGACGGGGGAATCAAGCTGCGCATTCTGGGGAGCAGCGAGAACCTTTCCCATCGGACTCGTCCGAATTGTCAACGCATGTGACTGCCCAAGCGCCTGCTCGCGTGCCGGCCACGGCGGCGTCTCATGCGCGCAACCATCTTGAAAATAGAACGGCTTTTCTGTTTTTCGCCTGCTTTCATCCTGTAACATGCCGCATCTGGCTCACCAGGTCCCGCTTCCGCCGTTTTACCGAGACGTCGCGTAGCACGCTGCGCCGCGACTGTCCGTCGCAGCCGCAGCGCGGATGACGGGCGGCGGCTCCCGAATCCGCACCCGCCCCGGTCCTTGGCCTGGTTCTTCGCTGCACCTCGCCTCGGCCTTCGCTTCGCGTCCATCCGGCGCGTCCGAGATTCCCGCAGGACAAAGCCTCGTCCTACCCGCGCGTCACGCGTGATCTTTCCACTCACGGGTTCTCTTTTCGATGCAGGCAACACCTCTGTCCGACGCCCCGCGCGCGGCCGGCCGCGCCCTGACGCGCGGCGACTACAAGACACTCACGCTCGCCGCGCTCGGCGGCGCGCTCGAGTTCTACGACTTCATCATCTTCGTGTTCTTTGCGCCGGTCATCGGCCAGCTGTTCTTTCCGCCGTCGATTCCGGACTGGCTGCGGCAACTGCAGACGTTCGGCATCTTCGCCGCGGGCTATCTGGCGCGCCCGCTCGGCGGAATCATCATGGCGCACTTCGGCGACCTGCTCGGCCGAAAGCGCATGTTCACGCTCTCCGTGCTGCTGATGTCGGTGCCGACGCTGCTGATGGGCCTCCTGCCCACCTACGCGTCGCTCGGCCTGATGGCGCCGGTGCTGCTGCTCCTTTTCCGCGTGATGCAGGGCGCGGCCGTGGGCGGCGAAGTGCCGGGCGCTTGGGTATTCGTCTCGGAGCACGTGCCGAATCGCCACGTCGGCTACGCGTGCGGCACGCTGACCGCCGGCCTGACCGCGGGCATTCTGCTCGGCTCGCTGATCGCCACCGCCATCAACAAGGCGTTTGCTCCGGCCGAAGTCGCGGATTTCGCGTGGCGCCTGCCGTTCCTGCTCGGCGGCCTGTTCGGGCTGTGCTCGGTCTATCTGCGCCGCTGGCTGCATGAGACGCCGGTGTTCGCCGAACTGCAGAAGCGCAAGTCGCTCGCGGCGGAAATTCCGCTCAAGGCCGTGCTGCGCGACCACGGCCGCGCCGTGATCGTGTCGATGCTGCTCACGTGGATGCTCTCGGCGGCCATCGTCGTCGTGATCCTCATGACGCCCACGCTGCTGCAGAAGCAGTTCCACATCGCGCCGGCGACGGTGCTCGTCGCGAATTGCGCGGCGACGCTGTTCCTCACCATCGGCTGCGTGCTGGCGGGTGCGATCGCGGGCAGGATCGGCGCGGGCAAGACGATCTTCATCGGCGGCATCGCGCTCGCCGTCTCGTACTGGATGCTGTTCCGCAGCGTCGCGCTCGATGCCTCGGTGCTCCTGCCGTGGTACGCACTGGCGGGCTTCACGGTCGGCGTGATCGGCGCGATTCCGTTCGTGATGGTGAAGGCGTTTCCGCCCGCCGTGCGCTTTTCGGGCATCTCGTTCTCGTACAACGTCGCGTATGCGGTGTTCGGCGGACTCACGCCGATCGCCGTCTCGCTGATGATGAAATCGAGCCCGATGGCGCCCGCGATCTACGTCGCCGCGCTGTGCGCGGTCGGCGCGCTGACGACGCTCTTCATCAGGGAAGCGCGTTAAGTCTCTCCCGGCCGATTCGTCCGATGGCGCACCCTTCTTGCGGTGCGCCATTTTTTCGCCCGGCTTTCACATTTCACCCCGCGCCGAAACATCGAACGGACCTCGCGCCTACGATGAGCGGCATGAACTCGAACCTTTCCCCATCCAAAACGCGTCTGTCCGCGGGACAGATGCTCGTCGTGACGGCGACCAGTGTCGGCTTCGTCGTCTCCCAGCTCGATGTCTCGATCGTCAATGTCGCGCTCGCGAGCATCGGCCACGATCTGCATGCGGGCGTCGCGAGCCTGCAATGGACGGTCGACAGCTACGCGCTCGCCTTCTCCGCGCTCATGCTCTCCGCGGGCTCGCTCGGCGACCGCTTCGGCGCGCGGCGCATGTTCCTCGGCGGACTCGCGCTTTTCGCGCTGGCGTCGCTCGCCTGCGCGTTTTCCCGCGATGCGACGGAGCTGATCGCCGCGCGCGCGCTTCAGGGCGTCGGCGCCGCGGCGATGCTGCCGAACTCGCTCGCGCTGCTGAACGCGGCGTGCGGCCACGATCGGCGCCTGCGGGCGCGCGCAGTCGGCCTGTGGACGGCGGCGGGCGCGGTGTCGATCGCGGCGGGGCCGATCGTCAGCGGCTTGCTGATCGCGGCGTTTGGCTGGCGCAGTATTTTCTGGGTCAATCTGCCGATCTGCGCAGCGGGCATCGCGGCGACCTGCAGGTGGGTCGAGAACGTCCGGCCCAAGGATGCCGGACACGCGCGCGGCATCGATCTGCCTGGCCAGGCGCTCGCCATCGTCGCGCTCGCGGCGTTCGTCGGCGCGGTGATCGAACTGCGTCCGCTGGGTCTCGCGCATCCGCTCGTCTCGGGCGGGCTCGTGCTCGCGCTGGCGGCGGGCGGCGCGTTCATCGCGGTCGAGCGCAGGAGCGCCTCGCCTCTGCTGCCGCTCGCGCTCTTCGGCGAGCGTACTTTCAGCGCGGCCGTCGTCTTCGGCATCGGTGTGAATCTCACCTATTATGGGATGGTGTTCGTGCTGAGCCTGTATTTGCAGCGGGTACTCGGCCACACGCCCTTGCAGACTGGTCTCGCGTTCCTGCCTCTGACGGGCGGCTTCCTCGTCTCGAATCTGGCGAGCGGGCCCGTGGTGGCGCGCTTCGGCTCGCGCGGCCCGATGATCTTCGGCGCGCTTCTGGACGCTGCCGGCTTCGCCGCGCTCGGCTTCGTCGATGCGACGACACCCACCGCCGCGCTGCTCGTGCCGTTCCTGCTGATTCCGTCCGGCATGGGCCTCGCGGTCCCCGCGATGACGACGGCGTTGCTCGGCACCGTCGGCCAGCAGCGCACGGGCACGGCGTCGGCGGTGCTCAACACCGCGCGGCAGGCGGCGGGCGCGATCGGCGTCGCGGCGTTCGGCGCGCTCGCGGGTCACGGTGAAAGCGCCATGCACGGCGGAGGCGCGGAACATATCGTCGATGCGGTGCGCTGGTCGGCCTGCATTTCACTCGGATTGCTGCTGTGCGCGGCGCTGGCCGCGTGTCACGTGAGCAATCCGCCGAGCGCGCGGAAGACCGATGAACGGACCCGCGCATGCGGCCCGGTTCCGGACGAAGCCGAATGACCGAACGACCCAAGCGCTGCAGCGGGAACGCCCGTTGCAGCGGCCGGGCAAAGCGCTCTGAAAAAACGAGCCAGCGCGCGCCATCGACCCATCAAGGAGAACGCCATGTCGACAATGCCTCGCTCCCCGGAGGAGCCGCGCGAGCCCGATCCGGACAAGCTGCGCGACCCGGACGCGCCGTCGAATCCCGACGACCCGGACATGCCCGACGGCCCGGATTCCGCCACGCCGATCGTGCCCGCCGATCCGCAGAACGGCGAGCCGCGCATGTAAGCCCGAGCGTTCGGAGCGCGCATGAAGCAATGCCCGCGCGGCTACCTGAGCCGCGCGGGCATTCCTGTGCCGCGTGTTGCTGGGGACTACAGGCTCGTCGTCTGCACGGTGCCGGTATCCAGCGCGCGCTCGATCAGCGCTTCCTGCTGCGCCTTGCGCACGGCATCGGCGACGAGCGTGTCGGGCGCTTCCACTTCCGCCCTGATCGTCCCGATGATGCCGCCGGCCTCGACGATCACGAGCGATTCGGCCGAATCCGCGCGACTGATGATGACGCGCGGCGGCCCGCCGCCTTCCGCGATGCTCGCGCAGAACTGCATCTTTTGCCCGCCGATCACTTGCTCGAATGTTTGAATCATCGTTGCCTTCCGTGTTGGTTGGACAAAAGCTGACCAGCTGCGCGTGATGCGCAGCCTGCTTTCTCATTGATCCGCGCGCTTGCAGCAGGTTCAATTCTGTAAGCTCGCGGGCGGCGGCGCAAGCTCAACGTCTCGCGTCGGCGAGCTGACGCAGGATATTGGCGGTGGCCTCATCGGCGGGAAACAGGGCTTCGATCGCGAGTTCCGACAGCGTGATATCGACCGGTGTGCCGAATACCGTCGTCGTGCTGAAGAACGAGAGGACGCCGTGCGACGTGCGCATGCGCAGGGGCACGACGACCGGATCGGTCTCGCCGCGCGCGGCCTGTTCGGCATGCGCCGGCGCGGGATACGCCTCGAGCTCCGCGAGCAGCGCGACGAGCGCGGCATCGCCCGAGACTTCGATCTGCCGGCGCAAGCGCGCGAGCAGATGCGCGCGCCACTCGTGCCAGTTGTCGACGATGCCTGCGAGACCGCGCGGATGCATCGACAGGCGCAGCACGTTTACCGGCGGCGCGAGCAGTTCCGGATCCGCCGCTGCGACGAGCGGCGCGAGCGCCGCGTTGGCCGCGACCATCGTCCAGTGGCGATCGATCGCGAGCGCGGGATAAGGTTCGTGACCCTTCAGCACGAGATCGACCGCGCGCCGCGCGGCGGCGAGTTGCGGATCGGCGAGCGCCCGTTCGCGATAGAGCGGCGCATAGCCCGCTGCGATCAGCAGCGTATTGCGCTCGCGCAGCGGCACGTCGAGTTGCTCGGCGAGGCGCATCAGCATTTCGCGGCTCGGCAGGGAGCGCCCCGATTCGACGAAGCTCAGATGGCGCGTCGAGACATCCGCCTCGCCCGCGAGATCGAGCTGGCTCATGCGGCGTCGCTGACGCCATTCGCGCAGGAGCGTGCCGACGGTCGCGCCGGGCATGGGCTTCGTCCAATGGGCGGCCGGGTGTGTGAGGGTCGAGTTCATGCAGACGATCTTAGACGAAGCGTGCACGCGCGTTCCATTACCTGCGACGTAATCGCGGGGGCGCCGCCATCGCTCTCCATCGAACGACCGTAAGAATTACTGCGCAAACCTTTGCGCAGAAAAACGTGCGCGCATCACCCTAAATCTGCGGGTGTTCCGGGCCGTTAAGAGCCGATAACAAGCGAACAATGCGTCGCGAGCCATGCGCGTCTTATCCGAACGCGCGCACGGCCCGCGGCGCGCGAATATCTGCGGAGAAATCATGTTTGTCATCATCGGATGGGTGGTGGTCATCGGCTCGGTGATCGGAAGCTTCCTCGGCGTCGGCGGCCACCTGGCGGCGCTGGTGCAGCCGTTCGAGCTGCTGTGTATTTTCGGGGCGGCGATCGGCGCGTTCGTCGTGTCCAATCCGACATCGACGCTGAAGAAAACGTTGCAAGCCTTGCCGAAGGTCTTCAAGGGCGGCGGCTATACGAAGGAGAAATATCTCGCGCTGATCGCCCTGCTCTACGAACTGCTGCAGAAGGCGCGCAAGGAAGGGATGATGGCGCTCGAAGCCGATGTCGACGCGCCCGAATCCAGCGCGCTCTTCCAGAAGTACGAGCACGTGATGGCCGATCATCATCTGCTCGATTTCATCATCGACTATCTGCGCATGATGTCGGCGGGCAACGTCAACGCGCTCGAGATGCAGGACCTGATGGATGAAGAGCTCGAGACGCATCACGCGGAAAGCTCGGTCGCGGCCAATGCGATCCAGAAGATGGCGGACGGTTTGCCGGCGTTCGGTATCGTCGCGGCGGTGATGGGCGTCGTGCATACCATGGGCTCGGTCGGCGCCGCGCCGGCCGTGCTCGGCGAGATGATCGCGGGCGCGCTCGTCGGCACGTTCCTCGGCATTCTGCTGGCGTACGGCTTCATCGGGCCGCTCGCGGATCTGCTCCACGCGAAGGGCGCCGCCGAAGCGAAGCCGTTCCAGTGCGTGAAGTCGGTGCTGCTCGCATCGATGAACGGCTATGCGCCGACGGTGGCCGTCGAGTTCGGCCGCAAGGTGCTCTTCACCGCGGACCGTCCGAGCTTCAAGGAACTGGACGACGCGGTGCGCGCGACCAAGATGCCGAAGTCGGCCTAGTGATCCTGTCGCGCATGCAAGGGAGTTCCGCTCATGGCTGAGAAACCGTCACGCGATCCGCTGCAGTCTGTGCTCGCGCCCACCGTGGTCGTGAAGCGCAAGAAGAAGGCGCACGGACACGGTCATCATGGCGGCGCGTGGAAGATCGCTTACGCCGACTTCGTCACGGCGATGATGGCGTTCTTTCTGTTGATGTGGCTGCTCGGGTCGACTTCGAAGTACGACAAGGCAGGGATCGAGCAGTACTTCAACACGCCGCTCTCCGCGCTGTTCGGCAACGATGGCGGCGCGTCGGCGCATACGAGCGTCATCACGGGCGGCGGCAAGGACTTGTCGAGCTCGCGGCCCGGCGAAGGGAACAAGAGTCAGACGCAGCCGGTGCCGCAATCGATCGCGCGGGCGGCGGTTGCCGTGGATGACATGCAGAAGCTGCAGCAGCTCAAGCGGAAGCTCATGGCGCTCATCGAGCAGATGCCCGCGTTGCATGCGTTCAAGGATCAGATTCGGATTGCGATCACGAGCGAGGGATTGCGGATCGAGATCGTTGATTCGCTCAAGCGGCCGATGTTCGCTTCAGGAAGCTCGAAGCTCGAGGGTTATGCGACGACGATTCTGACCAATATCGGGGCGTCGCTGAATGATGTGGATAACCGCGTGTCGATCGCGGGGCATACGGATGCGGTGCCCTATTCCGGGAATCAGGCAGGGTATTCAAATTGGGAGTTGTCGAGTGAGCGCGCGAATGCGGCGCGGCGTGCGCTGGTTGCGGGGGGGATGAAGGAAGGAAAGGTGCTGCAGGTGCGCGGGTTAGCCGATGTGCTGCCGCTCAATAAGGATGTTGTCGATGAGCCTACTAATCGGCGGATCAGTATTCTCGTGCTGAACAAGGCGGCTGAGCAGGCGTTTTTTCGGGACGGTGGGCGGACTACGGTGGATCAGGGGCAGCCTGTCGAGGGGGCTGTTCCGGCGGCGGTGGCGGCTGGGGCGAATGTGGGGGTGGTGAAGTAGTGGGGGTTGGGGGCGGTTGGTTGGGGGCTCTTTGTCAAGTGGCGGCGTTCGCCGGTCGTCGCGATGATGATGCGTCTGCGTTAAAACACTTTCCGGTTGTCGGCCAAAGCCGGACCTATCCGTGATTTCGTGGGCGGGGCATATCATGAAGTGTAAAGATCATAGCTATGCCAATGAAGAAGAAAAGGCAAACCGTAGCGCGTCAGGCAGCGGGGCTACCCGCCTGGACAACCCAAGCCGCCCGGTCAGGCCAACGAGCGCAACGGCGCCAGCGGCAAGACGGTCATCACCGATCGTGGCCCGGTTCGGGTCGAAGTCCCCCGCGATCGAGACGGCAGCTTCGAGCCGATCCTGATTCCCAAGAGAAGCCGGTAAAGCGACGCTCGTGCCGACGAGCGCATCATCGCCAGCCGCCCCCCTCACCCACCCCACTCCACCCCCGTCTGCACCACCAGCCACCCATTCGCCGCACTAACCACCCCAAAAAGCCCCCACCCAACGATCTTCATAAACCTCGTATTCGCGAACTCCCCCATCAACCCCCGATCGCTCGTCATCCGAATCAACGGATAAAGCGCAAACGGCAATTGCAAACTCAGCACAACCTGACTAGCAACAAGCAGCTTCCCAACCGCCCCATTCCCCAACAGATACACGCCGATCAACGCCGGCACGAGCGCCAGCGCCCGCGTAATGAACCGCCGCTGATAGCAAGGAATCTTCAGTTGCAGAAACCCTTCCATGATGACCTGCCCCGCGATCGTCCCGGTGAAGGTCGAGCTTTGCCCTGAAGCGAACAGCGTCACCGCAAAGAGAACCGCCGCGAGCCCCGTACCGACGATCGGCGCCAGCAACTTATACGCATCCTCGATTTCCGTAACCTGCGTATGGCCCGTCGCATGAAACGCCGAAGCCGCAAGAATCAGGATCGCCGCATTGATGAGCAACGCGAGAACGAGCGACGCGATGGTATCGAGCCGCGAAAGATTGATCGCGGATGCAAGACTCCGCGCATCCCGACTGACCACCCGCGTCTGCACGATCGACGAATGCAGATACAGGTTATGCGGCATGACCGTCGCGCCGAGAATCCCGATCGCGAGATAAAGCGGCTCCCGCTCGCTCAACGCGTGAAGGGAAGGCACGAGCCCCGCCGCGACCGATGGCCAGTGCGGCTTCACGAGCACGAGCTCGACGACATACCCCACGCCGATCGTCGCAATGAGCCCCAGCATGATCGCTTCGAGATCGCGAAAATTCTTGCCCTTCAAGCCAAGCACGATGAGCGTGTCAAACGCAGTGAGCACGACGCCCCAAATCAACGACACGCCAAACAGCAAGTGAAAGGCAAGCGCACCGCCGAGCACCTCAGCAAGATCGCACGCGATGATCGACAACTCCGCGAGCATCCACTGCGCATTCGCGACCGGCTTCGCATACCGCTCGCGCGACAACTGCGCCAGATCCTTGCCCGTGACGATGCCAAGCCGCATCGAAAGACATTGCAGGACCATCGCCGCGAGGCTCGACAGCACGACGACGAACAGCAGGCTGTAGCCATATCGCGATCCGGCTTCGATGTCGGTCGCCCAATTGCCCGGGTCCATATAGCCGATGGAGATGAGCAAACCCGGCCCCGCGAACTGAAGAAGCTTCCTCCATAGCGGCGCGCTCGGCGATACGGCGACGGAGCCTTTGACTTCGGATGGACAGAACGGCGCGGTGGCCGTGGTCGGCAGATTGAACGGCAATTTATCGGTCCCTGATGCGATGAAGCGATACGCATGCGATACGGATCGCGATACGGATCGCGATACCTGAAGCACGCGCCCCGCGCGGCGAAACCGGCAACATCCCCGGCGATCATTTCCTTGCAGCTTACAAAACGGCCAGCGCGAGCGAGTCTATCACCGGCTGCGCGCCTTTTCAGACAGCCTCGAAATACCTCCAACGCCCATTCAGCACGCGCTCCATTCTGACCATTGCGCCATATGGACGCCAGCATGTCGTCACGGTGCGACAAATAGAATGTACGGGTGGATACGGTGGCGGTGCCGACGCTGCAAATCGCGCAACTGCGCGCCGCGTTCATCCTTCACTCGCTTGAGGAGTACGTCATGAAACTAGTCACACGCATCGCCGTCGTCGCACTCGCGGCCGCGCCGCTGGCCGCGCTCGCCCAAACGGAAGGCCTCACGCGCGCCCAGGTCAAGCAGGATCTGCAACGCCTCGAGCAAGCCGGCTACAACCCGTCCGAGCGCGACGCGTACTATCCGAACAACATCCAGGCCGCGGAAGAAAAACTGCAATCCTCCACCGCCTACGGTTCGCCGTCCGACGGCTCGTCCGCTTCGGGACAACCGGCAACGCAAAACTCGCAATAACGCCTCGACCATGAGACACGCGCGGGCGACCCCGCGCCGTCTCGCTCTTCCTCCTCCGCGCGCTTGCGCACCCCCGCGTTCCCGCCTTTGTTTCGCGCGATCGTTCGATTAATTGCCTGATACAGGCTAAGTGCCGCCGCCCCGAAAATCTACAATCGCAAGGCGGCTGCCCGAGCACCGCGCTCGCGTCGTCAGCCGCGTTCATCCCATCATTCGCATGAGGAGTACGCCATGAAGCTTGTCACGCGCATTGCCCTCGTCGTTCTAGCCGCAGCGCCGCTTGCCGCGCTCGCCCAATCGAATGGCTTCACCCGGGAACAGGTCCGCGAGGATCTCGTCAAGGCAGAACGAGCCGGATATCGTCCATCCGAGCATGACGCGCAATATCCCGGCAGCTTCCTCGACATCAAGGAAGGCATCTATACCGGTTCGAGCGTCTATCGCGTGCAACCGGGCTATCCGAACCTCGCTCCCAATGCGGAAGGTTACCTGCGCTGACCCCCGGCTATTCCCATCGCATTCGAAAACGCGCGCGGCTCTGACCGCGCGCTTTCGCATGCTTGCTTTCAAAACGCCTAATCTGACAGAAAAGCCATATTCACGCCATATTGTCGTTGGCACCCGGCCACTACCATAGCGACACTGATGGCGAACCCCCTGCCTCGCTCCGTCATTGCGTCTCGCGCGCTGCATCCGTTGCCCTTGTCGCGCTCCTTCCAAGCATTCTTCGAACGACTCAATGTGGATAGTCAACGTTGCGCTTAAGCGGCCGTACACGTTCATCGTGATGGCCATCATGATCCTGCTGGCGACGCCCTTCGTCCTCTTGACGACGCCAGTGGACGTGCTCCCCGAAATCGACATTCCCGTCGTCAGCATCATCTGGAACTACACGGGCCTCTCCGCCGAGGACATGGCCAATCGCATCACGTCGGTCAACGAGCGCAGCCTGACGACGACCGTGAACAACATCGAGCACATCGAATCGCAATCGCTGCAAGGCATCGCGATCATCAAGCTCTTTCTGCAGCCCACGGCGAACATCCAGACCGCGATCGCGCAGACGGTGGCCGTCGAGCAGGCGCAACTGAAGCAGATGCCGCCGGGCGCCACGCCGCCGCTCGTCATCAGCTATTCGGCGTCCAGCATTCCGGTGATCCAGCTCGGTCTTTCTAGTCCGAGGCAGTCGGAGCAGGACCTGAACGACACGGCGCTCAACTTCCTGCGCCCGCAGCTCGTGACGATTCCCGGCGCCGCCGTGCCCTACCCCTATGGCGGCAAGACGCGCCTCATCTCCGTCGATCTGGACACGCGCGCGCTGCTCGCCAAGGGCCTGACGCCGACCGACGTCGTGCAGGCCGTGAATGCGCAGAACCTGATCCTCCCGACCGGCACCGCTAAGATCGGCCCGAAGGAATACACGATCAACATGAACGGTTCGCCCGCGACCGTCGCGGGACTGAACGACATTCCCGTGCGCACGATCAACGGCGCGACCACCTATCTGCGCGAAGTCGCGCACGTGCGCGACGGCTTCTCGCCGCAGACCAACATCGTGCGGCAGGACGGGCGTCGCGGCGTGCTGATCTCGGTCCTGAAGAACGGCAACGCGTCGACGCTCTCCATCGTCAACACGCTGAAGGATCTGCTGCCGCAAGCGCGCGCCTCGCTGCCGCCGGATCTGAACATCAGCGCGCTCTTCGATCAGTCGGTGTTCGTGAAGGCCGCCGTGCAGGGCGTGGTGCGCGAGGCGCTCATCGCCGCCGCGCTCACCGCCGCCATGATCCTGCTCTTTCTCGGCAACTGGCGCAGCACCTGCATCATCGCGATCTCGATTCCGCTCTCCATTCTCTCGTCGCTGATCGTGCTGCATGCGCTCGGGCAGACCATCAACATCATGACGCTCGGCGGCCTCGCGCTCGCGGTCGGCATTCTGGTGGACGACGCGACGGTGACGATCGAGAACATCGAGCGCCATCTGCACATGGGCACCAACCTGCACGACGCGATTCTCGAAGGCGCTGGCGAGATCGCCGTGCCCGCGCTCGTCTCGACGCTGTGCATCTGCATCGTGTTCGTGCCGATGTTCTTCCTCACCGGCGTCGCGCGCTATCTCTTCGTGCCGCTCGCCGAAGCCGTCGTGTTCGCGATGCTCGCGTCGTACATCCTGTCGCGCACGCTCGTGCCGACGCTCGCGATGCTGCTGATGGGCCACGCGCACGCGCACGACGCGAAGGCCAGGCCCAATCTCTTCATGCGCCTGCATCGCCGTTTCGATCGCGGCTTCGAGCGCATGCGCGGCGCGTACATCGTGATTCTCTCCAGCCTGCTCGTGCGCCGGCGCCTGTTCGCATCGCTCTTTCTCGGCTTCTGCCTGCTCTCGGCGGGCCTCGTGTTCGTGCTCGGCGAGGACTTCTTCCCGAGCGTCGACGCGGGCGACATCCGCATGCACATGCGCGCGCCGACCGGCACGCGCATCGAGGAAACCGCGCGCCTCGCGGACGAGATCGAAAAGGTCGTGCGCCAGATCGTGCCGCAGAACGAACTCGAGACGATTCTCGACAACCTCGGCCTGCCGTATAGCGGCATCAACCTGTCGTACAGCAACGCAGGAACGATCGGCACGCTCGACGGCGAGATTCAGGTCGCGCTCAAGCCCGATCACGCGCCGACGCAGAACTACATCGACGAATTGCGCGCGCTCCTGCCGCGCCGCTTTCCCGGCGTCGAGTTCTTCTTTCAGCCCGCGGATATCGTCACGCAGATCCTGAACTTCGGCCTGCCCGCCGCCATCGACGTGCAGATTCAAGGGCAGAACGCGCAGGCGAACTTCGAAGTCGCGAGCAAGCTGATGAAGCAGATCCGCATGATTCCCGGCAACGTCGACACCCACATCCAGCAGAAGCTCGACGAGCCCGCCATCGATCTGCAGATGGACCGCACGCGCCTGCAGCAGCTGAACCTCTCTGCGAGCAACGTCGCGCAGAACGTGCTGGTTTCACTGTCGGGCAGCTCGCAAACCGCGCCGGGCTTCTGGTTCAATCCGCGCAACGGCGTCGAGTACAACCTCGCGGTGCAGACGCCGCAGTATCAGGTTTCGTCCATCGACGAGTTGCTGCGCACGCCGGTGTCCGCCTCGATCAACGGGCCCACGCAACTGCTCGGCAACCTCGTGCGCCTCTCGCCGCAAACTCAGTTCGCAGTGGTCACGCACTACAACATCCGGCCCGTGATCGATCTCTTCGTGAGCGTCGAAGGGCGCGATCTCGGCGGCGTCGCGCGGCAGGTGAATCATCTCGTCGACGAGGCGCGCAAGTCGCTCCCGCGCGGCAGCCAGATCGTCGTGCGCGGCCAGGTCGAGACGATGCGCACGTCGTTCTTCGGTCTGGGCATCGGCGTCGCGACGGCGATCGTGCTCGTGTATCTGCTGATCGTCGTGAACTTCCAGTCGTGGATCGATCCGCTCATCATCGTGAGCGCGCTGCCGGCCGCGCTCGCGGGCATCATCTGGATGCTCTTCCTCACCGGCACGCACTTGAGCGTGCCCGCGCTCACCGGCGCGATCATGACGATGGGCGTCGCCACCGCGAACAGCATCCTGATGGTCTCGTTCGCGCGGCAGCGTCTGAACGCCGGCATGCCGCCGCTCACCGCCGCCCTCGAAGCGGGCGCGAGCCGGATCCGCCCGGTGCTGATGACCGCGTTCGCGATGATCATCGGCATGATTCCGATGGCGCTCGGCCTCGGCGAAGGCGCGGAGCAGAACGCGCCGCTCGGCCGCGCGGTGATCGGCGGCCTCCTGTTCGCCACCGTTTCCACGCTCTTTTTCGTGCCGCTCGTCTTCGCGGGCATTCATGCGCGGCTCGCGCGCCGTGCCGCGCGCAAGGGCCCGTCGCAGCATGAAGACGCAAGCAGCCAACACTGACATCAAAGCAAGATCACGGACATGACCGAAAAGAACCACGCATCGCTTGCGATTCCCGCACGCGACCCGAACGAAGGGCCCGCGCTGCCGCCGCGCAATGTCGAATGGAAACGCGCGAAAATCGCGCTCGTCATCGTGCTCGCGCTGCTCGCGATGGGCGCCGCGCGCACCGTCGTCACCGACATGCTGCACAACCGCTCCATCGCGGCGCGCACGCAGCAGAACGCGCAGCAGTACGTGAACGTCGTCATGCCGGCGCAGACCGACGGCGGCGCCGAAACGACGCTGCCGGGCACGCTGCGCGGCTTCGTCGAATCGCCGATCTATGCGCGCGCGACGGGCTACCTGCTGCACTGGTATGTGGACATCGGCACGCGCGTGAAGCAAGGCCAGCTGCTCGCCGATCTCGACACGCCCGAGATCGATCAGGAGCTTGCGCAGGCAGTCGCGCAACGCGACCAGACAGCCTCGAGCCTCGGTCTCGCGAAGAGCTCGCTGGATCGCTGGACGCAATTGCGTCAGCGCGATGCGGTCTCGCAGCAGGAGCTCGACGAGCGTCAAAGCACCTACAACCAGGACGTCGCGAATCTCGCCGCCGCCGACGCCAACGTGAAGCGCCTGCGCCAGCTCGAATCGTTCAAGCGTATCGTCGCGCCGTTCGCGGGCGTCGTCACGCAGCGCAACGTGGATGTCGGCGATCTCATCGACGCGGGCAGCGGCACGAGCCGCGCGTTGTTCGCGCTTGCGCAGTCGGACCCGTTGCGCGTGTTCGTGCAGTTGCCGCAGGCGTATGCGCAGAACGTGTCGGTCGGTCAGGACGTGACCGTCACGCAGGCCGAGCTGCCAGGCGAGCAGTTCCACGGCAAGATCACGCATGTTTCCGGCGCGATCGACGTGCCCACGCGCTCGCTGCAGATCGAAGTGACATTGCCCAATCCCGACGGCCGGCTGCGGCCCGGCGCGTACGTGCAGGTGGCGCTGCCCGCCGCCGCGCATGCGGGCCTGCTCGTGCCCGGCAACGCGCTGCTCTTTCGCGCGGAGGGCCCGCGCCTCGCCGTCGTGGACGGGAACGGACACGTGCATCTGCACAAGATCGTGATCGCTCAGGATCTCGGGCAGTCGCTCGAAATCGAGAGCGGCATCGAGCCTACCGACAAGGTCATCATCAACCCGAGCGATTCGATCGCGGACGGCGATCATGTCGTGATCGCGCCGCAGCGGGGGCAGCAGCATCCGTCGAATCAGAAGGCCGCATCATGAAACGCGTTGCATCGTTCGCCCTGCTCTCGCTGCTCGCGGCGTGCACGGTCGGGCCGGATTATCGTCGGCCCGTGGCCGAAACGCCGCCGGCCTGGAAGACCGATTCGTACTGGCGCGTCGGCGAGCCCTCGCATGCGCCGCTCGCGCCCGACTGGTGGCAAGGCTTCGACGATCCCGCGCTGAACGCGCTCGAAACGCAGGCGCTCGCGCGGAACCAGACGCTCGCCGCCGCGAGCGCGCATTACGCGCAGGCGCGCGCGACGCTGGCGCAAACCTCGGCGCTGGCGCTGCCCGAAGTCGATCTCGGCGCGAACGCCTCGCGTTCGCGCATCTCGAAGAACCGGCCGGTCACCAACTACAACACGCCGAACTCGACGACGGTACAGAACGACCTGAAGCTCGCCCCGACCGTCAATTACGACGTCGATCTCTTCGGACGCATCCGCCGCGAAGTGGAAGGCGCGCAGGCGTCGGCGGATCAGTCGCGCGACGATCTCGCCAATGCGCGCCTCGTGCTCACGACCGACCTCGCCAGTGATTACTTCTCGATGCGCGAGCTCGATGCGGAAATCGACGTGCTGAACCGCTCCGTCGATCTGCAGAAGAAAGCGCTCGATTACGTGCAGGCACAGCACGATCTGGGCGCCGTGTCGGGGCTCGACGTGCTGCAGCAACAGGCGCAGCTCGACTCGACGCGCGTGCAGGCGCAATTGCTCTTGAATCAGCGTGCGCAGGTCGAGCACGCGATCGCGGCGCTCGTCGGCACGCCCGCTCCGCAATTCTCGATCGCGCCGGAACTGGCCGAGCACCCCATCCCGCCGGTTCCGCTCGGTCTGCCGAGCGACGTGCTGCAGCGCAGGCCGGACGTCGCGTCCGCCGAGCGCGCGATGGCCGCGGCCAACGCGCAGATCGGCGTGGCCAAGGCCGCCTTCTTTCCGAGCCTGACGCTCAACGGCACGGTCGGCTGGGAAAGCACCGCGTTTTCGAGCCTGATTTCCGCGCCGAGTCTCTTGTGGACCATCGGCACGATGGCGAGCCAGGTCGTCTTCGATGGCGGACGGCGCTCGGCCGCCGTCGACTTCGCGAATCAAGGCTATATCGCGGCCGTCGCGAACTATCGGCAGACCGTGCTCGGCGCGTTTCAACAAGTGCAGGACGGCATCGTCGGATTGTCGGTGCTCGACGGCGCCGCGAAACAGTCGCACGCGGCGGTCGTGGATGCACAGCGGTTGCTCTCGCTCGCGAACGATCGCTATTCGGGCGGGCTGGTCGCCTATCTCGACGTGATCACCGCACAGCAGCAATTGCTCACGAGCGAGCGCCAGGACGTGCAGATTCGCGGACAGCAGCGGACCGTGTCGGTGGCGCTCGTGAAGGCGCTGGGCGGCGGCTGGGACGCGAATGACGCAGCGCAGAAACCGCTCGCCGCGCATGATGGCCAGGAAGTTGCAAACGCAACCGATAAGACCCCCGCCCGCTGATGTCGGACGAGACGTAAGCAGGATGGCCGCGAGGCTCGTATAGTTAGCGGTGGGACAATACGGTAAACACACACTGAACGCGCACAGGTGCCAGGCATGAAAGTCCTGATTGTCGAAGACGAACACAAGGTGGTGGATTACCTGCGCTCGGGGTTGACCGAGCAAGGATGGGTCGTCGATGTCGCGATGGACGGCGAGGAAGGCACGCATCTCGCCGTCGAATACGACTACGACGTGATCGTGCTGGACGTGATGCTGCCGCGACGCGACGGCTTCGCCGTGCTGAAGGCGCTGCGCATGCAGAAGTCGACGCCGGTCATCATGCTCACCGCGCGCGATCACATCAACGATCGCGTGCGCGGACTGCGCGAAGGCGCCGACGACTATCTCACGAAGCCCTTCTCCTTCCTCGAACTGGTCGAGCGGCTGCATGCGCTCGCGCGCCGCACGCGCGCGCAGGAATCGACGCTCATTTCCGTGGGCGATCTGTACGTCGACCTGATCGGCCGCCGCGCGACACGCGATGGCGTGCGCCTCGATCTCACCGCGAAGGAGTTCCAGCTGCTCTCCGTGCTCGCGCGCCGCCACGGCGATATTCTCTCGAAGACGGCGATCACCGAACTCGTCTGGGAAGTCGATTTCGAAAGTCATACGAACGTGGTCGAAACGGCCATCAAGCGCCTGCGCGCGAAACTGGACGGACCGTTCCGCACGAAATTGCTGCACACCGTGCGCGGCATGGGCTACGTGCTCGAAGTGCGCGAGGCCCGCGACACGCGCGAAGCAAGGGAAGACGCGAGACCATCATGAACACGCAGTGGGCTTCGTTGCCGCAAGGGCCGCGTTCGCAGCGCTCCATTTCGCGGCGTCTTGCCGTGATGTTCGCGCTCGTCGCGCTGTTCGTGTTTGCGCTCGTCGGCTCGGGACTATTCCTCGTGCTGCGCGTGCAGCTCGAACAGCACTTGCGCGACTCGCTCGACAATCGTGCGGAGATTGCACGGCTCATCGTCACGCACGTGTCGAGCCCGGACAAATGGAAGATCGCGAAGGAGAAGCTCGCCGACATCACGCCGCGCGACGGCTCCACGCTCTTCGCCGTCTCCAGCAACGACCCGCGCTATGAGTACGGCTCGCCGCCCGCCGGGCGCGTCATCAAGCGCGTGATGGGCGGCTATGCGCACTTCCGGCCGGAAGACCGCGCATATGACATGCTGATGACCACGCTGACGATCCCGCCCAACGCCGATCGTCCGCCCCTGCAGCTCTTCGTCGCGATCGACTGCTCGCCCAACGTCCGTACGATGCGCGCCTTCGGCCTCGCGCTCGCGGCGTTGATGGCGCTCGCCACCGTCGCCGTGCTGCTGCTGAGCTATTCGGTCGCGCGGCTCGGTCTCGCGCCGCTCACGCGGCTCACGCGCGACGCGCAGAAGCTCAGTCCGAACAATCGCTCGCAGCGCCTGAACACGCGCTCGCTGCCGATGGAGCTCGAAGACCTGGCGCGGTCTTTCAACGGCGCACTGGAACGGCTCGATCACGCGTACGGACGGCTCGAATCGTTCAACGCCGATGTCGCGCACGAGCTGCGCACGCCGGTCACCATTCTCATCGGTCAGACGGAAGTGGCGCTGACGCGCGACCGTTCGATCGACGAATTGCGTCATACGCTGCAATCGAATCTGGAGGAGTTCGAGCGCGTGCGCGCGATCATCAACGACATGCTGTTTCTCGCACGCGCCGATCAGGGCGAGCGCGCGACGGGGCTGGTGGAGGTGTCGCTCGCGGCGGAAGTCAACCGCACGCTCGAGTTTCTGGAGATTCCGCTGGAAGAAGCACAGGTCGGCGCGGTGGCGAGCGGCGACGCGCGAGCCTTCGTCAACACCTCGCTGTTCGGACGCGCGCTGTCCAATCTCGTGATGAACGCGATCCAGCATTGCGCGGCGGGCGCGACGATTTCCGTATCGATCATGCGCGAGCACGGGCGCGTCCGGATCGCCGTGGCCAATCCCGGCGAGCCGATTCAGCCGCATGTGATGGAGCATCTCTTCGACCGCTTCTATCGCGCCGAGAGTTCGCGCACGAACAGCCGCGAGAACCACGGCCTCGGGCTCGCCATCGTGAAGGCGGTGGCGGAGATGCACCGCGGTACGGTGTCGGCGACGAGCGAGAACGGCATCAACACGTTCTCGTTCTCGGTCGCGCGCTTCGGCAATGAATCCCGGACTGCGCAGGATGTGGCCTTGCCGGTGCCCCCGGTCGTCGAAACGAAATCGGCCGCGACGTGAGCGAGCGTATCCTCACATCGAACGGCCGCGCCTCTCACTGACAGAAATATTCGTCGGAAGCCGCGACCGGCGCCTCGGGCGTCGCCGGCTTGAAATGACTGTACTTGCGATACGTCTTGCCGTTCACCGTCACGGATTCGGCCGCTTCGGTCTCGCCCGAGCCCGATGCAATCGCGCTGCTGTGCGCCTCCACGTTGCTGTTGCTCCAGGCGCTCGCCTTTGCATACGAGCCGCCATTCGACGTATCCGTCGTGCTTTGCCCGGACATCCGGGTCGTCACGGGATTGCCGAAGCGCTCCGTATCCAGCGACGACTGCGGCGTCTTGTAGCCCCACTTCGACGTGAGCGTGCTCATGTCGATCTCCTGCGGCTTCCAGCCGATCGCGAGCGGCGACAGCTCCACCGCGACGATCTTCGTGCCGCGCCGCGCAACGAGCAGGCACTTGCCGCCCGAGGTCTGCAGCGGCACATAGCCGCTCGAAGCAAGGAGCGCGAGCGCCTGCTCGTTGGGCATCGCCTGCACGCCGACCGGGTTCGCCGCCCATATCACGCCGGCACTCGCATCGGCGTGCGCGCTCATCGGCATCGTCGAGAACATCACGCTCGCCGCGAGCGCGATGGCCGCCGCTTTCATCTGACTCTTCATCGCATGCCTCAGCGGGAAAACGAGGGTTGGCTCGCCGGGACCATAAAGATCAAGCCAACCCCTAAAAGGGAGAGACAGCCCTGAATGACGAGGCGCGTCTCTTCTGCTCCATGGCGCCACTTTGCCATTGGATCGACTGCTTCCTCACTTCACCAGCGAGACCTCGATCTTTTCACCAATGGGCGCGCTCGCCACTTCGACGCCGTCCGCGTCCGCCTGATCGTACACGCGCGCGGCGACCGGTGCTTCGGCAGGCGCGGGCTGCGCGATCTGCTTGGCGGCCGCCGGCTCCGGCTGCTTGATCTCGGGCGCGGCCTGGGTCTTCAGGTTGACCTCGGGATTGTTCGCCGCGGTCATCGGCAGGCCGAGACGCGCGCGGACGAGCGGGTCGCGATACTTTTCGTCGTCCGACAGCACGGCGTCTTCGCCCGACTTCGCGAGCGGCTTGGTCGTGCCCGGGCACAGGTGGCCGGTGGCCTCGACCGCGCGGCGGTTCGCGTCGCTCTGGCAGAGGAGCGCGAGCGCGACGTCGGTCAGGCCCATCGCGCGGAATTCGCGGGCGTCGAGACGGCGCACGCAGGCCTGATCGACCAGGGTCGTGCCGCCCGTCGCGCCGAAGCCGGTGATCGACAGGCCGAAGCTGGCCGAGCCCATGCAGGTGTCGGAGAGCGTCGTCGTCAGAGCGGGCGCGGCGATCGCAGGTGTCGTGCGCACCGAGTACGAGCTCTGGTTGTAGTCGACCGTCGTGCGCGTGTCGAACGCGCTGGTGCCAGGGCCGGTGGAAGCCTTGCCGGTCGCATCAGTGCCGTTCGTCGTGCCGGTGCTGCCGCTCGCGCCGGTGGTCGACGCCATGTTCGTGGAGGCGCTCGAGCTCGAGTTCGTGAGCGACGGCATCGTCAGCGAGATGTTGACGTTCGAGGAGCCGCCCGATGCCGACGAGGACGAACGGCCGCCGGTGGCCGTCGACATGCCGATGCCGCCGACCGAGGAGGAATTGGAGGTGGTGTTGGCCGTCGAGTTCGCGGACGTGCCGATGTTATTCAGGCTGGAACCGCCGCCCTGGCCGATGCCGGTGGAGGTCGACCCCGAGATCGAGCCCGAAGAGGAATTGGCCGTGGTGTCAGCGTGGGCAAGTTGCGCGGCGCAAAACAGAACCGCACATGCCAGTTGCAAAGTGGTCTTGTTCATTATGGTTCTCCGGAAGGAAAGGGGAACGCCGTGGCGCGAGGCGATCCCGGAGCACGACTTGGAATTTTTATTGGGTTGGGCAAAGGCCGCGTCCTGCAAACCCGCGGCTCGTCACGACGCCGCCTCTGCCGTGGCTCACAGGCCGCTTTAACGCCAGCCGCCGCCGAGCTTGCTCCATGCGTTCGCCGCGGCGTCCGCGCCGGAGGTGCCGCCCGCCTGCGACGTGCCATGGCCGAAGCCGCCGGCATTCGACGTGTTGCTGTGGCTCGTCGTGGCGTTCGTGAAGTTGCCGGTTGCGCCGAACAGGTTGCCGCCGCCCGCCTGTGCATTGCCGTTGGCCGTGCCGTAGTCGGTCGCGGTGAAGTGGCCGAAGCCCGAGACGGAAGCCGAGGTCGAACCGCCCGAGGTCGAGCTCGAGCTGGAGTTCGTGCTCGTGGCCATCGCGGAGACGGAAACGAACGAGAGCAGTGCGGCAGCGATCAGAGTGCGCTTCATGATTTGCATTCCTTATCGATCGAGTAAGATTGGATTTAGTTTTGTATTCATCGAACTGCGGTTACACCGGTTTTTGGAAAGCGAACCCGCGTCGCGGCGAAGTCCGCCGTCCGTTTCCGGCTGCTTAGCGCCAGCCGCCGCTGAGCTTGCTCCAGGCGTTCGCCGCAGCGTCGGCGCCGGAGACGCCCGTTGCCGACGAACCACCGAAGCCCTTGCCGCCAACCGACGACGTGTTGATGTGGCCGGTCGTCGCGTTGGTCGTATTGCCCGTCGAGCCGAAGCCCTGGCCAGCCGTCGCCGAAGCGTGGCCGTTGGCGATGCCGGCGTCGGTCGCCGTGAACGCGCCGAAGCCGTACACGGCCGCCGCGGTGGTGCCGCCCGAGGTCGAGCTCGAGCTGGAGTTCGTGCCCGTTGCGAAGGCGGCGGCGGAAACGAGCGAGAGGACTGCTGCTGCGATCAGTTTGCGTTGCATGGTGAGGTCTCCAGGTGTAGGCGCACGGTTGAATCCAGCTACATCGACGCCGATATGTAGCCGGCACAGCAATAAGATCATTTGGTTAGCATTCCTACTTCAATGACCTGTCCTGATTTCGCCTCGGATAACCGGAACGAATATCAGCGCTCAAGTGAAGCAGGATGCGCCGGAGCGCGAGCCAACTCGTTTAGAAGCGGTGTGAAGTGATCACGTCGCGGCCTTCGATGAGGCGAAGCCGCCGTTCGTGAAGATCCGGATCGATGCTTGAGTGAGACGGGCTCTCGTTTCCCGTCGAGCGGATCGCGGCGCAAAGGCCTCCCGCTCTTTCGATTTGTTTTGCGTTCTTCTTCATCACAATCCCCGTATCATCTTTTCGATGATGTTCTCAGGCGTTTTCGTATTTACTGAGTGCCTGTGTTTTGACGTGACTGTACGGAAGATGAACCGGGCCAAGCGTGGGAGAGCCAACACTCGGTCTCACGTCATGCCGAATCGTGAGAAATTTGGTTGGATAGCGCTCATTTGAGGGGGCAATGACCCGCAAACACCCTGTTTTTGCGGGTTTCACGGATGCACGCGCACGGTGCGGCGCGTCGTGAAGCAATCTCGCGGGCGGTGCGCACCCGCGTTCGTGCGGCAGACCACGCAGCTTCACACCGTGCTCAGGCGCGCCATCTCCGTCTCGACGATGAGCTTCCTGAGCTCCGGCACGCACGATCCGCAATTGCCGCCCGCCTTCAGGCACGACGTGATCTCCGCCGCCGTCTTCAGGCCCTTGTCGCGGATCGTGTTGCAGATCGTGTTGCGCCCGACGCCGAAGCACGAGCATACGGTCGGTCCCGTGTCCTCGCCCTTGCCGATCGGCTGGCCGAGCAGCAGGCTCGCGCGGTCCTCGCCGTCGAGCCGGTCCTTTTCGAAGAGGCTCGCGAGCCACGCGCGCGCGGGCAGATCGGGACGTTCGGAGATGAACACGCAACTCTCGATGCGATCCTCCACCACATGCGCCGCGCGATATACGCCCGCGCTCTTGTCCTCGTACTCGATCCAGTCCGCGTGATGATCGTCGATGCGAAAGAGCGCGCGCGCCCAGTCGTGATGATCGTCATGCGCCGCATCGAAGCGATTGCGGCCCGCCATCTCGTAGCGCACGAAGCGCGCGCCATGCACGCGCGTCCAGTGGGTGACCATGTCGAGATCGGGCGTGGCCCGCGAGAGCGAGAAGCCGTGCCACGCGACGTGGAATTTCTCGATCGAAACAGGCGTGTGCTTGAATTCCGGCTCCCCCGAAACCGGGTCGACGACGGGATTCACCACCGCGCCGACACGCGCATCGGATGCGACCTGATCGTTCCAGTGAATCGGCACGAACACGCTGCCGCGCGGCATGCCGCCGCCGTGCTGCACGCGCGCGATCATCGAGCCCCAGCGGCTCGTCACGCGCGCGAGCTCGCCCTCGCGCACGCCGCAAGCGAGCGCATCCTGCGGATGCATGTCGATGAACGATTCGCTGATGTGCCCCGCGAGCCTGGCGGAGCGGCCCGTGCGCGTCATCGTGTGCCATTGGTCGCGCACGCGTCCGGTGTTGAGCACGAGCGGATAGTCTTCGTCGGGCGCGTTCACCGGCGCGCGCGGCGCGGTCGCGACGAAGCGCGCGCGGCCGTCCGCATGAGTGAAGCGGCCGTCTTCGAAGAGCCGTGCGACGCCCTTCTCCGTTGACGCAGGCAACGGCCACTGCACGGGCTTCAGCGCATCGTATTGCGCGCGGCTCATGCCGCTCAGGCCACCGATGTCGAACGCGCGGCGCACGCCTGCATCGGCGTCGTTGCGATACGCGCTCAGGCGCGCATGCTCGTCGAAAATCTCGTGCGGCCCGGCAAAGTCGAAGCCGTCGAAGCCCATGCGCCGCGCGACGTCGCAGATGATGCGCCAGTCCGCGCGCGCGTTGCCCGGCGCCGGAATGAAGGCGCGCTGACGCGAGATGCGCCGCTCCGAGTTCGTCACCGTGCCGTCCTTCTCGCCCCAGCCGAGCGCGGGCAGCAGCACGTCCGCGAACGCGTTCGTATCGGTTTTCTCGATGATGTCCGAGGTCACGACGAGCTCGCACTTCGCGAGCGCGCGCTTCACGCGGTCGCCATCGGGCAGGCTCACGACCGGATTGGTGCCCATGATCCACACGGCCCTGACGCGGCCCGCGTCGATCGCATCGAACAGCTCGACGGCCTTCAGTCCGGCGCGCTCGGCAAGCGCGGGCGAGTTCCAGAACGTTTGCACGATCTCGCCCTGCAGCGGATCACCCAGCTCCAGATGCGCCGCAAGCGTATTCGCGAGGCCGCCCACTTCACGGCCGCCCATCGCGTTGGGCTGTCCGGTGAAGGAGAACGGCCCCATGCCCGGCTTGCCGATGCGCCCCGTCAGCAGATGACAGTTGATGATGCTGTTCACCTTGTCCGTCCCCGCGCTCGACTGATTCACGCCTTGCGAGTACACCGTCACCACACGTTCGGTGCGCGCGAAGAGGCGATAGAACGCCATGAGGTCGTGCTGATCGAGCTTGCAGTCCTTCGCGGTTTGCGCGAGGTCCGAAGGCCCGGCTGCGGCGAGCGCCGCATCGAAGCCGCTGGTGTGCGCGTCGACGAACGCGGCATCGGTCGCGCCGTGTTCGGCGAGGAAGGCAAGCAGGCCGTTGAAGAGGCGCACGTCGCTGCCCGGCCTGAGCGGAAGATGCAGATCGGCCATTTCGCAGGTCGCGGTATGGCGCGGATCGATCACCACGATCTTCATCTCCGGCCGCGTCTCCTTCATCTTCACGATGCGCTGAAAGAGGATCGGATGGCACCACGCCGTGTTCGAGCCGACGAGCACGATCATGTCCGCGAGCTCGAGGTCTTCGTAGCTCATCGGCACGAGGTCTTCGCCGAACGCGCGCTTGTGCCCCGCCACCGACGACGACATGCACAGCCGCGAGTTCGTGTCGATGTTCGCGCTGCCGATGTAGCCCTTCATCAGCTTGTTGGCGACGTAATAGTCCTCCGTGAGCAGTTGCCCCGACACGTAGAACGCGACCGCATCCGGACCATGTTCCGCGATGATGCGCCCGAAGCCGCTCGCGACCGTGCCGAGCGCGTCGTCCCACGAAACATCGGCGAGCGCTCCCGTATGCCTGTCGCGCAGTTTCGGATCGAGCAGGCGCCCTTCGAGTCCCACCGTTTCGCCGAGCGCCGCGCCCTTCACGCAGAGGCGCCCGAAGTTCGACGGATGCGCTTCGTCGCCCGCGATCGTCACTTCGATGGCGCTCTTCGGCGTCGCCTCGACACCGCAGCCGACGCCGCAATACGGGCACGTGGTCTTGATGGAAGCGGGTTGAAGCGGGATGATGGGCAGGCTCACGTTCAAGGTCTCTCTTGCTGATGCTCAGTTGCTCGCTTCGCAAAGGGTCTTGCCGAAGAGAAGCTTGTTGCGCAGATGCGAAACGTCGGTACGGTTCTGGATCAGGTCGAAATACCAGCCGCCGTCCTTCACGTCGCCGTACAGCACCGCGCCGATCACACGTCCCGCCTGCAGCACGAGACGCTTGTAGACGCCACGGCGCGGATCGCGCAGTACGAGATCCTCGCTGTCGCCGCCGCCGATGAAATCGCCCGCGGAATACAGGTCCACGCCCGTCACCTTCAGCTTGGTCGCGGTCGCGCGCTGCACGTAGCGGCGATGCCCCGCGCCCGCGAGATGCGCGCCCGCCACGCGCGCCTGATCCCAGATCGGGGCGACGAGGCCGAATGTCGCCGAGCGATGCTGCACGCATTCGCCCACCGCATAGACGCGCGGATCGTAGGTCTGCAGCGTGTCGTCGACGACGATCGCGCGCTCGCAATGCAAGCCCGACGCTTGCGCCAGCGCGATGTTGGGCCGCACGCCCGCCGTCATCACGACGAGGTCCGCGTCGATCTGCGTGCCGTCCGCGAAGCGCACGGCTTGCACGCGGCCGCCGCCGATGATTTCCGTGGTCTGCGCGGCCATCGCGAAGCGCAAGCCCTTTGCTTCGAGCGAACGCTTGAGCAATGCGGACGCGCTCGCATCGAGCTGACGGTCCATCAGGCTATCGCTCGCATGCACGACCGTCACCGACATGCCTTGCCGCAGCAAGCCGTTGGCCGCTTCGAGCCCGAGCAGGCCGCCGCCGACGATCACCGCATGACGATGATCGCGCGCCGCCTCGAGCATCGTCTCGACGTCCTGGATGTCGCGGAACGCGATCACGCCGGGCAGATCGCAGCCCGGCACCGGAATGATGAAAGGCTTCGAGCCCGTCGCGATCAGCAGGCGGTCATAGCGCGCCTCGACGCCCTTCTCCGAGCGCACGATGCGCTTCGCGCGATCGATGCCCACCACGGAATCGCCCGCGTGCAGCGTGATGCCGTTCGCGTCGTACCAGTCGCGCGTGTTGAGAATGATGTCGTCGACGCTCTTTTCTCCCGCGAGCACGGGCGACAACAGAATGCGGTTGTAGTTGCCGTACGGCTCGGCGCCGAACACGGTGATGTCGTACAGTTCAGGCGCGATCTTCAGCAACTCCTCGACCGTGCGCATCCCCGCCATGCCGTTGCCGATGACCACGAGGCGCTGGCGCGGCCTGGCCTCCTTGAGCGCCGCAATGCCTGCAACCGCATATTCGGTTTTCATGCCGCGACCCACACCTTGCCGCCCGCGACCTTCACGCGATATGCGCTCACCGAGAGCTCCGGCGTTTCGAGGCATTCTCCGGTGCGCAGGTCGAAGTGCTGCTTGTAGATCGGCGACGCAACGACGATACGTTCGCCGAGACTGCCGACGATGCCGCGCGACAACACCGCGGCCTGCGAATGCGGATCGTAGTTGTCGATCGCGTACACGGTGCCCTCTTCCTCGCCGGCGAGATGAAACACGGCGACCTGCGTGCCCTTCACGAGCGCGCACACGCCCGTGTCCGGCACGATGTCGTCGAGTTCACAAACGGCGGTCCAGTCCTGTTCTATGCGGTCGTTCATGATGATCTCCTTGCGTTGCGATGGATCAGACGGTTTCGACTGTGACGGGAATCCCGGCGAGCTTCGACTTGCGTTCGTCCGGCGTCGCGGGGCGAATCTGGCCGCGCTCCTCGACGAAGGCCACGTTCGCATCGCCTGCGTCGCTGTTCACGAAGTGACGGAAGCGCTTGCGCGTCTCCTGATCGGTAACGGCTTTCTTCCACTCGTCTTCATACGTATCGACGACGAGCTGCATCTCCGCTTCGAGCTCCGCGGCAATCTCGAGCTTGTCGTTGACGATCACGTCGATCAGATAGTCGAGACCGCCTTCGAGGTTGTCGCGCCAGACGCTCGTGCGTTGCAGGCGGTCCGCCGTGCGCACGTAGAACATCAGGAAGCGGTCGATGTAGCGCACGAGCGTCGCGTGATCGAGATCCGATGCAAGCAGCTCGGCATGGCGCGGCTTCATGCCGCCGTTGCCGCAGACATAGAGGTTCCAGCCCTTTTCCGTCGCGATCACGCCGACGTCCTTGCCTTGCGCTTCGGCGCATTCGCGCGTGCAGCCCGAGACGCCGAACTTGATCTTGTGCGGCGCGCGCAGGCCCTTGTAGCGGTTTTCGAGTTCGATCGCGAGGCCCACCGAGTCGCCGACGCCATAGCGGCACCATGTCGAGCCGACGCACGACTTCACGGTGCGCAGCGCCTTGCCGTAGGCATGGCCCGACTCGAAGCCCGCCGCGATCAGCTCTTCCCAGATGAACGGCAACTGCTCGACGCGCGCCCCGAACATGTCGACGCGCTGGCCGCCGGTGATCTTCGTGTAGAGACCGTATTTCTTCGCGACCTGGCCGACGACGATCAAGCCGTCCGGCGTCACTTCGCCGCCCGGCATGCGCGGCACGACGGAGTACGTGCCGTCGCGTTGAATGTTCGCGAGGTAGTAGTCGTTCGAATCCTGCAGGCTCGCGTGCTCCTTCTTCAGCACGAACTCGTTCCAGCACGACGCGAGAATGCTCGCGACGGCGGGCTTGCAGATGTCGCAGCCGCGTCCCTTGCCGTGCCTGGCGAGCAGCGAGCCGAACGTGCGATGCCCTTCCACGCGCGCGATGTGATACAGCTCCTGGCGCGAATACGGGAAGTGCTCGCAGATGTGATTGTTGACCGCGAGACCTTGCCGCTTCATCTCGGACTTCACCACCTGCGTGACGAGCGGCACGCAGCCGCCGCACGACGCACCCGCCTTGCACGACGACTTGATCGCGCCGATGCTCGTCGCGCCCGCGCATACCGCCGCGCAGATTTCGGCCTTGCTCACGTTGTTGCACGAGCAGATCTGCGCGCCGTCGGGCAACGCCTCGACGCCGAGCGCGGGCTTCGCCTTGCCGTCGCTCGACGGCAGGATGAGGAATTCGGGCGCCTCGGGCAGCTCGATCCTGTTCAGCATCATCTGCAGGAGCGTGCCGTATTCGGCCGCATCGCCGACCATCACGGCGCCGTGCAGGAACTTGCCGCAATCGGACACGACGAGCTTCTTGTAGATCTGCTTGCGCTCGTCGCTGTACTGGTACGTACGGCTGCCGGGCGTCTTGCCGTGCGCATCGCCGATGCTCGCCACGTCCACGCCCATCAGCTTGAGCTTGGTGCTCATGTCGGCGCCCGCGAACGCGGCTTCCTCGCCGAGAATCTGCTTCGCGACGATGCGCGCCATGTCGTAGCCCGGCGCCACCAGGCCGAACAATTGTCCCTTCCACAGCGCGCATTCGCCGATCGCGTAGATGTCGGCGTCGCTCGTGCGGCAGGCGTCGTCGATCACGATGCCCCCGCGCGCGCCGATCTCGAGGCCCGCGGCACGCGCGATATCGTCGCGCGGACGAATGCCCGCCGAGAACACGATCATGTCGGTGTCGAGATGCGTGTCATCGGCAAAGTTCATGCGGTTCACGGCGCCTTCGCCCTCGACGATCGCGAGGGTGTTCTTGCCCGTATGCACCGTGACGCCCAGTTCCTCGATCTTGCCGCGCAGCATGCGGCCGCCGCCTTCATCGACTTGCACGGCCATCAGACGCGGCGCGAATTCGACGACGTGCGTCTCCAGGCCCAGGTCACGCAGCGCCTTCGCCGCTTCGAGGCCGAGCAGGCCGCCGCCGACCACCGTGCCCGTCTTCGAACGCGCGCCGAACGCCTGCATCGCCTCGAGATCTTCGATCGTGCGATACACGAAGCAGCCTTCGCGGTCCTTGCCCTCGACCGGCGGCACGAAAGGATACGAACCGGTTGCGAGCACGAGCTTGTCGTACGCAAGCACGTCGCCATTCGATGCCGTGACGGTGCGCGCTGCGCGATCGATGGCGACGGCGCGCGCGTTGAGCTTCAACGCATAACCCGAGCGCTCGAAGAAGCCTTCCTCGACGAGCGAGAGATCGTCCGCGCTCTTGCCCGTGAAGAATTCCGTGAGATGCACGCGGTCATACGCGGCGCGCGGCTCTTCGCACAGCACCGTCACCTGCAGCGCATCGTTGCCGCTCTCGGCGAGACATTCGAGGAACTTGTGGCCGACCATGCCGTGGCCGATGACGACGATTTTCATGACGGGCACCTTCCTCAGTTTGCAATCGCGTTGTTGGCTGCGAGCGCGCTTTCGCGCAGGGCGGCTTCGCGCGCCTTGTGTTCGGGGGAGAAGCGCACCGCGAGCGCGCACAGCGCCGTGCCCGCGACGATCACGCCGAGCATCGAGAGCGTCGCCTGCGCGTTGCCGAGCCCTTTCATCAGGAAGCCCGCCGCGACCGCGCCGACATTCCCGCCCGCGCCGATCACGCCGGCCACACCGCCGAGCGCCTTGCGGTCGATGAAGGGAACCAGCGCGTAGGTCGCGCCGCACGCCATGTGCGTGAAGAGGCCGAACGCGAGCATCGCGGTCACGGCGAGCACGACGCCAGGCGCATGAGCGAACGCATAGAGACCGATGCCCTCGCCGGCGATCAGCGCGAAGAGGAGCGTCGAGCGGATGTCGAGGCCTTTCTTGGCAGCGGCCTTGTCGGAGAGCCAGCCGCCGAGCGCTCGGGCGAATAGCGCGAGCAGGCCGAAGCTGCCCGCCGCCATGCCCGCCTGGCCGAGCGTGAGATGAAAATGATCGACGTAGTACACCGCCGCCATGTTGTGGATGAACACCTCGACGCCAAAGCACGCGCCATAGGTCACGAACAGCATCCATACGCGATAGTTCGAGCACGCCGCCAGGAAGCTCTGCCAGCCGCCCTTCTTGCCGCCGTCGATGGCGATGCCAGCGCGGCGCAGCGTCGCGAAATCGCCTTGCGGGCAGTCCTGCGTATAGCGCCAGTAGAAGTAGGCCATCACCGGCATTGCGATGCCCGGCACGATCAGCGCGATGCGCCATGCCGATGCATCGCCCGCGCCGAGTGCGATCGCCGCCGCGACGAGCAGCGGCACGATCGCCTGCGCCGCGCCCGCGCCCGCGTTGCCCCAGCCGGCGGTCGTCGCGTTCGCGGTGCCGACGACGTTCGGCGCGAACATCACCGACGTGTGGTACTGCGTGATGACGAAGCTCGCGCCGATCGCGCCGATCGCGAGGCGGCACCACAGGAAGCTGTCGTAGCCCGTGGAGAGCGCCGCGCCGATCACCGGCACGGCTCCCGCGAGCAGCAGCGCGCTATAGACCTTGCGCGGGCCGAAGCGGTCGCACATCGGACCGACGACGAGGCGCACGAGAATCGTCACGGCCACGGCCGCGATGTTGATGTTGGCGACCTGATCCGCCGTGAGACCGTACTCGCGCTTGATGAGCGGCATCAGCGGCGCGCAGGCGAACCACGCGAAGAAACATACGAAGAACGCCATCCACGTGAGATGGAACGCGCGCATCGGCGCGCTGCGCATGCTGAAGAGATCGATCCGGGTGGCTTTGTCCATCGTCTAACCGCCAAAAAGAAAGGCGTCCCGCGCATGCGGCCGGTTAGCCGATGCGGGGGACGCCGTTGTCCGATGCCCGCATGTCTGAAACCTGCCGGGCGCTGTATTCAGGACGGATCGCCGTTGATCCGATGGCGAGTCATAAGGCAAGGGCTATGCCATGCGCGGGGCAGCGGCGTGAAACGCTTGCTGGGCAAGACTCCGCGGGAAGCGTGCACCGCTTCTGCGCACACGGTTCACGTCGCGTTTCGATGCAGGCGGGCACAGCGATGGTGCGACGCAGCACTGATGGCGTGCGAACGCGCGCATCGGGCGATGCGGAAAGAAGATCCTTCACCGGGCTCTTTTGTACGATCCGGTTAGCCCGTTCGAGCCCTTCGCGACGGCAACGGGTTCACTCGAACGAAGCACGTTCGCGCCGAAGCGGTGCCGTGCGAGCCGGGCGCGCACAAAGGCAGTGCCGTGAAGGACGTCGTTCGAACCCGCGAATGGCTTGTTGCATCAGGACTTGCCGGCACGCGCCCGCGAATGGCCCGCTTATTGCATCGATCCAGGCGCTGCGGGCAACGGCGTTCGCGGCATCACCAACAACTGAGGCAAGGACAATGGCGTCCCCTTCGTGCAGCGACACGAGCGGACGCCATTTGCGTTTGCCGCGCCGATGCGCCCCATATACACGTGAGATCGACACTCGCGAAGCCGAATCAGGAAGCAACGATGAGCACCGTACAAGGCAAGGTCACTCTGTTGAGCGCAGGCCCCGGCGATCTGGACTTGCTCACCTTGCGCGCCGCGAAGGCGCTCGCCGCCGCCGACATCCTGCTACTCGACGATCTCGCCAATGCCGACATCGCCACGCTCGCGCCGAATGCGCGCGTGATTCGCGTCGGCAAGCGCGGCGGCTGCAAGTCCACGCCGCAGGCGTTCATTCAGCGCCTGATGCAACGCCATGCGAAGAAGGGCCTGCACGTCGTGCGCGTCAAGGGCGGCGACGCGCTGCTCTTCGGCCGCGCCGGCGAGGAGATCGCCGCCTTGCGTGAGGCGGCAATTGCCGTCGACATCATCAACGGCGTGTCGTCGGGATTCGCGGCGGCGGCCGGACTCGGCATCTCGCTCACGCATCGCGATCATTGCCAGGGCGTGACCTTCGTCACCGCGCACATGCAGGATCACAGCCAGCCGGACTGGGCCGCGCTCGCCGCCACCGGCACCACGCTCGCCATCTACATGGGCATGAGTCGCATCGCGAGCCTCACCGCGTCCCTGCTCGAGACGCTACCGGCGAGCACGCCCGCCGCCGTCGTGCAGCACGCGGGATCGCAACAGGAACGACGTCTCGTCACGACGCTCGATCGTCTGGCGGAAGAAGCCACCGCCGCCGGTCTCGGCAGCCCCGCCGTGATTCTGATCGGCGGCGCGATCGGCGAAGCGGCCGGCTTTGCAGCGCATGCGGAAACCGTCGAGGGATTCGCGCATGCCGCATGAGGCAGGTTCTCAAACGGCATGCGGCGCGTTAAAGTCGTATCAGCCGCTTTTGCCGTCCTTCGCATGACGCACTCCCCCGCTTCCCGCATGCTTCGCGTTCTTCTCGTCACCGACACCGACAAGCCGATCGGCGACTTGCGCGAGCAACTCGCGCGCATGGGCTATGACATGCTCGCCGAAGTCGCCGCGCCCTCGGCGCTGCACGCGGCCGTCGAGAGCCAGAAGCCCGACGTCGTCATCATCGATACCGAATCGCCCTCGCGCGATACGCTCGAGCAGCTCGCCGTGATGAACAAGGCTGCGCCGCGTCCCGTGCTGATGTTCAGCAACGACGCCGACCAGCAGTTCATCCGCGCGGCGGTCGGCGCGGGCGTGACCGCGTATTCCGTCGAAGGGCTCGCGCCCGAGCGCCTCGCGCCGATCATCGAAGTCGCGCTGGCGCGCTTCGCACACGAGGAACAGCTGCGCCAGCGTCTCGCGCAAGTGGAGAACGAACTGGAGCAGCGCAAGGTCATCGACCGCGCCAAGCGCCTCCTGATGGACAAGCGCGGCATGTCCGAGCACGACGCCTACGCCGCGCTGCGCAAGCGCGCGATGGATCAGGGCGTGAAGGTCGCGGAGATCGCGCGCCAGCTTCTCGCGATGGCCGATCTGCTGCGCTAGCCGACGCATTCAAGAACCCGATATGAACCCGCCCGACACGAATTCCTCCGCGCCCGAACGCACGCATCTGCGGCTCGGCTTCGTCGCCCTCTCCGATGCCGCGCCGCTCGCCGTCGCCGCGCTGCGCGAACTCGGCGCACGGCACGGCCTCACGATCGAGCTGTGCCGCCAGCCGTCGTGGGCCGCCGTGCGCGACAAGCTGCTCTCCGGCGAGATCGACGCCGCGCACGCGCTCTACGGCCTCGTGTATGGCGTGCAACTGGGCATCGGCGGGCCGCAGGCGGACATGGCCGTGCTGATGGTGCTCAACCGCAACGGGCAGGCGATCACGCTGTCGCGCCCGCTCGCCGATGCGATCGACGAAGGCGCGAGCGTCAGGGACGCGCTGCTCGCGCTCGGACGGCCGCCCGTCCTCGCGCAGACCTTCCCGACCGGCACGCATGCGATGTGGCTGTACTACTGGCTCGCGGCGCACGGCGTGCATCCGCTGCGCGATGTCCAAAGCGTCGTGATTCCGCCGCCGCGCATGGCCGATGCGCTCGTCGAAGGCGCGCTCGACGGCTTCTGCGCCGGCGAGCCGTGGCATGCCGTGGCCGAGGCGCGCGGCGCGGGCAGGACGGTCGCGTACACGAGCGAGATCTGGCCGGATCATCCGGAGAAGGTGCTCGCATGCCGGCGCGATTTCGCGGCGCTTTATCCGAACACGGCGCGCGCGCTCGTGCGCACGATGCTCGACGCATGCGCCTGGCTCGATGCGCCCGCGCATCGCGCTGAGATCGCCGGGGCGCTGGCGTCGGCGGAGCTGCTCGGCGTGCCGCGCGGATTGATCGAAGCGCGGCTCGCGACGACGGACGGCGGCGATGCGCGCGCGTTGCCGGTGCGCTTCTTCGATGGCGGCGCGGTCAACTATCCGCGCGTGTCGGACGGGCTGTGGTTCATCACGCAGTACCGGCGCTGGGGCATGCTCGATGCCGACATCGACGATGCCGGCATCGCGGCGGCCGTCAACCAGACCGCGCTTTACCGCGAAGCGGCGCAGGCGGCGGGCATCGCCGTGCCCGGCGAGCGCCGCGCGGCCACCTTCTGCGACGACCGCGTCTGGGACGGCGGCGACGCGGCGGCCTATCTCGCCGGCTTCGAAATGCGCGCGTAGGGCCGACCAGAAGCGCCTACCATGGAATCTCCAGCGCGCACCGGAGATTTCGCCATGGAACTGCTCGCCATCGCCATCGACAAGCCCGAGGACACCAACTTCATCCTTGGCCAGTCGCATTTCATCAAGACGGTCGAGGATCTGCACGAGGCACTCGTCGGCGCGGTGCCCGGCATTCGTTTCGGGCTCGCGTTCTGCGAAGCGTCGGGCAAGCGGCTCGTGCGCACCTCGGGCACGGACGACGGTCTCGTCGAGCTGGCCGCGCGCAATGCGCAGAACATCGGCGCGGGGCACTGCTTCATCATCGTGCTCGGCGACGGCTTCTTTCCCGTGAACGTGCTCAATACCGTCAAGGCCGTGCCGGAGGTCTGCCGCATCTTCTGCGCGACCGCCAATCCGACGCAGGTGCTCGTCGCGCAGACGGATCAGGGACGCGGGATCGTCGGCGTAGTGGACGGGATGCCGCCGCTCGGCGTCGAGACGCCTGAGGACGTACAGTGGCGCAAGGACCTCCTGCGCAAGATCGGCTACAAGGCCTGAATGCCCCGAAACCCGCGCCACGCCTTGACTTGGCGGCGCAATTCGCGAGAATGGGGCCCGCCGCCGCGCCGCCCGGCGGGCGGGTTTTTCCGGCCGGACGGCGACATCATGGAAAATATCGGGATACGGTATAAACGCCGTTAGCGTTTTTCGTGCGTTTTCGTGCTTTTTCGTGTCCCGCAGACCGCCCGGACGCCGCCGCGCCAGCGGCACGCGTCCAGCTGGCCGCGCCGGACCGGGCACGAACCGGCAAGCATCCCGGCATCACACCCGCCGACACGGCATCGAACACCGGCCACCCGCGCCGCCCGAGGATAGGGTCGTCCTCGCGCGGCCTACAGGAGCATCACATGACCGACATGAATCCGTCCTTCTTCGGCAGGATATCCATTGCCTTCGGCGCCTTCTTCGGCATTCTGGGCAACGCTGCGTTCGCGGGCCGCGTGCAGCGCCTGCGTGAAGCGCCGCATGCGCCCGAAGCCGCGCCGGCGCCCGCTGCACCGGAAGCGCCCAAGCCCGCCGCAGCGCCGGTTCAGCCCGCGCCGTCTCCGCTGAAGGAAGCGAGCCCGGTCGCGGCGCTGCAACTGCTCGGCCTTCTGCAGCGCGACGCGCGTTTCATCGATTTCGTCGAAGAGGACATCGCCAATTACAGCGACGCCGATATCGGCGCGGCCGCCCGTCTCGTGCACGACGGCTGCCGCGCGGTGCTGCGCGAGCATTTCACGATCAAGCCCGTGCGCGGCGAAGCCGAAGGCAGCCGCATCACGCTGCAGGAAGGCTTCGACGCGGCGGCGGTGCGCCTGACGGGCAATGTCGTCGGCAAGCCGCCGTTCAACGGCAGCATCAGCCATCGCGGCTGGAAGGTCGAGGACACGCGCCTGCCGAAGCTCGCGCCGTCCCATGATGCGAGCATCGTCGCGCCGGCGGAGGTGGAACTGTGAGCGACATCGACCAGAACCAGCCGCGTTACGCCATCGGCGTCGACCTGGGCACGACGCATTGCGCGCTCTCCTACGTCGACATGAGCGCGAGCGACGGCGAAAAGACCGCGCAAGGCGTCCTGCCGGTCGCGCAGCTGACCGCGCCCGGCGCGGCCGAAGAGCGCGATCTGCTGCCGTCTTTCCTCTATCTGCCGCACGAGAACGAGCTCGCGCCCGGCGATCTCACGCTGCCGTGGACGCAGGAGCGCAAGTTCATCGTCGGCGAGCTGGCGCGCAGCCGCGGCGCGGGCACGCCGATCCGCCTCGTCTCCAGCGCGAAGAGCTGGCTGTGCCATCCGGGCGTCGACCGGCGCGCGGCCATTCTTCCCTCCGATGCGCCCGAGGAAGTCGAGCGCGTCTCGCCGCTGGAAAGCTCGGTGCGCTATCTGACGCACCTGCGCGAGGCGTGGAACCACGCGCATCCCGATGCACCGTTCGATCAGCAGGACGTCACGGTGACGATCCCCGCCTCGTTCGATCCCGCCGCGCGCGAGCTCACCGCCGAAGCGGCCGCCGCCGCGGGCTATACGCGCATGACGCTGCTCGAGGAGCCGCAAGCCGCGCTCTATAGCTGGATCCAGAAGTCGAGCGGCGGCTGGCGCAAGCAGGTGAGCGTGGGCGACGTGATTCTCGTCGTCGATGTCGGCGGCGGCACGACCGACCTGTCGCTGATCGCCGTCGTCGAGCGCGACGGGAATCTTGAGCTGCATCGCGTCGCGGTCGGCGAGCACATCCTGCTCGGCGGCGACAACATGGACCTGGCGCTTGCGCACACGGTCGCGCGCAAGCTCGCGGCGCAAGGCACGCAGCCCGATCCGTGGCAGTTGCGCGCCCTCACCTACGCATGCCGCGCGGCCAAGGAAACGCTGCTCTCCGATCCCGCCACCGACGCCGTGCCGCTCGTCGTGCCGAGCCGCGGCTCGAAGCTGATCGGCGGGACGCTCCGCACCGAGCTCACGCGCGCCGAACTCACGCAGATCCTGCTCGAAGGCTTCTTCCCGCAGGTCGACGGCTCCGCGCGGCCCGTTTCCCGCGCGCGCGTCGGCCTGACGCAGTTGGGCCTCCCCTACGCGCAGGACGCCGCCGTCACTCGCCATCTCGCCGCGTTCCTCGGCCGTCAGGTCAACGCGCTCGCCGAAGTCGAAGGCCTGCGGCACGAAACCCCGCAAGGCGCGACGCTCCTGCACCCGACCGCCGTGCTCTTCAACGGCGGCGTGTTCAAGTCGCCGCTGCTGGTCGAGCGCGTGATGACGACCCTGAACGCGTGGCTCGCCGCCGAGAACGCGCCCGCCGCGCGTCTGCTCGAAGGCGCGGACCTCGATCTCGCGGTCGCGCGCGGCGCGGCCTACTACGGCTACGTGCGGCGCGGCAAGGGCGTGCGCATCCGCGGCGGCACGGCGCGCGCGTACTACGTCGCGGTCGAATCGGCGATGCCCGCCGTGCCGGGGCTGGAGCCGCCCGTGCAGGCGCTGTGCGTCGCGCCGTTCGGCATGGAGGAAGGCACCGAGGCCGAGCTGCCCGCGCAGGAGTTCGGGCTGGTCGTCGGCGAGCCGGTGCATTTCCGCTTCTTCGGCTCGTCGGTGCGGCGGCAGGATCAGGTCGGCACGCTGCTCGAATACTGGCAGCCGGACGAATTGCAGGAGCTCGAAGAGATCGAAGCGTCGCTGCCGCCCGAAGGCCGCACGCCCGGCGAAGTCGTGCCCGTCAAGCTGCACGCGCGCGTGACGGAAGCAGGCACGCTCGAACTCGAAGCGATTCCGCGCGGCTCGTCCGAACGCTGGAAGGTGGAGTTCGACGTGCGCGGCGGCGTGAGCGCCGATCAGGGCATGGGCCTGTAAGTGTCCGCACGCAAGAAAAAGGCGACGGGCGCGCGCTACAGCGTCGGCATCGACCTGGGGACGAGCAACACGGTCGTCGCCTACGCGGAAGCCGGCTCGAACGATATCCGCGTGTTCGAGATCGAGCAGCTCGTCGGTCCCGGCGAAGTGACCGCGCGGCCGCTCCTGCCGTCGCTGCGCTATCACCCGGCGCCCGGGGAGCTCGAGGCGGGCGATCTGCAACTGCCGTGGCCGCCCGCTTCGGCCGATGACGACGCGCCGCCCGCCGTGATCGGCCGGCTCGCGCGCACGCTCGGCGCGCAGGTGCCGGGGCGGCTCGTGTCGAGTGCGAAGAGCTGGCTCTCGCATGCATCGGTGGATCGGGTCGCGCCGATTCTGCCGTGGGGCGCGGGCGACGACGTCTGGAAAATCTCGCCTGTCGCCGCGAGCGCGAGCTATCTCGCGCACGTGCGCGCGGCGTGGAATCAGCGCTTCCCCGATGCGCCGCTCGAAACGCAGGATCTCGTGCTGACCGTGCCCGCCTCCTTCGACGAAGGCGCCCGCGCCCTCACGCTCGAAGCGGCGCGCATGGCGGGACTGGGCGCGCTGCGGCTGCTGGAGGAGCCGCAGGCCGCGTTCTACGACTGGCTTTTCCATCATCGCGCGACGCTCGCCGACGCGCTCGCGGCCACGCGGCTCGTGCTGATCGTCGACGTCGGCGGCGGCACGACCGACCTCACGCTCATCCAGGTGGCGATGGAGAACGGCGAGCCGGTGCTCACGCGCATCGGCGTGGGCAACCATCTGATGCTCGGCGGCGACAACATGGACCTCGCGCTCGCGCATCTGGTCGAGAAGCGTCTCGCGGGCAGCGACGCGCGGCTCTCCGCCGCGCGCCTGTCGCAACTGGTCGAGCGTTGCCGGGCCGCCAAGGAGCAACTGCTCGGCGAGCATGCGCCCGACTCCACCTCGATCACCCTGCTCGGCGCGGGAGCGAAGCTCATCGGCGGCGCGCGCTCGACCGACGTCACGCGCGAGGAGATCGAGCGGATCATCGTCGAGGGCTTCTTCCCGATGGTGTCCGCAAGCGACCGGCCGAGCCGCGCGCGCGGGGGCATCGTCGAGTTCGGACTGCCTTATGCGAGCGATCCGGCCATCACGCGGCACATCGCGGCCTTTCTCAGCCAGCACGCGGGCGAGGCGCGCAAGGCGCTCGACGTTGCCGCGGAAACCGTCGCGATTCCGGACACCCTGCTGCTGAATGGCGGCGTGTTTCGCGCCGGCCCGCTCGCGCGGCGCATCGCCGACACGCTTTCCGGCTGGCGCGGCGGCGCCGTCAACGTGCTCGAGAACGGCGACCCCGACGTGGCGGTCGCGCGCGGCGCGGTCGCCTACGCGCTCGCGCGCGCGGGGCATGCACCGAGGATCGGCGGCGGCTCGGCGCGCAGCTTCTTCCTTCTGCTCGAAGACGATGCCGACGCCACGCGCGGCGTGTGCGTGCTGCCGCGCGGCACGGAGGAAGGCCAGGCGATCCATCTCGCCGACCGCACCTTCGCACTCACGCTCGGCGCGCCAGTGCGTTTTCACCTTGCATCGTCGGTTGCGGAGACGGCGTACGAGGCGGGCGAGCTTGCCGACCTGAGCGCCGCGTCGGGCGATTTCGTGCGTCTGCCGCCGATCGCGACCGTCGTCGATCCACGTGCCGAGGACAAGGGCAAGCCGCGCGAAACGCCGGTTCAGTTGACGAGCTCGCTCACCGAGGTCGGCACGCTGGAGATGCACTGCATCGCCGTCGAAGCTCCCGCGCAGCGCTGGCTGCTGGAATTCCAGCTGCGCCGGGAAGCGCCCGGCAGCGGCGAAGCCGCGGCCGAAACGCATCCGGCGCTGCCCAGGGCGATCGAGCTGATCGACCGCACGTTCGGCACGCGCTCGCAGGACGTCGGGCCGAAGGAAGTCAAGCGCCTGCGCGCGCAGCTCGAACAGACGCTCGGCACGCGCGATACCTGGGACATCGCGCTGCTGCGCGAGCTCTTCGGCGCGCTGTGGGAGCGCGCGAAGAAGCGCCGGCGCTCCGCCGATCACGAGCGCCTGTGGCTCAATCTCGCGGGCTTCTGCATGCGGCCGGGCTTCGGCCATCCGCTCGACGAATGGCGCGTCGAGCAGTTGTGGACGCTTTTCGATCAGGGCATCCAGTACGTCAACGAAAGCCAGATCTGGTCCGAATGGTGGACGCTCTGGCGCCGCGCGGCGGGTGGCCTTTCCGAAGCGGCCCAGTTGCGGCTGCTGGACGACATGGCCTTCGTGCTCCAGCCGCCGGGCACGAGCCGCTATCGCAAGGCGGCGGGCGCGGCGCGCGCGGGCTACGAGGACATGGTGCGGCTCGCGGCATCGCTCGAACGCGTGCCGGTCGAACGCAAGATCGAGGTCGGCGAGTGGCTGCTCACGCGTCTCAGGAAGCCTTCGGAGAACGTGCAGAGCTGGTGGGCCGTGGGACGCATCGGCGCGCGTCAGCCTTTCTATGGCAGCGCGCACGGCGTCGTGCCGCCCGAGGTCGCCGTGACCTGGCTCGATGCGATCCTCGCTCTCGACTGGAAGAAGGTCGACCCCGCCGCGTTTGCCGCGGTTCAGATCGCCCGCATGACCGGCGACCGCTCGCGCGACCTTCCCGACGAGGCCCGCGCGGCCGTCGTGCAACGCCTCGAAGCGATGGGCGCGGCGCAGGCGTGGATCGCCATGGTCCGCGAGACCGTCGAGCTCGATCGCGCCGACGAAGGCCGCGTGTTCGGCGAAACGCTGCCGGCGGGGTTGAAGCTCATCCGCTGATCGCTTCACGGCGCGCCACGCATCGATGGAAATGCTTCGTCGTCAGAAGCTTTCATGGCCGGGCGTTGCGCGCAAGCCGCGCCCAGTCTTGAATACCGGCTGGCTCCATCCTATGGTTATCAATGTGTCGATATGGACACACACTGAAGGAGGTCAGCATGCCATCCCCACGCAAGGCTCAAGCGAGCCAACCCGCTGAAACGGAAATGTCGAGCCGCAAGAAGACCGCCGGCAGCAAGGCGTCGCCCTCGAAGGCCGCAAGCGCGAAGGAAATGCAGGTGACGAAGCGCAGCACCAAGGCCAAGCCGAAAACCTGAGCATCGATCGAAAGACCGCCCTCGACGTCGTGCGGGGGGCATTCGTTGTGGCTGTCCTTCGAAACGGCGAGCGAGATTCAGACGCTCGCCGTTCGACATTCGGCGACCCGCCCGCGGCGCGCCGCCACTCGATCCGGGTCCTTCGCCGCCGCCGGTTTCCTGCACAGGGCAAGACATTCGGCCGCCTGCCCGGGATTCATGCCGCCTTTCACGACATATCCGTCCCACCGGATCACGAGAATCGACGGCGTAGGGATATATTGATCGCTTCCTTCGGCAGGAAATCGCCATACTCCTCGTGTGATTCGAGGATGGGTATGCGCACGATCCGAGCATGACTGTCGACGGTTTTATCCGTGAAAAAGGATTCTGGTCGCGGAATTCGCAATGCACGGCGGACAGAGCGAGCGCATGAGAAACGAGAAGCGAGAAGCGAGAAACGGATTGGCCGAATCCGCCGCGCAGATCGTCACATTGCGCAAATCGAGTTTTGAGTTGGCGTCCATATGAAAAGACGCCGTCGGACGTGCATGCATGTCCTGATATTTAATACTCGTGCAATCGATCCGGTTACTTGCAGCAATGCAATAACGCATGCGATTCATTCGCCGCCTGGATTTGCGCAGAAATATGACAGATTCGCCGCTTCTCCTTTAATATCCGATTAAACGCCTCGCGTGGGCCCGGGCCGCCTCCGTCTGATGCACAAGTTCGCGAAGCACAGAAAATTCGAGAATGCGGGCTTTCCTTTATGAGCCGCCGAACGGGATCGAGTGTTCCGTTCGCTGCTAGATCTCGGCGTATTGGTATGACCGAATTAGCCTAGAGTAGATATCCCGACTCCGTGAGTGAGCATGAAGATGGCCGTACCGCAACGCGCCGCCGGCGTGCGCACCCCAGGCATTCTCTCCGCCGCCGCCCGTGAGGCCGGCGCGAGCCTGGTGCGCAATCTCTCGATTCCGGCGCCGTTCTCCGACCCCGCCGTCGAGGCGCAGTTCCTCGAAGACCACAGCCAGCGCTTCTGCGCGTTCCGGCGCGCATCGGCGCTGCTCGCGCTCGTCATCTGGACGTGCTTTCTCTGGTGGGATTTCAGTTTCGTGCGCGGCAACAAGGCGCTCAACGTGCGCCTGGCCGACATTCTCGCGCTGCGCTTCGCGGGCGTCGCGCTGCTGATCTTCGTCGGCGCGCTGGTGCTGAGGCCGTCGTTCCGTTCGCACGCGACGGCGCACCGCGTCATTCTCACGGGCATCTACGGGCTCCTGTGCCTGATCCTCACGATGGTCGCGATCACGCCCGCGCCCTACAACTACACGCAGTATTTCATCGGCCTCTATCTGGCGCTGTTCTTCCAGTTCAGCTTCTTCTATCTGCGCTCGCGCGTCGCGCTGACCGTCGGCGTCATCACGATGGCGTCGGTCATCTTCCTGCAGATCACGATTCACCTGCTCAACACCGAGGACTTCTTCGCCGGGCTCTTCTATATGTTCAACGTGGTGATCGTGGGCCACGGCGTCTGCACGCACGCCGAACGCGTGTCGCGCGAACGTTACAGCTCGGAGCGCGCCCTCGCCTCGCTCAACGACGAACTGCGCACCGCCAATGTCTCGCTCGGCCGCAAGAACCGTGAGCTCGAAATCTCGAAGAAGGATCAGGAGAACAAGACCAACGCGCTGCTCGCGCTGCGCGAGCAGCAGATGATCGCCGCGCAGACCGCGAGCCGCGAGAAGTCCAACTTCCTCGCCGCCGCGACGCACGACCTGCGTCAGCCGATGCACGCGCTCAACCTGTTCCTGCAGGCGGCGGCCGAGGCGATCCACAACGGCGAATTCGATCAGGCGGAGCGGCTCATCAACGAATGCGGGCGCTCGTCCGTGATCCTGGCGCGGCTCCTGAACGCGGTGCTCGATCTGTCGCGGCTGGAATCGGGGCGCGTCGTGCCGCGCTATCACGTCTTCGACGTGCGGCAGATCGTCGAGGAGGCCGCCGAGCAGTTGCGTCCGTTCGCGATGAGCCGCGGGGTCGAGTTGCGGCTGCGGCTGCCCAGGGAAGACGTGGTCTGCATACGAAGCGACGCGCACTGGCTCGGGCGCGCGGTCGCGAATCTGGTCTCGAACGGCATCAAGTACGCGGATCAGAGCAAGTCGTCGAAGCCGACGGTGATCGTCGGCGTGGTGCGCTCGGCCACGCGCGCGCGCATCGACGTGCTCGACAACGGCATCGGCATTCCGGGCGATTATTTCGACGCGATCTTCCAGCCGTTCTTCCAGGTCGACAACCCCGAGCAGGATCGCGACAAGGGGCTCGGCCTCGGGCTGTCGATCGTCAACGCGGTGATCTCGATGCTCGATCAGCATCGCATCGAGCTCAAGTCCACCGAAGGGCGCGGCTCGCGCTTCTCGCTCGAAATGCCGCTGTGCGGGCCGTCGCCCGACAAGCCTTCGGCGCGCGCCCCGGCGCGCTCGGAAGCGGCCGAAGCGGCGCAGCTCAAGGGGCGCTATGTCCTGCTCGTGGAGGACGACGGCCTCGTGCGCGCCTCCACCGAAGCGCTGCTGTCGCAATGGGGCGTGCTCTTCGACTCCGCCGCGAGCTTCGAGGAATACGAGGCGATTCTCGGCGACATCGAGCGCTTCCCCGATCTCATCATCACCGACTTCCGCCTGCGCGACGCCAAGACCGCGCGCGAAGTGGCGATGCTCGGCGCGGCGAAGCTCGGCCGGCCCTGCCCCTGCCTCGTCGTGACGGGCGAGCCCGCCGCGAGCATCGTGCCGCTCGCGTGCGAGCAGGACGTGCTTTCCAAGCCCGTCAGCCCAGCCGACCTGCGGCGCGGGATACTCGGCCTGCTCGCGCACGAATGCACGGCAACGGCATGACGAAGCACAGGATCATCTACGACACCGATCCCGGCATCGACGACGCCATTGCGCTCGTGTTTCAGGCGCGCCATCCGCAGATAGAGCTCGTCGGCATCACGAGCGTGTTCGGCAACGCGGACATCGACACGACGACCACCAATGCGCTCTATCTCGCGTCGCGGTTCGCGCCGGGCGTGCCGGTCGTGCGCGGCGCGGCCGCGCCGTTGCGACGCCCGCCGCCCGGACCGATCCCGCATGTTCATGGCAAGGACGCGCTCGGCGACATCGAGCGGATCGGGCGCGTGGACAAGCACGAGGACGGCCGTGACGCGCATCGCTTCATCGTCGAGACGGTGCGGGCGCATCCCGGCGAGATCACGCTGCTCGCGGTCGGGCCGCTCACCAATCTCGCGCTCGCGCTGAAGGAAGATCCGGCGATTGCGGCGCTCGTGCGCGAAGTCGTCGTGATGGGCGGCGCGTTCGGCATCAACGGCGTGCTCGGCAACGCGACGCCCGCCGCCGAAGCCAACATGCACGGCGACCCGGATGCGGCCGATATCGTCCTGGGCGCGCCGTGGAAAGTGTCGATCGTCGGGCTCGACGTCACTCACCAGACCGTGATGACGACCGCCTTTCTCGCGTCGCTGCGCGACAGCGCCGGCGACGCGGGCCGCTTCGTGTGGGACGTGTCGCGCTTCTACGAGCGCTTCCATGCGGGCGACGGCATGTCGAAAGGCATCTACGCGCACGACTATTCGGCGGCGGCATTCGTCGTCGCGCGCGAACTCTACACGACGCGCAGCGGCCCGGTGCGCGTCCTGACCGAGGGCATCGCGGCCGGGCTCACGATACAAAAGCCCGATTCGGTGCGCGCGAGCGCACCGGACTGGGACGCGCGGCCGAGTTGCGCAGCCTGCATCGGCGTCGATTCCGACGCGGTGCTCGACCTGTTCGCCAGGACCTTAAGGAACTAGCCGCGCGCCGAGCCACTCGCGCAAGGCCTCGACTTCCTCCATGCAGACCGAGTGCGGCATCGGATAGGTATGCCATTCGACGTTGCAGCCCTGCTCGCGCGCGAACTCGCAGGCCTGCTCGCCGAGGCTCACGTTCAGGACGTCGTCGAAAGTGCCATGCGCGGCGAAGATGGCGATCGAGCGATTGGCTTCGCTCAGCGATTCCACGATCAGGCCTTCGGAAGGAATGTAGCCTGACAGCACGATGAGCCCCGCGAGCCTGTCGGGATGCGTGAGGCCCGCTTGATACGTCATCGCGCCGCCCTGCGAAAAGCCCGCGAGAAAAATGCGCGAGGTCGGAATGCCGCGCCCGTTCTGTTCCGCGATGAGCGCGCGCACGCGTTCGACCGACTGCTCGATGCCCGCCTCGTCCACGCGCCGGTTGATGCCTTCGAACGACAGGATGTCGTACCACGCGCGCATCACATAGCCGTTGTTCGCGGTCACGGGAATCTCCGGCGCGTTCGGAAACACGAAGCGCATGGCGGGCGCGTCGGCGAGGCGCAGCTCGGGCACGAGCGGCACGAAGTCGTTGGCATCTGCGCCGAGGCCGTGCATGAGGATCACGGCATACTCGGGATTCGGCGCGGTTTCGATCTCGATGGTCGAGGGTTGGTCGGTCATTGCTCGGCACTCCATTCAATTCGCACGATGCTTCAGATGATAGGCACGAGCACCTGGACGATGCCCACGATAGACACCAGCCATACCAGCGAGCGTACGAACGGCACGCCCGCCGCGTACAGCGGCACATAGACCACGCGCGCGACGAAATATGCGAGCGCGCCGTAGTGCGTGAGCACGTTTTCGCGCCCCGTCACGTGCACGATCAGCACGGCGGCGGCAAAGACCGGCAGCGTCTCGAACAAATTCGCCTGCGCCCGCATCAGCCGGCCGGAAAGCCTGCCGGGCGGCGGTACGGGGCCGTCGCGCGGACCGGCGTTGTACTTGAGGCCGACTTCGCGGTTGCGTACTACGGCGGGCAGCAAGACCTGCACCAGCGCGAGCACGAGCGTCCACGCCAGCATCGTCAGTTCGAAACTCACGGCGTCTCCAGAAAAGAAATGGCCAGGATGGATCGCAGCCATCATGCCATCATGGCCTGCGAGCGTGTAATCTTGAGTGCGACCCGGCTCCGTCCCTCACATTCATGCACGCGCTGACTTTCCGCCTGTCGCCCGGCGACGACCTGCGCGCCGCGCTCGATCATGCCTTCCATGCGCGCGGCCTTTCGGCCGCGTTCGTGCTTCAGGGAATCGGCAGCCTGAGCGTCGCGCGGATTCGCTACGCGGGCCGCGACGAAGCGGCCGAACTGCGCGGCGACCTCGAAATCCTCACGCTCGCCGGCACGCTGTCCGCGCAGGGCCCGCACCTGCACATGAGCGTGTCCGACGCCGGGGGCCGCGTCCACGGCGGCCATGTCACGCCGGGCTGCATCGTGCGCACGACGGCGGAGCTCGTCGTCGCGAGTCTGCCGGACGTTCGTTACACGCGCGAGCACGATGCCGCGACGGGCTTCGCGGAACTCGTCATCCGGCCAGCGTGACGGCGACCGGAGGCGTCGCGCCGTCGAGCGACAGATCGTGACGCGCGATCATCTCGAACGCCTCCTCGATCTCCGAATAATCCCAGCGTTCGACGCTCGCCTGCCGCGCACCGCCTGCGCCCGCATCATGGCGGATCAAATTCACCGAATTGTCGATGCTCCCGCGCGTGCGCCGCGACAGCGCTGTGCCCGCCTGCACGGCCCACATGCGGCGCGGCAGGCCGGCGAAGGTATCGTGCAGCGGCAGCACGTACGGCAGATGAATGTGTCCGCCGAGAATCAGATCCGCGCCCGCGCGCGCCCAGCGCTGCACCGCGCGCTCGCGTCCGCGCAGGAGATTCTTTTCGTCCTGCGCGCGCGTGACGGCCACCGGCTGATGCGTGACCACGACGCGCAGTTGCGCCGCGCTCGCCGCCTCCAGGCGCGAGGCGACGCGCCTGATCTGACGCATCGACACCTCGCCGTCCGTGTGGCGGTACGGTCGCGTCGTGTTGACACCGAGCACGAGCAGCTCCGGCGACTCGAACGAAGGCTCCAGATCGGCGCCGAACGCGCGCTGATGGTTCGCGTACGGATAGAAGAGCCGCGCGAGCGGATCGAAGAGCGGAATGTCGTGATTGCCGGGCACGACGAGCGTGGGCGTCGCGCCGAGCGCATCGAGGAATGCGCGCGCGGCGGCGAACTGGCGCTTGCGGGCGCGCTGCGTGATGTCGCCCGACAGGACGACGAGATCGGGCGCGAGCGCATCGATGAGGCGCAGCAAGGCCGCGACGACCCGCGGCCGTTCGGTGCCGAAATGCGTATCGGAAATCTGCAGCAGCAAGGTCATGAGCGATTCGCCTGCGCCACCGCCGGTTCGGGCTTGAGCAGGAGCAACGGTCTGTCGGACACGCGGAATTCCAGCGGCATCCGCAGCCGCGTGATTTCGCCGTCGGTGGCGATCTTCACGAGCCGGCGCTTCTTCGACGGATGCGTCACGACAATTCGCTCGAATGTGAAGCTCATGACGTGATCCGAATCGGAAAGCCGCCCCGCCGCGCCGTGCAGCGACAGCCACAGATGCATGAGCCGCCCCACCGGCCGCGGCGCAATCGCGGCGAGCAAGCCATGTTCCAGCGCGCGCGCTTCCTCGGGCATGCCGATCTGCTCCATCTGCAGCCGGTTGTTGCCGACGAAGAGCGTCGACGAGCGGATCTCGGTCGTGCCGCCTTCGTGTTCGAGATGCAGGCGCAGGTGGCGGTGCGGCCTCAGCATCGTGAAGAGCGCCGACCACAGCGCGACGAGCCGGCTGCGGCCGAACTGCCGCTTGTACGTCTCGCGGTCTTCGAGCAGCCGGGGATACAGTCCGAGACTGGCGTTGACGAGAAACATCCGCCTGTTCACGAAGCCCACTTGCGCGGGATAAGCGCGCGCATCGAGCAGCAGTCTGGTCGATTGCTCGAGATCGGCGGGAATGCCGTGATCGCGGCTGAAGTAGTTGAACGTGCCGCGAGGAAGCACCGCGAACGGGCAGCCCGCATCGAGCGCGGCGTGGGCGACGGTGCAAAGCGTGCCGTCGCCGCCCGCGCCGACGAGCACGCCATCTTGCGCGCGGGCCGCCGCCGCGGCTTCGCGCGCGACGCTTTCGAGGCGGCGCGGATCGTCGACGACGCGCATTTCGAAGCGGCGTCCGGCCGCGCCGAGTTCGCGCTCGAGCACGGCGCGCGTCGCGTCGGCTTGATGGCGGCCCGAGCCTGCGTTCATCACGATGAAAAACGGCGCGTCGGCGGCGAGCGCGTGGCCGGCTTCGGGGGCGGAGGATGGGGCGGTTGGGGTCATCGGCAGCGATCCTTCGCGGTTTCGTTGCGACTCCCGTGCACGAAGGACACGGCGATCCTGCCTCGCGCTTCCCGCACGAGGCTTGCCGATTATAACGAAAGGCTTACAGGTGGATCGCCGGCCGACCTGGCGAACACGCGGGCGCGCCCGGCCCGCGTCTCTGCCGCCGCTTACGTGTGCTCGCCGCGAATGTAGTACTCGAGCTGCTGAATGGTGAACTGCTGCTCGGAGATGATGTTCTTCACCAGATCCCCGATGGAGATCATGCCGACGAGCTTGCCGCCGTCGATCACCGGCAGATGGCGCATGCGCTTGTCGGTCATGAGGGCCATGCAATCGTCGGTGGTCTGGTCCGGGCGCACGTAGCGCACGTGCGAGGTCATGATGTCGCGCACCGGCGTGTGTTTCGACGCGCGATCCATCAGCACGACTTTGCGCGCATAGTCGCGCTCGGTCATGATGCCCACGATCTCGTCGCCCTCGGTGACGATCACCGCGCCGATATGCTTGTCGGCCATCAGCTTGATTGCATCGAAGACCGACGCCGTTGCGGCAATCGTATAGACCGTCTGGTCGGGTTTCGAATTCAGAACCTGTGCGACTGTTGCCATCGAGCGCCTCCGACTGGTGTCGCGCTGCCTGCCGATGCATCGTGCCGGCCGACTGCGTGTTGTTGTGTGCGGGATACGGTGCTGCGCCTGGGCGACGGGTTGTACTGCGCCATGACCAGCGCGCTGCGCGGGCCGGAGCAGGCGCTGAAGCGCCGACTCTGGCCGACAAGCCTAAAGCCTTGCGCTCGACGCCTTCATCGGCATTAACCCGACCATTCGAAAAAGTATAGATCAACGGCGAAGCGCGCAAGTGCGGCGCGCCACCCCCATCGTAAAGCGCGGTTGTTCCATATGCGTGACGTTTCAGCTTCAGTTTCGCCGATTCATGCCGCTAATCAAGCATTCGGCGGGAAGTCACCGCAAGGCAGCAATACGCGAAGGGCAACGCGGCGCGAAGCGCCGTTCAGGGAGCGCAAGGTGAGTCAGTCACAACAGGATATCGAGCAGCGCGTGCGGCTCGCGGGCAGCAACATGTTCGAACTGCTTCTGTTCAGGCTCGGCGAGGCGCCCGGCCAGGAGCAGCGCGGCGCGGTGCGCGAGCTTTACGGCATCAACGTGTTCAAGGTGCGCGAGATCCTCGCCATGCCGACGATCACCGCCGTGGCCGGATCGCGTGAGGACATTCTCGGCGTCGCGGATATTCGCGGGCAGATCATTCCCGTGATCGATCTTGCACGCACCGCCGGCTGCCGTCCGAAGAACGGGCCGAAGATCCTGCTCGTCACCGAGTTCGCGCGCACGACGCAAGGCTTCGCGGTCGAGGAAGTGGACGACATCGTGCGCCTGGAATGGAATCAGGTGCTGTCGGCGGAATCGCACTCGGGCGGCTGCATGGTGACGAGCTTCGCGCGTCTGGACGGCAACGTGGACGGCTCGCGGCTCGCGCAGGTGCTCGACGTCGAGCGCATCGTGCGCGAAGTGCTGCCGGCGCGGGAATCGGACATCACCGAGGCGAACACCGGCCGCCTGCAGATCAGGCCGGGCGCGCGCGTGCTCGCGGCGGACGATTCGGGTGTGGCGCGCGCGCTCATCGAGCAGAGCCTCACTGCCATGGGCGTGCCCTTCGTGATGACCAAGACTGGTCAGGAAGCGTGGGACGTGCTCGAAGCCGCGCTCAGGAAGGCGCAAAAGGAAGGCACCGAAGTGGCCGATCAGATCGCGCTCGTGCTGACCGATCTGGAAATGCCCGAAATGGACGGCTTCACGCTCACGCGCCGCATCAAGGCGGAAACGGGCCTGATGCACATCCCGGTGGTGATCCACTCGTCGCTGTCGGGCTCGGCGAACGAGCAGCATGTGCGCAAGGTCGGCGCGAATGCGTATGTCTCGAAGTTCGAGGCGGGGGAGCTTGCAAACGTGATGCGCGACGCGCTCGCGCCCGGGGCTTGATTCCGGAACGGAAAACGAGGGGCAAAAACGATCGGCGCCCGGTAAACACAGACCTCGTGAGTCTGTGTCACCGGGCGCCGAAGCAGTCTTTCAGCCAATCAGCCCAACGGATGAGTCGGGCAAGCTGACTCGATTAGTGACCGAAGAAGACCGATTGCGGGTTGTTGCTCGATTGCGCGCGGTTGCCCGACTGAGCCAGCGTGTCGCGCGAGCCGCCGAAAGCGGTCGTGTCGACGCCGTGAGCGTTTTCCTCGGCGGCGATCGCCTGCGCGCTCGGGCCTTGTTGCGACGTCGGCGCGCCGACGGCCGGACGGTAGAACGGAGCCGGGCCGTAGCCGCTCGCGAAAGCGGGCGCAGCGAGGGTGGCAGAAGCGGCGATCAGGAGAGTTGCGAGAAGAGTGCGTTTCATGGTGTGCTCCAAAGACGGTTGACGTTCATTCAGAAAGCGCCGCAGCGGTCTTGCGAGAAACTGTCTGCTACGTCGATGGAAGCCAGTGTATACCCCTACTATCGGTTTTTTATCCCCATAAGTTTCAATTCAGTTTTCGCTCTGTGCCAACAATCACTGGCCGCACGATCGTGCCATTTCATCTGGGTGGCACGCCCGGCAAGGGTTTGAGCGTATTGCACTGCAACCCGTTGCGTGGGGTCGTTTAGCAGGGACGGAACAATTATTTAGCGAACGAGCGCACGAAAATTCCGCAATGCGCGGGAATCTCGACGTTATCTCAGTGAACGAGGCGCTCGATCAGATGGACGAGCGCCCCGGGCGGATTGCCCTTCTGGCAATAGCCGTCGAACCCGGCATGCAGGCCTTCGGGCCGCACGCTCTCTTCGCCGAGCGCCGTGAACGCGATGATCACGGCGTCGCGCGTGCGCGCGATCCGGCGCAGCACGCGCGCAGTCGCGTAGCCGTCGTGCTCGGGCATGGTGATGTCGAGAATGACGACATGCGGCACCCACGGGTCGATCAGGTGCAGCGCGTCGACGCCGGAGAGCGCGAAGCGCGCATCGAATCCATCGGCTTTGAGCGCGGCCGCGAGTGCTTCGGCGCTGGACGCGTTGTCGTCGACGACCAGAATGCGCCACAGGTCGCGGTCCACGCCCACGCGGCGGTTCGACCACAGTGCGCAGCGAGGAGAATGCAGGGTTACGGACATGGCCAATCGACGAATGCACACAACCGCACTGCAGCACGTTTCGCGCCCGGTCAGACCGGGCCGGGTTCAGGCGTCGCCGTCTTTCTTGCTCTTGCGCCGCTTGTTCGACGAACTGTCGCTCTCGCGCAGCCGCGCATTCGCCGCGACGAGCGATGCCGCGTCGCGCTGGCGCAACGCGAGATCCAGCTCGCCGAGCGCGCCGAGGAGCGCCGCCTGCTCGGTTTCGTCGAGCGGCGCCGGGCCGCGTCCGGACACGCGCCGCGCTTCCTTGTCGAGCCGCCTGAAGAGCTTCGCGCCGAAGCGCGTATCCAGCGCGCCCTCGCGCGCGAGCCCCGCGATCACCGACGCGAGCCGGATGAGTCCTCCGGCGGTCGTCTGCGTCGCCCCGTCCAGATCGTCACGGTCTTCCACGGCCTTCTCCCCAGATTGGCACTCGGCGCCGCGCGCGCGGCGGAACTCCATGCAGGCTCCGCGTGTGCGCCCGTCCTGCGTGGCGCGATGATACGCCATCAATATGACAGTCATATTTGCACGAGCCGATGCCCATGCGGCGATTGTTTCACCGGCCGGTTCGCGCGCTACGATCGCGATTCAGGGCGCGACCGGTGGCACACTACCGCGTAGCAGCGCGCACGACTCGCGCATCGAGGCGAGCGCCAGCAGACAGACCCAGAACCGCAACCGAATTCCCGCATGAATCCCGCTACCCTGCAAAGAGCGCCCTACGGCTCCGATTTCTCCGGCCTCGTCTGCGGCTTCCGATTTCATGTCGATCGGCCCGGCGAGCCGATCGACGCCGAAGCCGCGAGCGAATGGCTCGCCCGCGGCGACACGACCAAGGAATTCGTCTGGCTGCACTTCGATCTGGCGAACAGCTCGTGCGAACGCTGGATGCGAGGTCCCCTTGGCCTGCCCGACGCGTTCTTCGACACGCTGCACGAAGGCTCGCACTCGACGCGCATCGAGCATCAGGAAGGCGCGCTCTTCGCGGTCATCAACGACGTGATGTTCAACTTCGAGCTGACGCCCTCGGAAATCGCGACGCTGTGGGTCTACACGCATCAGAAGCTGCTCGTCACGGCGCGCCTGAAGCCGCTGCGCTCGGTCGATTCGCTGCGCGAGTCCGTCAGGCGCGGCGAGCTGTTCCGTTCTCCCGCCGAGCTGCTCGCGCATCTGCTGCGCGATCAGGCGGACCTGCTCGTGCATATCGTGCGGCGCACGAGCGTCGAGGTCGACGGCATCGAGGACCGCTTTCTCTCGATGCGCCGGACCGAAACCCGCACCGATCTCGGCGGCCTGCGGCGCGTGCTCGTGAGACTGCAGCGTCTGCTCGCGCCGGAGCCCGGCTCGGTGTTCCGCCTGCTCGCGCGGCCGCCGCGCTGGCTGCACGCGCAGGACATCCAGGACCTGCGCGACGCGACCGAAGAGTTCTCGCTCGTGCTCAACGATCTCGCGGGGCTCGTCGAGCGCATCAAGCTTCTGCAGGAAGAAGTCGCGACGCGCATGGACGAGCAAAGCAACCGCACGCTCTTCACGCTGACGCTCGTGACCGTGCTCGCACTGCCGATCAATATCGTCGCGGGCTTTTTCGGCATGAACGTGGGCGGCATTCCGCTCGCGGAGAATCATCACGGCTTCTGGCTGCTGGTGGCGATCGTCGCGAGCTTCACCGCGCTGGCGGGATGGTGGGCGTTCCGGCGCAGCCGCAACCTGTAGCGGCGGGCACGCGTGATGCGGGGTGCGATCGGCGGAACGCCAGAACGCCCGGATGCCCGCTTCAGCCGCGAGGTCCGCGCGCAGGTCGCTTATTTTGATTGCCCAATGTAATCCGTGCCCGTCAACCTGTGCTGCCCGATCCGACAGACTACCGCTTTATTTCCGCGAGCGGTCCTTTCGCCACGCGTCATGCCCGCCGCCATGTGCTCTCCTCGCCGTGTTCATGTGCGTCTGATTTGCCTCTGCGGACTGACCGATGGGCGCCGGGTAAAGTCTCCACCGGCACATTGAAGAAGCGGTCGCATGCCGAGCATTGGAACCGACGCAGTCGTCCGGTCGGAATGGACTTTCTGCGCATGAAACCCCGGGGTTTCGCCGGCGCTTCCTGTCCGCATTTCGGGCACGGGAGGATGGGCCACGCAGACTTCAGTCCGAGCCGGACACGTTGCTCATGGCGGCCGGACGAGTCGAGCTTGAGCAACCAGGCGCGAAACCGGCGGACCCATTCGGTGATTGTTTCGGGTGCGACGCCGAACGTCCCGGCGGCATGCGCCGCCGGTCGGTGTTGCGACAGCCACGGCAGAAAGGCCATGAGCATATCCTTGCGCAACATCTTCGACATCGGCGTGCCGGTTGTCCGCAAGAACCTGCGCATGCACGTACCGCATTGAAATTCCGGCAGGCTCGGGGGCTTTCGATGTCGGCGGGTGAACCATGTGTTGCCGCCCAGGCAGTGCGGGCAGCACGGCACCGGCTCTGTCGCCTGCGAGAAGACCTTGGCGATTTCCGCCTCGAGATACGCGGTGAGCTCCGTATCCTCGGCGTAGCGACGCGGCAACGGACTCTTCGTGGTGAGCGGCTGTCGGAAGTCGAACCGGTGCGCCTGCGGCGCGGGCACATCGGGGGCGTTGACGGCAGGGACGTCGGGCCGTGGCGCCCGTGGCGGGATAGTCAGCACGCCCTGCTCCGCCCTCGCCAGGTCGGGAACCGGCCAGCCCTCCCGGCGACGCCGCCTGACTGCGGTCAATGCCGGATCGTGTGCGATCTTCACGGCGATCCGCGTGCCGGTGTCGTCGGTGGTGAGCGACCCGATGCGGCCGCATTCCGGACACCTCACGCGGCGTCGGCCGTCTCCGCCAAAGCCGCCGCCCTTCATCTGTCCGCGATAACGGCAATGAGCGCAGATGCCTTGCGGCTGATACCGGATGCCGAGTTTCACGCGTCCAATCCATTGACCATCGGGATCGTGCAGATCGATCAACTGCCGAAAGCGCATCAGCCAGTTCGACATGCCGCCGTACTCGAGGCCCAGTCGCCTTGACGCTTCTTCGAGCGGGATCGGCTGCGACAGCATCCGGATGAAAGCTGGCATCCTTTCCGGGAGGCGCAGGTTCGCGAGCGGCGAGCCGGTCAGACGGGTGAAGAAACGCCGGCAGTCGCGGCACCGGAATAGCGGCAACTTGCTACGATGATTGTTCGAAAGCGCATGCAGGCGTGCATGCGCGCCGCCGCAGCGCGGGCACGGCGGTATTGGACGCGGATCGCGCGAGAAAAGCTCGTCCCACAGCGTCATCACGAACGCCGTCAATGCCGGATCGTCGGCGTCCGCGAATGCGCGTCGACTGCCGCTGGTCAGCGGCTGCGCGGCGTCGAACTGAAGCACGGGTTCATCATCTGCACTCTTCCGTGTCCGCCGTTTGCAGTGCGCCACGCAGCAGGTCAAGCCTTGGCAATAGTTCAGAGTACCGGCGGTTGAGACCCGCCAGGCAGTCGAAACGGGAGGGTTCCCGGGTGTTTGTCTGCATTCCGCCATGCCTCGTCATTCGTCGGTTCCTCCCACACAGACCGCCCTCGAACCTGCTTCCGACTTCATCGGGAGGTGTTCTGAGGCGCGCCATTGGATGCGATGAGCAACTGGTCGACCAGTTCGAGCTTCAATGGCTTGTCGGCGGCGAGGTTTTTCTTCTCGATCACGTATTTCCAGCCGTCGCCGCTGCCCGGATTTCGGTAAAACGCGACGATCGCCACGTATTTCGTGTCGGCCTGCATCGGCTGCGTGAGGCTCGCGGACGCCCCCGGGTTCAGCACGGAGGCAATGCTCGCCTGAAGATCCTGCGCGAGCATGGTCCGGTCGTTCCGCAGAAGATCCTCGTACGATGCGCCGTCGAACATCCCGCGGTCCTTGAGCTGATACACGCGTACCGCAACCGACGTCGGGCGGCCGGCGTCATCGGGGTTCAATGCTTCGCGCGCGGAAAGATCGACGTTGAGCACCTTGACCTGCTTGAAGAACACGGCGCGATACGCGCTGGATGACGCGTCCGAGACGGACTGCCACGCGCCGCAACCCGACAGCAGCAAAGCGGACGCAAGCGTTGAAAGGGTGACACGGATGGGCATCGGAGCTCCTTGATCCTGCATGGTGGCGTTGAGATTCGGCAGCCCGGCATGACTGCCCCAAACCACGTGAAGAGAAATCGGCCACGCTGAAGTTCGGTCTGGGCTGGCAGCCGAACGCTTTGGCGACGAGCACGCCGGGCAGCTTCCGGGTCTGCGCGTCGTAGTCCTGAACGGAAGCGCACGGCCATGATCTTTTCCCGGTCAGGCATGTCGTGGAGTCAGGTGTGGATTGGGCCCGGGTGTGGGAAACGCTTCGTAGACGCCGAGAGCGATGTTGATGAAGCGTTCCTCGTCGGCGGGTAGTACGGTCGTCCAGCCAAGGCGCGGCGCCGTGCCGGTCGACGCGGGGCCGATGGCAGGTTCGGGCGCAAGCCGCGACGAAATTTCCATGCGCAGGTGCACGTCGGCCTTTACGCCTACATACAACCGCACGAACGCCATCAGCTCGCGATGCAGCCAGGCGCCGGGCAGGAGATCGTGGGCCTGCTGCGCATTGGCTGGACGCAGCGTCGCGCGTACCGCGCGGCTGCGATAGGCGAGTCGCCGGCCGAGCACATAGCCGCCCCCAAGACCCCGGCGCGTGCCGTCTTCTGAAGCAGCGGCAAGGCCCGCGGACGTCAGCGGCTGCGGCCGTCCGCCACGCGTGATGGCCGGAAAGAATTCGTCGACGCGCACGCCGGCACCGGGCACGGCCAGCGCGATGACGCCGGCGAGACCTTCCGGCGTGCGGGTGCGCTGGATCAGTAGCCCGAGCAGCGCCAGCATGCGCGAATCCGGCAGGCCGGCGCGCTGCGGCTTGTCGCCGCACCCGAAACCGGCCAGGCACAACAGATTGCGCGAATGCGCGTCGCTGCCGCCTGGGCGGAAGCTTTCCGGATAGCGGTACTTCTTCCACGCGCGGTACAGCAGCGTGACGAAGCGGTGATTGAACTGGTCGAGAAACGCTTCGACGACTTCGTGCCCTTCCTCTCGCAGCACGATCTCATCGATCATGTGCGGGGGCATCGCCGCATCGACGCCATAGAGGCCCATGAAAGTCGTGCGCACGGTGGGTGGCGCAGCGGGCCCGAACGTGTCCGACCCGTCGTCGAATTCGACTGAGGCAATCTCGCCAGCCGGAAAACCGATACGCGGCCGCGGCCGGAAGCGCACCGGTTCGTGCTGGGGCGTATCTCGCGTGCCGAACCCCGGATGCGCCGGTACACACCCCTCGAGCAGCCGGCATAGCTGCATGAAGTTCATCTTGGGCGCGCGAGTAAGCAGCGAGGCGACGAGCGCCTCGAGATTCGGTAGCTCACGCGGTTTCATAGCGGCGCCCGTTGCGCCTTGCTGCGCGGCCAGCCGGTGCGGGTCTGCGACGGCAGGCTCACGATCGACAGCTTCGTGAACAGGTTGATTTCGGCATACTGCGCGAAGAAGCGGTGCAACAACTCGCCGAACAGCATCACGTCACCCTCGCCCGCGAAGGCATGGGAATCGAGCGTTACCTCGATCAGCACGCCGCGCTCGACCGAGCCGCCCGAAACCTCCTCGAGCAGCTCCTGCGAAACCCGCAGGATGCCGGCGAGCCGCCGGCGGTTCAGTTCGTCGTTGGTCCAGTCGTAAAGCGCGAGCGCGCCGCGCAGTACTTCCGCGTTCATCATCGACAGGAAATTCGGTGCGAGGTGCGACAGCACCCGCCACTGGAAACAGTCGCCGGTCGGCGGATAGAGCGGCAAGGTCGGCGCGACCAGACTCTTCACGCCCACGACGTTCGGCGTACTCGCCGCCAGTCCGGCGATACTCGCTTCGCGCAAGCCCTTGCGCGGCAGCATGCCGTTCGTACCCGTTACGCGCAGCGACAGGCTTTCCTCCGGCAGCGTGTCCATCGTCTCCCACGCGTGGCCGCCGAGAATGACCCACGTCTCGTGCAGGCCCGATACCCCGGGGCGTACGCGTGCGTGGAAATACCGCTCCGGCGCTTCGTGGCGCAGCATGCCGCCGCGATGCCGGAACGTCGCGAACGGTACGTATTCGTACCGTTCGGCGGTTTCGTGGTCGAACGCCTCGATCGCATCGACCGAATACGTTTCGACGTGCTCGCCTTGGTGGCCGGCCGGCACCACGCGATATTCCGTCTCGTGGTGATCGATTTCGATGGGCTCGGCGTCGAGTTCGAACAGGTTGATGACCGGCGTGCAGAACAGCCTCATGTTCTCGGCGCTGAATCGCTGGTCGGATGACACGTGTGCTTCAGCACGATCTCGAGTTCGAAGCGCGTCGACTTCTCTGGCAGCTTCGCGATGTCGAGCCCGCACAGGTCGATGAAGAGGAATTTCTCGCGAAACGTGAAGTACTCGAGCAGCAGCTGATAGCCCGAGAACGCCGCGTCGGCCTTTGGCCACAACCGCTCCTCGGTCGAAAACCCGGCTGCTTCGAGCGTGACGCCGGGAAGCGGCACCGCCTCTCCGTCGCGCACTTCCGGGATGCGCCACGCGATTGAATCGACCTGCCGCGTGAGCGCGAGATGCATCGCGCACGCGGTCGGCAGATCCGCATTCAGGTGCAGGCGCAACCGCGACAGATCTGTTTCCTTGCGGCGTGCCGACCCGTCGAGCGTGAAGCCGAGCCGGATCACCGAGCGGCCGTCGTGGCGCACAGTCGGGCCGGCATGTGTGATGGCGACCGGTTGCAGCGTGACCGGCTGCGTGGTCCGGTACAGGCACTGCACCGTCTTCGGTTTTGTGCCCTCCGCAGCCGCGACCGGCGGCACGGCGATCGGCGCGGAACGCACTGGCACGCCCGCCGGCACCACCTCCGTTTTCTGGAGCTTTTCCGCAAGCGGAATGAACTCGACGATCGACAGCGACGGAATCATCCGCAGGTAGTGCGGCCACAGCAGGCTCACGAGCCCCTCGGTCAGCTCGGGCAGCTCGTCGTCGAGTTTCTGCCGGAGCCGTCCGCTGAGAAACGCAAAGCCTTCAAAGAGCCGCTCGACATACGGATCGCGGTCGCCCACGCGATCGACGTTGAGCAGTCGCGCGCGGTCAGGATGCGCTTTCGCGAATTCCTTGCCGGACTCGCGCAGATAGCGCATCTCCGCTTCGTAATAGCGCAGGATCGGATCGTCGTTTTCCATCAATGTGTGTGCTTATGAAAGAGTCAGCGCGCGTGCCGGATCGAGCACGGTCAGTTCCGCCTGCAGTTCGCCAATGCGGCGCGCGAGCGCCGGCTTGTCGGCATCCTTGCGATTGCTCATGGCCTTCAATGCACGGAGCAACTGCTGCTTGACCTCGAAGACGAGTGCCGGCTCCCAGCGCATGAGCGGCAATGAGCGCGCGCTGGCATCAAGTTCGGCGAGCAGTGCCAGTGCCGTGTCCGCGCGGCCGGCGTGATCGGCCAGGCGCGCCATCACGAGCCGCTGCAGGTAGCGATGACGGTCTGTCTTCAGGCCGGGCAGCGCTTCGAGCCAGCCGAAAGCGGCTTCGACGCCCTCGCGCCCAGCCAGCTCCCGCGCCTGCGCCTCGATCTCCGGCCAGCCGCCAGCCGTGCCGTCCTCGCTGTCGGCCGATACCGGCAGCGGCGCCACGGACTCGCCCGCTTCCAGATCGCGCACCACCGCGTGCCGCGCGATCCATTCGAGCGTCGCGTCGTCGGCGAATGAGGTGCCGTCGTTGAAGGCAAGCCGCTCGATGCCGGGCAAGCGTTCGAGGAACAGTGCGAAGTCGGCGCGCAGCAACTCGCGCCACGTGCTGTACGGTGCGCCGACGTGATCGAGCGCGACATGCTGGAAATACTGCAGGTCGAACCACAGGTGATTGACCCCTTCCATGAACGCGCCCTCGACGCGCTCCAGCAGTTCGTGCCACTGCTTCTGCAGCACGAGCCGCTTCATTTGCTGCCGCAGTTCGCTGCGCGGTGGCACAAGGCGCGTGCGGGAAGCCGCGTCGGCCGGCGGCACCTCGTGCACCGTATCCCAGCGCACGCTGCGCACGAGTCGCACCGAGGGCAGGTAGCCGTTCTCCTGATCACGCAGCCACACCGCCATCGTGCGGGCCTGATCCAGCAGGTCCCGCGTTGACGCGATCACACCGGAGGCCGTGGTCGCCGGCGAAGGCGACGAGGGAAGTGCTGCGTCGTGCTCGGCGCTGCGAGCGGGTTCATTCTTCCGCTCGAACCGCGACACGAGCGGTTGCAGGTTCGGACGCGCGGCTGCGGGCCACGCCCCTGTATGCGCGACCAGCACGTCGAGTGCGGCCAGTGCGCGTTCGAGATCCGCCGGCGCGAACGCGCCGCGGCTTTCGAGCAACTCGATCATGCGGGTGGTGGCCAGCATCTCGAGGGCGCCCTTCTTCGCCTCGGCGCGTGCGGGCAGCACCGCTTCCCCGAACCGGTCGACGAGCGCGGCCGCCAGCTCGAGTCCATCCGCGAAGCCCGCGGGCCCGTCCTGCCGCAGCCGGGCGAACGCGTAGTAGCCGGCCAGACGCAGATCCTTGCCCGTTTCCCTGATTAGCTGTTCACAGGAACGGATGATCAGTCCGTCATCGATGCCGGAGAGCTTTTGCGTTTCTTCCCGCAGCTCGAAAAACGTATCCTCATAGCCGGGATCGCGGCCAACGCCGCCGTCGCCGGGAAGGGGCAGCAGCCACGCGGCCCACGCGTCAAGCCGCGTCCGCGCGAGCTGCTCGGCGTCATCGCGGGCCGGAAAAAGGCTCTTGAACAGTCCGCCCGGCATTACTCGAGCTCCGGCAATGGGCCATGTGGCAGCGGCATCGCGGCATGTTTCGCCGCCGCGATCGCCGAAGGCGGCAACGGCGGCGGCTGGGGTGGCAAATTCGTGGCCAAGAGCTTGCGCCCCGCATTCACGGGACCGGTCACGAAAACCCGCGTCGGCAGCGTGAAGTGACGCAGTTCCAGTACGTCCAGGGGACCTGCTCCTGACTCGCTGCGCAGTTGCACCTTGAGCGGAATGCCCTGGCTCGTATCGGGCATCCACGTCAGCAGATAGCGCGCGCTGTCGTGCTGCGATACCTTCGCGCGCTCCAGCAGCCGGATCAGGCCAAACCGCCCCTGCGAATCGAGTGCAGTGCGCAGGCCACCCTGCTCGGTCTGCCATTCGATGTGCGACAGATTCTCCAGCGACTGGCCGGGCCATTCGAACGGCATCCATTCCTGCTTCTGGTTGAAGTAGTGCAGCTCACGCCCGGACAGCACGAATTTCATATCGGTGACCCCGGGGATCGGCACGCCCTGCAAGTCGAAACGCACGTGCGGATCGCCGGATGGAAACAGCACCGTCGAGATGTGCGTGAGCTTGTTCAGGCTCGCGAGAAAGCCCGGATCGATCGTCAGTGCGCCGTGATTGGCGCCCTGTGAGGCTACCCAGCGCTCGCCCTGCCGCTCGACCACGCCGGCGAGCTGCGTCGTCACGAACTGCGTGATCACGCCGTTGTCCGACCGCATGAAGCGCGCCATCTCGGGCAGCGATGCGTCGTTGTCGGAGTCGGCGAACGGGTAGCGCCCGCCGAATGCCTTGTTCCAGTCCGACACGATCGCCGTGCGCCAGATCTCGTTCAGACTCGATGCAGCCGGCTGCACGATGACCTGCCAGGTTTGATCGAATGGCGCGCGGAACAGCTCACCGAACCCGGACCACTGCTCTCCCAAGCTTGCCGCGAGGCGGCTCGCGTAGTCGCGGCTCTCCCCCATGTCGGACGTCTTGCCCTGCAGGACCGACTGCGCAGCGAGGCGCGCCATCGCGTCCGGATCGGCATTGGAGACAATCTGCGACGCCTTCAGACGCATGGCCGTGACCCGTTCGAGGTATCGCGCGAGACTCAGGCCGCCTGTTGCGGCGAGCCGCGCGGCGGCTTTGCTGTTCGCAGGTGCGCCGGACACCAGATCGCTGCCCGTCAGGCGCAGGATCGGGCCGAAAGCCGTGGCAAGCGGTGCAAGCTGCGGTTGGGTCTGCTTCGACGGGTCCTTCTCGCCGCCGACGACGAGTTGCTGCGCCTTGCTGATCAGGTTGTCGGCAAGCGACTGCGCATTCGCGCCCGCGCCTGCCTGGTAGACAACCGCGTTCATCAGTGCAACGAGCGGCGAGCGCTGCGGGTCACCCAGCAGCGTCAGCTGGTCGGCCGTGGCAGACAGCGTCGGCGCTGGCTGCCAGCGAAGGTTGTTGAGGAACAGCGCCCACGCACGCGCGTAATCGTCGAAGTAGCGCTGGCGAAGCTGGGCCTTGAGGGTCGACGGCGCAGCCTGTGTCGCCTTCACGTCGGACAGCACCCAGTCGCCCGCAACGTTGCGCTGCTCGCTCGCGTCGTCGATCGCCTTCGCGATGCGTTCGTCCCACGCGGCACGTGTGAACACGCCGGGTATGGTCGCCGTCGTGTTGAAGAGGCCCCGGCTGGTCGTGTCGCCCAGCAGCGTTGCGAGCGACACGGGAGGATACTTGGCCTTCGCGTCGTCGAGGACCTGCCGGTAGACCGCGTCGGTCGAGTTCTGGATGCCGCGCACGCTGATGACAGTCTGGCGCGTCGAGGCGACGAGGCCGGGATCCGGCGACATGGCGGGCACCCGGCCGCGTCCCAGGTGGTCCGCCAGGAAAGCGATCGTGTGCTGGCGCAGGTCTTCCCAGGCGCCAGACGACAGGGGCGAGTTCGCGGGACGGTCGGGCGCGGCCGTCGCGGCCAGTTGCGGCGCCAGGAAGGCGGCGACCGCGCGTTCGGGCATTGCGAGCATCAGATACGCCTTGAGCGTGTCATAGGCGGCCTGCACCTGCGCATTGCCACCGCGGGCGATCTCCTCATCAGACAGCGAGGCAAGCTGGCGCAGACGTTCTTCGAGCTTCTCGCGGATCGGGGCAACGAGGATGCGGCTCGCCGCATCGGCGTAGCCCGGCCACAGCGCATCGAGCAGTGCACGGTCACAATTCAGGCCGAAGCGCGCCGTCCACGGCGCGCCATCGCGCTGATGGATTTCCAGTGTGTCGATCTGTCGGTCCAGCCCATTGAGGGTTTGCAAGGCTTGCGTGCGGTCCTGGACGGTGGGCAACTGCGCGACGGTATCGGCAGCGTTCTGGACCGTTGCACGGTTGACGAAGCCCGACAGCATCGTGCCGCCGATCCAGGAGCCGATCAGAGCCGTTGTCATCCATGCGGCTGTCGCCGACCGCGAGAAGCCAACGCGGCGACCGTGGATCTTGCGGCTGTGCCCGGCGACGGTCTGCCAGATTGTCCTGTGTCGATGGCCGATCGGCGGCTCGGCGCCATTCGCGTCGACAAGCGGCGCCAACTCCCGTTCCTTGAATAGCGATGCGAATAAAAGCCCGTGGACCGCATACCGCCGGACACGCGACTGGGCGGTATGCAGCACCAGACCCGACAGCGCGCTACGAAGACCGGAGATATGCTGCGAGAGCTCGGCGGGATAGAGGTCGTCTGCATCCTTCGTCAAGCGCACGACGCCGGCACCCGCGAGGTTATAAGCGAGGTCTTGCAGCGACGCATCGACCTCGGCTGCGGTTACACGGGAGTTGGACCACGTGAAGCCGATCGCCTCGTCGGGACTCGACGTTTCGCTGCCGAAATCGGTGACGTTCAGCAGATAGGCTGGCGCGGCCCAGCGCAGCGCGCGGGCATGGCGCGCGAGCCGATGGACGATGTCATCTGTGTCGAATGGAGTAGTGGCCGAACTGCGGTTATGCACCACTGCCACAATCGCGTCGACCGCGCGACGGCAAAGGTGAAGGCGGCGGATCTGGTCGAGCCATTCAGTCTCAAGCGTATCGCGGGTTTGATGCGCGTACAGCAGCACCGTGTCGCTCGTAATCAGATAGCCCGCCTCCACGAGGCCCGGCGCTAGCCGCTTCACCAGCGGTACGTCGCCGGCGACAAGCACCCATCGTTCGTGATGGCGCCAGCGCCAGCCGTGGCGGTCGCGCAGGGCATTCCGAAGCGCAGCGGCACGGTCGGCTTGTCCGGATGGTTCGTCCTCTTCTCTGTGTACCAAGGGCGTCGTGCGCTTATTGGCATCGTAACGAACAAACCAAAGTTTCGCTCTGAGCGAGGCAATCCAAAGCAGCACCGCTTCGAAAAATTTGAGCGCCAGGATCACCACCAGACAAGTCGAGAACAGCACGAGTTCGATAATAATCCGAGTATCGCGAGACCACCCCTGACGAGGCCCCGCCACCCATACAGCTATTCCGAGCGCGAGGAATACGATAAAGGCCGCGATGCCGATGAAGAGGCCGGCCGGTAGGATTTTGTTGTTGTTCTTGTTGTTCTTGTTGTTGTTCTTGTCGTTGCTCATGTCTGTTTTCTGCACATAAGGGCGACCAGTTCGTCGCTTTCGCCGCACAGCACCATTTGCGGTTCGCCCATTGTCCGGGCACTTTCTGCGGCGAGGGCGACGGCCAGCCACGGCCCTGCGTCAGAACAGTTGCCTACGGAGGTCTCGAGTGCGATCCATCGCATTTCGTCGGGAAGTGACGCAGCTTGCCGAACCGCGCCGACTTGGTCGCTGCTCAGGCCGTGTGCCCACACTGTGCGCAGACGATCACGCGAGGACTGTCCCCAACGGGTCGCAAGCGCTAGCGTGCGCGCGGCAGCATCAGACGCCCCTTTGGCGGGGCGATGCAGCCGTAGCTCAGATGGCATGGCTGGTGACGTAAGGCGCGGATGCCCGACGAGTAGCGCGACGCCCGCCTCGGCAACGCCATCGGACAGGACCGCACTGATCGCATCGCAAAGCTTGACGGCGATCAGCAGGCGAGTCGTATCGCCGTGCCGGCTGTCGAGCCATGCATCCGTCCGGAAGAGCGACGGCGCATGTTCACCAGATTCCACCTCTACTTGCAACAATGGCGCTCGTTCAGCGATCAATTTCCGTACACGGGCTGCGACTAACTCCGGTTCCAGCCTCGTTTGATGGTGAAGCTCAACCTGGAGCTTTGTTCCGGGCGAAAGAGCACTGAGTTGCGACAGTAGGCGGCCGATCAATCGTTCGATCAGCCATGTGCATACAGCGTGATGGCGGGCATGTTCGGCAAGTTCGTTGCCCGGCTGAAAATGCATATCGGGAATACTGAGCCATCGCGCATTGACGTCAGTATCCGCTACTGCGCCGCTCGGCCGCAGTTTTGCCCATTCCGTTCCTGTCAAGATGCCTTCGAGAGAGTTTGCCGAATCGTCCGCGGCGAAATACCAGGCATGGCCCAATATCGCCAGCGGTCTGCTCGCCGCTACGTGGCACTCCTGCTCGACCTTATCGCTGACGCGGTTCGTCGCAATCGCCTGATTGCAACGAACGTAACCGTATCCGAGCCACGCGAACAGCAAGAATGCCCAGGCCAAGAAGGGATAAACAAAGGCACCCAGCCAGAACCACAGTGTGTTGGTCGGACTGTCCGCTGGCCACAGCATGATCGTTAGTCCCGCTCCTGCCGCCATGACGAGAACCAGCAGGACAATCCAGACGATCATCGAGACCTGAGGTGGGGGCGGCACGTCTGCCCGCGGCGGCACGCGATTGAAATCGACGGGCATGGCTTATCGAACCTGTGCTCCGCCGCACGAGGCAATGAGTACCGCCCCACACCGCGTGTGATCGCCGTCCCGCGATAGCGGCGTGGTGCCATCCTTCATCCTCTCGCTGCCTTCCACGATCTCGTTGTCGCCGTGCATCGGACATGAGACCTTGTCGCCGATGCGTGCCGCTCGGCGGCCCTTTATCTTGATGCGATCCGAGCCGGTCAGAATCTGGCCACCGTGGCTCGTTGCGTCGCCTTCATATGCGAGATTTTTCATTTGGTGTGTTCCTTGTGATTGCGCGGGCGAAAATTTCACTTCGCACAGAAGTCGATGTCACGACAATCAATCCATTTATTAATTGAGTTTTTATTTTTTCTTTCAAATTCTATTTTCCAAAACTTCAAATCCTCTGAGACTTTGATAAGCTTTACGCGATCACCCTTTATCAAATATGTCTTGTGACGACCTGCGGAAGAAGGTTCATCCTATATATAGGCCCTATCCGAAACGACCAGTCTTTCTCCAGCATGAGGATTCGTGTCTGATATGATTTTTGAAAAAACAGCATGATTGGGGCCGTAGTAGGCTCCCCCTTGTGGTTGGGTAATCACGTTCCACTCAATCGAATCATCGTCATTGATCACCAGTTCGGCAACGCCGTGTCTTGCGCCAAAGAACGAGTTAAGGAACCTCTGCAAAACACCTGCTTATAGTGACGGTAAGCGGTACTATTAGAAAACGAACGACCTGGAGGCATCACGATGACGCAAC
>NZ_FCOB02000111.1 GCF_001545075.1 Caballeronia ptereochthonis
GCCCTGGTATCCGGCGTCAGCGTAAACATCCGTTTCTTCACCGTGCAACAGTGCAAGGGCCGCATTGATGTCGTGCTCGTTAGCCGCCGTGCCGATGACCGTGTGAACGAGGCCTGATTCTGCGTCCACGCCTATATGCGCCTTCATGCTGAAGTACCAATTCCTGCCTTTCTGGGTCGACTGCATTTCCGGGTCACGTGTGCCCGAGCCGTTCTTGGTCGAACTGGGCGCTGCGATCAACGTAGCATCGACAGCCGAACCCGCCTTAAGCATCAATCCCTTTTCGTTCAATATTTCATTGACGGCCGCAAGAATCTGCGCAGCGATGCCATGCGCTTCGAGCAGGTGCCGAAACCGCAAGATAGTCGTTTCGTCCGGAAGACGGGTCATCCCTCCATCGAGGCCTGCGAATTCTCGATACAGCGGGACATCATAGAGGGCTTCTTCCATCGCGGGATCCGACAGACCGAACCATTGTTGGAGGAAGTGAATTTGCAACATCGTCGACACCGGAAATGGCGGGCGACCGGTCTTCCCCTTCGGATAATGCGGCTCGATCAATGCAATCAGCCTTGACCATGGCACCACTCGTCTCATCTCGTCCAGAAACTCCCGCTTACGCGTGCGCTTGGTTGACAGGTCCAAGCCGAGATGAAGTTGCGTCATCGTGATGCCTCCAGGTCGTTCGTTTTCTAATAGTACCGCTTACCGTCACTATAAGCAGGTGTTTTGC
>NZ_FCOB02000062.1 GCF_001545075.1 Caballeronia ptereochthonis
GACGGCTTGAGCGTGAGCGCCGCCGATGCGCTCAACAACGGCGCGGGCGGCATGATCGGCAGCAATGGCTCGCTCGACGTGAGCGCCGCGACGCTCTCGAATCAGGGGCAGCTTTCAGCGGCAGGCAGCGCCACGATTCGGGCGCAGCGCATCGACAACCACGCCGGCAGCATGACGGCGGGCGGCGCGATGACCGCGACCACACCCGGCGCCTTCAATAACGCGGGCGGCACGCTGTCGGGTGCGGCAACCACCGTTTCCGCTGAGTCGATTGACAACACGCGCGGCACGATCGAGGGCGACTCGCTCGCCGTCTCGACATCGGGCGACCTGCTCAACCGCGACGGCAAGCTCGCCCAGTATGGCGCACACAATCAGACGATCAGCGCGGGCGGTGCGCTCGATAACACGGGCGGCACGATCGCATCGAACGCGGTCAACCTGAACGTCACAGGCCAAAGCATCACCGACGACGGCGGCGCGACCCAGCACGCGGGCGCGGGCACACTTGCACTAAATTCGACCGGCGCAATCTCGAACGTGGGCGGTAGCGTGCATACCAATGGCGCGCTCGTCGCGACTGGCGCGAGTATCGACAACACGAAGGGGACGCTGTTGGCGATGCAGGCCGCGCAAGTCATCGGGACCTCGGGCATCGTCAATCGTAACGGTTCGCTCTACGGCGGCAACGGCCTCACCCTCTCAACGCTGGGCGATATCGACAACGCGAGCGGCTCCGTGCAGACGGCGGGCGACCTCTCGGCGTACGCAGGCGGCGTGCTGCTCAACACCCAAGCCGCGATCAGCGCGAACGGCGCGCACGGCACGGCGAACGTGACGGCGGCGCGTATCGACAACACGCGCGGCAGGCTCACCAATGCGGGCGATGGCGCGACGACGCTCACCGCCTCGGACGTGACGAACTCAGGCGGCACGCTCGGCGGCAATGGCGACGTGACGGTGAACGCGCAGACGCTCGAGAATGACGCGGGGGCGAACCTCGCCGCGGGCGGCGCCGGGAACCTGAACATCGCGCAGACGGTGAACAACGCGGGCGGGATGCTCTTCGGCGGCACGGCGCTGAATGTCGGTCAGGCCACGGCTGTGGTCATCAACGACGGCGGCGCGATTCTGGGCGGGCTCGACGTGTCGGCGAATGTGGCGGCGCTGTCAAACGTGAACGGCTCGATCCGCGCGAATCGCGACATCAGCGCGAGCGGCGTCGTGTCGGGCAACGGCGACATGATCGCGGGCCGCAATCTCGGGCTCACGGTCAACGGCGACTACGTCAACGACGCGGCGAACAATCTGCACGCCGACGGCGACATGAACCTGTCCGCCACGGGCACGCTCACCAACGCGGGCACGCTCGCCGCCAGCGGCGCGCTCGCGGTCAGCGGTCGCGATGTCATCAACGTGGCGGGCGCGGATATCAACTCCGCGCAAACCAGTGTCAACGCGGCGAGCTCCATCAGCAACGCAGGCCGCATCGAAGGCGATACGGTTACGACCAACAGCGCGACCTTCACCAATACCGGCCTCGTGATCGGCAATAACGTCACGATCAAAGCGACCGATGTCGACAATGCGGGCGCGGCGGCGGCGATTGCAGGCGCGAACAGCGTCCATCTCTACGCCGACAACTCCGTCACCAATCGCGACGGCGCGCTGATCTATAGCGTCGGCAATCTGGAAATTGCCAAGGATGGCACGCGCGACGCCGACGGCATGCTCGCACACCAGACCAACACGCTCACCAATAGCGCCGCGAACATCGAGGCGGACGGCGACATCGACATTGCCGCGCGCACGGTGCAGAACGAGCGCGTCGGCATGGTGACCGAAGCGGGCACGCCGCAGGATGCAGGCACGACGACGCTCGACATCTGGACAGCGGGCCTCAGTGACATGCAGCTAGGTAATTACGTCTCCGAGCGCTATCCACAGTGGAACTTCACGGCGGGCGCAATCGGCACGCAGGCGGTGCAAGGACTGGCGCAGCCGCTCACGGTCACGTTGCCGAAAGATCAGGTTATCAACGTAGACGCCAACGCGAAAAGCTTCTCGCTGACAACGCCGCTCGAAGATACCTATTTGAGCATGGGCAATGTCCCCGGCAGCCCGTTACCGGGCGTGACCGAATCGACCCGCGTCATTACCAACAATGCGACACAGTACTATTCAAGCCTGACCGACAACGGCGATGGCACAGTCTCCGTGACGTTCTGGCCGGATTTCGATCCGGCCAGAAACATTCGCCCGGATCAGGTAAAGGTCGATACGTCATTGGGCAGCGACAACCACGACTACGTTGAAATGAGCCGCACGGTTCAGACGACGAGCACGACCGACCAGCTCGTCAGCGCGGGCACTGTGGCAACGATTCAGGCACAAGGCGCGATCCGCATCAACGCAGATGGCGGCAGCGTCGAGAACGTCGCCTCCACGATGGCCGCGGGCGGCGACCTCGTGCGCCGTGCGATCGGCGGCAGCGTGACCGATAGCGGAACGGTCCTGCAAGAGACGCTCGTCGAAACATCGAAATCAGACTACTACTGGCACCAGAAGACCGGCGGCAGCGCCGACCAGATATCGGGTATCCCGAACGCGATCACGCAGACAACAACGACCGTCGATGCGCTGCCCGCTATTGCGACCTCAAACGCGACGGTGCAGACCAACGCCGCGACCATCAGCATCAATTCGGTGGATCGCCAAGGCCAGACGGTCATCGGTGCGGGCGTGACCGGGGGCAGCGCGGACGGCACGCAAACGGGGACGATTGCGGGACAAGGCGGCAAGGCGCAGAGCATCGACGGCAAGCAGGCGTCGAGCGCCAGCGGCCAGAGCGCGGATACGGGCGTCACCGGCACTCAGGCGCAAGCGGCGAGCGGCCAGACGAGCGCGCCGCAGACGGTCGGCGGTGCGACAGGCGGCATTCCGAATCTGAGGCTGCCGGTCAATGGCCTGTACACGTACAACACCGCACCGGACGGGGCGTATCTGATTGCCACCGATCCGCGCCTGACGAGCTATACGACGTTCATCAGCAGCGACTACATGCTCAATGCGCTCGATCTCGACCCGCAGAAGGTCATCAAGCGCCTGGGCGACGGCGTGTACGAGCAGACGCTGATTCGCAACCAGATCACGCAACTGACAGGGCGGACCTTCCTCGCGGGCTTTACCGATGCGATGGACGAATACATCGCGCTCATGAACCACGGCACGGTGTATGCGAAGGAATTCGGCCTGGCGGTCGGCATTGCGCTCACCCCGGAGCAGATGGCGCAGCTTACGACCGATATGGTTTGGCTCGTTTCGCAGGACGTCACCCTGCCGGACGGTTCGCATCAGACGGTGCTGGTGCCGACGGTGTATCTGGCACGCGTGAACGCCGTCGATCTGACGCATAGCGGCGCGTTGGTCGCGGGTAATGTCGTGAACCTGAACGCAAGCGGCGACGTGAACAACAGCGGGCATGTGACGAGCAACCTCGCGACGACGATCATCGGCGACAACATCGTCAACGGCGGGATCATCGGCAGCGGCGGCACGACGGCGGTCGTCGCCGTGCAGGACGTGCGCAACGTGAGCGGACGCATCGGCGGCGGCGATGTCGTCGTGCAGGCGGGGCGTGACGTCATCAACGAGACGCGCACCTATGGTGTGTCGAGCGATTTCGCATCGAGCGGCGTGACAGGGCGCGTGACGGGAACCGGTGTCGATGCGGTGGGCACGATCTCGGCGACGAACAACGTCGCGGTGATCGCCGGTCGCGACGTGAACCTCTCGGGCGCGACGATTCGGGCGGGCAGCAATGCGGGCCTCGCGGCGGGACGTGATCTCAACGCCGGCACGACCGAGTTCGCGCGTTCCCGCGAAGTGCATTCGCGTGACGGCCAGAACGGCAGCCATGACGAGATAAGCCAACAACTCGGCAGCGCGATCGTCGCCGGCAGCAACGTCGCGACGCGCTCGGGCCGCGATACGACGCTCACCGGCGCGACCATCGCAGCTGGCGGCAATGCGGCGATGATCGCGGGCGGCGATCTCACGGTCACGGCGTCGAAGGACACTGCAAGCCATTATGAGCAGTCGCTGGGCGGTTCGAACGCACAGCACGTCAGTTCGAGCTACGACGAGCAGGTCAACGGTTCGCGCGTGCGCGCGGGCGGCAATGCGACGCTCGCGGCGGGGCAGAACGGTAGCGGCAACCTCGCGATCCTCGGCTCGAACGTCACGGCGGATAAGGGCAGCGTCGCGCTCGCCGCGACGGGCGACATCAACGTTGGCAGCGTCAGCGAAACGCACGACTCCCAGCATTGGGAACACAAGGCAAGCTCGGGTTTGCTCTCGAAGACCACGACCACCGATACGGGCAATGCGCATGATGTGATCGCCACCGGCTCGACGATCTCGGGCGACACGGTGACCGGCGCGGCGGGTCGCGATATGACGATCAGCGGCTCGACAGTCGCGGCAACGCACGATGTGACGCTCGCGGCCGGAAACAATCTCACCATCAATACGTCGCAGGACACAAGCCAGTCGAGCCAGTATCACGAAGAGACGCATTCCGGCTTGGGGAGTTCGGGTGCGTCGATCGGCTACGGCAAGCGCGAGCAGAAAGACACCTATAACGACGCGTCGGCCACGAACAATGCGAGCCTGATCGGCAGCACGGATGGCAGCGTTCGCCTCGCGGCGGGCGGCGACTTGCACGTCACCGGCAGTGACCTGATCGCGGCGAAGGACATCACCGGAACGGGCGCAAATGTCACGATCGACGCGGCGACCAACTCCGCGCATCACGACGAGACGCATGAAGTCACACAGCGCGGCATCTCGATCGGCGTCGCGGGCGGCGTGGTCGATCAGGTGCGCGCCGCAAACGATCAGGCACACGCGGGAAGTCGTAGCGAGGACTCCCGCGCCTCGGCCCTGCACGCAATCGCGGCGGCGGGCAACAGCGCGGCAGCAGTCGAGTCAGTCGCGAAGGGACGGCCCGACGCGAAAATCGAGGTGAGCGTCGGCAGCAGTCACAGCAAGAGCACCTATGCCGCGGACACGACCAGCGCGGACGGTTCGAGCATCAAGGCGGGTGGAACCGCCGCGTTCGCCGCGACGAACGGCAATCTGACGATCGCCGGGTCCAACGTGAGCGCGACTGACGCCGTGCTGGCCGCGACCAATCAGATCAACCTCATCAGCGCGACAAGTACGGACAGCACGCGCAACGCGAGTGAGTCGAGCGGTTCGAGCGTCGGCGTGTCGTATGGCACGCAGGGTTTCGGCGTCGATGCGTCCAAGTCCCGGTCGAGCGGCAACGCGACCAGTGATACGACCGCGCAGCGCAACACGCACATCAACGCGGCCAACGGCGCGACGATCGTCTCGGGCGGCGACACGAACATCATCGGCGCGAACGTGAACGCCCGGCGGGTCAACGCCGACATCGGCGGCAATCTGAACATCGCGAGCGTGCAGGATACGCAAACCAGTATGGCGCATCAGCAAAGCTCGGGCGGCGGCTTCAGCATCAGTCAGGTGGGCGGCGGCGCGAGCTACAGCGATCAGCACGGCAACGCAAACGGCAGCTATGCGGGCGTGAATGAGCAATCAGGCATCCATGCGGGCGCTGGTGGCTTCAGCATCAACGTTCAAGACAATACAGACCTCAAGGGTGCAGTCATCGCGAGCGACGCCGATGCGAGCAAGAACACGCTCAACACGGGAACGCTGACGTTCAGCGATATCACTAACGCATCGAGCTACAACGCGAGCAGTAGCGGCTTTAGCGCGGGCGGCTCGATCGGTGCGCCCGCAAGTGGTACCGGGACGACCTCGGTCGGCAATGCGGGCGGCTTAGTGCCGATGCTTTCGCAGAGCGACAGCGGCAGCGAGAGCGCGACGACGCGAAGCGCGATCAGCGCGGGCACGATCAATGTCAAGGACAAGGACCATCAGACGCAGGACGTCGCCAGCCTGAGCCGTGACACGTCGAACGCGAACGGCACGGTCTCGAAGCTGCCCGATATCAATCACGTCCTCGATAAGCAAGGCGACGTGATGAACGCCGCGAGCGCGGCGGGCGAAGCGGTAGCAAAGGGCATCGGCCAGTTGGCTGACAGCAAGCGCGATGGCGCGCTCGCAGATGCGAAAGCCGCCTACGAGCGTGGCGATCTCGATGCGATGCAAAACTATCTGGATGTGGCCGATTCGTGGAGCGAATCGAGTAGCAACAGAATTGCGCTGCACGTCGCGGGCGGTGGGCTAATCGGCGGCTTGGGCGGTGGAAGCATCGGAGGCGCGGCGCAGGGTGCGGCGGGCGCAGGGATGTCGGCGTACCTGGCGGACCAGACGAAGCGGATTGCGGACACGATCGCAGACGGGACGGGTTCGGAGTTGATCGGCAAGTTCACTGGCAATACGCTCAACGTGATCGGCAGCGGTATCATCGGAGGTCCGACTGGCGCGGAGGCCGCGTCGAACGTGAATCTGTACAACCAGTGGAACGACAAGAAAGACAGCGAGGAGAAGAAGGAGACACAGGAGCTTCGCAAGATACTGGATAAAGAGCGGGCTATGCTCGGTCAGAAGCCAGTGCAGACGGCGGATATAGGTACTGCGACAGTTCGACCGCCGGTTGGGGCGCTGGGCGGGAAGACGGCAACGTCGGGTGGGACGGCCAACGCAGCGACCTATGGCGGATTGAAAGGACAACTCGCCGGTGAGAACCTGGCGAATATCACTGCCCAAGATCCAAGATTGGCTGCTGCCGTGAATGGCAGTGGCTCAAAGAATATCAACTTCAATATTGGTATTGGTACGGCGGCGGAAGCTGATCAGCTTGGGAAAACCTGGGTCGGAGATGGTGCAAAAATGACCACTGATGGGACTGGTTGGATTAGTTCGGATGGAACGCGCGTTTACCGTATGCCAAGTGAAAAGGATTCGCAGTTTGCGACAACAGGCGTACAAGCGAACTTCGAAACCTACACGGTTAATCCAGTAACCGGGCAGCGAATCAAAACGGGCAATGGCCATCTGAATGTGAGCAAGTGAGGAATTACAGATGTATGCAGTTGTGAAAGCAATCTCAAACGACGAGTTCGATCCGAAGACATTTGCTCCGGAGAACCCATCTTGTTTTTATCTGACTTTGCGAATTCGCATTGGGCTGTCGGAGACTTCAGGCGCAGACGATTTCGAGGTTTGTGTTTGCACGCCGCAGTGGTTGGAGCAAACTACGTTCGAACCGCGTTGGGGACGTCATTTACTCATTGTTCGGGAGTTCAGTTGGTCGAGTATAGAGCAACGTATTCGCGATTACGTTGCTGAATGCGACGGAAACGACTGGCAGGCAATTGCGAACAAGCTCTCCAAGGTGTTCGCATGGGAGTTTGAAGACTACCAACCCTGATGCGAAAAAACAACAAACCCAGCTTCGCGCTGGGTTTGTTGTATGTGGAGTCATTCAAGCGGGCGTGATGACGAGCTTGCCGTGTTCGACGTGAACTCTGGCGCTCTGTCAAGCTTCGAAGCCTGCCTGTTCGAGCCATCGTCCGGCGAGCTTGAACCACGGATAAAGCGGCGGCGGCATCTTACTTGGTCGCAGCGAATAAGGCCGTTCGCGCTCGGCTTCTTGAATCTTGATGTATCGCTCGGATTGCTGGTGCCGACGGTGTATCTGGCACGCGTGAACGCCGTCGATCTGACGCATAGCGGCGCACTGGTGGCGGGTAATGTCGTGAACCTGAACGCCAGCGGCGACGTGAACAACGGCGGGCATGTGAAGAGCGACCTCGCGACGACGATCATCGGCAACAACATCGTCAACGGCGGGATCATCGGCAGCGGCGGCACGACGGCAGTCGTCGCCGTGCAGGACGTGCGCAACGTGAGCGGACGCATCGGCGGCGGCGATGTCGTCGTGAAGGCGGGGCGTGACGTCATCAACGAGACGCGCATCAACGCGGCCAACGGCGCGACGATCGCCTCGGGCGGCGACACGAACATCATCGGCGCGAACGTGAACGCCCGGCAGGTCAACGCCGACATCGGCGGCAATCTGAACATCGCGAGCGTGCAGGATACGCAAACCAGTATGGCGCATCAGCAAGGCTCGGGCGGCGGCTTCAGCATCAGTCAGGCGGGCGGCGGCGCGAACTATAGCGATCAGCACGGCAACGCAAACGGCGGCTATGCGGGCGTCGGTGGGCAATCAGGCATCCATGCGGGCGCGGGTGGCTTCAGCATCAACGTTCAAGGCAATACCGACCTCAAGGGCGCGGTCATCGCGAGCGACGCCGATGCGAGCAAGAACACGCTCAACACGGGAACGCTGACGTTCAGCGATATCACTAACGCATCGAGCTACAACGCGAGCAGCAGCGGCTTTAGCGCGGGCGGCTCGATCGGTGCGCCCGCAAGTGGTACCGGGACGACCTCGGTCGGCAATGCGGGCGGCTTAGTGCCGATGCTTTCGCAGAGCGACAGCGGCAGCGAGAGCGCGACGACACGCAGTGCGATCAGCGCGGGCACGATCAATGTCAAGGACCAGGACCATCAGACGCAGGACGTCGCCAGCCTGAGCCGCGACACGTCGAACACGAATGGAACCGTGTCGAAGCTTCCCGATATCAATCACGTCCTCGACAAGCAAGGCGACATGATGAACGCCGCGAGCGCGGCGGGCGAAGCGGCTTCGACGCAGATAGGCGCGATCGCGGACGCGAAGCGAGACGGCGCGATCAAGGACGCGAAGGCAGCCTACGAGCGCGGCGACCTCGACGCAATGCAGAGCTACGTCAATACGGCGGATTTGAGGTCTGAGGGCGGCAGTGCGAGAACAGCCCTTCACACTGCGGGCGGTGGCCTGATTGGCGGTCTGGGCGGCGGCGGGATTGGCAGCGCTGCCCAAGGTGCTGCGGGCGCGGGAATGTCCGCAGCGCTGGCAAACCAGACCGCTCAACTTGCCGACGCGATCGCTGGCGCGACCGGCTCGCAGTTCGCCGGGAACATCGCGGGCAATGCCGTCAATGCGCTGGGCGGCGGTATTATTGGCGGCACGGCAGGCGCGGCCTCAGCGTCGAACGTGAACCTGTACAACCAATTCAACGACAAGAAGTAAAGCGAAGCCGCAAAGGAAGCGAAGGAACTCCGGCAGCTACTTGACAAAGAACGGGCGATGCTCGGTCAGAAGTCAGCGCAGGCTGCGAACACAGGCGCGGCTACGGTACAGCTACCGGTCGGAGCGCTTACTGGCGGCAAATCGCGGAGTAAGCCGCCGGCCCCGTTACCTGAGGCAGAAGGTCTTCCGCATACAATCGTTGAACGCTCCGGACCGGACGGGCAGTACACCACATTCAACGGTGACGGAACCTCATTGCAATATCGTGGCTCCGGATGGAACTGTCTTTATAGGAAAAGGCGTGGTTCGACCGGCGAGACAGGACGAAATACCGACAGGTAAAGCAAAATGACTGTAGAAAATTGGAAGTACGACGAATTCGTCAAAGCAAACAACGGTAAGTTCTCCGCTTTAGACTTCATTCATGCCGTCTCTGCAAACGTCGCCTTGCCCCAAGATTTTGCTCTTTGCATGGGGCATTTGTTCGCTCCGCAAATGGCTATATTCGATGGCGTCATCGTCATTGTTGACTGGTTTGACGAGGCGAAATATCAAGAGTATCGGCGTAACGGAATGTGTCCGGAGGAAGCACAGGCATGGGTGAACATGGTTGAACTAACTGACATCCTGCAAGGGATCTCGTTCGACAACGCGAAGATACTGGCAGCATTCATCGCGGGCGTGTGGGATGAGCGCATCGGCCAAGCGTTTCCAAACGAAACAGCTAGAGCTAACGTCATTCTGGAGGAGGATTCCGACGAGGTATTCATCACGATTGGAAAGTTTTCTGACGAGCGGGATGCGTCCGTCTGAAGCGCGATTGAACGAGTAAGTGCATGACAAGAAGAGAAAGATTATTGGTTTTTCCGTTAGCGGCCCTAACATCGCTCACAGTTCACGCGCAACACGCGCCGACGCCCGCCGACGAAGCAGCCGCCGCACGCGCCAACGCGCAACAGGATCAACAGGTACAACAGCAGCGCGACGCCGAGCAACGCGCGGCCACCGTGCAAGCGCCCGCCGTGCGCTCGACGCTTCCAAGCGAGGGCGAATTACCGATGCTCCCGCAAGAGCAGCCGTGCTTTCGTATCGACGCCTTCACGCTCGACGTCCCAGCGACACTCCCTGACGAGACCGGGCGCGCATGATCGGCTCTTGATGATGCGATTGAACAAGCTTAGTCTCGACTTTACCCCGCCTGCTCAGCGGGGGACTTCGAAGCCCAAACCGAACGAGCAAAAACCCCTCACCCCACCCACACCGTCACCGCGTGAATCAAAATCCCCACCGCACCACCAACCAGCGTCCCATTCACGCGAATGAACTGCAAATCCCGCCCGATATTGAGCTCGACATCCCTCACGAGAGTCGCGTCATCCCACTGCTTGACAGTAGCCGCAATATGCTTCGCGATGCCATCGCGCAACTCCGGCGCCAACGCCTTCAACGCATCGCGCATATGCTCGTTGATCGAATCGCGCAAAGCCGGATCGCTGCCGAGGGCCTCGGCAAAACTCCCGGCGACAGCCGACACCTTCGCGTGCAATGCCGAATCAGGCCGCCTGATATCCGCATCGAGCCACGCAATGAACTCGTCCCACAAGCCGCTCACGTAGCCGCGCAATTCCGGCCGGTCGAGCCATTCGCGCTTGTGCTCGTCGATGCGCGCCTTGAACGCCGGATCAGTCTTCAGCCGCTCGACGAAGCGCTCCACCGCCGCATCGAAGGCCTTGCGGCGCTCATGCGCGGGATCGCTGCTCACATCGTGCAGCCACTGGTTCGCGCCGCGCACCAATCCGGCCGCGAACTTGCTGCCAAGCTCATCGGCGTTCAGTCCGACGAAACCGAGCATGCCGATGAGCTTCGGATACTCCTCGCCCGCCACCGCGACAATGCGCGCCGCAAGCATCTCCTGCACCTCGGGCTTGTCGAGCCAGGCCGCCATCTGCTTCAAACCTTCGTCGAGCAGCAGTTGATGACGCCGGTCCGACGTCAGCGTCGACAGCACGCTACCCGCCGCGCCCGCCAGATCGAACGACTCCGCGCGGCGGCGCAACGTCTCGTAAAGCATCGACTTGACGCGCTCGTCGTCGACGAAGGACAGCAGCTGGCCCACCGCCGTCACCGCCTTCTTGCCGAGCAACTCGGCATTTTTCGGCTCGGCGAGCCACATCGACAGACGGCTCGCCGGATCGAACGCGTTCACGCGCGCGACCAGCGCATCCGTGCCGAGAAAGCGGTCGCGGACGAACACCGCCAGGTTGTCCGCGACGCGCGCCTTGTTCGCGGGCAGAATCGCCGTGTGCGGAATCGGCACGCCGAGCGGATGCCGAAACAGCGCGACCACCGCGAACCAGTCCGCGAGCGCGCCGACCATCGCAGCTTCCGCAAACGACGATACCCACGCCCAGGCGCCCGCATCGTGCCGGCTTTTCGCGAGCGCGAACAACGCGCCTGCCGCGACGAGCAGCGCGGCGGCGAACCATTTCATTCTTTTCAGCGCGACGGCTTTGTCCTGCGTTTCCATCTATCTTGCATTCATGGTTTCGAAGAGGTCGCCAGCATACCAGCACGCCGTTGCAAATCGAACAGCGCGCCCATCGCGCGCGCTGCATCGTCCACCGGCACGAAGATGTGATCGTGATACGCCGCCGCAATCACATTGCAACTGATGTTCGCCTCGCCGAGCGCCCGCGCGAACGCCGCCGTCAAACCGACCGCGTTCAGGTCCGAATGCACGGTCAGCGTGATCCACGCCGCGCGAAAGAGCGGTTCGATGCCTGCCGCCCGCGCCACGCCCTCTTCCATCACGACTGTCAGGCCCTCGCGCTCGCGAACCGTCGCGACGATGCCCGCGCCGCTCGCCGCTGCATCGTGCGGCAGCGCCGCAAACACGTACACGCCCGGTTGCAGTTCGGGCTGCATCGACACGAGCAGCGTGTCGAGATCGGAAATGGCTTTCGTCGAAGTCATGCCGCATCCTCCGCCGGGCGCGTCCTGCCAAGCACCGGCCGCAGCGCCGCGCCCGTGTGGCTGCGCGGATGCGTCGCGAGCGTGTCCGGGTCCGCCGCCGCGACGATCGTGCCGCCGTTCACGCCGCCTTCCGGCCCGAGATCGAGCACCCAGTCGGCTTCGGCGATCACGTCGAGATCGTGCTCGATGACGATCACGCTATGCCCGCCATCCACCAGCCGATGCAGCACGCGAATCAGCTTCGCCACGTCCGCCATATGCAGGCCGACCGTCGGCTCGTCGAGCACGTAGAGCGTGTGCGGCGGCCTCTGGCCGCGCCGCGTGATGTCGTCGCGGACTTTCGACAGCTCCGTCACGAGCTTGATGCGCTGCGCCTCGCCGCCCGAGAGCGTCGGCGACGGCTGGCCGAGCGTCAGATAGCCAAGACCGACATCGCGCAGCAGTTGCAGCGGATGCGCGATGCTCTGCATCGACGAGAAGAACTCGGCGGCCTCGTCGATCTCCATCGTCAGTACTTCGCCGATGTTCTTGCCGCGCCACGTCACCGCGAGCGTCTCGGGATTGAAGCGCTGGCCGTGGCACACGTCGCACGGCACTTTCACGTCCGGCAGGAAGCTCATCGCGATGGTGCGCACGCCCTGGCCTTCGCATGCCGGGCAGCGCCCTTCGCCCGTGTTGAATGAGAAACGCGACGGCGTGTAGCCACGCGCGCGCGCTTCGAGCGTATCGGCAAACAGCTTGCGGATGGTATCCCACATGCCGATGTAGGTCGCCGGGCACGAGCGCGGCGTCTTGCCGATCGGCGTCTGATCGACTTCGAGCACGCGGTCGATCGCCTCGAAGCCGGTGATGCCCGCACAGCCCTGCCACGCGTGCGTGACGTTGAACTTCGGCCGCGGCGTCTCGCGCGCGAGGACGCTGGCGCGTGATTTCGTCGCGGGTGCATCGGCTTGCGCCGCCTTGCGCGCGCGCCGCACCGCCGGCGACGACAGCACCGAGCGGCCCACGGCATCGAGCAGGTTGGTCATCAGCACGTCGCGCGCGAGCGTCGACTTGCCCGAGCCGGACACGCCCGTGATCGCGACGAGGCGATTCAACGGCACGCTCGCCGTCACGTTGCGCAGGTTGTGCAGCGTCGCGCCTTCGACCGTGAGCCACTGCTCCGGCACGGCGGGCCGTTTCGCCGTCGCGGCGCGCACTTCGCGGCGCGCCTGCAGCGGATGAACGATCGGATTGGCGAGAAACTGGCCGGTCAGCGATGCCTTGTGCGCCGCGAGGTCCGTCACGTTGCCTTGAGCCACCACCGTGCCGCCGCGCTTGCCCGCACCCGGCCCGATATCGATGATGTGATCCGCGCGGCGAATCGTGTCCTCGTCATGCTCGACGACGACGAGCGTGTTGCCCTTGTCGTTCAGCTTCTTGAGCGCGCTCAGGAGGATCAGGTTGTCGCGCGGATGCAGACCGATCGTCGGCTCGTCGAGCACGTAGCACACGCCCTGCAAGTTGCTGCCCAGTTGCGCGGCGAGGCGAATGCGCTGGGCTTCGCCACCGGAAAGCGTCGGCGCGGCGCGATCGAGGCTCAGATAGCCGAGACCGACTTCCTCCAGAAACTGCAAACGCCCTTCGATCTCGCTGACGACGTCGCGCGCGATATCCGCATCGCGGCCCTTGAGCTTCAGCTTCGAGATCCACTCGCGCGTATCGCTGACCGTCCAGCGACCGACTTCCGTGATCGGATAATTGCCGAACGTGACCGCACGCGCGACATCGTTCAGGCGCGTCCCTTCGCAATCCGGGCACGGCTGGTCGACGATATCGTCCGGCTCCTGATCCACCGATCCGATGCTCTGCTCGCGCCCGCGTTCGTCCTGCGCGAACAGCGTGTCGTCGAACGCGGCGCGCTGCTCGCGCGTGAGCTTCACGCCCGTGCCGACGCACGTATTGCACCAGCCGTGCTTGCTGTTGTAGGAGAACATGCGCGGATCGAGCTCGGGATAGCTCGTGCCGCACACCGGGCACGCGCGCTTCGTCGAGAACACGCGGGTCTCTTCCGCGCCGCGGCGCTTGCCGTTGCCCCACGAGCCGTGCAAGTCGTCGAGCGGCGCGATCAGATGCATCACGCCCTTGCCGATTTCGAGCGTCTCGTCGAGCAGGCTGCGCAGGTCCGCTTCGTTGTCGGCGGAGACGACGAGATCGGCGACGGGCAGCTCGATCGTATGCTCGCGGAAGCGATCGAGCTTCGGCCACGGACTCACCGGCAGGAATTCGCCGTCGACGCGCAGATGCGTATTGCCGCGCGCCTTCGCCCATTTCGCGAGATCGGTGTAGACGCCCTTGCGATTCACGACGAGCGGCGCCAGCAAACCGACATGCTGACCCTTGAAGTCACGCATGATCTGCGCGGCGATCGATTCGGAGCTTTGCGCCTGGACCGGCGTGCCGTCGTGGATGCAGTGCTGGAGGCCGAGCTTCACATACAGCAGACGCAGGAAATGCCAGACTTCCGACGTGGTCGCGACCGTCGACTTGCGTCCGCCGCGCGACAGCCGCTGCTCGATCGCGACGGTCGGCGGAATGCCATAGACGGCATCGACTTCGGGACGGCCCGCCGGCTGCACGATGGAGCGCGCATACGCGTTGAGCGATTCGAGATAACGGCGCTGGCCTTCGTGAAAGAGGATGTCGAACGCGAGCGTCGATTTGCCCGAGCCCGACACGCCCGTCACCACGTTGAACTTGTTGTGCGGGATATCGACGTCGAGCGACTTCAGGTTGTGCTCGCGCGCGTTGACGATGCGCACGACGTCCTCGCCCTGCAGCGCCCGGCGCGCGCTCGCCACTTCCGCCGCGAGTTGCAAAGGCACGCCGGTGCGCTTTTCGGCGGCGCCCGGCGCCATCGCTTCCTCGTATTCCAGCAAGGCGCGGCCCGTATGCGACTGCTCGCACGCGGCCACGTCATCCGGCGTGCCGACGCACACCACCTGGCCGCCGCCGTCGCCGCCTTCGGGACCGAGATCGATGATCCAGTCCGCCGCGCGGATCACGTCGAGATTGTGCTCGATCACGATCAGCGAATGGCCGCGCTCCAGCAGGCGGCGCAACGCCTGCATCAGCTTGGCGATGTCGTCGAAATGCAGGCCCGTGGTCGGCTCGTCGAACATGAAGAGGCGGCGTTCCTGCCCGCCGCCCTTCTTCGCCTGCGAGGTCTCCGCGAGAAAGCCCGCGAGCTTCAGGCGCTGCGCTTCGCCGCCGGAGAGCGTCGGCACCGGCTGGCCGAGCTTCACGTATTCGAGGCCCACATCGACGATCGGCTGCAGGACGCGCAGCACTTCGGCATCGCTCGCGAAGAGCTCGACGGCTTCGCTCACCGTCAGCTCGAGCACATCCGCGACGCTCAGCTGACGTCCGCCGCGCTCGATCTTCACTTCGAGAACCTCCGCGCGATAACGCCGGCCGTCGCAATCCGGGCAGCGCAGATAGACGTCGCTCAGAAACTGCATCTCGACGTGCTCGAAGCCCGAGCCGCCGCAGGTCGGGCAGCGGCCGTCGCCCGAATTGAAGCTGAACATGCTCGCGCCATAGCCGCGCTGCAGGGCGAGCGGCGCCTTGGCGTAGAGCTTGCGGATTTCGTCGAACGCGCCGACATAGCTCGCCGGATTCGAGCGCGCCGTGCGGCCGATCGGCGACTGATCGACGAACACGACGTCGCTCAACTGGTCTGCGCCCTTGAGCGCGCGGAACGCCCCGGGCGCTTCGGTGGCCTTGCCGAAATGACGCATCAGCGCGGGCGCGAGCACGTCCTGAATCAGCGTCGATTTGCCCGAGCCCGACACCCCCGTCACGCAGACGAGCCGCTGCAACGGGATATCGACCGTGACGTCCTGAAGGTTGTGATCGCTCGCGCCTTCGAGCGTGAGACGCGGCGTCTCGCCGTCGACGGCACGGCGGTTCCAGTTCGACGCATGCGCGACGTGCTTGCGGCCACCGAGATAGGCGCCGGTCAGCGTGTCGGTCGTCTGGATCTCGTCGGGCGCGCCGTCGTAGACGATCTGGCCGCCGCGCTCGCCCGGCCCCGGCCCCATGTCGATGAGACGGTCCGCCGCGAGCATCACCGAAGGATCGTGCTCCACGACGACGAGCGTATTGCCCGCATCGCGCAGCCGATGCATCGCCTCGACGATGCGGTTCAGATCGCGCGGATGCAGGCCGATGCTCGGCTCATCGAGCACGAAAAGCGTGTTGACGAGCGAGGTGCCGAGCGCGGTCGTCAGATTGATGCGCTGCACTTCGCCGCCCGAAAGCGTGCGGCTCTGGCGATCGAGCGTGAGATAGCCCAGGCCGACATCGCAGAGATACTTGAGGCGCGTGCGCACTTCCGCGTGCAGCAGCTTGAGCGCTTCGTCGAGCAAGGTCGACGGCAGCGTCAGCGAATCGAAGAAGCGGCGGATGCGCTCGATCGGCATCAGCATCAGATCGTGCACGGTCAGGCCCGGCAACGCTTCGAGCTGCGCGCGCGTCCAGTCGACTCCGTTGGGCATGAAGCGGTCCGACGGCGAAAGCACCGCATCGGCCTGCTCCTTCGTGCCGAGACGCCACAGCAGCGATTCGGTCTTCAGACGCGCGCCCGCGCAAACCGGGCAGGTCGTGTAGCTGCGATATTTCGACAGCAGCACGCGGATATGCATCTTGTACGCCTTCGACTCCAGATAGTCGAAGAAGCGCTGCACGCCGTACCACTGGTTCTGCCATTTGCCCGTCCAGTCCGGCGAGCCCTTGATGACCCAGTCGCGCTCCTGTTGCGTGAGCTCGCTCCAGGGCACGCCGAGACGAATGCCCGCCTTCGCGCCATAGCGCACGAGATCGTCCTGATTCTCTTTCCATGCGGGCGTCTGCAGCGTCTTGACGGCGCCTTCGCGCAGCGTCTTCTTCTCGTCGGGAATGACGAGGCCGTAATCGACGCCGATCACGCGCCCGAAGCCCCGGCAGGTCTCGCACGCGCCGTAGGCGGAATTGAAGGAGAACAGCGCGGGCTGCGGGTCCGCGTAGCGCAAGTCGCTTTCCGGGCTATGCAGACCAGTGGAAAAGCGCCAGATTTCCGGCTCGCCCTCGTCCTTCAGCACATACACGTCCACGCGCCCGGTGCCGCGCAGCAAGGCGCTTTCGATCGCCTCCAGCGCGCGCGCGCGCTCCGTGTTCTGCAGGCGGAAACGGTCCGCGACGACATCGAGCATCTGTCGCGCGCCGGATTCCGTCCGCACGTGGCGCTTCGCCTGCACGCGCGTGTAGCCGCTCGCGGAAAGCCATTGCGCGACTTCCTCGTCGCTCGCGGTATCGGGCAACTCGACGGGAAACGTGATCGCGAGACGCGGATCGTCGGCGCGCGTGCGTTCGAGCAGTTCGGCGTAGATCGTCTCGGGCGTGTCGTGGCGCACGCGGTGCGAGGTCTTCCTGTCGAAGAGCTCGGCGGCGCGCGCGTAGAACAGCTTCAGATGGTCGTTCAGCTCGGTCATCGTGCCGACGGTCGAGCGCGAGCTGCGCACCGGGTTCGTCTGGTCGATGGCGATGGCGGGCGGCACGCCGTCCACGCGATCGACCTGCGGGCGGTCCATCCGGTCGAGAAACTGGCGCGCATACGCGCTGAAGGTTTCGACGTAGCGGCGCTGGCCCTCCGCGTACAGCGTATCGAACACGAGACTCGACTTGCCGGAACCGGACGGGCCGGTCACGACCGTCATCTGGCCGGTGTGCAGGTCGAGGTCGAGATTCTTCAGGTTGTGCTGACGTGCGCCGCGAATGCGGATTGCGTTGTTCGATGCCAATTTTTCAACCGGTTCAATGAGTTGGGTGGCCTTCAGGGCCGTGGGCGGCGTCACGCGAGTGTTCGGAAGCGCGCGGCCGCCGCAGCGAACAGTACTGTACACGCATACAGTGTTTGTCGCCAAACGTGTCAGCAATGTCCGCTTTCGCTTCGCAAGGCGCTCGCCTGATCCGCCTTCAGGCCAGATGCGCGATGACCGCGTCCGCGACGGCGTCCGGCGCCTCGCGCAGCGGAAAATGCCCCGCGCCCTCGATCACGACGCGCCGGTATCCCGCGGTGAAATACCCTTCCTGCCCTTCCGAGCTCGCCGGTTCGTCGCACGAATCCGCGCCGCCCTGGATCATCAGCGCGGGCACGCCGATGCGCTCGATCGTCGCAAGCCGCGCGTAGAGTTCCGCGAGCGCCGGATCGGACGGCTGATCGCCGCGCCAGCGCCGCCGATAGGCGTTGAGCGTGATCGGCACCCAGTCGGGATTGTCGAAGGCGCGCGCCGTCGCCGCGAACTCGGCCTCGTCGAACCAGCCGGGCGGAGACCACGTGTCCCACTGAATGCGGGCGAAGCCTTTGGGATCGGCCGCGACGGCGTCCGGGCCGCCGTCGAGCGACATGAACCACTGGTACCAGAAGCGCCGCGCCTGCGAGAAATCGGGCAACCTGAACACGCCGCGCGGCTGATACGCGAGCGCGAGCGCGGCCATGCGGCGCACGCGCCCGGGGAACAACGCGGAAATCGTGTACGCGGCGCGCGCGCCCCAGTCGTGGCCGACGACATCGAACCGCGCGATGCCGAGCGCATCCGCGAGATCGACGGCGTCTTTCGCGAGCGCGACGCCCGAGCCGTCGCGCACGGTATCGGCCGCCAGAAAGCGCGTGCCGCCCGCGCCGCGTAATTCGGGCACGATGGTGCGATAGCCCGCCGCGTTCAGGCGCGCGGCCACCGCGTTCCACGCGCGCGCCGCATCGGGCCAGCCGTGCAGCAGGATCACGATGGGGCCGTCGGCGGGACCGGAATCGGCATAGGCGATATCGAGCGTCGGCGTGCGCGCGGGGCGTCCGAAGTCAAGCATGGCGAGACTCCTTGTCTGGGACCGCAAAGGGGAAAAGTCATTCTAGCGATCAAGGGAAACGCGCGCTCGGCACGCCGATCGATGAAATAATCGCCCTTCCATTCGCGTTCCCAGCACTGACAGGAGACCCGCATGACCCGCAACGCATACCGCATCGCCGTGATTCCCGGCGACGGCATCGGCAAGGAAGTGATGCCCGAAGCATTGCGCGCGCTCGACGCCGTCGGCAAGCGCTTCGGCATCGCGCTGGAGTATCGGCATATCGACTGGGCGAGCTGCGACTACTACGCGCAGCACGGCCAGATGATGCCCGACGACTGGAAGACGCAGATCCAGGATGCCGATGC
>NZ_FCOB02000101.1 GCF_001545075.1 Caballeronia ptereochthonis
TTCGGCTCGCGCGCGCTGGTGTCGTAGAGGCGGTCCGGAATGAACAAGGTGCAGATGCCGCTCAGAAAGAACACCGCGCCGACCAGGAGAAAGCTCACGCCGAACGAAAACTGCGTGGCGATATAGCCGATCATGACAGGCGCTGCACCCGAGCAGAAGCGCCCCACGTTGTATGAACCGCCGACGGCCGTGCCGCGAATGCGCGTGGCGAAGCTCTCTGACATGAACGCGCCCATCGTGCCGAGCGGCACGCCGTACAGAAAGCCGAAGAACAACATCAGCCAGACGATGTTCTCGCGCGTGTGAAGGAAGATGATGACCGGCAGAAACAGCGCCGCGCCGAGACAGCCGAGCACATACACGCCGCGCCGGCTCCACACGTCGCCGAGCCAGCCCGCGACGATCTTCCCGACGAATGCGACGACGTACGTGCCGATCATGTAGCCGGCCATCGAGCCGAAGCGCACGTGCAGTTCCTTCTCCAGATAGGTCGGCAGCCAGTTGTTCAGCCCGTAGAAACCCGACAGCGCGAACACGGAGGCGAGCGCCCAGAGGATGAACATCGTGCGCGCCTCGCGGTCGGAAAAGATCAGGTAATAGCGGTTCTCCCGCCACTTGCGACGCTCGTGCGGACGCGCCGACGCGCTCGCGCGCCAGCCAGGCGGCTCGGGCACGAACCAGTGAATCGCGAGCGCGAGCACGACCGGAATCGTCGCGACATAGAAGAGCATGCGCCAGCCGTAGTGCGGCAGGATCCAGTTGGCGAGCGAGATCACGACGATATAGCCCGCCGACACGCCCGTCTGCAGAATGCCGAGGATCAGCGAGCGCCGCTCCGTCGGCACATATTCGGCGACGAGCGTGCTCACGAGCACCATGCAGCCGATCCCGAGCGAGCTGATGAAGCGTACTGCGGCGAACTGCATGAAGCTGTGCGTGAGCCCCAGCAGGCCTGCGCCGAGCGAGAACAGCGCGAGCGCCCACACGACGACGCGCACGCGCCCGAGCGCATCACTCGCCCAGCCGCCGAGGATGCCGCCGATCGCCATGCCGACCAGCGTCAGGCTGCCGAGC
>NZ_FCOB02000027.1 GCF_001545075.1 Caballeronia ptereochthonis
CACACGAAGTCGATCGCCTCGCTCGCGGCGAGCGAGTTGTGCGGATCGACGGCCACCTTCGCGCCGACCATGCCGATTGAAATGCCCGGCGCCCGCGCCTTCAGCTTCTCGGCGAAGAGCGCATCGGTCGGAAACGAAGGCGTGCTCGTATGGATGATGACGAGGTCGTACCGTGCGGCGATGTCGAGCGTCGCTTCGACGGAAAGGCCGTCGGCGGGCGCGTCGAGCACGCGGCTGTCGGGGATCAGCGCGGCGGGCTGCGCGAGCCAAGTCGGATACCAGAACGAGCGGATCTCGCGCTTGGCCTGATAGCGCGAGCCGGCGCCGCCGTCGAAGCCGTCGAAGGACGGCGCCTGAAGAAAGAGGGTCTGCTTCATGTTGCGAGGTCTCGTTGAATGCATCACTGGCTGTCGGATGCGTTGGCGTCGTAGCGGTCGCGTGCGTCGTCGAGCGGTATGCGCACGCCGCGCCACACGACGCTCGAACCGAACAATGCCGCGAGCCATTGCAGGCACAGCAGCGCGTCGCGCAGTGGAATGAGCGGCAGGTCGCGCCAGAACGCGCGCCATGAACGCGCGCTGCGAAAGTGCAGCAGCAGCCGTGCGCTCAGGCCGAAAGACGTGCTCAGATCGACGAGGGTGTCCGCCGCCGATTGCGCGAGGTCCGGGCCGTTCTCAAAGCCGAGCCCGAGCAGCGCGCTCGTCAGGAGCCACGGCGTGGTGAACGTGAGGCACAGGAACGCGAAGCCGAGCGGGTTGATCGAGCGGATGGTCCGCAGCCAGCGCGTTTCGCGGCGCCATAGCGAGGCGAGATCGCGCTCGATCACATCGGTGGCGACGACCACTTCCGAGAGCACCGTGCGCAAGCCGAGCTCGCGCGCGTGTTCGGCGAGCCAGTAGTCGTCCGCGAGACAGTCGCGCAAGGCGTCGAAGCCGCCGCTCTTCACGAGCGTATCGCGTCTGAGGGCGATCGTCGCGCCGAAGCCGAAGCGTCCGTATCCGCCCGCGTTCGCCACGTGCACGGAAGGCGCGAACCATTCGTCGATGAACAGCGCGCCCACGCGCGACCAGAAACCGCCTACGCGGCGCCCACGATAGAGGCACGTGACGACGCCGACGTCCGCATCGGCGAGCGGCGCGGTCACGCGCACCAGATAGTCCGGCTCGACGGCGATGTCGCTGTCCGCGATCACGATGACATCGTGCTTCGCGCGCGCGGCGAGATTGATGAGATTGCCGACCTTGCGGTTGCTGCCGTGCGCGGTTCCATCGATGACGAGCTCGATGTCGCGCTCGGGATTTGCGCGCGCGAGCCGACGCACGACATTGACGGCGGGATCGGATTCGCTCGCGACGCCGAACAGCAACTGATATGACGGATGCGTCTGCACGCAGAACGTTTCGAGATTCGCGTACAGGCGCGGCTCCGCGCCGCACAGCGGCTTGAGCACGCTGACGGATTCGTAAGCGCATGCGGGCGAATCCTCGCGCCGGGAAGACGACGCTCCGCGCGAGCCCGGATGCACGAGCGCCGCGATCGCGGCGTGGCACGTCGCCGCGCAGCACAACGCAATGACGATCCACAGCAGGAGCGGAACCGAATGCGCGATCATGGCCGGCTTGCGCGCAGGCTGTGCGGCGCGGATCGAAGAAACGGCGAAAGAAACGGCGGCATGGAAATCCCCGTTGCTGGCATGAACATCGACGGAGCCGACAGGCGTGTGACGAATCCGAAGCCTGCGGCCCGCATGCTTAAGGAATGCTTAAACCCGAAGCACTGCGCATGGTGCGAAATGCTCATGAAAGGCTGGTGAAAAAAAGCCAGGAAAATGTGGCGGGCAAAAAAAACCCGGCGTGAAAGCCGGGCGAAGGGGATCGGGCATGTTCCGAGGTCACACCCGACCGCGTGGCACTCTGCAGGACGCCGCGGAGCGCGGGCACGAATGCGCCGCGCCTTGCCGCGAAACGGCAGGATGCAATTCGGCATGAAGCTGCACGAGCCAGTCGCGCGGGCAAGGACCGGCGATCACGAGCCTGTCTGCCGTCCAGGCGATGCGCCGCGAGGCGCGCGCGGCATCGAACGCGAGCTTCGCGGTGCGCCGCACGATGAGCGCGATGGCCGCCGCGCTCACGAGCGTCGCCGCGCGCACCGCCGTGCTTTCGAGCGCCTGCGCGTGACCCGCGCAGCCGCAGGCGGTGAGCCACGCGGCATCGGACGTGGCGACGCATGAAGCGATCAGCACCACATGGGCGCGCAGGGAAACGAGGACGGACGCTCGCATCGGCAACTCCGAAGCCGCACGGCCGAGGATGGACGCGCTTGATGATATGGTGCGAGGTTGCACCTTATGCGATGCTTAAGCGACCGGCGGGTCGCGCCGATAAGGGGGACATAATGTGCGGTCGCGCGCTTTGCGTTAAGTGGCGCTTAAGCATGCTCGCCGGAGAATCGGCGGCGACCTTGTTCGAGTCCGGAGAAAGCGCATGCGCCTGTTATTGGTGGAGGACGACGAGATGATCGCGGAGACTGTGCTCGCCGCGTTGCGCCGCGCCGGCTATACGGTGGACTGGGCGCAGGACGGCCGCGCGGCGGAGCTTTCGCTCGACAACGACGTGTACGACCTCGTGCTGCTGGACCTGAACCTGCCCAAGCGCGACGGTCTCGAGGTGCTCGCCACCTACCGCAGGAACGGCGGCAACGCGCCCGTGATGATCCTGACCGCCCGGGACGCCGTGGACGATCGCATCCGCGGCCTCGACGCCGGCGCGGACGATTATCTGATGAAACCGTTCGATCTCGACGAGCTCGCCGCCCGCGTGCGCGCGCTGTTGCGACGCCGCACGGGACACAAGCATCCCGTGTACACGCACGGCGAACTGACGCTCGATCCCGCCGCGCACGAAGCCACGAAGGGCGGCGTCGCGCTCAATCTCGTGCCGCGCGAGTTCGCGCTGCTGCAGGCGCTGATCGAGGAGCCGGCGCGTGTGTTCCGTCGCTCCGAGCTGGAAGAGAAGCTCTACGGCTGGGGCGAGGAAGTGGGCAGCAATGCGATCGAAGTCCACGTGCACAGCCTGCGGCGCAAGATCGGCGCGGAAGAGATCGTGACGGTGCGCGGCGTCGGATATCGCCTGAAGAGGACCGGATGACATCGATTCGCCGATGGCTGCTCGGCTGGCTCATCTGCGGACTCGCCATCGCGTGCCTGGCCGCGGGCTTCGGCATGTTCAGCACGGTGCGGCTGGAGGCGGGCGAACTCTTCGATTATGAGCTGCGCACCGTCGCGCTCTCGCTGCCGCACACCATCACCGCCGACGATGTCGCCGAAGGGCGCAATCCCGAGTTGCACGGCATCGCGGACGACCGGCTCGTCATCGACATCTGGGATCGGACGGGGCGTCTCATCTACCACTCTCCGCACGAACCCCCGTTGCCGAGCTTCGGCGAGGGCTTTCAGTCGGCCGATCGCGAGGGCTATCGCTGGCGCGCGTTCGGCGTCGCGCAGCCGGATCGCTTCGTGCAGGTGGCGCAGCCTTACTTCATTCGCGACGATCTCGCCATCACGCTCGCGCTGCGCACCATCTGGCCGCTTGCCGTGCTCATTCCGGTGATCGTCGTGATCGTGCTGGTGGTCGTCGCGCGCGGCCTCTCGCCGGTGCGCTGGCTGTCGCACTCGCTTGCCGCGCGCTCGCCGGAATCGCTCGAACCGATCGCGCTCGCCAAGCCGATGCCGGACGAACTGCGCCCGCTCGTCGAGGCACTGAACGGGCTGCTCGCGCGCTTGCACGAGGCATCGCAGGCACAACGCACGTTCGTCGCGGATGCCGCGCACGAATTGCGCACGCCGCTCGCCGCGCTCAAGTTGCAGATTCAGGGCGCGATCGGCGACGGCTCGCTTCAGGTCGATTGCGCGACGCTCGCGAAGATCGACGGCCGGCTGAATCGGCTCATTCACCTCGCGCAGCAATTGCTCAGCATGGCGCGCGAGGACGCCGCACGCGAAGCCGCCATTGCGCCGATGAGCCTGCGCGCGCTCTGCGAGATTCGCGTGGGCGATTTCTCCTTGCTGGCCGAAGCCAAGTCGATCGATCTGGGCCTGGAGCTGGAGGAAGCGCAGAGCGAAGAGGACGCGTTCACCGTGATGGGCGACATGCACGCGCTCGCCGTGCTCGTGAACAACCTGATCGACAACGCGATTCGCCACACGCAGCCCGGCGGCCGCGTCGACGTGACGCTGCGCCGCGAGGCGAACGGCATCGCGCTGACCGTGCTCGATACCGGTCCGGGCATTCCCGAGAGCGAGATCGAGCGCGTGTGCGACCGCTTCTACCGCTGCGTGGGCACGGCGGGGCAGGGCAGCGGACTCGGGCTCGCGATCGCGCTGCGCGTCGCGCAACGTCATCACGCGATGCTCGAAGTGAAGAACCGCAAGGATGCGAGCGGGCTGATCGTATCGGTGCGCGGCTTGCGCGCAGTGAAGGCGCAGGCGCGCGCGAAGGATATCGTCGGCGGAATGCATGCGTGAATGAAAGCGCAAGAAGCGGGGCGTCGTTCCGTTCCTGCACTACGATGCTGGTAGCTCACGCTTTCATTCACGGATCGCTCTCATGATGAAGCCGCTTGTGCTCTCGGTCTGCGCGTGCGTCGCGCTGCATGCCGCTGCCCATGCGGCGGACGCCGCGGCGCCCGATTCCGCTCCGGCAGCGGTATCCGAGCCCAAAACGCTGAAAGAACGCCTCGGCGACAAAGCCAGCGATGACCAACGCGTAGACAATTGCAAGGTGCCCGCCGACCGGCGCGGCACGAAGGTTCGTCCCGATACGTGCGCGCACTGAAGATCTCGCGATTGTGGTACCGTGCCTGGGCGAACCATTTCGTACAAATTAAGGGAGCCCGCCTTGTCTTCCAACCAAGCCTCTTCCGTTCTGCGCCTCGGCATTCTCGGCGGCGCGAATATCGCAAAGCAATTCACGCGCGACGTCAGGCCGAGCCAGCACGTGCGTGTCGTCGCGGTCGCGAGCCGCAGCGACGACAACGCGAAAGCCTTCGCCGAAGCCAATGGCATCGAATCGTGGTTCGGCAGCTATGACGCGCTGCTCGCGAGCCCGGAGATCGACGCCGTCTACATTCCGCTGCCGAACAGCCTGCACGCCGAGTGGGCGATCAAGGCCGCCGAGCATGGCAAGCACATCCTGTGCGAGAAGCCGCTCGCGCTCGATCGCGACGAAGCGGCGCGCATGTTCGAAGCCGCCGAGCGCAACGGCGTGATGCTGCTCGAATCGTTCCCTTATTACTTTCAGCCGCAGACCGCCGCGATGATGTCGTTGATCGGCGAAGGCGCCATCGGCGAGGTGCGCGCCATTCAGGCGAGCTTCGGCTTCACGGTGGGCAATCCCGGCGCGAACATCCGCATGAAGCCGGAACTCGGCGGCGGCGCGCTGCTCGATGCGGGCAGCTATCCGCTGAGCCTCATTCGCCTCGTGATGGGAAGCGCGCCGCAACGCGTCGACGCGGTGGCGACCTGGGCCGGCAGCAACGTGGATATCAGCCTCATGGCGACGCTCATTTACGCCGACGGCCGGCGCGCGCAGGTCTCGTGCTCGATGGATGCCGCGAACCACCGCCACGCGACGATCATCGGCACGCAGGGCACGATCGATACCGAATACCTCAATCACACGAGTGATCAGACGGCCGGCCATCCATACGGCTATTTGCCGAGCCAGTTGCGCGTGCGGCGCGGCATTCCAAATTCGGTGCCGTTCGAGCCGGTGGAATCGGAGACGGGCAGCGGCTTCTTCTTCGCCGCGGAAAGCTTCGCGCGCATGATCGCCACGCACGACACCGCCGCGATCGAGTATTACGCGCAAGTCAGCCTGGACAATGCCGCGACGCTGGCCGCGATCATCGAGAGCGCCCGCAGCGAGACGGCTGTCACGCTTTGACGCTGCAGAACATTCACGCGCCGCTCAGGCGCGTGTATGCCGGATCAGCGTCGAATCTCAATGCTTCCCCGTCAACGCGATGACAAGATCGAGAAACGCGCGCGTCTTGGCCGGCGGATGATGACGCGACGGATGAAACGCATAGAGCGGAAAGCGCTCGTCGGGCCAGTCGGGGAATAGATCGATCAGCTTGCCTTCGGCAAGCAGGTGCTCGTGGCCGAGCTCGAGAATCTGCGCGATGCCGTGACCCGAGAGTATGGTGCTCAGCATCGTGCCGGGATCGTTGAGCGTCAGGCGGCCGCGCGTCGCCACGGTGATGCGCTTCTTCTTGCGATGAAACTCCCACACGAACGGCCGGCCCGTCTCCGGATCGCGGAACTCGATGCAGCTGTGCGCGTCGTCCGCGAGTGCTTGCGGCGTCGCGGGCTTGCCGCATCGCCTGATATACGACGGCGCGGCGACCGTCCGCACGGGCGTGTCGAGCAGCTTGCGTCCGATGAGACTCGAATTGCGCGGCTCGCCGAAGCGGATCGCGAGATCGAAGCCGTCGGCGATCATGTCGCCGAGCCTGTCGCTCGTGATGAGCTCAAGCTCGACATCGGGATGCGCCTTGAGGAACGCATCGAGCTTCGGCCCGAGCATGAGCCGCGAGAAAATCGGATCGACGTTGACGCGCAGGCGCCCGCGCACGGCTGTCGCGCCGCCGGACGCGGTGGCGGCCGCTTCCTCGAGGCCGACGAGATGCGGCATGACCTGTTCGAAGAAACGTCGGCCGTCATCGGTGAGGGATACGCTGCGGGTAGTGCGGTCGAACAGACGAATCTTCAGACGCGCTTCGAGACGCGCGATGGCGCGGCTCACGCCGGGCTGCGACATGCCGAGGCGATCGCCCGCCGCGGCGAAAGTGCCTGCATCGACGATCGCCGCGAACACGCTGATGCCGTTGAGGATGCGTTCGTTGAAGCCGGCCATTCATGCCTCCGCGTCATCGATGAAATGGCATTCATGTTATCGCGAAGCGCCGCAGGGTGAATCGGTGTGAAGCCCGAACGCCGGCAAAAAAAAGGGCCCCGAAGGGCCCCGCAAATCACTCCAACACGGTCGATCTCATGCGTGCGCCTTGGCGACTTTGTCCACGGCCATCGAGTCGGCGCGCAGGCGCTCGTACTCTTGCTCGCTCATCGGCATTGCATCCTTCTTGCCGAGATCGTTCAGGCGGACACGATACGTCTCACGCGCGCTGTATGCCGCAATCGCAGCGATGATCGTCACGCCGAACGCGATGGCGCCGACCGTCAGCGGGATGTTGTTCGATCCCGGGGGCGCAACCGCCGCGAACAATGCGGGCAGGAGCGCGGTGATCGTCGTGCCGACGTTCTGCGCAATCGCCATCGCCGAGACACGCGAGCGGGTCGGGAACAGTTCCGGGAAGAAGCTCGGGAAAATCGCGTTATAGCCCTGGTACACGATGCCCCACATCAGCAGCGACATCAGGAACGCGAGCGGCACGTTGTGGATGCTGATCGCATACAGATAAACGAATGAGAAGAGACCTGCGAGCAGCGAACCCACGATCATCGGAATACGGCGGCCGATCTTGTCCGACAGATTGCCGACGAACGGAATCACCAGCACCGCGACGATGTTGCCGACGACCGGAATCCACAGATACACGCTCTTGTGGAAGCCGATGCCATACGAGGCCTGCACCGCGTACGCCGCACCGAAGATCGTCGCGACGACGGGAATCACGTTCATCAGCGCCATGCAGACGACGCGGATCATGTCGGGCGTGCTGTTGGTGAACGCTTCCTTGATCGGCGACTTGGGCACATCGCCGTGGGCGCCTTCGGACGTGAACGCCGGCGTTTCATGCACTTCGCGACGGATGATGTAGCCCGCGACGAGAACGAACGCCGAGAGCAGGAACGGCACGCGCCAGCCCCAGGAGTTGAACATGTCTTCCGGCATGAACGCGGCGAGCGGCAGGAACACGGCGGCCGCGAGAATCTGGCCTGCCTGCACGCCTTGCAGCGTGAAGCTCGCGTAATAGCCGCGCCGTCCGAACGGTGCGTGCTCCAGAATCATCGAGCTCGCGCCGGAGATTTCGCCGGCCACCGCGAAGCCCTGGATCAGACGCAGGACCACGAGCAGCGCGGGCGCGAGCATGCCGACGCTGTGGTACGTCGGCAGGAGGCCGACGGCCATCGTCGAGAAGCCCATCAGGAACATGCAGATGAGCAGCACGTTCTTGCGGCCGTGCGTGTCGCCCAGGTGGCCGAGCACGAATGCGCCGATCGGGCGCGCGACATAACCCACGCCGTACGTCGCGAGCGACGCGACGATCGCCACCTTCGGATTGCCCGAGGGGAAGAACAATTGCGGGAAAATGAGTGCTGCTGCCTGGGCGTAAATGAAGAAGTCGTAATACTCCAGCGCCGAGCCGATCCAGCCGCTCGCCGTCGCTTTTTTCGCCTGGCGGCCGCCGTGCGCGTCTTCCTTGGGGCTAGCCATAGAGATGTCTCCGAACAATGGGTTTATGAAGTTGGGCCTAGGGAAACCTGGCCGAGCGGCGGTGCATTCGGTCGTCGGAATACGCGTCGCTCTGAAAGTGATTGGAGAATAAAAGCGCAACCCCTTTCGATCAACGACTTGTGTTAAATTTTGCGCGATTATCGCACGCACGTGTCCGATAATCGATCATTTTGGGGGTTAGCACTAGCAAATGGATTGGGTGTGCCGCCGAAACAAGCCCTTATCCATAACTAAACAGGCACGCCAGCATGACTAAACCTGCACTCGACAAACGTGACTGGATCGCCGGTCTGGAGAAGGGTCTGGCGATCCTCGAAGCCTTCGACGATCAGCACGCGCGCATGACCCCGACGCAGGCCGCGATGCGCACCGGCTTGACGCGCACGGCCGCGCGCCGCTATCTGCTGACGCTCGCGCATCTCGGCTACGTGCAGACGGACGGCAAGCTCTTCAATCTGACGCCACGCGTGCTGCGGGTCGGCTGGTCGTATTTCGAGTCGGCGCGGCTGCCGCGCATCGTGCAGCCTTACTTGCAGCAGCTGAGCGCGTTGATACACGAGTCAGTGTACGTGAGCGTGCTCGACGACTGGGATCTCGTCATCATCGCGCGCAACGGCTCCACGCGCGTGATGACCACGGGCTTCGTGCTCGGCGCGCGCGTGCCGGCCGCGCTGATGTCGGGCGGCATCGCGATGCTCGCGTACAAGGACGAGACATCCGTGCGGCAATGGCTCGATGCGACCGAATTCAAGCCCTTCACGCCGCTCACCATCACCAACCAGGAAAAGCTCTACGAGAAGATTCGCCAGGCGCGCGTGGATGGCTTCGTCGTGATCGAGCAGCAGTTGCAGATGGGGGTGCGAGGCGTCGCCGTGCCGATGAAGAACCGGCATGGCGAGGTGGTGGCGGCGCTGTCGGCGAACATGCCGATCGGAAAGGAAACGAGCGAGGCGACGCTCGCCCGCGTGCTGCAGCCGTTGCAGGAAACGGCGCTGTCGATGTTGAACGTGATCTAGCGTCTATCGTTTCGACCAGAACGCGCGCTGCACGCGCAACACTTCGTCCTCGACTTCCGCGACGGGACCGATCAGGTCGACCGGCTTCTGGCAGTGGTCGAAGACATAGCGCGAGGCGACGCTCATCGTCGGATTCTCGGCGTGGTTGCCCGTGGCTTCGAGCAGGCGCGCTTCGGTAAGCCCGTACACGATGCGGCCGATGTTGGCCCAGTACGCCGTGCCCGCGCACATGCAGCACGGCTCGACGGACGTATAGAGCGTGCAGCCCCAGAGGTATTCGGGCGTGAAGTTGAGCGCCGCGACGCGCGCGAGCACCGACTCCGCGTGATTCACCGTATCGACATTGCCTTGCTCCATCAGCACGGTCTCCTGATCCGGGCCGACGAGAATCGCGCCGAACGGATGATGGCCGAGCAGCGTTGCGCGCTCGGCGACGGCGCTCGCATGCCGCAGATGCCGCACGATCTGTTCGCGTGTGGGCGTGAGACCTTGTGGCGGGAGATCGTCGCGTTGAGGCGCGGGCGCGGTGATGGGCATGGATGCGTCTCCTTCATGTCGATGTCGGCATCGGATGGGCAGGATAGCGCGGCAAAAAGCCCGATGCTTGCGCGCCGGGCGATGGCGGGGATAAGCGCAATGGTGAGGGTTTTCGGGAGCGGGCCGTCGAGCGGCGCCGGAGGCCCGGATTTCAAGGCGCTCCGGCGGGTGCGAGGGCGTCAGAGGTGAGGGTTTTCGGGAACTGTGTTGCGCAGCAGATCGAGGACTCGCGCGTCCTCACTTTTCCCTGATTCCCCGTGCCCAGAATGCTCATCGAGGTCGCAACGACGAAACACGCGACCGCGCTCTCGCTCGGCCTCGGCTCCGCGCCCGTGTACGCGCAAGCGCATCGATAACGACGTGCCCCTCCACGTGCAGCCGCTCGACTTGCGCGAGCTGCACGATCGGCTGAACCTCACCGCCGATCAGGAAGTGCAATGGCAGGCCGCGCTCGACGCGATGCGCGAGAGCCATGCCTCCGCGCGCATGAACGCGGACGAGATGCAGTCGCGCATGCAGACGATGCTCCAGCAGCCGATCCTCGATCTGTCCGCGCTCCATGCGATGCACGAAAAGACCGCGCAGCAGGACGCACCGTTATCCGGGCAATCGTCGAAAGCATGGCTCAAGTTCTATGGCGGCCTGAACGATCAGCAGAAGAAGACATTCAGCGATGCCATCCGGCCGCAGTTCGAGAACATCGCGCATCATCCGGCGCGCCCGTACGATCCGCGCACCGGCCTCTGACGCGATGAGGCTCAGGACCCGCCCGTGAAGATCGGACCTTGCCCGCCCGGCGCGAACACGCGATGAACGCCGTCGCCGGTTGCGCCGCCCTGATCGCGCGCGGCCGGCGTGGGCGCGGGATCGCGCAGCGTGACCGCTGTTTCGGCGGTGATCGGCACGCTCGGCTGCGCAAGCAGCTCGGTCTTGCGCACCGAGCCCGCCGACGTGCCGAAGTAATACCCGATGATGCTGATCCACGCCGTCCCGAGCGCGCCCACCACGACGTTCACCAGATCGCGGTTTGCCTCGGGCAGCGCGCGGAGCGCCATCAACAGCAGAATGCCGAAGAAGCCGCCGGTCACGCACATCGCGAGCACCTTCGGCACCCAGTCCCGGTTCGCGATGCCCATCGCGCGCGCATCGGCGCGATCGCCCGCAGCGATGCGCGCCATGTCCGCCTCGAACGACAGCCGCGCCTGCGCCGCCGCCACGACGAGCTGTTGCAGCTGCAACGCGTTCGCGCTTTCCGCCTGGCTGACTTTCTCGAGCGCGGCGGGATCGTTGAGCGCCGTCGCGACCACATCCGGATCGCTCGGCGTGCCGAGCGCATGCGAAATGATCGCGGCCGCGGCCGTCACGCCGAGCCCGACCGGCCCACCGATGAGACCCGCCAGAAGAGGCGCCTTCGCGCCGATGCTTGCCGCCACTTTCGACCAGTCCATCATGCCGCTCCCAGAAGAAGATTCGTCGCCATGCGCTCGGTCCAGCCGCGGCTGAACGTCGGCCATGCGTGCAGGCCCTTCAGATAACGCAATCGATATGCGGCGAAGCGCATGACGAAGCGCATCGGATCGGCGGCCTTCACGGCGTCGACGGTATCGGGGCCGAACTTGCCGTCTTCCTTCGCGCCCGATGCCTTCTGCATCCACAGCACGACGAGGCCGCCGTTGTAGTTCGCATCGAAGATCTGGAAGGCGACGCGCGGATCGAATTCGTCGAGATGCAGCGGGTCCCAGTACTTCTGCTTGGCGATGCGTTTCGCGAGATCGAGCGGCAGGTCCTTCATTGCGCCCGCGTAGCCATAGCCGCGCGCGACGCGCGCCGTCACGCCCCACATCGTTTCGCCGCCCGGGTCCGCCGGATTGAACGAGTAGCCGCCTTCGCTTCCGATGAGCGCTTCGAAGGCGTCGTCGAAGTTGTTCATGTGATCTCCTTGGCGCCTGCATGTGCCGCCGGAACCTCGTCATCGCGGCGCCGGAAGAAACGGGCCGGCGCGCGAGGCGGCCGGCCCGGTCGCATCAAGTCAGTGGCAGGCAGTCATGACGCGACGGCAAGCACATATGCATCGGCTGTGCCAGTGAGCGCGTTTTCGCGCGCGAGGCTTATGGAACAAGGCTCGTGCGACGCAAGGAGATCAGGGAGAAAAGCGAACTGTCGTGCGCTGAGCGACGCTTTGCGGCGTGTCTGTTCGCGCGGCGCAGACAGTGCTCAGTGCGCGGCAGTCGCCAGAGAAGGATCGGCTTCGCGCTCGCCGGTGCGAATCGCGATGACGGCAAGCAGCGCCGCCGCGAGCGGCACGGCGAGCATCAGATAGAAGCCGCCCGGGCCGCCCATGTTGAGGAACGTGCCGCCGACGGCCGAGCCTGCGATCGCGCCCACGCGTCCCATGCCGATGGCCCAGCCGGTGGCGGTCGCGCGCAGCGTCGTCGGATAGGCGCCGACCACGAGATAGTTGAGCGCGATCTGCTGTCCGCCGATGCCGAGCCCCGCCGCGCCCGCGAGCGTGAACACGAGCCCCCACGACGTGCCCGCATACGCGAGCCCGATCGCGATCGCGATGCCGAGCGCGAGCAGCGCGATCAGCAGGCGGCGCGTGCTGATCTTCGGCAGGACGATGGAAAGCGGAATCGCGCAGACGATGAATACCGCGTTCACCACCACCGTGCCGAGCGGCGCGTGCGCGGCGGGCAGCCCCGCGGCCTTCAGCACGGTCGGCAGCCACGAGAGGAACATGAACCATGCAATCCAGTTGAAGAAATAGACGGCCCAGATCGCGACGGTGTTGCGCGCGTTGCCTTCGCGAAAGAGCGCGCCGACGCTTGCGCGCGCAGCGCCTTCCCGGACGGCGAAGCGCGCGTCCTGCGCGAGCGGCTGCGACACGATGCGCGCAAGCGTAGCGCGCACCGCGCGGTGATCGTCGCGCGAACGCGTGACGAGGTATTGCAGTGACTCGGGCAGCATGAACCAGAGCAGCACGAGCAATGCGAGCGGCGCGGCCCCGCCGACGACGAACACGCCCTGCCAGCCGATCGCGGGCATCATGCGCGCGGCGAGCAGGCCGCCCGCCATCGCGCCAGCGGGCAGGCCGAGCAGCACGCCCGTCATGATCGCGCCGCGATGCCGCGCCGGTCCGTACTCCGCCGCGAGCGCGAGCAGCACCGGCGTGCAGCCGCCCATGCCGAGTCCCGCGATGAAGCGCAACACGAGAATTTGCGGCGTGCTGTGCGCGAATGCCGTCGCGAGCGACGCGATGCTGAACAACGCGACACCGCCGAGCAGCGCGGGACGCCGCCCCAGCCGGTCGCCGACGAGCCCGAGCGTCATCGCGCCGATGGTCATGCCGAGCGTGCCCGCGATCAGGATCGGTGCGAGATCGCCGGGAGCGAGATTGAAAGCCGCGACGATCGCCGGACCGGTGTACGCGATGGCTTGCGTATCGAAGCCGTCGAAGAGCGTGGTCGCGAAGCAGAGCAAGAAGATCGTCCACTGAAAAGGACGGATGCGCTCCTGGTCGATCAGCGACGCGATATCGAGAGGGGTGCTCATGGTGTCTCCGTTATGGGTTCTGCGTGGGAGAGTAAGAGAGCAACGCGCATCGCGTCCAATACCGAAATGGACTGAGCCCATACCGCACGGGTATGGGCGCGCTCATTCATCGCTCATTCTGCGCTCCTACGATGCAAAGCATCCAGGCGGCACGCTCCCGATCAAAAGGATCGCACCGCTTTCCGTAGAGGCATTCCATTCAGGAGAAAAGCCATGCGCCACTATCCATCGGACAGTCCCCGCGCGGCGGCGCGCATCGTCGTGATGTCGCTGATCGCGGACGGACATATCGGCAGCGTCGAAATCGAGGAGCTCGAGCGGCGCGGATTCTATGCGCGGCTCGGGCTTCCTGCCGGCGAGTTGCACGAGATCGTGCGCGAGGTGTGCGAGGACCTCACGTGCGCGTCGTATCTCACGTGGGACGAGGTGTGCCGCATCGATGCGCACGTCTTGCAACTGCTCGCGGGCGAAGTGCGCGACGAGCGCATGAGGCGCGACGTGCTCGCGCTCTGCGAAACGGCGGCCGTCGCGGACGGCATCGTCACTTGCACCGAAGCCGCCGTGCTCGATGCGGTGAAGCGCGCATGGCGCATGCACTGAATCACGCGTACAACAGGAGACGACATCATGCAAAAGCACATTCTCGTCGCGGTAGGCCCGGGCTTCAGCCATGCCGCGCTCGCGCTCGGCATCGCGCGGGCCCGCGAATGCAACACGCGTCTGACGGCGCTTCATGTGGTGGATCGCATGCCGTTCTGGGCGGTATCGTCCGTGCAGTACGACTGCGGCGCGGCGCTCGCGTATGTCGAGGAGCATGCGCGCGAAGTCGAAAAGCGCACACTGCAGGCGATACACGCATCGAGCGTGAACGGCGCCTGCGTGACGATGGACCTGCCGAACGGCACGACGCTCGCGCGCGTGATCGCGCAGGCGGCGCGCGAGTTCGACGCCGATCTCATCGTGATTGGCCGCGCGAAGGGCACGAGCTGGCGCTTCTGGGAAGAGCGCGTGTCCGATGCGGTGAGCCGCTATAGCAACCGTCGCGTGCTGATCGCATCGAACCATGAGGGCAATGAAGCGGCCGTTGAAACAAAAGCGACACCGTTGCGTTTTACTATCGTCGATTCCACGCAGCGCACACCAGTCCCATCGTACAGTTCGAGAGGAAGCTCGCCATGCCGGACCGCATCGTCAAACCGTCCCGACGCACGTTATTGAAGGGTCTCGTTTCCGGCACGGGGCTCGCGCTCACGGGCGCGGGCCTCGCCGACGCACTCGCGCAGGGCGTCGCGCCCGCCGTCGTCACCTCCGACAAGTTGCGTCCGCAACTACCCGGCGGCGTCATGAGCGGCGACGTCACCGCGACGAGCGGCATCGTCTGGAGCCGCACGGACCGGCCGGCGCGCATGATCGTCGAATACTCGACGAGCGAGAGTTTCAGGACCTTTCAGCGGCGCGTCGGACCGGCGGCGCTCGACGGCAGCGACTTCACGGCGCGCGTCGATCTGACCGACCTGCCGCCCGGCGCCGACGTGTTCTATCGCGTGCGCTTCCAGGATCTCGTCGACGGCAAGGCGTACAGCGAGCCGGTGACGGGGCGCTTGCGCACGGCATCGCTCGATGCGGGCAAGCCGATCTGCTTCGTCTTCTCGGGCGACGAGGCGGGGCAGGGCTGGGGCATCAACGAGCGCTTCGGCGGCTATCGCATCTATGAGGCGATGCGTCGCGAGTCGCCGGACTTCTTCATTCACCAGGGCGACCAGATCTACGCGGACGGACCGATCGAAGCCGAAATGCGCCTGCCCGACGGCACGATGTGGACCAACATCGTCACCGAGGGCAAGTCGCATGTCGCGCAGACGCTCGACGATTATCGCGCGGCCTTCGCCTACAACCAGCTCGACCGGAACAAGCGCCGCTTCGCCGCCGAAGTGCCGTTCCTCGTGCAATGGGACGATCACGAAGTGCGCAACAACTGGTATCCGGGACAACAGATCGGCGAAGCGGAGAAGCGCTACCAGACGCGTGCGATCAATCTGCTCGAGGCGCGCGCGAAGCAGGCGATGTTCGAGTACAACCCGTATCGCATCAATCAGCTCGATCCGGAGCAGGTCTATCGCGGCTTTCAGTTCGGCCCGCTGCTCGATGTGTTCATGCTCGACGAGCGTTCGTATCGCGGCCCGAATTCACCGAACAGACAGACCCGTCTCGATGCGGACTCGGCCTTTCTCGGCTCGCAGCAGACCGCGTGGCTCAAGGCGTCGCTGAAGGCTTCGCGCGCGACCTGGAAAGTGATCGCGAGCGACATGCCGATCTCGCTCGTCGTGCCCGACGCGAATCCCGATGTGCCGAAGGGCACGTTCGAGGCATGGGCCAACGCGGACAACGGCGCGCCGCTCGGCCGCGAGCTCGAACTGAAGGAGATTCTCGGCTTCATCAAACAGGAAGACATCAGGAACGTCGTGTGGATCACGGCGGACGTGCACTACGCGCAGGCGACGCATTACGATCCGTCGCGCGCGAAGTTCACCGACTTCAAGCCGTTCTGGGAATTCGTGGGCGGACCGATCAACGCGGGCACCTTCGGTCCCAACGATCTCGACACGACCTTCGGTCCGGAGCTGCGCTACTTGAGCGTGCCGAAGGACAATCCGCAGAACCGCTCGCCCGCGGCGCTGCAACAGTTCTATGGCCGCGCGAAGATCGATCCCGCGAGCCGCGCGATGACCGTCTCGCTGCACGACCTGAACGGCCGCTCGCTCTACGAAGTCACGCTCGACGCCGAAGCCTGAGGCTCGGCGCGGTCGATGCAGCGCAGGCCGGCGAGCGTCGCCTCGATGGCTTCGTCGAGCGGCGTATGCGGTTCGTGGCCGAGCGTCGCGACGAGCCGAGCGTTGTCCATGCGGATCGGCGTGCGCCATAGATAGCGCATCTCGCGCATTTCGCGGAACGTCGCGTTGAACGGTGACGAGAGCGTGAGCAGCCACCACGGAAACGCCCCGACGCGCGGCGCGTATCCCGCGCGGCGCTCGACCACGCGCTGGATGGCGGCGGCGAACCGCGTGCCGTCTTCGTCCCAGTGGCCGCCCATGTGAAAGTGCGCGAACGGTTCGAGCGCATCGCGTCGAGCGAGCAGTTCGACCATCGCGCGCGCCACGTCCGGCAAGTACGACCACTGATGCCCGACGCCGCGCGCGCCCGGATAGCTGATCGTGCCGACCGGCTTGCCCGGCTTTATCAGCCCTTGCGAGAACCAGTTGTTGCCCGCCTTCGGGCCGAAGAAGTCGCCGGCGCGCACGATCAGCACGCGCGCGCCTTCATCGCTCGCACGCTTCAGTCGCGCTTCCATCTCGACGCGAATCGCGCCCTTGCGCGTGACCGGATGCTGCAGCGAATCCTCGCTCAGCAGCGGGAACGCGTCGGGTCCGAAGTTGTAGATCGTGCCCGGCAACACGATGGTCGCGCGCGCGCTTTTCGCCGCTGCGATGGTGTTGTCGAGCATCGGCAGCACGAGCTCGGCCCAGTGCCTGTAGCCCGGTGGATTCACCGCGTGCACGATCACCGCGCAGCCACGCGCCGCGCGGGCCACCTCTTCGCGATTCATTGCGTCACCCTGGATCCATTCGATGCGGTCTTCGTCTGCATTCGACTTCGGCGCGCCGCGACGCAGGCCGCGCACGTGCCAGCCCGCGTCGCGCAACTGCCGCGCGAGCTCGCCGCCGATGCCGACCGTCGCGCCCAGTACCAGAACCGATTCTTCCTGTGCCATGCCGTACTCCGATCCCTATGTCGATGGATCGATTCTCCGCGCTTTCCCGTTGCAATAGAATTGCCGAAGCGTGTTGATCAGATATACAAATTCGTATGGCGGAAAATATCGGCTGGGAGCTTTATCGCACGTTTCTCGCGGTGCTTCAGGAAGGCTCGCTTTCCGGCGCCGCGCGCTCGCTCGGCATCACCCAGCCGACGGCGGGGCGTCATGTCGAGGCGCTCGAGCGCGCCCTCGACGTGAGTCTCTTCACGCGCTCGCAACTCGGCCTGCAACCGACCGATGTCGCGCTCGCGCTGCGCTCTCACGCCGAAGCGATGCAGAGCACCGCCGCATCGCTCGAACGCGCCGCGAGCGGCCACGGCGTTGGCGCGGGCGTGCAGGGCGTCGTGCGCGTTTCGGCGAGCGAGGTCGTAGGCGTCGAAGTGCTGCCGCCGATCATCGCGGCGCTGCGCGAGCGGCATCCGCGGCTCACGATCGAGCTCGTGCTGACCAACCGCGTGCAGGACCTGCTGCTGCGCGAAGCCGATATCGCCGTGCGCATGGTGCGGCCGAGCCAGGCGCAACTGGTCGCGCGGCGCGTCGGCCGAATAGAAGTGGGCCTGCATGCCCGCCGCGACTATCTGGAGAAGCACGGCACGCCGCGCAACATGAAAGCGCTGTGGGAGCACACGGTCATCGGCTACGACAAGCCCACCGCGTTTCTGCGCGGCGCGAGCAAGGCGCTGCCCGGCTTCAGGCGCGAAGCATTCGCGCTGCGCGCCGACAGCGACCTCGCGCAACTGGCGTTGATCCGCGCGGGCGCGGGCATCGGCGGGTGTCAGGTCGCGCTCGCGCGCCGCGATTCGCTCGTGCGTGTGCTGCCGAAGGCATTCGCGCTGCAGCTCGAAACCTGGGTGACGATGCACGAGGACTTGCGCGCCAGCCCGCGCTGCCGCGCAACCTTCGATGCGCTCGCCGACGGCCTCGAACGCTACGCGCGCTAGCGCCGCCTACCCGGCGAGCTTGTTCGCCAGTTCGGCGACGTGCTTGCCCTGATAGCGCGCGATGTCGAGCTCGTTCTGCGAGGGCTGCCGGCTGCCGTCGGTGGAGGCGAGCGTGGTCGCGCCGTAGGGCGTGCCGCCTGTGATCTCGCTCATGTTCGTGAGTCCCGCGCACGCATACGGCACGCCGACGATCACCATCCCATGGTGCAACAGCGTGGTATGGAACGACGTGATGGTGGTTTCCTGCCCGCCGTGTTGCGAAGCGGTGGACGAGAACACGCTGCCTATCTTGCCGATGAGCGCGCCTTTCACCCACAGTCCGCCCGTCTGATCGAGAAAGGTGCGCATCTGGCCGGCCATGTTGCCGAAGCGCGTCGGCGTGCCGAAGATGATCGCGTCGTAATCGGCGAGTTCGTCGACGGTCGCGACGGGCGCCTGCTGATCGAGCTTCACGCCGATCTGCGCGGCGACGTCGGCGGGAATCGTCTCGGGCACGCGCTTGAGCGTCACCTCCGTGCCCGCGACGCCGCGCGCGCCTTCGGCGATCGCGTGCGCCATCGTTTCGACGTGGCCGTACATCGAATAGTAGAGAACCAGTACTTTCGCCATGATGTGTCCTTGTGTGAGGGGTGCATCGGATGGAGACGCGCGGTTCCTTGCGCGCAGTCAAAGATAGCACCGGCGTTCCGAACATGCCGGATGCGTGGCCGGCCGATTCGCAAGGAACTGGCCTGCTCGCGCAAATGCGAAGCGTTCATGGATGCGCGCGCCTTCCTTCAGGGACAATGTCGAAAATCGAAATGGAGACGCAACCGCCATGAACGGCCACGCCTTTCTCAGCGCGAATCTGCTGATCGCTTACTCGGCGTATTTCGTCGGCACCGCGAGCCCCGGGCCGAGCAATCTCGCGATCATGTCGATTGCCAGCACCTCCGGCCGGCGCGCGGCGTTCGCCTTCGCGGCCGGCGTCATGTCCGGCTCGTTCTTCTGGGCGATGCTCGCCGCGCTCGGCCTTTCCGCCGCGCTCACCGCGTACTCGGGCTTTCTCATCGGCGTGAAGATCTGCGGCGGGCTGTATCTGCTGTGGCTCGCGTTCAAGTCGGGGCGCGCGGCGTTGAAGCCGCCGGCGCGGACGTCGGCGGCGGACGCACACGGGCAAAGCGGCAGGAAGCTATACGCGCGCGGCGCGCTTCTGCATCTCACCAACCCGAAGGCGATTCTCGTGTGGATGTCGGTCGCGGCGCTCGGATCGTCGGCGGGTGAAGGGCCGGGGCACATGCTGGTGGTGGTCGCGGGGTGTCTGTGCATCGGCGCATGCGTGTTCGGCGGCTATGCCGCGCTCTTTTCGATGGCGCGCGCGCGGCGCATCTACAAGCGCATCCAGCGCGGTCTCGATGCGTGCCTCGCGCTCGTGTTCGGCGCGGCGGGCCTGCGCTTGCTGACTTCGCGCGTGTAACGCATGAGCCAGCCCGCGCGCGGCTCGTGCCTTTCGCCCGGATCCGCGTTCGCCTTTCTCATGCGGCTGCCGACGCCCATTCTCATCGTCGCGGCCGTGATCGCCGGATATGCGGCCAGTATCGTCGTGATGGAGCTCGTCATGCTCGTCGCGCCCGATGCGCCGCTCGGCGGGCGGCACATGACGCTGCACGGCTTGCGGTTCGTGGCGGCGCTCATCGTCGCGTGCGTGATCATGCCGCCCTTCGAGACGTTCGTGTTCCAGTGGGCGATCATCGTCTTTCTGCGCCGGAAGCTGCGCTGGCGCGCGGTCTGGGCCGTGGCGCTGTCGGCGGCGGCGTTCGGGCTCGCGCATACATACAGCCCGCAATACATGTTGCGCGCGGCGGCGGGCGGCCTCGTGCTGGGCACGGTGTTCGTCGTCGAGCAGGAGAAGCGCGGCTCGCCCTTCTGGGTCGTGACGGCGGTGCATTCGTTCTACAACCTCATCGCGGTATTCGCGCTTTCGCAACTCGTGTAGCGGATTTGCCGCGCCTTTTCGCACTTCGGCTTTGCTTCCGGACGATCGAGGTCTAGTCTCAAACTGGACGTCAGAACAATTTCCAGTACGATGCCGACCGACGATTCTTCCCAAAGCGCCCAGCCGATCCGGCCCGAAGGCGCCGCGCCCGTGAGCGAGCTTGCGCGCATCGTGCGCGACGCCTGCGTCTCGCTCGGCCGCGAACTGATCGCGATCAGGCCGACGGCGCCGCGCGCGCTCTTCGCGACGCAGGCGATGCTGTCAGTCGGGCTCGCCGTCGCGCTCGCCTATGCGTTCCATCTGACCAACATCTGGTGGGCGGCAATCAGCGGCTTCGCCGTGATGCAATCGAAATTCTCCGCGTGCGCGCAGCGTGGCGTGCACCGCGTCGTCGGCACGGTGGCGGGCGCGATCATCGGCGCGGTCGCGGGGCCGGTGATCGGCGACCTGCCGTGGATCTTCGTGCCACTGCTCGGGTTGATCGCGGGCGTGTCGGTGTATCGCGCGCTCGTCTCCGACGCGGGCTACGCGTGGGTGCTGGGCGCGGTGACGTCGCTGATGGTGACGTTCGAGGCGCATCGGCTGGCGTCCGCATCGGCGACGGCCTCGTTCGCGCTCTTGCGCGTGGCCGAAGTGGTCGTCGGGACGTTCGCGTGCGTGGCCGTGTCCGCGCTGTTTCATGCGGGCCTGCAGCACTATCGCAAGTCGCGCGGCGCGGCGCCGGTGCCGCGCGCGCAGGCGGCATCGACGGTCGATCGCGTCGATGGCGCCAATGCGCAAACCACCAACGTCATGCCTTCCGACGCGGCTCAGGCGGTGCAGGCGGTGGAGGCCTCGCACGTCGCGCGCGCCGAACAGACCGCGCTCGCGATGCGCAGGCGTCTCGCCTGGCAGAGCGCGTGGTCGGTCATGATCCTGGCGTCGCTCGCGTATGCGTGGAATCTGCCCGGCTTCGCGCAGGCGATGGTGACGGCGATCGCCGTGCTGATCCTGCCCGCATCGGCGCTCGGCAAGGCGACGCGCAAGCCCATCGCGGAGCGCATGATTCAGCGTTTCCTGGGCTGCCTGCTCGCGGGCGCGGCGAGTCTCGCGCTTCTGCCGTTACTCGGCGACAACGCGTTCGCCTGCATGATCGCGCTGTGCGCCGGCGTGTGGATCGGCTGTCATGTGCAGACGGGAGCGCAAGGCGCGAGCTACGTGGGGCGGCAGTTCAGCATCGCGTTCATCATGGTGTTCGTGCAGGACCACCATTGGTCGTCGGATCCGCTGCCCGCGCTCACGAGGCTCGCGGGCATCCTGTGCGGGATCGCGGTGTTGTCGGGAGTGATCGCCGTGAGCACGGCTTGGGGGGAGCGGAGGGCGCCGCGTGCGGCGATGCGGTGACGTGTGCCGTCGGGCCACCGCATCGCGCTTTCGATGATTCGGGGAATCAGGCCTCTTCCGCCCAGGCCAGATTCTCTCGCGCCATCAACGCACTGGACGCCGCCGGCCCGAACGTCCCCGCCGTATATCCACGCGGCCGATCGCCCAGCTCCTTCCATCCGTTGAGAATCGGCTCGACCCATGTCCATGCCGCTTCCAGTTCGTCGCGGCGCATGAAGTGCGTGAGCCGTCCGCGAATCACATCGATCAGCAAACGCTCATACGCTTCCGCGCGCCGCTGGGTCATTGCCTGCTGCAAGTCGAGGTTGAGCGTCACGGGCTGCATGTGCATGCCGCTGCCGGGCTCCTTCGCCATCATCTGGAGCTGGATGGACTCTTCCGGCTGCAGCGTGATGGTGAGCCGGTTGCCATAGTGACGCGGACCCTCGGGAATGATCGAGAACGGCAGGTCCGCGAAATCGATGACGATCTCCGAACGACGATTCTGCATGCGCTTGCCCGTGCGCAGGAAGAACGGCACGTTGGCCCAGCGCCAGTTGTTGATATGCGCGCGCAATGCGACGAAGGTCTCCGCGCGGCTGTCGGCGGGCACGTTGGCTTCCTCGAGATAACCCTTCACGGCCTCGCCGCCCACGGCGCCCGCCGTGTACTGGCCGCGCACCGTGTCGCGCGCGATATCCGCGACGGTCATCGGGCGCAGCGACTTCAGCACCTTCAGTTTCTCGTCGCGCACGGCGTCCGGATCGAGCGACACGGGCGGCTCCATCGCCACGATGCACAGAAGCTGCAGCAAGTGGTTCTGCACCATGTCGCGCAGGGCGCCGGTGTGGTCGTAGAAGCCCGCGCGGCTGCCGACGCCCACCGTCTCCGATACCGTGATCTGCACGCTCTTGATGTACGGCGCCTGCCAGAGCGGTCCGAAGATCGCGTTGCCGAAGCGCAGCACCATCAGGTTCTGCACCGTTTCCTTGCCGAGATAGTGGTCGATGCGATAGATCTGCTCTTCCTTGAAGTGCTTGCCGACCGCATTGTTGATCGCGCGCGCCGAGGCCAGATCGTGGCCGAGCGGCTTTTCCAGCACGACGCGGGAATTGCTGTCGAGGATGCCGGCCGCGTCGAGGTTTTCGCAGATGGTCACGAAGAGCTCGGGCGACGTCGACAGATAGAGCACGCGCTGCGAGCCCGGACGCACGGCCTGGGCGAGACGCTGGAAGTCGCCGGGATTTTCAACGTCGACGCGCACGTAATCGAAGAGCGCGAGGAATTTGTCCCACGACTGCGCATCGAAGGCCTTCGCGTCGATGAACTGACGCGACTGCTCTTCCATGAAGTTCTTCAGATAATCCTCGCGTGTCCAGTCCTTGCGGCCGATCGCGAGAATGCGCGTGTCGGCGGGCAGGTTGCAGTGCGTGTGCGCCATATAGAGCGCCGGCAGCAGCTTGCGCGCCGCCAGGTCTCCGCCGCCGCCGAAGATGATCATGTCGAGCGGGCGTTCGTTCGAGGGAGAAGTTGGATTCGTCATGGTGCGTGAGCCGTCAAAGGTTCAGGAAAGCCGAAAGCGTGGCGACCGGTCGCGATCGTTCGAGACAGCTATGTTGCATGTTTTGCCGGCTTTTTGCACGGCGAGCGTGCTAACGGCCGTTCGATTCGGTCCGGCGCATACGAAATATCACGGAGGCAGCGCGTGTTTAGTCCGGCCAGCTCAACGATGCGTCCGCGCGCAGCGTCGCGACGGCGAGATCCAGGAAGGCGCGCACCTTTTGCGTGACGTGACGTCCCTCGCGATGCACGAGATGAATCGGAATGGCCGGCGACTCGAATTCCGGCAGCACGACGACGAGACTGCCCTCGTTCACGTATTGCGCGACCTGATACGAGAGTAGCCGCGCGATGCCGAAATCCGCGAGCGCGGCGCTGATGGCGGAATCGTTGGTGGTCGTCGTGAAGCGCGGATGCGCGCGCACCAGAATCTGCCGCTCGCCGTCGCGCAGGCGCCATTCGGGCGGCGTCGAAGAGCCGGTCGACGCGATGATCACGTGCTCCGCGAGATCGTCCGGATGTCGCGGCGTGCCGTGCTTCGCCAGATACCCGGGCGACGCGCACAGCACGCGCCGCACGCGGCCGACATTGATCGCCTGCAACGACGAGTCCGGCAATTGCGCGATGCGCACCGCGACGTCGATGCCTTCGTCGACGAGATTCACGACGCGGTCGACGAACCAGCAGTTGGCATCGGCTTCGGGATAGCGGCGCAGGTAGTCGAGCACGATCGGCGTGACATGCAGCCTGCCGAACATCACCGGCGCGGTGATCGACAGCACGCCGCGCGGCGACGAGTGCGTGCCCGTCGCGGAGAGCTCGGCGGTGTCGATTTCACCCAGAATGCGGCGGCAGTCCTCGAAATAGCCGCTGCCGGCGTCGGTGAGGCGCACGACGCGCGTCGTGCGCGTGAGCAGGCGCACGCCGAGGTGTTCTTCGAGTTCGGTCACGACGCGGCTCACGACTGACGGCGAGATGTCGAGCTTGCGCGCGGCCGATGCGAAGCCGCCGGTCTCGACCACCGTGACGAAGGTCGCCATTGCCTGAAAACGGTCCATGAGAATGCGCGCGGCATGCTGGCCTGAAGGATGCCGTGCATTCTCGGGGATATGGGCGCGGGGCACAATCCGTCATCGCTTCGGGGCGCTTCAAAGATCGAGTTCCAGTCTGTCGCTTCCATCCGCCGCCGGCACCGCGCAGCAGATCAACGCTTCGTCGTCGCTCACATGAAACGCCGGCTCGCTCTCATACGACACCGCGCCTTTCACGATGCGCGTCCTGCACGTTCCGCACGTGCCGCCGCGGCAGTTGAATTCCGGCGCAAGACCGCTCGCTTCCGCGAGCTCCAGCAACGTGCCGCCGTTCGGCTTCCAGTGCGCATCCGTGCCGGACTTCACGAAGCCGACCGTCACGGGCCCGGTCGCGGCGGGGCGCATCGGCTTCACGTCCGCGCCGCGATCCGCTGTGCGCTTCAGCGCCGAAGGGCCGAATGCCTCCGCGTGAATGCGCGCATCGGATACATTGAGCGCGCGCAGGCCATCGTAGATCGTCTGCATGAACGCGCCCGGCCCGCACAGATAGAAGTCGTAGTCGTTGAAGGGCAGGCGGCTCGTCAGCAGATCGATGTCGATGCGGCCCGACATCTCGTAATCGCGCTCCAGCTCCGCGCCCCGCGTGTCGCTCAAGACGCGGATCACATGCACCGCGCCGCCCGCGCCTTGCGCGAGAGCGTCGATTTCCTTAGCGAATGCGCGGCTCGCGAGCGAATGCGCCGACGCGATCATCCACACGGGACGAATGCGACGCTTTCTCAGGCCTTCGAAGACCACGTGCCGCAGCATCGCGAGCATCGGCGTGATGCCGACGCCCGCCGCCATCAGCACGGCGGGGCGCTGTTCGAACGGATCGATCGTGAAATCGCCGGCGGGCGCGCGCGCTTCGATCGTGCCGCCGGTTTTCAGCGTCTCGTGCAGATACGCCGACACGCGCCCGTCGCGCTTCACGCTGATCCGATACACGCCATCCGACGGCGCGACCGACAGCGTGTACGTGCGGATTTGCGGCCTCGCTTCGCCCGGCAGCGTGACACGAATCGGCAGATGCTGTCCGGCCTGGTGCGGGATGAGGCCCGCGTCATCGGTCGGTTCGAGAAGGAACGAGCGGATCGCATCGCTCTCATCGACGATCCTGCTCACGCGAAACGTCCGCCACACGTTCGCGAGCGCGGCCGCTTTCATGCGCTCGGCCACTTGCCGCCAGTCGCCGGTCATCAGCGAATTCGGCGAAGCCCCTTCGCTGCGGGACGTCCACCGCAAGGGCAGCGCGTCCTCGCGATACACGATGCGGCGCGGCGTGAAGCGCCACAGCCGCTCGGCGCCCTGAAATGCGGCGGTTTCCGGCGAGTCGAGCAGTACTTCGGCGTCGCCGGAAAGCTGCAGCAGCGCGCCGCTTTCGAAGTCCGCGAACACGAGGCCCGCGCGGCCGTTCTCCAGAATATTGCCGAGCGTGTTGAAGAAGAGATTGCCCGCGAAGTCGGGAATGGTGAGCGCGCCATCGTCCGAGAGGCGCACGAAGCCCGGCTTGCCGCCGCGATGCGACACGTCCACTTGCCGATGCCCGTCCTCGCGATCGAAAAACGACGCGACGAAGAACGTATCCGCGCCCGCGATCATCTCCCTGGCGCGCGGCGAGAGGGCGTCGAGCATCACCGGCTGCACGGGCGACGGCACGGCCGGATCGCGCACGAACTCGAAATCGCGAAACCGGATGTACTGCGGGCAATTGCCGAAGCTCTGTTCGACGGTTACGTCGAAGCTGGCGCCCGCGTCGTGGCGATGAATCACGCCGTTCACGCGGTTGCGGCGGCGCGTGTGCAGCTCGATGCCGAGCAGGCCGATCGACGCGCCGTCGCTCATGCCAGCATCGGCGGGATCGAGCGGATCGCGCGCGCGGCCGATGGAAAGCGTCGTCGCATCGGGCGTCTGCATGAAGCCGGGCTGTCCGGCGATGAGCGTCGCCCACGGATCGCCGCGCTCGTCGACGGCGCCCGCCACCGTGAACGGCAGTTGCGCGAAGAACCGCCGATGCTGGTCGGGCATGTAATCGCGCACGACGCGCCGCCCGACGCTTTCCATGCGCTCGTAAGCACCGGCGGCCTTTTGCAGCGCGATTTCGCCGCGATGCCATGGCGACTGCGTGACAGCCGGCACGACAGGGATGACCGCGGAAGTGGACATGATCGTATGCCTCCACACACCGGGCGCGGCGGCCACGCGTCACCGCGATGCCGCCGCGTCGGTTTACGCCGCGAGACCGGCGGCTGTCTTTTGAAACGGCACGAACCCGGGCAGCGCCTCGATGCGGCGCAGCCATGCGTTCACGTTCGCATAAGCCGACAGATCGACGTTGCCTTCCGGCGCGCTCGAGATGTAGCTGTAGAGGGCGATATCCGCGATGGTCGGATGCGCGCTGGCGACGTCCGCGATCCATTGGCGGCCGGCGAGTTGTCCGTCGATCACCTCGAGGATGGCGTGCGCGCGGGCGATGACTTCCTCGGCGTCGAACTTTCTGCCGAACACGGTGATGAGACGCGCGGCGGCGGGGCCGAACGCGATCTGGCCCGCTGCGACCGAGAGCCAGCGCTGCACGGCGGCGGCTCCGGCGGGCGTTTCGGGCAGCCATTGGGTATCGCCGGACTTCTTGGCGAGATAGACGAGGATCGCGTTCGAATCGGAAATCACATGCTCGCCGTCGACGAGCACGGGAATCTGGCCGAAGACGTTCAATTTGAGGTATTCGGGCGTCTTGTGCGCGCCCTTGGCGAGATCGACGAAGACTTCCTCGTGATCGATCGCCAGCAGATTCAGGAAAAGACGCGCGCGGTGCGCATGGCCGGACAGTGGATGATGATAGAGCTTCATGGCACGTTCCCTTGTTTGATTGATGGCCGGGAGATCTCCCCGTCCTGCGAATCAAGTATGGGTTCTTGCGCCCGGAAGCAGAATACGGGCGATTTTCAAATCACCATTCTCGAAACAAGAACAGTGAAGGAAGATCTGGCGGCCAAGCTCACTGCTGACGAGGGCTTCGGTTCCCGTATTTCCTCACCTTGAAGCGATTGCAGTAGAATTCGGCTCCCGAACTGCCTCACCTCAAGGGCACACGGGCACCTCAGCGACGGCACATGCCTTGCTTGAGGGTCCCTTGACCGCCCCCGAAAGCCGGTCGCGCCCCGGCATGCCGTGCGCCGTGTGCCTTTCACTCTTATAGCGAGCCGTTTCCATGCCGCAAGCACCCGGGCCGCGCCGGCCACCCGCGAAGATCCTGCCGCCCGAGGCGCCCGGCGTGCGCGCGCTGGCGTCGCTGGTGGCGGGCGTCATCATCATATGCGCGCTGTATTTCGGGCGCGCCGTGATGATCCCGATCATCCTCGCGATTCTGCTGAGCTTTCTGCTCGCCCCCTTCGTCGACTTCCTGCGGCGGCTGCGCTTCGGCCAGGTGCCGTCGGTGATCGTCGCGGTGGTGATCGCGCTTTCCGTGCTGACGGCGGTCGGCGCGCTGATCGGCGCCCAGGTGGCGCAGCTCGCCGGCGACCTGCCGAAGTATCAGGTCGCGGTGGAGCGCAAGATCGACTCCGTGCAGCGCATGACGGTTGGGCGCGCCGACGAGTTTCTCGGCCGCGCGTCGCGCGCGCTGAAGCGGCTTTCGCCCGCGCGCGAGCAGGAACCGAAGAACGAGGACAACCCCGCCGCCTCGCCGATCGATCAGCCGATGCCGGTCGAAGTGCACGAGCCGTCGCCGTCGCCGCTGGAGCTGGCGCAGCGCTTTCTCTCGCCGATCGTCAGTCCGCTGGAGACCACCGGCATCGTGCTCGTGGTCGCGGTGTTCATCCTCCTGCAGCGCGAGGATTTGCGCGATCGCCTGATCCGCCTCTTCGGCTCGCGCGACCTGCATCGCGCGACCACGGCGATGGACGAGGCCGCGCGGCGCCTGTCGCGCTATTTCCTCGCGCAGCTCGGCATCAACGTGGGTGCGGGCATCGTCATTTCGATCGGACTTGCGATCATCGGCGTGCCGGGCGCGCTGCTTTTCGGGGTGATGACCGCGCTCCTGCGCTTCGTGCCCTATGTCGGGACGTGGATCGCGGCGATCGTCGCGGTCGTGTTCGCTGCCGCAGTCGGGCCGGGCTGGGCGATGCTCGTGTGGACCATCGTGCTCTTCGGCGTCACGGACATCGTGGCGGGGCAGGTCGTCGAACCGCTGCTTTACGGGCACAGCACGGGCCTCTCGCCGTTCGCGGTGATCGTCGCGGCGATCTTCTGGAGCTGGATCTGGGGGCCGATCGGTCTCGTGCTCTCGACGCCGCTCACGCTGTGCCTCGTGATTCTCGGCCGTCACGTCGATCGCCTCGAATTCCTCGACGTGCTGTTCGGCGACCGGCCGGCGCTCACGCCCGCGGAGAACTTCTACCAACGCCTGCTCGCGAACGATCCGGATGAGGCGCTCGTGCAGGCCGAGACGCTGCTCAAGGAGCGCTCGCTCATTGCCTATTACGACGAAGTCGCGCTCGAAGGGCTGCGCTACGCGCACAGCGACGTGCTGCGCGGGGTGGTGACGGCGGACCAGCTGCGACGCATCAACGAGTCGGCGCTCGACATCATCGAAGGGCTGGAAGATGCGGACGACACGACGGTGAACGTCGAGCGCCGGGCAGAGCCGCCCGTGAGCCTGGAATCCGCGGAAGACGAGCCGAGGCTGTCGCCCGAGACTCCGCCCGCGCGCTTCGATGCGGAGAAGGAAGGGCACACGGCGTCCGTGCTGTGCATCGCGGGCCGAAGCGAACTGGACGATCTCGCGGCGACCATCGCCGTGCAGCTGTTCCGCAAGCACGGGCTTCACGCGGACCTCGCGGGCTATGAGCGCTTCTCGCGCGGACGCTTCGGCGAAGTCGATCTTTCGGACGTGACGATCATCTGCGTGGTGTCGTTCGATGCGGCCGAATCGCCGCCGTATCTGCGCAATCTGCTGAGGCGGCTGCATCAGCGCGCGCCCTCGGCTGAACTGATCGTCGGGCTGGTGTTTCCCGAAAGTCCGCTGCAAGGCGAAGTGCTGGTGCGCACGAGTTCGGCGGCGGTGTCGTTCCGAGAGCTCGTCGACGCATGCGTGGCCGCCGCGCGCCGTCAGTCCACGGACGGCGTGCCGTGGGCCGGCTTGAATGATTCGGGCGGAGAGGCGGCGCTGAACGGGCCGCCCGGCGACGCGCGCGAGGGTGTCGCGGAACTGCGCGACGCATGAGCGATCGACCGAATCGCTTTGAAGATCCCGGCTGGATCAGACCGGAGGGATTTTCCTTCCCGCGGATGCCACAGGCATCACAATGCGCCAGGGCGCAGACGCAAGGTTCTTGATACCGCATCCCACAACGCGAGAGCCTCACCCCGCGTTAATGGTGCATGTTGAAGCTCAGCGTCTCCGCCTCGACGCGGCGCCCCATTGATCATGTCCAGTGAGAGAAACGGGGCGTTCGTCCCGCTGCGTGTCGGATTGAGCTCGAGAGAAAATCTTTGCTCTGGAACGCCAGCATCGGAGACGGTTTCGGTTAGCCATTCTTCTGCCTTCATTCCTGCCAGATCTACCGATCCCTTACGGATGACTTTGCCTGCCTCACCATGAAATAGCATTTGGGCCTCCAGGCCACGCTCAAGAAGCGTCGCTTCCTCATAGGTATTCCCGTTGGTCATCAGCGTGAAGCCCACACCCGTTCGATCGTTCAGCGCGTAATGCGTGTAGACGTCGTCGTCTCGCCAGTTCTTGTTTGCCAGAAAGCCACCCGAGAAGCAGAAACCGGATTCCTTTGGAATCTCGTCGCTCGGGCGGGCGCGAATTTTGTCGAGCGTGCCGAATACCAGTTCCTTCTGCTGAGGCAATCTGTTCTTGACGTCGAATTGCTTGACGATCGGGTCATCGGTGCGATCCGGGTGCTCGTAGTCGAAGGTTTCAATCCTTAATTCGAAGACAAAGCCGCTTTCCCACTTGTAGGCTTCGATGACGCGTGTTGCTGGATCGTTGTGGGGAATGTCGCGATGAACGAAATACCAGGTGTTCTTTCCGCGCGCCTCGCCGGACTCGTAAAGGAACGGATAAGCATCGACGCTTTTGATTGCCCGCAATTCTGTTTCGCGTTTTGCCACTTTGGCATGGTAGTCATCCAGTGACAGAGGGTCGGCTTGTACGATGACCCCCTGCACTTTTGCGTCACCGTATTCCGGCGCGTCGACGGGCATGTCGATGAGGTAGCGTCCCACACAGCGCGTTTTCAGGTTTCCAGTCAGCTCATTCACGATGTTCTTTTCCGAATCAGTGAGCGGTGGCGTGCGATTGCATGCCGCTGCCGCCACGGCAAGGCAAACGACAAAGATTGTTTTGCGCAGATTCATGTCTTGTATTCGAGCGCGGTGCCCTTGACACCTTGGGCGATGCGAGTGATGGCCGCAAGCGTGAAACGCCGGGTGGCGTCGAGCTTGTAGGCACCTTCGTGGTCGATTCCGCTGAACGCGATGCAAGCCTTCGCACGATTGCCTGGGGCACGCCCCGAACGCACCGGCACGGTGCCGTCGCCGTTCTCGTCCGGATCTTGCAAGGAAAAGCTGGCGACGGCGGTTTTGCCTTCCTGGGTGACCTTGAGAAGCACGCCTCCGCAGCCGGGATCATCCGTTCCACGCTCGCCAAGCAAGTGCTGCAGCGGTGGAATATGGCCGCGCAGCAGAGACGGCGCTTGCTGCGCCCATGTCACATTGCCGAACGCGGCGTGCGCGACATCGTCGCCGTAAAACGCGTAGGTATTGAGGTGATACCTGCCGCTGATGCCCGTATGAAATGGCTCCACATACCGTCGGATCAGATCTGTGAACTGCGTCCAGTCCTGATCTATGGTTTTCTTATCGGGATCGAGCGGATTGAGCAGGGTGTCGTCGCAGAGTCCCCACCACGTGCCGCGCACCGCATAGATTTCGCTATACGGGTTGGAAACGGGTAGGGCGACCAACTGCTTGCCATCGCGAATGCGCAGCCAGCCCATGCCGTAATCGCGGCTCGGCAGCAACTGCAGTGGTCCCGGCGCGCTGCCCGCCACCGCTGTCATGGCGGCGGCGTTGGGACCGAGCACGAGACCTGCGACGCCTTCCGTTCCGTTCTTCATGCGTTTGTACGTCGCGGCAGCGCCCGTGGCCGGCATCACGCCGTGAACGACGCCCAGCACGCTGTCGCGCAGGCCCAGCACTTCTGAACAGTGGCGGGCGACCAAGCCTCCCATCGAATGGGTGACGAGAATCACCTTGTCGCACTGGTAATGGTATGTGTCTCGGTAATAGGCCGTGAACTCCTTGATTTTTTCCGCGAGACGATTGGCTGAGTCCGCATTGGACTTGAGCCAGTTGTAGCCCACTGCGTGAACGGGAAACTGATATTTGTACGAAAGCGCCACTTCGTCATGGCTGAGCGTTCCGATTCCCGGCGTCGCCATCTCGCACAAGCTCGCGCGCAGACCCTTGCGTCCATGATCGGTTCCGGCGTGCACATCATTGAGCGCGTTTTCCAGCCAGACGAGCCACTCGCCATAGCTCATATAGGCGACCTCGCCCCAGCCGCGACGGCGCAGTTCTTTCTCCGGCAGATTGGTGCCGGATGCGATCTTGCCGCCCGAGTACACTCGGGTTCTTTCAGTATCGAGTGATCGCCTTCGTTCGGCCGGTCGCTTTGTGATCCATGACATGACCGTGGTCATGCTGTCGAGCAGCCAAATCGGCTCTTCGGGTTCACGGCGTGGAGCTTTGGCCAGATTCGTCCCCATTACTCCAGGCACAAAAATCACAGGAATGACGCGATCTGGAACGATGTAGCAAACCGCAGTGCTGGCGTCAGGAGGCGACGTGACGGAGGAGTAATGAACCGAACCGTCCGGCGCGATTCTCGGTTCGATGACTCTTGACGTTACGGTCAATATGGATGCCCTCCGTCGCTTGGCTATTCGCGGCTCGAAGCTCGTAGACGCGGTGACCGTGGCTTTCGATCTTTCCGTTGACGGAACCGCGAGATGAAGCTTCGATCCTAATCGTGATTAGGATGGCTTAGTAATTCATCGACAATTTTTAACATATATGCTTAGTCGAGGAACGGGGCGAACGGCGAGCAATCCGCGCACGGCACGGAGGTCCGCATCGGCCGTGACATCGGCGACTCGAAGATCCGACACGCGCAGTCACCTTCGCGATCGACGATCGCGAGGCGCGCGACGCGAAAAGGGAACCCGGCGCCAGTCCATCGACGGGTGACGCCGCCGCTTTCTCCCGGCTAACGGTTCCCGTCGAACAGATCGTTGAGCATCGTATCGAACGCGGCTTGCGCGTCTTCGAGTTCCTGGAGCGCGGCGTCGAAGGTCTGCAGCGCCATCTGCGACGGGCGGCCGTCGCCTTCCGGCGGAAACTGCTTCTGCAGCGCAAGAAAGGCGGATTGAACCTGACGCGTCGCATTGACGATACGTTCCATCGCTCGCGCTTCTTCCGTGCGATTGTTCTCAGCGGTCATCGGAGACACTCCTCGTTGGCAATGCTCCGATAGTACCAAGCGACGCGCGTGTCGAGGCTGCGCGCGCATCTTCAGACCTTTGCGATGGTGAAGAGCCGCACGGCTTCGTCGAGCACCACGGCGCGCTCGGCGAGGCGCTTGGCGGTGACCGCCGCCTGCTCGACGAGCGCGGCATTCTGCTGGGTCGAATCGTCGAGATGGGCGACCGCCTGATTCACCTGCGCGATGCCCTCGGCCTGTTCGCCGCTCGCCTTCGCGACCTCCATGATGATCGTCGAGACGCGGTTCACCGCTTCGTCGATCGCGCGCATCTGGCTGGTCGTGCGCGAGACGAGGCTCGTGCCCTGCTCGATCTGCGCGACGCTCGTCGCCACCACGCCTTCGATTTCCTTCGCCGATGCCGCGCAGCGCTGCGCCAGGTTGCGGACCTCGGTCGCGACCACGGCGAACGAGCGGCCCGCCTCGCCTGCGCGCGCCGCCTCGACGGCCGCATTCAACGCGAGGATGTTGGTCTGGAACGCGATGCCGTCGATCACGTCGGTGATGTCCGCGATACGCCGCGACGCCGCCGTGATGCCCGCCATCGTCTGCTCGACCTGGCTCGCGATGCGTCCGCCGTCGTCCGCCGCGACCTGCGCTTCCTTGACGAGCTCGAGCGCGCGAACGGTGGCGTCGGCGTTGCCTTGCACGGTGGTGGTCAGCTGATCCATCGTCGCGGCGGTCTGCTCGAGCGATGCCGCCTGCAATTCCGTGCGGCGCGACAGGTCCGTGTTGCCGCTCGAGATTTCGGTCGCGGCGTCGAGCACGCCGCCGATCTGGCCGCGCACGTCGAACACGATTGCCGCGAGATTCGCTTTCAGCTGGGCGAGCGCGCGCTGCACGTCGCCGAGATCGTCGTGTCGCGCGTCGGGCATGTCGACGGTCAGATCGCCCGCGGCCATGCGCGCGGCGAAGCCGGACATCGTGCGCACGGGCGCATTCACCTGACGCGACAGCGCGAGCCAGCCCGCGAAGCTCACCGCCATGCCCGCGCCGAGCGCGAGCCAGAACGGCAGCGGCGGCGCGCCGCGCCAGCCGGCGAGGGCCGCGATCAGCATGACGACGGGTGCGGCGGCAAACGCCGTGCCGAGGCGCGCGCTCACCGGCATGTGCGCCAGCGCCGCGAGCTTGCCCCGGAGGCCGTACCTCACGAGCGCGCCGCGCACGAGCCGGTGCGACGCGTTGCCTGCGCGCATCTGCGCATACAGCGCGGTCGTTTCGCGCACTTCCTCGCGGCTCGGCTTCACGCGCACGGAGAGGTAGCCGACCGCCTTGCCATGCTCCATCACCGGCGTGACGTTCGCGCGCACCCAGTAGTGGTCGCCGTTCTTGCGGCGGTTCTTGACGAGCGCGGTCCACGGGCGGCCGGCGCGGATCGTCGCCCACATATCGGCGAAGGCTTCGTGCGGCATGTCGGGATGGCGGATCAGGTTGTGCGGCTTGCCGATTAGTTCCTCGCGCGAGAAGCCGGACACCAGCACGAAAGCGGGATTGCAGTACTGGATGTTGCCGGAGAGATCGGTGGCGGAGACGAGCATCTCCGAGGCGGGAAAATCGAACTCTTGCTGAGTGACAGGCTGGTTGTTGCGCATGATGTCCTTGCTCTTCTCCCGATGCACGCGCCGCCCGAACGACGGACGGCGCGCTCTGAATTACACGGACATAACGGCCATTATCCTCACATTCTTTAGGGGAATCCGACCAAAACGCTCAACTGTGATGCCCGCGTTATTGCGCGCTCCAGCCGCCGTCGATCTGCAGCGCCGCGCCGCGCATTTCGCTTGCGGCATCGGAGCAGAGAAACACGGCCATGTCGCCGATCTGCTGGGCCGTGACGAATTGCGCGGACGGTTGCTTGTCGCCGAGCAGTTTGGCGCGCGCGGCGTCGGGCGAGAGCGAGTCGCGCGCGGCGAGGTCGTCGATCTGCTTCTGCACGAGCGGGGTGAGCACGAAGCCGGGGCAGATGGCGTTGACGGTCACGCCGGTGCGGGCGTTCTCGAGCGCGGCGACCTTCGTCAGGCCGACGATGCCGTGCTTGGCGGCCACGTAGGCCGACTTGCCTGTCGACCCCACGAGCCCGTGCACGGATGCGATGTTGATCACGCGGCCCCAGTTGCGCGCGCGCATCTGCGGCAACGCGACGCGCATCGTGTGGAACGCCGAGCTGAGGTTGATGGCGATGATCGCGTCCCAGCGATCGACCGGAAATTCGTCGATGGTCGCGACGTGCTGGATGCCTGCGTTGTTCACGAGGATGTCGACTGCGCCGAAATTTTCATTCGCGAAGGCGATCATCGCTTCGATTTCGGCGGGCTTGGTCATGTCGGCGGGGTGGTGTACGGCTTTCGCGCCGGTTGCCTCGATCTGCTTCAGTACGCTTTCGACATCGCCGAAGCCGTTGAGGACGAGGTTCGCGCCGGCGTGTGCGAGCGCTGTGGCGATGCCGAGGCCGATTCCACTCGTCGAGCCGGTGACGAGAGCCGTTTTGCCGGCGAGCAATGGGGTCGATGTGGGGTGAGTCATGGGTGGGGTTTGCCTCCTTCAAATCGGTTTTGTTTTGGCCTTGTGTGGCCGGGGTCATTGTTGCTTTTTTTTTTGCGGTTGCTTTGTGCTTCTGTGGAATCCTGAATTCTTAGTGGTCTATTAGCGTTGCGCCGCACAGGGGCAATGCTAATAGACCGACGCGAATACAGGATTCCCCGAAAGCCCAACCGCACCGCCCCAAAAAGAAAACTTAAACAATCCCAGTCAAGTAATACACAGCAATAACAAAGAAGACAGCCAAAGTCTTAATAACAGTGACCGCGAAGATATCGCGATAAGACTCCCGATGAGTGAGTCCTGTAACCGCGAGCAGCGTGATAACAGCGCCGTTGTGCGGCAACGTATCCATCCCACCCGAGGCCATCGCGACGACCCGGTGCAGCACTTCGAGCGGAATATGCGCCGCCTGCGCCCCCGCGATGAACGTATCCGACATGGCAGCAAGCGCGATGCTCATACCGCCGGACGCCGACCCGGTAATTCCCGCAAGCGAACTCACCGAAATAGCCGCATTGACGAGCGGATTCGGAATGCTCTTCAGCGCATCGGACACGACGATGAACCCCGGCAGCGCCGCGATCACGCCGCCGAAGCCGTACTCGGAAGCCGTATTCATCGCCGCAAGCAAGGCCCCGGCGACCGCCGCGCGCGTGCCGCCCGCGAAACGCTCCTTCACCCGCGAGAACGCGGTCAGCACCACCAGCACGATGCCGAGCAGCAACGCACCCTCCACCGCCCAGATCGCGACGACCGTCTTGACCGCCGTCGTCACCGGCGCGTGGACACCCGGCAGCACTTCAGGCGTCACCGTGTAGCTCGCGCCATACCACGTCGGAATCCACTTGGTCAGCGCGAAGTTGGCGACGCCCACGAGCACGAGCGGCGCGATCGCCAGCACGGGATTCGGCAGCGAAGTCGATTCGACCCGCTCCGGCTCGTTCACGAGCGACGTGCCGTAACCTTCGCCCTTCGCCATCGCCGAACGGCGGCGCCACTCGAGAAACGTCAGCCCCACCACGATGATGAACACCGAGCCGATCACGCCCAGCCACGGCGCGGCCCAGCCGGTCGTCTTGAAGAACGTCGTCGGGATGATGTTCTGGATTTGCGGCGTGCCCGGCAACGAATCCATCGTGAACGAGAACGCCCCCAGCGCGATCGCGCCCGGCATCAGGCGCTTCGGGATATTGCTCTGGCGATACATCTCCGCCGCGAAGGGATACACCGCGAACACGACGACGAACAGCGACACGCCGCCATAGGTGAGCAGCGCGCACACCGCGACTATCACCGCATTCACGCGCGACTTGCCGATATAGCGGATCGCGGCGGCGACGATCGACTCGGAGAAGCCCGACAGTTCGATGACCTTGCCGAACACCGCGCCGAGCAGGAACACCGGGAAGTAGAGCTTCACGAAGCCGACCATCTTCTCCATGAAGATGCCGGAAAACACCGGCGCGACGGCGGCGGGATCGGTGAGGAGGACGGCTGCGAGCGCTGCGATCGGCGCGAAAAGAATGACGCTGTAGCCGCGATAGGCAGCCAGCATCAGGAACGCCAGGGCGGCGAGCACGATGATGAACGACATTGAGTCTCCGTGAGTGGTTTGTTCTTTGAACGTAGTCCGCGAGCCTCTCCTGAAAGCCGCGGAAGCCCCTTCCAGCGCGATGGTGACACGCCGCGCGGGCAAACGCAGCTTTCGTGCCAGCGCGCCGAACCCCAGCCCGGACGGGCATCGGGCAAGCATGGCATCGCAAGATTTCAGCCGGATGTCTCCAGATCGAGACAGCCGCGGAACTCGCCCGGTCGTCATCGCCTCCAGAAGGTTAGTGCAGATGCGGATTGTCCGCTCGTCTCGGAATTGAGATATTTCGTCTCGAAAGAGAGATAAGGAGACGAAGGCGGTATGCGCAACGACTGGATCAACGTCCCCGCGGACTATAGCGACGTCATGCGGCGCGCGATGGAGTCGCTTTTCAAGACTTTCGAGAATCTGAGCGAAGGCACCTTCATCGTCGATGCGGACGCGCGCGTCGTGTGGATCAACAAGCGCTACGCGGCGCGCTTCGGCTTTGCCGACCCGCTCGACGCCATCGGCCTCGACTGCGAAGCCGTGATCCCCAACAGCCTGATGCGCGAAGTCGTCGCGACGGGCAAGCCGATCCTGCTCGATGTCCTGGAGACGGACCGCGAGCCGCTCGTCGTCACGCGTCTGCCGCTCAAGGACGAATCGGGCGCGACCATCGGCGCGATCGGCTTCGCGCTCTTCGACGAAATGAAGGCGCTCACGCCACTCTTCGCGCATTACTCGCGCGTGCAGCAGGAACTGATCGCGACGCGCCAGTCGCTCGCGCAGGCGCGGCGCGCGAAGTACACGTTCTCGAGCTTCGTCGGCACGAGCCCGGTCAGCCTCGAAGTGAAGCGCCAGGCCCGGCGCGCGGCGCTCGTCGATTCGCCCGTGCTGCTGCTCGGCGAGACCGGCACCGGCAAGGAACTGCTCGCGCACGCGATCCACGGCGCATCGACCCGCGCCGGCAAGCCGCTCGTGACGGTCAATGTCGCGGCGATTCCGGACACGCTGCTCGAAGTCGAATTCTTCGGCGCGGCGGCGGGCGCATACACGGGCGCGGAGCGCAAGGGCCGCGTCGGCAAGTTCGAGCTGGCCGACGGCGGCACGCTCTTTCTCGACGAAATCGGCGACATGCCGCTGCCGCTCCAGGGCAAGCTCCTGCGCGTGCTGCAGGACAAGGAGTTCGAGCCGCTCGGCTCGAACCGCATCGTGCGCGCGGACGTGCGCATCATCGCGGCGACTTCGGCGGATCTTCCCGCGCTCGTCGCCGCGGGACGCTTTCGCGCGGACCTGTTCTATCGCCTGAACGTGCTGACGATCCACGCGCCGCCGCTGCGCGAGCGGCTCGGCGACATCGAGGCGCTTGCCTACGCGATTCTGGAAGACCTGTCGGGCGACGTCCGGCCGGAGCGCGTCGCCCATTTCGTGCTGCACAAGGACGCCCTGCGGCTGCTCGAGGCGTACTCCTGGCCGGGCAATGTGCGCGAACTGCGCAACACGCTCGAGCGCGCGCTGATGCTCTCGGAGTCCGAGGACATCGACGCCCCCGCGCTGAGCGCGTTCATCGACGCCGGGCGTGTCGCGCTCGCGGTGCAGGCGGAGCCGCCCGCGCCGGAAGGCGCCGCCTTTCCGGGGATGTCCTACGCCGACGCGATGGCGGATTTCGAAAGACGCTATCTCTCGGACGCGCTGCGCGCGAGCGGCGGCCGCGTGGCGGATGCGGCGGAGAAAATCGGCATCGGACGGGCGACGCTTTACAAGAAGATCGCCGCGCTCGGCATCTCCGTCTGAGGCGCGTTCGCGCATACGCCAGATCGACGCGAAAGCTTTGCGTGGCATACTCGCGAAATCGAAAATAACGACCAGGAATCAAAGGGGTATCGCATGAAACTCGGCAAAGCAATCGGCCTTTCAGTCATGCTCGCGGGCGGCGCCTGGGCGCTTGCCGGATGCAGCAGCGCGCCGCCGCTTTTTTCCGCCGATGGACGCCCCACGCAGCAGATCCAGTGCCCCGCCTACGGCGGCTGGAGCAACTGCACGGACAACGCCAAGGCGCTTTGCCCGGGCGGCTACGACGTACTCGGCCAGTCGACCGAAAACAACCAGAACGCGCTGCTCGTCGCCTGCAAGGCGAACTAGCCGCGCGCCGCGGCATCGAAGCGAGCAATTGTCCCGACAAGGAGTAACGATGGCCAACGCCGGCTTCGATTCCGCGCGCCTTGCGCAAACACGCACCGCCATGCAGCGTTTCGTCGATGCGGGCCATATCGCCGGCATCGTCATGCTGACCTGGCGGCACGGCGAAATCGCACAGGCGGATGCACTCGGCTTTCGCGACATCGAAAGCCGCACGCCGATGTCGCGCGACACGCTGTTTCGCATCGCGTCGATGACCAAGCCCGTCACGAGCGTCGCCGCGCTGATGCTGGTCGAGGAAGGTCGCATCGCGCTGGAATCGCCGGTGACGAACTGGCTGCCGGAACTCGCGAAGCTCACGGTGCTGCGCGATCCCGAAGGACCGCTCACGCAGACCGCGCCCGTGACGCAGCCGATCACGCTGCTCGACCTGCTCACGCATCGCGCGGGCTTCGCGTATCACTTCACGGCGGCGGGCGAACTGGCCGCCGCATACGAAAGCGTCTTCAACGGCTTCGACTCGATGGTCGATCCGGCGCGCTGGCTCGAACATGTCGCCGAGCTGCCGCTGATGTACCCGCCGGGCCAGCGCTGGCATTACGGCATTTCCACCGACGTGCTCGGCGCGCTCGTGCAGCGCGTCGCCGACATGCCGCTCGGCGAGTTTTTCCGCACGCGCATCTTCGAGCCGCTCGGCATGAGCGATACGGGTTTTTCGGTTTCATCGGAGCAGGCGGCGCGGCTGTCGACCTCCTATGCCGTGGATGCGAACGGCAAGCGCTCCGCCGAGGATCATCCGTCGACGAGCCGCTGGCTGAATCCGAAGCGCTTTCAAAGCGGCGGGGGCGGCCTGGTCTCGAGCGCCGACGACTATCTGCAGTTCGCGCGCGTGCTGCTCGGCCGCGGCCGTCTGCAAGGCGACGCGGCGGAGCGCGCACGCGGGCCGCGCCTGCTTTCGCACAAGTCGGTCGACCTGATGCGCTCGAACTTTCTCACGCCCGAACAGCGCGCGATTCCCGCGTTCGGCTATCCGATCTGGCGCGCGCAGGGCTTCGGCCTCGGCGTATCGGTCATCGACGATCCCGCGCAGCAACTGCCCGCCGGTTATCGCTCGACGGGCTCGTTCGCGTGGCCCGGCGCGCTCGGCACGAGCTGGTTCGCTGATCCGGTGGAGAACATGATCGGCATCATGCTGATCCAGCGGCGCGCGGCCGAGCCGTTTCCGCTCGCGAAGGAATACGAGCGGCTGATCTACGCCGCCATCGACGATTGACCGGTCAGCCGTGCTGCGTCTCGCGCAGCATCGTGACGTCGTAGCCGAGCGCGCGCGTGCGCTCGATCAGCGAGCGGCGCAACTCCGACGAGGGCTTAGGCTCGCGCGTCAGGATCCATAGATAGCGCCCGCTGGGCTCGCCGACGATGGACCACGAGTAATCGTCGGCGTGATCGAGAATCCAGTAGTCGCCGACGTAGAACGGACCGAAGAACGACACCTTCAGCTTCGTGCCGTTCGATCCCGGAACGATCTTCGCGCGTCCCTCCGCCGACCGGTACGGTCCGCCGAGCCCGCCTTGCCGGTATCCGTTGATGACCGACACGAGCCCGTCCTCCCGACGCGCATAGTTTGCGGTCACCGCTTCGCAGTTACGCTCGAAACGGTTCTCGTAGCGGGCGAATTCGTGCCAATGACCGAGATAACGATCGAGATCGACGGCTTTCGACGGTTCCGGAACATGCTCGTTGCCCGGCTTGCGCGCCCCGTTCGATACCCAGGCGACGAGCGTGCCGATTCCGCCGATCGCCACCAGCGCCGCGGCGCCCCAGGCCCAGAATCTTTTGATTTTCATGTCGCGCGAATGCGTGAGAGTGTACGAAGGCTGAGCGTGCAGCAAGCTTCGTTCCGTCGGAGGCGGGTCCCGAACTCTCTCACCTTCGAGCTGCCGCGACGGTGCGGGCGTGACTTCCTCCGGCAGCGCGGAAGGGCGCAAGTGCTTGTCGGCATTGGGTTTTGCTTTGGGCGCACGCGGCGGCTGCCGCATCGCTCAATGCAATTGCCGTGACTTTCGTCGGGCTCCCGTATCGCCTCACCTTGAGTCGCGCAGCGGGGATCTTCGTTCGTTGATGGTCGGCGGCAGCGCCGGCCGTCATGCGTTGGCCGCGTACCGGCGCCGCCGGACTGCCGGAATCGAATGCTTTATGGAACAAGGGCTTGCATCATTCCCTTAAACACGGAACTGAGATGGCGGAATACTTCGTGATCCATAAGGTCCGTCCAACAGTGAGTCGCAAGCGTGTCGGCCGGCTCACCGTCGCACGCATCCCGAATCGCCTCACCTTTTCGGCAAGGAGTAGCCTCTCGCCCTTTCCTCTCACGCTCGACGCTGTTTCCTCATGCCTTCGCCGGTTTCCCCGTCCGTCGCAATTTCCTCGCTGCTCACTCCGCTCTTCAGATCATCCTGCCGGTCTTCGGTCTCATCTTCGCGGGCTATGCGTGCCGCAAGCTGAACAAGCTGGGACCGGCCGCCGCGTCGGAGCTCAATCGTTTCGTCGTGTATCTCGCGCTGCCCGCGCTGCTCTTCGACATCATGGCAAAGACGCCCTGGAGCATGCTCGATCAGCCCGCGTTCCAAACCGAAAAGCGCATTGCCGCGACGCTCGGGCACGTGGCGAAGTCGCTCGCGAAGAGTCCGTGCTGGTTGCGCTCGGGTTGTTTCCCGGCGCAAAGGGCGAAGCGGGCGACGGGCGCGCTCGTGAGCCTCAAGCTTCTCGCACAGCCGCGGCTGACGTGGTGGCTCGCGTTTCATCTGTTCGGCCTGCCGCCGCTGTGCTCTGAGCGCCGCGGAGATCGCGCGCAAAAAAACGCCCGGCGCGGGAGCGTCGGGCGAAACCACCTTCTGTTCGACGGTGGAGGAGGGATGGCTCAGACGGCGTCCTCTGAATCTTTCTGAAACCGGTGCTTAGCGCACGTTGCCGGCGTCGCGCGCGTCCGCGCGAAGTTGCGCGTGCCGTTCCTGATACGGGCGCAGTTGCGGATAGCTCAACGCATTCACCGCATCGAGATCGCCCGCGCGACGGGCGCTCGCGAGTTCCGCCTTGACTTCCGCGCGGGTCTTGCCGCCATACGTCGATTGCGCGAATGCGGGCGCGGTAGCGAGAAGCGCCGACAGAACCAGACCGCCGATCAGTGTGTTCTTCATTTGGAAACCTCCTGGATGCGTCTTGCGTCGGGGTGACGCTTGGGAAAAGTCTAGGAGGAAAGCTATTGGACAAAAATACCGATTGAACCAACACATTGTTGTCGAGAGTGGTTGAATGCTGGCCCACGATTCGCAGGCGATGCCCGATTCAAAGCTGCGGATTGTTACCGGATCGGTAAGAGCGATTTCCGCTCCGTGCGGTTTTTATGTGAGCCCTTCATAGCTAAAGTTGACTCATCGATCGAACGCGATCGGACAAATGAATCGATCTGGAGGTGTCACATGAAGCGCATTCTTACCGTATTGGTTGCATCGCTCGCCCTGTTCGCCGCCGCTGGCGCGGCTCAGGCGGCCGATTCGCAGCCTTCGACCTGCCAAGGTCCGGCTTCGCAATGCAACGTGTTCTTCGGTCAGTAAGCAGGGGGTTTTCGCCGAAAAACGGTGCAGGAGGCGCTCTTTATGGGCGCCTCGTTTCGTTTACGTATCAAAAACTAAACAGCGAAGCGCTTACCCCGACTTATCCACACTTTCTGTGGATAACGGTGGGGATAGTCGGTCTTGAACCGCGCCGCGACGCGGCAGGAGCTGGATTGCTCAATTCTTCGCAAGAATAGTCCGCGATGATACCGCGGAGATCGAAGACGACTCTCCGGCGTTGTGTCTATCATGTGCACGCGCGCCTTCCTGCTGGCGGCGTAACCGGACCGGGTTCATCGTCCGGGTCATCCACCTTTTCATCCTCTAACCGGGAGATGTCATGGCCTTGAAGATCGCGGTGGTCGTCGGAAGCCTGCGACGAGATTCGTTCAACAAGCAGCTCGCGCACGCGCTGGTTTCGCTCGCGCCGAGCGATTTTTCCTTCGACTTTCTCGACATCGGCAGCCTGCCGCTCTATAGCCAGGATTACGACAGCGATTTTCCCGAGTCCGCGCGTGCGTTCAAGCAGAAGATCGCGGACGCGAACGGCTTGCTGATCGTGACGCCGGAATACAACCGCTCGATTCCCGGCGTGCTGAAAAACGCGCTCGACTGGGGCTCGCGGCCGTGGGGGAAGAGCGCGTGGGGCGGCAAGCCGGGCGCGATCATCGGCACGTCGGTCGGCGCGATCGGCACGGCGATCGCGCAGTCGCATCTGCGCGGCGTGTGCGCGTATCTCGACATCATGCTGATGAACCACCCCGAGATGTACATCAAGCACGACGAGAAGCGCATCGACGCGAACGGCCACATCCTGACCGAGGACACGCGCAAGTATCTGCAGACTTTCATGGACAGGTACGCGGCGTGGGTGCGCGATCGGGCCGTGTGATCCGGCTTCCTTGCCGATAAAAAATCGGCCCGCTCGCGCGGGCCGATCGCTGTCAGCGGCGTATCGCACTGCCGGTCACACGTGATGATGCCCCGTCACGCGATCCCAGCCATGCCGGATCGCCGCCTTGAAGCGCTCCCAGGTATCGCCTTCCGGGTGCCTGGCTTCCCAGTCGCGCCGCATCTCGTATTCCATCTGATCATCCCATGCGCGGCTGCGGAAGCGGTCGTCGTTGCCGAGCATCGCGCCGTATCGATACGCGCCCTGATAGTCCTCGTACGGCGCGCCCGTCGCCGAATACTTCGATTCGTAGTCGGTGCGGAAGTCTTCCTCGTACTCCATGTACTCGTTCGGCACGGTTTGCGGACCGGTGGCGCCGGCTGGCCCCGCCGCCTGCGTTCCGGCCGAAGCGGTCACCGATCCCGCCGTGCCTGATTGATAGGGCGCGGCCGGTTCGTCGAGCGGGCTGAGCGGCTCGACGGAGCGCCACTCGGACGCCGTGTCCGTGCGCGCGCCCGGCAGCGGCTCGCGTTGCTGTGCCGGTTCGTTCATGGCGGCGCGTTCGGGCGGGACGGCGCCCGTCGTGCGCAGCGGATCGAGGCCCGCCAGCGCGTCGCGCTCGGAGAGCGATTCGCCCGCGAGTTCGGTGCGCGCGGCCAGCGGATCGGCCGGCGTGCCGGCGAGCGGATCGATGCCCGTCGTCGCGCCCGGGTCGCGGCCCGTCACCGGATCGCGTCCGGAGAGCGGATCGCGGGCCGCGCGCTCGGTTTCGCCCCCCATCGACTGCGATTGCGATTGTGACTGCATGCTGCGTCCGAGCAATGGATCATCGGCGGGGTCGCTGATGTAATCGCGCGGCGTCAGCGAGGCGGCATCGTGGCGCATCAGCGGGTCGTCCAGCGGCTCGGCCGCCGGGTCGCCGACATCGGCGCGCGGATAGGCCCGGGCACGCGGTGAAGTCACGTTCGGGGCGTTCACGGGCTCGCGGCCCGGCACGCCGCTGCCGCGCCCGAGCCCCAGTTCGTCCAGCACCGAATGATCGCGGTCGTCCTCGGCCGCCGCGGGCATCGCCGGGCTGCCATGCTCGAGCGCCGTCCAGCTGGCGGCGCGCTCGTCGATGTCGATCGCGCCCTTGTCGGTCAGCGTCGCGCGTGCGATGTCGGCCTGCTCGGCGCTCGGCGTATCCACCGCGACGAGCACCGCGCCGCGCCGCACGGCCTCCGAGTAGTGCGCGACTTCCGGCGGCTGATCGCGTCCGCCGAACAGCATGCTGAAGAAGCGCTCGATGCTGGCGAGCATGCCGGGCTGCGGATGCGTCTCGGCGTCGGGCATGTCCGAGGGTGCGGCAGCGTCGTCGCGCTTGGGATTGGCCTGGAGCTCGATGTCGGCGCGTGGGAAGCCCGCGGAGATCAGGGCCGCGCGCGCGTCCTCGGCTTGTGCATAAGTGTCGAATACTCCGATGACGGTGTGTCGCATTTGCGCCTCCTGCGGGTGGGCGTCATTCCGGGATCGGCAACGAAAAGGTCGCCGCACATGCTTTCGATCACGCAACTCGCGTGCCGGATGCGCGCGGGCCGTTGCGGATCGAAAAGGCAGGCAGGCGGGCGGCGCTTTTACAAAAGCGCGTGCAAAAGTCGGCAGCGCAGGGCTATCGGTCGGCGGAGCGCGCGGCGCGTTCGTCGGGCGCCGTGGCGTTCGCATCCTGCACGCGTTCGCGGATCGCGCGCAGCAGCGAATCGAGCAGCGCGATATCGAACGGCTTCGACAGCACGCGCGCGCCGACTTGCCGCGCGCGGTCGAGCTCCTCCGCGTAGCCGGTGACGAGGATCACCGGGATGCGCGGCTCGAAGCGCTGCAGCATCTCGGCCAGATCGATGCCGTTCAACTGCCCCGGCATATGGATGTCCGAGAGCACGACATCGAAGGGGAAATCGGCCGGGGCGCCCGCGCGCGCCGCCTCGAGCAGGGTGACGGCGGTATCGGCGTTGAAGGCATAGGTGACCTGGTGGCCCATCATCGTGAGGAGCGCCTCGGTGCCCGCGGCGACTTCCTCGTTGTCCTCCACGAGCAGCACGCGCAGGCCTTCGGCTTCCTTCCCCGCGGTGTGTTCTTCCCTGACCACCGCGCCCGGCGTACCCGCTGCCGCCGCGCGCGGCAGATACAGGCGCACGGCGGTGCCCGCGCCGATCGCGCTGTCGATGGTCGCAAGGCCGCCCGCGCGCTCGCAGAACGCAAACACCTGCGGCAGGCCGAGGCCCGTGCCCATGCCCTTCGGCTTGGTGGTGAAGAGCGGCTCGAACGCGCGGCCGAGGATTTCCGAATTCATGCCGAAGCCGGTGTCTTCCAGCGAGATCTGCACGAAATCGCCGGTGATCGGAAAGCCGTCCTCGTGACGGAAGCGCACGTTGTCGGCGCGCACGGTGAAGGTGCCGCCGTTGGGCATCGCGTCGCGCGCGTTCACCGCGACGTTGATGAGCGCGAGCTCCAGTTCCGCCGGATCGACGCGGATCGTCCACACGTCCGGCGCGACCTCGACGTTCAGCGCGACTTTCGCCCCGAGCGACGCGCGCAGCAGTTCGCGCCCGGCCGGCACCCATTTGCCGATGGCAATCGTCTCGCTGCGCAACGGCTGCTTGCGCGCGACGCCGAGCAGCTGCCGAGTGAGCGACTGGCCGCTCTTCAAGGCGCGCTCCATCGCCGAGAGCTCGCGGTCGAGTCCGGGCGCGCCGCGCCGCCGGGCGATCTGCACGTTGGTCGAGACGATCATCAGGAGATTGTTGAAGTCGTGCGCGACGCTGCCGACCAGATTGCCGAGCGCTTCCATCTTGCGCGCCTGGCGGTAGGCGGATTCGATCGAGCGGCGCATCGACGCTTCCGCCTGCCAGCGTTCCCACGCTTCTTCCTCGGTCGCGAGGCGCCGCAGCGATTGGCCGATTACGCCCCACAGCACGATGCACGGTGCGAAGATGGACAGCGCGAGCACGCTCAGATGCTCGTACCAGGCGGACCAGATCGTCGCGATCGGATAGCCGCTCGAGACGTAGATCGGGTACGTGCCGACGCGGCGAAACGCGACGATCTTCACCTGATCGTCCAGTCCCGACACCATCTTCACGACCCCGCTCCTGCGGCCCGCGCGATACATGTCGCGCAGCGGCGAGCTGGCCGCGAGCGACATGCGCCCGGGCGGACGCGGCGGATACCACGCGAGCACTTCGCCGTCCTCGCGCGAGAGGCCGAGCGAGACGCTCGGGTTGTCGCCGATCAGTTCGCGGTAGAAATCGGCGAAATACGACGGGCGCAGCGCGATCGACACCATGCCGTCGAACTTGCCCGCGGGCGTGCGCCGCGCGACCGCCGTGTTGAAGACCTGGTCGCCCGCGACGCGGCTGGTCATCACGCGCGAAATCTGCTCCATCTGCCGGCCCGCGCGCATGCCGCCGAAGTCCTCGCGGTTCGCAACGGAGACATCGGGCGTCGGATACGTGCGGCTCGTCGCGAGCAGCCTGCCGTCGGGGCCGAACACCGACGCCGCCGCGACCTGCTGATAGGTGCCGCTGATCGTCTTGAGGCGCTGGTGGATGACGGCGCCGTCGCGGCGGATCGCGTCGGCGTCGAGACCGTCGAGCAGATCGACGATGCGCTCGTTGAGCGTGACGTTCAGATCGAAGACCTTGAGCGCATGCTCCTCCGCGACGCGGGCATTGCGGGCGACCAGATCGGAGGCGTCGGCGACGCGGGCGTGATAGTCGGTCCAGGCGATGACCGCCACATAGACGCACGGCAGCACGATCGCGGCGACCAGCAGCGCGTAGAGCGTCATGCGCTGCGCCGCGAAGTTGCGCTCGGGAACCACCGGGAAGGGCGGTTCTTCCTGCCGCAGTTCCGCCACAGGCTCGGCGTCGGACTCCTCACGTTGCAGCGTCATTTTTGGCAGCGAATTGGAAAACTTTACTCGGGCGAAACGGCCCGTCCATGCCGGCGCGGGGGCGGATGCCGTTCATCGAGTTCGAGCGATGCAACCACACCAAGGACGCACGAAACATGCCGATCGGCCGGGCACGCCGGGTTTGGCTGTCGAATAAAACCTCGGGCGCGCCGCACAGTTAGCGAGATTATCGGAAGCGCAAACGTACACAAAAGTATGAAAACGTATCACATCATGTTTGTAAGAGTAAGAATATCCCGTTTTTTACATTATTTCGATGGATCAATTCGCGCTTGGCGTTCTGACGAGTTGCTTTGACATTCTGTTAGTCAGACAATGCAATCCTCCGACGTATACGCCGCCAGAGCGTGCGTCGCAGACGAAAGCAGCCTCGCGGCGCGTACCGGGGAAACAGTCAGCTCGAGCGGCGCAAGCCGGCGAGCCGCGCGACCAGGCGAGGAGAAAAAGGCCAAGGTCCGTACACCGTCCGGATCATGCACGGGGCAGGCAACATGACGCCGTTCGAGACCCAGTCCGCAATGTGTGCGATGCGAATGCCCACCGCGCCGCGCCCGCCCGCCCGCCCGCCGCATGGCGCGCCTACGCCCACATGCGCCGCGCATGGCTCGTCGCCGACGAATTGCACGGCCGACAGCGCCCGCAGTCCCGCCGTGCGAAAGGCCGGCCCCCGGTTCATCCGTGACACTCGCCGTAAAGTTCGCTGCCGGAACGCCGTAATCAAATGCGAGAGCATGCCGTGTGCGCTGACATGACTGTCCTCAGCCCGAAAACCGCTTAACGATTTCGCCGACCATGCCGTTGCCGATTGTCATTGCCGATGATTCCCTGCTCGCACGCAAGGTGCTGACGCGCGCGCTGCCCAAGGACTGGGACGTCGAGATTTCCTACGCGACCAATGGGCGGGAGGCGCTGGAGCACTATCGGGCGGGCCGCGCCTCGGTGATGTTCCTCGATCTGACGATGCCCGACATGACCGGCTATCAGGTGCTCGACGCCTTGCAGCACGAGGATCTGAACACTTTCGTGATCGTCGTGTCCGCGGACGTGCAGCCGATGGCCCAGGAGCGGGTGCGCGCGCTCGGCGCGATGGCGTTCCTGCCGAAGCCGGTGACGCCCGAAGCGCTGCGTCCCGTTTTGAAGGAGTACGGTCTCCATGGTTGAAGCCGCCTTGAACGAAGACCAGCGCGATGCGCTCCAGGAAGTCGCCAACATGGCGATGGGGCAGGCCGCGACGCGCCTCTCGAAGCTGCTCGGCACGTTCATCGAGCTGTCGGTGCCGCGCGTGCGCGTGGTGAGCGTGGCCGACGCGTCCGCCGCGTTGCGCGAGATGACCGGCATCACCGATACCGTCACGGCCGTGCGCCAGGGCTTTCGCTCGGACATCAAGGGCGAGGCGATCGTGCTGTGCAAGAGCGGCAGCGTCGATCAGCTGTGCGCGCTCGTCGACGATCCGTACACCAAATCCACCTACGAGGCGACGACGCGCACCGAGCTCGTCTTCGACGTCGCCACCGTGCTGATGGGCGCGTGCGTGTCGTGCATACTCGACCGCCTCGGCCGCTCGCCGATCTTCTCGCCGCCGGGCATGCTCGGCTCGGACATCGGCCTCGACGAGGTCTTCCAGCCCGCCATGCTCGCGTGGAAGACGGCGCTCCTGCTCGAAGTGAATTTCGCGCTGGAGGACCACAGCTTCCGGGCTCATCTCGTGATGCTGATGGCGGAGGATGCCATCGCGCATCTGAACGAGGCGCTCGACGCGCTTCTCTCGAGTCTCTGAGCGGGATGCGATCGTGAGCATGGACGAACTGCGCCACGTGCTGAGCGAACTGGTGATCGAGCGCGTGGGCTTCGGCATCTTCGTGCTCGACCGCGACCTGAACGTGCTGATGTGGAACCGTTTCATGGCGGACCACAGCGGCAGGACGGCCGAGCAGGTGATCGGCAAGTCCATTTTTTCGAGCTTTCCCGAACTGCCGCGCGTATGGTTCACGCGCAAGGTCGAAAGCGTCTTCCAGCTCGGCAGCTTCACTTTCAGCTCGTGGGAGCAGCGGCCGTATCTCTTCAAGTTCGACCATGACCGGCCAATCACCGGCGGCGTGGACTTCATGCAGCAGGACTGCACCTTCATGCCGCTCACGCACGAGCGCGAGGTGCGCGCGGTCTGCGTGACGATTTCCGACGTGACGCACGCGAGCATGATGCAGCGTGCCCGCGACGAAGCCGTGGCGAAGCTGCAGGAATTCGCCGATCGCGACGGCCTGACCGGCATTGCGAACCGGCGCTATTTCGAGTTGCGCCTGCGCGACGAGTTCTCGCGCTGGCAGCGCTACGGCGGCGAACTGTCGATGCTGCTGTTCGATCTCGACCACTTCAAGCGCATCAACGACGACCTGGGCCATCTCGTCGGCGACACCGTGCTGCGCGTGATGGCCGAGCGCGTCGCGAGGAGCGTGCGCGTGCAGGACGTGTTCGGACGCTTCGGCGGCGAGGAATTCGCGCTGCTTCTGCCGTGTACGACTTTCGACGACGCGATGGTCGTCGCGGAGAAGGTGCGTCGCGCAATCGGCGAGACGCCCTTCGACGTGCAGGGCGCGCGCGTGCCGGTCACCGCGAGCGTCGGCGCGGCGCGTGCCCGGACCGGCGTCACCTCGTCGTATGAGGCGCTCATCAACGAGGCCGATGCGGCGCTTTACACGGCCAAGCGCGAAGGGCGGAATCGGGCAGTCGGGTTCGCCTGAGCCTGCCCGGCCCGCCTCCCGCATCGGCCGCTGTGCCTTGCACGGCGCGGCTCGGGCGCAATCGGGCAAAGTATTGATATACTCTTTGCCGCTTCCGGCGCAGTCGCAGCCGGCTCGCGCCGGCTTCCTCCTTCGATCGGCCCCGAGTATCACGCAAGCGCCAGGGTGTTCCGCGCGCATCGGGTCGCTTCGAAACCGTCGCCTGATCTCTTAATTTTTGCCCGTGGGGGCGCCACAGCGGAGTCCGTCTTGGCCGTTTCCAACATCATCGCTGACGATCCTGCTCCCGACGCCGCGAAAACGTCGTCGGGAAGCTCGTTCTATCTCGCGATGCGCATCCTTCCCGCCGCCCAGCGGGACGCGATGTACCAGATTTACGCGTTCTGTCGCGCGGTCGACGACATCGCCGACGAAGGCACCCTGCCGCGCCGCGAGCGCGCGCTCGCGCTCGACCGCTGGCGCGAGGACATCGACGCGTGCTATGCCGGCACGCCGAAGAAATCGCTCGAGGCGCTCACGCACTACATCCAGGCTTTCCAGCTTTCCCGCGACGACTTCCAGGCCGTGATCGACGGCATGGCGATGGACGCCGCCGGCGATATCGTCGCGCCCGACGAAGCCACGCTCGATCTCTATTGCGATCGCGTGGCGAGCGCGGTGGGCCGGCTGTCGGTGAGGATTTTCGGGATGCACGAGGACGCCGGGCGGCGTCTCGCGCACCATCTCGGGCGCGCGCTGCAACTGACCAACGTCCTGCGCGACATCGACGAAGACGCGGAGATCGGCCGCGTGTATCTGCCGCGCGAGCTGCTCGCGCGCGAAGGCATCTCGACGACCGACCCGGCGAGCATCGTCGGCGATGCGCGGCTGCCGCGCGTCTGTGCCGTACTGGCCGAGCGCGCGAAAGGCCACTACGCCCAGTCCGACGCGATCATGGCGGCGTCGCCGCGTTCGCAGGTGCGCGCCCCGCGCATCATGTCGGCGGCATATCGCACCGTGCTCGACGCCAATCTGAAACGCGGCTTCGACCTGCCGCGCACGCGCGTGCGCACGCCGCGTTCGCGCCTGCTGTGGATCGTGGCGCGTAACCTGATCTGATGTCCCGGCGGGTCTTCGTCGTCGGCGCGGGCATGGCCGGCCTCGCGGCCGCGGTGCAGGCGCAGCGGCGCGGCGCGCGCGTCGTGCTTCACGAGGCGGCGGCTCACGCGGGCGGCCGCTGCCGCTCCTACTTCGATTCCAAACTCGGCATCACCATCGATAACGGCAATCATCTGCTGCTATCGGGCAATCAATCGACGATGTCATATCTGCGCGCGATCGGCGCGGCGGATACGCTGACCGGCCCGACGCAGGCCGAGTATCCGTTCTTCGATGTGGCGAGCGGCGACGCGTGGACGATCCGCATGTCGCCGGGACGATTGCCGCGCTGGATCTTCGACGCCGATGCGCGCGTGCCCGGCACGCGGCCCGCCGATTATCTGTCGTTCCTGCCGCTCTTCTGGGCGAGGCCGGGCCGCACGGTGGAGGAATCGGTGCGGCGCAAGGATCGCGTCTGGAGCCTGCTCGTGCGCCCGCTTCTGCGCGCGATGCTCAACGCCGATCCGTCCGAGGCGAGCGCGGAGCTCGCCGGCAGCCTGCTGCGCGAGACGGTCGCGGCGGGCGGTCAGGCGTGCCGTCCGCTCCTCGCGAAAAGCGGGCTGTCGCACTCGTTCGTCGAGCCCGCGCTGCGTCTTCTGCAATACGGCGGCGCGGACATCCGGCTCGGCTCGCGCGTGGCGGGCATCGGCATTTCGGGCACGGATTCGAAGGAGCGTGTAAGCTCGCTGGCTTTCGAGGGCGCGATCGAACCGGTCGCGCTCGGGCCGGACGACGGCGTGGTGCTCGCCGTGCCGCCGGATGCGGCGCGCCGCCTGATGCCGGATCTGAGCGCGCCGGATGAAACGCGCGCAATCGTTACCGTGCATTTCGCCGTGGACGCGCCGCCCGCTTCGGCGCCGCTGACGTGCCTCCTCAACGGCATGCCGGACCGGATTTTCGCGGCCGACGGGCGCTTGTCGGTCACGCTCGCGAGCGCCGGCCGATGGCTCGCGACGCCGCACGAAGCGCTCGCGCAGGCGGTGTGGCGGGAAACGGCGCAGGCGATGCGCATGCCCGCCGTGCCGACGCCGCCCTGGCAGGTCGTCGCCGAGGAGCACGCGACGTTTGCCGCCGTGCCCGCGCAGGAAGGCTTGCGGGCCGCCACGCGCACGCGCTGGCCCAATTTCACGCTCGCGGGCGACTGGACGGCGACCGGCCTGCCCGCGACGATCGAAGGCGCGATCCGCTCCGGCCAGAAGGCCGCGGACACGCTGTTGAACCCATCGATGGAACGCTGATGAACGATTTATCCCTGGCCGTGGGCGCGCAGGTATCCGCCGCCGCGCTCGATACCGCAGTCAACCTGGCTACCGATGCGCTGCTCGCGGCGCAGCACCCCGAAGGCTACTGGCTTTACGAACTCGAAGCCGACGCAACCATTCCGGCTGAATACGTGCTGCTCGTCCACTATCTCGGCGAAACGGCCGACGAGAAGCTCGAAGCGAAGATCGGCCGCTATTTGCGGCGCATCCAGCGCGAGGACGGCGGCTGGCCGCTCTTCACCGGCGGCGCGATGGACGTTTCCGCGACCGTGAAGGCGTACTTCGCGCTGAAGATGATCGGCGACTCGCCCGATGCCGAGCATATGCAGCGTGCCCGCCGCGCGATTCTCGCCGCGGGCGGCGCGGAGAAGGTGAACGTGTTCACGCGCATCCTGCTTGCGCTTTTCGGCGTGGTGTCGTGGCGCGCGGTGCCGATGATGCCCGTCGAGATCATGCGCCTGCCGATGTGGTTCCCGTTCCATCTGTCGAAGGTGTCGTACTGGGCGCGCACGGTGATCGTGCCGATGCTCGTGCTCAACGCGAAGCGCCCGAAGGCGCGCAATCCGCGCGGCGTGCGCATCGACGAAGTGTTCACGAATCCGCCGGTCAATACCGGCATGCCGGAGCGCGCGGGGCATCAGAGCCGCGGCTGGTTCGCGTTCTTCCGCGTGGTGGATGCCGTGCTGCGCGTGGCCGACCCGCTTCTGCCGAAAGCCGGCCGCGAGCGCGCGATCGAGGCGGCGGTGCGCTTCGTCGACGAGCGGCTGAACGGCGAGGACGGACTCGGCGCGATTTTCCCGGCGATGGCCAACTCCGTCATGATGTACGACGTGCTTGGGTTTCCGCCCGAGCATCCGAACCGCGCGATCGCGCGCAAGTCGCTCGACAAGCTCCTCGTCATCGACGAAGCCGACGACGGCGAAGCCTATTGCCAACCCTGCCTGTCGCCGGTGTGGGATACCTCGCTCGCCTCGCACGCGCTGCTCGAGACCGGCATGCCGAAGGCGCGCGCGGCGGTTGCGCGCGGCCTCGAATGGCTGCTTCCGCTGCAGATTCTCGACGTGCGCGGTGACTGGATCTCGCGCCGCCCGAACGTGCGGCCGGGCGGCTGGGCATTCCAGTTCGCGAACCCGCATTATCCCGACGTCGACGACACGGCCGTCGTCGCCATGGCGATGGAGCGCGCCGATCGCGAGAACGGCACCGCGATGTACGGCGAGTCGATCGCGCGGGCGCGCGAATGGGTCGTCGGGATGCAGAGCAGCGACGGCGGCTGGGGCGCGTTCGAGCCCGAGAACACGCAGTACTACCTGAACAACATCCCATTCTCGGACCATGGCGCGCTGCTCGATCCGCCGACCGTCGATGTCTCCGCGCGCTGCCTGTCGATGCTCGCGCAGCTTGGCGAAACGTCCGTGAACAGCGAGCCCGCGCGCCGCGCGTTCGACTACATCGTGAAGGGGCAGGAGCGCGACGGCAGCTGGTACGGCCGCTGGGGACTGAACTACATCTACGGCACCTGGTCGGCGATGTGCGCGCTCAACGCCGCCGGCGTCGCGCCGACGGATCCGCGCATGAAGCGCGCCGCCGACTGGCTCGTCGGCATCCAGAACGCGGACGGCGGCTGGGGCGAGGACGGCGAGAGCTACAAGCTCGACTATCGCGGCTACGAGCAGGCGCCGAGCACGTCGTCGCAGACCGCGTGGGCGTTGCTCGGGCTGATGGCGGCGGGGCTCGTCGAGCATCCGGCGGTCGCGCGCGGCATCGAGTATCTGATGCGCACGCAGCAGGCGCACGGCCTCTGGGACGAGACGCGCTTCACCGCCACGGGCTTTCCGCGCGTCTTCTATCTGCGCTACCACGGCTATCGCAAGTTCTTCCCGCTGTGGGCGCTGGCGCGCTACCGCAATCTGACGCGCGAAGGCCTCACGCGCGTGACGGCGGCGATGTGAACGCCCCCGACGCCCGTTCTGCCCGCGCGCTGCGCAACGCGGCGCCTCGCTCGCCGGTCATCGCCGTGACCGGCATGGCGTTCGAGGCGAAGATCGTTCGCGGTCGCGGCGTCGATGTCGTCTTCGCGGCGCGCGCCGACTGGCTCGAGCGCGCACTGTCCGATGCGATCGCGCGCGGCTGCTCGGGCATCATCAGCTTCGGCACGGCGGGCGGACTCGCGCCGGATCTCGCGCCGGGCGCGCTGATCGTCGCGGAAAGCGTGTGCGGCCCGTTCGGCGAGCTTCGGACCGACGCGGCGTGGTCGGCGCGCATCGTCGATGCGTTCGCGGGCACGCCCGTCGCGCGTGTCACGCGGCGCGGCAAGATGGCCGGCGTCACCGCGCCGGTGAAGAGCGAAGCGGAAAAGCGCTCGCTGCATGGTTCGACGGGCGCGCTCGCCGTCGACATGGAATCGCATATCGCCGGAGCGATCGCGACCGCGCGCGGCTTGCCGTTCGCCGTGTGCCGGGCGGTCGTCGACCCGGCCTGGCGCACGCTGCCGCCCGCCGCCACCGCCGGTTTGCGCGACGACGGCACCACCGCCATCGGTCCAATCCTGCGAGAACTGCTGCACGAGCCCGCGCAACTGGGCGCACTTCTCAAGCTGGCTTCCGATGCCCGCGACGCCCGCGCGACCCTCGTACAGGCGCGGCACGCGCTCGAAACCGCGCGGGCGCTGGCATTCGACTGATCTTTCCTCTCGATCTTGCTTTTTGCGGGTTAACCCCTATCTCGATATAATCAGGGAAAACCCTAATCAAGTGCGCGGCTCGATCCGGTCGAAGCCACGCCGCGGCAGGAAAGGGAGGTATCAGATGAATTTTCATACTCGCAAATGGGTCAAGCCGGAAGACTTGAACCCGAACGGCACGTTATTCGGCGGCAGCCTGCTGCGCTGGATCGACGAGGAAGCCGCGATCTACGCCATTTCGCAGCTGGGCAACCAGCGCGTCGTGACCAAGTTCATGTCGGAGATCAACTTCGTGAGCTCGGCGCGCCAGGGCGACATCATCGAGCTGGGCATCACGGCGACGCATTTCGGCCGCACGTCGATCACGCTGCGCGCGGAAGTGCGCAACAAGATCACCCGCAAGAGCATCCTGACTGTCGAGAAGATGGTGTTCGTGAACCTGAACGAGCAGGGCGAGCCTGCGCCGCACGGCCGCACGCAGATCCTCTATGCCGATGAGCTGTTCGAGGCGTATCGCCGCGACCAGCGCGCGGTGGAAGCGCCCAAGATTTCAGGCGACGATCTGATCGAGGAAGAGGTCGAGGAAGCCGCGCACTAAAAGCGCAACGGGCGCTCAGGCGCCCGTTTGCTTTCGAAGGCTCACTTGCCCGCGGGCTGCGCCGCGGGATCTTCGTACTGCGGAAGGCCCTGCGCCTTGCTCGAGCTCGGCGAAGGCGCGCCCTTCGGTGCGTTCTCCTGTGGCGCGGGCGCCTTGCCGCCGACGCCGCCCGCCGGCGACGCCGCCGCGCCCGGATCCACGTAAGTCGGCAAGCCTTGCCCCGTGCTGCCGCCGCCGGTCGAGCCCGGCGCACTGGCTCCTTCCGGCGCGCTCGCGCCTTCGGGCGCCGATGCGCCCTCGTCGCCGTAATCGGGCAGTGAGGCGGCGCCTCCGCCCGTCAGCAGATACTGGCGGCGCTGCGTGTACGCATCGCGAACGAAGGCGTATTTGTCGAGCGCGGCTTGCGAGAGCAGGTCGGTCGCCCCGATCAGGTCCGCGCGCGCGCTCACGAAGTTCAACCCGTACAGCGGCCAGCGGATCTCGGCTTCGGAGTAGCTCAGCGGATTCACGCGCCAGTCGACGGCCCAGGTGGTCGCGTCACGGAACGAGCTCGGACCGAGCAGCGGCAGCACGAGATACGGCCCCGACGGCATGCCGTAGTGTCCGAGCGTGAGACCGAAGTCCTGATGGTGCTTCGGCAAGCCCGCGGGCGATGCGATATCGATCAGGCCGCCGATGCCGAACACCGAGTTCATCGCGATGCGCATCAGATCCTGCGTCGCGTCGGTGATCTTCAACTGCAGCAGGTTGTTCGCGAAGTTGGAGAAATCGCCGAGATTCGAGAAGAAGTTGCTGACGGCGGTGCGGAACGGGCTGGGCGTGTAATCGACGTAGAACTGCGCGACGGGCTTCGCGACGTAGGTGTCGAGCGTGTCGTTGAACGTGAAGATCTTGCGGTTCATCGGCTCGAGCGGGTCTTTCGGATTGCGGTCCGGACCGGTTGCGCAGCCTGTGGTCGCGAGCGCGCCCGCAATGGCCAAACTCAATCCCAATCTACGTACTGCGCGAGCGGTCAAAGCCGTCGATCCCGACTTCATTCTTCAATTCCTCTAAGGTTGTCATGTCGTCGCGCCGCGCGCAGCTTCGCCCGGTCCGCCGCGCGCACCTTGCGCGGTTTCCCCATCAGGACGGGCTGGAAGACCACGGCGCCGATCAGCGTGCAAAAGAGCGACAGCGCCAGCAGCCGTCCCATGCTGGACGTGCCCGGGTGATGCGAGAACCACAGGCTGCCGAACGCGGTCGCGGTCGTGGCCGCACTGAACATAACGGCATGGGTGAGGCTCGACTGTAGCAGCCGCGTCTGCCCGGAGCGCCACGCCATCACGAAATAGATCTTGAACGCCACGCCGACGCCCAGCATGAGCGGCAGCGCGATGATGTTCGCGAAGTTGAGCGGCATCCTGAAGACGACGCACAGCTCCAGGGTCACGATCGCGGAAACCAGCAACGGTACCAAAGTTCTCAGAACGTCGCCAAAACGGCGCAGCGCAATCCACAAGAGCACCGAGATCGCGATGAGCGAGTACAGCGCGGCCTGCTGGAACGCCTTGATGATCGTCTCGGCCGAATGGCGCACGGAGATCGGCCCGCCGATCGCGTCGGGCTCGGCCTTCTGCACGGCATCGGCGAAATGGGCGAGCAGCGTGTCGTCGCTGGGATCGACGCCGGGCGGCGTTTTCGGGGAAACGTCGACGAGCGCCTGACCCTTCGGCGTCACCCAGGTCTCGACCATCTGCGGCGGCAGCGTCGCGCGCGTGATCTCGGTCGGCGTGAGGAGCGCGCGCAGTTGCGCGAGCGCGAGGCGCAGCGGTTCGGCCATCGCGTGCTCGGCGCGGTCGCGCGTGGCGGCGTCGGCTTGGGCCAGCTTCGCGAGCGTTTGCGACAGATGCTTTGCTTCCTTCTCGCCCGGGCCGGGATGCTCGTCGGCGGCGAGCGAGAGCTGGCTCGACACGCGCTTCAGCGCCGCGACGCGCACGTCGTCCGTCACGGAGGACGCGGTCTGCTGATCGAGCGCGGGCAGCAGTTGAGCGGCGGCGGCCTTGATGAGCTCGAGCTTCTTCGGCTGATCGGCGGGGATGAGCGAGCTAAGCGTGGTCGCGCGTTCCACTTCCGGCAGCGCTTGCAGTTTCGCGGCGATCCGGTCCGCCTCCGCGAGCGACGGCGCGAGCACGGCGACGTCGTTTACCGCGCCCTCGGGCGAATCCTTGAGCGAGGCGAGCGTCATCATCGACTCGGTGTGCGGGTCCTTCAGATGCAGCGGATTGAAGTCGAAACGCAACTGAAAGAGCAGCGGCAGCGCGCCGATCACGACCGCGAGCGTGCCGATCAGCACCGGCTTGCGGTGCCGGTCGAGGAATTCATCGACGGGCGCCAGCACCGGAAAGCCCGGCGAATGCGCTTCGCCGGGCGGCGCGAACACCTTGATGAGCGCGGGCAGCAGCGTCATGTTGGTCACGTACGCGACGAACATGCCGACGCCCGCGATCAGCCCCAGCTCCGACACGCCGCGATACGCGGTAGGCAGGAACGAGAAGAAGCTCGCGGCGGTCGCGGTGGCGGCGAGCGTGAGCGGCACGGCGACATGGCGCGCGGTTTCCGCGAGCGATACGTCGAGCCGTTTGTGCTTGTAGCGCTCTTCGCGATACTTCACGCCGAACTGAATGCCGAAGTCCACGCCGAGGCCGACGAACAGCACCATGAACGCGACCGAGATCATGTTGAGCGCGTGGACCATCATGAGGCCGAGCGCGGCGGTGATCGCGAGCCCGACGAACAGCGTGATGAACACCGCGAAGATCATGCGCTTCGAGCGCAGCGCGACCCACAGGATCATCAGCACGACGAGGAACGTCAGCACGCCGTTGAGCACGGCGCCGTCCTGCACGGACGCGAACTCCTCGTCGGCGAGCGGCTGCGCGCCGGTCAGATGCAGCGTCGCGCCGTACTTCTTGTCGATGCCGATCTCCGCCGCCTTCGCGCGAATCTCCTCCGATGTGCCCGCCGCCGCCTTCAGCGCGTTGAAGTTCAGCTCCGGCAGCACGGTGACGAACGCGCGCCCGGGCGCATCGCTCGTCGACGAATCCGCCAGGCCGCGCCAGGAGAACGCGGCGGGCTGATTCGCCAGGACGCGGTCCAGCACGGTCGCGCTCTTGCCGAGCAGGCCGGCCATCTGGCCGAGATTGACCTGACCCGTCAGCAACGGCAGATTGAGCGTGGTGTTGAGCGTCTGCGCGAGACCGGTGAGCGTGGGGTCGTGCGCGAGCGTGTTGATGAGCGGGCGCGCGGAAACGAGCTGCTTCGTGATCTGCTCGACCTTGTCCGTCGGCAGGTAGACCAAGCCGTTGTGCTCGAAGAACGCGCCGCCCGCGGGCTGCGATACCGATTTGAAGCGGTCCGGCTCCTTCGCGAGCGCGGCGGCGAGATCGTTCGCGGCGGCAGCGGCGAACTCCTGCGCGGGCGCCTCGACGACGATCAGGAGCGTCGCGCCGCGCTGCGGAAACGCCTCGTCGATGGCGTTGCTGCGCGCGGCCCACTCGGGCTCGGCCTCGATCAGCTGGCTGACGTCCGTGCTGATCTTGAAGTGCTGGACGACATAAATCGTGCTCAGCACGCCAAGCAGCAGCGAAACGGCGATAATCCACGCCGGGCGGCGGATGGAGAGTGTGACGAAGCGGGTAATGTTGGACGTCAGCATGAAGACGCTACCTGGGGGTGTCCTGTTGTTCTTGCGCTTTCAACGAGCGCGAATTGCATGATGCCGGCCGCCGGGTTCCGAATCATTTTCATGACACGACACGGGTGTCGCGCAAGTATACCGGGCGCGCCGGAACACTCCGTGCTTGAACTGTTGCGGCGCTGCGGTGTCGGTATACTGACTTCGTCGCCATTCGGTCGCCCTCGCAACGCCTGAAGGCCGCAGAGCCCGCGCCACCAAACCTGATTAGAGAACGGGTGCCATGAAACACTATCTGTCTATTTGCTTTGCTTTCCTCCTTGCCTCGATGTCGTTCGCCGGCGAGGCGCTCGCACAAACGAGTCCCGATTCAGTCGTCAAGAGCGCCGTCGAGGGCACCGTCAACGCGATGAAGGCCGACCCGCAGGCGCGCGGCGGCGACATGGCGAAGATCACGCAGCTCGTCGAAACGCGCTTCCTGCCCGCCACCGACTTCCAGCGCACGACGCGCATCGCGGTCGGCAAGGCCTGGGCGAGCGCCACGCCCGACCAGCAGAAGCAGCTTTACGATCAGTTCCAGACGCTTCTGGTCCGCACGTATGCTGCGTCCCTCTCGCAATTGCGCGATCAGGACGTGAAGTTCCGCTTCGACGCGCCCAACGTCGACGCCAACACGAAGGACACGGTCGTCGAATCGCATGTCATTTCCACGGGCGGCGACAATCCCGTGCGCTATCGCCTGCAAAAGACGCCGCAGGGCTGGAAGATCTACGACATCGACATGATGGGCGCTTGGCTCATCCAGGTCTATCAGCAACAGTTCGCCGGCCAGCTGCAAAAGGGCGGCGTCGACGGTCTCATCAAGTTCCTCTCCGAGCACAACGCCCGTTCCGCGGGCTGACGCGCTCGCGTCCTTCCGGCCGGCCGGGCGTCACTTTCGGCGGTGCTCCACCGCGAACTTGATCAGCTCGGCCTGGCCATCGATATCCAGTTTGCGCTTCAAATTCAGCCGATGCGTTTCCACCGTGCGCACGGAAAGCCGGTGTTGCTGCGCGATCTGCTTGCTGGACAAGCCTTCCGCCAGCGCGTCGAGGATGTCGAGCTCGCGCGGCGTCAGGCGCTCGAGCGGCGTCTGCATCGAACGTGCCTGGATCATGCGGGCCGCGACGCCCGCGCTGAAGAAGGTCTTGCCGGCGAGCACCGCGTCGATCGCCTGGATGATCTCGGCGGACGGCGAGTCCTTCAGCACATAGCCGCTCGCGCCCGCGCGCACGGCCTGCGTCACGTATTCGACGTTGTCGTGCATTGACAACATCAGCACGCGGATGCCCGGAAAGCGCTCGTGAAAGCGCGCCGCCAGCTCGATGCCGCTCATGCCCGCCATGCCCACGTCCATCAGCACGAGATCGGGCGGGTTCGACTCGTCGGCGGCGAGCGCGAGCGCTTCGCCGGCGTTGCCCGCTTCGCCGATCACGCGCAGATGCGGCACCGAGTCGAGGCGCGCGTGCAGGCCGTCGCGCACGAGCGGGTGATCGTCCACGAGAATGATGCGTGCGGGTTCAGCGCTCATCGGTGTGTCCTTGCAGATTGGGCGCCGCGAGTGGCAACGGCACGGTCGCGGCGATGACCGTGCGGCCGAGTTGCGAACTGATCGCCAGCGTGCCGCCGAGCGTGTCGAGCCGCTCGCGCATGTTGCGCAGGCCGACGCCGCTCGCCGGATCGGAGAACGCATTGTGCGCGTCGAAGCCGCGGCCGTTATCGGAGATCTCGAGCGTGACGGCGTGCGTCGCGATGTCGAGCGTCAGCGCCGCGCGCGACGCGTGCGCGTGGCGCGCGATGTTGGTCAGCGCTTCCTGCGCGATGCGAAAGAGCACGGTGTTGACCGGGTCGGGAAGTGTCGTGCGTTGCGCCGCACAAGGCTTGCCGTCCGACATCGATCCGAAGCGCACCTCGACGCCGCCCTGACCGTCGAACTCGCGCGCGAGCTGCTCCAGCGCGGCGGCGAGACCGAGATCGTCGAGCATCGCGGGGCGCAGCGCGTGCGAGATGCGGCGCACTTCGCGCAGCGTGCCGGAGAGCCGTCCGAGGCTCGTCGCGAGCGCGGCCTCCGCGGTCGGCTCGCGCGCCGCGCCGCGCTCGAAACGCGCGAGCGCCGATTCGAGCAGCAGCTTCACGGAGACGAGCATCTGGCTGATGCCGTCGTGCAGTTCGCGCGACAGGCGCGCGCGCTCCTGCTCCTGCGATTCCACCACTTGCCGCGCGAGGCGCTTGAGCTTCGCGTCCGCGCTCCGGTGCTCGCTGATGTTGAGCACCGCGCCGCACAGCGCGATGACCCCGAGCGCGGCGAGCGCGATCGCGCCGATCCACATCAGCGTGTGCGCGATGTTCGCGGCGGCCTGCGCATCGATGCGCGCGAGCGTCGTTTCGACATCCTCCAGATAGATGCCCGTGCCCATCATCCAGCCCCAGCGCTCGAGCGGCACGACATAGCCGAGCTTCGGCGCGAGCATGCCGGTGGACGGCCGCCGCCACACGTAACGCACGTAGCCGCCACCGCGCGAAGCCTGCTCGATGAGCTCCTGGATGGTCAACGCGCCTTTCGGATCGCGCATCAGCCACAGATCGCGCCCGACGAGATCGGGCTGGCGCGGATGCATCAGCGACGTGCCGTGCATCGTGTAGACGAAGAAGTAGCCGTCCTGGCCGAAATCGAGCCGCTGCAGCGCGTCGAGCGCGAGCCGGCGGCGTTCGTCGTCGCTTCTCGGATCGTTCGCGGGCGCGTCGTAGTACGGCGCGATCGCGCTTTTCGCGAGCTCGACGTAATGTCGCAGCTCGATCTCCTTGCTCGACATGTACGCGGCCTGCGTGGTTGCATGCTGCGCCTGCGCGAGCGATTCCGCCTGCTGGCGCACGCCGTACGTGATGCCGCCGATCGCCAGCGCGAACGGCACGATCGCCAGCAGAAAGATTTTTGCCTTGAGATTCATCGGCTCGTGATGCGTTTCTTGCTACGTGATTCTACGTAGGTCGGGTACGTAGTTGTGCGCTTGTAAGGCTTTGGGCGAAGGCGAATACTACCGCCCAATGCGTCGCTGCGGCGCATGGATCGACACCAAGGGCTTACCCCAAGGGCCAAATAAAAGGAGACACCATGAATCGGGCTTCCGGATTCCTGGTCTGGATCGCGCTCGCGCTGCTGGGCGCGTTCGCATTCGGCACCATCGCACTCGCGCACGGCGAGCGTATCAGCGCACTGTGGATCGTCATCGCGGCGGTCTGCGTCTATCTCATCGCTTACCGCTTCTATTCGCGCTTCATCGCGGGCAAGGTGCTGCAACTCGACGGCCTGCGCATGACGCCGGCCGTGCGTCACAACGACGGCCTCGACTACGTGCCGACCAACAAGTACGTGCTGTTCGGCCACCACTTCGCGGCCATCGCGGGCGCAGGTCCGCTCGTCGGTCCGGTGCTCGCCGCGCAGATGGGCTACACGCCCGGCATGCTGTGGATTCTCGCGGGCGTCGTGTTCGCGGGCGCGGTGCAGGACTTCGTCGTGCTGTTCATCTCGACGCGCCGCGACGGCCGTTCGCTGGGCGATCTCATCAAGATGGAACTGGGCACCGTGCCCGGCGTGATCGCGCTGTTCGGCGCGTTCCTCATCATGGTGATCATTCTCGCGGTGCTCGCGCTGATCGTCGTGAAGGCGCTGACGAATTCGCCGTGGGGCACGTTCACCGTGGCCGCGACGATTCCGATCGCGCTCTTCATGGGCATCTACACGCGCTACATCCGGCCGGGGCGCATCGGCGAGGTGTCGATCATCGGCTTTGTCCTGCTGATGCTCGCCATTACGTACGGCGGCCAGGTCGCCGAATCGGCGACGCTCGCACCCCTGTTCACATTCACCGGCACGCAGCTGGTGTGGATCCTGATCGGCTACGGCTTCGTCGCATCGGTGCTGCCGGTGTGGCTGCTGCTCGCGCCGCGCGATTATCTGTCGACCTTCCTCAAGATCGGCACGATTCTCGGCCTCGCAATCGGCATTCTGATCGTCGCGCCCGAACTCAAGATGCCGGCCTTCACGAAGTTCGTCGATGGCTCGGGTCCGGTGTGGTCGGGCAACCTGTTCCCGTTCCTCTTCATCACGATCGCGTGCGGCGCGGTGTCGGGCTTCCACGCGCTGATCTCGTCGGGCACGACGCCCAAGATGATCGACAACGAAGTGAACATGCGCTTCATCGGCTATGGCGCGATGCTGATGGAATCGTTCGTCGCGATCATGGCGCTGGTCGCCGCGTGCGTGATCGAGCCGGGCGTGTACTTCGCGATGAACAGCCCGGCCGCGCTGCTCGGCACGACGCCGGCAGCGGTCGCGCAGACGGTGTCGAGCTGGGGCTTTGCGCTGACGCCGGACATGCTCACCGCGACGGCGAAGGCCGTGGGCGAAACGACCATCGTTGCGCGTGCCGGCGGCGCGCCGACGCTCGCGGTCGGCATGGCGCAGATTCTTCACCAGGTGATCGGCGGCCCGGCGATGATGGCCTTCTGGTACCACTTCGCGATTCTGTTCGAGGCGCTCTTCATCCTGACCGCCGTCGATGCAGGCACGCGCGCCGGCCGCTTCATGCTGCAGGACTTGCTCGGCACGTTCCATCCGGCGCTGCGCCGCACGGAATCGCTGCCTGCGAATCTGGTTGCGACGGGGCTTTGCGTCGCCGCATGGGGCTACTTCCTGTATCAGGGCGTAGTCGATCCGTTCGGCGGCATCAACACGCTGTGGCCGCTCTTCGGCATCTCGAACCAGATGCTCGCGGGCATTGCGCTGATCCTCGGCACCGTCGTGCTCTTCAAGATGAAGCGCGAGCGCTATGCGTGGGTCACGCTCGTGCCGACCGCGTGGCTGCTCATCTGCACGCTGACGGCCGGCTGGCAGAAGATCTTCGACGCGAATCCGAAGGTGGGCTTCCTCGCGCACGCGGGCAAGCTGCGCGAGGCCTATGACGCGGGCAAGGTCATGGCGCCGGCGAAGTCCCTGCCGGAGATGCAGCGCATCATCTTCAATGATTACGTCGATGCGGCGCTTGCAGGGCTCTTCATCTTCGTGGTTGTGAGCATTGCGGCGTATGGCGTGCTGTCGGTGTTGCGCGCACGTCGCGAAGCGAAGCCGACCGTGCGCGAGACGCCTTTCGAGGCCATGCCCGCGGGTGCCGGCACGGCTGTGCGCTCGGGTCACTGATCGCAGCGGCGATAAATGGAGGCTGCGATGTTCAGCGATCTTCGACAAGCGGGACGGTATCTCGGCCAGGCGATGCGCCTGATGGTCGGGATGCCCGACTACGATGCGTACGTCACGCACATGCAGGCGACGCACCCGGACAAGCCCGTGATGAGCTACGCGGAGTTCTTCCGCGAGCGGCAGGAGGCGAGGTACGGGTCGGGGGCGGGGAAGTGCTGCTGATTCGATGCTGTTTGGCGGCAATCGATGAGAACGCGACGGTGACGAGCCGTCGCGTTTTTTGGTTTGAGCGAAGAATAGCCGGATAACAAAAAGGGCGGATGACCCCAAGCCATCCGCCCTTCGCGCTTCTACAGACTCAACCGCAATTCAATGCGCCGCCGCGGTCTGCTTCGCGCCCTTGTTCTTCTGCATGCGCCCGATCTCTTCCAGCTTGATCTCGACATGCTTCGAGAACACGTACTCGGCCGGGCGCTGACTGTCGATGGGCAGGTCCTTCGCGAAAGCGCCGTGCGTGCGCGGGCCCGAAAGCGCGATCTTCGCGGCCTTGAGCGGATGCGCCACCGTGTCCATCACGGCGGTCGCCTCGAAGCCGCAGTGGACCATGCAGTCCGCGCACTTCTCGTACTTGCCCGTGCCGTACTTGTCCCACTCGGTCGTTTCCATCAGTTCCTTGAAGGTCTTCACGTAACCTTCGCCGAGCAGATAGCACGGCTTTTGCCAGCCGAACACCGTGCGCGCCGGGTTGCCCCACGGCGTGCACTGATACGTCTGGTTGCCCGCGAGGAAGTCGAGGAACAGCGTCGACTGGCTGAACGACCAGTTCTTGCCGTTGTTGCCGCGCTTGAAGATTTCGCGGAACAGGTTCTTGGTCTTGTCGCGGTTCAGGAAGTGCTGCTGATCCGGCGCGCGCTCGTACGCGTAGCCCGGCGAAACCGTGATGCCGTCCACGCCCAGCGGACGCAGCGTGTCGAAGAACTTGGCGACGCGGTCCGGATCGGCATCGTTGAACAGCGTGCAGTTGATGTTCACGCGGAAGCCACGGCGCTTCGCTTCGCGGATCGCCTTCGTCGCCTTCTCGTACACGCCTTCCTGCGAGACCGAATGGTCGTGCATGTCCTTGTCGCCGTCGAGGTGAACGGACCAGACGAAGTACGGGCTCGGCTGGTAGTCGTCCATCTTCTTTTCCATCAGGAGCGCGTTCGTGCAGAGATACACGAACTTCTTGCGCTGGATGATGCCCTTCACGATCTGCGGCATTTCCTTGTGCAGGAGCGGCTCGCCGCCCGCGATCGATACGACCGGCGCGCCGCATTCGTCGACGGCGCCGAGACACTCTTCGAGCGACAGCCGCTGGTTCAGGATCGGATCCGGATAGTCGATCTTGCCGCAGCCGTTACACGCGAGGTTGCAGCGGAACAGCGGTTCGAGCATCAGCGCGAGCGGGTAGCGCTTGTTGCGCGTCAGGTGCTGTTTGAAGATGTAGGCGCCAACGCGGGCCTTCTGAAGCATCGGGATAGACAATTGTCTGATCTCCTTATTCTTCGCGAATCGCCGTGGCCGCAATGGCGGCGAGCGGCTGCATGAGCTTCGCGGGGAGTTTGAATTCGACCTTTTCCTCGCGGCCGTCCATCGTCGTGACTTCGACGTGGCCGAACGCGCGCAGGGCATCGATCACATGTTTGACCATTTCCTCGGGCGCCGAGGCGCCCGCCGTGATGCCGACCGTCTGCACACCGGCAAACCATTCCGGCTTGATCTCCGAACCGTCCGCGACAAGGTAGCTCGGTACGCCGCTCTCGGCGCCGATTTCCCGCAGGCGGTTCGAATTGGAACTGTTGGTGGCGCCGACCACGAGCAGCACGTCCACCTGGCCCGACAGCTCGCGCACGGCGGCCTGGCGATTCTGCGTCGCGTAGCAGATGTCGCGCGTGTCCGGGCCGACGATATCCGTGAAGCGGCGCTGCAGGGCGTCGATGATGCCGCGCGTGTCGTCGACGGAAAGCGTCGTCTGCGTGACGTACGCCGCGGGCGTGTCGGCTGGGAGCGTCAGCTTCTCGACTTCGGCTTCGCTCTGCACGAGCACGACCTTGCCGGGAATCTGCCCGATCGTGCCTTCGACTTCGGGATGCCCCGCGTGCCCGATCAGGATGAGCGTACGCCCCTGCGACACGTACTGCCGGCCCTGCACGTGAACCTTGGTGACGAGCGGGCAGGTGGCGTCGAGCACGTCCAGGCCGCGCGCCTGCGCGTCCTTCTCGACGCTTTGCGCGACGCCGTGCGCGCTGAAGATCGCGACCGCGCCGTGCGGCACTTCATCGAGCTCTTCGACGAAACGTGCGCCCTTGCTGCGCAGGTTATCGACGACATGACGGTTATGAACGATCTCGTGACGCACATAAACCGGTGCGCCATGCCGTTCGAGGGCCCGATCGACGATTTCGATCGCACGGACCACGCCCGCACAAAAGCCGCGGGGTTGAGCAAGGATAATACGCATATTCGAACGAACTCCGACTGACGCGGGTTTCGGGTTAGCCGGCGCGAAGCTCGCGCTTTCCGGGTTCGGCCCGAACGACGCTTGAACGTCGAAAGAGGCCGGGAAAGCAGACCGGAAAAAAAGACACGGTGGATTCGGTCTGCGCGCCGAAGTTGACCGCGTATTCTAACGCGTTCCCTTTTTGGGTGCTTAATGCCTGCGCCGCAGCGCGGAACGCCGCGATGCACGCGAATACGGCGATTTGCAGAACCCAGTAAACTGTTGAATGCTGCGGGCCGCGCGCCCGCGAGGCTCCCGCAGCGCGCCGTGCCGAACGGCTTGCCGGGCCGGTCCATCGCGGTGCCCGGTTTTTGTATTTTTTGCGCAACGCCTGGCCGCCGCAGGGCGCCGGATATCGCGTGGCCCGGCTCCATCGCGCGTCTGGAATTTTGCGGGCCGGATCCGACATCGTTCGCGTGTCTTCCGGCTCGCGCGGTTTTTTACAAGCTAATCGTTTATTTCATGCTACTGATCGCCTGGCTGTCTTTCTTGATCTGGATCGTGCTGCTTTTCGCGCGCGGAGGCTTCTGGCGGGCCGAGCCCGCGCCGGCGCTTTCCGACACGACGATCCACGCCGTCGGCAACGCGGAGATCGCGCGGCGCGGCGCCTGGCCCGCGCTCGTGACCGTGGTGCCGGCGCGCAACGAAGCCGACGTCATCGGCCGCGCCGTCGGCTCCCTGCTCAAGCAGGATTACGCGGGCGCGTTCCATGTGATCGTCGTCGACGACCACAGCACCGACGGCACCGCCAGCGTCGCGCTCGCCGCCGCCCGCGATCTCGGTCTCGAAGACCGCCTCACGGTGTTGACCGCGGAGCCGCTGCCGCCGGGCTGGTCGGGCAAGGTGTGGGCGCAGTCGCAGGGCATCGGGGCGATCGATTCGCTCGGTCTGCCCGCCGAGTATCTGCTGCTCACCGACGCGGACATCTACCATCCGGCCGATGCCGCGACGCAGCTCGTGGCACGCACGATCCTCGAGGACCGCGACCTGGTTTCGCTGATGGTGCGTCTGCGCTGCGATTCGCTCTGGGAAAAGGCGCTGATTCCCGCCTTCGTATTCTTCTTCGCCAAGCTGTATCCGTTCGCCTGGGTGAACGACGTGAAGAAACCGACCGCGGGCGCCGCCGGCGGCTGCATGCTCGTGCGCCGCTCGGCGCTCGTGGAGGCGGGCGGGATCGAATCGATCCGTCAGGAACTGATCGACGATTGCAGTCTCGCCGCGCGCATCAAGCATCGCACGGGCCGCAACGGCGCGCGGCCGATTCGCCTCGACCTCGCCGAGCGCAGCGAATCGCTGCGTCCGTACGACAGCTGGCGGGACATCTGGAACATGATCGCGCGCACGGCCTTCACGCAGCTGCGCTACTCGCCGCTGCTGCTCATCGGGACCGTGCTCGGCATGGTGATGATCTATCTCGTGCCGCCGGTTCTCGCCCTGACGATGGGCGCGCGCGCCTGGCCCGCGTGCGCGGCGTGGGCGTTCATGTGCATCGCCTACGGGCCGATGCTGCGCCATTACCGCAGATCGCTTCTGTGGGCGCCGCTCCTGCCGCTCGTCGCGTTGTTCTATGTCAGCGCCACGATCGGCTCCGCCGTGCGTTACTGGAGCGGGAAGGGCGGACAGTGGAAGGCGCGGGTGCAGGCCCCGACGCAGGAAGGCTCCTGAGCGGCTGAGCGGCTTCCGGAACGAGGCCGTCTTATTTCTTCGTCAGCATGGCATACAGCTCGATGACCATGTTCGGCGAGAACGTGAACGGCACCCAGCCATGCCCGCCGTGACGCAGGACCAGAAGCCGGTCGCCGTTGGGATATTTCTGCGTCGCCATGATCGGGTTCCTGGTTGCCGCGAAGCGCCAGCCCGGCGCGATGCCGCCCGGCTGCTCGACCGACATCGACGCGCGCACATTCGACAATTCCTCGATGAGCTCCGAGACGCCTTCCGGGCTCAGCTTCACCGACTTGCCCGCGATCGTCATTTCGATCGCATCGCGGTCTGGCCGCGAGACGACGAGCGTGGGCGGCTCGTTCAGCGTGGGCGTCGGGTCCAGCGCGGGCGGCTCGATGGGCGCGGCATCATCGGACGAAGCCGCGGCGGACGAAGCGGGCGTATCGACGGACGCATCGTGCGTCTGCCCGGAGGCGGCGGACCTCGGCGATTCAGCAGACGATCGGGCAGATGCGGCAGCGGTCTGAAGGAGCGCGTCGAGGCTCGACTCCAGCGCGCCGAGCTGGTCATTTAGATTCATGCGAATGTGTCTGTGTCTTGCGAGCTTGCGGCGAGGCAACGATTCTACCTGCTCACCTTTGGCGAGGTCGGCACAGGTTGTAACCAATTGCACCGAACGTGCGGATTACACGACAGTTTTCCGCCGCCCAAAAAACAAAACCGGCACCCCGAAGGGATGCCGGTTCATCGCGGCGCACCTGACGATGCGCCCGTCCAGCCTTACTTCGCGCTTGCCTGGGCTTCCGCCAGCGCGGCGTTGAGCGTCTTGCTCGGACGCATCACGGCTTCGAGCTTCTTCTCGTCCGGCTTGTAGTAGCCGCCGATGTCCGCTTCCTTGCCCTGCACGGCCCCGAGTTCCTCGACGATCTTCTGCTCGTTCTCGGCGAGCGTCTTCGCGAGCGGCGCGAAGCGTTCGGCGAGTTCGCGGTCTTCCGATTGCGAAGCGAGTTCCTGTGCCCAGTACATCGCGAGATAGAACTGGCTGCCGCGGTTATCGAGCTGGCCGGTCTTCGGCGACGGGCTCTTGTTGTTGTCGAGCAGCTTGCCGGTGGCGGCATCGAGCGCCTTCGCGACGAGCTTCGCACGCGCGTTGTCGTTCTTGATGCCGAGCTCTTCCAGCGACACCGCCAGCGCCAGGAACTCGCCGAGCGAGTCCCAGCGCAGGTGGTTTTCCTGCACCAGCTGCTGCACGTGCTTCGGCGCCGAGCCGCCCGCGCCGGTTTCGTACAGGCCGCCGCCCGCCATCAGCGGAACGATCGACAGCATCTTCGCGCTCGTGCCGAGCTCCATGATCGGGAACAGGTCGGTCAGGTAGTCGCGCAGGATGTTGCCGGTGGCGGAGATCGTGTCCATGCCGCGGATCACGCGCTCGAGCGTGTAACGCATTGCGCGCACCTGCGACATGATGTGGATGTCGAGGCCCGTCAGGTCGTAATCCTTCAGATACGTCTCGACCTTCTTGATGAGTTCGTTCTCGTGCGGACGATATGGGTCGAGCCAGAACACCGCCGGCATGCCCGAGTTCTTCACGCGCGTGACGGTGAGCTTGACCCAGTCGCGGATCGGCGCGTCCTTCACGAGGCACATGCGCCAGATGTCGCCCTTCTCGACTTCCTGCGTGAGCGCGTCGAGAACTTCGTTGGTCGCGTTGTCGACGATGCGCGCCGTGCCGTCTTCCGGAATCTCGAAGGTCTTGTCGTGCGAGCCGTACTCTTCGGCCTTCTGCGCCATCAGGCCGACGTTCGGCACCGTGCCCATCGTCTTCGGATCGAACGCGCCGTTGGTCTTGCAGAAGTTGATGATTTCCTGATAGATGCGCGCGAACGTGCTTTCCGGGATCAGGCACTTGGTGTCCTGCGGACGGCCGTCGGCGCCCCACATCTTGCCGCCGGCGCGGATCATCGCGGGCATGGAAGCGTCGACGATCACGTCGTTCGGCGCGTGCAGGTTCGAAATGCCCTTGGCGGAGTCGACCATCGCGAGCGCCGGGCGGTGCTCGTGGCACGCGTGCATGTCGCGGATGACTTCATCGCGCTGCGATTCCGGCAGCGTGTCGATCTTGGTGTACAGGTCGGCGAGACCGTTGTTCACGTTGACGCCGAGCTCTTCGAAGAGCTTCGCGTGCTTGGCGAACGCGTCCTTGTAGAACACCTTCACGGCGTGGCCGAAGACGATCGGGTGCGAGACCTTCATCATGGTCGCCTTCACGTGCAGCGACAGCATGACGCCGGTCTTGCGCGCGTCTTCCATCTGGTCCTCGTAGAACTCGACCAGCGCCTTCTTGCTCATGAACATGCTGTCGACGATCTCGCCGTCCTGCAGCTTGACCTTCGGCTTCAGCACGATGGTGTCGCCGCGCTTCGTGACGAGCTCCATGCGGACTTCGCGGGCTTTATCGTTCGTGATCGACTTTTCGCCGTGATAGAAGTCGCCGTGCTTCATGTGCGCGACGTGCGTGCGCGAGGCCATGCTCCACTCGCCCATGCTGTGCGGGTGCTTCCTCGCGTAGTTCTTGACGGCGAGCGGCGCGCGGCGGTCGGAGTTGCCTTCGCGCAGCACCGGGTTCACGGCCGAGCCGAGGCACTTCGAGTAGCGCTGACGGATGGCTTTTTCTTCTTCCGTCTTCGGCTCTTCGGGATAGTCGGGCACCTTGTAGCCCTTGCCCTGCAATTCCTTGATCGCGGCGATGAGCTGCGGCACCGATGCGCTGATGTTCGGCAGCTTGATGATGTTGGTGTCGGGGAGCTGGGTGAGGCGGCCGAGTTCGGCCAGGTTGTCCGGAACGCGTTGCTCCTCGGTCAGGAATTCGGGGAATTCGCCGAGGATACGGCTGGCGACGGAAATGTCGCTCGTCTCGACGTTGACGCCCGCCGGCGCGGTGAAGGTACGGATGATCGGCAGAAAGGCGCTGGTCGCGAGCAGCGGAGCTTCGTCGGTCAGGGTGTAGATGATGGTGGGTTGCTGATTACTCATCGCTTGTCTCGACATCCGAAAACAGGTTGGAAAAAACCGCCGGCCTCAATCGCCCTTCCGGCAACAAACCGCTATTCTGCCTGAATTTACGTCGCTCGCGTGTGAAAGAAGCCTTGCGCGGGCAGCCAAAATCGGCATTTGTTCTGCTATATCAAAGACTTAACTTTTTTCAAGTCTTATACAAGAGTTGCGATGTTGAATCCCCGTTGCGACTGCCGGAACGTTTCACGAAATGATTTCGTGCTTCACCCAGCGAGATAGCCGTTCGCCCGGAACCAGTCGAGGGCATCCTTCAGGCCTTCGCGGTACGGCCGCGCGCTGTATCCCAGCTCGCGCTCGGCCCGCGCCGACGTGAAATACATCTTGTTCTTCGACATGCGCAGCGCGTCCACCGTGACGAACGGCTCCTTGCCGCTCACCTTCGCGAACAGCTCCGCGCCGACCGCGAGCGGATAGAGTGGCCCGCGCGGCAGCTTGATGGTCGGCGGCTTGCGCCCGACGAAGCCCGCGATGTCCGCCAGCATCTGCTGCAGGGGCAGATTCTCGCCGCCCAGGATGTACCGCTCGCCGAGCCTGCCATGCTCCAGCGCGAGGAAATGCCCGTTCGCGACGTCGTCGACGTGCACCAGATTCAGGCCTGTGTCGACGAACGCGGGAATCTTGCCGGTCGCCGCCTCGACGATGATGCGCCCGGTCGGCGTCGGGCGCACGTCGCGCGGGCCGATCGGCGTCGACGGATTGACGATCACCGCGGGCAGCCTGTCGTTCGCGACCATGCGCTCGACCGCGCGCTCGGCCAGCACCTTGCTGCGCTTGTAGGCGCCGATGGTGCTCGCCGGGTCCGAGGGCTTGGTCTCGTCGACGATCGCGCCCGAGCTCGTCACCTTGAGCGTCGCGACGCTGCTGGTATAGACGATGCGCTCCACGCCTTCGGCCAGCGCCGCGCGCATGGTCGCCTCGGTGCCTTCGAGATTCGCGCGCTCGATCTCGCTCGGGTCCGGCGCCCAGATGCGGTAATCGGCGGCGACGTGAAAGAGAAACCGCACGCCTTTGAGCGCGGCGCGCATCGACGCTTCGTCGCGCATGTCGCCGACGACGATCTCCGCATCCAGCGATTCGACGTTCTTGCGCGGGCTGGTCGCGCGCACGAGCGCGCGCACGTCGAAGCCGCGTTCGATGGCGAGCCGCGCGACGGCGGACCCGACGAATCCCGAAGCGCCCGTGACGAGCACGCGAGAGCCGGAAAAATCAGTCATTGTTACCTCGTTGAAAACACTGGCGCGGCCGTCTTTCGTAACAACTGCCGCGCGGGAAAGCATGCCCCGATGGGCTGCAAAGCCAGATGTGACAAGGGCTTGCGCCTCATGCTATGGTCCGTGCCTTGCTACCGGCGCGAGCTGCGCGCAATACTCGAACACAACCGGTGAACGATGCCTCAAGACACTCGAAACCTCTCCTCCTGGATCTACCTCGCGATCGCGATCGCGCTTGCCGCCGTGTTCGCCATCGATCTGCTCACGCCGATGCGCGTTGCAATCTGGGTGTTCTACGTGCTGCCGGTCGTGCTCTGCGTGTGGGCGGACCGGCCGGCGGTGCCGATCATCACCGCGGTCGCGTCGTCGGTGCTGATGATTGCAGGATACGGATTCTCCGCCGCCGACCCGAACGCGAGCCGCGACGTGCTGCAGTTCAATCGCGCGATCGGCATTTTCGTGCTGCTCGTGCTCGCGGCGGTGGCGCACCTGTATATCAAATCGCGGCTCGCGGTACAACGCACGACCTGGCTGCAGCAGGGCATCGTACAGCTCGGCCTGCAATTGCGCGGCGAGCAGTCCCCGGCTTCGATCGGCGCGAACATCCTGCGTTCGATCGTTCCGTACCTGGGGGCGAAAGTCGGCGTCGTCTACGCGCTCGAAGGCGATGCGCTCGTGCGCGCCGCGGCCTGGGCGCTGCCGGACGAGGACAGCGCGCCGCGCAGGATCGCGCGCGGCGAGGGGCTCGTGGGTCAGGCGCTCGCGGATGCGCGCGTGCTCGAACTGCGCGACGCTTCCGCGCATTACTTGAGAACCGGTTCCGCGCTCGGCTCGGCGACGGCGTCGCGCGTCGTGATCGCGCCGCTCTACGCCGATGGCGAAGTGGCGGGCGCGATCGAGCTCGGCTTTGTCGGCGGCGAAGGGCGCTTCCAGGACGCCCGCGCGCTGCTCGACATGGCGTCGGAGCCGGCCGGCATCGCGCTGCGCTCCGCGCGCTATCGTGCGCGTCTCGTCGAACTGCTGGAGGAAACGCAGCGCCAGAGCGAGGAGCTGCAGGTGCAGCAGGAAGAACTGCGGGTGTCGAACGAGGAACTGGAGGAGCGCGGCCGCGCGTTGCAGGATTCGCAGGCGCGGCTCGAACAGCAGCAGGCCGAACTCGAGCAGACCAATGTCCAACTGGAAGAACATACGCAGCATCTCGAACGGCAAAAGGCCGAACTGTTGCAGGTGCAGCAGGAGCTGACCGCGAACGCGGTCGAGTTGGAGCGCGCGAGCCAGTACAAGTCGGAGTTCCTGGCGAACATGTCGCATGAGCTGCGCACGCCGCTCAACAGCTCGCTGATTCTCGCGAAGCTCCTGCAGGACAACAAGCAGGGCAATCTGACCGACGAGCAGGTGCGCTATGCCGCGACGATCCACTCGTCGAACAGCGACCTGCTCGCGCTCATCAACGACATTCTGGACCTGTCGAAAGTCGAGGCCGGGCAGATGGACGTGCAGTTCGCGCCCGCCGCCGTCGATTCGATTCTGGAGGCGCTCAGGCAGTCCTTCGCACCGGTCGCCGCGAACAAGGGCCTCGAATTCGTCACCGAGCGCGGCGAGAACGTGCCGCAGTATTTCGTCACCGACAGCCAGCGGCTTCTGCAGGTGCTGCGCAACCTGCTGTCGAACGCGTTCAAGTTCACCGAGCGCGGCCGCGTGACGGTCGCGGTGGAGCGCGCGGGGGACAACGCGCTGCGTTTCGACGTGCGCGACACGGGCATCGGCATCGCGCGCGAAAAGCAGGACCTGATCTTCCAGGCCTTCCAGCAGGCCGACGGCACGACGAGCCGCAAGTATGGCGGCAGCGGCCTCGGGCTCTCGATCTCGCGCGAGTTCTCGCGCCTGCTCGGCGGTACGGTCAGCGTGACCAGCGAACTGGGCAAAGGGAGCGTGTTCTCGGTGACGCTGCCGATCGCCGCGCGCGAAGGCACCGTCGCGGCGAAGCTCGAGACGATCGCCCATGCGGCCGAGCCGGAGCCGGCCGCGGTCCGGTCGCCGCCGCCAGAGCCTGCGCCCGCGCCGGTCCGGCCGCCGAAGCCCGTTCAACCGCCCGCAGCGATATCCGAGCCGGCGGTCATCGCCGACGACCGCGCCGACCGCAAGCGTCCCGATCGCGTGATACTCGTCGTCGAGGACGATCAGCGGTTCGCGCGCATCCTCTACGATCTCGCGCACGAGCTCGATTTCGACTGCGTGCACGCGGCCACCGCGACGCAAGGTGTCGAGCTCGCGCGCTCGCTGCAGCCGAACGGCGTCTTGCTCGACATCGGCTTGCCGGATCAGTCGGGTCTCACGGTGCTCGAATGGCTGAAGCATGATCCGCTCACGCGCCACATTCCGATTCACATCGTCTCCGCGACCGATCACGCCGATGTCGCGCTGCATCTCGGCGCGATCGGCTATACGCTCAAGCCGAGCGCGCGCGACGACCTCGCGAACGCGATCCGCAAGCTCGAAGCACGCTCGTCGCAGGGCACGCGCCGCGTGCTCGTCGTGGAGGACGATCCGGCGCTGCGCCAGAGCATCCACGCGCTGCTCGCGAGCGAGACGGTGGCGATCGTCGAGGCGGGCTCGATCGCCGAGGCGCTCGAGGAAATGCAGCGCGGCATGTTCGATTGCGTCGTCATGGATCTCGCGCTGCCCGACGGCTCCGGCTACGAACTGCTCGAGCGCGTGTCGACGAGCGGCGGACCCGCGTCGCCGCCGGTGATCGTCTATACGGGACGCCTGCTGTCGCAGGAAGAGGAGCAGCGCCTGCGCCGCTACTCGAAATCGATCATCATCAAAGGGGCGAAGTCGCCGGAACGCCTGCTCGACGAAGTGACGCTCTTTTTGCACAGCGTCGAGAGCGCGCTGCCGCCGGAGCAGCAGCGCATGCTGCGCGCGGCGCGCCAGCGCGACGACGTGTTCGAGGGCCGCACGATCCTGCTCGCGGAAGACGACGTGCGCAACATCTTCGCGCTGTCGCGCGTGATCGAGCCGCTGGGCGCGACGCTGGAAATCGCGCGCAACGGACGCGAGGCGCTCGAGGCGCTCGCGCGCCGCGGCGACATCGACCTCGTGCTGATGGACGTGATGATGCCCGAGATGGACGGCCTGACCGCCATGATGGAGATTCGCAAGCGGGCGGAGCATGCGCGCCTGCCGATCATCGCGCTGACGGCGAAGGCGATGCCGAGCGACCGCCAGAAATGTCTCGAAGCGGGTGCGGACGATTACATATCCAAGCCCATCGACGTGGATAAGCTCGTCTCGCTGTGCCGCGTGTGGCTCCGCCAGCGATGACCGGACCGGTCTCTCAGATGAACGACAGCAGGCACGAGGAAGAAGCGGCGTTCGACATCGAACTGAAGCTGATTCTGGAAGCGATCTACTTGCGCTATCAGCACGACTTCCGGCACTACTCCGTGAGTTCGCTGAGGAGGCGGCTCGCGCAGGCCGTGCACGATTTCGGCGTGCCCACGCTTTCGCAGCTGCAGGAACGCATCCTGCGCGATCCGGCGCTGTTCGCGCGGCTGTTCCAGTACCTTACGGTGCAGGTGAGCGAGATGTTCCGCGACCCGCAGTATTTCCGCGCGATCCGGGAGCAGGTGGTGCCGATTCTGCAGACGTATCCGTCGATCAAGGTGTGGGTCGCGGGATGCAGCAGCGGCGAGGAGCTGTGGTCGCTCGCCGTGCTGTTCGCCGAGGAGAAGATCGCGGATCGCACCGTGTTCTACGCGACCGATATCAACGCAGAAGCGTTGCGCCAGGCCGAAAGCGGCATCTATCCGGTCGAGCGCATGGCGGGCTTCAGCCAGAACTATCTGGCGGCGGGCGGCAAGCGTTCGCTCTCCGACTATTATCACGCGGCCTATGGCGCGGCGAAGTTCTCGCAGACGCTCAAGTCGCGCGTCGTGTTCGCGGATCACAGCCTCTCCACCGACAGCGTGTTTCTGGAAGCGCATCTGGTGTCGTGCCGCAATGTCCTGATCTATTTCGATCGCGCGCTGCAGGACCGCGCGCTCGGCCTCTTCAGCGATTCCCTCGTGCGGCGCGGGTTTCTCGGTCTGGGCAGCAAGGAGAGCCTGCGTTTTTCGAAGTACGCGGACCACTTCGCGGACTTCAATCCGCGCGAGCGGCTCTACCAGAAGGTGTGACGATGAACACCTCATTCGACGCGCAACGCATCGGGGCCGTCGTGATTGGCGCATCGGCGGGCGGCGTCGAGGCGCTCAACCAGTTGCTGCCCGTGCTGCCGAAGACGTTCGCGGTGCCGGTGCTGGTCGTCGTGCATGTGCGGCAGGGGCAGCCGAGCCTGTTGCCGGTGCTGTTCGCTGCGCGCTGCGCGCTCGCCATCGTGGAGCCGTTCGACAAGGACGAGATCGCGCCGGGCGCCGTGTATTTCGCGCCGCCGGGCTATCACATGCTCGTCGAGGCGGAAGGGGGCGCGGCGCCGTCGATCGCGCTGTCGGTCGATCCGCCGGTGCGCTTCTCCAGGCCGTCGGTGGACGTGCTGTTCGAATCGGCGGCGCACGCGTACGGCCAGCGGCTGCTCGGCATCGTGCTGTCCGGCGCGAACGACGACGGCGCCCGTGGCGCGCGCGCGATTCGCGATGCGGGCGGCGTGTGCTGGGCGCAGGACCCGGCGACGGCCACGGCGCCCGCGATGCCGCTCGCGGCCATCGCGGAAGGCGTGGTGAACGAAGTGCTCACGCCGGACGACATGGCGATGCGGCTCACGCAATGCATCGACCGCAGGCAATAAAAAAGGCAAGGCAAGGCAAGGAGTCACCAGATGACGCAACCCATCCACGTGCTGATCGTCGACGACATCCGCAACAACATCACCGCGCTCGAAGCGTCGCTCGCGCGGCCGGATCTGTCGGTGCTGAAAGCCGAATCGGGGCCCGCCGCGCTCGAGCTGTTGCTCAAGCACGAAGTCGCGCTCGCGATCCTCGACGTCAACATGCCCGGCATGGACGGGTTCGAACTCGCCGAGCTGATGCGCGGCAGCCCCCGCACCGCGCACGTGCCGATCATCTTTCTCACGGCGACGGCGCAGGACGCGAGCCGCACGTTCCGCGGCTACGAAGCGGGCGCGGTGGACTTTCTCTACAAGCCGTTCGACTCGCGCATCCTGAACTCGAAGGTGGACGTGTTCATCCAGATGGAGCGCCAGAAGCAGCAGCTCGCGACGCAGCTCGCCACGGTGCAGCAGCTGCTCGATGCGAACGAGATGCTGATGGCCGTGCTCGGTCACGATTTGCGCACGCCGCTGTCGGCGGTGATCGCGTCGGCGGAATATCTCGCGCGCTTCGTGCCGGACGAGAACGTCGCGAACATCGGCACGCGCATCAAGTCGAGCGGCATGCGCATGGTGCGCATGGTCGATCAGTTGCTGAATCTCGCGCGCCTGCGCGGCGGGCGCGTGACCTTGCAGCCGCGCGCGGTGGAGTTGACGACGCTCGCGAAGAACATCGTCGATGAATACGAGGCGCGCGTCGGCAAGGGTCGCATTTCCCTGGCGCGCCAGGGCGATACGCTGCTGCAGGGCGACGGCGACCTGCTCTCGCAGGTGTTCTCGAACCTCATCGGCAACGCGCTGCAACACGGGCTCGAAGGCTCGGCGATCCAGGTGCGCCTCGACGGCGGCGCCGACGACGTGACCATCGCCGTGCAGAACGCCGGCGAGATTCCCGCCGATGTCCTGCCGACGATCTTCGCGCCGTATCGCTCGGGCCGGCGCCAGCTCGAATCGAGTGGCTTGGGGCTCGGGCTCTATATCACGCGCGCAATCGCGCAGATGCACGGCGGCGACGTCAAGGTGCACTCGACGTCCGAAGCGGGCACCGTCTTCGAGGTGACGCTGCCGCGCGTGCCGCGGCCGCGTGCGGGCGAGCGCGCTGACATGGCGCAGCCATTCCGTCTGAGCTGACACGTTCGCGGCCGAGCGTGTCTACAATGCGGCCTGTGAACGACGAACGAAGGGAGTGCACGATGCCGGGCCCGGATCTGGATACGAGAATCGAAACCTATTACGTGCGCGTGCGGGGCGTCGTGCAGGGTGTCGGCTTCCGGCACCACACGGTGCGGCGCGCGCATGCGCTCGGCGTGCGCGGCTGGGTCGCCAATCTCGACGACGGCTCCGTTGAAGCGATCATCCAGGGCGCCGCCAACCAGGTCGACCTGATGCTCGAATGGTTGCGACGCGGGCCCCCGCATGCCCGCGTCACCGATTTCTTCAGCGAAGAGCGCCACGTCGAAAAGCGTTACGAGCGCTTCGAGCAGCACTAGATCAACGGGCGACCAGCAGGCTCTCCGCGAACTGCCATTCCTCGTCGCGCCACTGATGCGTGCATTCGAAGCCCGCATCGGCGGCGATCGGCGCGACTTCCTCGGCCGCGTACTTGTGGCTGCTTTCGGTCCAGATCGTCTCGCCCTCGCGGAACTCGACGCGCAGGTCCGCGCCGCGCACGCGTACGGACAGCGCGCGCTTCGCACGCAAATGCATTTCGATGCTGCGCGCATCCGGATTGAAGCGCGCGACATGCTCGAAGGCGTCGAGGGGAAAATCGCCGCCCAGTTCGCGGTTGATGCGCGCGAGCATGTTCAGATTGAACGCGGCGGTCACGCCGATCGGATCGTCATACGCGGCGATCAGGATCGGCAGCGGCTTGATGAGGTCGGTGCCGAGCAAAAGCGCATCGCCGGGCTGGAGCATGCCGCGAATCGAGCGCAGGAACTTCGTCGCGGCGAGCCGCGCGAAGTTGCCGATCGTGCTGCCGAGAAACAGCACGAGGAGCCTTTCGCCGTCCTTGCGCTTCGAGCTGACTTCCGACAGTCCCGCGAGGTAATCGCGCTCGTGCCCGACGATCGACACGCGTTCGATGTCGCTCAGCTCGCGGTGACAAAGCTGCAAGGCGGTGCGCGAAATTTCAATTGGATGGTAAGCGGTGGGCTGCTTTTTACATAGCGCTTCCAGAATGCGGCGCGTCTTGCGGCCGCTGCCGCTGCCCAGTTCCGCGACCTTCACGTCGCCCGGCATGGCCGCGACGATGTCCGTCGCATGGTCCTTCAGCACGCGCTCCTCGGCGCGCGTCACGCCGTACTCGGGCAATGCGGTGATCACCTCGAAGAGGGCAGAACCCACTTCGTCATACAGATACATCGAGGGCAGTTCCTTCTGCGGATGCTTGCGCAGACCGGCGTGGACGGCCTCTGCGAAGGCATTGGAAAAGCGGGGCGACAAGGCAGGTTGAGTCATGACGTCTCCATCGATGCGGCGTTTTCTTCGCGTGCCATCGCTGAAAGCGACGATACGGCGCCTGTTGCTGCGGATGCAATGACGCGAGCGGCGGATGATCGCGCGTAGCGCCGCTCGGACTTCGGGACAGGACCAGCGTCGAGCGCCGGACCTCCAAGGGTCGCCGATCATCGTGACCGGCGAAAGGCAGTGCTGGAAAACATCGGACAACCGCGCGAGACAAAGTTCACGCGGCGCGGTTCATGCCGCAAGGCGAAACACGAAAGAAGCAAAAAGCGCGCACGCCCGGAAAATTCGTTTGAAGCGAATCCTGAAAAACGGATGCGAGGTCCGTTTAGAATGCGCCATTCCTCGCAGTCTCGATTGCATTCGGCTTGCGTTCCACCTTTAGCGCTTTGCGCCACATTCGATGAATCAGCATGACCTGGGGCGCGGCATCGCGCTGTCCGTTGCCGCTTCCGCGCTTTTTGCGCTCATGTCCGGCTATACGAAGTGGCTCGCGCCGCTCGATGGACTCGATATCTTCGCGTGGCGCATCGTCTGGACGCTGCCCGGCGCGCTTGCGCTCGTCGCGCTGCGAAGCCGCTGGCCGCAATTATGCGCGCTCGTTTCGAAGCTCGCCAAAACGCCGCATCTGCTGCTGGCGTTCGCCGTCGTCGCGGCCTTGCTCGGCCTGCAACTGTGGATTTTTCTGTGGGCGCCGCTCCACGGACGCGCGCTCGAAGTCTCGCTCGGCTATTTCCTCCTGCCGCTCGCGATGGTGCTGCTCGGGCGCTTCCATTACGGCGAGCGCCTCGACGGATTTCAGTGGGCGGGCGTCGCCGCGGCCGCGCTGGGCGTGGCGCACGAGCTCATCGTCACGCATGCGTTCGCATGGCCGACGCTCGTCGTGGTGCTCGGCTATCCGCCGTACTTCGTGATCCGGCGGCGGCTCAATGCCGATCCGCTGGTGTCGTTCGCGGTGGAGATCATGCTGATCGCGCCCGTCGCGTTGATCATGCTGTTCGTGCGCGGCTCGTTCGCGGAAGTCGCGGGGGCGCCGCATCTGTGGCTCCTGCTCTTGCCCGGCCTCGGCGCGCTGAGCACGATCGCGCTCGCGTCGTATCTGCGGGCGAGCCGGCATCTGCCGCTCGCGCTCTTCGGCATTCTCGGCTACGTGGAGCCGGTGCTGCTGGTGGGCGTTGCCGTGCTGCTGCTAGGCGAGCCGTTTTCAGCGCGGAAGCTGGGCACCTACGTGCCGATCTGGATCGCGGTCTTGCTGACGGGCGTGCATAGCGCGCGTCTCCTGATGCGCTCGCGTTCGCGCGAGCGGGCGATGCCGATGAGCGAGCATCATGCGAGCGTCGAGCATGAAACCGTCGCGGAGGAAATCGAGCGGGTGGAGTGATCAGCGCGCGGCGCGCGCCTGAATGGCATCGTGAAGATCGCGCCTGAGCCCGAGTCCGGACAGAAGCTCGACCAGGATGAAGAGCGGCCCGATCAGCAGCCCGATGATGTCGTCGACGAACGCGGGCTTGCGATGTTCATAGCGAACGTGCCCGATGAACTGGAATATCCAGCCGATCACGAACATGCCGATGCCGATCGTGAGCCAGATCGACGTGGCTTGCGAGGCCGCCCAATCTCCGAACGCCGCGCTCAGCGCGGACACGATGCCCATGCCGATGCCGAGCGGCACATCGAGCCAGAGATAGTAGAGCGTGGCGAGCGCGAACAGCAGCCATGCCGGCGTGAGCATGAACGCTCCCGAAAAGATCGGCCATGCGGGACGGCCCAGCAACGCGGCGATCGCGAGCACGATGAGCGGAATGCCGATGAAGTGCGTCGCGACATTGCGCTTGTCGCGATGATATTCGGCGTACTGCGACAGATGATCGGTCAGCGTGCGCATGGCGGGTGTCTCCTTCGTGTTTTTTTATCCCACGAATGATAGGCCCCGCGCCGGCATCGGCAAGTAGAGCGTTTCCTTTGGCGTGCTGGAATGCGTGGCCGCCAAGAGAAAAAGCGAGCCCGAAGGCTCGCTTCCAATCGAACGCACCGGATTGTCGTTATGCAATGCCCAGTGCGCGATGCGATGACGCCGGCCCCCCTTACTTCTTCGCAGCGTCGACCTTCGCATCGGCGGCCGCCTTGTTTGCGTCGCTTTGTGCCTCGACTTTCTCCTTGTCGGCCTTTGCTTGCGCCACGTTGGCATCCTTCGCTGCTTCCTGTTTCTTCTTGTCGGCCTTGGCCTGTGCCGCGTGCGCCTTCTTGTTGGCGGTCGCCTGGGCCTCGGCCTTTTCGTTGTTTGCCTTCATTTGAGCTTTGCCTGCGTCGGTCGCGGCGGTTTGCGCGAATACCGTAGTGACGAGCATGGCGGATGCGAGAGCAGCGACGATCTTCTTCATGGCTTGAAACTCCTTTGATCTGTTCTGGAGGACGCGTGGCGCAGTGCGCCGCGCTAAGGATGAAAACGCCGCGTCCACGGATAGTGTTGACATTCTTCTGGTGACAAACAGTAACCAGTCGCGAGCAAATGAAACGGCGCTCGGTAAGAGTGGCGGCGTTGCCTGAGCTTTTCGACGCGCGTTACCGGATGCGCTGGGAAGTTGTTACGGTTCAGCGAATTCGCTTCAGTTTGTAACTGCGCCTAAGGTAATTCGGTATCCGAACTGAAGTTCGGTGTCGCACGTTCGATGCGGCCTATTTGTAATTCTTGAAATGCACGGTTACCAACTGCAGCAGTTATTTCTTAGCCGGCTGCTTAAGATGAGTGTCATGAACCCGGCTAACGGGAAACGGAGAAGCTCATGAAACGCGCAGCACTTGTCTTGTTGATGATCGGTAGTTTGACAGTGGCGGGCCAGGCTTCGGCACACGGACATGGCGGCGGTGGTCGCCACGGCGGCGGAGGAGATGGCGGCGCGATCGTCGGCGCGTTGATCGGCGGTGCGGTGCTTGGCGCGCTCGTCACCTCGGTCGCCAATGCGCAACGGACTTATGCGCAGCCGGTCTATGAACAGCCCGCGTATGCACAACCAGCGTACGCACAACCGGTCTATGCCCAACCGGCGCAGCCTCCCGGCTACTGCTACGACAACTATCGCGGCGCGTACGTGCCTTGCGGTTACTGACCGCATGGCTCGACACGACGAAGAAGTCGCGGCACGTCGCTTGCGCTGAAGCGGATACGGTCGTCGCAGCATTCGCGTTGCGCGACCGATACGCAAATTTTGGAGACTTGCAATGAACGCGACTACGAAAAAGCTGGTGATATCGGCATTGGTGCTTGGACTGTCCGGCGGCGTCTTTGCACAAGCAGGCGGCGGCGCAGCGGGCGGCTCGATGGGAGCGGACGGTAATGGTTCGTCAGGCTCGGGTTCGGCTGCGGCGGCCAAGGGCGGCGGCGTCGGCATGGGCGGCACCGGCATGGGCGGCTCACCGGACAGCACGGCCGGCACGGGCGCCAAGAGCGGGATGGGCAATGGCGTAAACAACGGAATGAGCCAGGATCAGGGTACCGTGCAGCGCAGTGCGCCTAACAACGGCAACATGAACTCGGGCGGCACGAACTCGAGCGGCAGCGGCACGCAGAAGCCCTACTGATGGGCCCGCGCGCATGCGGGTGCGATCGCCGCGACGTCGCCGGGACACGATGGCGGCATCCGCCCGACGGCGGTGCGCAATTCAAATAGAAAATAAAGCAGGACGCGCCGTGAATGGCGCGAGATTCACTGACCGCTTGCGGACGCCGCATCGGCGGAGGCAGCGGGTTCGAACGCTTTCGCGCGCAAGCTGACCTTCTCCGCATAAGCGCGCGATCCGCCATAATTCTTCAGCGCGGCGTCGATGTCGCCTTGTGCGGATTTCATATAGCCATGGAGGATGGCCGAACCGGCTTCGATATTGTCCTCAGGGTCCGTCAGGTCGATGTCTCGCACGAGTTTCTTGTGCGCCGACGGCACCACCTGCATGAGCCCAGTTGCGTTGTTCGGGCCTCTGGCCGTTTCCTTGAAGCGCGATTCGATCGAGATGATGGCGAGCAAGAGCGCCGGAGGAAGCGAATATTTCGACGCGGACGACATGACCGCGGATGCGATGGTCTGGGCCTTCTCGCGGGCCACGCCGAATTTCCGTGTAAGGAATTCTGAAATCTTGTGACCTTCCTGCTGCGCCTTCGGGCTTTGCTGAACGGTCGCGTCGCTGGCGGCGAGCACGTTTTCCTGAGCGGACGCGGTGTGCGCGGCGCTCAGCGAGATGGCGAGGGCGGCGAAGGTGACGAGAAATCGGCGCATCGGACGGGGAGATCAAAGCGGAGTCGCATTATATCCCCATAAAAAATCCTTGTGGATCATGTACTTGTCTTAAATCTGATGTTTCGTTTCGAAAATCGGAATGAATTACGTGCGCTCGGCCCGCTTTGCAGACGGCGTGGAGATGCCCTCGCCGGCATCCGAGGAGAGGCGCGCGAACATCGGCAGCGAAGCCAGAACGACCAGCGCCGTCGCGATGAACGCGCACGCCAGTTGCCAGCGCTCCGTGTGCGCGCTGCCCGAAACGAGCATCGTTGCCTGGATCGTCCCGGCGGCGACCGTCACGCCCACGGCCTTCATCAGCTGTTGCGCGGTGCCCTGGAAAGAGGTCGCGGCGGCTAGGCGCGGCTTGGGCACGTCGGCGAAGGCAAGCGCGCCCATCGTCGCGAAACTGAGCGAGCGCCCGAGTCCGCCCAGCAGCAACAGCAGGAAGATCGCGGCGGCGGGCCAGGCCTGCGACATCGTCGAGCAGACGAGCAGCACGGCCGCGAAACAGACGCTGCCCGCGCACAGCACCGTGCGCACGGAGAAGCGCCGCAGTGCGAGCGCCGTCATCGGGCGCATGCAGAACGAGCCGAGCGCGCTCGCGAACGTGACAAGGCCGCTGGCCGTCGCGCTGTAGCCAAAGCCCGTTTGCAGCGTGAGCGGCACGAGAAAGGGCAGCGCGCCCGCCCCGGCGCGGAACAGGCTGCCCGCAACGGTGGCGGCGTGAAACGTGGGAATGGACAGGAGCGAGAAGTCGATCGCCGGGTTCGCCACGCGGCGGCAATGCAGCACCGTGACGCGGAAGAGCAGCAAACCGACCGCGACGCAGATCCACGGTACGCCCTCGGGCAGCACGCCGCGCCCGGCGCTCTCGATGCCGATCATGAAAAGGCTGAGCGATGCGCCCGAGAGCAGCATGCCGCGCAGATCGGGCGGCGTGCGGCTTTCGGGCGGCGAGGGCGGCAGCAGCTTCCAGGTGAGCAGAAGGCCCGCCGCGCCCACCGGCACGTTGACCCAGAAGATGCTGCGCCAGTTGAGGGCGTCGGTCAGAAAGCCGCCGAGCGGCGGACCGAGCAAGGGGCCGACCAGCGCGGGCATCGTGAGCCAGGTGGTCGCCTGCAGCAATTCCTCGCGCTTGACGCCGCGAAACAGGATCAGGCGGCCGACCGGCACCATCATCGCGCCGCCGAGTCCCTGCACGATGCGCGCGGCCAGCAACTGCGGCAGGTTCATCGCGGCGGCGCACGCGACGGAAGCGAGCGTGAAGGTCGCGATCGCCCACATGAACACTCGCCGCGCGCCGAAGCGGTCGGCGACCCAGCCGCTCGCGGGAATGAACACCGTCAGCGCGACGAGATAGGCGGTGATCGCGCTGCTCAGATGAACGGGGTCGACCTGGAGATCGCGGGCCATGCTCGGGATGGCGGTCGCGACGATCGTGCCGTCCATGTTCTGCATGAAAAGCGCGCTGGCCACGACGGCGGCGGTGATGCGGAAGTTGCTGCCTTTCACGATGCGGCGCCCGCTCGCGCGCTGAAGGCTTGTTGCAAGATTCGTTGCAAGGCGTGCTGAAATGGGAATGGCTGTATGCCGCAGAGTCTAGCGCGATAAGCGCACGGGCGTTTTTCTACGCATCCGCGACGAGCGCGCGGCATGCCTCCATCGGCAAGGTGTGTCGGGCGGTCAGGCTCCGCCGGCGAAGCGCAGCCGGGCGGTTTGCGCCTAAGCCTGCGCGCGGGCGATGCTCGCCGCCATCGCCATGAAATGCGGGAGTTCGGGCGTCACGCGATGCGCGTCCTTCGCCTGATCGTCCCAGCGTCGCAGCACGAGGGCATCCTGCGCGTAGGGTTTCGCGAGGAACACATGCGCTTCCTCCACATCGAACACGCCGCCTTGCAGTTGCAGGCTGCGCACGGAATCCGCCGAGAGGCGCGCGTGATACGACGCATCGATCGCGCACAGACAGCGCTTCGCGTCGACGTGCAGGCGAATCGGCTCGAGCACGGCATCGGAGAAGAGCGGCCGCAGGAACGGCAGCGCGAAGTACTGGTGCAGATCGTCGATGCCTTGCTCGGTCGGCGTTTCCCCTTGCAGATTGAGGAGATGCCCCAGATCGTGCAGCAATGCGGCGACGATGAGCTCGCGGCTCGCACCCGCCTGTTCCGCGAGCGTCGCGCTTTGCAGCGCGTGCTGCAGCTGGGTGACCGGCTCGCCGCTATAGGCGATCGAGCCATGTGCGTCGAAGAGATGCCGGATGTCGTCGAGGGAAAGCGCCATCGTAAGGAAGCCTGGGAATGCGTATGCTGCTGAAATGAAATCCGGAGATTATCGCTCCGCTTTATGTCGCGACGATGGCGAACCACGGCAGCATGACCTGCGACGCGCGAGGAACGAACGCGATGCCTTTCTCCTTCAGACGGCGCCCCGAGCTCGCGGGTCTCGATCTCCGGTCGCGGCGCGAGGTGCGCCGCATCGCCTGGCATTTCGCGCAAAGGCACTGGACCCTGCACGCGCCCGCGTTCGCGTGGATCGTTTTCGTGCTGCTGCACACGCGCTATCACGTCGTGCCGGAACGGCGCGACTATCTGCTCGTCACGCTCGTGATTTTCGTCGTGGCGGTCGTCAACATCAGGTTCCATATCGCGCGCTATCTGAAGCCCGCGCGCGCCATTTTCGACTTGCTGGGAAGCGCGGCGGCTTGCTTCGTCACGGGCCGCTAGACGGCGTGTTGCATCGCCGCATCGCGCGAAGGGGCCCCGTTTTTCGCATGTTACGATGCTCGGCGACCCGTATCCACCGAACGCAAGATGGCAACGCTATACGAAACGCTCGGCGTGGACGAGCACGCCACCGACGAAGAAATCAAGCGCGCGTACCGCAAGGCCGCGATGCGCTGCCACCCCGACCGCAATGCGGGCAACGAAGACGCCGCCCGCGGGAAATTCCAGGAGATCAAGGAAGCCTACGCGATTCTCTCCGACCCCGAGCAACGGGCGATATACGACCGGATCTTCGCAGAGGAAATGCGTCGTTGGGAAGAGCGCGCGCGCCGCGAGGAAGCGGAACGCGAGGCGCGCGAAGCAAAGGAGCGCGAGGCACGCGAGGCGCTCTATGCGGAGCGCGTGTCGCTCGCGATGCGTTTCGCGTCGCAAGGCTATAACCGCGATGTCGTGTTCGGCGTTCTGCTCGGCGCGCAATGCGATGAATCCGCGGCGCGGCAGATCGCGGACAGCGCGATCGCATTGCACGAGTCGCGTCAGGCGGAGCAGGCGCGTCGCGAGCGTGAGGAAGAACCCGCGGACGAGCCCCAGGCGAGCAAGGTAGAAGAGAAGGAAGCCGCCACCGCCGGCGCTGCGAATCCGCTCGGCGCAATGTGGTTCCAGTTCCTCAACAATCTGCGTTTCTAGTTGTTGGCCGCTAACGCGAGGAACGCCCTGTCTTCGAAGCGGGGCGGCAAAAAAAGCGAAGTCGAACCGGTTCGTTGATAGAAGCGCCCGTCAGGCTGCGAGCACTTCGCCGCGCATGTTGCTTCGCCGCGGCGCCGGTGGATAGACACACCAGTGCCCATCGTCGTGGCGGAAAAAAAACAGCGCTCGCGACGCCTTGCCGTGGCACGTCTCGACGCATACATAGCGCCGTCCGTCGGAACGGATGCGGCTGAACTGTCTCACATGGACCGGCACGCTGCCCGGCGCGAGCCATTTTTCGACCTGGTAACGAAGTGATCGCTCATTCGCGTGTTTCATTTTCAGTCTCCTGCACGCGGCATTCATGATCGGGTTAACGGCGCCACTTTCCAACGGTTTAAAGCCCGATCGAGAAAACCCCTGCCGCAACGCACCACGTTCCTCACAAAGCACTTTAACTCTACGCCCGTATGCATGAGCGGGGCCCGTTTTTGCGAAATAGCAACAGCGGGCGAAAATGCGCTTTGCCACGTCTCGTTCACGAAAAACGCCTGACCATCTTATGGACGTATCCTCATGCAACGCAGTGCACGGATATGTACGCGAACGGTCATATCAATGGTCCGGTGCGTACGCTAGCCGTCACTTCGAACGAAGCGATTCCCGTGCCCGGGCTCGCGCGAGTCGTGGGCGATTCAGAGCGGGCGCGCGAAGCTCAGTTCGTGGCCGTCGGGATCGGTGAGATGGAAATAGCGCTCGTTCCACGGCGCATCGCGTGGTTCGAATTGCGGCCCGATGCCGTGCGCTTTCGCCTTGCGGTAGAACGCGTCCACATCGGACACGTAGATGATGACGCGGCCCCAGAATCGAATGGGATCATGCGTCTCGCTGGTGAGATTCAGGAATGAAGCACCGAGGGCGAACGAAGTGAACGCCTCGTTCGCGCCGCCATGCAGGATGCGAAAGCCTAGCGCTTCGTAGAAGCGCACTGCGCGCGCCATGTCGTGCGTGGCGAGCGTGATCGCGCTCAGGCTTTCGACGTGCGCATCGTCGTGTTGTCGTCGATCGTTCGGCGTTCCCATGCGCTCGAATGTCATCCCGGATGATGATGATGCGATACGAGCGACAGCACCGACAGATCCGGATGCGTGCCATCGATGATGCTTTTGCCCACGTGCCGCGCATCTTCCACGGCGTCTTGCGCCGTCTTGTATTCGTCGTCGCCGTCGGCGTGGAAATGCACCGCTTCGCCCGGGATGTCCGCATTGGCGCCGTGTCTGCACACATGGCCGATGTACACGAAGCGGTCCACCGCGCGCGGCGGAGCATGCTCGGGCGTGGGCTTGAGCTGAGGCAGCACGTGGATCTCGAAACCTTCGTATTCGAACACGCGCCATTGAGCGGGGTCGTCGGGCATGATCGCCTCCTTGGTCTAGTTGTTCGCTCGCCAGCCAACGTTACTCCTGTTGGCGCGCCGAATCCATCGGAACGCGTGGCGGCGCGCGCTGCATCGGCGGGTCCATCGAATCGGGATGGCGCTCGCGTCTCACATCAGACGAAAGACGCGACGCATCCTCGATGCAGGCGCGTATCCGCGCAAAAATTGACATCGTCTTCGCGCCCGGCGGATACTTTTTGGCGCACCTCGCGCTTCGTTCGGGAAGCGCGGCACGTCCAGCCGTCAGTCAAGCGCATCCGTCAGCCGTTTCCCTTATCCCGGGGGCGCCGTGAAGCCGAGTACGACACCAGCCTCGACACGTCGCGCCGTGCGCGTGCGCGCCATGCCGCGCCTCGCCGCGCTCGTCGGCGACGTGACCGCGGGCACCGTCTCCACGCTCGTCATGCTGTGCTACGCGATGAGCCTCGGCACGCTCATCTTCAGCGCCGATCTCGCGCGCTATGCCGAGCTCGGGGTGCCCACGGCGCTCGTCAGCTGCATCGTCACGGCGTTCGTCATCGCGTTGACGAGCTCCATGCGCATGAACATCGGCGGGCCGGACAGCAATGCGACGGCGTTCCTCGTCGGCGTCGCGGCGGGCGTCGCGAGCAGCGTGCGCGCGAACGGCGGATCGCCCACGGTCATCCTGCTGACGGTGCTCGTCGCCATCGCGCTGTGCTCGCTCGTGACGGGCCTGATTCTCTTCGCCATCGGCTCGTCGAAGAAAAGCCGCTCGCTGCAATTCCTGCCATATCCGGTGATGGGCGGCTTTCTCGCGGGCACGGGCTATCTGCTGCTCGCGGGGGCGTTTCGCGTGCTGACGGGTGTCGCGCTCGACTGGCACACGCTGCCCACGATCGCGCGCCTGCACTGGCTCGCGTGGGCGCCCGCGCTGTTCGTCGGCGCGCTCGCGACGATCCTCGCACGCACATGGCGTCACGCGGCCGCATTGCCGATCACGCTCGCCATCGGCATCGCGTTGTTCTACGTGCTTCTGCGCGTCGCGGGCATCTCTCCCGACGATGCGCGCAGCATGGGTCTTCTGCTTCAGCACGTGCCGACACACGCACTGCACATTCCCGAGCTGCATCTGCCTTCGTCGCTCGCGCGCGGCGAGATCGACTGGCGCGCGATCGTCGCGCACTTGCCCGAGACGCTCATCGTCACGTCGGTGTCGGCGATCACGATCATCATGAACTCGACCGCGATGGGCGCGGCCACCGGACAGGACATCGACCTGAACCGCGAGATGCGCGCAGCGGGCCTCGCGAACATCGCGAGCGGCCTCTTCGGCGGCATGGTCGGCTATCAGTCGTACAACCGCTCGATGCTCAACGCGCGCGCCGGCGCGACGAGCCGCGCCGCAGGCGTGTTCGCGGCGCTCGCGTGTCTCTTCGTGCTGGTGGCCTCGCCCGATCTCGTCTCGTTCTTTCCGGTGCCGGTGCTCGTCGGCATGCAGATCTACATGGGCCTGCGGCTCATGATGGACTGGCTCGTCGGCGCGTATCGCAGGCTCACGTGGCACGAGTATCTGCTCGTGCCGCTGATTCTCGCGGTGATCGCGTTCTATGGCGTGATCGCGGGCGTCGTCGCGGGCGTGGTCGCGGCGTGCGTGACCTTCGCGCTGCTCTATGGCCGCGCCGGCTGCGTGCGCATGGAGTTCGACGGCCGCACGCGCACCTCGAACGTCGAGCGCAGCATCGAGGAGACGCGCCTGCTGATCGATCGCGGCGACGAGATCTGCGGCGTCTGTCTGCAAGGCTTCCTTTTTTTCGGTTCCGCGAACTCGATGCTGCAACGTATCCGTGAACGCATTCGCTCGCATAACCCGAGGCCCGTGCGCTATGTCGTGCTCGACTTCGCGTGGACCAACGGCATGGATGCGTCGGTGTCGCTTGCATTCGTCAAGCTGCGCCAGGCGTGCGCCGCGATCGGCGCGGACCTCGTGCTCACCGCGCTGCCGCGCAACTCGCGTGCGCTGCTCAAGCGCACCGGCGCGCTCGCGCTCGGCATCCGCGAGTTCGACACGCTCGATGCGGGGCTCGAATGGATCGAGGCGCAGCAACTCGCCGCGCTCACGCCTGCGTCGCCGCCTTGCGCGCCATCAGAGGACTTTCGCGTGATGCTCGCGCCGCACTTCACGGCGCGCGCGCTCTCGCAGCTGGCCGGATTGCTCGACGTATGCGAAATCGCCGCGGGCGATACGCTCTTTCGGCGCGGCGATGCGGGCGATGCGCTCTATATCGTCGAGGCAGGTCGCGTGACCGTGTCGCTGCCCCTTGCGGACGGCCGCTCGGTGCGGCTGCGCTCGTTCGGCCCCGGGACGATCATCGGCGAGATGGCGGTGTACACGCACGCGCCGCGCAGCGCGGATGTCGTGGCCGATGAGCCCGCGCGTCTGCGGCGGATGACGCTCGCGGCATTGCGCGCGCTCGAACTCGAAGATCCGTTGACCGCGCAGGAATGGCATCGCTTCGTCGTGAAGATGATGGCCTCGCGTCTCGCCGTCGCGGACGAAGCGTTGCGCGCGGCATCGTGAGCGCGCATCCGATGCGGTGATGCGTGCCCGCGATGGGCACGTCAGGCATGGATAACAGTTCTCGCGCTGCGTGCCGCCGCATCCGCGCCTGCGCGAGCGAGGTTTCGTCGAGTTGGTCGGGACCGATGGGAAGGTCCTTGATGACGAGAGTGCGTCGCATGATGGCTCTCCCTGAATGAGCTGGCTGAAGCGGGTCGAGCACGGCACGTGTGCTCGACCGTTCTTTTGCACGCGCCATGCCATTCGTCGGGACGAATGCGGGCATTCGCCTCATTGCGGCTTCATGCGCAGCCCCTCTTGATCGCTACTTCGATGACCGGTATGTTGGACGCGCGCGAACAGGTATGCGATCTGCTGTTGGCGCTTGCAGGCGTCCAACATCGAGGCCGGGATCATGACCCACAGACTTTGCGCGTCGCTCGCGATGGCGCTCTTCATCGTCACGAGCGGCGCACTTGCGCAGGACGCACCGCAATCGATCGCGGTGCCCGACTGCACGCTGATCGACGACAACGCCGCCTACAACGACGCGCAGACCGATCGCGACCAGGCCGCGCGCCTCGCGATGGTGAGCGGCGCATTGCGCGACGACCTGCGCGAGCGCGCGCTCTTTCGCGTCGCCGACAATGCGGGCGCGCGCGATCTGATCGCGTCGCTGCAAAGGGCCCAGGACATGAGCGCGTGCAACGGCTGCGAGCTGCGCGTGGCGAAGCAGCTGGGCACGTCGCGCGTCGGCGTGTGCTGGGTGCAGAAGATCAGCAATCTCATCCTCAACATCAATCTGCGCGTGGAGGACGCCGCCACCGGCAAGACCCTATTCCAGCGCTCGGTGGACATGCGCGGCAATACCGATCAGTCGTGGCGGCGCGCCGCGAAGGCGCTCGCCGATCTGCTGGCGGACGATCCCTCGGCCACGCGCTGATGTCGTACCGAAATGCGCGCAATGCGGCATGCGCCTCCGAATTCGGGAATTTCTCCCGGCCGCGAGCGTTGCCACCTCGGCGCTTATTGGGCTAAGTTGGGCTGAGTTGGCCACGCAGGCCCGCGCGCGGCGTGCCGCGCATGTGCCCATGAACTCGAATAATCCAAGACGAAACCGCTGGAGACGAACATGCATGTCAGATTCAAGGCGGCGCGCATTGCTTGCGCGTCGGTCATGGCGCCATCGCTCGCAGTTGCCGCGAGTCTCGCGCACGCCGCCGCGCCGACCGCCTACGTGACGACCGAGAGCGCCGGAGTCGGCGTGATCGATCTCGACAATCTCTCGCTGACGAAGACCTACGACGTCGGCAAGGACGGCCCGCGCGGCCTTTCCCTGAACAAGGACGGCACGCGTCTTTATGTGGCGAACAAGGCGACGAGCGATCTCTCGGAGATCGACACCTCCACGGGCAAGGTCGTGCGCCGTGCGAAGATCGGCAAGAATCCGGAGTTCGTGCGCGTCTTCGGCGGCTATGCGTACGTGACTTACGAGCCCGGAGAGAGCGGCGGTCCGCCCAAGCCCGGCGAACCGGAAAAGGACGACGACGCAAACTCGCCGCCCGCCGAAATCGCCATCGTCGATCTGAAGACGATGAAGGTCACGCACTCGGTCAAGAGCGGTCACGAGACCGAAGGCGTCGAGTTCTCGCCGGACGGCAAGCTGATGCTCGTGACCAACGAGGGCGACGACACGGTGTCGGTGTATCGGGTCGGCACGGGCAAGCCGGTGCGCACGGTGAACTTGCCGAAGGGCTCGCGCCCGCGCGGCATCAAGGCGTCGCCCGATGGCAAGCAATATGTCGTTACGCTGGAGAACGCGAACAAGTTCGTCGTGCTCGATGGCGGCAGCCTCAAGACCATCAAGACCGTCGACACGAAGACGGGCCCGTATGGCGTCTCGTTCGATCCTTCGGGCAAGCGGCTGCTGGTTGCCGCATCGCGCGACAAGACCTTGCAGGTGTTCGACGGCGCCACGTACGAGCACGTTCGGGACGTTCCGGTCGGCCAGCGCTGCTGGCACTTCAGCTTCACGCCGGACGGCTCCAAGGTGCTGCTCGCGTGCGGCCGCTCGAATGCGGTCTACGTGCTGGACGGCACGGACTACAAGGAAATCAAGCAGATCGGCGATCTGCCGCTCGCCTGGGGCATCGTGACGTATCCGCCGAGCGCGGGGTCGATCGTGGGACGCTGATCGAAGCACGGGCCAGGTTCGTGGGATGGCCGCCGTGCGTGGCCATTTCGCTTTCTGCGGCGCGGCATTGCACGATCCGCTGCCCGCCGCAGCCGTGTTGGCTGCTAGTATCGACTGGACCCGCCTTCGAGGATCGTCATGCTTACCCTGGCCGAGGCATTCGAGGAAATCCGCGAGGCGCCCTTGCGCAAGCGCGTTCTGATCGCGGCCCAGGGCGATCGCGGTAATTGCCGCTGGCTGCCCGCGCATATCGGCAAGCATGGCGAGCTTCGCTGCGATGCGGACCCGGATGCCGAGATCGAACTCGACGAAGACGCCGCCGACGCGATCGGCTTGTTCGATGCGGGTTCGCTGTCGTCGTGCGCACTCGTCGTGCGTCTGGGCGCGCTGGGTATCGGCGCAATCGTCATGGGCCCGGAATCGCCGAGCGACGCGATGCGCATGATGGAACAACTGAAGGCCAACGCGCTCAGCCGCTTCGTCGAGCACTATCTGGCCGAATTGCAGCAGCGGCGGCCCGCGAAGGTGTATCCGTTCAGGCCGCGCTGAGCACGCTCGCCCACCCAAGGCTCACTTCCACGCATAACGCATCCCCACCCACACGCCGCGCGGCGCGCCCACGCCCAGGAACTGTTCGCTCACCGTGTCCGTGCCATTGAACGTATGGTTCGGGCCGTTGAAGAAGTTCTCGCCGAGAATCGCGAAGTTCGCATAGCGCTTGTTCAACAGGTTCTTCACCGTCGCATAGACCTGCAATTGCTTGGTCACGTTATAGGTCGTGTCGAGATCGATGAGGAAGTAGCCCGCAATGCTGCCGTTCACGTCCTGATTGTTCTCGTCGCCACGCGCGAAGATGTTGCTGCGATACGTGAGATTCGTGCCGATGTTCCAGCGCGAGATCGGGTTGTAGTCGACGCGCAGCTTCACGGTGTTGGCCGGAATGCCCGGAATGCGGTCGCCCGAATGCACGGTGATGTTGCCGTTGTCGTCCGCGCTCGAGTTGCTTGCGCTGCTTTCGGTCCACGTCGAGCGGTACGTCGCGTTCACATAGCTGTAGCTCGCCGCGACGCCCACCGGTCCCCATTGCGTGCGGCCCGCGAGTTCGAAGCCTTGCCGGCGGGTCTTGCCGACGTTCTGGAAATAGCCGAGCGTGCTCGCCGCGCCCTGGCTGCTGACGAACTGGATGTCGTCGGAAAGCGTCGTGCTGTAGGCCGCGGCGCTCCACGTCGTGTGGCTGCCGATGCGGCCGCGCGCGCCGATTTCGAAGGTGCGCGAGATCACCGGCTTCAGGTCCGGATCGGCGATGAAGTCGTTGGGCAGCGAGCACGGCGCGTTCGGGTCCGCGCACGCGAGCTCGATGGCGGTCGGCGAGCGCATGCCCTCGTTATAGGTCGCGTAGGCCGTGAAGTACGGCGTCGGATTCCAGTTGAAGCCCACGGCCGGATTGAAGCGCGAGAACGTGTGCTGTCCATCGAGCAGCGGCTGCACGCCGCTTTCATCGCCGATGGTCGCCTTGGCCCAGTTGTAGCGGCCGGCCAGCGTCATCGACCATTGCTCCGTGAACGACAGCGTGTTCTCGAAGTAGATGCCCCAGTTCTCGTTGCGCGTCTTGGCGTCGGTCGTCTGCGCGAACGGGCCCGTGCCGATGGTCGCGCGGGTGTCGGTGAACTCCGCCGGCTGCGAGGACTGCGTGAAGTGAGAATTGGCGAAGTCGCCCGCGGCGCCCAGGATCAGCTGGTTGTCCATGCCGAACAGCTTGTTGAGCAGCGTGAGCTGCAGGCTCGCGCCGTAGCTGTCCGTCACGATCACCGACTGATCGTTGGTGGCTTGCGTGAGTTCGTCAGCATCGTCGCCGTCCGGATCGAAGTCGTGGTTGACGTTGCTGCTCACGTTCTTGTTGCGATAGTGCCGGTAGTACACGTTGCCGCTCAGCTGGATGTTCGGCGTGAAGTAGTGCTCCGCGTTGATCGTCAGATAGCCGACCTGGTTCTCGTTCGTGTCCGGAAAGGTGTACGCCTGCCGGAAGTTGTCCATGAACGAGCGCGGGATCGTCTGCGAGCCGTTCAGGGTGTTGTCGGCGCCACCCATCGAGACGGAGATGGTCGTATCGGCGTCGGTGTAGCGGATCTTGCCGAAGGCCTGGCGCAGGCGGCTCGAGTTGTGATCCGCCCAGCCATTGTCGTTCGTGACGTTCGCGGTGAAGTAGTAGTCGAGGTGATCGCCGATCACGCCGCCCTGCTCGATCTGCGCGACCTTGCGGCCGAACGAGCCGAAGCTCAGGTCCACGTTGCCGCCGGGGTTGCTGCGGCCGTTCTTGGTCTGCACCGCCACGGCGCCGCCCAGCGTGTTCAGGCCGAAAGTCGGGTTCGAGCCGGGGATGATCTGCATGGTCTGGATCGCGGCCTGCGGGACCAGATCCCAGTTGACGACATCGCCGAAGGGCTCGTTGATGCGCACGCCGTCCATGAACACGGAGAGGCCTTGCGGCGTGCCGAGCAGCGGCGAAGCGGTGAAGCCGCGATAGAGGATGTCGGTCTGCGAAGCGTTGCCTTGCGCGTCGTTGGTATCGACGCTCGCGAGGTTTTTCTGCAGGTAATCGGTGACGGTCTGTGAATGCTGCGCCTCGATCTCGCTGCCCTTGATCGTCTGCACGTTGGCGGGCACTTTCTCGAGCGGCGTGCCGACGCCGACGAGCGGCGTGGTTCCGACGACGACGATCGTAGGCAGTTCGGTGTTCGGCGGCGCGCTGGCTGTGGCGGGCGCCGTGGCCGATGCGGGCGCGGGTGCGTCCGCCGAGCCGGCGGCGGGCGGCGTCTGCGCCCACGCGGACACTGTCATGCTCGCGAACGCGCTGCCGAAAACGAGCCGCAGACCCGCTCGGGGTTTGAACGGATGCGCGGGCGCGGGCTTGCGCGGCATGCTCTTCATCGTCGTCTCCTCTTGTATTCTGATCCACGCGTCGAGAATGTTTCTTTCAATGAAAGCGTCGCATAAGAATGAACGCGTGGACCGGGAGCTTTTCCCGATCACGCAGGGAAGCGTTCCCAATTGCGTTCCGTGCACTGCGCCGCACGATGAAGCCGTGCGTAGAATGCATTCCGTGATGCCATCCGAATCCCTGCCCCCTCTCGAGAAACACGCTGCCCGCCGCGCGCCGCGCTCGCCGGTGTGGCGCGATCTCGCCTGCGTGCTCGCCGCGACGTTCGTCGCCGGCGCGCTCTTCGCGAGATTCGACTTCAGCGAGTACGCGTATCGCCTGACGCGCAGCGCCGAGCGTTTCCAGCTCGACGAGCTGCCCCCGACGCTCGTCGTGCTCGCGATCGGTTTTGCATGGTTCGCGTGGCGGCGCTATCGCGAGGCACAGTCGGAAGTGCGCAGGCGGCGTGCGCTGGAAGAGGAGGCGGAGCACCTGCTTGCGGAGAACCGTCGGCTCGCGAGCCAGGCGCTCGCCGCGCAGGAAACCGAGCGTCGCCATCTCGCGCGCGAGTTGCACGACGAACTGGGCCAATACCTCAATGCGATGTCGCTCGATGCGGGCCGCATCCGCGATCTGTCGGCGGGACGCGAGGCGGAGATCCATCGCCTGTCGCTCGCGCTGATGCAAAGCGCGACGCACGTGTATCGCGAGATCGGCGGGATGATCCGCAAGCTGCGGCCGATCGGTCTCGACGAGTTCGGCTTGCCCACCGCGCTGGAACATTGCGTCGACGGCTGGCGCGAGCGCCTGCCCGATGCGACGTTCACGCTTGCCGTCGACGGCGATTTCGACAACCTGAGCGATGCGCTCAACATCACGCTCTATCGGCTCGTGCAGGAAGGGCTCACGAACGTGTCGAAGTTCGCGCGGATGTCCCGCGTGGAAATCTATCTGGCGCGCGCGCCGGAGGAAATCGTCGTGACGATGGCCGACGACGGGCCGGGCGTCGATCTCGTGAAGCCGCGCAAGGGGCTCGGTCTGATCGGCATGCGCGAGCGCGTCGAAGCGCTCGGCGGCGAGTTTCATGTCGCGAGCGAGCCGGGCGCGGGCTTTCTGTTCTGCGCGCGCGTGCCGGCTCAGGCCGGACTGCCGTTGCCCATCGAGCCGAGGGAGCCGAACGAAGCGGTGAACGCGGCGTCGGCCGATCCGGCGAAATCGGCGAAGTGAAGGCCCAGGCGATTGGCGATCTGCGCGAGCTGCACGCCGTTGTCGGCGCCGAATTTCTGGCGAATCACGGATTGATGATTCGCCACCGTCTTCTGGCTCAAGCCGAGCTTCTCGGCGATGCTCGGCAACGTGTAGCCCTGCACGAGCAGGCGCAGCACTTCGAACTCGCGCGCCGATAGCTGGCGTCCCGGCGGCCCTTCCTGGATCGTCGCGCGCAACGCGAGCGCCTGCGAGATGTCCGGGCTCAGATAGCACACGCGCCGCGCCACCGAGCGCACCGCTTCGACGAGCACATCGGGCGCGCTCGCCTTCGTGACATAACCGCGCGCGCCGGCATCGAGCGCGCGGCGCACGAAGATCGCCTCCTCGTGCACGCTGAAGATCAGCACGTGCGCATGCGGCTCGCGCGTCAGCATGCGCCGCATCGCCTCGATGCCGCTCGCGCCGGGCAGGGCGAGGTCCATCACGACGACATCCGGCTGCAGCGCGCAAAACTTTTGATAAGCCTCCGCGGCATCCGCCGCTTCGCCCGCGACGCTCACGTCGGGGCTCAGTTCGAGCAGACGCTTGTAGCCTTCGCGGACCACCGCGTGATCGTCCACGAGCAGCACGGATATGTCGGCGGCAATCATGGCTTGTCTTCTCCTTTTTCTGAACCATTTTCGCGATCGAGCGCCGCGATGCGCCGGGAATTCGCATCGTTGCGGAAGAGGATGGGTTGCTCTTGCGGCGCCGGACTTGTCGATGCCGCGCGCACCACTTCGATGACGCGCTCGTGATGCGGGGACTTGTCGCAAACAGGGTCGGCGTTCGCGGGGTCTTGCGTGAGCAAGTACGCCTGACAGCGGCAGCCGCCGAGATCGATCGCCTTCTCGTCGCAACTGCGGCACGGCTCCTTCATCCAGCCGAAGCCGCGAAAGCGATTGAACGCATCGCTTTCGTACCAGATGTCCTTGAGCGGCATCTCGGTGACGTTCGGAAACGTGAGGCCCGGCAGCGAGCGCGCGGTGTGACACGGCAGCGCCGCGCCATCGGGCGCGATGCCGAGAAACACCGAGCCCCAGCCGTTCATGCAGCGCTTCGGCCGCCGCTCGTAGTAATCGGGCACGACGAAGAAGATCCTGCACTTGTCGCCGATCTCGCTGCGATAGCGTTCGACGACCGCTTCCGCTTCGTCCAGTTGCTCCTTCGTCGGCATGAGCTGCGCGCGGTTCGTGTGCGCCCAGCCGTAATACTGCGTGTTCGCGAGTTCGAGGTACTCCGCGCCCATCGCGAGCGCCATGTCGATGATGCGCCCGATATGCGGCAGGTTGTAGCGATGCAGCACGCAGTTGAGGACCATCGGAAAGCCGTGCGCCTTGATCAGGTTCGCGACGCGCTTCTTGTAGTCGAAGGTCTTCGTGCTGGAGAGAAAGTCGTTGAGCTCCTGCGAGGAGTCCTGAAACGAGAGCTGGATGTGATCGAGTCCCGCCTCCTGCAATGCGCCGATGCGCTTCTCCGTCAAGCCGATGCCCGACGTGATGAGGTTCGTATAGAAGCCGAGCTTGCGCGCCTCGCCGACGAGCGTTTCCAGATCGTCGCGCAAGAGCGGTTCTCCGCCCGAGAAGCCCAGTTGCGCCGCGCCCAGTGCGCGCCCCTGACGCAGCACATCGAGCCATTGCGCGGTGTCGAGCTCGCGCGTGTGGTCCGCGTAGTTCACCGGGTTGTAGCAGAACACGCAATGCAGCGGACAGCGATACGTCAGCTCCGCGAGCAGCCACAGCGGCGGCGCGATGGGCGCGCTTTCGTGCTCGGGCCTGGCGATGGGTTCGGACAGGTCGGTCATCACGCTACTCCAGCCAGCCTCGCGCACGCGCGCCGGCGATGAACGCTCGCACGTCGTCGCCGAGGCCCGTCGTGCTGAACGCCGTTTCCAGATCGGCGACGAGCGCCGGAATATCGCGCGTGCCGTCGCAGCGCAGAAGAATCTGCGCCGCGCTCTGATTGAGCTTCACCATGCCCTCGGGATAGAGCAGCACGTGCGCGTCCTGCGCCGGTTCCCATTGCAGGCGGAACAGGCGTTTCAGTTTCGGATGCAACGAATCGTCCGGTGCCTCGACGGCTTCCTGCACGCGTTGGGTCGGGTTGTTGTCGCTCATTGCGCAAACGCCTTCTCGATCGAGTCGAGCATGGTCCAGAGGATATCGAGCTTGAATTGCAGGATGTCGAGCGCGCGCTGCTGCTCCTGACGCGTGGTGAAATGCGCGAGCGTCACTTCGAGCCCATGCTCGACATCGCGCTGCGCAAGCGACACGCGCGAGCGGAAATACGCGAGCCCGTCCGGTTCGATCCACTTGTAATGCTCGGGCCACGTCGCCAGCCGATCCTTGTGGATCTGCGGCGCGAACATCTCGGTCAGCGACGAGCACACCGATTCCTGCCACGGCGCGCGCCGCGCGAAGTTCACGTAGGCGTCGACGGCGAAGCGCACGCCCGGCGTCACGAGCCTGAGCGACCACAGGTCGTCGCGCGAGAGGCCGACCGCATCGCCGAGACGCGCCCATGCCTCGATGCCGCCGGCCTGATCGCCGTAGCCGTCGTGATCGAGAATGCGCAGCACCCAGCGGCGGCGCGTTTCGCGATCGGGGCAGTTGGACATCACCGCCGCATCCTTCAGCGGAATGTTGATCTGATAGTAGAAGCGATTCGCGACCCAGCCGCGTATCTGCTCCCTGGAACAACCGCCGTTGTTCATCTTCACGTTGAACGGATGATGGATGTGATACGCCGTGCCCTTCGCGCGCAATTGCGCTTCGAATTCCTCGCGCGTCCACGCGGGGCCCGGCTCCTTCAAGGCGGTGAAGATCGGGCCTGTGGTCGGGTTGAGCATCGGGTTGAACATCGAAGGGTCTCCAGTGCGAATGTCATAGCTCGAAGGTCATGCCGTCGTGCGCGACTTCGATGCCGTGCTCCGATAGCATGCGCCTCTCGGGCCCGTCCTCGATGAGGATCGGGTTTGTGTTGTTGATATGGATCAGCACCTTTCGCACGCCCGCGCGGTCGATCGAATCGAGCACGTCGATCATGCCGCCCGGGCCGGTCTGCGCGAGATGGCCCATGTCCTTGCCGGTCTTTTTCGTGAGTCCGAGGCGGATCATCTCGTCGTCGGTCCAGACGGTGCCGTCGACGAGCAGGAGATCGGCTGCGCGCATCGCATCGAGCACATGCGCTTCGAGCGCGCCCAGGCCCGGCGCATAGAATGCGCGCTTGCCCGTCGCGCTGTTCGTGAACATCAGGCCGATGTTGTCGCCGACTTCCGGCGCTTCGCGATGCGGCGAATAGGGCGGCGCCTTGCTCGACAGAGGCAATGCATCGATCGTCACGCGCGGCAGTTCGGGCACGGAGAACGGAGCGCCGTCGAGCGCGACGCGCCTGTGCTCGATGCCGCAGTAATGCGAAAGGATGGACGTGATCGGGAAGCCGGTGGAAAGGTCCTGCCACACCGCATCGGTCGCATAGAGCGGCAAGGGCGTGCCGCGCTCGCGCAGCATCAGGAGGCCGGTAACGTGATCGATCTGCGCGTCCATCGTGACGACCGCCGCGATGCCGGTATCGCGGACCTTGCGCGCGGGTTGCAGCTCGGGATTCGCCGCGATCTGCGCGAGAATGTCCGGCGATGCGTTGACGAGCAGCCAGTCCTCGCCGTTGTCGGTAACGGCGATCGACGATTGCATGCGCGCGCGGGCCGAGATGGTGCCGCGCCGCACGCCGTCGCAATTGCGGCAGTTGCAGTTCCATTGCGGGAAACCGCCGCCCGCCGAGGAGCCCAGCACGCGAATTTTCAAGGCGACATCCTCCTCAGAAGCCCGTCGCGGTCGATCAGTTGATGCTTCATCGCGCCGAGAAAGTGCAGGATGACCAGCGCGGCCATGATCCACGCAAGCGCCTCGTGGATGCCGAAAAAGATCTGGCGCAGATGCTTGTCGTCCCAGCCCCATTGCGGCAGCGCGAGACCCCACAACTTTGTGCCGTACTTGTTGAACGACGAGCCGAGATAACCGGTGAGCGGCATCGCCACCATGCCAACGTATAAAAGAGCCTGCGTGATGCTCGCGGCGGCGCGTTGCCACGCCCGCATCGGCGGCAGAGGCGGACGGCCATAGGCCAGGCGTACCAGGATGCGGATCAGCACCAGCAGGAAAACGGTGATTCCAAGCGACTTGTGGAAGTTGATGAGGTCCGACTTGAACGGCAGCCCGCGCGGCAGGCCGACCATATAAAAGCCGATGCACAGCATCGCGATGATGGCGATCGCGATCAGCCAGTGCAACGCGATCATCGGGCGTGCGAAACGCTCGCTTGCGGCATTCAGGCTGCCGTCGCGCGACGTTGCGGATGTCCGCGCGGTGCTCATCATGGCATCTCTCTCGTGAAAATGGTTTTCGTTCCGCAGCATGCAAGGTCCATTCTTTCTCGCCTGGCTATGAGTTGGCGATCAGCAATTCCCCCCGTCCGTCCACCGCGAGGTCGCCTGCGTAGCGCCGCGGCAACACATTGCCCGCGAGCGTCGCAAAGCACGCAAACCCGGGCGCGATCTCGCGCGCGAGGATGCGTGTGAAAAGCAGCCAGAACACATCGAAGCCATGGCCGCCTTCGGTGAAGGTCGGCGGGATGCGAGCCGGCGCGTTGGACAGCAACACCGTGCCGCGCCGCATGCCGTATCCCAAGTGTGCGCCCACTTTGCCGCCGATGCAGACCGTGCCCGCGACGAGCCGCGACGCCGCGAAGTCGCCCGCATCGCCGCCGACGAGCACGGTGCCGCGCCGCATGCGGTCGGCCAGCCGCGCGCCGGCGCCGCCGTGGATCGCGAGCGTGCCGCCGGTCATGCCTTCCATGTCGCCGGGCAACGCGCCCGCCGCGAAATCGCCGGCATTGCCTTGTACGGTCAAGCGTCCGCCCCGCATTTCGCAGGCGGCGAAAAGACCCGCGTCGCCATATATGTGCAACTCGCCGCCGGACATCTTCATGCCCGCATAATCGCCCGCGCCGCCATGTATCGTGAGCGTGCCCTCGCTCATGTTCGCGCCCGCGCGATCGAGCCATTGCACGTCGCCTTCGATCGTGAGCGACGGAGTGCCCGCATCTGCCTGCGCGATGTCGAAGAGATCGCCGAGCGCGCACTTTTCTCCCGCGCCTTGCAGCTCGATGCGCGGCAGTTCGGCCGGCGAAACAGCCGCAAGCGCGGCGGGCAGTAATTTCGACCCGTCGACGCGAAAGCCCGGCGCATTTTTTACGCGCAGCGTGATGGCGTTCATGCGCGGCTCCCGTCGATGTCCTGCGAAAGCTCGTGCAGCTTGAAGTGATACGGCCCGAGCTTGCCGCCGTAATTGCCCGCGGAAATGCGCAGCACGCCGCCCGCGCGCCCGATGTTCGTCGCGGCGGCGATGCCTGCCGTCATCGCGGCGCCGACATCGGCGTCGGTCAAGCCATCGATCACGATTTCGAGCACGCACGCGACGTCCGCCGTCAACTCGCTCTTCTTCGACAATCCGACGAGCGTCGGGCAGAACGCATCGTTGGTGGACGCCGTCGCGCCCGCGTACTTCGAGCCGATCTTCGACCCCGAGCGCACCACGCCGCCCGGAAACGGCGTAATGATGTTCGGCAGACGATGCATCGCAGCGACGGCGGCTTCCGCGGCATTCAAGGCGCTGTCGAGGTCGCGCGCGAGCAACAGCAGGTTGCCGCCGCCGACCGCCTTCACCGTGGCCGTGAAATCCTCACAGACGAACTCGCCGTCCATCACGGGCACGCGCCAGTAACGCGTGCCGTCGAGCACTTTCGATATCTGCCAGCCGTCGCCGAAGAAGCGCAGGCCCGCGCCGAGCGCCGCGTTGTCGGAGAGCGGCGCGCGACTCGTCACGGGATCGATGCCGCCGTATACCGCCGTCGTCGGGCAGGTGAGCACGCATTGCCCGACGCGCCGCGCGATCTGCTTGGCCAATTCCTTCGACGATATCGCGAAGATCAGGACGGCGACGCCGGGCCGTCCGTCGGGCGTTTCGTCGCCGGACAGATCGCGCTCGATGCCCGCCTCGCAGCCGCAATCGATGACGGATGTGGCGAAGCCCGTCAGCGAATTGGCCGCGTGCCGCGCCCAGGTCGACGTGTGCGCGGTGATGACGAGACGCGTGGCCTTCATCGGGAAGGCTTCGGCGAAGGTGTCGTCGATCTGCGTGTCGTTGATGCGCATCGCCGTCACCTTTCGCCCGCAGCGAAGCACGCGACCGGCAGCAGGCGTCCGCCGTTGCAGCACGCGCAGATTTCGTCGTCGCCGATGGCGATGTTCTCGAAGCGCGTCGCGAGGTTCGCCTGCGCGTATTCGCGTATGCGCTTTTCGATTGCGCGGTCGTAGTCGGGGCTCACGTAATGAATGCCGCCCGTGGGCGTGGCGAGCAGCGTGCCGTCGCGCGCGATCAGCTCGCCGTCCTTGAACACGAACGCGGGCGACGTGAACATGCGCTCACGGTCGGCGTCGTCGCGATACACGGCGATATCCGCCGCCGCGCCCGCGCCGAGATGCCCGCGATCCTTCAGGCCGAGCAGACGCGCGGGACCGGCGCGCGTGATGATCGCGATGTCGTACAGCGAGAACTCGCGCGTGATTTCGCTCAAGGCGCTGGCGGTTTTCGCGTCGGCGTGCAGCGTGTCGAGCTGTTCGTCGCGGAAGGACTTGTCCATCAGCAGGCGGATCAGATGCGGATAGCTCGTGAAAGGGCCGCCGTTCGGATGGTCGGTCGTCATCGACACGCGCCAGGGGTCGTCGACGAGCAGAAAGATTTCCAGCCCGATGATCCATTGCAGCGCGTTCACGAAGCTCTGCTCGCGATAGCGGAACGGCACGACGCCGCAGCCCGCGTCGCATTCGATATCGCCGAGCACCCATTTGCGCGGACGGGCCATCGGCGCGTTCCTGAACTGCATCATCGTGTCGCCGGATGCGGTGACCGTCTGACCGAAGATGATCTGGCCGACATCGATCGTCACGTTGGGGCGCGCGTTCACCGCTTCGGCGATCGCCCGCGCGCCCGACGAGAACTTGCGCGGGCCTTCGGCGCCGTAGCTGTGGAACTGGATATGCGTCAGATGAATGGGCAGGCCTTCGGCGGCGTCCATCGTCTTGATCGTCGATTCGACGTTGCCCGGCACGCCCAGGTTGCTCGCGTGAACGTGCAGCGGATGCGGCACGCGCAGGTCGGTGAGCGCGCGCGTGAGCGTCTTCAGCACATCGCGCGGGGTGATGCCGTAATGCACGTGCCTTTCGTCGACGTCGAGCGAGCGCTGATTGAACTTGAACGCCGAGATGCCGCCCGGATTCACGACCTTCACGCCTAGCGCCTTGCTCGAATCGATGGTCCAGCCGACGTAATCGCGCAGGCGCCCGAAGTCTTCGTTTGCGGCAAGCATCTGCAGAAAGATCTCGTCGTTGCCGATCATCACGTAGGCGCCGTGATCGATGATCGGCGTGTCGCCCATTTCCAGATGCGCGTGGCGCGCGTTCGACGCGATCATCGCGGGTTCGAATGCGGCCGTGTAGCCCATCTCCGCATAGCGGTAGCCGGTTGCGAGCGTGCCCGGCGCGCACACGCCGCAAGAGGGCAGGCGCATGTAGCGGCCTTCGTTGGGACGATCGGGCACGGCGCGTGGATCGTCGCGATGATCTTCCGGCAGGAGCAGGCGCGAGAGGTTCGTCTTGCCGCCGCCGATGTGCGAATGCAGGTCGATGCCGCCGGCCATCACGATCATGCCGCTCGCATCGAAGTCGCGTTCGGGCGGAACGGTTTCGCCTTGGGCGTCATCGACGATGCGGCCGTCGCGGAAACAGATGTCGCGCTTCTCGCCGTCGATGCCGTTTGCCGGATCGTAGAGCGTGCCGCCTTTGAGGCGCGTGAGGCTCATTGTGGCCTCCTTGCCTGCGCGAGCTGCGCTGCGATCGTCGCGACGCTCGGCAGGCCGGCGTCGCGCGCGGCGGCAAGCGGCGCGACGACGGAAGTATCGACGCGAAAGAGGTGGCCGCCGCTGTCGATGCCGGGCGTCGCGACGGGGATGAACACGGTCGGGCCCGCGCGTGCGGGCAGTGTCGTCGACGGATGGCCGAGGATGATCGCGGGCACGGTGTCATCGAGCGCTGCGGGCAGCGGTTCGGGCGCGAAGCTCGACACCCACAGGAGCGCATCGGGTTCGCCGCGGTTCAGGAGTGTTTCGGTGCGGTAGCGATACGAGTCGTGATCGAGCGGCAGGCCGTATGCGATGCGCGTGCGCAGCGGGAAGCCCGAGAGCCACGTCGTGGCCTGATTGACGGAGAGCGCGCCGTCGTCGCCGGTGAGCGCGAGCGCGCCTGCGCGCACGGTGCGGTTGATCGCCTTGACGATGCGCTGGAGCGCTTCGATCGCGAGCGCCGCGTGCGGCGCGGGCAGCGACGACGGCTCGTAGATGAACGCGGTGTACTTGGCGGCGTCGATGCGCGCGGTCAGCGCGGCGAGTTCGGGTGCCGGGATTGGGCGGCCGCCTTCGACATGCGCTGACCAGAGCGCGAGGGTATCGAAGGGATCGTTTGTCTGCAGAATCGATTCCGTTCGTCTGGTTCGTGCGCTGGCGGCCGGGTCGATGTCGCATCCGACGAATACGATACTCGTTGCGCTGCCTTCATCGATGACACGTTCATAGAAGCGCGGATAGCGCCGCGACGGCGCGCAGGCGAAGACGATGACGAGATCGGCGCGCGAGCGCACTTCCGACAGCGTCGTGAAGAATGCGCCGCGATCCTGTAGTGCGCGATTGGAGTCGGCGAGCGTGTCGCCGTGCAGATGATCGAGGATGGCGCCGCAGTGCGCGGCGAGTTCATAGAGCGCGCGTGCGCCGGCCACGTCGGTCGCGAGGCCGCCGAAGAGCGGCCGCCGTGCGTTCGACAGGATCTCGCCGGCCTGCGAGAGCGCCGATGCGAGATCGGTGCCTTGTCCGTCGATCGTGGGCTTTTGGCTTGCATCCTGCGGACCGAAGCGGGCAAGTGAGTCCGCCAGACGCGGGCAGGCGATGTGCGGCGCTGCGAGGCGTTGATCGCCGGTAGGCGCGAGCGTGATGTCGTCGCATAGCAGTGGGCAGAACGGACAGGTCCAGTGGGTTGGCCCGGTGGTCCGGGCCGGGGACTCTATGGTCGTTTTCGTGGGGAAGGTCGGCATGGTCGTGCTTTAGAGCAAGGTTTATGCCGATTTTTTTTGTGTTTCTTGTTTGTTCTATTGCTTGCTTGTTCTTTCGTGGAATCCTGAATTCTTAGTGGTCTATTAGCGTTGCCCCTGTGCGGGGCGGCAGTCACTTTCTTTGCTGCTGCAAAGAAAGTAACCAAAGAAAGCAGCTTTGGGCCCAGGCAGACTCGTCGTCATCGTTCAGAGTGGCCCAGCCCCTAAGTGTCGCCCTCATAGGACTGACCCGGCTTGGCTCGCGCACGGTCTGCCAAGCTAGTCCGTTTAACGCGCTGGTTCAGCACCAAAGCGTTCCGGCACAGCGCTACGCGCTGCCGTCGGGCATGCGAGGGAAACCAACCTTTAGCGAATGCGAAGAGA
>NZ_FCOB02000011.1 GCF_001545075.1 Caballeronia ptereochthonis
ACTACATCGGCTGGCTGCACTTCCAGACCATCTGGAACGACCTCGTCGCCACGCAGCCCGACATGTTCGACTGATCCTTTCTTGCAACAACGGTCTTCAAAGGGCTTTGCATGAAACGGGCGATGCGATGTGAGCCGCATCGCCCGTTCTGTTTATTCCGTATGCGGCGCGATGCCTGCAGCGACTCCAGCACACCCTGCTTTTATGTGCGCCAGCGCACGCTTCGCGCGTTCGGGAATGCACCATTGTCGGAAGCGCACTCAAGCGGCGCAACACGCGTTAGTGTCTCCACCCCCGGTCTGATCGATCAAGACTGACGATAGCGATCGTGTCGATTGCGGTCGCGTCGAATCGAGGCAAGAATACGAAACGGAATGCCCCAGGGCGCAGTTCACGCATCTTCTTTTCGATCATGAAAAACCTAGCATTGCGCAAGAACTCCGCCTCGATGGGCGCGAGCCGCACAGGGAGCGGCGAGCCGCCCTATTTGCTCACGCCCGCCGGATGGGCGTTCGTGCTGCTTGCGTCTTACGTCATATGGTTTCTCGTCACGTCCGGCCGGCCGGTGCCCACGTTGCCCGATCAGGACTCGTATCTCGAGTATTTCCAGCTCACAGGTCCGGACTGGTTTTCTGACTATGTCCAGCGTCACCCGCTCGGCCTCGGCTTCATTCCGCGCATTATTACCGACGAGCTCGGCTGGCGGCTGTGGATCATCCTCGTCAACTGGTTCGGCTTCACGCCCGATGGCGCGATCAGGCTCACGGTCGGGCTGGCCAACGGTCTCGTGTTCTGCTCGCTCGCACGCTTGCGTCGTCCGCTGCTGGGACTCGTGTTGTGGATAGTGATTCCAACGGCGCTCGCCGTCACGGGGCTGTACCAGATCAGGCAAGGCTTCGCGTTTGGCGTCGCGATGATGTTTTGCGTCGTGCTGCGCCGCCCGGTGCTGGGCCTGTTGATCGCGAGCACCATTCACACGACGATGGCATTCCCCGCTATCTTGCTGATCGTCGCGCGCCTGAGCGGCCCGAACAACCGCATCGCGATTCCGGCCGTCGGCATCGCGGGCGCGCTGTTGTCCTTGAGCGCGCCGATGCTGTTCGACGCCTTCGGCGGCCGGCGTATCGCTGACTATGCGGGTTATCAGGCGGAGTTCTCCGTCAACCTGCTCGTCCTCATGTTGTCGTACTGCTTCGCCTCCGCGCTCCTCATCATGTCGATCCGGTACGTTCGGCCGCTGTACATGCGTTCCCCGCTGCGCGAACTGGGGCTCATGCATCTGGGCCTCATCGCTTACCTCGTCTGCGCGTTCCTGTTTTTTCCATTCGGCAAGGACCGGGTCTTCTACCTCATCTCCCTCCTTCTTCCGTTCTTCCTCCAGGAGATACGGGTCAGGAGCACCATCACGCTCTGGATGACGGCCGTGCTGTACGTCATGATCATGGCGGACGTCTATCTCGCCTATCAGAAAGGCGTGTTCTACTACTTCGTGGGATAGCACGAACCGGCGCTCCAGCGAGCCGCATCCCGGCCGCGGCCTGTATGATGGCGGGCCTGCGCGAGCATGAGCCTCGCGCGCCGCATCCACATCCGCTGACTTCAAGGAAGACCGCCATGACGGCCGCATCGCAATTCGATCAGGTTTCCGTTATCAAACGCGCCAACGTGTATTTCGACGGCAAGTGCGTGTCGCACACCGTGCTCTTCGCCGACGGCACGAAGAAGACACTCGGCGTGATTCTGCCGGGCACGCTCAACTTCGGCACCGATGCGCCCGAATTGATGGAAGTGCAGGCCGGGAAGTGCCGGATCCGCCTGGAAGGCAGCGACGAGTGGAAGACCTACGGCGCGGGCGAATCCTTCCGGGTGCCGGGCAAGAGCCGCTTCGATATCGACGTGATCGAAACGCTCGACTACGTCTGCAGCTATCTCTGATGTGAAACGGGCGCACGGAGCGCCCGTTTTTTTTTCGAGGCCTTTCGCGGGCGCGGGCGTTCATCGACTTTCTGGTCGATCATTTCAGGGCGCCGTTCGTGCCGGTGCCGTTGGAAACCGGCAGGAAACGGACGATCCGCACGCGATGAGCGCACGGTTTGTCCATTTTTTATCGATGTCCACGTTTCGTGTACAATTCTGAAAATTGGACAACCGGACTTCGTCATGCCGCCGCGCGCCGATCGTCAACTGGAGCAAATGGTCGAAGCGGCCGCCGCCGCCTTCAGTGATGCGACCGGACTCACCGCACGCCGCGTGAAGCCGCCGGCGGGCGGCGCATACGACGCCGCCATCGAATTCCGCATCGGAACCGCGCGCTTCAGGCGTCCCGTCATCGTGCGGGAAATCGTCGACCGATACAGCGCGTTGTCGGCCATCGGCACATCGGACAGCGCAAATCCCACGCTCGTCACCACGCATCTCTCGCCGCACATGATCCAGGCGTGCCGCGACATGCACGTCGACGCGCTCGACCTCGCCGGCAACGCGAGCCTCATCGAAGGCAACAGCGTCGTGATCGTTTCCGGCCGCCCGCGCGTCGCCGAAAGCAAAACGCGCCGCTCGCGAACGTGGACGAAGTCGACGTTGCGCGTCACGCTCGCCTTGCTCATCACGCCGCCGCTACTGGAACGCGGCTACCGCGACATCGCGCAGATTGCCCGCGTCAGCCACGGCACGGTGCAGAACGCCGTGCGTGCGCTGGTCGAGCATCGCGATGTCTTCGAGCGTCCCGACGGCCGCGGCCTGCAGTTCGCCGACCGGGAACGGCTGATCGACGAATGGGTCACCCTGTATCCGCGCCAGTTGCGCGAATCGCTCGTGCTCGGACGCTACCGCGCCGACTCGAACGACTGGTGGCGCGATGTGCCCGGGTTGCCGGGCCAGTGCCAGTTCGGCGGCGAGCCCGCCGCGGCGATCCTCACGGAATATCTGAAGCCGGCGACGGTCACTGCCTACTGCGCCGACGCCGTGCCGCGCGAATGGATCATGCAGGCGCGGCTGCGTCCCGACCCCGCCGGAAACGTCGAATTCCTGCGCGCGCCCGTGAAGCTCGCACCCGTCGACGGACTTCCGCCGAACGTCGTCGCGCCGCTGCTCGTTTATGCCGATCTCGTCGGAAGCGGCGACCCGCGCAATCTCGAAACCGCCAGGATGCTGCGTGAACGCTACCTTGCCGCTTGAATTGCTGCCCCATCGGCCGCTCGCCGCAACGACCGCCGCGATGCTGCGGGAAGTCGTCGCCGCGTCGGAGGCGACGCACATCGCGTGGTTCGTCGGCGGCGCGAGCGCGCGCGACATCCTGCTCACGCACGTCCACGACATCGAGGCGATCCGCGCGACCGCCGACGTCGACATCGGCATTTCGATTCAAGGCTGGACCGGACACGACGCGTTGCGCCGCACGCTGCTCGCATCGGGAAATTTCAAGGCGCCGAAAGGCTCGGCGCATCGGCTGAATTACAGCGTGCCGAAGACCGGCGAGCGCACCTGGCTCGACATCGTGCCGTTCGGCGGCGTTCAGGACGCGCATGGCGAGATTGCGTGGCCGCCCGACTGGTCGGTGCGGATGAACGTCGCGGGCTTCCGGCAGGCGCTCGATGCGGCGCTTGCCGTGCGCATCGCGGCGGATCTGATCGTGCCGGTCGCGTCGCTGCCCGCGCAGGCGATGCTCAAGATCGTCGCGTGGCAGGACCGGCACGCGGCCGATCGCAAGGATGCGATCGACCTGCTCTTCCTGATGGCGCGCTACGCGCAGGCGGGCAACCTCGACCGGCTCTATTCCGATGCCTTCGACCTCGTCGAACGGCACGGCCACGATCCGGACATCGCGGGCGCCGCGCTGCTCGGCCGCGATACGGCCGCCCTCGCCGGCGACGACGTCCGCGCACAGATTCTCGCGATCCTGCGCCTCGACGATCCCGCGCCGCCGATCCTCGCGCACATGCTTGGCGCCCGCATGCCGGTCTTCGAGGCCGATACGGGCGAAAGAATCGCCGCGCTCTTCGACGCGTTCAGGCTGGAATTCCGCGAGTCCGCATAAAGAAAGGCATCAACCGTTGCGGAACAGATAGCTGTACGCGTTGAGCGCGGGCACGCCGCCGAGATGCGCGTAAAGCACCTTCGAGCCTTCGGGGAATTCGCCGTTGCGCACCATCTGGATCATGCCGTCCATCGACTTGCCTTCGTAGACGGGATCGGTCAGCACGCCTTCGAGCCGCGCGCAAAGGCGGATCGCCTCCAGCGTGCCTTCGTTGGGCAGACCATATTCAGGGCCGCCGAAACGCGTGTCGAGGATCACATCCTCGCGCGTGATGTCCTGACCGAGATCGACCAGCTCCGCCGTATGCTTGGCGATGCGCAGGATCTGATCGTGCGTCTGCGCGGGCTTCGCCGATGCATCGATGCCGATGACGCGCCGCGCGCGCCCATCCGCCGCGAAGCCGACGACCATGCCCGCCTGCGTGCTGCCCGTCACCGAGCACACGACGACGTAGTCGAACCTGAAGCCGAGCTGCGCCTCCTGCGCGCGCACCTCTTCCGCGAATCCGACGAAGCCGAGACCGCCGAGCGGATGCTCCGAGCAGCCCGCCGGAACCGGAAACGGCTTGCCGCCCGCCGCGCGCACGCTTTCCATCGCGTCCTGCCAGCTCTTGCGAATGCCGATATCGAAGCCATCGGGAACGAGCCGCACATCCGCACCCATCATGCGCGACATCTGGATATTGCCGACCCGGTCGTACACCGCGTCGGAGTAATTGACCCAGTTCTCCTGCACGAGCACGCACTTCATGCCGAGATGCGCGGCCACTGCCGCGACCTGGCGCGTCTGGTTCGACTGCACGCCGCCGATCGACACGAGCGTGTCGCAGCCCTCGGCGAGCGCCTCGGGAATCAGATATTCGAGCTTGCGCGTCTTGTTGCCGCCGAAGGCGAGCCCGCTGTTGCAGTCCTCGCGCTTCGCGTACAGCTCCACCTTGCCGCCGAGATGCGCGGAAAGGCGCTTAAGCGGTTGGATGGGCGTCGGTCCGAAAGTGAGCGGATAGCGGGGAAAACGTTGCAGGTTCATGATCGGCATCCTCGTAATGGTGGGACTACGGCCGCCGCGCACGCGGCAACGCCTGAGCACAATCGTAGAGATTCCCACCCTCCACCGGGTTGCAAAAAAAAGCTGTTCGACCTAACGTTTCTGGATGTCCTCCCCTCTTTGCGAACTTTCGTTTCGCAAAATCCCGCTCTGACGCAATGAAAAAAACTACCCTCGACCGAAGGCCGCACCCGGCGGGCGTTCAGACCGATCGCGTCGATCGCGCGATCCTGCGTCAGTTGCAGCGCGATGCGTCGATCTCCAACGTCGCGCTCGCCGAGAAGGTCAATCTGAGCCCGCCCGCGTGCCTGCGGCGCGTCGAGCGGCTGCGCGAGGCCGGGCTGATCCGCGCGACCGTCGCCCTGCTCGACCCGAAGGCGCTCGATGCGGGCATGCTCGTGCTGATCGGCGTGATCCTCGACCGCTCCACGCCGGACTCCTTCGCCGCGTTCGAGAAGGCGGCGCAGAAGGTGCCGGGCTGCATGGAGTGCCATGTCGTGACGGGCGAGTTCGACTTCTTCATGCTGATCCGCACGCGCGACAGCGAAAGCTTCAACCGTCTCCATGCCGAGAAACTGCTCTATCTGCCGGGCGTGCGGCAGATCCGCACCTTCGTCGTCCTGCGCGAGATTCTCTCCACGACGGCGTTTCCGATCGGCGAATCCGCGGGAACGAGGGCGGCGTGATAGCGGCCAGGCGCGGAAATAGACCACCCGCGCGGCAAGCCTGCTGAAAAATTACGCTACGATTCTGGGTTTTCCATGTCTGGACATCCCGTTTCGTTGTGACCGCGTCCGATTTCAAAGCCAGGGCCCGAGCGGTTCTGGCCCGCCTTCTACCTTGGCTGCGCCCGCATCTGCGGCCTCGCACGCTGCTCGTTCTGCCCCCGCTCTTCTTGCTCTATGTGCTGGTGCTGATTCCGTTCACGCCCGGCATCCGCGATATCCGCAAGGCAAAGGTCGACCAGCCGGCGCAGATCTATTCCGCCGATGGCAAGCTGCTCGCCGAGTTCAAGCCCACGCACCGCGAGTGGGTGAGCCTCAAGGAAATCTCGCCGCAGGCGATCGACGCGCTCATCGCGACGGAAGACCGGCGCTTCTATCGGCATCACGGCATCGACTTCGGGCGAACGGCATCGGCGGCGCTGCATACGTTCTCGGGCGACCGGCAAGGCGGCTCGACGCTCACGCAGCAGCTCGCGCGCAACCTGTATCCGGAAGAAATCGGCCGCTCGCAGACGCTCACGCGCAAGCTGAAGGAAGCGATCACCGCATTCAAGATCGAAGCGGTCTATTCGAAGGACGAGATCCTCGAAACCTATCTGAACACGGTGCCGTTCCTCTATAACGCGTACGGCATCGAAATGGCTGCCCGCACCTACTTCGGCAAATCCGCGGGCGAGCTCGATGCGCTCGAAAGCGCGACGCTCATCGGGATGCTGAAGGGCAACAGCTATTACAACCCGGTGATCAATCCGGAGCGCGCGCTGGACCGGCGCAACATCGTGCTCGGGCAAATGGTGAAGTTCGGCCATCTGCCGGCCGCGAAGCTCGATGCGCTCACGAAGCGCCCGCTGCGCATCGACTTCGAGCGGCAGACGGAGGAGCCGGGCCGCGCGCCGCACTTCGCGCAGCAGTTGCGCAAGTGGCTCATCGCCTGGGCCGACGACAACGACTACAACATCTATTCGGATGGCCTCGTCGTGCGCACGACCATCGACTCGCGCCTGCAGACGATGGCGACGAACGCGCTCGCATTGCAGGGCAATCAGCTGCAATCGATCGCCAACGCCGCGTGGGGCGGACGCGGCGGCTGCGCGAACGCGAACGCGGATCTCGCGCATGCGTTCATCCGCGAGACGAGCGACTATCGCGCGGCGCACGACGGCGGCATGAGCGATGCCGACGCCCTCAAAAAACTAAGCACGGACCGCGCATTCATGCAGACGCTGTGCGAGAACAAGACGCGCGTGCAAGCCGCGTTCGTCGCGCTCGATCCGCGCAACGGCCAGATCAAGGCGTGGGTCGGCAGCCGCGACTTCACACAGGACCCGTTCGACCACGTGGCGCAGGCGCGCCGCCAGCCCGGCTCGACGTTCAAGCCCTTCGTCTACGGCGCGGCGTTCGAGCGCGGCGCGAAGCCGACCGACACGTTCGTCGATCAGGCCGTGGAGATTCCGGTGAAAGGCGCCGAAACATGGCGCCCGACCGACGACTCGCCGCCCTCGGGCCGGCCCGTCAGCCTGCGCGACGGCATCGCGTATTCGAAGAACCGCATCACCGCGCAGCTGATGGAATCGGTCGGGCCCGCACGCGTCGCGCGGCTCGCGCGCGACATGGGCGTGCGCGAGAGCCATCTCGACGAGGTGCCGTCACTCGCGCTGGGTACGAGCCCGGTGACGCTGAAGGAGATGGTGTCGGCGTACGGCACCATCGCCAATGACGGCAGCTACATCGAGCCGCTGCTCGTCACGCGCATCGAGAACCGGGACGGCGAGGTGCTCGCGCAGTTCGAGAGCGCACCCGAACGCGCGCTTTCGGTCGACGCCACGCGCAAGCTCGTCGACGTGATGCGCGACGTCGTCAATCGCGGCACGGGCACGATGATCCGCACGCGCTTCGGCATTCGCGCCGATGTCGCGGGCAAGACCGGGACGACGCAGGACAACGCGGACGGCTGGTTCATTCTGATGCATCCGCAACTGGTGGCGGGCGCCTGGGTCGGCTTCAACGACAGCCGCGTCACGCTGCGCAGCGACTACTGGGGACAAGGCGCGCACAGCGCGCTGCCGATCGTCGGCGACTTCATGCAGCGCACGCTGCGCTCGCATCTGATCGACGCGCGCGTGCGTTTCGACACGCAGGAAACGCCGGGCAAATGGCAGACGTTCGTCACGCGCCTGCGCACGTGGATCGACGCAACATTCTCGAAGGCGCCGAAGCCCGCCGCGCCGAAGAATGCGCAGACCACGGCGCAGCATCCGGCGCGCGCGAAGCGCGCGCCCGCGGAGCCGGCGGCCGAAGTAACCGAAGCGCCGCCGCAATCGCCGGTGTTCACGACGATGCCGCCGATCCTGCCCGCGCTGGGTGAAACTGCGAGCGCGGCGCAGGCGCCGTCCGAACCTGCGTCCGCGCCGCGGCAATGACGTTCACTCGTGGCTGATTCGTGCGTCAGCGACGAGCGAAGCCCGGCTCATCGCAAACCGGACGTACGAAAGCCCTTCGAATCAGCGCGCGACCTGATAACGCCGGCGATCCGCGATCGGCGTGATCATGAACTGCTTCTTGTAGCGCGTGGAGAAGTGAGTCATCGAGCTGAAGCCGGTGCGCGCGCACACTTCCTCGAGCGGCTTCGCGGTGCGATACAGCAACTGCCTCGCACGCAGAAGACGGATCTCGAGATACGCGTTCGCCGGCGTCTTGCCGAGCCGCTCCTGAAACCAGCGTTCGAGTTGTCGCTGCGAAACGTTCATGGTGTCCGCGATCTCTGCAATCGACAGTGTCTCCTCGACATTGCTTTCCATGATCTGCAGCGCCTCGTCGAGCTTCGCGTGCTCCTCGGCGATGTACTGTCGCAGCGACGCGACCGGCCTCCGCTCATGGCCCCGGCGTTCATCGACCAGCAGTTCGAGCACGCGCGCCGCCAGCGCCTTGCTGCCGGGCGGCATGCCGATCAGATGCAGCATGAGGTCCAGCGGCGCGATGCCGCCACTGCTCGTGTAGCGGTCACGATCGGCTTCATAGCGCCGGTTCGATACGACCAATTGCGGAAACTGCTCGAGCAGAACATCCTGGTCGTCCGAGTGAATCGTGCATCGATAGCCGTTGAGCAGCCCGGCGCGCGCGAGCAGATAGCTACCCGTATCGAGCCCGCCGAGCGCGATGCCCCTTCTCGCAAACACGCGCAGGCAGTCGAGCAGCGTGCCGAGCCCCTTGCGCGCGACCGGATTCGACCCGACGACGAACACCATGTCGAAGTCGTCATCGATGGTGATGAGCGCGTCGGGCATCACGCGAGTGCCGTCGTTCGATCGCACCGCGCCCGCCTGCGCGGCGACGAGCCGGTAGTCGTACACACGCCGCTCGACGATCACGTTCGCGATGCGCAAGGGATCCATCGCGGCGGCGAGCGCGATGAGCGAAAAATGCTCGAGTAGCAGAAAGCCGATTCGTGTGACGCGAAGCTCGTGCAGGTCGCGGGCGTTGCGGCTGTCACAGCGGCTGTCACGTGTCGGTGACATGTGGCGATGCATTCGCTCAGTGAGGGAACCTGCGAAAGCATAGGTGATCCGCGCGCGAAAGAAACCCTTCCTTTGAAGTTCCTCCAATGGACGTCCGCCCCGCGCTGCTGTCATGATTCAGTAGACCAACGACCCGCTCGTGCAGCACGGCTATCGTGCGAAGAAAGCCGCGCTTTCGTCGACGGACAGATCGTCCGTGCTGCTTTCCGCGCGTGGTCGAAAGATGCATCGGAGAAACGCATCGCTCTGACTGAAAATTAGTCATACGAAACCGTTTTCAACTAGACGATGGCGTGCAAGGAACGAGAATGCCTTACACGCCATCGGCCCGCGACGGTATAGTTTGCTTGTCTCGCGGCGCCTCTCGATTAAGCAGGTGCATCAGCCGGACGTTCACGCACGAATCGAAAGACTGATGCCTGTGTCCAACTTCCGGAGAAGACGTGCTGACATCTGCGATCGGCGTGTTAAGAAGACGCTTGCTGAACGTCCATACGGACCATCGGCGCATCGCGAAAAGCGCCGTGATCGTCTCGCTGTTCGTTTTTCTCTGTAAGGGAACGGCCGCTTTCAAGGAGATGGCGGTTGCTTACCGGTATGGAATCGGCGGTACCGTCGACGCCTATCAGCTCGCGCTCACGCTCGTTTCCTGGCTTCCCATGACGCTCACGAATGAATTGAGCGTTCTTCTCGTCCCGCTCTTCGTCAGCATGCGGGGCAAGAAGGAAGAACTGTCGCAGTTTCTGGGTGAGCTCGAGGGCTGGTGCCTGGTGCTCGGCATCATGCTGACCGCGATCCTCGTGTTGTGCGGCCCGTTCGTCATCGATTTCACCGCCGGGAATCTTGCCGAGGAGACCCGGACCAAGTGCCTGTACATGCTCGCCGGCCTGGGTCCGGTCGGCGTGCTGAGCTTCACGGTCAGCATCACCGCCGCGCGATTGCAGGCGCGCGAAAAGCACGTCAATACACTTCTCGAATGCGTTCCGGCGCTGGCCCTGCTGTGCTGCGTTCTCGTCGTGCCGCATCGCGACTCGCTGCTTCCGCTGATGCTGGGCACCTCGCTCGGCCTGGCCCTGCAAGCGCTTCTGCTGAGGATGGTCGCGAGGAACGTCGACGATCAAACCGCGCGGCCACGGCTTTCGTTTCACTCACCCCATTGGCGCAAGACCTTGCATTCGTTGGGCGTGTTGCTGTTCGGCGGCATCATGATCAGCGTACTCGCGCCGGTAGATCAATACTTCCTGGCAAAGGTCGGCGACGGCGCCATCGCCACGTTTGGTTACGCGAACCGCGTGCTGGCCTTGCTGATCGGCATGGGAGCACTCGCTATCAGCCGCGCCATCCTGCCGATCCTGGCCGAGATGCTCGCAGTGAAGGACGAGATCCGCGCGCGGGACACCGCGTTCAAGTGGTCGATCGTCATGCTGGCGATCGGCGCGATTGGTGCTGCGATCTCCTGGGTGCTCGCACCATGGATCATCGCGGTGCTATTCCAGCGGGGCGCGTTCACCGCCGAAGTCACGGCTGCAGTGACGCTCGTGTTTCGCATGGGCCTGCTTCAGCTTCCGTTCGCATTCGGCTGTTTCGTCCTCATTCAGCTGCTCGTCAGCGAAGGGCGCTTTCGGGCGCTTACTGTCATCTCCTTCGTCGGTTTCGTGGTCAAGCTCGGTGGCAACATGCTGCTGGCTCCGGTGTATGGCGCACAAGGCGTGATCCTCGCCACCGGCCTGATGGCCGCCGCGAGTTTCATCGGCTATTTTGCGTTTCTGATGTATCCGCCCGGCCAGTCGCGCGAACCGAGTGCGTCGCACGTCGGCGACGATTAGCGTTCGGGCCGGACACGCGTTCATCGAGCCCCGCGCTGCCGCAGGCTCGCCGGAATCTGGCAGCTCTTCCGACATTCATGCCCGAACAACGATGAATATGAACCAGCGCTTCCCATTGATGCTCGAGTTGTGGATGGCAGTCGAGCGCCTGGTGTATCGGGCGCCGCACGGCCGCGACCTGACCGTCCCGGACCGGCTCGACGCGCCCGAATGCGCCGTGGTCTACAACGGCGCCTGGAGCATCACGAGCCTGTGGAAGACGCTGCTTCAACGGCGCACGCCTCACTTGCAGGTCGTGTGGCTCGGTCCCGACGGGCAGGCTCACCTCATCGCGGAATCGCACGTCGCGATTCAGAACCGCTGTTTTTTCTGCGCGTCGCTTTCGATTGCGCTCGAACGTCATCGTCTCCTGTGCGATCGCGCGCGACATCGCCTTCAGGTCACCGCCGAGCCCGGCGACTTGCCCGTGATCGAGGTCTCGCGCACGGACGTGCGGACCTCGGCCGTCGATGTGATGCGCTTCGCGGCACAGCATCTGCGCGAGAAAGTCTTCAACAAGTTCCGCAGGGCGGTATCGCGCAGCGACCACTGGGGCATTGCCTTGCACAGCGAGGATGCATCGGGGCGCGAGCGGACGACCGGCGACATCTCCGTTGCCGACGAGGCCAAATGGTGGCTGGAGATACCATCGCCCAAGGACCGTTTCTACGCCGATCCTTTTCCATGGCTGGACTCGGCCGGCCAGTATCACGTGTTCTTCGAAGACCTTCCGTACTCGACGAACAAGGGCGTGATCTCGCATGTCACGCTCGATCCCGTCTCGAAGTCATGGAATGCGCCGCCGCAGGTGGTTCTCGAACGGCCGTACCATCTTTCCTATCCGTTTCTGTTCGAACACGCGGGCGAGATCTTCATGATTCCGGAGACATCGGAGAATCGCACCATCGAGGTGTATCGCGCGGCGCCGTTTCCCACCGGCTGGGTGCATCATGCGACGCTGATGAAAGACATCGTGGCGGCCGACACGACGCTATATCACGAATCCGGCACTTGGTGGCTCTTTACCAGCGTCGCACAAGGCAGCGGTCCCAACTGGGACGAACTGCATCTCTACCACGGTCCATCGCCTTTCGGTCCGTGGCAAGCGCATCCGGCCAATCCGATCGTGTCGGACTGCCGCCGCGCGCGCATGGCGGGCAACATCGTCAGGGATTCGAGCGGACGTCTCATCCGGCCGGCCCAGGACTGCGAGCGCGAGTACGGAGCGGCTTTGTGTTTTTGCGAGATTACGGAACTCAGTCCGCTGAAATATGCGGAGACGCCGATTCTCGTCAAGGACGCGCCTTCCGAGCGATCTGGTCTGCACACATGGAACAGAACGGGAGATGTCACTGTCGTGGACATCAAAATGAACGTCTACAAGCGTGCGAAAGCGCAAACGGGGTATAGGCGCCTGTCTTTGCGATAACGCTCGCTTAGCGCTCAGTCCCTTCCGAACGTGTGAATTCTTGTCGGCGCGCTGCCTCGGCGCGGTTCGTAGCGGGATGTCGTGAATCGTCGACCGATTGGTCGCTCGACAGACGCTTCGTGCGCGGTACGCGTATTACGATATCGAACAAAGCGACGATTGCGAGAACTACGACGGCCCCGACCGCTAAAGTCCCGATCACGTTGAGCCAGTACATGTCTTCTCCGTGAATTGCACGCTGCCAGAAATGGGCCGAACGTATGACGGATCGCCAGAGGACGGCGTGAACGAGAGCGCCGTTAAGTCCTATTCTAACACGCGAGGCTTTTATGTGCGGAAGCGCACGTAAGCTCCCGCACGTCATTACGTCACTATCAGACAACCGCCGGCGTTACGTGTGATGGTGCACAGACTTGCACCATTTTATGGATGCCATCCCCGATCAGGGGCGCGTCTCAGGGGCGGTGCCCGGAAGTGACGGATACATAGCGCTTGGGTCAGAACGGCAAGCATAACGAATGCCCGTTTGCGTGTTTACCAGAACTGATTCGACCCGCCGACCGACGTCGCGTTCAATCAAGTTCGGATCAACGGGCGTCTATGTTCAGACGATTCGGACGCAGATAAACAGCATTGCGCACCGCGCGCGTCATGTGTCTTGAGGAGGAGAGCGAAAAGGCAGGCAGCACGGCTTCGTCGTACGAACGTACGTAAACAAGGCGCGAAGCCGCGCTGTGATGATGACTGGCAGCGAGGGTCAATTCGACGGACGCTCTTCGAAGCGGCGGCGAACCGTTTCTCAGGTCGATGCGTCCAGCAGGTCCAATGTCTTCGTGTCAATGGATCGGTTCGCATCCATCCACGCCTCGAACATCAGCACGGCCCAGAGCCGCGTGTGCCAGTCGTGGGTGCCCGCGAGATGCTGTTCCCACATCTTTCTGATGGCGGGTTCATTCAAGTACCCCTCGCGTCTCAGCCGATCGCCACTGAGGAGATCCGACGCCCACTCACGCAAGTCATGCCGGAGCCATGAGGCGATCGGCACGCTGAACCCGTGTTTCGGCCGTTCCGACAGCTGCCTCGGCACGTATCGATCGAGCAGCCTGCGCAGCACGATCTTTCCCACGCCCTTGTTCACTTTCATGGCCAAGGGAAGGCGCCAGGCGAATTCGACCACGCGCCGGTCGAGAAACGGCACGCGGGTTTCGAGGCTCACATGCATGGCGGCCCGGTCGACTTTCGCCAGGATATCGGTTGGCAGATAACGGATGGCGTCGAGGTACATCATGCGTTCGGCATTGCTGAGGTCGGCGGGCAAGCCGTTTGCCGCGGACCGCGCGGCGACCCGCGGGCCGCCACCCAGCACGATCTGCTCCGGGGCATCGAACGCGGACGTGAGTCGCTCATATGATGCTTCCAGTCCTTCGGCGCTCATTGCATCCGCGAGTTTCAGCAACTTCTCTCCGAACTGTGTGTGGCGATAGCTCTGCGGCATGATGCCGAGCAGCGGTGCAGCCATGCGATCGAGACGCTTCGCGCCCAGTCCGCGAACACAGCGCGCGGTCAGGGTACGTGCCGGCAAGGGCACGCGGCTCAGCTTGTCCCATAGCCCCTGCGCCGCGACGTGACGGTTATAGCCGCCGAACATCTCGTCGCCGCCGTCGCCCGACAGGCCGACCGTGACATGACGCCGGCACATCTGCGAAACGAGAAACGTCGGTATCTGCGACGAATCGGCGAACGGCTCGTCATAGATCAGCGGCAGTTGCGGCACCACACGCAGCGCATGCGCCGGCGTCACATAGAGTTCGTGATGATCCGTGCCGAGATGCCGGGCGATGCTGCGCGCATGCGTGGCCTCGTTGAAGCCCGCCTGATCGAATCCGATGGAGAACGTCTGGATCGGACGAGCGCTCTGGGCCTGCATCAGCGCGACCACGGTCGACGAATCGATGCCGCCCGAGAGAAATGCTCCAAGCGGTACATCGGCGATCATTTGATCCTTCAGCACCTCGCGAAGCACGCCATCGAGTTGCGTGACGGCTTCTTCTTCGGTTCCCGTGAACGGATCCGCACGGCCGCGCAGGACCAGATCCTCGAGGTTCCAGTACTTGCGCACCGTTACGTCGGCGTGCGCGGGCCGGACTGTCGCGAGCGCGCCCGGAAGCAGCTTATGAACGCCCGCGTATATCGTATGCGGCGCTGGAATACTGCAGTAGCGCATGTACAGAGTCAGCGCATCACGGTCGATCTCCACATTGGAAAACGCCGGATGCTGACGCAGCGCCTTCAGCTCCGAACCGAAGACGAAGGTGTTGCCCAGCCACGCATAGTAGAGCGGCTTTTCTCCCAGTGCATCTCTCCCCAGGGTCAGCACGCGTTGCTGTCGATCCCACAAGGCAAAGGCGAACATGCCATATGCCTTGTTCAGCGTCTCTTCGATGCCCCATCGGACAATGGCCGCGAGCAGTACTTCGGTGTCGGAGTGTCCGCGCCAGTTCGAAGGACCCGATACCGAATCCAGATTCCTGCGCAAATCCTCCGCGTTGTAGATCTCGCCGTTATAGACGATCACGTAGCGGCCGCAGGCCGAAGTCATCGGCTGGTGACCGAACTCCGAAAGATCGACGATCGACAATCGCCGATGCCCGAGTGCGACGCCGGCCGGGGCATCGACCCAATATCCGGCGTCGTCCGGACCGCGGCGTTCCAGACTGTCGCACATCGCGCGCAGCCGTGGAACGGCGGTCGATTCATCCAGTGGATCGCAAGTCAGGAAGCCCGCAATTCCGCACATGCCCATGCTCCTTCTTTGACCGCCGCATATACGCGTTCGTATTTTTGCCACGTCGAGTCGATCGAAAAGACGGAAAGGATCCGGCTGCGCGCCAGCGCCCCGATGTTTCTCCGCTCTTCATCCGACAATGACAGCACCGACAGGAGACCCTCCGCCAGCGCGCGGGAATCTCGCGGCGGCACCACGCGGCCCACCTCGCCGATCAGCACCGCCGTGTCTCCGACATCGGTGGCCACGCACGGAACGCCGCAGGCCATCGCTTCGCCGATGACCGTGGGAAAGCCCTCGCTTCGCGAGGACAGACAAAAGACGTCGAATCCCGGCACCAGGGCCTGGACGTCGTCCCGCGGGCCGAGCAGATGGCACTGCGCCCGCACGCCCGCTTGCTCGAGTGACGCCTGCAACGCCCGGTTGTCGTCATTCAGTTCGTGCCCGATCATGACGAAACGGCACGCCGGCATCCGACCATGCACGCGAGCGATGGCGGCGATGAAGTTGTCGTAGTCCTTCACCTCGTGGTAGCGGCCGACGATACCGACAATGGGTGCGTTCTCATCGACTCCAAGCAGGCGCCTCAGGCTGCTTCCCGCTTCGGGCCGGGGCTTGAACGACTCGACATCGAAACCGTTGTGTATGACGTGCATGCGAGCCGGGCTGTAGCCGCCTCGCACGTGATTCGCCTTGGCCGTCTCGGCACAGCAGATGATGAGATCGGGAATCCTCGATGAGCCGATCGCGCAGCACTTCGCCACGACGCCGAGCTTGGGCTCGGACCTGAAGGTCGGATATTCGCTCTGGTGTATCGACCACAAGAGACCGAAGCGGTCCGCCGTCCTCGAAGCGCGCATGCGTCTCGCGATACGCGCCGCGAATCCGCCGAGCAGGTCGGCGTGGTACATCCACGTCTGCACGACATCAGGCGAGAACTCGACGATCCAGTCGATCAGACGGCGAACGAGAAGCGGCTGCGGCACGCCATTGTCCATGCCAAGCGCGCGTACTTCGACGCCCAGCGCCTGCAGCTTGCCGCCCATGATTCCGACAGACGAAAGAGAAACGACCAGATGTTCCGCATGAGTGGCCCGGGAAACCTGCGCCAGGCGGTAAAGGAGAGTTTCAGCTCCGCCCACGCCGAGACCTGAAATGATGTGCAAGATCCTCATCCGATAGTCCTGTCCCGGTGGAACTTCTCGAAGACACGATCACTCGGGCCGAGCGTCTGCGCTGCCCTCATGCGTCCTTGCTCGTTGCACTATCACGGCTTGCTTCAATTGAGACGGACGATCGTGCAGTTTGATTTGCCGAGCCCGAGAAACACGATGGCTCGACGTCCGAATCGTCCGGAGGCGGCTATGCCTGCAATCAGCCTGACAGCGAGATATGCGCGCATAAAAAGCCGCACGACCTCGAGCGCCCACGTCAAGCTCTGAAAGCTTAAAGCATAACGTCCGCCCACGTTTGCTATTTATGTGCGCTAAAACACCTAGCGCGCATCGTATTTCCGCACCTAAGGAAAGCCCTACTCTCGCGGCATCCAATCATGTATAAGATCGACGGGTAGATCGCATTGCACCACGAGCAATGTAAGCACAGAAGCTTTTTCTCTTTGCTTTCCCTTGAAATTTTAGGTTCACTAAGTTTGGCCTCGCCGTGCTCGCACAAGGTCTCGTGATCGAGGCGCACGCGCCGCGCCGCTTTGCCCGGCGGCGCTTTGCCGCCACGCACTCTTATGATTATTAGGATTGCAGCATTACGCTTTAATCGTATAAGGAATGCCGTCGCTGAAAACACGGCATGCGCATCCGAAATGAAGACCAATGAAAACTACCGCAGCGCAGTATCGCCTGTCACGGTTGAATGCGAGATTTGGACGAGTCGTTTCCCTTGGCCGGTCCAGGTCGCAAAGCGCATAGGTCGCTTATATCCAGCTGATTGAAATACCTTCACAGGACACGGTATCCGGAGTCTTGCCCGGTCCTCATAACAACGCAGGTAACGTCTACTCGAAGGCGGATCATGTACGAATTTCGCGATTTGAACGTGGCTGTGATTGGCCTGGGTTACGTCGGACTTCCCCTCGCCGTCGAGTTCAGCAAGAAGCGATCGGTGGTGGGCTTCGACACGAACCGCCGCCGCATCTCCGCGTTGATCGAGGGCCACGACTTCACGCTCGAAGTCAGCGACGAGGAGCTGGCGCGCGCCGGACGGCTCACGTTCAGCTCGGACATCGAAGATCTGTCGGCTTGCAACGTGTACATCGCGACCGTGCCCACGCCGATCGACCAATACAAGCGGCCGAATCTGGAGCCCCTGATTCGCGCGAGCGAGACCATCGGCAAAGTGCTGAAGAAAGACGACATCGTCATCTACGAATCGACGGTGTATCCGGGCGCGACGGAAGAAGAATGCGTTCCCGTGCTCGAGCGGCTCTCGGGCCTCACTTTCAATGTCGATTTCTTCGTCGGCTACAGCCCCGAGAGAATCAATCCGGGCGACAAGGAACATCGCGTGACGAACATTCGCAAGGTCACGTCGGGGTCGACGCCCGAAACGGCCGAGATCGTCGATCGGCTGTATCGGGAGATCATCGAGGCGGGCACGTTCAAGGCGGCCAGCATTCGCGTGGCCGAAGCGGCGAAGGTGATCGAGAACACGCAACGCGACGTCAACATCGCATTGATCAATGAGCTGGCGATCATCTTCAACAGAATGGGCATCGACACCAAGGCGGTGCTCGACGCGGCCGGCACCAAGTGGAACTTCCTGCCCTTCCGTCCGGGACTCGTCGGGGGGCATTGCATCGGCGTGGATCCCTATTACCTGACGCACAAGGCGCAGGCGATCGGCTATCACCCGGAAATCATCCTCGCCGGGCGGCGGCTCAATGACAGCATGGGCAAGTACATCGGGTCTCAGCTCGTGAAGGCGCTGACCAGGCGCGGCATGCCTATCGCCGGCGCGCGCGTTCTGGTCATGGGGCTGACGTTCAAGGAGAACTGCCCCGATCTGCGCAACACGCGCGTCATCGATATCGTCAGCGAACTCAAGGAGTACGGGATGACCATCGATGTGTTCGATCCCTGGGTGTCCAAGGACGAGGCTCATCACGAGTATGGCCTCGACCCGATCGACGCGCCGGAGTCCGGCATGTACGACGCCATCATTCTGGCCGTCGCCCATCGCGAGTTCAAGCGCATGGACGAGGCCACGGTACGGTCATACGGCAAGCGGGAGCATGTGGTGTATGACCTCAAATATGTCCTGGAAAGCCACGAGAGCGACCTGCGTCTTTGAGCAGCAGGCAAGAACGCGGTGCCTGATCGGCATTCCCTTACCGCCAACCGGAACGGCTGAAAAATGTTGAATCGCTTCGATCTCGTGCGTGAGGAGCTTGTGCGGAACCCGAAGCACTGGCTCATCACGGGCGTAGCAGGATTCGTGGGCTCCAATCTTCTGGAGGCTTTGCTCAAGCTGAACCAGCATGTGGTCGGTCTCGACAACTTCATGACCGGCTACAGACACAATCTCGACGAAGTGCGCGAACTCGTGACGAGCGAACAGTGGGCGCGGTTCAGGTTCATCGAAGGAGACGTACGGAGCTTCGATGACTGCGCCGCCGCCGTCGACGGCGTGGACTACGTGCTCCATCAGGCCGCACTCGGCTCCGTGCCGCGCTCCGTCCATGATCCGCTCACGACGCACGATGTGAACAACAGCGGCTTTCTTCGCATGATGGTCGCCGCGCGCGATGCCAGAGTGAAGAGCTTCACCTACGCGGCTTCGAGCTCGACCTACGGCGATCATCCTGATTTGCCGAAGGTCGAAGAGAAGATCGGGCGTCCGCTATCGCCGTATGCGGTTACCAAGCTGTGCAACGAGCTCTATGCAGACGTTTTCTCGCGAACTTACGGTTTCGATTCGGTGGGCCTGCGGTACTTCAATGTGTTCGGCCAGCGGCAAGACCCGAACGGCGCCTATGCCGCGGTCATCCCCTTGTGGACGGCTGCGCTCATACGGGGCGATGACGTCTACATCAACGGCGACGGTGAAACGAGCCGGGACTTCTGCTTCGTCGACAATGCCGTGAAGGCCAACATTCTCGCCGCGACAGCGGAGCCGTCGGCGAAGAACCAGGTCTACAACGTGGCGGTAGGTGACCGGACGACGCTGAACGACTTGTACAAGGCGCTGCAGCAGGCGCTGGCTACCCAGGGCGTGTTCTCGGACAGGGCGCCGAAGTACCGCGAGTTCCGCATCGGAGATGTCCGCCACTCCCAGGCCAGCGTGGAAAAGGCCGAACGCCTGCTCGGCTATACACAGCGCATCGCCATACTCGAAGGCTTGCTGAAGACCATGCCTTGGTACGTTCAGAGCCTTCGCCATTCCAATCGACAACTCGCGCGGTTGGGTCAGGCCTGAGCGACGACGCTTTCGCGCCCGCATCGATCGCCCGATGCGGGCGCCTCAAGCGATTCGATCACGCAACGCAGGCAAGTCACCCTCACGCTTTCTGCCGCCGGCCGGAAGAAGCCGCCCTGAAGGAGACCACATGAACATCCCCAAGGTTGTTCTGTTCGCGAACACCGACTGGTATCTCTACAATTTCCGCCTTTCGTTCGCGCGCAAGCTCCGCGACGAAGGATTCGAGGTCGTCCTCCTTTCGCCGCCCGGTGAGTACGGACCGAAGCTGGAAGCCCTCGGGTTTCGCTGGCATCCGGTGCCGATGGCCCGGCGCAGCCTGAACCCTCTGCGCGAAGCGGCGCTGCTCGCGTGGCTCGCGCGCTTTCTTTTCCGCGAGCGCCCTGCGCTCGTTCATGCATTCACCATCAAGAGCGCGGTCTACGGGTCGCTTGCGAGCCGCATCGCCGGCGTGCCGGCGCGCGTCAATGCGGTTGCCGGCATGGGCTATGTCTTCACGAGCCGCGACCTGAAGGCGCGTGCGCTGAGACCGCTCGTCGTCTGCGCGATGCGACTCGCACTGGGCGGACGCGGCAGCGCGCTGATCCTGCAGAACTCGGACGACCTGGAGTTCTTCAGAACCTCGAAACTCGTCGACGAATCGATCCTGAGGCTCATCAGAAGTTCGGGCGTGTCGCTCACGCGTTTCCAGATGCGGCCGGACACGCCGGTGGACGATCACAAGCCTCTGCGCGTCCTGCTCGCAGCGAGGCTTCTCCGGGACAAAGGCATCGACGAGTACATCTCCGCTGCCCGCGCGCTCAAAGGGGAGAACCGCACGGTCGAATTCCTCCTGGCCGGACTGCCGGACGACGGCAATCCCGCGTCCGTCGAGAAGGCGGTTGTCGAGAGCTGGGTCGAGGCAGGCCTCGTGAAGTGGCTCGGCCACGTCGACGACATGCCGAAGCTGCTGTCGGAAATTGACGTCATGGTGTTGCCGAGCTACCGCGAAGGGCTGCCGAAGTCGCTGATCGAAGCGGCCGCTTGCGGCGTGCCGCTCGTCACGACCAGCGCGCCCGGATGCCGCGAGGTAGTGACCAGGAACGGCGTAGATGGTCTCGCGGTTCCGGTTCGCGACAGCGTTGCCCTGGCCGATGCGATTCGCCTGCTCGACGATGACCGCCCGCTCGGAAGAAAGCTGGGTCTCGCCGCCCGCAACAGGGTTCTGCAGGAGTTCGACGAGCGCATCGTGATCGACAAGACGCTTTCAGTGTATTTCGAGTTGCTGCCAAGCCGGAGCGCCGCGTTTGATCGGGGTCCGGCCGAAGTGCTGAATACCAGCAAGCATCCGTGAGAGCGGAATCGCCACGCACGACCGGTCATGTCCGGTCGTGCCCGTTTTCAATCCGTCAGCGTTTCTTGCGAATCGAAGCGACCAATGCGTGTCTTCGGAGGGCGCATGAGCAAGGTCTACAGGTACATGTCCAGGGCAACCGGCTCGGATGCGGTTGCCAGAAGCTTCGATCGCGTTTCTCGCGTTCCGCTGTCGTGCTTGGCGGCTGCCCTTAAGCTGATCAACGGCGGCACGAGGGCCGCCATCGACGAAAAGGCACTGGAAGCGCGGATACAGCAATTGAGGCCGTACCGGCCGTCCGGCCCGCCGCCGCTCGCCCTCGCCGACGAGGACGCCAGCCTCGGTCTTTCCATTATCGTTCCTGTGTTCAACGTCGAAGCTTATCTGGCAAATTGCATCGACTCGATCCTGAACCAGAAGACGTCGCTGACATACGAACTGATCGTCATCGACGACGGATCGACGGATGGCTCCGCCGCCATTCTCGAGCGCTATGCGAGCCGTCCTGAAGTGACGGTAGTGCGCGTCACAAATGGCGGCGTGGCCTTCGCGCGAAACGAAGGCATTCGCCGTGCGAAAGGCAAGTACCTCATGTTCGTCGACGCGGACGATTATCTGCCGCCGGACTGTGTGGAGACCCTGCTCGCCCTCGCGATCCGGGATGACGTCGATGTCGTGCAGGGAAGCTACTGGACGGTCGATGTCGGGAATACGGTGCGGGGGATGCAGGTCTTCGATGAATTCGTCGCATCGCGCGCCGACGCGAGCGTCGCCGAATTGTCTGGCTATCCCTGGGGCAAGGTTATCAGGCGCGATCTTTTCAGGAACGTGCGGTTTCCTGAAGGAATGGCATATGAGGACTCGATCGTCGCCATGATTCTGCTTCCCCTGGCCAACGGGTACATCAGCGTGAAGCAGCCGGTTTATTACTATCGCGAGAATCCGCGCGGTCTGACGGCCGGCCTGACCAAAAACGAGAAAACCCTGGATGCCTATTGGGTCGTATCCAGACTGCTCTCCGACAGAAGATCGTTGGGGCTGCCGCCCGACAGCCATATCCTCAGACAAGTGAAGGCGCAATTCGGCGCGCTGCTGTATCGGCGGCTTGCCAATTTCGACGACGACGTGAAGAAAGCAGTCTTCTACCTCGGCTGCCTTCAGATCGAGGCGTTGCGAAAGGAGTGCAACGGCGGCCGCCCCGGCGACAGGGGCGACGCGCTGGACTACGCGTTTCGCACACGCAATTACGCGCTTTGGAAATTGCTTTGTTTTTTCGAATTATGAAAACTGCCGGAATCCCGCGCTTGCCTGAATGTCCGAAATCGGCCAAGCCGCGAAAACGTGGTCTCGCCTTATCAGGCGCGCTTCAAAGCTATCTGGGCATTGATATATGAATTTCGCCCTGGAATATCGACGCGCGCAAATCATTCGCTGTCCAGAGATTAATTCCATAATACCGGTGCGGTGAATTGTCGTATCGACGCATCACGTGGTCATGATTTTGACTTCTTGTTTGCGTAGCGCATCCGCTCATCGGCGCCGCGGAAATCGTTGCCGATGCGGCGCTTCTTCCCCTCCCTCGCCCGAGGCGCTTCCTGCGCCAATCGCGCTCAAAAAGCGCCTCACGGGCCGCTAAACGTCTGCAATAGCACGTAAACCCTAGATCGACATTTTTACCGGGTAAAAATGCTCTGGCGTTCGATAAGCATGTCTTATTTCATATTATTATTACGTGAAATGGCTTCTTTAAATAACATATTTCAATTTTTGCGGGTCGTTTTTACATTCACTTACTTTTCCACGAGTACCGATTACTTGAGTCATACGATATGATCCTGCCTGAACTCAGCGTTCATGGAGATACCCACGTCCGCGCAGTCATGTCATCGACGAAAACGATGCGACTGCCTGGACATGCAGCGTCAAATTTGCCGATCGGCTGGACCTGGTCCTGATGTGTGAGGCGCTTAGTTAGTCGCTTGTAGCACAACGCATTGATACGGTGCCCGGATCTTCTTTTCCAACATCCGGCGGATTTGCTCGCGTGCAAATAACGTATGTACTCCTAATGGATACACGATATCCGCCAGTGCTTGATTAAAGCGATTTGAATTTCGCGCCGTAAGCACATAGGCGCGAGAGCGGCAGCTTCATGCCGTATCGCCCCCATTTTCTTCAAGTGCAGATCAGCCCGGCTCTGTGAGCCGTGCCTGTCGCTATTCAATGGAAATTCTCATGGCCTCGACGAAAACCGATATTCAGGAAGCATCCGCAGTTCCCAGCACGATGCGTCGCAAGCTCATCTCCACGTTTGTGCTCGGTGCCGGCTCGCTGGCATTGGCAGCCTGCGGCGGCGGCGGCGACGGCTCGGTTGCGGACTCCGTGGCGGACCGGCAGCGCCGACGCTCGAGCGCATCCGGCTCCACCAGCGCCAGCTCGCCAACCGCTGCCAGCGCCGCAAGTCCGGCGAGCTCGACGAGCAATGCAAGCACGAACACCGGTTCGCAAGGCGCGAGCAACACCAGCACGAGCGGCGTGCTGCTCGATACGTCTTTTGGCGTGAAGGGTGACGGAACGACCAATGACCGCGCTGCGCTGCAGGCCGCGATCGACGGGTCGGTCGGGCAGATTCTTCTGATCACCGGGAAGAGCCGGATCGACACGACCGGCCTCACGCTGCGCAACAACAGCCACATCCGCTTCGCGCAAGGCGCTTCGATCAAGCTGCTGGCTCACAATTCCAGCGACTACCAGATCATGCGTGTGTGGGACGTGAGCAACGTGAACATCGAAGCTCCGTACCTCGACGGCAGCAAGGAACTGAATTCGGCGAAATCGGGCGAATTCGGCATGGGCATCTCGATCGCCGGCAGCTCGAACGTTACGATTTCGTCGCCGACGACGATCAGCTGCTGGGGCGACGGTATCTACATCGGCAATAGCTATAGCGGGAACAACGCTGTGAGCAAGACCGTCTCGATCAGCGACCATCACGCGACCGGCTGCCGTCGCCAGGGCGCCACGATCACCTCGGGGAACGGGATCACGTTCACCAACCCGCTGTGGGAAAACATCGGCGGCACTTCGCCGCAGTGCGGTCTCGACATCGAGCCGGACAACAACAACGCAGTGCTTCAGGGGATCAAGATCGTCAGCCCGACGACCAAGAACTGCCTCGGCGCGGCCATCCAGGTCTACCTCGGAAGCCTCCCGGGACCGGTCGCCAAAACGGTCGATATCCAGATCACGAACCATACCGATACCGGCGGTGGCGCAGGTCCGTTCGGCGTGGGCGGGCTGGAGCTGGACGGTCACACCGTGACCGGCTCGATCACGAGTTCGAATCCGGTGTGGACGACGAACTGGTACCTTGGTCAGTGGGATTCGGGTGGCCCGAAGGTCTCGGTCGTGAACCCGAAGATCGTCTAAGCTCGGGACCGGAGCGGCAGACGAGCCGCGAGACAGCGCAGTGCGCCGTTCGCGGCGCTCGCTGCCACCAATGGGCGGAGATTCCTTCACGGACTCCGCCCTTTTTGTCGTTCGGGCACTGCGTCATGCCGGCTGCGCGGCTATGGGAAATCAGGGATTGCCCTTGACACGGCATCCGTCGATGCAGGAGTTTCCGATGTACTGCGCATCCCTGCCGCCCTCCTCGTGCTTCTGCAGAATGCCGGTGTTTTTTCCGGTAATCAGGTTGTAGCGCACGATATTGCCGCTGTAGTTCGTGTTCTTGCCCTGTACGCCGCCTGTAATGTTTCCGCTTGCTCCGTTCGAAGCAGTGATCTTGTTGCATTCCAGGATGTTGCCGCCCGTATTGTCGGTGGCGTGATCGTTCTCGATGCCCGCCATGCAGCCCATCACCCTGTTGTAGCCGATGTAGCCGTTCATGTGACCGACGAACGCCGGCCCGTACAGAGGACAGTTCATGAATGTATTGAAGATGACCCTGTCGCCGCTTCCGCCGTTGTCGCCCGTGGTCTGAAAGAACGACTGTCCGAAGAACTGCTTCATCGTGTTTCCGGCGAACAGGAAGTTGCTGACGTTGCCCCTTGTAAGCACTGGAATGTCCCAGTGGCCCGGCGCTTGGAAATCGATCACCGGTTCCGGCGAATTCGCGCCCTCGAAGTTGCAGTTCACGATGCTGTTTCCGATCAGCGCGCCATTGCCCGCGTCATAGAGGAACATGCTTTCAGCGTCCGACACGGTGCGCTTGAGGAGCGTTCCGGGCGCGCATTCCAGCCGTCTTTGACTGACCCGAACGGTGACCGTCTTATTGATCAGACAGGTTCCCGCGGCGACCTTCACATCACCGGCATTGATTGCCTTCTGGAATGCGGCGCTATCGTCGGTGACGCCATCGCATTTCGCGCCGAACACGCGGGGATCGTTGGGATGGAACAGCGGAGGAGCCGTGAACGACGTGAGCGGACATTGCGACGTGCGCGGAACGGGGGAACCCTGAGCAAACGCGCCCTCGCACACCCACGCCAATAACCATGTCAGGGCAACCGCTCGCCTCGACCGTCCCGACAGGATCGAAGTCAAACGCCTCGTCCTTCGCGCGGGGAGCGGGCGCCACGGCCGCATCGCGCCTTTCTCGTCGTATTCATCGGGACGCTGACTGGGCATGGGCTCGTCGTGTCTCGTCATCAGTGGATGCCGGCCCAGTCGTACATGCGCAATTGAACGATGCCACCGAGTTCGTGAAGCGCACGCCAGGCCAAGCGGAAGTTATGCCTGCGCGGAAGAAAGGAGATCACCGGCTTGTCGGCGCGAGCGGCGTCGGGTATCACCCTCAACCCGAGGCGATTGAAAGCAAGCTGCGCACGGCGCATATGGTATGCGGAAGTGACCAGCAGAACGACGTCATAGTTTCCGCTCCGCAGCAGTGGCTCCACATATCTCGCGTTCTCGTACGTCGTGCGGCTGCGTTGCTCCAGAATGAGATCCGCTGCGCCGACGCCGAGCGCCTCGATTTCCGAGGTATAGATTTCGGCGTCGGACTGGCCGTGATGGCTCGGATCGCCACCGCTGATAATGACCTTGCAAACCCGGTTGTCGGCCTTGCACGCCGCGTAGTCCGCCGCGGCGCGCCGGATCCGGAACATGGCATCGTAGGTGGGAACGTACGGACCGCCCGATTCCCACTGATCCGCGCCGGCGCTCAACAGCACGATGGCGTTACGTGCGCCGAACGCCGGGTCGGTATGCGGCGGCGGGCTCTGAAATCCGACACTCCACACGCCGGAGCCCGTCACCCAGGATAGGCCCATCATGAGGACCGCAGAGACGCTCGCCCACGCGAACAGGGCCGATGTACGACGATTCAACTGAAATACTCCGCGCATCCGTTCAATGTGCTCGCCAGATGCCCGCACGTATCCGCGCTGCGACATCGAGCCTCGTTACCAACGATACATCGCTTAGGAGACCGTCACGAAGCCAGCACCTTCCCATCGGTCCGGTATGAGCGCAAGCACACACAAGCCCGTCGGGACCAATACATCTGGCAGATGACAGCGATGCTCATTTCACGCGCCGACGCGCCGCGTCTCCTCCACTCCGGCAGCCACGAACGCGTCTCGCCAGAGCGAAATGGCTTTGTCCAGCGAAAAGCTTTCCCTGAGGCCCGCAGCTCGGGTCGCCAGACGCAGGCGCTCGACGTCGCTCAACATCAGCCTCTGCAACGCTTCCGCAAGCATCCGGGTATCGCCGACCTCCTTGACCAGAAGGCCGTTTTCCCCGTGCCGGATGATGTCGCGCGGACCGCAATCGCAGTCGTAACTCACGGCGGCGATGCCGCTCGCCATTGCTTCCGTGAGGGCCATCGGGAAGCCTTCGAATCGTGAACTCAACACATAGAGATCGGCGCGTTCGTACCAGTCGGCGATGTTGCCCGCCCTGCCCGGCAAGTGAATCCGGTCCCGGAGGTCCGCATCATCGATCTGCTTTTGCAGCGCGGGCCGCTCGTCGCCTTCGCCCACGATCACGAGGTCCCACGCCGACACGGTGCTCACGATAGACGAGAAAGCGTCGATCAGGTTATGAAAGCCCTTTTCTTCCGACAGTCGGCCGACCGCCAGCAACACGCGGCGATCGCGTCCGACGACGGCATCCGGCATGAGGGTCGGCTCGAGCCGCGGGATCGGCAGCGTGAAAGGCGGCGGGATCACGCACACGTCAGTGCACTCGCAATTTTTTTCGAGCCAGTGCTTGCTGTCGCCCGTCAGCGCCACGACGAGATCCGCCGAGCGAAACGTCCAGCGGCGCAGCTGCTGCCAGGTTCGGCTCAAGGGCAGCATCGGCGGGTGCGTATGCTCGGTCGCGATGACCTTGCAAGGCAATCCGCGGGTCGCGAGAATCGCGAGGACGGACGCCACCGTCATGATTCCGAGAACGACGTCCGGCTTGAGCTCTCGCAGCACCTCGCGCAGCGCCCTGACACGCTCGAAATTCGCGCCGAGCGCGGCAAGCGCGCCGGGCGACACGCTCGCGGCATTCAGTGCGATGCGGCGCACGGCGGGATGAAGCGGATAGAAGTCGACGTCCGTCGACTCGATGGACACGACCGTGACGTCGGCTCCTCGCGCGACCCATTCGTTGGCGAGGCTCGCCGTGGTCCGCTCCGCACCGCCGCAATGCATGCAATAAATAAACATCAGGATCTTCATTGCGATCTCTCGTTCGTTATTCCATGAGTCCAAAAACCGCTGCGGCCGTTATCAGGACCCTGACGCCGCCGCGCCCACGCGGACGAACAGACGATCCCACATCGGCAATATGGCCTGTAACCCGTAGCGCTCGCGCATGGCGCACGAAGCCTGTCTGCCCATCTCCCGGCAAAGGCTGTCATCGTCGACGACGCGGCGCAACGCCTGCGTCAGCGCTTCGCGATCGCCGACGGGCACGAGCAAGCCGTCCTGCCCGTCACGCGTCAGTTCCCTCGGCCCGCTCGGGCAGTCGGACGCGACGCACGGCACGCCCAGTGCGAGACTTTCCATCAGCGCCATCGGCAGGCCCTCGTAGCGCGAGGACATCGCGAACGCCCGCGCGCCCGACAGTTCGCGCCACATCGCGTCGGTCGTCCCGGGCAGAAAGATGCGGCCGCCCATGCCGAGCCGCCCGATCTGCGCCTCCAGGTTCGCCCGGTCGCTGCCTTCGCCCCAGATCCAGAGATCGACGTCGTCGCGCTCGCCCGCGACGGCCGCGAATGCATCGATCAACACGTCGAATTGTTTCTGCGCGGTAAGCCGCCCGACCGACACGATTCTTTTCCGCCCGCCTCGCTCTTCCCGCGCGAGCGCGAGCTCGAACACCTCGTTCGGCAGCGGATTGGGCATCACGACGATGGTTCGCACGCCGGGTACCATTCTGCGAAAAGGCTCGACGACGCCTTCCGTGAGCACCGTGACGATCCGGGCCGCGGGATAGAACACTCTGCACAGGATGGTCCAGAGGCGCGAGCGGCCGTCGACCGACGGATTGTTGTGCTCGCATGCGATCACCGGAATGCGCAAACCGCGCGACGCCAGCAGCGTCATGACGTTCACGTTGGGCAGGAAGGAAATCAGCACGTCCGGACGCGACTCGCGGATCAGCGCGCGCAGCGCCATGACGCGCGCAAGGTAGCGCGACAGGCCGCTTCCCCGGCTCGGGACGCGCTCTGCAAGATGGATCACGCGAACGCGCTCGTCGAGCGGATAGAACATGGCGCTCCGGCCCGAGAAGGTCGGCACGAGCGTGACCTCGTCGCCACGCGCGACCCACGCGTTGACGAGCGTTGCCGCGACGCGCTCAGCGCCGCCCGTTCCCATCGAACTCACCAGCAGGAAGATCTTCATGGATGTGTGGTATCGATCGAAGCGTCAGCCATGCGCGAGCGCGCATCACAAAGCCTGGGCGACATTCACTACGAATCCATTTCCTGATAGTAGGACTTGTACGCTCCGCCTCCGTATCGTCTGGAATAAGCGTAGCCGCCCGCGCCCTCCGGCACGGCATTGAGCAGGAGACCGTTCACCTTGCAGCCCGCCTGATTGAGACGCTGGATCGCGGCGGTGACCTCGGTCGCGCGCGTGACACCGTAGCGCGCCAGAAGCAGAATGGTCCCGGCCGTCGGAGCGATGATGCCCACGTCGGATACCGCGAGCACCGCGGCGGCGTCCACGATCACGATGTCGTAGTTGTCGGCCACCTCATCGAGTACGCGCTGGAAATTGCCTCTCAGCAGCAGCTCGGACGCGTTATCGGGATACCGGCCGACACAGAGGAAGTCCAGGTTCGGCAGCACCTCGCGACGAATCGCGTCCTTGATGGACAGCGAACCCTGCATCACTTCAGCGAGACCGGGCGCCCACGGCAGGCCCAGAATCCGATGCATGTGTCCGCGGCGAAGATCCGCGTCGATCAGCAGGACCCGCTTTCCGCCCGCGGCAAGTACCGCCGCGAAGTTGGCCGACGTGAACGACTTGCCGCTGCGCGGCATCGGGCCGCTCAACATGACGACCTTGTTGCGCGCACCGATCATGGAGACCTGCACGGCCGTGCGCAGAATCCGCAGCCCTTCGACCGCCGGGTCCTGAGGACACTTGGCGGCCAGCAGGCGCTCCGGCACGCTCGGGGTCTTGTTCCTCGCGAGGCGCCCTTCGTCCACGCTCAGCGGGATGGCGCCGTACAGCTGCAAGCCCGTGCTCGACAGCTCGATCGGATCGACGACGCCCTTCTTCAGGTAATCGCGTCCGAAAGCGAGACCGAGCCCCGCAAGCAGGCCGGCGATCGCGGAAACCAGGATGATCATCATCCTGTTCGGCTTGCTGGGCAGCTCCGGAACCTCGGCGTCGTCCACGATACGCACGGCGCTGATCTTTCCGGCCCGCAACAATTGAAGCTGCTCCATGTTCGAGCGCATCGTGGCATACACGTCGGTGGCCACGCGCACTTCGCGCATCAGGCGAACGGTGCCCTGCTCGTCGGCCGGCAGCTCGCGGACGCGGTCGGTGAGCGAGTCGCGATATCGGCGCGTCGCCTCGATCTGCTTGTCCAGTTGCGCGACTTCCGGATGACTGGGCGAGAAGCGCGCCGCCAGTTCCTGGCGCTTCTGCTGGAGCTGATAGAGCGAGGATTCCGCCGTCGAAGATTGCTGCAGGAGCACACGTGCCTGTTCGCTGATATCGACCGACGCATGCCGGTTGCGATAGTCGTTGTACCGCGTCTCTGCCTGTTCGACCTGTTGTCGCAACGCCGGAAGCTGCGAATTCAGGAAATCGAGCGAAGACTGCGCGCGCACCGCCTTGCGCTCGGCATTCTGCCTTTCGTATGCGTGGCCGATCGCGTTGATCGTCGCGCTCACGGCGACCGGATCCGCGCCCGACAGCGTCGCGGCCAGCACATCCGACTTGTTGCCCTGTTCGTCGACCGTCATCGATCGCTTGATCGTCTGGATGGCGGAAGCGCGCGAGACGCGGCGCACCGTGAACGCGGCCCCCGGCTCCGCATTGATGGAGGCGACGCGCAGCTTGAGCGGGCCGCTGGCGGTGTTGAAGGTCATCGCTTCGCCGACCTTGCCGGTGACCGGAGCGTCGAGTCCCGGGCCGCTCAGTACATAGAGATTGCCGGCCAGCGTCTTGAGTTCGTATGAACGTCCCACGTCGCGCTTGGGTACCTCGAACGAACGAACGTCGATCGACTCGGTGCCCCACGCGTATCCACCGAGGCCCAGCAGTCCCGGAGTGGAAAGCCCTTGTGCATATCGTGCGATGACTCGCCCGATGAGGGGAAAGTAGACGGGCTGGGCGGTGACTGCAAGGTTCAACCCGTCGACGGCCTCGCCGACGACGCGATTGGAGCCGAGTATTTGAATCTCGCCCTCGGCATTCGACCTGGTTCCGACGATTGACGATGCATCACCTACATATTCATTAGACGAACGGGTGTTGCCCTCTCCGGTATCTTCCAGTTGAACGACGATTTTCGCTTGATAGACCGGCGGCGCGATAACTGCATAAATAAAACCCGTCGCGAATATTAAGACGAAAGCGCAGATGACCAGCCAGCGGTGAGAATAGATAGTGTCGATTACGCTGTTGAAATCGAACCGTGGAGGTGATCCGTTATCCTCCACAGCGCGTTGGTCCATTTGCTCCGCCATGCTCTTCCCCTTTCGTTCAGCGTGTCTGTCAAACAGGAGATTGTTATGGCACCCCGCTTCAACCCGAGAGAGGGGCCGTTTGGCTCCATTTGTCCAAACCGACGCCAGGCAGCCGCATTTATCTGACTTAAAAAACGGGCGGCCTTTGACACAGCCAAGTAATAATTCCGAGCTTCATTAGAACTGCATATCGGCACTGATTTTGTGCGGTGCTCCGTATCGTATAACGCCGTTGTCGATAACAGCAACACGCTTTATGCATTTATTTGGTTGATCTGAAGATATGATTTTCTAGCGTTAGGGGATACCTCTACGAAAAAACTTGTGGAATGCCGATGCGTTGTTGATTAGGATACTTTGCGGACAGCAAAAGGCTGTCCTATCGATTCAACATATTAGTGAACGCTTATTAGTTTTTTTCGCTTTTTCGCACGAAAGAGTACTTGCCCCCGCACTGTGGAGTTGGAGCAACCCGTAATTTTCCGCACCGCACCATGCCGCTTTCGTAAGCTCACGGAGAACCAAATGGTTAACTTGACAGTTGGCTTCACAAGCGCGTTTCTGGTGACGTGGCTGGTTGTCAGGTATGCGGGGATCTACGCACGCTCTTCCCTCGACCTCGATCTTCGCGCCGTCCAGAGAAATCATTACCGCGCGGTTCCCCGGGTAGGTGGTCTCGCGATCTTCTGCGCCACGGCCGTCACCTTCGCGACGTCGACGGTCTTTCATACATCACCGACGTACGAGGCGTTTCTTTTGTTGAGCTGCGCGACGCCCGCTTTCATCGGTGGACTCGCGGAAGACCTCACCAAGCGCGTGACCCCGCGCGTACGTCTTCTTTGCGCGCTGGCGGCTGCGCTCGCGGGTTGCTTCGTACTGCACGCGGTCGTCGACAGGGTGGATTTGCCGGTCATCGATTTCATGCTGCGCATCGTGCCCATCGGCATCGCATTCACCGTCGTTGCCGTGGCCGGTGTCACGAACGCGATGAATATCGTCGATGGCCTGAACGGCCTCGCTTCAGTCATCGCGATTCTGATCTTCGCCTCGATCGGGTATGTTGCCGTCACCGTGAACGACTGGCTCGTCGCGAGCGTGGCCTTCACGATGATCGGCACGATCGGCGGATTCGTCCTGTGGAACTATCCCTCGGCGCTCGTGTTCATGGGTGACGGCGGCGCTTACTTCGTCGGGTTCGTCATGGCGGAGCTCGTCGTGCTGCTGATCGCACGTCATCCAAACGTCAGCGCGTTCTATGCGATCGTAGCCATGTATCCGGCCTTCGAGACGATCTTCTCCATCTACCGGCGACGATACGTTCGCGGGCGGCCTGTCGATGCGCCGGATGCGCTGCATCTTCATACGCTCATTTACAAGCGGATCGGCCGCAAGGGCATCTCCTTCAGGGATATGCAGCGCTGCACGCGGCGCAACTCGGTCAGTTCGATCTACCTGTGGGTTCTGAGTCTCATCACGATCGTCCCGGCCACGTTCTTCTGGAACTCGCCGTATGTGCTCGGGATCGCCGCCGTCGCGTTCGCGGGCGCGTATGTCTGGATGTATTCGGTTATCGTCAGGTTCAAGACGCCGGGCTGGATGATGCTCCCCGTCTGGATGCTCGGACACGCTTCCCGCGCCGAACGGCCGCCGGCGGCGCCTGATCGGCTGCGCTGAACCTTCGGGCGAAAGTCCAAGCGTCAAATCCGGGCTTGCGCGTTCATGCCCTGCCGCATGAACGCGCAGGTTTCATTCAACGCGCGATTCGCTCGCGGCCCTCCACGTTCGTGTCCGCCATCCGCGCCTGCATCACGCGCAGACGGGCAACGCGACCTTCGTCCGGATTCGATGCGAACGCCTTCGCGCATGCTCGGTCGCGAGCGCTCGCACGGCAGGCTGCCTGTCAGCGCCAGCGCTTGCCGGCGCCCATGCCATTGGGATCCCTGTGGGGTTTCGTCGATTCGTATCCGAGTCCGATCGCGCGATTCAGAATCGCTCGCGTACCCGGCGTGATGCTCATGTGCGCAAGCCGGGACGGCTCGGCCCAGAGCACTTCGTCGAGGCCGCCTCCCATAGCCGCGCGCGGATGCACGTCGTCCGGGATCGCGATGCGAAAGACATGATGAAGGTGATGCGCGGATACCTGTTGAAACAGAAACGCGGCCGCGCTCGCTTCGACGCCGCTTTCCTCGTGCAACGCCCGGATCGCCGCGACGATGGGCAGCTCATCGAGCTCCACCGTCCCGCCCGGCAGCAGCCATGGACCGCCGCGTTCCCGAACCAGAAGCACCGCATGGTGTCGAACCAGCAGCACAGTCGCTCGTACTCTCATCCCCGTCTCCGTGTTGCACTCCAACTCGTTATTGGATTGATGGTGCGCTCCGAAGCACCGGCGTTCCGTTGTCTGTCGCGCCGTCGCCTCGATCTCAGGCTTGAACTGGCGTGCGAGGAGATTTTCCCAGCGCTGGTTACATGCGGCAAGGCGTGCAATCCCCACGTGCGCACGAACGCACACGCGAGCGCCGGGCGTCGTCCTGTGAGGATTTCCGCTCGCGCTCGCACGCGTCTGAGATTATCCGAGTGAGGGAAAGCCGGTGAGTTCCGCGCTTGCGGCATCCGCGGAGGACGACGGCGGGTGATGCGCGGCCGCGCGCCCGGATTCTGGCGCGCGGCCGGCGAGGACTACTGCGGGAAGGTTGGGTCTGCTGCGCTCGACCTCACGCGCCGAACGCGGGGTCGCTCATGCTGTCGCGTCCGGTCTCGACGTGACCCGCGAGACGCCGCAGGAACGCGCGATCCGTATCCACCTTGACCTCGACGTCGTACCAGCCGTGCGCGTCGCGCAGATCGAGGTAGACCTGCGCGGTGTCTCCGCCGCGCACGCGCCGGGTGATCGTCTTCGACGAATCGTAGGCATTGGTCACGCTGAACGTGCAGGCGGCCGTTCCGCGATTCTCGAGCCGCAGTTGCAGATTGCCGTTGGCGACGTCATAGCCTTCCGCCACTTCCGGCGCGGCCTGTTCGCGCGACCACCAGCCGTGCTGCGCGTCGGCCTTGCCCGCGATCCGTCGCAGGAAGCCGTTCGGTCCATGCACGACGAAATCGAAGCTGCCATCCGGATTCGCAGAAACGCGGTCGGCGAGACGCTTGCGCGCTTCGACCGTGTACGTGCGCGGCGCATCGGCGCTGGCGTTGCGATAGAGCAGAAAAACCGCGCCCGCGCTGCCGGTATTGACGAAATCGAACGAGACGATGTCCTTCGCGGCATCCGGACGCGTGCGCACGAAGAGCTCGTACGGCAGCGCGCGCGCCGCGCGAACGCCCGGCTCCTGCAACGGCTGCGCCTGCGCGACAGGCGGCAACGGCACGTAGTCGGGATGGCGCACCCTGTCGGGCGGGACGTAGCCGCTGGTGCTGGGCAGCACGGGCAATCCGCCGTTCGGATTGCGGAAGTCGAACGCGGACGTCAGATCACCGCAGATCGCCCGACGCCACGGCGAGATGTTCGGCTCGGCGAGACCGTGCGCGCGGCCGAATCGCTTCTGGATGAAGCGGATCACCGAAGTATGGTCGAACGTTTCCGAGCAGACCCAGCCGCCTCTCGACCACGGCGACACGACGAGCATCGGCACGCGTGCGCCGAGACCATACGGGCCGCTCGCGTATTTCGCGCTGCCCGGGAAGATTTCCTCGCTCGTGTCGACGGTGGAGAGGCCGTTGGCGCTCGAAGTCGGCGGAAACGGCGGAACCACGTGATCGAAGAAACCGTCGTTCTCGTCGTAGTTGATGAGGAGCGCCGTCTTGCTCCATACGTCGGGGTTCGACGTCAGCACCTGCAGCACCTGATCGATGTACCACGCTCCGTAGTTCGCGGGCCAGTTGGGATGCTCCGAGAAGGCTTCGGGCGCCACGATCCATGACACTTGCGGCAGCGTGCCGCCCTGCACGTCGCGCTTGAGGATCGCGAAATAATCGTCGCCGGCGGCGGCGTTGGTGCCGCGCCGGGCCTTTTCATACAGCGGGCTGCCGGGCTGCGCGTTCTGGTATTGCGTGAAATAGAGCAGCGAGTTGTCGCCGTAGTTGCCGATGTAGGCGTCGTCGGTCCAGCCCCACGAATTCTTCGCATCGAGCCCGGTGCCGATGTCCTGATAGATCTTCCACGAGATTCCGGCGCGCTCCAGCACTTCGGGGAACGTCGACCAGCCGTAGCCGGCTTCCGCGTTGTCGACGACCGGGCCGCCGCCCGCGCCGTCGTTGCCGACATAGCCCGTCCACATGTAATAGCGGTTCGGGTCGGTCGACGTGTTGGTCGAGCAGTGATAGGCGTCGCAGATCGTGAAGGCATCGGCGAGCTGATAGTGGAACGGGATGTCGTCGCGCTTCAGGTACGCCATCGTCGTCGTGCCCTTGAACGGCACCCACTGGTCGTAGAGACCGCCGTGGAACGCGCCCTGCCCGCTCACCCAGTCGTGCGGCAGGTCCTGCAGGAACTGCAGGCCGAGGTTCGACGCGCCCGGATGGAACGGCAGCACCTCGCCCGCGCCCGCCGCGATCGGCTGGTTGAAGACCGGCTTGCCGCTCGGCAGCGTGACGGCGCTTTTGTCGCCAAAGCCCCGCACGCCGCGCAGGGTGCCGAAGTAATGATCGAACGAGCGGTTCTCCTGCATCAGCACGACGATATGCTCGATATCCTCGATCGATCCATGCCGATTGTTCGCGGGAATCGCGAGCGCCTGGCGAATGCCGAGCGGCATCACGTTCAACGCGGCGGTCGCACCAGCGGCCTCGACGGCCGCGCGCAGAAAGTCACGACGATTCTTGTTTTTCATCGGTATGCGGGGAAAGTGGAAGGGAATGTCAGTCCACCGTGTGAATCACCGGTGTCGCGAGCGCGTCCGACGAAGCCCGCGCGATGCCTGCCTGCGCGGACTGGCCAGAAGCGCCGCCTGTGGCTTGCTTTGCCCAGTCTTGAAGCTCGCTTGTTTCGGTTGCAGCGGAAGGCGCGCTGCTCGCAGCGGAGACCGTGGGAGACGGATTCGCGTCGTCCGGCTCCGGCTTGCTGCATCCGCAAACGATTGCGCAGACGCAGACGACAAGTCGCGCCGCCGTGCGGCGAGGGCCTGGGACAGACGACATCGGAGTTCTCCGGCAGATTCGCGCCGATGGACGCAGCGCCGCGAAGCTTAGCCATCGCTTGTGTAAGCAATGTGACCGTCCGCGATACCATACGTCGGCGGATCGACGGGGATGACCGCGCGCAGTGCCATCGAGAGGACGACAAGAGCGTGACCCAGCGTAACGAGGCGAGTGAAGAGTTGTGTGAAAGCGGCGCCCGGGGGGATTCCCGAACCGGAGCATGCGCCGCTTTTCCGGCGAGTGTCCATGAAGCAGACCGGAAGCAGGCGCTCACGGAAGCGCTTGCCCTGTCGCTGGGTAGCGCAATCGCGCTCGGGCTCGCGCGTTTTTCATATGCGCTTCTGCTGCCGCCGATGCGGCAGGACCTGGCGTGGAATTTCGCGCAGGCCGGCGCCATGAACACGGCGAACGCGCTCGGCTATCTGCTCGGCGCGCTCGCGTTCTCCCGGCTGTCCATGCGGTTTGCATCGCGATCGCTGTTCGTCGCGGGCTGCGTCGTCACGGCCGTATTGATGGCGACGAGCGGCATGGTCGTCGATACCGACGCCCTGCTCGCGCTGCGCGTCGCGACGGGTATGGGCAGTGCGCTCATCTTCGTGAGCGGCGGCGTGCTGGCGGCACGGCTCGCGTCTCGCTCGCCGCGCGACGCCGGCCTCGTGATCGGGCTGTACTACGGCGGCACCGGCTGGGGCATCGTGATCTCGTCGATACTCGTTCCGTTCGCGGTGCTGCCCGTCGTTCACGGGTGGCGCTACGCATGGTTCGCGCTGGCCGTTGCCTGTGCGGCGTCTTCTGTCATCGCGGTGCGGGCCGCGCGGCGAATCGAATCAGCGCATCCTGCTTCCACCGCGCGTCACGCCGCGAACGACGCACGCGCCGCCCCCGTGCAGCGGCGTCGTTTTGCGCTCGCGCTCGCCGGATATGGATGCTTCGGCATAGGCTATATCGGCTACATGACCTTCATCGTCGCCTTGCTGCGCAACGCGGGTATGAGCGCTGCCGTGGTAAGCGGCTTCTATATCCTGCTCGGCGTGGCTACCGTGGCGTCCGCGCGCATGTGGTCCGGGCTTCTCGACCGCATGCGAGGCGGGCAGGCGCTCGCGATACTCAACGCGCTGCTCGCGGCCGCGACGCTCGTTCCCGCGGTGGTCGTTCATCCGCTGGCGGCATTCGTGTCCGGCGCGTTGTTCGGGGCGACGTTTCTGTCCGCGGTGGCATCGACGACGGCGTTCGTGCGGCATAACCTGCCCGCAAGTCAATGGCCGAGGGGAATCAACGCATTCACGATCGTGTTCGCGCTCGGTCAGATCGTCGGGCCGGTCGTGATCGGCCGCGTGTCGGACAGCGCGGGGCTCACGCGCGGGCTTGTCTACTCCGCGCTGGTGCTCGTGGCGGGTGCGTTGCTTGCGGCCTGTCAGAAGCCGTTGAGGGGCGCGGCGAGATCGGCCTGATCAACCCTGGCGAGCCGCGCCGATCGTTCGGATGCCGAATGAACCGAATCCGGCGACAAACCTGCCGCGATAGCCGGCAGGTCAGACTTGACTGCCGGCGCGCGCCTTCTTCATCTTCACGAAGACGTGCGAGCAGAACGCATCGGCGACCACGCGATTGACCGTGAGAATGTTGTCGGCGCTCAAGGTCTCGCGCGACAGGCCCTGCTTCTCGATCAGCCGCTGCGGGATCAACTGGCTCACGAACGAGTGACAGAGATCCTTGCGCGACTGGGCATCGGCCGATTCGAAATACTGGCGGCCCGCCCTGATCTCGTCGCTCATCTTGGCCTTGGCCGTCTCGTTCTGCACCTGGATGCTGGCCTCGAGATTCGCTTGTGCGGCATCCCGCGTGCGGTGGCCCTTCCTGTCGTCCTCCAGCTGTTTGGCCTTGATGGCGGCCATCTTGCGGTCGGCCTCGCCGATCCGGTAATTCCCTTCCAGCGCCTTGAAGAGATAGCCCCTCGGGCTGACCGTCACCTTGCCTTCGTTGAGCTTGAACCGCGTGTATTCGATCGCCTGCTCGAGCCGCTCATCCGTCCAGACGTCGCGATGCTTGGCAAGGCGCTCGAAGTCGGGTGTATCGAAGGCGAATTCGTTGTGAAGCAGGAGGTACATGGAGTCCTGGATGCCGGCGCGCGCAGCGTCCGCGCCCTGCTTCTTGGTGAACCTGAAGCGGATTTTCAGTTTCTCGGGCGGGACGCGCTCGGCATTGGGTTCCCAGCTGACATCGAAGTCCGAGACTTCGTTGAGCTGGTCGATGGCCGGCTCGAGGAAGCGCTTCTTGAACTCTTTCACTTCCTTGCGCGACTCGCCGACCTTCCCCGGCCATTCGAGCACGTCTTCGTAGGCGAACCACTCCGTCACGCCGTGCCCCTCGCAGGGAATGAGGCGATCGTAAATCGCGCGAGCGAGCGAAAGCGAAAAGGCCGTCGACGCCCGCAAGCTCAGCCAGTGAGCCTTGTACGGGCTGATGAGGTACTTGATGACGCGTCCCGCCAGCAGGATGCAAACGACGTTGCGCTCGATATAGCAATCGCCCAGCAGGCTGATGGTGCCCCACGAGTCCTTCTCGGTGAGCTCCTCGATGGACGGCGCCGTCATGATTTCCACGCGGGCGCGAGCCGCGGCTCGCATCTGGGCGATGAGATGGCTGTGATTGCGGCTGTCATAGCGCATCAGCCACTTGAAATAGTTGACGTCGGCCGAGAAGGTGTAGACCTTGTCGTCGATCAGCTCTTCCGGAGCCTTGGTCGCGACGATGAAGTACGCCGCATCCAGCACCCGGCGCGCGGCGATGCCCAGACCGCCAACTCGCGTGAAGATGTTGTTTCGCAGGAAACCGATATCCCTCGTCGATTCGCAGATGGCCGAGCCTTGGGCGGACATGTCTTCGTAGATGTCCAGCGCCAACTGCTGAGGGGTGACGGTGAGTTCTCGGGTTTCCATGCGTTCGATTGGGCTTCGATCCCGGCACTCTATCAGGCGAGCAAGGGGTGTCAACACAAAAACCGCCCCGCCTTGTCCGACGCTTTGCGCACAAAAAGCGCCCCGGCAGTCGACCGCCGATCACAATTTCCGCCCCGATCACCACAATTTCCGTCCCCTGCTGCCCAATTTGCGGACTCGCTTGCACAAAAAGCATCCCGCCCTTCACAAAAAGCGTCCCTATCCACAGGGGTATCGCTTGATTCAAAAGGAAATTCGAATGGCTGTTTGTGGGTTTGCGGGGTTGGGTTTACAAAAAAACTGAACAGACGACGCGGAACAAAGTTCGAAAGTTTTTCAGGAAGGTATGCTAACTCCATGAAAAATATAGAGAAAGTTAGACGTATCCGGTGCGCACAAAAACCGCCCCCGGGGTGCTTTTTGTGCTGACGCATTCGCTTGCTATTCTGAGCGGGTTCGAGCTGGAGCTGACGGGACGAACCAAGGATCGAGTGATTGGACTCCACTGCGAGAAAATCGCGAAAAATCAATGGTCTGACTGGTGCGTTTTTCCCTAAAAACCATGAAATCTCTGCGCTCTACAACCTTGTTTACGCGTATTCGTGTATTCTGCGCTTCGGCGTCAATACATGGAGAAAGCGCAGAATGGCTAACGTAGGCACCCTACCTATGGAAGACCGCAAGGTCACCCTTCGCGAAGTGGCGGAGTTTGCGGATAACCTTGAACCCTTCTCGGACAACCTTCGGGAACAGATCCTCGCTCCGCGACCGCGCAAGACTGCGCCCATCTACACGATCAGCGAACTGGCCGAGATGTGCAATCTGACTCGGCAGCAAATTCAATATCTGGTGACGAAGGGTGAAGGCGGCCTTCCGCCCGGAACGCTCAATGGCAGCGGCCGCAGCCGGACGTTCACGCTGCCGGAAGTGCGCGTCTGGGTGAAGGTGGCATCGGACATTTATCAGACGCGTCTTGATGACGGCGATGGCGCCTTCCGGGGCAAAGTCCTTACAACGGCACAGTTGAAAGGCGGCTCGGCGAAGACAACGACGACAGTATGTCTCGCGCAGGCATTGACGCTGCTCGGCCGCAAGGTGCTTCTCATCGATCTCGATCCCCAAGCGTCGGCATCGGAACTCTGCGGACTCTACGCGGAGAAGGAGATTTCCGGTGACGATACTGTGCTGCCCTATATATATGATCAGAACGTAGAGGGCGGGCTCGGCGCGAGCGTCCAGTCGACCTATTGGGATGGACTCGACATTATCCCCGGTCACACGTTTTTGTACGGCGCGGAGTTCCTGCTTCCCGCACGCCAGAAAACAATCCAGGGGTATCGATTCTGGGCCGTTCTGCGGGAAGGACTCGAACCGTTGCGCTCGCAATACGACTACATCCTGATCGACACTTCGCCGTCGTTGTCGTATATGAACCTGAACGCGCTCCTGGCGGCGGACGCGCTGGTCATGCCGATGATCCCGGAGAATCTCGACTTCATCAGCTCCCTGGCATTCTGGCGCCTGTTCTCGGACGTCGCGGAGGACTTCCTTCCGTACGAGGAGGACAAGGTCTATGACTTCATCTCCATTCTGCTGTCCAAAGTCGACTACGGAAAGACATCTTCGGCACCGGTCGTCCGTCAATGGGCGCAGAGCGCGTACGGACGCTGGCTCGATCCATTCGAGATTCCGGCGAGCTCGGTGATGAGCGGCGGAGCGCTTTCCTTTTCGACGGCACTGGATGTCGTCAGCACACACTCCACGGCGAAGTCTCTTCAACGCGTGCGGCAACCGATGATGCAATATGCCAAATGGCTGGATGATATGTTCGTGAAATCCTGGAGGGAGTCGGCATGAGCAATAACATACGGGAACAACTGATGGCCAAGACGGCCAACTTGCCGAAGCCCGCGGATTTCAAAGGGGAGAACAAAAAGGATAAGACGAATCGCGGTCCGCAGACGATGCCGGGCATCACGAGCGCGTTGGCCGCGGCTCAACTTCGCATCCAGGAACTCGAGGCAAAAGGTCTGGAGACCGAGATTCGCGTCGACGCCATGGTGCCGAATCCGTGGCAACCGAGGCGTCAATTTAGCGAAACCAAGCTCTCCGAGTTGGCACGGTCGATCAACGAAGTTGGGCTGCTGCAGGCCGTGACGGTTCGTCGGGTCGGTGAATCATTTCAGCTCGTTGCAGGCGAGCGCCGGTGGCGCGCACACAAGCTGATCAATCGGGAAACCGTTCGCGCGGTCGTCATCGAGTGCACGGATCAGGATATGGCAGCTCTGGCGTTGATGGAAAACGTCACCCGCGATGATCTATCCGATTATGAAATCGCGATCGCCATTCGTCGTGCTGAATCGGAGTTTCCCAATCGTACGCGGCTCGCAGAGGCGATGGGCATTTCACGCAGCGATCTCTACCGATTTCTCGCATACGATGCGCTGCCGGATTTTGTGAAACGTGATCTGGATTTGAATCCGTCAGTTTTGGGGGCGTCGTCTGCGCAGGATATCGCGAACGCGCTCAAGAAGACCGGCGAGCAGGGGTTGAAGGCGCTTCAGGAACTGTGGCCTCAGGTGGTCGCTGGAGACCTGGTTCAGACCAAGGTTGCAGCAAGCTTGAGTGCGCAGGCAAGCCGGGGGGAATCAGCAACGGATGCAGGTGGCAGAAGCATCCTCAAGATATTTGCCGGCAAAGTGCAGGCTGGGAGCATCACGAAAGACGTCAAAGGCCTGACTTTCAAGTTCAAGGCCGGTGTGGTGACGGAGGAACAAGAGAATCAGCTTAGAGAGCATATAGGAAAGATGTTTTCGATTCGATCCGAATGACGATGACCCGCCTCGGCGGGTTTTTTTGTGCCTGCGTTTTTCTTTGTGCGTCCTCTCGCTACGGCCGGCGATCGGACTGTCCGAATTCGGACACCGCAGTCCTTCCGCGTCAGTCGCAGATTCAGCGGCCCTGAAGCTGATAAAGGTATTGGGTGTCCGAATTCGGACACTTGGCGCAAGGAGGCCGTTTAGACCTCGCTCAGACCTTCAAAATCTCACTGGGTCACCATCGCGGATTCAATTGCGCATCCCGGGACGTTGCAGTGTCCGAATTCGGACATTGCAACGAGACGTCGACGAGGCCCTGCGATATCGATTGAATGCGGATGAGCGGCACCCCGGGCTTCAGCGAAGCGCGAGCTTGCGACATTGAGTTCTGAGAATTCTCGACGAATGTCCGAATTCGGACACTGTGAGCACGGCTCGAGCAATGCCAAGTCAAGCAAGCGTCCGGAGCGATCTTCTGACGCGACTGAAGATTCGTCAGTTGCGGCAGAAGCAACCCAAAGGAACGGCCTGAGCGCCGACTCCGATGTCTGCGTTTGACCTAATCGATCAAACAAAAACGCCGCGCTTCAACCGTTTCGCTCGCACGGCACAGAGAAGGCATTGCGCTTGGGTTGGCGCCTGGACGACATCAGGGACTCATCTTCAGCGCGGTGGATTGATCTGTGCGTGTGAGTTTTGTTGAGTGGATTTGCCTGCGTACTCGATCACTCAGAGCCTCGCACTAACCAGACGTACCGCATCGTCACTGCGGATTCATAGTCCGCGTCGCTAAGCGCGAGCGTTGGTTCGTACCAACATAAAAGCGACGCCACGAACGCATTGCGATGGTCGGCCCCTGGGTACACGCGCGAGGCCGTCGGTCAGTGATTGTGATCGAGGCGACTCAAATGCAATCGAAGCGCCGAATCCAAGCGCTCAACACCGCCTCGGCGGTGGTCACGAAGACCTCTATCCTGATCGAAGAGCCTGGTCCGCTCATCGCCGAAAGGGTAGAGAACGTTCTCAATTCCCGGACTGCGACATCGCCGAGCCGATGCGCCTTGCTACGGCATCTAAATATCGGTCTCACCTGGTTGCAATCAAAGATCGGTTGCGTAGGAATCCATATCAAATCGAAGTCTGCGCGCGCAGTTCATGCGCCGGATTCCGTGAAACACTAACTCGCGGAAGAGAATCCTAATAAACCATTATAAATCATTATCTTACGAATCGTCCCTAAACTTGTTTCACGAAATCGGACCGGTTCGAGCTATACATCGGCCTATAAGAGACCAAGTCTTGGCGACAGACCAAGAGCAGAACCCATATCCCAACAATCCGTATCAAACGATACATTTTTCGTAGGAAAATCGGCGGGCCGAAATCGGCGAGCCCATCGCTCCCAACACCGGACAACGCGCTCAGCGAAGTCGTCTATTAGGGCGTGCGGATAGAGTTTCACGGCATGCACTGAACGGAACGCGGTGCGTGTTCGAACTCATCGCCGACTACACGCATGCGCGACATCGCATGCTCGAAGAATATCTGCCGACCGGCACCTGCAAGTTCCGTCTCCGATCGAACGAAGTACGCTACCCGGGCTCCGTCGTGCCGGATATCGCGCAGACCGTCGGCCGCAGCGTCATGTTCAAACCGCGCACCGTCCTCTAACGGACGGACGCTCGCATCAGAGCGGCGCCGACTTGCGCGTGTGCATCGGCTGGTAAGCCTCGCCCGCCTTGAATCGCTCGAGCCGCTCGCTCGCGACGGAGAGGGCGCCGAGCGTCGCCCGCCGCAACTGATGGTCGTAGAGCGAGACGATCGCCGCGAGCCGGTCGAAGTCTTCCGGTGCCAACACCCAGGTGCCGGACGCGCGGCCCGCGTCGAATGCGGCGGCCATCGTCTGATCGGCGAGAATCAGCTCTTCATGCGAGAAGTCGCCGTGTCCCGCTTCGGCCAGAAACTTCGCCAGAAGCATCGCCTCGGTGACGTGCTGCGCGGGCGCGATGTCCGGCGAGCCCGAACGCAGGGCGGCCAGAGACATATGCGCCGCGAGCGCGAGCTCGTTTGCCACTGCGCGCGGAATGGGGAGCAACTGCGCCTTGCTGAGCCGCGCGCGCGTCGCCTTGGGCGAGCGTTGGAAAGGAATGGTGCGTGACATGCGTGGATCGATGGTTGACCTGTTCAGGTTAACGATCGTCCGCCGCCGAATCTGAAGGGTGATTCTCGCGCGCCTGTTCGAAATCTTCGACGACGGCGATCGCCCGCTCGCACTGGTCGGCATCGAGCGTATGGATGCTGCATTTGTCCGGATCGACGCCGATCGCCTGGGCGAGCCACTTCATTCCCTTGGATCGCGCTTCGAAGACGTTGCAGCCATCGCGACGGACCTTCGCTTGTACGAGCGGCTCGAGCGCCGCGTGCAATTTCACTTTCAGCTCGCGCAAGCGGGCGTCGGCGAGCCGGCCGAGCGGGACGTTGCGCGTGCTGCGCGCGAACGTGCCGATCCACGCCTGACACGGCGCGCATATCCAGAGCGGGCCGTGGTCGTCGCGATACGGATAGGCTTCATCGCCGGCACGAGCCAGCGTCGCGAGCGCGCCGCAATAATCGCAGTCGGGATGAGGAAGGGGTTTGACAGGTCGGCCGACACGCATTGTCAGAAAGTCCCGGGCGGGAAAACCAATATAGCAAAACCGATGATCCGATTCGGAAACGCGCGCCCGGCGAAAGTTCCGGAGCGGCCGGGCGGCGCTTCGCCTGAGCATGATGTCATGGGCTGCTTAAGGCAGAGCATTCTCGATTCCGCCGCCACGCGCGCCGGCAAAGGATCGCGCAGACCGGGAATTTACTTTTCCCTCCCACGGTATACGTTGTGAGTGCGTCCTTCACGGTACGCGCCTTTGGAGCCCACGGGCTCCTGCGCCGCGAATCCGGCCTCGTGCCCGATCGAGTCGCGCATCAATCAGACCTCACGTTAAATCAGAAGCCCGGAAGGCGCGCCCGATGCGCCGTCTACGCGGCCCGACATGCGTTCACATGCAAGCCTGTCGCAAGCTTGCAGTCCTCAACGTAGTGACTCGATCCAGAAAGGTGATGGCGATGAGAGCAACTCTTCTATATGCAGCAACGGCTGCCGGGCTCTTCGCGATGAGCGCGCTCGCACCAGCGCAAGACATGCAGATGTCTCCGGCGCAGGGCAGCGCCACGCAGCAAAGCGCGCAGGACGCCGCCACGGCCGATTCCAGCTATGGCGGAACGACGTCGATGACGCGCTCCGGCAGTGCCTCGCGCGACGCGTGGACGCCCGGCACGAGCCAGGCCTGCATCCCGGGACTGAGCTGCAACATCTATAGCGGCCAGTGAAGCGGGCTGTCGGTAGCGATATGCCGAAGGCGGCGGGGACGCCTTCGCACGAAGATCTCAGTCGTTCGCTTGCCAGCAATCTCCTTGCATCAGATCAACCTCCGGCCAACCTGCCTTCCATTGCGCAGTCCCCCGATGGCGGGGTGACATCCCTTCGAATGCGTGGTTTTCCTCGACGACCGTTCGGTCGATATTAAGACCCATCAAAAGACGGCTCTCTTTTCGGCCACGCGTGGCGGCGTCTCCACACGACAAACACTCATCCGCGGCAAACGGCTACAACGCGCGACATGCGCGGCGCTCCTGACTCGGTAGCGAAAACATCACGCCGGCGCTCGCGGGTATCTTGGCCTCACATTCGTCGAGGCAACTCTCTCTTCTGCACGACAGACAGGCGTCGACGCGCCTGCATGGCGACATTCCGTTCATGGAGGCGCGCATGAAGCCATCCGGATGATCGAAATGGAACGACCGGAAGTTCGATGCGGCGCCGCGCGGCAGCATGCGATGAAGCACGTGGCCGTCCGGACACCGCCGCAGCACATATGGACGGCCGCCACGACGCGGCCAGCAAGGAGGTATCCGAAATGAAATGCCATCAAACGAAGCGCCCGATGTTCCTGGCGATCACGCTCCTCGCGCTCGGCGCGGCATGCGGGATCAGCGTGGCCGCCACCAACGCGGACAATGCCGACGCGTCGGCCGCGGATGCAGCGCTGGCCGCGAACGCGATGCCCCGTGGCGCGAAGCCGATCGGCGTCGACGACGGGCCGCTCACGCTCACGGTGCGCACGCCGTCGGGCGGCACGTCGCGGCTGACTTACGCCGATGAAGACGGCTGGCGTCTCGACGACCGCGACGCGCGTCTCAGGCCGAACGAAGCGCGGATCACGCCCGCGTCGGCGGAGCCGCAAAAAGAGGCGTCAGCCGCCGAGCGGCCGATGACCGTCTTCATCGACGGCCCCACGGGCTTCACTTATGTGTGGATGCGCGATCAGGGATGGAAGTTCGTCGGCAAGCTCGCGGACCGTAATCGTTGAGCCAATGCGCAGGGCAGTCATCGTGATGCGACGATCGTTGTCAGGCATCGTGGCCGGCGCGCTCTGCGTCTCGCTCGCCGCGCACGCCCAAGCCCCCGCCAACGCCGCCGCCGGCGCATCGCTCGTCGATGCCTGGCGCGCGGTGCGCATCGCCGACTGCGCGCGTTGCCACGGCAAGGATCACGAAGGACTCGCCGCGCCGTCGATCGTCGGATTTGCGCGCACGCAGAGCCGCGAACGCTTCATCGCCGCGGTTCTCGACGGCAATCCGCCAATGGGCATGCCCGCGTATCGCGGCAATCCGTTGATCGAGGATCGCATCGACGCGATTTACCGTTACTTCGTCGGACGCGCCGACGGCAGCATTGCCGCCGGCGCAATGCCGCCCAGTGAGTGAGGTTCCGTCAACGATCGCTTCGCATCTTCACGAACGCAACTAGACTTCAATGGCGCGACTTCCACACGAAGCGCGAACGGAGGTTAATCATGGGCTTCACTCATTCAGCCAGCGACGGCACCGGCTGGACCGACGACCCCGAGGATGCAGCCACGCTGGCGGCGCTCGTGGCCGCGATCGGCGCCCAGCAGGCGAAGCTTGCGAGCAGCAGCCACACGAAGCTGAACGGCCAGGTCGATCGCGCGCAGCATCAGAAGCAACTGCTCGGCGCATTCGGCACACTTCGCATTGCAGACGACATTCCCGCGGCCGCGCGCTTCGGCCCGTTAGAAAAAAGCAATGCGTCGTATCGTGTCGCGTGCCGTATCTCGAACGGGCAGCCTTGCCCGCAGGCCGACACCGCATCGGACGTGCGCGGCATCGCGATCAAGTTCTTCACGGACGACGGCGTCGAAACTGATCTGCTCATGACGAACGAGGGCGGCCGTTCGCACGCGCGCAACGCGGTTCAGTTCATGGCGGTCGCCGATATCATCGTCGCGCTGCTTGCGGAAGGTCCGAAAGGCGGCATCGCAACGGGCTTGCGCGAACTGATGACGGAAAAGCTCGGCCCGATCGAGGCCGCGCGGATTCTCACGGTCCTGTTCAAGGAAACCAGGCTGCATCACGTCGATAGCGTGACGACGGAAGACTACTGGGGATCGGTCGTGCAACTGGGCCAGGCCGCGATCAAGTATTCGCTGCATCCGCATGAATCGACGGAGGGCGGAACCAACGCCGATCGTCACGCCGACAACTATCTTCGCGACGACCTGCTCAACCGCCTGAAAGATGGCCCGGTGAAGTGGCGGCTCGGCCTGCAGCTTTTCGCCGATGAAGGATCGACGCCGATCAGCGATGCATCGGTCGCATGGAAGGCGGATGTCGTGACCATCGGCGAGCTGGAGATCGCCTCGCCGCCGTCGGACGACGACGAGACGCGCATCAACCAGATGGCGTTCAATCCGGCCAACGGCTTCGCGCCGCTCGGCATCACGCATGCACGCAAGGATGTCTATGCCGCGAGCGCCGCGAATCGCAAGGGCCGGGGCGTGCTGTCGAGCGAGCAAGCGCGCGCGCTCCTGGGTTCGCGTTGAACCGCACGCGCCTGCGCGAGACGGCGGGCCCGGCGCGGCTTTTCTCCGATAATGGTGCCCATTCAGGGACGCGCGCCCGCGCCTGCGCGTCCCTCCGATATGGGAGCCCGCCATGCATCTCGCCGGCACGATCCTTCCGATCTTCGCGATCATCCTGACGGGATGGCTCGCGGGCATCTCGGGCTATATGCCGCGCGAGCTGGCCGCGTCGCTGACGCGCTTCGCCTATTATGTCGCGATGCCCGCGCTGGTTTTCCTGACGATCGCGGACGAGACGCTGCGCTCGCTCCTCGACTGGCGCTTTCTTGCCGCGTTCGGCGGCGGTTCGATGATCTGCTTCGCGGCCGTGATGACGATTGCGCGGATCGCACGCGGCGCAAGCATGGGGAAGAGCGCCATGCTCGCCGCCGCCGTCTCGATGACCAACACCGGTTTCGTCGCGCTTCCCATATTGAAGACGATCTACGGCCAGCCTGGCGTGCTCGCGGCGGCGGTCGCGACGGTGTTCGTCGGCGCGATCATGTTTCCCGTGCTGGTCGTGCTGCTCGAAATCGATCGATACGACGCCTCGCGCAAGCTGCGCATGGCCCCGCTGATCCGGCAGATCGCGACCAACCCCGTGATCCTCGCGACCGTTTGCGGACTGCTCTGGTCGATCGGCGGATTCGGATTGCCGGGACCGGTCGCGTCGTTCCTCACGATACTCGGTGAAGCCCTGACGCCGTGCGCGCTCTTCGCCATCGGGCTCGAACTGACGTTGGGCGAATTGCGCGAACGCCTGAGTCTCTACGCGCTGTTGACGATGCTCAAGCTGGCGATGATGCCGCTCGTCGTCTATGGGCTCTGCTTCGCGGCAGGACTCGATCGCACCGCGACCGTTGCCGCGGTCGTGTGCGCCGCGGTGCCGACCGCCAAGAGCGCCTACGTGCTCGCCGTCGAATACGACGTCGAAAAGCCGGTGGTGGGCGCCGTCATCTCGATGTCCACGCTCTTCTCGATCGTCACGCTGCTCGCGTGGCTCTATCTCGTATAGCGCGTTTCACGTGTCGCCGAGTTCCTCGTCGACGTCGCGCTCCTCGTCATCGGGCGGGGCGATGCCGAGCGCCTTGTCCCATTGCGGCTCGCTCAGATAGCGTTCGCGCAGGAAATCGACGAACGCCTTCACCTTGGTCGTCGAGCGATGCGAAGTCGGATACACCGCCGACAGCCACAACGGCGGCGCCGCATAGTCGGGCAGCACGCGCACGAGGCGGCGTTCGAGCAGGTCGCCCGCGGCGACCATCGTCGGCAGATAGACGACGCCCGCGCCCGCGCGCGCGAACTCGAGCAGCAGATGCACGCTGTTCGTTTTCAGCACCGCGTTGAGCGCGATCTCGTAGCACTCGTTGCCCTTCATGAGCGGCCAGTTGTCGCCCCACGGATAGTGCGCGTAGCGTGCGAAATCGTGGCGCAGGAGATCGAGCGGCGTTTCGATGGCGGGCTCTTCCTTGAGATACGCCGGCGTCGCGCACAGCACGCCGCGCACGGGGAAGAGCTTGCGCTCGACGAGCAGGTTGGACGCCGGCGGATAGATCTGCAATGCCAGATCGAAGCCTTCCTGAACCGGATCGATCACGCGATCGTTCACCGTTACGACGAACTCGATGCGCGGATGCGCCTCGCGAAACGCGATCAGCGCCTGCGAGAAGTGCCCGAGCGCGAAGCCCGGCAGCACATGAACATTGAGCGTGCCCGACAGCGATTGCGTTTCGGCGCTCGCGCGCCCCGACAGCTCGCGCACCTTGGTGACGAGCAACAGACAATCGCGATAGTACGATTCGCCGACTTCCGACAGACGCACCGCGCGCGTCGAACGATGAAAAAGCGCGACGCCGAAGTGTTCCTCGAGCTGCTTCACGCGCGAGGTGACGACCGATTTCGCCACGCCGAGCTGCCGCGCCGCGCTCGCGAAGCTTTGCGCTTCGGCCGCGCGGACGAACGCCTCCATCGACATGAAGAGGTCCATGCTGTCTCCTGTCTTGCTTCGCTAGGCCGCGCCGTTCCTGTAGCGCCGCGGCGTGGTGCCGAGCCGCTCGGAAAAGAGCGCCGTCATGTGCTGTTGCGAAGAGAATCCGCACGCGGCGGCCACGTCGACGAGCGGTGCGTCGCCCGTACGCAGCATCTGCGCGGCCGCGCCGATGCGCTTCTCCAGCACGTAGCGATAGAGCGAATGGCCGGTGCGCGCCTTCACGCCATCGAAGACGGCTCGCACGGGCAAGTCGAGTTCGGCGGCGATATCGGCGCAGGAAAGGCTCTGATCGATATTGTCCGCGACATACGCTTCGAGCTGCGCGAAGCCGGCGTCCGTCAGCGCGGACTTGCACGCTCGCGCGGTGCGTTCGAGTTGCCGCGTCGTCTCGATCCACGCGAGCGTCGCGACGCACTGCATTTCCCAAGGATCGACCGCGCGCGATTCCGCTGACGCCTTCTGGCGCGCATAGCGCACGAGATGACGGATCGAATCGGCGCCGAGATTGCTGCGGCTGCCCGCGCGCCGCAACGGCTCCGCGCTGCGATCGGCGATGCGGCTCACGAAGGCATCCGAATAGCGAAACGCGATGAAGCCGTGCCGCACGTCGTGCGCGTCGATGCGCATGCTGCCGCCGCGCGGGTGATACGCGGCCGTTTCGGCGCGAAACGTGAAGGGTGCGGCAGGGCCGTCGTCGTAGCGCGTCTCCGACACGATCGTGCCCAGCAACAGGCAGATCATGTCCGACGAATTGCGCAGTTCCAGCGAATACGGCCGTGGTCCCGAAATGCAGTATTCGAGTCCCGGCGCGCCCGCGACCGCGCTGAAGCGATCGATGCGGGCGGCCGCGTCCGGCGCGATGAGGGCGCTCATGTTCGTTGTCTCCATGTCCGTGTTTTTTTCGCGGCTCCGACAAGGAACGCCATCGGATGCCGCTGTTCACGCGAGTATAGATGCGAGGGAAGGCGTCTTCCACGGCCCGATGGGTCGCCGTTCGCGAACGTCGCGTGCGCCGATTGACCCCGGTGTTTACCCCGACCGCGCGCCGATCCGCCCGGAATCTGTAATCCGCAAAACCTGAAAGACCCGTCGGCCGCGTCTTCGTAACGTTCGCTCACAACACATGAACGACCGGAGACGACGATGCACCCGCGGCAACCAAGACGAACGACAAGACGACCTCGGCGCCAGACATGCGCGCTCGCCATGCTGGGCGCGGCCTGCTCGATGATGCCGCTGGCCGCGGCGCACGCATCGGGCATTCCCTTCGCGACCGACCGTCCGCAGACCTGGCAATTCAGCTCCGATTTCGAAGGCACCTACGATTCGTTCGGCCAGAACATCGAATGGAATCACGACAGCCGTGCATTCGATTCGCATGGCAATCAGGTGGCGGGACCGGGCACGAACACCTTCGTCGGGCTCTCGACGTTCATCCACTACTGGAAGGTGCCGTCACTGCCGCATGTCGGCTTCAACGCGAGCATCACCGTGCCCGAGATCCGCACGCAGGGATCGCAGTTTTCCGCGAGCGGGATTGGCGATCCGCTCGTCGGCGGCCTCGTCTGGTACAACCCCGCGCCCGCGACGACGCTAGGGTTTCAGGCCTACGTGCAGGTGCCGATCGGGCAGGACAGCGTATCGACCAATACGTGGTCGTTCTGGCCGTCGGTGTTCTACGACGACTGGTACGGGCACGTGAACGTGGACCTGCTCGTCGGCGGCATCCTGCGTGGACGCACGCTACGCTCGGGCCATGATGACCTGAGCCCGGGCAACACCTTTCATCTGAACCTGCGCGTCGGCTACAGCCTCTCGCCGCCCGACAACCCGTTCGCGATTCCCTTCGTCGGCTTCGACTATCAGACGAGCGGCGGCACGTTCAACCAGACGGCGTTCATGCCGGTAGCGAACAGCGCGAGCCGCGAAACGGCCGTGGGCATTGGCGTGCTGTTCCAGTTCAAGCCGAACAGCCTGCCGTTCCTGCACCAGAAGATGTACGACCAGCTTTCCATCCAGTACCAGCACTCGGTTTCCGGGCGCAACACCACGCTCACCAACGGGATTCTCGTGCAGGCGTGGCACTACTGGTGAGCATATCCAACGATGGAGACAAAGATGAGCGAGACGAATCAACTTCCTGCCGCGTCGCGGCGCAACTTCATCAAGGCCGCGGGGGCCGGAACCGCCGCCGCCGCATTCGGCGCGGTGTCCCTGTCCGCGCGCGCCGCGAGCGAAATCCGGTTCGATGCGGAATACGACGTGGTCGTGTGCGGCGGCGGTGGCGGCGGTCTGCCGTGCGCGCTCTTCTCGCGCTGGCTGGGCAACCGCGTCGCGATTCTGGAGAAGGCGGGCAGCGTCGGCGGCACGGCCGCGAAGGCCGCGTTCTGGTACTGGGTGCCGAACAACGAGCCGATGCGCCGTGCGGGCATTGCCGATCCGAAGCCCGATTACATGCGCTACGTCGCGCGTCTTTCGCGGCCCGAGCAATACGATCCGTCGCTGCCGAAGCTCGGCCTTTCCGACTGGGAGTACGAGATGTGCGAAGCCATCTACGACAGCGCGTCACCCGCTGCGGAACTGCTCGCGAGCAAGGGCGCGCTGCCATACCGGCATGAAGCGGCGGTGCCCGACTACTGGGCCGAATTGCCGGAGGACAAGGCGCCGCGCGGCCGCGTGCTGTTTCCGAAGGACGGCCTGCCGAGCATGTCCGATGGCGGACGCGTCGCGATCCGCACGATGAGCGCGGCGGCCAGGCGCGACGGCATCGACATCAGGACGGGTTACCGCGTGCAGAAGGTGCTCGTCGATGAGTCGGGCGCGGTGATCGGCGTCGAATCGCTGACGGAAGAGGGCACGGTCTTTCGTGCGCACGCGAAGAAGGCGGTGATCTTCGCGACTGGCGGCTTCACGCACGACCCCGAACTGCGCAAGAATTTCCTGCACGGCGCGGTCTATGGCGGCTGCGCGGCGCCCACCAACGAAGGCGATTTCGTGCGCATCTCGAGCGCGCTCGACGTGCAGCTGCGCAACATGAACTACTCGTGGATGGCGCCGATTTCTCTCGACAAGGCGATCGCGAAGGACGGCTCGCTCTCCGGCGTCTTCACGCCGACGGGCGATTCGATGATCTACGTGAACAAGTACGGCAAGCGCGTCGTCAACGAAAAGCTCGCCTATAACGAAGTCTGCGCGACGTTCTCGCAATGGGACGGCGCGAAAGGCGAGTATCCGAACCTCACGCTCATCTCGATCTGGGACCAGCAGGCGCAGGACCACTGCGCGAGCGACGACTACGGCAGCCTCATCGTGCCGAAGGGCTCGAACGACCGGCACGTGCTGCGCGGTAACACGCTGGCGGAGCTCGCGAGCGCAATCCGCGAACGGCTCGCGAAATACAGGAGCGCGCTAGGCGGCCTCGATCTGTCCGACGATTTCGTGCGCAACCTCGACGCGAGCATCAAGCGCTTCAACGGCTTCGCGAAGACGGGCGTCGATCAGGATTTTCATCGCGGCGAGCGCATCGTCGAGAAGCTGTTCAACGGGCCTACAGCGAAGAGGACGGATCAGAAGAACGAAACGATGTATCCGCTGAGCGCGAAAGGACCGTATTACGCGGCGCTCATCGTGGCGGGGAATCTCGATACCAAGGGCGGACCGAAGACCAACTCCCACGGGCAAGTGCTCGATACGCGCGGCGAGCCGATCAAGGGCTTGTACGGCGTCGGCAACTGCGTCGCGTCGGCGTCGGCACGGGCCTACTGGGCAGGCGGCGGCACGCTCGGGCCGATCATCGCGTTCGCCTATCGTGCGGCGCAATCCGCAAACGGAGGACAGTCATGATTCGGATCGCCAACTTACTGGTGATGCTCACGCTTGCCAGCGCCGCGGCCCATGCACAGGAAGCCGCGCCGCAGGACCCCGTCGCGCTCGGCAGGAAGCTCGCGACCAACAACTGCGCCGTGTGCCACACCTTCGGCAAGGGCGAACCGAACGGGCAGGGGCCGAACCTCTTCGGGATCATCGGCCGGCCGCTGGCTTCAGAACCGGGCTTCAAGTATTCGGCGGGCATGAAGGCGGCCGCATCGGGCAAGGTCTGGGACGAAAAGCTGCTCGACGCCTGGCTCACCGATACGCAATCGGTCGCGCCCGGCAACGCGATGACCTATTTCGAAGGCGATGAAGCGAGGCGTCAGAAGATCATCGCTTATCTGCGCACGCTGCATTGAACGACACATCAATCTCATCAGGAGCGAATCATGAACACCGTCACCATGACCGACGAACAGCGCAAGACCATCGCGCTCGAATACCTGCGCAGGCTCGATCGCGGCGCAGCATTTTTCGATCTCTTCGACGACAACGCCGAAGTCTATTTCCCGAAATGGGGCATCGCGACGGGCCGTGCGGCCTTCGAAAAGCTCTTCTCGGACCTGGGCTCGATCGTCGCGAAGTTCAAGCACGACCTCGCATATCTGAACGTGATCCAGCAGGGCGACACGGTGGTCGTCGAAGGCACGAGCTACGGCACGACGAAGAGCGGCGTCGACTGGCGCGCCGGCGTCACGCACGCGGGCCGCTGGACCGACGTGTTCGAGATCCGCGACTTCAGGATTCAGCGCTGCTTCATCTATCTCGACCCCGACTACGAAGGCGCCGATACGCAACGCTATCCGTGGCTTGCGCAGAAATAAGTACTTTCCCTAGGGCCGCAATCGAGCACGCGATGTTCGGCAAACGCGAACCTCGATTCATTGCCTTGGGACGGGCGCAGCCCTAATCTTGACCTCAAGGCGGCGCTGCGAATTTCCGCGAAAGATCAACGGAGCAATGGAGACAGACATGCAACAGACCTACCTTGGAAGCCTCGAGAACTATCGCAAGGGCACCATCGAAATCATCAAGGGGCAGCCCGGACATTACGCGATGTCCAACGTATTCGAAGTCGCGAGCCGCGCCGCGCCGTACGAGAAGATCGTGGTCGGCAAGAACCTCAAGTACGTGATCGAAACGCTGCGCGCGGAAGGCGTGTCGCCGTGGTTCAGCGCATCGCACGATGAGTTCGCGGTCGCGCTCGACGGCGAGATCGACGTGCATTTCATCAAGCCCTCGGATGGCCCGCTCGTCGGCGAGGACACGGAAGGCACGGTGATACTCGAAGGCGAGCCTTCAGGCCAGCAGATGGGCTTCGTGCGTCTGCGCCGCGGCCATCAGACGTTGCTGCCGGCGGGCGCGGCTTATCGCTTCGAAGCGCGGAAGACCGGCGTGCTGCTCGTGCAGACGATCGCAGGCTCGGCGTCCGTCGAGAAGTGGGCGGAAATCTGCATTCAGTGAACCCGCATACGCCAACGATTTTCCAACTTCCGGAGCACATCATCATGGATCACGCTGCATTTCTTCAGAGCGTCGTCGCGACCGACCCCGATGCGACGACCGGCTATCGCACCTTCAGGCTCGGCGATTTCGAATTCAGCCGCGACGCGTACTTCGTCACCGTGAAGTGGCCGGCGCAAGGACAGACGCGCTCGCATCAGATGCATGCCGACGACTTCCTGCGCGCGATGATGCGCGACGTCGCGTGGGGCTTCTTCTACGGCTGGGTCAACTTCGACGAAGTGATCGGCACGCGCAATCACTACGGCAAGGTGGACATGTACGCCGGGGCCTACAACGCGAGCTTCCGCGATGCAGGCGTCGACTACACGCAGCAGTTCGAGACGCCGATCATCATGGCGACCTTCAAGGCGATCCTGAAGGACTGGGTGAACGAAGGCTTCGATCCGTTCGCGGCCCCCGAAGAGACCGGTTCGGCATTCGGCGCGAAGCACGGCGACAACATCGCGGCGATCGATCGCACGCGCATCGCGACGAAGCGCATGCCGGGCCTCGAAGGCGACTCGCCCCTGCGGGACGACCTGCCGGTGAACCGCCAGTTCGCGGATGTTTCGCAAGACGAGCCGGAGATCCATGCCGCGCCCGGATTCGAAGGGCAACTGCATGCGTTCAGCCTGTTCAAGTATCTGTCGCGCTCGGACGTGACGTGGAATCCTTCGGTCACTTCCGTGTGCAAGCAGAGCCTCTTCTGTCCGACGACGGAGGAGTTCGTGCTGCCGGTGTTTCATGGCAACGACCGCGTCGAGTGGTTCCTGCAGCTTTCGGATCAGATCATCTGGGACGTCGCCGACAAGGACACCGGCGAGCCGCGCGCCCGCATCACCATGAACGCGGGCGACATCGCCGCGATGCCCGCCGATATCCGCCACAAGGGCTATTCGCAGAAGCGCTCGATGCTGCTCGTCTGGGAGAACGCGACGCCCGATCTGCCCAAGCGCTACGAAAGCGGCGAGCTGCCGCCGTATCCGGTCGCGCTCTAAGTCCTTCCACGTTCCTCCTTGATGCGACGACGCCTTCATCGGGCGTCGCGGGGAATGTTTCGTCTTCAATCCTTGACACGAGCAAGACATGCAAACGCAACTCTTCATCGATGGCCGCTTCGTGCCAGCCCTCTCTGGCGAAACGCTCGCGACCCTGAATCCGCACGACAACAGCGAGATCGCGCAAGTCTCGATGGCCGGCCGCGAGGACATCGACCGCGCGGTACAAGCCGCGAAAAAGGCGTTCCCGACGTGGAGCGGCATGGCGGCCGCCGATCGAGGACGCCTGCTGCTCAAGCTTGCCGACGCGATCGAAGCCAATGCGGACGAACTCGCGCGCCTCGAATCGCTGGACACGGGCCACCCTATCCGCGACACGCGCAACCTCGACGTGCCGCGCACCGCCGCGACCTTCCGCTATTTCGGCGGGATGGCGGACAAGTTCGAAGGCTCGGTGATTCCGGTCGAAGCGGGCTTCCTGAACTATCTGACGCGCGAGCCGGTCGGCGTGGTCGGTCAGGTCGTGCCGTGGAATTTCCCGCTGATGTTCACGAGCTGGAAGATGGCGCCGGCGCTCGCGGCGGGCAATTGCGTCGTGATGAAGCCTGCGGAGCTGACGCCGCTGTCGAGCCTCGCGATTGCGGAATTGATGGCTCAGGTCGGCTTTCCCGCGGGCGTGGTCAACGTGCTGCCGGGGCTCGGGCATATCGCCGGGCAATACATCGCGGAGCATCCGGACATCGCCAAGGTCGCGTTCACCGGATCGACGGCGGTGGGGCGCAAGATCGTCCAGGCATCGAGCGGCAATCTGAAGAAGGTGCAGCTCGAGCTCGGCGGCAAGGGCGCGAACGTCGTGTTCAGCGACGCCCATCTGGATGCCGTCGTGCAGGGCTCGGCGTTCGGCATCTTCCACAACCAGGGGCAGGCGTGCATCGCGGCGTCGCGGCTGATCGTGCACGAATCCATCGCCGATGAGTTGCTGGAGCGCTTCACGTCGCTCGCGCGCTCGATCAGAATCGGCGATCCGCTCGATCCATCGACGGAGATGGGGCCGCTCACGTCGCAGATGCATCGGGACCGCGTGCTGTCGTATGTCGACGTGGCGCGCGAGCAGGGCGGCCGCGTGTTCGCTGGAGGCAAGGCGCCGGATGGCGCAGCGCTTGCAAAGGGCTGCTATGTCGAGCCGACCATCGTGCAGGCGAAGCCGACGGATCGCGTTGCGCAGGAGGAGGTATTCGGCCCGTTCGTCACGGTGAGCACGTTCAAGACCGACGAAGAAGCGCTTGCGATTGCGAACGGCACCGAATATGGCCTCGGCGCGGGACTCTGGACCCGCGACCTGCAACGCGCGCATCTCTTCGCGCGGCAACTGAAGAGCGGCATGGTGTGGATCAACTGCTACAAGCGCGTGAGCCCGGCATCGCCGTTCGGCGGCGTCGGCGCGAGCGGCTATGGCCGCGAGATGGGCTTCGAGGTGATGCGCGAATATACTCAGGCCAAGTCCGTGTGGGTGAACGTCGACGCCAATATTCCGCCTTACTATCCGCGCTGAGCGCCTCAAAGTCATGCAATCGTTCGTCTATCAGGGCATGCCGTCGCGTGTGGTGTTCGGTGCGGGGAGCATCGAACATCTCGAACGCGAGATCGAACTTCTGGGCGCGCATCGCGCGCTCGTCCTCTCGACGCCGCAGCAGCGTGTTCAGGCCGAAGCGCTTGCCGAACGCATCGGGCCTCGCGCGGCAGGCGTGTTCGCGAAGGCCGTGATGCACGTGCCGGTCGAAACCGCGCGAGAAGCGCGCGACTATGCGGAGCGCGTCGGCGCGGATTGCGCGATCGCCATCGGCGGCGGCTCGACGACGGGTCTCGGCAAGGCGATCGCCTTGACCTCTTCGCTGCCGATACTCGCGGTGCCGACCACGTACGCCGGCTCGGAGATGACGCCCATCTACGGCCTCACCGAAGCGGGCCTGAAGAAGACGGGCCGCGACATGCGCGTGCTGCCGAAGACCGTGATCTACGATCCGCTGCTCACCGTCTCGCTGCCCGCCTCGCTGTCGGTAACGAGCGGCATCAACGCAATCGCGCACGCTGCCGAAGGGCTCTATGCCGAGGACGCGAATCCGGTGGTGAGCCTGATGGCGGAAGAGGGCATTCGCGCGCTGGCGCAAGGCATCGGCAAGGTGGTCGCGCAACCGGACGATCCCGATGCGCGCGGCGATTGTCTCTACGGCGCGTGGCTGTGCGGCGCGGTGCTCGGCAGCGTCGGCATGTCGCTGCATCACAAGTTGTGTCATACGCTCGGCGGCACGTTCAATCTGCCGCACGCGGAGACGCATACGATCGTTCTGCCGCACGCGCTCGCCTATAACCGCGAAGCCGCGCCGGACGCGATGAAGCGTATCGCGCGCGCGCTCGGCTCGGGCGATGCCGCGCAAGGCGCGTTCGAACTCGCGCGCGCGAACGGCGCACCGACGGCGCTGAAAGACATCGGCATGAAGGAAGGCGATATCGATATCGCCGTCGATGTCGCGTTGAAGAGTCCGTACTGGAACCCGCGGCCGGTCGAACGCGCACCGCTGCGTGCGCTCATCGAAGCGGCATACGAAGGCCGCGCGCCCAACCGGGAGTGATGATCATGACTCATCCGACGAACGAAACGCTGACGCAATCCGTGACCGATTCCTTCGGCGCGTGTGCCGATGCGCGCACGAAGGAAATCGTCACCGCGCTCGTGCGGCACCTGCACGATTTCGCGCGCGAAGTGCGCCTCACGCACGACGAATGGCGACGCGGCATCGAGTTCCTCACCGCGACCGGGAAGAAGTGCGACGGCATTCGGCAGGAGTTCATCCTGCTGTCGGATACGCTGGGGCTTTCGATCGTACTCGACGACATCAACCAGCATCACGAGGACGCGGCCACCGAGAGCAGCCTGCTCGGCCCGTTCTATCGCGATGGGGTGAGGGAATCGGCGTTCGGCGCGAACATCGCGCAGAGCGACGGCGAGCCGGTGTTCTTTCATGGCGTCGTGCGCGATCTGAACGGCAAGCCGGTTGAAGGCGCGACGATCGAGGTCTGGCAGACCGCGCCGAACGGCATGTACGAAGGTCAGGACCCCGATCAGCCGGAAGGCAACCTGCGCGGCCGTTTTCGCACGAATGCGGAAGGGGCGTATGCGTTTCATTCGATCAAGCCGACGAGCTATCCGATTCCGACGGATGGTCCCGTGGGCCGGATGCTCGTCGCGACGGGACGTCATCCGATGCGTCCCGCGCACATCCACTTCCTCATCGATGCGCCGGGCTACGAGCAGCTCACGACCGCGCTCTATTCCGCCGACGATCCCTACGTGCGCTCCGATGCGGTGTTCGGCGTGAAGCCCTCGCTCGTGATCGAGTATGTGCCGGGCGACACGGGCTTCGATGTGGCGCGCGATTTCACGCTGATCGCGAAGGAGCGGACGTGAGCGGTTCCATGCAATCGATCTGCGCGCTCGCCGACGTGCCCGATGGCGGCGGCCTCGAAGCGGCGCCCGCGATTCTCGTGCTGCGTCGCGGTGACGAAGCATGGGCCTATCGCAACATGTGCCCGCATTTCTCGATTCCGCTCAACTACGAGCCGGATGCATTCTGGACCTACGACGGCGGGCTTCTGATGTGCGCGCATCACAGCGCGATGTTTCGCTTCGAGGATGGCGCGTGCATCGACGGGCCTTGTCTCGGCGCGAGTCTCGTGCGCGTTCCGATCCGGATCGAGAATGGGCACGTCCTGATCGACGACGAGAATCCTGCTTGATCCTCGGGCGCAACTAACTGTCTTCCGTGGCTAGCCCACATACCCGAACTGCGTTAGCCTGACGGCGCCGCCCGGATGAAACGCGACGATAGCCGCGTGGCGCTCGCGCTCGTCGAAACCTTCCGGAAGATAGAGGTTTCCCGCCAGTTTGAGATTCCGGTTCCTGAATTGCACGCATTGCATGGCGCTGTCTCCCGGCGGCAAAGGGCTGATTTATGCGGTCGCTGTGTTCGCGCCGTTCAACCGGCGCGGCGACCACATGGAATCAATGCAGGAACCCTGCGGGATTTGGACAAGAACGCGGACACCCGATTGCGTCGCGTCGGGCGAGCGGCGCACCGCTCACATGGGATTTGCCGCGACGAAGTTCTTGTAAGCGGTATAGGCGGGCTTCGGCGTGAGGCCGTCGTTCTTGATGAGGCCATACGCGCCTTCGCCGCCGGGCGGATCGTCGTAGAGCTCGTAGCTTTGAATCGACTCGATGTCGTAGGTCGAAGCGAGCGCCACGAACTGCGCCATCATGCGGTTGCCGATCAGATATGCGGCGATCTGCTGATCGGTGCCGTAGGTCGGGCGCACGCCGAACTCGTTGATCCAGATCGGCTTGCCGAACGCGTGGAGCGTGTCGAGCACGTTATGGCATCCGGTGCCGCCGCACGCGTGCGTGATGTCGCCCTGGTCCGAATACCAGTGCCATGCGGTGATGTCCCATTCGACGACCGGATGACCGATGCTGCCGTCGGGCTGCGTGCCGGCTGCGAGCATCTGGTCGAATGCGTAGTGCAGCCAGGTGCCGCCGCCCATGATGATCTTGCCGGACGGATCCACCGACTTGATGCCCGCGATCATGCCGCGAATCACGCCGCGCAGCTTCTTGAACTTCTCGTTGTCGTAGTCCTGCGGATAGACGCCGTCCACGTTGCCGACGAGCGCTTCGGCTTCCATCTCGTTCGTGACCTCGTAGTACGGGTAGCGGCGCGAGCTCGCCGTCTGCTGTCCGAGCGCGAAGCCGGCGCTGTACGCTTCGTTCTCGTCGTTGAAGTCGTCGATGCCCATCAGCATGACGGGATACACCGTCACGCCGCCGGCCGCCATCAACTGGGCGATGCCAGCGAGTTTGATCGCCGTTCCCTGGCTATACACCTCGTTGCGATAGAACTTCGCGCCGAGGTCCTGCAGTTGCGAGAGTTGAAGCGCCGGGCTGGAGATGTCGTACGCGCCGCCTTCGTTGTTGTGGCCGTTCACGCCGTAGAAGATCTTCGCTGCCGGGGCGGGCGCGACAGGAGGCGTCGTGTCGCCGGTCGTCGAAGAAGCGGCGCTCGCGGGCGAGGCTGCGCTTGGGGAAGACGTGCCGCTTGCGGAAGAAGTAGTACCGCTGGCGGGTGCGCTGTCGCTCGCGACCGTGGCGGTCGTCGCGGGCGCGGCCGCGAAGCTCGACGATGACGTCGGGCTCGTGGTGCTGGTCTGCGAAGGATCGACGCCGGAGGCAGCGGTGGCCGCCGCCGGAGCAGTCACGGAAGCGGACGAGGTGCCGCTACGCGTCGTGTTGGCAGCCGAAGCGTTGCTCCCGCTGTCGCCGCCGCCACCGCCACCACCACCGCCACCACATGCGGCGAGCAGCACGCTCGCAGCGACCGCCGCAGCGAACGCGGCCGAACCGCGCGGCAAGGGAATCAGGAAAAAGCGGAAAGCACGAGTACGGATGTGTACGAAGATCGTCATGTCAAAGCGCGCTACTGGATGGTCAGATTTCTTGTCCACGAAGTAGGTGCGCGTTCCGCGAGTCGTCCGGAAAGCGGACGGACCGATGACGGACCTTTATCCCGCGTCGGATGGAACGCGAGGACGTGTGGAATGCTCGTCGCAAGAGCCCCAGTGAGCCATTCCACGACAGGTGCTGCGGGGAAGGAAGGGGCGGAGAAGAGACCGTGCAGGAGCCGGTCTCAATTGGGTTTACGGCGGGGAAGCGGGAGACTTGAGGGGCGCGTGGCGCGAAGGAAAGCGGAGTCCTGCCGGATCAGGAAATTTCTACTTCGACAGCGGTCGCTCGGGCTCCAGCGCCGAGCCGCCGAGTATCGAGTTGGCATCGGCGCGCGCGTTGTCGAGCTGCACGACGCTTGCCTGGCGCGCGGCGAGCGCATCGCGGTTGGCGATCGCCGTGAAGATCGCCTTATGGCGCGGCAGCGAGAGCGCGTGGGTATTCGGATGGCGGCTCGTGAGCTTGATCGACTCGGTGAGCGCGAGCGACAGCATGTTGCCGATGTACGCGAGCATGTCGTTGTGCGTCGCCGCCATGATCGCGCGATGAAACTCGAGGTCGGGATCGAGCAGCTCCGCCGCCGTCGTTGCGCCCTCCATGCGTTCATAGGCGGTGCCGATGCGCGCGATGTCGTCGTCCGTGGCGGAGATCGCCGCGAGCGCGGCGGCGGCCGGCTCGATGATCTGACGCACGGTCATGAGCGAGCGAAAGAACTCGCCTTCCGGAAGACGGCTGATGGTCCACACGAGCACGTCGGGGTCGAGCATGTGCCACTGATCGCGCGCGCGCACGACGCTGCCCACGCGCGGCTTGGAGACGACCAACCCCTTCGCCACGAGCACGCGCGTCGCCTCGCGCAGCACCGGACGGCTCACGCCATAGGCCTCGCAGAGCGTGGGCTCGGCGGGCAGACGCTGGCCCGGCGCGAATACGCCGCTCACGATCTGCATGCCGAGCTCCTGCACGATGCGCCCGTGCATGCTCTTGCGTTGCTTGGGGTTGCGGTAATCCATGATTGTCCGGCCACGCCAGTTCACCGCAACTGGCTCAATCGACTAGCTTCAATGCGTCGTCGTTGCGCGCATCGCCCGATATTCCCGCCTCACGATGTCCATCAACTCCGCCACCGACGTGTTCGCGCTGCGCTGCTCGTACGTCACGCGCCCGCGCTGCATCAGCATGATGCGATCCGCGATGTCGAGCGTCTGCGCATAGTTGTGCATGATCATGATGATGGAGAGGCCGCCTTTCTCCTTCAGCCGCATGACGAGATCGATGATGAGCGCCGCCTCGCGCGCGCCCATCGCGGCGAGCGGTTCGTCGAGCAGCAGGATCCTCGCGTTCGAATGCACTGCGCGCGCGACCGCGATGGCCTGCCGCTGGCCGCCCGACAGGCGCTCGACCGGCAGGTCGACGGACGGCACATGCACGCCGATGTCGTCGAGACATTGCGCCGCGCGCTCGCGCATCTGCTTGTGATCGAGAAGACGGAACGGTCCGCGCCGCACGATCTCGCGATTGAGGAACATGTTGTGATAGATCGACAGCGAATTCGCGAGCGCGAGATCCTGATACACGCATTCGATGCCGAGCGCGCGCGCGTGATCGACCGACTTGAGCAGCGTCTCCTCGCCGTGCACGTGCAGCGTGCCGCTCGTCTGCTGATGAAAGCCCGTGAGGATCTTGACGAGCGTGGACTTGCCCGCGCCGTTGTCGCCGAGAATGCCGAGAATTTCGCCACGGCCGAGCGTGAGCGAGACGCCGTCGAGCGCCGTCACCGCGCCGAAGCGCTTGACGAGATCGTCGCCGCGCAGCGCGAGTTCGGCGGAAGCCGCTTGCGGTTCTGCCATCACCGGCCTCCTCTGAGGCGAATGCGCCCGACGTGAATATTGAAGATCATCGCGGCGAGAATCGCGGCGCCGAGAATGATGTTGAACGTGAACGCGTTGATGCCGATGAGCGTGAAGCCGTCGCTCAGGATGCCGAGCACCGCCGCGCCGAGCAGGCCGCCGACGATCGTGCCCGAGCCGCCCGTCAGCGGCGTGCCGCCGATCACCGCGGCGGCGACCGCGAGGAACATGATCTGGTTGCCGCCCGCCTGCGGATCGATCGAGGTGATGCGAAAGCCTTCGAGCATGCCCGTGAAGCCCGCGAGCATCGCGGCCAGTATGAAGTTGCCGAGGCGCAACCGGTTCACGTGTATGCCCGCCTCGCTCGCGCCGAGCGAATTGGCGCCCGCCGCCTGTGTATGCAGGCCCCAGCGCGTATGCCGCAAGAGCGTGTGCATGACGAAGGCGATCCCCACGGTCCAGATGATTTCGCTATAGCCCCAGGCGCCCATGACCGCGGCGAACTCCGGCGAGCCTGGCGTCGCGACGGGCGTGCCGCGCGACACGGTGAGCGTGATGCCGTTGATCAGAAAGAGCGTGCCGAGCGTCGTCACGAACGAGGGCAGGCGAAGATAGACCGTGACCGCGCCGTTCACCAAGCCGATGATCGCGGCGGCGACGAGTCCCGCGATCATCGCGAGCCACATCGGCGCGCCCGCGTCGTTAGCGAACACCATCATGAAAGGCGCGAACGCGAACACCATGCCCGCCGACAGATCGATGTCGCCGCCGATCATCAGCATGATTTCGCCGAACGCGATGATCGCCACCGGAGCGACGAACTGCGAGAGATTGACGAGGCTCGCATTGCTCAGCAGGAAGTCGTGATTGACGAACTGGAAGTAGGCCGCGAGCAGCGCGGCCACGAGCAGGATGCGCAGCTCGGGCGCCCAGTGGGACATCCACGCACCGCGCGGAGGTGGTGTCCGCGCGGGCGCTTCCGCCTTGCGAGGTTCGTTCACCGTGTTCATCACGACTTGATCGCGCCCTTCATCGGCACGATTTGCGGCTTGGTGGTCTTGCCTTCGTAACGCGTCGACGTGTTGAGGTACGGTTCGACCGTGTCCTTCGTCACGAACTTCAGACCCGTGTTGATGTTCGCCGGCCCGACGAGCCCGCCTGACGCCAGGAACACGAACGCTTCCATCACCGTATAGAAGCCCTGCACGTACGGCTGCTGGTCGATGGTGAAATCGAGGAAGCCTTCATGAATGAGCTGGATGGTCTGCGGCAGCAGGTCGAAGCCGCCGCCATGCACGCCCTTCGAAGGCAGGTTCGACTCCTTCATCACCTGCGCGACGCCCTGCGTGCTGCCCGCATCGACGGCGAACATGCCTTTCAGATCCTGGTGGCCGAGATAGAACGCCTTGATCTTCGAAAGCTCTTCGTTGACGGTCGCGCCGGTCGCGACCGTCTGGATGTCGATCTTCTTGCCCGACTTCTTGATCGCGTCGCTCGCGCCGTCGAGGCGCGGCTGGATGTTGAGCTGCCCCGGCGTCGCGATGAACAGCGCGACCATGCCGCTATCGATCAGGCTCGCGATGCGCTCGCCCATCTGATAACCGGACAGATACAGGTCCTGGCCGATATACGCGAGACGCGGATTGCTCTTGCCGCGCGGCGCGTCGGCGTTGTAGGCGAACACCGGAATGCCGGCGTCGAGCGCGGCCTGGATCGGCTTGTCGAATGCGTTCGGATCGACGATCGGCACGGCGATCGCATCGGCTTTCGCGGCGATCGCGGAGTTCACGGCGCGCACCATCTCGCCCGCATCGGACGTGGCCGAGCCGGTCCACTGGTAGTCCATGCCGAACATGGCGCAGGCGTCCTGAATGCCGTATTGCGTCGGCACGAAGAATGGATTGGTCGTCACGTGATTGACGAACACGATCCTCCATTTCTTGTGCTGCGGGAACGCCGCTTCAGCCGCCTGCGCGGTCGAAATCAAGCCGCCCGCGCCGCTCACGCCGCCCAGCAACGATAGCGCGGCGCCCAGGCCCGCGCCCTGCATGAGCCCGCGCCGGCCCGAACTGATGAGGCTGTTGCCGTCCTTTGCGTCTTCATCCCGATTTTGCGCCATGTCTTCCTCCGGTCTCTTCTTCGTTGGTCGATGGGTCGACTCGTCGTCGATCACGTTCAGATACTGGGTTTCACGGCACGTCATTCACATGCGGCTTTCATGACCGAAAGACGAGACAGTTGCGGATGACGATACGAGCAGTGCGCGAGAGGGTCGTTCGAAAGCGCGGTGTTTTGAACTAATAGTTGGGATATGCGAAGCCCGCGCCCCGGCTTCAATAGACAAACTATATGCAGCGTCATTCGCCGTTGCGATTAGCGTTTTCCCGGTGCGCGGCTGGCATATAGTCATGCTATTTATGGGTTTTTCTCACAGAGTGGGTGAAGCCATGAGCGCCCCAAAATCCAGGCTTCGTTCGGCAGCGTGGTTCGGCACCGCTGACAAGAACGGCTTCATGTACCGGAGCTGGATGAAGAATCAGGGCATTCCGGATCATGAGTTCGAGGGCAAGCCGATCATCGGCATATGTAATACGTGGTCCGAACTAACGCCGTGCAATTCGCACTTTCGCAAGCTTGCCGAACACGTGAAGCGCGGCGTGTATGAGGCGGGCGGATTTCCCGTCGAGTTTCCCGTGTTCTCGAACGGCGAATCGAATCTGCGGCCGACCGCGATGTTCACGCGCAATCTCGCCAGCATGGACGTCGAGGAAGCGATACGCGGCAATCCCGTCGATGCGGTCGTGCTGCTCGTCGGCTGCGACAAGACCACGCCCGCGCTGCTGATGGGCGCGGCGAGCTGCGATGTTCCGGCCATCGTCGTCTCGGGCGGCCCGATGCTGAACGGCAAGCACGAAGGGCGCGACATCGGCTCCGGCACTGTCGTGTGGCAACTGAGCGAGCAGGTGAAGGCGGGCAGGATCTCGATCCACGAGTTCATGTCGGCCGAAGCGGGCATGTCGCGCTCGACCGGCACATGCAACACGATGGGCACCGCGTCCACGATGGCCTGCATGGCCGAGGCGCTCGGCGTCACGCTGCCGCACAATGCCGCGATTCCCGCGGTCGACGCGCGCCGCTACGTGCTCGCGCATCTGTCGGGCATGCGCATCGTGGAGATGGCGTTGGAGGATCTACGCCTGTCGAAGCTGCTCACGCGCGAGGCTTTCGAGAATGCGATCCGCACGAACGCCGCGATTGGCGGATCGACGAATGCAGCCATTCACCTGAAGGCGATTGCCGGACGCATCGGCGTGAGGCTCGAGCTCGACGACTGGACGCGCATCGGGCGCGGCACGCCCACGCTCGTCGACCTGCAGCCTTCGGGGCGCTTTCTGATGGAAGAGTTTTACTACGCGGGCGGCTTGCCCGCCGTGTTGCGCCGTCTGGGCGAGGCGAAGCTGCTGCCGCATCCGGATGCGCTCACGGCCAACGGCCGCTCGCTCTGGGACAACTGCAAGGACGCGCCCATTCACAACGACGAAGTGATCCGCCCGCTCGCGAAGCCGCTCGTCGCCGATGGCGGATTGTGCGTGCTGCGCGGCAATCTCGCGCCCAACGGCGCGGTGCTGAAGCCGTCGGCGGCGACGCCCGCGCTCCTGAAGCATCGCGGCCGCGCGGTCGTGTTCGAGGACTTCGACGACTACAAGCGCCGCATCGTCGATCCGGATCTCGACGTCACGCCGGACTCCGTGCTCGTGATGAAGAACTGCGGGCCGAAGGGCTATCCGGGCATGGCCGAAGTCGGCAACATGGGGTTGCCGCCGAAGCTGCTGGCGCAAGGCGTGACCGACATGGTGCGGGTCTCGGATGCGCGCATGAGCGGCACGGCATACGGCACCGTCGTGCTGCATGTCGCACCCGAGGCGCGCGCGGGCGGTCCGCTCGCGATCGTGCGCGACGGCGACTGGATCGAACTCGACTGCGACAAGGGCGTGCTGCGCATCGATATCGACGATGATGAAATCCGCACGCGTCTCGACGAATGGGCGGCTTCGCGCCGCGAGATTCCCGAGGATCGAACCGGCTATCGCAAGCTTTACGTGGAACACGTGCTCCAGGCGGATGAAGGCTGTGACTTCGATTTCCTCGTCGGTTGCCGGGGCGCGGAGGTGCCGAGGCACTCGCATTGACGTTACTTGCGCGGGTTCCATGTGGCGATGGCGACGCCCAGCACGGCGACGCCCATCGCCCACCATGCGGCCATCGGCAGGACTTCGCCGAGAAACAGGTATGACATCACCGCGGCTGCCGGCGGCACGAAAAAGAACAGCGACGCCACTTGCGATACCTTGCCCGCGCGGGTCATCGCTAGCAGCAGCGTGATCGCGATCAGCGAATTGCCGATCACGAGATACGCGAGCGTTGCGATGAACGTGGGTGTCCATTGCACCTGCGTGTGTTCGAACAGCAGCGCCATGGGCGCGCAGAACACGAAGCCGACGCTGTACTGCACGAGGTTCGACGTCAGCGGATCCTGCGCCGTGCCGAGGCGCTTTTCATAGAGCATCGCGCCCGTGATGCCGATGAGCGCGCCGATCGAGAGCAACACCGGCCCGAGCGACGACGCCTGGAGCGGCCCGCGCGCGAGGATCACGCCTGCCGCGCCGGCGAGGCCGAGCAGCAAGCCGGTCCAGCGCCGCGCACCGATGCTTTCGCCGACGAACTTGGGCGCGAGCACGCCGACGAGAATCGGTTGCAGCGACACGATCAGCGCGAGCACCGACGTGGCGATGCCCGCCGTCATCGCCAGATAGCTGAGCCCGAAGTACATCACCTGCACGAGAAAGCCGACTACGACGAGATGGCGCCACGCGCGCGCATCGCGCGGCCATTGCGGGCGCCTGATCGCGCACGCGGCGAGGAGCACGCCCACGCTCAGCGCGAAGCGAATCGCGAGGAAGGTCAGCGGCGACGCATAGTGCAGGCCGGTTTTCGCAATCGGGAATCCCGCGGACCAGAGCAGCAGAAACACGATGGGACCGCCGATCGTGAGCCAGCGGCGCTCGCTCTGCGTAGTTGTCGCGCGTTGCTCCCGGTCGACCTGCGGCGCCTGCGCCATGTTCGCGTCCTTGTGCGTGTCGGTTATTGCAGCCGAAGTATGTGATTGCAACGCAGCGGGAGCCGGATGGCAAGTGCGAACGTTCCGCGCGCAGGTGAGTTTCTTGCTGGCGGTTGCAATTTCGACGCGCTTTGAGACATGCTCTGCGTGCTGGATGTACGAATGTACGGATCAATGGAAAGGGACATCATGACGGACGATCAACGCGCAGCACCCGACAGCACGGCGGCGCGCGTCGCGATGTGGCGGGCGCTGCACGTCGAAGCCGACGCGCCGCCGCACGTGCTGGAAGACACGGTCGGCCTCGCGCTTCTGGCTCCCGATGACGACTGGCGCGAGCGCGGCGACATGAACCCGCAATTCACGCGGCCGTTTCGCGCGTCGATCGTCGCGCGTGCGCGTTTCATCGACGATCTCGTGGTCGAACAGGCAGATCGCGGGGTGACGCAATATGTCATTCTCGGCGCGGGCCTCGACAGTTTCGCGCAGCGCAGGCCGGAGATCGCGTCGCGGCTCACGGTGTTCGAAGTCGATCCGCCCGGGCCGCAGGCGTGGAAGCGTCGACGGCTGATCGAACTCGGCTTCGGCGTGCCGGACTGGCTGCGCTTCGTACCCGTCGATTTCGAAGCGGGCGAGTCGTGGCGCGAGAAGCTCGTGACGTCGGGATTCGATGCGAGCAGGCCCGCCATCGTCGTTTCGACGGGCGTCAGCATGTATCTCACGAGGGAGGCGAATGCGGCCACGCTGCGCGAAGTCGCAGCCTTCGCTCCCGGGTCGATATTCGCGATGACGTTCCTGCTTCCGCTGGAACTCGCGGACCCCGATGTGCGTCCGGGACTCGAGATGGCGGAGAAGGGCGCGCGTGCGAGCGGGACGCCGTTCATCAGCTTCTTTACGCCATCGGAGATTCAGGCGCTGGCGCGTGAAGCGGGCTTCAAGGAGGCGCGGCATGTTTCGGCGGCGGATCTGACCCGGCGCTACTTCGCGAACAGGCCCGACGGCTTGCGTCCGCCCGGCAATGCGGAAGAACTGCTGATTGCGAACACATGAACGACGGCGGAAATTCGTCATGCCCCGAATCGACATCGCCGCTGTGCCGCGTCTGAAGGAGGCCGCGGTTCGATGACTCGCGGATGACGCGAAAATGCCGGACGAGGCCGATAGTCTCAGTCCGCCACGCGAACGGCGACATCCGCGGCGGCGAGCGTTTCGGTCATCCATTCCGGTGGCGGGGCATCGGTGAAGAGCGCATCGATCTGACTGAGATGCCCGAGCTTCACGAGCGCGGCGCGGCCGAACTTCGAATGATCCGCGACGAGAAACACCGTGCGTGACTGCTCGACGATCGCCTGCGCCACGCGCACTTCGGCGATATCGAAGTCCCGGAGCGTGCCGTCCTCCTCGATGCTCGAAATGCCGATGATCCCGAAGTCCACCTTGAACATCCGGATGAAGTCGACGGCCTGCTCGCCCACGACGCCCTTGTCGCGCGCGCGCACCTTTCCGCCGGCGACCAGCAGCTCGGCGTCCGTTTCGTCCGCGAAAATATTGGCGACATTCAGGTTGTTCGTGATGACGCGCAAGCCCGTGTGCTGACGCAGCGCGCGCGCGACTTCCTCGGTCGTCGTGCCGAGGTTGATGAAGAGCGTCGCCTGGTTCGGAATCTCGGATGCGACGAGCTTCGCGATGCGCCGTTTTTCCTCGAGATACATCTGCTGGCGCGCCGTGTAGGCCGTGTTCTCCGAACTCGTGAGCGCGCTCGCGCCGCCATGATAGCGGCGCAGCAGGTTGCGGTCGGACAGCCAGTTGACGTCGCGGCGCACGGTCTGCGGCGTGACCTGAAATTGCGCGGCGAGGTCCTCGATGGTGGCGAAGCCGTCGCGGGCGACACGGTCGAGCAGCGCCCGCTGCCTGCCGTTGAGTGCGTGGTCGGATGTCATCGGAGCGCGCGGAATCGCAAAAAAATGAAGATCATCGGATGCGCAAGTGTACGACGAAGAAGCGTTGCCGGCCAAAGAGATCTCGTCTTGGGCGGCTTGCTTGCTCGTCCTGCAGGTGTTCGCTCCGTCTTTTCGTCGTCGGCGCAGGGTGTTAAGATGTTCGAAATCGAATGTGGAACTTCGTTTTCGAACAAGCCGCGAGGCACGTGTCAAGCGATGGCATCGCGCGATCGATCGAGCCACCTGCATCACGGTCCGACATGCAAAACAAGACTCCTTCCGACCGCGCATCGCTCTTGCGCGAACTGGACAAGACACCGCTCTTCGATGTCGTCGTGATCGGCGGCGGCGCGAGCGGTCTCGGCGCGGGAGTCGATGCGGCGTCGCGCGGTTATCGAACCTTGCTGCTGGAGGCGCGCGACTTCGCGAAGGGCACGTCGAGCAAGGCCACGAAGCTCGTGCACGGCGGCGTGCGCTATCTCGCGCAAGGCAACATCCCGCTCGTACGCGAGGCGCTGCGCGAGCGTGGACTGCTCGCGCGCAACGCGCCGCATCTGGTGCATCCGCTCGGGTTCATCGTTCCTGCGTATCGCTTCGGCGACAAGCTTATCTACGGCGCGGGACTGAAGATGTACGACTGGCTGGCGGGCTCGCTGAACCTTGGCGCAAGCCGCAGTCTCGGCCTCGCGGAGACGCGCGCGAAATCGCCGATGCTCGCCGACAGCCTCGACGGCCATGCGCTGCGCGGCGGCACGCTCTATTGCGACGGCCAGTTCGACGATGCGCGTCTCGCCGTCACGCTGATGCGCACGCTGTTCGATCTCGGCGGCCACGCACTGAACAATGCCGCCGTGCGCGGCGTGGACTTCGATCGCGCGGCGGGACATCATCGGCTTACGGTGGAGGACGTCGAAACCGGCGACCGGTTCACGGTGAGCGCGCGCTGCGTCGTCAACGCGACGGGCGTCTGGGTCGATTCGATCAGGGCGATGGCGGACCCCGGCGCGCGCCCGATCGTGGCGCCGAGCCAGGGTGTTCATCTGACCTTGCCCGGCCGCTTCCTGCAAAGCGATGACGCGATTCTCGTGCCGAGGACCAAAGACGGCCGCGTGCTGTTCATCGTGCCGTGGCACGGCCACGCGATCGTCGGCACGACGGACACGCCGCGCCACGATCTGCCGCTCGATCCCCGCGCGAGCGACGAGGATGTCGACTTCATTCTCGCGACGGCGGCGAATTATCTGTCCGTCAAGCCGACGCGCGACGATGTCCTGAGCGTCTGGGCCGGGCTTCGTCCGCTCGTGAAAGGCGACGCCAACGCGTCGACCGCGGCGCTGTCGCGTGAGCATACGATCGAAATGAGCGCGACCGGCATGATCACCGTGACGGGCGGCAAGTGGACGACGTATCGCCTCATGGCGCAGCAGGTGATCGATCTCGCGGTGACGAAGGGACTGCTGCCCGACGCGCCGTGCCGCACGGCGTCCTTGCCGCTGCACGGATCGACGGCGGAGCAGGGTGGCTATTACGGTTCCGATGCGGCACTGATCGAGCGGCTGCCGGGCGCGGATAACGTCCTGGTGCAGGCGAGCGGCCTGACCGAGGCGCAGACGCGTTTCGCGGTGCGCGCGGAACTCGCGCGCTGCGTAGAGGATGTGCTGGCGCGGCGCAATCGCGCGCTGTTTCTCGACGCCGCGGCCGCTCGCGACGCCGCGCCGGAAGTTGCGCGGATCGTGGCGGAGGAGCTCGGGAAGTCATCGCATTGGCAAGCCGATGAGGTCGAGCGCTTCGACACCTTTGCGCGAACCTGGATGCTGTCGTAGCGGCAGAGGTAGCACGTGACCGTATTCCCTGCGCAGGGTATCGCGTGTCGTCGCATCCTGGTCACGACCGCCTCGCATGGGAAGGCCTTGCCGGTGCGCTCAAGTTCTCGTAGAAGGCGCCCACAATCATGATTCCGTGGGCGCAGCCAAAGAGCGGCTTCGAAAACCCCTCTCGAGCGGCGGCATCCGCAGGCTGCTCGCCCTCCTTACCCTGCTCGTGACGAACTCAGCAGGGCCGTACCGCATTGTTCGGCCACGCCGTTAACTCTGTTCAAAGCACGATACTTTTTCCCGAGCGGGACCCGGCCTAGAGTGTGTGCCTTCAATCTGGCACCAGTGTCGTCATGCACATAGATTCGTCTGCAAGCCCAGCGTCGTTGCAAGGAAGCTCAACGTCGGTCCGTCAATGGCTCTCCGTCATTGCTGTAGCTGTCAGCGCGTTTGCTTTCGTCACGGCCGAGTTTCTGCCTGTCGGATTGCTGCCGCAAATCGCGCATGACCTTGGTGTCAAACCCGGCGTTGCAGGTCTCATGGTAACGACGCCGGGCGTCATGGCCGCGATATTCGCGCCAACGCTCATAGTCGGCGCCGGACGTACGGATCGTCGGTACGTCTTCCTGCTTCTGACCGCAATATTGCTGATATCCAACATCGTGTGTGCAATCGCTGCGAGTTTCCCGGTCGTGCTAGTGGGACGGGCCCTGCTCGGTGCCGCGTTAGGTGGTTTCTGGACTCTGGCGACTGCTGCTGCCCCGCGACTTGTGCAACCCAAGGATGCCGCGAAGGCGACGGCCACCATCCTGACGGGTGTTACCTGTGCAACGGTCATTGGCGTGCCGCTCGGAACGTTTATCGCATCGTTCGCGTCGTGGCGTCTGTCGTTCGCCGCCACTGCGGGCTTGGTGGCGCTGGCCCTGCTTGCACAAGGGCTTCTTGTACCCTCGCTTCCGTCGGCCTCGGCGTTGCGCGTCGCCGATTTCAAGACGCTGCTCGGACGGCCTCACACTCGCTTGAGCATGCTGATGGTCGCGCTCGTTTTCGGAGCACACTTCTCGACTTATACCTACATTGCGCCGCTGCTCGAGCAGGAGTTCTCGCTAAGCGCGATTACGCTCCTGCTCTTCGGGTTTGGGCTGGTCGGCTTTTTCTCGAATGCATTGATGTCCGCGGTCGTCTCGGACCATCTCAAGAAGTCGGTCGCCGTAATGACGTTGCTCCTCCTGAGCGCAATGGCGTCAATGTTGCTGCTCGACCATTCGAGCATCGGCGAGACCGTGGGGATGCTGATCTGGGGAGTCGCTTTCGGTGCGCTTCCGCTTTGTTTTAGCGTATGGATTCAGCGCGGCACAGCAGACTTGCCCGAAGCGGGTTCGGCTATGTTCGTCAGCATCATTCAGGTCGCGATTGCCGCGGGTTCGGCAGTGGGAGGCGCGATTGTCGACCGTGCCGGGGTAAGTGCCGACTTCACGATGGGTTGTGGGCTCGCCGTGCTCGGCCTGGTGATACTTCAGCGCCTGGCTGCGCTGGAACGGCCTGCCCGCGAGTCTTCTTTTCAACCGACTTGCGACGCGTCGCCGGATTGATTGCTTTATCGACGAGGCATCGATTCCTTCGCTTGCCAGGCTGCCAAGGCGGTGTTCGTAGTACGGGCGGTCCCTGTCATCGAGAATTGCATGCGGCGCCGCCAAATCCAGTCCGCCCGTATTCGCGCTTGAATTCGGGCACGACGTTCTCATCCTTCTCGCCCTCCGCGAGTTCCCATCGCTCCATGGCTGCGGCACACGTTCTCGTAGATGGCACTCGCAATCATGAGGCCGTGAAAGTCTCCGAAGAGCGCCGTGATTGGACTCACAGTCTCGAGATCCAAACTCACTCCAGCGCCTGAGCGCTTGTTCTTCAACTCGTCGATCGCCGAGAGCGTTTTCTTGAACGTAGCCAAAGGACCGTGCAATTGTTCGAGATATGGGCGAATGCTCCTTCAAAATCGTTACGGGAAACCCCTAATCAGAAAGGATTGGTAAGCGAGCGCAAAACTCGCTAAATTGGGGAAACCGTTTTCCCAACGATGACTGAAAGCTAGATTCCCCATCAAAAAAACCGCTTCGCACCGATGCGCGGCGGGCGGAGACACTCATGCGAAAAGCAATGCCTGGCATGTTGCAGAGCACAGATTGCTGCAACTGGGCGACTCGCACCCTGCGTCGGTTCGCGGTCATCGCCGACGCTGCCCGCCAATGCGTTTCGATGCTTGTGACCGTATTTGGCGTCCATGCCTTGGAAGTGTTGCACGGCCCTCGTGACGTGCGCCTGACTGAGCTTGTCCGCACGCGCGGTAGCCTCGCTTGTGCATCTCGCAAATTGTCCGGTGAGCGTCGTGCCGCAAGTGCATGCGCGGTTGCTTCATCGATGCAAGGATGCGCAATCGCGCACGCTGTGGTGACGCCCGCCGCTCACCCTGCTTCAGGGCTCCGCAATCCGTGGGCTACAAGCAGTCGACTCGCGCACGATAAGACACGGCTCGATGGTCACATGCTCGACCTCTTCGTTGCCTGCTAGCACATCGATGAGCTTTTGCATTGCAATCTCGCCCATCGCCTCGCTCTGTGTGTCGACGCTGGTGAGCGTTGGAGCAGAAATTTCACCATAGGGGACGTTGTCGATGCCGGTCACCGCCACGTCCCGCGGAACGTTGATACCAAGCGCCGTTGCTGCCTTGATGAAGCCGAGCGCAATGAGATCGTTGTAGCAGATTACCGCTTGAGGGCGGCGTGGACCGAGCATCACGCGAGAACAGGCCTGTTCGCCAGCGCGGTTGGTCGGCGCGTGAACATCGTGCACGTCGAGTTCCAAGCCGGCCTGGTGCAGACACTCGCGTACCCCAGCGATTCGTTCGTCGTTGATGCGCGCTTGCCCGAAGCCGAGATACGCGAAGTTGCGATGTCCCAAATCCAGAAGGTGCCGAGTGAGCATGAACGTGGCGAGCCGATTGTCGATGCCGACGCTGGAAATGGGAAGCCGATCGCTACGCCTCAGAAGAACAAGCGGCTTGTCGAGTTCGAGCAGCCATTCTGATTGCTCCTCGGGCAAACGCGAACTGAGTATGAGTCCGTCTACCCGCCGCGCCAGCGCTTCGACGAGCGGGCGCTCGCGAGCCTGGTTCTCGTCGACGTCGACGAGCAGCAGGGTGTAGTCGTGCTTGAGCGCCACGCGGTTTGCGCCCTTCACGACGTTCGTGAAGTGCGGATTGCTGATATCGAGAATCGTGAGACCGATGGTGCGCGTTTGCTTCGTGACCATCGACCGCGCGAGTGGATTCGACTGGTAACCGAGCTGTTCGATGGCGGCCTTGAGTTTTGCTTCGACCGGCTCGGTAAATCGCTTGGTGCCATTGATGTACTTGGACACGGTCGCAACGGAGACGCCCGATAGAGCAGCGACGTCGCGGATGGTCGGCGAAGGCTTCTTCATGTTGGAGGCAGTGACTGTTTCATGACGGGGTCAACCGGAAATCGGGGGTTGGAGACTCCCATAGATATAAAGAGTCAGAAGCTGCAAGTCAACTGATCCGGATTTGCCAAACGTCCCGCAACAAGACCTGAAGCTGGATTCTCATTGTTTTATCAATAAGGTCTACTACGTATTTCGATGCGAATGCTTGATCATAAGGAGGGGAAGATGCTGATGAGGAAGCGGACTTTGATATCCACGGCGATTGCAATGATTGTGGCCGCCGGTTGCGGAGGGGGCCATGATGACAACGGCGCGCCTGCGGGAACGAATGCTCACGCATGGATGAACACGGCTTTACCTCCGGACCAACGAACGGCGCTGTTGTTGGCTGCAATGACACCAGCCCAGAAAGTCGCTCAGCTCAGCGGGTCGGCGGGCGTGGTACCTGAAATTCCATCGTGTTACGGCGGGCGGCACATCCTGGGAATACCGGAGTTGCAGATCCCGACCCTGCGGGTGACGAATGGGCCGGTGGGTGTTGGACAAAACGATTGCGTGCCTCCGGATTCGGTGACGAATCCAACGGCAGCGCTGACGAGCACCGCGTCGGCGAAGGCCACGGCGTTACCGTCTGGCATGGCCGTAGCCGCATCGTTCGACACCGCGGTAGCCGCGCAATTCGGCGACGTGATTGGCCGTGAGTCCAGGAATCTTGCGCTACACGTGCTGGAAGGACCCGGGATGAACCTCGCCCGCAATCCGACGCTCGGACGAAATTTCGAGTACTTCGGCGAGGATCCGGTCCTGAGCGGAACGATGGGCATCGCGGAGATAAACGCGATTCAATCCCACGGCGTCATTGCAATGGCGAAGCATCTCGTTGCGAACGAGCAAGAGACCAATCGCATGACGATCAACGAGAATATAGACGACAAGACGCTACATGAACTGTACCTGCTGCCGTTCGAGATGGCGGTCAAGGACGGCGGTGTTGCCTCGGTCATGTGCTCGTACAACTCGGTGAACGGCTTCCAAATGTGCGAGAACAAGCACATTCTCACTGACGTACTGCGGGGACAGTGGGGATTCACGGGCTACGTTCAGTCCGACTTCTTTGCCAACCACAGCACGGTGAATTCGATGCTCGCGGGCCTCGACAACGAAATGCCCGGCATCGAAGTGGGGCCCTTGGTGAAGTACTGGTCGGCGGACAGGATAAACGCCGCCCTTGCGGCCAGCCAGATCAAACAATCCGACGTCGATACAGCGCTTGGCCGCCGCTACAAACAGATGTTCAAGCTGGGCATCTTCGACCGGCCTGTTGCGCAGACCGCCATCGACCAGGCCGCTGACGGCGCCATCGCTCGCGCAATCGGCGAACAGTCGGCGGTATTGTTGAAGAATGAAAACAACGTGCTGCCCTTGAACGCGAAGGCGGTCCACACTGTCGCGCTCATCGGGCAATCCGCATATGCGAACAAGGCGGTGTCGGGTTGTTGTGGCGGAAGTTCGGACGTCATTCCCCTGTACACCGTCACGCCGCTCCAAGGCGTGCAAAACGCTCTCAAGCAACTCGGTTCGAGTGCGACAGCGAGTCTCACCGTTGTCGCGGACGACAACAGCAATCTTCAGGATGCTGTCGCCGCAGCCAAACAGGCAGATGTGGTGATTCTGCTGGCCGGTACGATTGCGGAGGAAGGTGCCGACCGGCCGAGCATCGAGTTGTCGAACAATCAGGACGCGATCGTTACTGCGGTTGCTGCAGCTAATCCGCACACCGTGGTCGTCATGAAAGACAACGCGTCCGTGCTGATGCCCTGGATCGACCAGGTACCGGCGGTACTGGAAACGTGGTTCCCGGGGCAGGAAGACGGGAACATCGTTGCGAATCTCTTGTTCGGCATCGCGAATCCGTCCGGCAAGCTACCCGTCACCTTCCCGAAGAGCGCCGGAGATTGGCCTGCAAACACGCCTGCCCAATTTCCGGGTGTGAATGTCAACGGTGTGCCCACCGTTACATACTCCGAAGGCCTGCAGATCGGCTATCGCTGGTATGACGCTCGTAACGTCAAGCCGCTGTTCGCGTTTGGTCACGGGCTGTCGTACACGACGTTCAAGCTCTCCAGCTTGCAGGTGACCCCGCAAGCATCCGACGGAAAGAAGCCCATCACCGTGCAGGTGGATGTCGAAAACACCGGCAAGGTGGCGGGTGCGGAAGTTCCGCAGGTCTATCTTGCGTTGCCCGCGGGACTTGGGCAGCCGCCGAAACGCCTGGTCGGTTTCCAGAAAGTCCAGCTCGCTCCGGGAGAAAAGAAGACGGTGCAAATCACCATCGACCCAACCTCTTCGAGCCATCCGTTTGGCACGTGGGATACCGCGACGCAGCAATGGACAAATGCGACGGGCCAATTCCAGGTACTGGTCGGAAATGGCTCGGATAGCCTGTCCTTGAGTTCGACGCTGTCCGTTTCCAACTGACGTGCTGCGTACCATCAATCGACCTGGTTATCGATCGTGGTTGATGGTACGCGACCATCGAAGACGAAACAGGATTCCTGGGTCAGCTCGGGAAAGGTCAGAAGAAAGACGGCTCCATTCCCAAGCAGTCCGGAGAGCCGGTGATGGTTATGTCAGTGCAAGACACGCGTAGTCGTTTACCCGAGGCGCCAGTCAACCACCGCTACGCTGGCATCACAACGAAAGGAAGGATCAGTAGAATGTTTAAGGACTGAACACGCGACCAGAAAGTTGGAAAATAAGCGAAAATAGAAAGACATCCAGCGGCTCAGGGAGATAGGGCATTGTCAAGATCGCTTGTTGTCGGAGCGCAGCTGCGTAGAGGTAATTTCGAGCGGCGAGTCAACTTATGACGCCGATTGTCTTTGAGGGGCGTTTTGGGTGGCTTCATGGTGGCCAAGGCAAACACGGCGTTGTGCTGTGCAAGCCCTTCGGTCATGAGGAGTCTTGGGTGCACAAGGCCATGCGTTATCTGGCCGACGAGCTTTCCCGGCAGGGTCTTCCGGTCTTGCGCTTTGACTATCTCGGGACGGGCGATTCAGTAGGCATTGGTCACGAAGGCGATCGGCTGGATGACTTCGTCGCGGATATCACTGAAGCTGTCGAATGTCTGCGGAAAGAAGCGGGCGTAACGAAGATTACGTTGTGCGGCTTGCGTCTAGGTGGGACCTTGGCAGCGCTTGCATCGCATCATGCCTCGGTGGAATCGCTTGCGTTGCTTGCACCCGTTGTGAACGGACGCCACTACCTGCGCGAGCTGACGGCCTTGCGCAAAAGCTGGCTCGAGACGCTTCCCCTTCCCATGCGAACGATGCAGATCGATTCGCCGTTCAACGTACTCGGGCAAAAGTATAGTGCAGCGTTCCGCAGCCAAATGAGCGGGTTCGATCTCGGCATGGCCATGAGACGTCAGCCCGCAATACCAAAACGCGTGTTCGTGGCCGATATACAGCCCGGAGCCAGCCAGCCGCTATACGCCGCACTACGCGATCGGGGCGTCGAGGTACAAACGAATGCATTCGACGACTACTTCGACTTCATGCAGGACACTTCATCGTCGGTCTTGCCGGAGAAGACGCTCAAGCAGACTGCGCAATGGATAGCGGAGAGCGTGATCGATAGCTCCCCCGGCGACCTCAATTCGGTTCGGACGAGAAAGGCCGCGCGGCTGAGTATGGGCGACAATGCGATCATCGAGACGCCGGAAGCGATCGAGCGCCCGGTGGTCTTCGGCGCGGCCGGCCTGTTCGGTATCCTATGCGAGCCGCGCGACAGGCTCGTGGGTGGTCCGGCTGTCGTCATCACCAATACGGCAGGCAACGCGCATCATGGCGACAGCCGTCTGTCGGTGAGGATCGCGCGGGAAATGGCGCGACGCGGTATTGCATCGATGCGCATCGACGCTCGCGGGATCGGCGATAGTCCGCCGCTGCCGCTGGATCATGCGCCTAACACGATCACACCGATCCATGCGGAGACGATAATCGAAGACGTTGCGACTGCCGCTGCATGGCTCAAGCGCAAGGGCTACGACTCGATCGTCACGTTTGGCATCTGTTCGGGCGCGTATAGCGCCTTGCGTGCGTCGCTCGTCGAGCCTGCGATCGAAGCCGTCATCGCCATCAACCTTCAGCGCTTCTACATATCCGAGAAGATGAGTTTGCAGGAACTCAGGAACCAGATGTGCAACACGATGGCGCGGCTCGGACCGGCCATCCTGAAGCCAACGAAATGGTGGCTGGTCCTGAGTGGGAAACGGGGGTTCAGGCCAATCGCCAAGGCCTTCGCATCGAATGCCACAGCGCGCCTGCAATCTCAAATGTTCGGTGTGACCCGCCGGGATGCCTTGGGCGCAGATGAAAAGCCACTCACGCACCCGCACGGTGTCGTTCAGAGGCTCGAACGCAAGGGTGTCGACACGCTTCTCCTGTACGGCGTGGGTGACGACGGCCTCGATCAACTCAATGCTTATTTTGGCCGGTACGGACAGAAACTGTCGCGCCTGACGAAAGTGCGGACCACGGTTTGCGAGGACATCGATCACTCGCTCTACGATCCGCGCGCATTGGCCAAGGTCGTGGCGCTATCCGAAAGTTTCCTCAGGAATCTTCATCCCAAGAGTTCGCCGGTCATGGACACAGTTTCGCCTCTGGGTATTTCACGGCAGTTGTGAACCGGACGGCGGGATGCCAGCCATAAACGCATACCGCCTGCCCTGAGCGAAGGAGTTTCCGCTTTTCGTTTGTGACCGTTGAAAATTGCAGGGCGCTTGGCCGACTCATCGAGTCGGCCCTCCTCATCCGCATCTTTACGCCCGACACGATCGCTACGGCATCGAGTCAGATTGCCACTCCTGATCTTCGAGCGATCGGGTAGCGGCTACGGCCTCTTCCACCAGCGCGGCATTCTGCCGTGTGACTTCGTCCATGTACGTGATCGCCTGATCGACCTGCTCGATGCCGCGGCTTTGTTCGCTGGATGTCGCCGCGATCTCAACCATGATGTCTATCAAGCATCAGGAACGCACGAACCGTAATAGAAGACGTGCGTGGAAGGGAACAGGGGTTAACCGCGACTGCGCAACACAGGATTGCGCCGAAACGCCCACGGCCACTCGCGGGAGTGTGCACTTTCCCAAAATCTGCGAAAGAGATTCCTCGTCCTGCTCTTTGTTCAAGGGAACGGGGAATCTACACTCCGGCAAAACTACACGAGCAAGCGTTGGAGACGCACCCTCACGAAAATCATGCCTTCCGATATGCGCCCACCTTTAGCGACTGTTCATCCGGAGATCGCTCATTGCAGCCAGGAAGTAGTCGATGTCAATCGTCACGTGAGGCTCGGAGCGATTGCGCCGCCAATTCGGTGAGTTGAGCGATAACGGTTGAATGTCTTGGGAGAACGTCGCTAGTGCATCAAGGAAGCATGCTTTATGCGCTGGCGAATTACAAACTAAATGTAAATACGTAGTATAACTATGCAAATGGAGATGGAAATGAAGAGGCTCGTGCTTGGACTGGTCCTGACGTCCGCAACGGCATATGTCAATGCGCAAAGCAGCGTGACGCTGTATGGAATTGTGGACAATGGCATTGTCTACGAGACGAATCTGCCGAAGGGACATGTCTTCGGCGCGCAGAGTGGAGGCTGGGCGCAATCGAGATTTGGTCTCAAAGGCGCTGAAGACCTCGGCGGGGGCACCCAGGCTATCTTCCAGCTTGAATCCCGTTTGAATACCCAGAACGGAAGCTTTGCGAACGGTAGCTTCTTCGAAGGACAGGCGACTGTCGGTTTTCACAACGATACATGGGGCCAGATTAAGTTCGGGAACATGGGTTCAGCCGAGATTAGCCAGTACTCGGGCGACGTAGACCCTCAGCAAACCAAGAAGTATGCGATTGGAACGCTGGTACGCGGCCGCATCTTCTCGCAGGCAGCGAACGGCGTGGAGTACCTGTCTCCGACGATTGCCGGTTTCACCCTGCAAGGCCAGTATGACTTGACGAACTCGCCGACGTGGAACGCCGGCAATCCTGGAAGCGCGCCTGGTCAACTCGGTACTTCCAGCGGACTCGGAAGTTCTCAGGGGCGCTCGGACGGCATCAAATTGTCCTATGCCAACCAGGGGCTTTTTTGGCAGGCGACGTACGACGAGGTTCGCGACGGCAATGGGCAGTTCAGCAATGTCTATCTTGCGTCACGTTCCATCCTGACCGGCCTGACCTATGCATTCGGCCCGGTGACGGCCTATGTTGGCTACCAACACTTGAGTGCACCTGACGCGTCCAATGCAGGCTATTTTGGCACGGCTGCCCCAACAGTGTTGCCGGCGGGAACGAGCCTCCCGACCACCGTCAATCATGAGTGGATCGGTGCGACGTGGCAGACGACTCCTGCACTCGCTATCACTGGGGCCGTATATCATGCCAACGCGAATAAGGGGAATGGAAACGCTACGCTTTACACATTGGGTGTGAACTATTCGCTTTCCAAGCGGACGCTCCTTTATACTGAACTGGGCTACATCCGAAACAGTTCAACGTCGAACCTCGGCCTCAACAGTGGCCTGTATGGTGCGAACGTCAACGACGACCCGGCGAACGGTAGCGCGTCGAGCAGCAACCCCGACTACGGCAAGAGCCAGTTCGGCGTCATCGCGGGCCTCGCGACGAGGTTCTAGAGGTCATCAGAAAATCCAGGAGAATGTATTCTCCTGGATTTTCCGTGCTGAGAGCCTTCGGCCACATATGCGTCACTGGCGTGCCGACGAGAGGCGTGTGTAAGGGCAACGCCTCGTAGCAGCAGGAAAAAAGATTCGAGAACTTGCGCTAAGGGCGGAATCGACTGGCTATGTAGTCCGGTATGTTTTCAGGCGTAACGACCACGACGGACGAAGAGGGCGATACGGCTGAAGCAGGCAAGAGCTTGTGATAGTGCATGATGTGCTGACACGCGGACCGCATGTCTTGACGGAGGTCATGATGCAAGATTGCTTGAATCCTTCCGTCGCGCAGCAGAGGCACGTTTTCCCTGTCCAGATCGTGCGCGATGAAGCAGACCGGGACTTGCCGTTGCAGGTCCAATGCGCGAAGAATTGCTTTATTCCCCCCGCCCATGCAGTAGACGGCGGCGACGCTGGTTCCGTCATTGAGTACATTTCTGACTCTCTCCTCCGTGGCCAAATCCAGACCACGTCCACCGCTCGCATCGATTAGCCGAAGCTGCGGATGACGTGTCCTTAAGGCACGACGAAAACTTATTTCGCGCTCCTCCTCGCCCCTGAAATGCTCATCGCTCATCGTAATCAGGACGTTAGCAGGCCCGGAACCAAGCCATTGCCCGAGGAGATAAGCGGCGGTGGCGCCAGCCGCCCGATTGTCGAGGCCCGCGTACGCAATGCGGGCCGACAGCGGAATGTCGGTGACGACCGTGACGACAGGGATGCCATGACGGTGTAACTCACCCACGGCGTCCGCAATCTCCGGAACGTCGCGCGCCTTCAGGAGGACGCCATGGCTTCCTCGGCGGGCGATTGACCGCAGCACCTCCACGACCTCGGAAGTCGTCATCGTCTCCTGCAGCAAGTAGCGCGGACGAACAACTGCGGGATGCAACATCGGGAGTTCGGCGTCGAGCGCACTCGCAATTTCATCACTAAAGCGCGAGGGAGCTTCCACGACCACATCAACGATGAGCTTCCGCCCAGTGGTGGCCAGGTTCAACTCCTGCCTCTCGAGTTCTTTAATCGCCTGCTCGACCCGCTTACGCGTGTGCTCCCGGACGTGCGCACGCCCGTTCAGCACTCTATCGACGGTCGCCACGCCCAGACCCGCCTGGAGCGCGATTTCCTTGATCAAAAAGCGGTGAGCCAATTCGACCCTCCTCCGTTGATGTGGTCTGATGCGTTTTTGAAGCGCCGTTGGGTGACTCCCAAGCTATCCTACATCGAAAAAGAGCGTGCGCGCATGGTTGCTCGCAGGAACGTGTGTTCGGGCCCAGATCGTCGGAATCCGTGATGGTGGCGGCCGATGCGCGAGCGTAAGACGCGAACGACCGTACGTGGCCGCCGATGCTGCTTCCCGGGCGAGACTATCTGTCCACCTGGGCATCTGATGGATTGTTGATGTGTTTTGGTTGTTTAAAGATAGACGCCTTGAACTATCATGATGTCGGCGTGCCACAAAAAATTCGACGATATCGCGTGCCCTGCATTGAGTTCAATGCGGGCAGAAAAGGGCGAGACGGTGCAAGGCTATGGACCAGTTCAAGGAGTTGCAACTGTTCGTCGAAGTCGCTGAGACGGGCAGTATCAGTCGAGCCGCGGAAGCCGTCGAGCTTTCAATTTCGGCGGCAAGTCGGTATCTGATTTCGTTGGAGACAAGGCTCGGGATTCAACTGGTACGCAGGACCACCCGCAATCTTTACCTGACAGAAGCCGGCGCCGAGTTTCACCGGCGTTGCAAATCCATCCTCGCAGACCTTGGTGAAGCCGAAGCAGTAATCAAGGAGGCGGTCGTACGTCCTAGCGGCGTGCTCCGCGTCACCGCTTCGTTATCGTTCTGCATGCTGCACATAGCGCCAATGCTTCCTGATTTCACGGCGCGTTATCCCGAGATCACCGTAGATGTGGTAGCCGCTAACCGCTACTACGACATCATTGAGAATGGCATCGACGTAGCGATAAGAACCAAGGTCCTTGAGCCGGATAGCAACATCACGATTAGAAGACTGGCGTCGACACGTCGCATACTGGCTGCATCGCCCGGCTATATCGAGGTCAACGGCCGTCCTCGCTTCCCGGCGGAGCTTGCGAAGCACAGGCTGCTCAACTATCAACTAGCCGACAATCCACGCGAGCTTGCTTTTACACGTGGTGGCGAGAACGTCGTTGTCAGGGTGAAGCCTTTGGTGGAGTCAAACGACGGCCAGATATTGCGCCTCGCCGCACTCGACAACATGGGCATTCTCGTGCAGCCCAAATACATTATCTACGACGACCTCAAGGCCGGCCGCCTCGTCCCGGTGCTCGACGACTGGGACCTTCCCCGGCTGACCATGAACATTGCATTTCAGACCCGCTCGCATCTTCCGGTGAAGGTGCGGTTGTTCATTGACGCGCTTGTGGAGCGGTTCCAGCAGAACGACTACGAACGGCATTGGACGGCGTGAGCCCCGTGCTCATCGCAATTGAGGCTTCTTCCCACTCAGCGCGAAAGACTTTCCCTTTCCAGCTCTGTTTTGCCAGCCAAGGCGAATATAGACTCGTCTCAAAGCTACAGAAAAGATTGATGGAGACACTCAATGCAAAGCCCATCCTCTGCAGTCCAGTCCGAGTTGCCGTACTTCGATGAAGCTCGCTCGGCAGATGTCGTCAATGCTCGTATGAGCGAAGATGCCGACGCTCGTCTGCGCCACGTCATGTCCGTTCTGGTTAGGCATCTTCATGCCGCGGTGAAGGAAATCGAACCGACGCACGAAGAGTGGTTCACCGCCATCCGCTTCCTGACCGAGACGGGTCAAATGTGTACGGACTGGCGGCAAGAGTACATCCTGCTCTCGGACATCCTCGGCGTCTCGATGCTGGTCGACGCAATCAACCATCGTCGTCCGAGCGGTGCTACGCCGAACACGATTCTGGGTCCGTTCTACATCGCGAACGCACCCGAGTATCCGAACGGCGCGAATATCTGCCTGGATGGAAAGGGCGAGCCCATGGTTGTCGAAGGTCGCGTAACCGATATCGAGGGAAACCCGATTCCGAACGCGAAGTTGGAAGTGTGGCAGACCAACGACGACGGCTTCTATGACGTGCAGCAAAAAGGCATTCAGCCTGATTCAAATCTTCGCGGCGTTTTTACGTCGGATTCTGAAGGCCGCTACTGGTTCAGGTCGGTCAAGCCGCGTCACTATCCGATTCCGTCGGACGGCCCGGTCGGAAAGCTCCTCGGCGCAATGGGGCGGCACCCGAACCGTGCCGCTCACTTGCACTTTATCGTGACTGCCCCAGGATTCGACCCGGTCATCACTCACATCTTCACGCCGGACTGCCCATATCTCCCCGAGGACGCAGTCTTCGGCGTCAAGCGTGAACTCATCGCCGAATTCAACAAGATTGACGACACAGAGGCAGCGAAGCGCGTCGGAGTCTCATCGCCGTTCTGGTCTGTGTCGTGGGACTTCACTCTCGCGACGTCCACCACCCCCACTCGGGCAACCCCGTAATCGTTTGGCACGCGGGAGCGCGTGTCGTCAAGAATTTGATGAAATCATGTAACACAGGAATCCTACATATGAGCGCGAAGAATACTGAACTGCTGGCTGCGTACTGGACCCTTGCCGGCGACGTTTATCCGTGTGCACCGACCGAGATCAGCCCGTTCCCGCTGCGTGAGCGCTGCGAAGCGGCGTCGCGTGCCGGCTGGAGCGGCATTGGACTCATTCTCGACGATCTCGAGTACAGCATCGAGAAGTATGGGCTCTCCGGCGTCAAGAAAGTTCTGGACGACACGGGCATGAAGTACTTCGAGCTCGAAATTCTCATGGACTGGTACCTCGACGGCGAGGCGCGCGCCAAATCGGATAGTTGCCGCCGCCGTTTCATCGAACTGGGCAGCGAGCTCGGCATGCGCAACCTGAAGATCGGCGCGAGCCCCTTCGACGAAAGTCCGGCCGACTTTCCGCGCATGACCGACGAATTCGCGAAGCTTTGCGAAGACGTGGCGACGGTTGGCGCGACGGTCGCAATCGAGTTCATGCCTTTTTCTCCCATCCGAAATGTCGCAGACGCGCTGAAGGTTGCTGAAGGCGCGAATCAGCCCAATGGCGGACTGATGGTGGACCATTGGCACGTCGCGCGCGCCAGCACGCCGTATAGCGAAGTCGCCCGCATCCCGGCGCGCTTCATCAAGGGAGTAGAGCTGGATGACGTGGGCGCGCGGGTCAAGGGGACGCTGTTCGAGGATTCGACCTTTAATCGCCAGCTTTGCGGCGAAGGTGCAGGCGACTGTCCGGCCTTTATTGATGCCTTGAAACGAGCGGGCTGCACGCTTCCTTACTACGGCGTGGAACTCATCTCGGAGGTGCACCGGAAGCTTCCGCTCGAAGAGATGGCAAAGCGTGCTTACGACACCACCATCGCGCAGTTCTCGGCAAAACCCGCCACTGCCGCCTGATGCTTCTGACCTTGAACCATAAAGTATTTCTGGAGACTCACATGATTCGAATCGCCGTACTCGGTGCTGGCCGCATCGGTCGTATTCACGCCGGCAACGTCGCCGCGAGCCCGAATGCACAACTGGTCGTCGTGGCAGACCCCGTTGAAAGTGCAGCCAACGCGCTGGCTAGCCGCCTCGGCTGCGAAGCATCGACGGACCCCGCAGGCGTCCTCGAGCGCAATGACATCGACGCAGTGGTCATCGGTACGCCGACGGACACGCACATTACGTTCATGCTCGAGGCCGTCAAGCGCGGCAAGGCTGTTCTGTGCGAGAAGCCCATCGACCTGGACATGGACAAGTCGCTCGCCGCGGCAAACGAAGTCGAGCGCCTGGGCGGTCGCGTCATGCTCGCGTTCAATCGACGTTTCGATCCGACGTCGCAGGCCTTTCGCAGGGCGATCGACGCGGGCGACGTTGGCGAGGTGCGTCAGGTCATCATTTCGAGCCGCGACCCGGGCATGCCTCCCCGCGATTATGTCGAGCACTCGGGTGGCATTTTCCGCGACATGGTCATCCATGACCTGGACATGGCTCGCTGGCTGCTCGGCGAAGAGCCGGTTGAGGTAATGGCCATGGCGAGCCGCCTCGTTGACGAGTCGCTCGAGGAACTGACCGACTTCGATACGGTGATGGTTCAGTTGCGCACCGCTTCGGGAAAGCAATGCCACATCAACTGCTGCCGCGAAGCCGTGTACGGCTACGACCAGCGCATGGAAGTGTCGGGTTCGAAGGGCATGCTCCTGCAGGAGAACCTCCGTCCGTCGACGATTCGCCGCTGGTCGAAGGACGCCACGGACGCGCGGGAGCCGCTCCTCAACTTCTTTCTCGAGCGCTACGTGGAAGCGTACAAGGCTGAGCTCGAAGCCTTCGTCGAAGCACTGAACACGAATTCGCCGCTGCCGACATCCGTTCAGGACGGGCTGAAAGCGTTGCGGCTGGCGGATGCTGCACTCGAATCCGCGCTGGCGGGCAAAGCAGTCAAAGTGTAACTGGGAATCCGGAGGAGATAAGTCATGACGCGAAAGATTGCTCCCAACGAAACGCTCGGCGTGGCATGTCTTGGCATCACTCACCCGCATACCTCCGGGCGAGTCAAGGCAATCCAGCGTCGTACGGACGCGAAGATGCTCGGTGCGTGGGATACGAGCCCGCTGCTCACTCCCTTCGTCGACGCGCTCGGTCTCGAGGCGCGCTCGAAGGAAGACATCCTGGCAGACGAGAACGTGCATGTCGTGCTCGTCCACTCCAAGAGCGAGAAGATGGCCGCCCTGACCATTGAGGCGCTCGAAGCCGGCAAGGCCGTGCTATGCGAAAAACCGGCCGGCCGCAGTTCGGCGGATGCGAAGCGCATCGTCGAGGCTGTGGAACGTACCGGCGGCCTCGTGCAGGTCGGCTACTGCTGGCGCTTCGCTCCTTCGGTCGACGCCATGCAAGCGGCGCTCAAGAGTGGCCGTCTCGGGAAAGTCGTGCAGGTGCGCGCCCACGGCGGTTGCTCGCACGATGAGGCGGGTACGCCTCACATGACTCAGCCAGGCGACATCGGCGGCGCAGTGTTCGTTATCGGTTGCCACCTCATCGACCGCATTCTTCTGCACTTCGGCTTGCCGCGCTCTGTGAACGCCCGCATCACGAAGTTCCCGAACTTCCACGGCGACGAATCGCGTGAGGACGCGGCAGGTGCGGTGCTGAACTACAAAGACAAGATCGTCACCGTCGACTTCATGTCCTGGGACGTTCTGCCGTGGACGGAGAGCTGGGACATCACCGCGTACGGGACGGAAGGCATCATGTCTTCCCGCTCGTTGCCCGCGAGCTACAAGATTTATGACGCGGGCAAAGGCGACCATCCGGAGGGCTGGACCGAGTGGCAGGAGACCAGCTTCCCGGAAATCTGGGCGACGAAAAAGACGGAGTATTCGCCCGATATCGCTGAAATCGGCAACCCGGTGTACTTCGACCGCGAGTCGAACGCGTTCTTCGACGCGTTGCGCAACGGAACGCCGTCGGTCGTGCCCGCCACGCAGGCGTACAACATCAGCCGCGTCATCGAGGCCATGTTCGCTTCTTCCAAAGAGGCTGGTGCAGAAGTCTTTATCGGTTAAGCGCTTTAACGGCTGGCACCCTCGGGCGTCAGTCGACGATTCCACGGGTTATAAACCGGAAGCGTAAATACGCATTCCTAATCAGGAGACGATGTGATGAAGATTTTGAAGACTGTCGCGGCTATTATGGCCGCCTCGGCAGCTTTCTCGGCAACGTCGGGTGCTGCTTTCGCCCAGGATAAGGGTGTCGTTGGCATTTCGCTGCCCGACAAGACCGAATCTCGCTGGATTACCGACGGGAAAAGCATGGTCGACGCGCTGAAGGCGAAAGGCTACTCGGCCGACTTGCAGTACGCGAACTACGACGTTCCGACGCAGGTGAATCAGGTCGAGAACATGCTCGCGAAGGGCGTCAAGGCACTGGTCATCGCGCCTATCGACGGCAAGACCTTTTCTGACGCTCTGGCGCTCGCCCAGAAGAAAGGCATCAAGGTCATCTCGTACGACCGCCTGATCAGCCAGACCAAGGACGTCGACTACTACGCGACCTTCGACAACTACGGCGTCGGCGTCCTGCAAGCGCAGAGCATTGTCAGCGCCTGGCAGAAAGCGGGCAGCAAGACCCCGTTCAACATCGAAGTGTTCGGCGGTTCCTCTGACGATAACAACGCCCACATGGTCTACGCGGGCGGCATGTCGATTCTGAAACCGTACATCGACAGCGGCAAGTTCGTGATTCGCAGCAAACAGATGGCCTTCGAAAAAGTCGCGACACGCAACTGGGATGGCGCGACCGCTCAGGCCCGGATGGACAACTTGCTGAGCGCATTTTATGGCAAGGACCACCTCGATGCGGTCTGGGCACCGAATGACGCGCTGGCGATCGGCATTATCTCGTCTCTCAAGGGCGTGGGATACGGTTCGGGTCAGCAAGCTATGCCCATCATCACGGGACAGGACGCCGATATTCAGAACGTCAAAAGCATCGTTCGAGGGGAACAGACATCCACCGTGTTCAAGGACACGCGCAAACTCGCTGGCGTGACCGCCGACATGGTCGATAACGCGTTGACGGGCAAGCAGGTGACCATCAACGACACGAAGAGCTACAACAACGGCGCGAAGATCGTTCCCACCTACCTCGTGAAGCCGGTCCTGGTGGACAAGGCTAACTATCAGTCGGAGCTGGTCTCCAGCGGCTACTACACGCAGGCGCAAATCAAGTAAGGCAACTGCACATCAGCGCGGCGGGGATCTCAGCAAAACCCCGCCTCACGCGGGCACGCGCCGAGCGTGACCAACCAGAGGAATTTGACCATGGATACCATTCTGGAGATGCGCGGGATTCAGAAAAGCTTTGGCCCTGTCAAAGCGCTGAATAACGTGAACATGAGGGTGCGCCAGGGCGAGATTCACGCCATTTGTGGAGAGAATGGCGCGGGAAAATCGACCCTGATGAAGATCCTCAGTGGCGTCTACCCGCACGGCTCCTATTCCGGCGACGTCCTTTACGACGGTCAGGAACGCAAATTCGCCGATATTTCCGACAGCGAGGCCGTCGGAATCATCATCATCCACCAGGAGCTTGCCCTCGTTCCTATGCTCTCGATTACCGAGAACATCTTTCTCGGTAACGAACAGTCCAGGCGCGGCGTCATCGATTGGCAGGTGTCGCACGCGAAAGCCCGGGAACTGTTGACGAAGGTAGGCCTCACGGACTCTCCGGACGCACCGGTCGGCACGCTCGGGATTGGCAAACAGCAACTTGTTGAAATTGCGAAGGCACTGTCGAAAGAGGTTCGTTTGCTCATTCTCGACGAGCCTACGGCAAGCTTGAATGAGAAGGACAGTGACACGCTTCTCACGCTGCTGCTCGAGTTGAAATCGCGTGGTGTCACGTCAATCATCATCTCGCACAAGCTGAACGAAATCTCGCGCGTTGCGGACAGTATCACCGTCATTCGCGATGGCTCGACGGTCGACACACTCGATTGCCGTGCGGAAAGTGTCAGTGAAGACCGCATCATCAAGGCGATGGTTGGTCGGGAGATGTCCGACCGGTATCCGCCGCGTACGCCGAACATCGGCGAGGTGATCTTTGAAGTCAAGGATTGGCGTGTCCAGCATCCCACGCAGCGGGACCGTGCTGTTATCAAGGGGGTAAATCTGAAGGCGCGCAAGGGCGAAATCGTCGGTATCGCAGGGCTGATGGGCTCCGGGCGCACGGAACTCGCGATGAGCGTCTTCGGCGGCACATACGGTCAGGGCATCTCCGGCCACGTGCTGATGCACGGAAAGCAGGTTGACGTCTCATCGGTACAGAAGGCCATCAAGGCGGGCATCGCGTATGTGACCGAAGACCGGAAAGGAAACGGTCTGCTCCTGGACGACAACATCAAGCGAAACATCACGCTGGCGAACCTGTCCGGAGTCTCCAGGTTAGGCGTTGTCGACGAGCACGAAGAGATAACGGTCGCGACGGATTTTCTCAAGAAGCTTCGAATCCGCGCGCAAGGCGTCACCCACGTCGTTGGCAACCTGTCGGGCGGCAACCAGCAGAAGGTCGTGCTGAGCAAGTGGCTGTTCTCCGAACCCGAGGTGCTGATTCTCGACGAGCCCACACGAGGCATCGATGTGGGGGCGAAGTACGAGATCTACAACATCATCAATCAGGCGGTTGCGGCAGGTAAGTGTGTGGTCATGATTTCCTCGGAAATGCCCGAACTTCTTGGCATGTGCGACCGTGTTTATGTCATGAACGAAGGCCGGTTTGTCGGCGAATTCACCGCAGAAGAAGTCTCGCAGGAAAAAATCATGCGAGCGATTATGCGAAATGGAGGCATCGAAAATGCGTAAGGCACTCTCTCCGGTGGCCGCCGAAGGCACCGAGGTCAAGAAAAGCGAAGTTTTCGGAACGCTCAAGCGTATTGGCAGCGAATATGGCCTGCTCCTTTCGCTCGTCATCATCATGGTGTTCTTCCAGGTCTCGACGAATGGCGTGCTGATGCAGCCGCTCAACCTGACCAACCTGGTGCTTCAGAACAGCTATATCGTCATCATGGCGCTCGGCATGCTCATGGTGATCGTGTCAGGCCATATCGACCTCTCGGTCGGCTCGACAGCCGGTTTGGTGGGCGCGTTGGCAGCGGTGCTGATGGTGCAGTATGACGTCAACTACATCTGGGCGACCATCATCTGTATCGCGGCGGGCGCGCTGATTGGCGCCGTGCAAGGCTACTGGATTGCATTCTGGCGGATGCCGTCGTTCATCGTGACGCTGGCCGGCATGCTGGTTTTCCGCGGTATGACGAACCTCGTGCTCCAGGGCCAATCCATCGGCCCGTTCCCCGATGCTTTCGGCGCTGTGAGTTCGGGCTTCATCCCTGACCTCTTTCACGGGCAAGCGCTCCACATCACCTCGATATTGCTCGGCGTTTTCGTCGGCGCCCTGTTCTTCGTAATCGAACTGCGTCATCGCGCAGGTGCTGCGAAGCACGGAGTCGAGAGCGGTTCGTTCGCCATGTTCGTAACGAAGAACGTCGTTCTCACCGCGCTGATTGTGTTCTTCTGTTACCTGCTTGCATCGTATCGTGGCCTGCCTACGGTCCTCGTCATCATGGGTGTGCTGATTGGCGTCTATACGTTCATCATGAATCGCACGACAATCGGTCGTCGAATCTATGCGGTTGGCGGCAACGCAAAGGCGGCGAGATTGTCGGGTGTCAGCGTGCCGGCCGTGAGTTTCCTGACCTTCGTGAACATGGGCGTTCTTGCGGCGCTGGCAGGTCTGATTTTCGCCGCGCGCCTGAATAGCGGAACACCGAAGGCCGGCACCGGATTCGAGCTCGACGTCATCGCAGCGTGTTTCATTGGCGGTGCCTCCGCATCCGGTGGTGTCGGAAAGGTTGTCGGCGCGGTCGTGGGCGCCTTCATCATGGGCGTGATGAACAACGGCATGTCCATCATGGGTATCGGCGTGGACTATCAGCAGGTCATCAAAGGCATCGTTCTGCTCGCAGCCGTGTTCGTCGACGTCTACAACAAGAATAAGGCGTAACGGCTCCTTTACGGCAGACCAGATTTAGAACTCAGCGGGGCAAGACGAGTGGCGAGGCCCCGCTGACATGCATACTTGAGTCATGGATTGCATCTCGAACATTTGGCCTGTTCATAAGCATCACTAATGGAAATAAATATGGTCAAGCATATCGTTATGTGGAACGTTCGCGGTGAGACTTCCGAGCAAAAGAAGGAATCCGCGATGCTCGTAAAGACCGCGTTCGAGAGCCTGAGCGGGAAGATTCCCGGGCTTACCAAGCTGGAGGTCGGGCTGGATGTAAGCGCCGTGGACTATGCCTGTGACGTCGTCTTGTACACGGAATTCGAAAACCAGGAATTGCTCGACGCGTATGCATCGCATCCTGAGCATCTGCGAGTGAAGCAAATCGTGGGTGACGTTCGCATCGCTCGCCACCAGGTCGACTACATCTAAGCGAGCTATATCGTTCGACGATACAGGAAGCAAATCTCATGTATGAGTTCACCTACACCACGCCGGCGGCGAGAGTCGTGTTCGGCGCTGGGAGCATGAAGCTGATTCAACAGGAAGTCGAGACCTTGGGGGCACGTCGTGCGTTAGTTCTCTGTACGCCCGAGCAGAAGGCGCAAGCCGAGGTGGTTTCGTCTCTTCTCGGTCCTTCGAGCGCTGGAGTCTTCGACGGCGCCCAAATGCATGTTCCCATAGAGAACGCCCGCCGCGCCCGCGAGCACGCCAAGTCTGTCGACGCGGACTGTGCGGTGGCAATCGGCGGCGGTTCCACGATCGGACTCGGCAAGGCGATTGCGCTCGAATCGTCACTGCCGATCATCGCAATACCGACGACCTACGCTGGGTCGGAGATGACGCCAATCTACGGGATAACCGAAAACGGTCTTAAGAAAACGGGTCGCGATACCAAGGTCATCCCGAAGACTGTTCTTTACGACCCGGAGCTGACGCTCGGGCTTCCGGTTCGTCTCTCCATTGTCAGCGGTCTTAACGCCATCGCGCATGCCGCGGAGGGGCTGTATGCGAAGGACGGGAATCCCATCATGTCGCTGATGGCAGAGGAAGGCATTCGCTCTCTTGCCAATGGCCTGCGTGGAGTGAAGAAGAACGGCAAGGATAAAGCGGCGCGCAGCGAGTGTCTCTACGGTGCGTGGCTGTGCGGAATGGTGCTCGGCAATGTCGGCATGGCCCTTCATCACAAGCTTTGTCATACCTTGGGCGGAACGTTCAATCTTCCTCACGCCGAGACGCATGCAATCGTTCTTCCTCATGCCCTCGCTTATAACAGTACCGTCGCGGGCGAGGCAATGGATCGAATTGCCAGGGCGCTGAACGTAGAGTCTGCGCCTGATGGCCTCTACCAGCTCAACCAGGAACTTGGGGTAGCTCGAGGCCTTCGCGAGATCGGGTTAGGCGAAGCCGACCTGGACCACGCGTGCGAGGTTGCTTTGTCAAACCCATACTGGAACCCGCGACAGATAGAGAAAGATCCGCTTAGAGCACTGCTGCAGCGTGCCTGGGAGGGTGCCCGTCCCGCCGTTTAGATTTGGACAAATTTGAGGCAGCGGACCGTTCACTCGCGATACGCAGCGAACCTCGACGTCTTCCCGGTGCCTGGGTTGAAGCAATTGCACGGATCGAGCTTCCTGTAGAACGCGGCGAGTTGCGGTTTCGCCTCGTACAGATGCCCCACGTTGTGCTCGGCGGGATACTCCGCGCCGCGATCGTCGAGCAGTTCCAGCATCTCGTGCTTCAGCGCCATGCAGTCCTTGCCCTTCACGACGATGTAGTCCTGGTGAAAGACGTGACACAGGAAGTGCCCGTAGTAAAGCTTCAGTACGATCTCCTGCTCGATGTTCCGCGGCAAGCTCTCGAACCAGTCGCGGTCGTTGCGTCGTAGCGCGATATCGAGCGCGACGATGTCTTCCACATCGCGATGATGCACCGCGCGATAGCGCACGGCCGCGCTCGCCGCCGCGAAGCGGTGCAGGAATGCCTTGCGGCCTTCCTCATCGGTGCATTCGAAATACGCGCCTTCGGATTGCGCGAATCGTTGCGACAGAAACGCGCGCGCTTCGTCGATGTCCGCCGCTGGCACCTTCAGCATCAGGTGATGCGCATACTCCTCGCGATAGGCCATCAGACGCGCGGGCAGATGTTCCGGCAGACGCTCGCTGATCCATTGCAGCACGCGATCGGTCAGATGCTTCGGCATGAAGCCGAGGCGCTCGAACCACGCATCGCAGCGCGTCTTCAGATTGAAGAACAGCGGCAGGCGGTGCGTGCCGAACCTGTCGATGATGACGAACAGGTCCTTCCCATACTTTCGCGCGACGTCGAACGCATCGCGATGCAGATATTCACCCGCGATCGGCAGATGCGCGAAATTCGCGAGCGCGCGGCGTCGAATGTCGGTCAGCACGCTCGTATCGTTCGTGCCGATGTAGAACACCTTCGCGCCCTTTTCCGCCGCGAACGTGCACGCCCGACGCATCGACGGCGGCGAACAGCGCCATCTCCGTATAGGCCGGTCCGCGATGCACGAGCGAGCCGCCCGAATTGTTGCTGATGCCGCCGAGCACCGACGCGCCGATACACGAGGATCCGATCACCGAATGCGGCTCGCGTCCGAGCGGCTTCAGCGTGCGTTCGAGCTGATCGAGCGTCGTGCCGCCGATGCAGACCACCTGACGGCCGCGCTCGATCAGATGAACACGCCTGATGCGCGTCGTGCTGATGATCACGACGTCGCGGCCGTAGTCATCGCCATCGGGCGTCGAGCCGCCAGTCAGTCCGGTATTCGACGCCTGCGTGATGACGATCGTGCGCGCAGCGACGCAGGCGGCGAGCGTGCGCCATTGCTCGAGCAGTGTGCCGGGACGCACGACCGCCAGCACGCGGCCCGTGCCGAAGCGATAGCCCCTGCGGTAGCGGCGCGTCCGGGCGTCGCCGGTCAGCACGTTGCGCGCGCCGACGATATCGCCGAGCGACGCGAGCAACGGTCCATTTGCGTTGCCGTGCGAGAGGGCGGGCTGGGCTGTATCGGACATGGCGACCTCAGACGCGGCTCGGCTCCGAAGACGCCGCCGCCGATGACGAGATCGCACGTTGCGTCAGCGTCAGCACCGCGCCGAGGAGCAGCGCCGCCGCGACGACGACCAGACCCGCGTTCGTGCTGTGCGTCACGTCCTTCATCCAGCCGATGATCGACGGACTGACGAACCCGGCGAGATTGCCGATTGAGTTGATCATCGCGATTCCGGCAGCGGCGGCGGTGCCGGTCAGTACGCTGCTCGGATAGGTCCAGAAGACCGGCATCATCGACAGCACGCCGGCCGTGCCGAGCGACAGCGTGAGCATGGCGAGCGCGAGATTGCCCGCATGGAGCGTGCTCGCGTAGAAGCCCGCTGCCGCGGCGGCGCGTCCGCTCGCGCCTGCCTTCGACGCGCATGCATCATTCAGCCATCGACCGGATTCGTCGGCGTTTCGAGATTGAGTTGATAGAACGCCGCGTCCAGCCAACGTCCGAACTTGAATCCGGCTTCCTTGATGGTTCCAGCTTGAACGAACCCCAGCCGGGTGTGCAGTCCGATGCTCGCTCCATTCGCCGCGTCGACGCATCCGACAAGAACGTGCACCTGCGCTTCGCGCGCGCGCCGGATCACTTCGCGCAACAGGCGCTCGCCGAGTCCACGGCCACGATGTTCGCGATGCACGTAGACGCTGTGTTCCACCGAATATTTATACGCAGGAAATGCGCGAAACGTGCCCCAGCTTGCGAAGCCGAGCAGCGTTCCTTTGGCGTCCACCGCTCCCACGACCGGAAAGCCGCCTGCGCGCTTGGCTGCGAACCATGTCGACATCGCCTGTGGAGGACGTGGCGCGTAGTCGTACAAGGCAGTCGAATTGACGATGGCTTCGTTCAGGATTTCGAGTATGGCCGAAGCATGCTCGGCTTCGTTGCAGTCGATCAGGCGCACGTCATCGCGTGGTTCGGGTGAGTTCATTGGTGATCCCATGTAAATCGAAATAGCTTCATCGAGCGATGTCCGGATGCATGCGAAGCGTTCTATGCACCCGGGACGTTACAGAGAGCGAGGATGTAGCGCGCGGCGCTGGACGTGGGGTTGCTGAAGATCAGCGGCTGATTCAGCCGCATGGCCAGACAATCGCCTTGCTGAAGCGCATGAAGCTCGGTTCCGAGGACGATGTCGATGCGCCCGCTCATCACCCAGACCTGCTGATGCACGGTGGATTCGCGCCCACCCGTCTCATAGGCCACGCGCGCGCCTGGCGGAAAGTTCACTTCCACCAGCTGGATTGGAGAAGGCCAGCCCGGCGGAGAGAGATTCCGGCGCGTATAACCCGACTCCGGATCGCGCCATTTCAATTGCTGTGCGCGCCGGACGAGCGGTTCCGAAGGCGTGCCTTCCTGTTCGCCGCCGAAGAGGCTGGCGAGCGATACGTCGAGCCCGGCCGCGAGTTTCTCCAGAACGACCGCCGTCGGACTCGCGGCGCCGCGTTCGATCATCGAAATCATTGACCGGCTCACGCCGCAACGGGTCGCCAGTGCGTCGAGCGTGTAGCCGCGCGTCGCCCGCAACTCGCGCACGCGGTCGGCGATGCGCCGGTTGATTCCGGAGTCGGCGACTTCCTCTGATGATTTGGCTTCTTCCAGCATAATGGAACCATTTTCCAGTAAACAAGAAATTCTTGTCAACGACAGATCGCGCCTTTTCGTCCCGGCTGGCGCGGCTGGCTCGCAATGAAGGTGACTTTTTCACCGCCGCGAGCGCCTCGGATTCATGCCGAATCAGGTAATAAACATGGCCAAACAGTAATTGGACTCGCAATAATGTCGATCCTATAGTTTTTCTGCCGACACACATGGCACACGCGTCCCAGAGAAACTTTCGGAGATTGAAGAGATGAATGCAGGATTGAACGAGATGTTGGCGAAAGCCTTTGCAGAAGCCACCGAGCTCTATCAGCAACGCGGCTTTCAGCGGCGCGTCGGGTTTGGCAGGAAGCCGGCGCTGGTCAACGTCGATCTCGCGAACGCATGGACCCGGCCCGGCAATCCCTTCACGTGCGAGCACATCGACGACCGGATCATTCCCGGCGTGCAGCGCCTGCTCGCCGCATGTCGCGAGAACGGTCATCCGGTCATTCACGTGACCACGTGCTATCAGGTCACCGACCGCAACAACCCGTATACGGACATGGGCCTCTGGCACAACAAGATTCCCGTCGATGTCGTTGCGCAATCGGATGAAAACCTCTGGGCGATCGATTCGCGCATCGCGCCGATCGAGGGCGAGCAGGTGCTCATCAAGAAGCGCGCGAGCTCGTTCCATGGAACGTACCTCGCGGGCTATCTGCGCGCGGCGGGCGTCGACACGATTCTCGTGACCGGAGTCACGGCTTCGGCCTGCGTGCGCACGACGCTGTGCGACGGACTCGCCGAAGGCTTCCGCACGATCGCGGTGCGCGAGTGCATTGGCGATCGCGTGCCGGGCGCGGTCGAATGGAACCTCTTCGATATCGATGCAAAGTTCGCGGACGTCGAATCGGTCGATCGCTGCGTCGACTATCTGCAATCGGTGAAGGGCTGAGCGCCGCGCGGGCCGCCCGGCGACACGGGTTCGCACGGGAAATGGCTAGACCGTGCGAGCGCCTCTGGCTTCCACAGGGTTTCGGTTCGACGCTTGACATCACCCATCTTTGGAGAGAATGCGATGAGCGAAAGTGCACTACCGGGCGCAGTGCTGACCGACGAGGCCGCGCCGCATTCCCTGGCGACGGTGAACGCCACCTATCGCCGGATCACGTGGCGTCTGATTCCGTTTCTCTTCGTGTGCTACGTGGCGGCATATCTGGACCGCATCAACATCGGCTTCGCGCAGATTCAGATGCGCAACGATCTCGGTTTCAGCGACGCCGTGTATGGGCTCGGCGCGGGCATCTTCTTCGCGGGGTATTTCCTCTTCGAAGTGCCGAGCAATCTCGTCCTCGAGCGCATCGGCGCACGCAAGACCCTGATCCGGATCATGCTGCTCTGGGGCCTGACGTCGGCCGGCATGATGTTCGTGAAGTCGCCCACCACGTTCTATATCATGCGTTTCATGCTCGGTGTCTTCGAGGCGGGCTTCTTTCCGGGCATGATCTTCTACCTCACCTACTGGTATCCGGCCGAGCGTCGCGGCCGCGTGATGGCGCTCTTCCTCACCGCGGTGGCGATGGCCGGCGTGCTGGGCGGCCCGGTGTCGGGATGGGCGCTGAATCGTCTCGACGGCCTGCACGGCCTGCAAGGCTGGCAGTGGCTCTTCCTTGTGGAAGGACTGCCGTCGTGTCTCCTCGGGATCGCCGCGTACTTCCATCTCGACGATAATCCCCGCGAGGCGCGCTGGCTGAGCGACGCAGAAAAGACCATCGTGCGGCATCAGCTCGACAAGGAGCGTGATGCCGGGTCGCCCTTCGACAGGCATGGCTTTGGCGGTGCACTGAAGAGCGGGCGCATCTATGCCCTGGCGTTCGTCTGGTTCACGTTCATCTGCGGCGTGTACGCGATCAGCTTCTGGCTGCCCGCCTTGATCCGCGGCGCGGGCGTCACCGATGCGTACTCGATCGGCATGCTGTCCGCCATTCCCTACGGCGTCGCGGTGCTCACGATGGTGCTCGTGAGCCGTCACTCGGACCGCACGCGCGAGCGCCGCTGGCACACGGCGGCCTGCGCGCTGATCGGTGCTGCGGCGCTGTCGGCCATCGCCGGCACGGGCTCCGATCTGACGCTCGCGCTCGCATGCATCAGCGTGGCGACAGCCTGCATCTTCACCTTGCAGCCGCTCTTCTGGGCGATCGCCACCGACTTTCTCGCGGGCACGCGCGCGGCAGCGGGCACGATCGCGTTCATCAACAGCCTCGGCCTGCTCGGCGGCTTTGCGAGCCCGAGCATGCTGGGCTTCGTCAAGACGGTGACGGGGAGCCTGAACAACGGGCTGTATGTCGTCTCGGCGCTGCTCGTGACCGGCGCGTTGATCACGCTGCGCCGGGCCGGACGACCGGTAAGATAGAGCACACGCCCGGAGCGCGATGAAGCTGCGTCCGGCCCGTCCGACGCCAAAGAAGTTTACGACGCGACATGCGCATCGACGTTCATCACATCCGAGCCTTTCTGGCGGTCGCGGACGCGCTGCAATTCAGCGTCGCGGCCGAGCGATTGCACATGACGCAGCCGGCGTTGAGCCGCATCATCAAGGCGCTCGAGGAATCGGTGGGCGCAGCGCTGCTCGCGCGCACGACACGGCGCGTCGAACTGACGAATGCGGGCCGTGTGTTCGCGGAGCATTGCCAGCTCGCGCTCACGCATATCGAGCAGGCGATCACGCTCGCGCAGCGCGCGGAGGCGGGCAACATCGGGCATTTGCGCATCGCCTACATGGACTTCGCGATCAACGGGACCTTGCCGGCCATCATCGAGGCTTTCGGCAAGAAGTTTCCGTCGATCAACATCGATCTCGTGCACATGCCGAGCACGGTGCAGAAGGAAGCGATGCTCGATGCGACCATCGACGTGGGCTTCATGATCGGGCCGTTCGCGGCGCCGGGCGTCGAGACGCGCATCTTCGGCCGTGAGCCGATGGTCGCGCTGCTGCCCGCTGCACACCCGCTCACGGAGAAAAAGACGCTGCGCCTCGCCGATCTCGCCGACGAGCGCTTCGTGCTCGGCACGCCGCATTCGTGGGAAGCGTTTCGCCATCACTTCTTCTCGATCTGCCATCGCGTGGGGTTTTCGCCGTCGATCGCGCAGGAGGCGTCGACGAGCGACGGCATCATCGGGCTGGTCGCGGCGAACACCGGCGTGAGCATCTATCCCGAATGCATCCGGAATATCCAGCGCAGCGGCTTGTGCGTGCGCCCGCTCGCGGACAAAGGCACCGAGATCGAAATGGTCGTGTGCTGGCGCGCGGATACGCGCAATCCGTCGGTCGAGACCTTCGTCGGCGAGCTGAAGACCGCGGCGTTCCAGCGGAGCGGGCGGCGGCAGGCGTAGTGAGGCGCGGGGAGCGGGAGACTGCGGCGAGAGACCGATGCTACCTACCGCGCCACAGCGGACCGCAACGCCGCCTGCCGCCGCACGATCCAGTTGAACAGCGGCGTCGCCATCAGCGTGCTCAGCACGGCCATCAGCACCAGGATCGAGAACAACCCGGGCAGGATCACCCCGGCCGCGAGACCGATGTTGATGATGATCAGCTCCATCAACCCGCGCGCGTTCATCAGCGCGCCGATCGCCATGGCATCGCCGGACGGCTCGCCGTTCAGGCGCGCCGCCGCCCAGCACGCGATGCCCTTGCCGCCGAACGACGCGAGCAGGATGACGATGGCGGCGACCATGATGCTCGGGTCCGTCAGCACGTCGAGCCGCGTATTCAGCCCCGAATAAGTGAAGAACATCGGCAGGAGGAACACGACGACGAACGGCTGCAGCATGTCGCGCAGCTTCTCGGTCAGCGGGCCGCGCGGCAGCGCGACGCCGAGCAGGAAGCCGCCGAACACCGCATGGATGCCGATGGCGTCCATCGCGAAGGCGCAAAGAGAGAACAGCACCAGGACGGTCGCGAGCACGCTGGCGGGCAGCGGCATGTCCGGATTCAGACCGGCCGCGAGCCTGCGCAACAGCTTGTTGCCAGCGAGGATCATGAACAGCGCGAAGGCCGCGCCGCCGCCGATGGCGGCGTACGCGCCCATCCACGAGCCGCCGAAGCTCGCAAGCACGATCGCGAGGATGCACCATGCGGCCGCGTCGTCGAATGCGCCGGCGGTCAGCGCGAGCGTGCCGAGCGCGGTGCCGGCCAGCCCGCGCTCGTGGATGATGCGCGCGAGCATCGGAAATGCGGTGATCGCGATCGCCGCGCCGAGAAAGAGCGACGCCTCGTAGAGCCGCACTTTCTCGGCGAACAGCCCGGGAATCGTGTGCAGCCAGGGCGCAAGCGCAAACGCGAGCGCGAAGGGCGCGACGATGCCGGCGAGCGACACGCTCATCGCGCTCTTCGCCCGCGCGCGAAAGTGGTCGGCGCGAAATTCGGTGCCGACGAGGAACATGTAGAGCCCGACGCCGAGCTGCGCGGCGACGTAGAGCATGCCCATCGTGGCCTTGGGAAACAGCGCCTGCTGCCACTGCGGCAGCAGCAGCCCGAACAGCGATGGCCCGAGCAGGACGCCGGCGATCATCTCGCCGACCACTTGAGGCTGGCCGGCGCGTTGCGCGAGTCGGCCGACCAGCTGGCTCGCCAGCACGATCACGGCGGCCTGTATGAAGAAGTAGACGGACAACTGGGCGGTCGGCATTGTCGGCGGAACGAAAAAAAAAAGAACGACCGCAGTCTGATGTCGAAGACGACGGTTCGTCAACCGGGCGCTCGATCTCCGGAATCGAGAAGATTGGCGGTGAAATCGCACGATTGTGCAGCGAGCCGGGCGACGGCCGCGCTCAGCGAATGAGCCTGATCGGCCCGATGCATCGCGATGTACCGCACGGGCGGAAGCGCGGGCCGCGTCTGCACCACGACGAGCGCGCGCCGCTCCAGCATACGCGAAAGGCACGCCTTCGGCAGATAGCTGACGCCGAGACCCGAGAGCGCCAGACCGATCTGCGCGATCAGGCTGTTACTCGCCAGGATCTTCTGCGGCGCCACGCCCTGCTCCTGCAAAAAGCGGCTGTATACGTACCCCGTGCCGGAGAGGCCGCCCTGCAGAATGAGCGGAAACTTCGCGACTTCCGTGAGCGGAATGGCGCTCTTGCGCGGCGCGAGACTGGCCGCGCACATCCACGCGTTGTCGACCTGGCCGACGGGCGTCGTCGCAAAGGATTCGACCTCGTGCGTTTGCGGAACGATGATCACGTCCATCGTCGCCGCCGCGAGCCGCTCGCGCAAGGTCGCGTTCAGATCCACTTCCGCCTCGACGTTGACCTTCGGGTACTCGGCCTGGATCGCCGCGATCAGGCGCGGCAGCCACGTGAGCGCCGTGAGCTCGGTCACGCCGATGCGAATCTGCCGCACGAGCGATGTCTTCGAGCTGATGCGCTCGACGATCCGGTCGCGCCGCTCCAGCAGCTCCTTCGCATATTCGAAGCATTCCGTGCCCTTCTCGGTGAGCCGGGCGCTGCGATTCGCCCGGTCGAACATCGAGATGCCGAACGCGCGTTCCAGTTCCTGCACGCGCTTGGAGACCGCCGACTGGGTCGTGTTCAGGCGCACCGCGGCGGCCTCGAAGGAGCCGAGCTGAACGATCCAGTACAGCGCTTCCATCTGCTTGAAAGTCAGCATTGGTGCCCGGGAAGCATGAATTAAAGCGATAGTTTCTCATAGAAAAAAATCGCTTTTTTTGCTTCTTTTGGCTGGATATGGTTTGACACCGAGCCTTGCGACGAGGCTCGACGTAGACGGCGCTCCCACGAGGGCGCACCCCGCCATCAATCGAGCCGCACCTGGAGAACGCATGGAATCCGTGATCGAAACACCTTCCGCCGAACGCGTGGAACCCAAGCCGCGCATCGGGCTCGCCTGGCAGATCCTGATCGGGCTCGTCATCGGCATTGCCGTGGGCGTCGTGCTGAACCGCTTTCCGCAGGCGCGCGAGACGGTGGTCGGAGGCTTTCTTCAACCCGCGGGCGAGATCTTCATCCGCCTCATCAAGATGGTCGTCGTGCCGATCGTGTTCACGAGCATGGTGATCGGCATCGCGGGCGTGGGCGACGGACGTGCGCTCGGTCGCATCGGCCTGAAGACGCTCATCTACTTCGAGGTCGTCACGACGATCGCCATCGTGCTGGGGCTCGTGCTCGGCAATGTGCTGCAGCCCGGCGTCGGCACGGACATGTCGCAACTCGGTCACACGGACATCTCGCGCTTCGCGCAGACGTCGCAGCAGACGCAGGGGCATCACGGCTTCATGTCCCTCCTGCTCGGCATCATTCCTGACAACATCATCTCGTCGATGGGACGCGGCGACCTGCTGCCCGTCATCTTCTTCGCGGTGCTGTTCGGGCTGGGCCTGCAGTCGGTGCCCGCGGAATACCGAAAGCCGGTGCTCGCGACGTTCAAGGGCATCGGCGACGCGATGTTCAAGGTCACCGGCATGGTGATGCGCTACGCGCCGATCGGCGTGTGCGCCCTGATCGCGGTGACGGTCGCGAGCTTCGGCTTCGGATCGCTGCTGCCGCTGGTCAAGCTCGTCGCGGTGACTTACCTCGCCATCGTCCTGTTCGCGGTGTTCGTGCTCGGCGTCACGGCGCGCCTCTTCGGCTTCAGGATTCTGACGCTGCTCAAGGTGATCAAGGACGAGCTGGTCATCGCGTTCTCCACGTGCAGTTCGGCCACCGTGCTGCCGCAACTGATGAAGAAGATGGAGGACTTCGGCGTGCCCAAGAGCATCGCCACCTTCGTGGTGCCGACGGGCTACACGTTCAATCTCGACGGCGCGTCGATCTATCTCGGCATCGGCACGTTGTTCGTCGCGCAGCTCTACGGCGTGCATCTCGGCTTGCAGGAGCAGGTGGTGCTGATCCTGACGATGGTCGTCACGTCCAAGGGCGCGGCAGGCGTGCCGGGATTCATGTTCGTGATCCTGCTGACGACGCTGGCGAGCGCCGGGCTGCCGCTCGAAGGGCTCGCGTTCATCGCGGGCGTGGACCGCATCATGGACATGGGACGCACCGCGCTGAACGTGGTGGGCAATGCGCTCGCGCCGCTCGTCATCGCGAAGTGGGAAGGGCAGTACGACGCGGAAAAAGGCAGGGCCTATCTCGCGTCGCTCGACGCCTGAGAGCCGATCAAGCAACACATCGAGGAGCAAGTCAGATGAGCAGCAAGCAAGGGCAGTTGTTTTCCGAATCCCTCATGGAGCAGCTCAAGCAACGTTTTCATTTCGTCGATCGCGACGTGGACGGACGCGAGCGTCTCTTCTTCGACAACGCGGGCGGATCGTTTCGGCTGAAGACCGCCACCGAAGCGTTCGCGAGCATCGATGCGCTGCCCGACTGCCCGGAGCGCATTCACGAACGCGCGCGCCACCTGCAGGACATTCAGGCGCGCGGCGAGGCCGATATTCGCCGCATCCTCAATGCGCGCGACGGCAGCGTCTATCTTTCGCTGACTGCATCCGCCGCGATGTTCGAGATGGTGCGCGCGGTGATGGAGAACGTGCCCGGCACGAACGCGGTGACGACGATTCTCGAGCACCCCTCGTCGTTCGACGCGATGAAGCTCTACAGCGAACGCACCGGCAAGACACTGCGAGTCGCGCCGAGCAACGCGCAGACGGGCGGCGTGGACGCCGACGCCATCGTCTCGCTGATCGACGAGAACACTGCGCTGCTGAGCGTGATGTATGCGTCGAACATATCGGGCGCGAAGCTCGACATCGCCGCGATCGTCGAAGCGGCGCGCGCGAAGAAGCCCGACCTGTTCATCATCGTCGATGCGGTTCAGCACGCGCCGCACGCAGTGATCGACTTGCAGAAGACGCCGGTCGACGGCATCAATTTCGCGCCGTACAAGTTCTTCGGTTGCCGCGGCTCGGGCGTTTCATGGCTGTCGGAGCGGCTCGCGGAATTGCCGCATCACCGGCTCGAGGCGAAAGAGAAGGGCGAGTGGGAATTGGGCAGTCCCGCGCCGGCGCAGTTCGGGGTCGTGAGCGCGATCGTCGATTACGTGGCGTGGATCGGCGCGCAGTTCAGCGATGCGGAGGATCGCCGGGAACGCTTCGTACAAGGCATGCAGCGGATCGAGAATCACGAGCGCGCGCTGCTCTCGATGCTGCTCGACGGCGTGGACGGGCAACGCGGGCTGAGAGCGATGGAAGGCGTGCAGGTGTACTGGGATCACCCGGATCTGGCGCAGCGCGATCTGATCGTCGGCATCGGCTTCGACGGTCTCGAACCGGCGGCCGCGGTGCGCGAGTATGAGCAGCGCGGCGTGATCGTGTACGAACGCATCGGAACGAGCCTCTATTCGGGACGCATGCTCCGGTCGTTCAAGCTGGACGGCGCGGTGCGGATCTCGCCGCTGCATTGCCACGCGCCGCGCGATATCGCACGCTTTCTTGCGGCGACGGAGAACGTGGCATCCGCAGGCCGACGAGGCGGCTGATCTCGAAACGCACGAAGGCCGGGTTCACTCTCTGAACCGGGCCTTGTTCATTGAACGCGCAGGCGCGGCTTAACGGGGATTGCTTGCAACGAAGCTCGTTCTTCAGGAGGCCATACGCGCCTTCGCCGGACGAAGCATCATCGCCGGCTCCGCCGCCGCATGCGGCGAGCAATACGCTCGCGGCGAGCGCAGCAGCGACAGAGATCGTTTTCGACACGGAGAACAAGCGGTCCGCCTTTACGGGCAGGCAATCTGCACGTCGTCGTTTTTGCTTTCGTATGAATTATTCGAAACGATTTAACGTTGCGCGGCAACCAGAAGCATCATGGGACGCTCGACTTCCTCGGCCAGCGCGGGCAAGGCGCGGACCTGTTCCCGCGTCGGTCCCCATTCGATCAGCCGCCTGAGCACGAGGCCGCAATCGATGAGCATGTTGACGAGCGTGCCCATCGTGCGATGCTGCTTGACCACGCCGTCCGCCAGCCAGTGTGTCACGCGTCGGCCTTCGTTCTGATAGCCGTCGAGCGGCCAGAATGTTCTGCCGTCGCCGTCCACGTCGAATGCGGGGCGGCGCGGCGCCATGAACACGGGATGCTCGATCGAGAACACGAAGCTGCCACCGGGCACGAGCGCGCGATGGACGGAGGCCATCAATGTCTGCAGGTTCTCGACGTAATGAAGCGCGAGCGAGCTGTAGATCAAGTCGAAGGCGCGTTCGGGCAAGTCGATCGTCTCCAGATCGGCGCGACGATACGTGATCGCAGGATGCGCATTCGACTGCGCCGCGCGCTCGAGCATCTTCGCGGCGACATCGACGCCCAGCACGCGCGCCGCGCCTTGCTCGGCGGCCCAACGGCAGAACCAGCCGTAGCCGCATCCCAGATCGAGCACCTTCAGCTTGCGTACATCCGGCAACAGCGCGCGCAGCGCGGGCCATTCCGGCGCGCCGTCGAGGCCGTGAACCGAGCGATTCAAACGGCTGTAGCCCTCGAAGAAGGCTTCGTCGTCGTAGATGTTCTGCGTCATGCGGTTGTCTCCGGCTGGAGGGGTATCTGAGATTTTTGCGCGTTTCAGGCACGATTTCGCTCACGCTGCTAGATTACTCGTGCAGCAGATTCGTTGATCGAGAGACTTCGATGACTGACAAAAACGCTCCCCCGCGCTCCGCTGTCCCTTCGTTGATCCTCATCGCGGCCATCGTCGTCGCGCTGGTCGCGGTCTTCGCCTACACGGCAGGCTGGCTTTCGCCCCAGCGCCTCACGCCCGCGAAGATCGTCGGCAGCCTCGCACCGCCCGGCGGCGCGGTGCCCGGCTTCAGGCGCAATCATGCGAAGGGCATCTGCTTCACCGGCGATTTCGAATCCAACGGCTCGGGCGCGATGCTCTCCAAAGCCAAAATGTTCGCGCCCGGTACCTATCCCGTCACGGGCCGCTTCAATCTGGCCACACCGGACCCGAAGGCATCGGATGCGACGGCGCGCGTGCGCGGCCTGAGCCTGCGCATCGTCATGCCGGACGGCAGCGAGTGGCGCTCGGCGATGATCGATGCACCGTTCTTCCCCGTCGCGACGCCGCAGGCTTTCTATGAACTGCAGCGCGCGCTCGCCAGCAAGGACGATCCCGAGTCGATGCAGAAGTTCTCTGCCGCGCATCCGGAGATCGCGGCGTTCGGCGCGTGGGCGGGCAGTGCGCCATGGACGGTTTCCTACGCCGAGGAGCGCTACAACAGTCTCAACAGCTTCATCTTCACGAATGCGGAAGGACAGGACCAGACCGTGCGCTGGTCCTTCATTCCGGCGGCCGGGCCCGACAACGTCAGCGCCGATGAACTGAAGAAGCGCGGCGCGAATTTTCTCGATGCCGACATCACGCAGCGCGTGCGGAGCGGACCGCAGCGCTGGGCGATGGTCGTCACCGTCGCCAATCCGGGCGACCCCACCGCCGATCCGAGCAAGGCCTGGCCGGAAGACCGCCGCACGGTCGAAGTGGGCACGCTCGTGGTCAAGGCCATCGAGCCCGAACCCGATGGACCATGCCGCGACCTCAACTTCGACCCCACCGTGCTTCCATCGGGCATGCACGTGTCCGACGATCCGTTCCCCGCCGCGCGTTCGGCCGCCTACTCGGTGTCGTTCAATCGACGCACGGCGGAGGACAAGTACTACCCGCACACGCCAGCGCAAGGAGCCCGGCCATGAACGCGATCAACGAGCGGTTCTCGCCGCTGCAACGCGCCCTGCACTGGATCATGGCCATATGCATCCTCGCGATGCTGTTTATTGGCGTCGGCATGGTGTCGACGATCAAGCCCGACTATCTGACGCTCGTGTCGATCCACAAGCCGCTCGGCGTCACGATACTCGTGCTGGCGCTGATTCGCCTCGTCGTGAGGATCACGCGCGGTGCGCCGCCGCTGCCTGCGAACATGCCCCAGCCGATGAAGCTCGCGGCTTATCTGTCGCACTATGCGTTCTACGCATTGATGATCGCGCTGCCGCTGCTCGGCTATGGCATGTTGTCGGCGGCCGACTACCCGGTCGTGCTGTGCGGCATGCGCCTGCCTTCGCTTCTGCCGCATAGCAATTCATTGCACACGTTGCTGTGGAATGCGCACCGGTTTCTTGCCTTGTGCTTCTTCGCGTTGATCGTCGTGCATCTGGCAGCGGCGCTGTTTCATGCGCTCGTCAGGCGCGACGGCGTTTTTCACGCCATGGCGCCGTGGAAATAGGCAAGGCGATTCAAGGCCGCCGTTGCTGCACGACTTGCGCGAGCGCCCGCACGCCCGGCTCGATCAGTTCCGCGCGAATCGCTGAAAAGCCCATGCGAAAGCATCGCTGACCATCGGCGGGATCGGCGAAGAACACGCTGCCGGGTTCGATCAGCACGCCGAGCGCCTGCGCGTCCTTCGCGAGGCGCGTGGCGTCGAGCCATGGCGGTCCTTCTACCCAGCAGGACGCGCCGCCCGTCACCTTCGATGCGCGCAGCTCCGGCAGATGCGTCGCGAGCGCGTCCATCAGCACTTCGGCGCGCTCCTTGTAGACGCGCCCCAGCTTGCGCAACAGCGTGTCATGGTGACCAAGCGCGAGGAAGGTGGCGAAGGCGCGCTGAATGTACGCTGCCGGATGCCGGATCATCAGCCGGCGCAGCGCGCGCAATTCGCGGATCAGCGTGCGCGGCGCGACGATATAACCCAGTCGCAAGCCGGGCGCGAGCGTCTTCGACAATGAGCCGATATACACGACGCGCTCCGCCGTATCGAGGCTCTTCAAAGCCGGATGCGGCGTGCCCGAAAACGTGTTCTCGCTTTCGTAGTCGTCCTCGATGACGATGAAATCGTGCTTTACCGACAGATCGAGCAGCTTGCGCCGCCGCTCGATCGGCATCGTCACCGTGGTCGGGCATTGATGGCTTGGCGTCACATACACGTAGTCGCAGGACGACATCACGCTTTCGTCGTCGATGACCGCGCCTTCGTCATCGACATTCAGCGGCACAATCTGCGCGTTGTGATGCTGGAAGATGTTGCGCGCATCCGGATAGCCGGGGTTCTCCATGCCGACATTCGTCTGCGGACCGCACATCAGATCGGCGATCAGATACAGCGCCTGCTGGCAGCCGTTCGTCACGACGATTTCTTCGGGCATGGCGAACACGCCGCGGCGCGGCAGCACGCGCGTGCGGATCTGCTCGACGAGCGACTCGTCGTCGCGCTCGATGAGATCGGGTGCCCAGTTGCGTATCTCCATGACCGAGAGGCCGTGCATGCAGCTCTCGCGCCAGTCGCTCGTGGGAAAGAGCTCGGTATCGAATTGCCCGTAGATGAACGGATACTCGTAGCTCTGCCAGTTGGGCGGCTTGACGATGTTGCGCTGATTCGAAGGCGCGTGCTTGATGCGCGCGCTCCAGTCGGGATGGTCTTGCTGCGTCGGAACGGCGGGCGCGTCGCTCACGCCCGCCGCGGTAAAGCCGCGCTGCAATTCCTCGGTTGCCGGATTGACGAAATGGCCGCTGCGTTCGCGCGACACGAGATAGCCTTCCTCGACCAGTTGCTGATACGCGAGCACCACCGTATTACGCGACACGTTCAGCTGATCCGCGAGCTCGCGGCTCGAAGGCAGCGCGGTGTCGGGCGCGATATGGCCGCTCAGGATCGCGTTGACGATCATCTGGCGGATCTGGTTCTGCAAGCTCATCCCCGAGACCCGCGAGCGCTCGAAGAGCTGCGCCCAAAGCGTGGCAGTTGGGCGGGTCGGCATTGCATGTCTCCTGCGAAAGTATGGGTGATCTCAAGATATTACGTGCGGCCTGCACGCGTGGCCAGTGCGATAAAAAACCGCCGCGCCGGACGTCCGGCGCGGCGGCTCCCGGTTCTTCGTGCGGATACGGCGGTCAACTCGCGCCGCCTACGGAAAACGCGGGCGAACGGCGCTGCCGCAATCCGACCCACGCGGCTGACAGCGCGCTGATGATGCCCGCGGCAAGGCAATACCCCGCGATCATCCACGGATCGCCGCCGTTGCGCTGCAAAAGCCAGGTCGCGATGATCGGGCTGATGCCGCTCGCGAAGATGCCCGAGAACTGATACACGAACGAGATGCCCGAGTAGCGCACTTTCGCGTCGAAGAGCTCGGAGAAGAGGGCGGCCTCCGGCCCGTAGACCGACGCATACACTACGCCGAGCGGAATCACCACCGCGAGCCACGCGAGCATCGTGTTGCCGCCACTGTTCTTCATCAGCCAAAAGCCGAAGAAGGCCGAGAGCCCGGTCGCGAGCGAGCCCCAGAAGTAGATGCGCGCACGGCCGACGCGATCCGAAAGGCGCCCGAAGAACGGAATCGTGAAGATCATCACGAACGCGGCGACCATGACGCCCAGCAGCGCATCGGTGCGTTGCAGATGCAGCGTGCCCGTCAGATACGAAATCGAGAACACGCCGAACACGTTGAAGAACACACCGTCGATGAAGCGTGCGCCCATGCCCGCGATCGTGTTGCCTGGATACTTCACGAGCACGTCGACGATCGGCATGCGCGCCTCGCTGCCCGTCTTCCGGATGCGCGCGAACTCCGGCGTCTCCATCACGTTCAGGCGGATATACATGCCGATTGCGACGAGCGCGAACGACAGGAAGAACGCGACGCGCCAGCCCCACGCGAGGAACTGCGCATCGGTGAGGGTGAGCGACAGAGCCGCGACCACGCCCGACGACAGGCACAGCCCGAGCGCGAGACCGATCTGCGGAATGCTCGCGTAGTAGCCGCGCTTGTTCGCGGGCGCGTATTCGAACGCCATCAGCACCGCGCCGCCCCATTCGCCGCCGAGCCCGATGCCCTGCAGCACGCGCAGGAACAGCAGCAGCGACGGTGCCCAGATGCCGATCTGCGCGTAGGTGGGCACCATGCCGATCAATACGGTCGCCACGCCCATGATGGTGAGTGTCATCACGAGCATGCTCTTTCTGCCGATGCGATCACCGAAGTGGCCGAAGATCACGCCGCCGAGCGGCCGGCTCAGGAAGCCGACGGCGAAGGTGCCGTAGGCGAGCATCGTCGAGATGAGCGGATCGCTGCTCGGGAAATACAGCTTGTTGAAGACGATGCCGGCGACCACGCCGTATAGAAAGAAGTCGTACCACTCGATCGTCGCGCCAATCAAACTGGCGACGACGACTTTCCTCATCTGCTTGCCATCGGTTCCGGGCAGTGCGTTCATGGTTGTCTCCGTATGTCTCGGTCTGTGTGTGAGACTTGTGTTCAGTCTCTTTGCCCTGCATGGGCCATGCGCTTTTTCAAAACGGCTCCGGGTACCTCTTCCACGCGCGTGACGTGCTGATAGCGCTGGTCTTCGAGGATCATGTCGGCGGCCTTCTCGGCGATCATGATGACGGGCGCATTCGTATTGCCCGACACCAGCTCCGGCATGATCGACGCATCGACCACGCGCAGGCGTCCGATGCCGCGCACCTTCAGGCGTTCGTCGACGACCGCGAGCGCATCGCCGCCCATCTTGCACGTGCCCGCCGGGTGATAGATCGACTGGCTGAACTTGCGCGCGACTTCGAGCAGATCGGCATCGGTTCGATATTCGGGCCCGGGAATGAATTCCGACACGATGTGCTTCGCGAGCGACGGCGCGGCGGCGATGCGGCGCGCCACCTTGATGCCGCCGATCACGACAGGGTGATCGCGTTCGTCGGACAAGTAGTTTGCGTGAATCGCCGGGTATTGCAGCGGATCGTTCGAGCGGATCTCGACGCTGCCGCGGCTGTGCGGGCGCAGCTGGCACACCGACGACGTGAACGCCGAGAACGGATGCGCGCCGTGGCCGGGCTTGTCGGCGGAAAGCGGTTGCATGTGAAACTGGATGTCGGGGCGCGTGACTTCCGGCGACGAGCGCGTGAAGATCACGACTTGGCTTGCCGCGAGCGTCAGCGGTCCCGTACGCGAGATCGCATATTGCAGGCCGATGAGCGCTTTCTTGAGCGGATTGTTGATCTCGTCGTTCAGCGTCCGTTCGCGCGTCTTGAAGACGAGCCGCACTTGCAGATGATCCTGCAGGTTCCGGCCGACGCCGGGCAGTTCGTGCCTCACTTGCACGCCCGCGTTGCTGAGCACGTCGGACGGGCCGACGCCCGAATTCTGCAGAATCTGCGGCGATCCGATCGCACCCGCCGCGAGGATCACTTCGACGCGCGCGCGAACCGTCTTCACCGTGCCTTCATGCATGTATTCGATGCCGACGGCTTCCTTGCCGCTGAGGAGCACCTTGCGCGTCTGCGCACGCGTCTGCACGATCAGATTGCGGCGGTCGCGCACGGGCTTGAGAAAGCCCTTCGCCGTGCTCCAGCGCAGGCCCTTGTAGGCCGTCTGTTGAAAATAGCCGACGCCTTCCTGCGTCGCGCCGTTGTAGTCCTCGTTGAACGGAATTCCGGTTTCCTGCGCCGCCGCGATGAAGTGTTCGGCGATGGGGCGGCGCAGGCGCAGGTCCGACACCTTGAGCGGACCGCCGGCGCCGTGATATTCGCTAGCGCCGTGCTCCTGATCTTCCGACTTCCTGAAGTAGGGCAGTACCTCCTTGAAAGCCCATCCGGCATTCCCGAGTTCGGCCCAGCGATCGTAGTCCTCGTGCTGGCCGCGCACGTAGAGCAGTCCGTTGAGCGAACTGGAGCCGCCCAGCACCTTGCCGCGCGGCCAGTCGATGCTGCGTCCGGCGACCGCATCGTCGGGCTCGGTGCGGTAGCACCAGTCGAGCCTGGGGTCGTGCATCGTCTTGAAGTAACCGACGGGGATATGGATCCACGGGCTCGCATCGGGTCCGCCCGCTTCGAGCAGCAGCACCGTATTGGACGGATCGGCGCTCAGGCGGTTGGCGAGCACGCAGCCTGCCGAGCCCGCACCGACGATGACGTAATCGACTTCCTGCTGCATGAGACTTGTCTCCTGGATTCTTCTTCTGGAACGAATCGTTCCGCCTGTCTTTCGTTCAATGTGAAAGAAGCGGCCAAGGAAGCCAAGAGAAAAGCGCGGAAGCTCGCGAAAATGAAACGGAAAATGCGAAATCCGATTCAGAAGTGGAAGGCCTGTTCGGGTTGTTCCGGACGCCGCGTCATATGATTCGACATCCGAATGAAATATGCTGCGATGCGTCAGAAAGTCGCCGCGAGTTCGGCTGCCGCATGCTGAAGACGCGGTACGAAAGTCAGCGCGCGCGACAGCGCCATGCGCGACACCGGCCCGTGAACGGCGATTGCCGCGATGCACCTGCCGCGCGGGTCGAGCACCGGCACGGCCACGCAGGCGATGCCCAGCACGAATTCCTCGTTGTCGACGGCGATGCCCTTGTGGGCGATGCGATCCAGCTCGCCTTCGAGCAGACTGGGGTCGGCGAGCGTGTTGGGCGTGAAGCGTTCGAGCCGCATCGCGCGGATCAGCGCCGCTCGTTCGTCGCGCGGCATCATCGCGAGAAGCAGCTTGCCGCTCGCGCTGCAATGCGCGGGCACGTGCGAGCCGGGTTCGAGCTCGAGCCGCAACGCCCACGGCGATTCGCAGCGGTCGAGATAGAGCACCTGCGTGTCGTGCAGCATGCTCAGATTGCAGGTCTCGCCGAGATCGGCGACGAGGTGCTCCAGAATCGCATGGCGCTGGCGGCGCGCGCCGCTGTGCATCATCACGTCGACGCCGAGGCGCTCCAGCCGCGGGCCGATGACGTAGGCGTTCTTCTGGCCCGGCTCGCGCGCGACGAAGCCGCCCGCTTCGAGCGATTGCAGCATCCGGTGCAGCGAGGCCTTCGGCTGCTCGATGATGCTCGCGAGATCCGCAAGCGAGAGCGCGCCCTTCGCCGCGACCAGATGTTCGAGCACGCTGAAGGCGCGCAGCGTGGGCGTATCGCTGCGTGTGGACGAGGCGCTTTCGCTGAGCGGCGCGCTTTCCGCCGGTTCAGGCTGGACGAGCGCTCCGGTTTCGACTCGCGTATCCATGATGCGGCTCACGCCACCTGATGCCGCGCCGCCTGCGCCTGCACGCAGGTCACGGCGATCACGTGGTAGATGTCGTCGGCGCTGCAGCCGCGCGACAGATCGTTGGCGGGCTTCGCGAGCCCCTGCAGCAGCGGCCCGATGGCTTTCGCGCCGCCGATGCGCTCGGCGAGCTTGTAGCCGATGTTGCCCGCTTCGAGGCTCGGGAAGATCAGCGTGTTCGCGTGTCCTTCGATCTGGGAATGATGAACCTTGCGCATCGCGATTTCGGCGACGATCGCGGCATCGAGCTGCACGTCGCCGTCGATGGCGAGGCCCGGGCGCGCCTCCTTCACGCGCCGCGTCGCGTCGATCACCTTGTCGACGGCCGCATGATGAGCGCTGCCGCTCGTGGAAAACGACAGCATCGCGACCCGTGGGTCTTCCATCAGCAGGCTGCGCGCGCTGTCGGCGGCGGCCATCGCGATTTCGGCGAGCTGCTCGGAATTCGGCTCGACGACGAGCGCGCAGTCGGAAAAGATCAGGCCGCCTTTCATCGTATGAAAGGGCTCGCACAGCATCATCAGGAAGAAGCTCGACACGAGCTTGAACGACGGGCGCACGCCGATGATCTGGATCGCGTTGCGCACGACGTCGGCAGTGGTATTGACCGCGCCGGAAACCGAGCCGTCGGCTTCGCCCAGCCGCACCATCAGATTGGCGAAGCAAAGCGGGTGGAGCACGGCGGCGCGCGCCTCGTCGGGCGTCATGCCTTTCTTTTCGCGCAGTGCGAAGAGCTCCTCGGCGAAGCGCTGCGCGAGCGGTGATTGGGAAGGATCGATCAGTTCGATGCCTTCGAGGTCGATGCCCGCGCCATCCGCGACCTGATACGCACGCGCTCGCGCACCGACGAGCACGATGTGCGCGATGCCTTCCCGGTGTGCGCGCTGCGCGGCCTGAAGCACGCGCGCGTCTTCGGCTTCGGAGAGGACGATGCGCATCGGCAGGTCGCGAGCCTGATCGATGATGCGATGCATGGCTTTCATGGCGGGCTCACTGTGGTCGGAGAGAAAACGCCGCCCCGGGCGAACGGGGCGGCGCGACGGCTGGGCTCAGACGTAGTCCTTGTACTTGTCGAGCATGCGCACGGGCTTCGAGAGCGCGTCACGGCGGAACGGATCGCCGAGTTCGCGCGTGCACATGATCTCGATGATGGTCGTCTTGCCGTGATTCATCTGCAGATCGATGGCCTTCTTCAGCGCCGGGCCCACATCCTCCAGCTTGTCGACGACGATGCCTTCCGCGCCCATCGCCTTCGCGATCGCGGCGAAGCTCTGGTTGTCGAGCTCGCCGGCGACGAAGCGGCGGTTGTAGAAGTCCACCTGGTTCTTCTTCTCCGCGCCCCATTGCCGGTTATGGAACACGACAGCCGTCACCGGAATGTTGTGGCGCACGCACGTCATGGTTTCCATCAGGCTCATGCCCCAGGCGCCGTCGCCCGCATACGACACGGCCGGACGATGCGGCGCCGCCACCTTCGCGCCGATGATCGTCGGGAACGCGTAGCCGCAATTGCCCCAGCTCATCGCCGCGAAGAAGCTGCGCGGCTTGTTGAAGCGCAGGTAGCTGTTGGCCACCGAGTTGATGTTGCCGATGTCGGTCGAGACCATCACGTCTTCCGGCATGGCCTTTTCCAGCTCGCGCAGCACCTGGCGCGGATGCAGATACTGTCCGCCGCTGAACGGCTTCTCGTTCTTCTGCTCCTCGATCATGTCGAGGCTGTACGGATCGCGCTCGTGGGTCCATTCGTCGAGTTCCTTCTCCCACGCGGCCTTTTCCGCGGCGATGGTCTTCGCGCGGGCGTCCTTCGTCGCGTCGCAGTCGAGCTTGCGATCCGCGAGGCGTTGCGTGAGCGCGATGGCGCTCGCCTTCGCATCGCCGCAGATGCCGACGGAGATCTTCTTCACGAGGCCGAGCATCTTGTGGTCCGCGTCGATCTGGATGACCTTCGCTTCCTTCGGCCAGTAGTCGAGGCCGTGTTGCGGCAGCGTGCCGAACGGTCCGAGACGCGAGCCGAGCGCGATCACGACATCGGCCTGGCTCAGGAGCTTCATCGCCGCCTTCGAGCCCTGATAGCCGAGCGGGCCGCACCAGAGCGGATGGTTCGCGGGGAACGAGTCGTTATGCAGATAGCTGTTGACGACCGGCGCGCCGAGACGCTCGGCGAGCGCCTTGCATTCCTCGATGGCATCGGACATCACCACGCCGCCGCCCGAGATGATGACGGGGAATTTCGCTTCGGCGAGCAGATCGGCCGCTTCGTTCAGGCTTTGGTCGCCGCCCGGGCCGCGGTCGAGGCGCTGCGGCTTCGGAATCTCGACCTTGACCTGGCCGTAGAAGTAGTCGCGCGGAATGTTCAGTTGCGTCGGGCCCATTTCCGACATCGCGCGATCGAAGCAGCGCGCCGTGAACTCGGCCATGCGCGCCGGATGCGTGACGTGGCCCTGATACTTGGTGAATTCCTGGAACATCGGCAGTTGCTTCGCTTCCTGGAAGCCGCCGAGGCCGATACCCGTCGTGCCCGCTTCGGGCGTGACGATCACGACCGGGCTGTGCGCCCAGTAAGCGGCCGCGATGGACGTCACGCAGTTGCTGATGCCCGGGCCGTTCTGGCCGATCACGACGCCGTGACGGCCCGACACGCGCGAATAGCCATCGGCCATGTGACCGGCGCCCTGCTCGTGCACGACCGGAATCAGACGGATGCCGGCAGGCGCGAAGATGTCCATCGCGTCCATGAACGCCGAACCCATGATGCCGAACATCTCGGTCACGCCATTGGCGGCGAGCGTTTCGACGAATGCTTCCGATGGGGTCATCGCCTGCGGACCGCTCGGGGTCGCCCCGGCGTCGGTCTTGGAAGGACGGGCTTGGTCGTGCTCGCTCATGAGATGTCTCCAGAAAAAACGGAACGATCAGTTCCGGAATATGTATCGTGAAGACATCGTAGGACGTCGCGATTTCGCAGTCAACCTGTTTTTCAAATAAATGGAATGTTTTGTCTCTAAAAAATTCGGAATTTCAGGGCGTGACCGGGAAGAATCTCCGCGAGGGCCCGTGTGATGGGCGTCCGCGGGAAATGCCGGTGGAAATGGGCGCTAGCGCGCCGACTGACGATCCCGCGCCATGAGCGTCAGACCATCGGATGCGTCGGTGAGCGTCGCGAGCTTCACGGCGGTATCGCGCAGCTGCGGCACGGCCTTGAGCAGATCGTTGAGGTTCGCGCGCGCGGTCGGCGCGTGCGCGGCGAGGCACGCGAGCACGCGCCCGGTCGCGGCATCGGCGATGGGCACCGCGACCGCCACCATGCCGAGCACGAATTCCTCGTTGTCGATGCCGATGCCGCGCGCGGCGAGCCGGTCGAGCTCGGCTTCGAGCAGCGCCTGATCGGTCAGCGTGCGATGGGTCTTTCTCGTGAGCGTGAGGCGACCGAGAATCTGGCGGCGCTCGGCGAGGGGCATCTGCGAGAGAAACAGCTTGCCGCTCGCGGTGCAATGCAGCGGCACGCGCATGCCGGCCTGCATGTGCAAACGCAGCGGCTCGGCGGTCTCGACGCGCTCGATATAGAGAACGGTATCGCCGTCGAGCGCGGTGAGGTTGCAGCTTTCGCCGATCACGTCGACGAGCGAGCGCAGAATCGAGCGGCATGCGCGGGTAAACGAGCTGTTGGCAAGCGTGGCCAGCGCGAGCTGCGCGGCGCGCGGGCCGAGCGCGATGCCGCGGTCGGTGCCGCGCGAGTCCGGCATGTGCGCGACATAGCCTTGCTCCTCGAGCGAATCGATGAGGCGCAACAGCGTCGCCTTGGGAATGCGCACTCGCGCGGCAAGCTGGGACAGCGTGTAAGCGTGCCCGGCCGCGGCGAGCTGTTCGAGCACGGCGAGCGGACGAAGCGTCCGCGCTTCATCGCGGGTGTGGCCGGCGGGATCGAGGTGAGTGACGTCGCGCATGAACCGGAAACGGAACGAATGGTTTCGGATTAGGGCTACTTTAACCCGAAATTCGCCCTCCTAGCTGGATTTTCCGGAACACGTGGTTGCAATTTTTGCTCGATAAGGAGGCGAATTCAGAAAGTCTTCCTGAGCTCCTCCGCAGCTTCCTTCAGGCGCGGCACCATCTCCAGCGCGCGCGACAGCGGCGAGCGCGACACCGGCGCGTGGACCGCGATCGCCGCGATGCATGCCCCGCTCGAATCGACGATCGGCGCCGCCGCGCACACGATGCCCTGCACGAACTCCTCGTTGTCGATTGCGATACCCTTCTTCGCGATGCGGTCCAGTTCCGCTTCGAGCATTTCGGTATCGGTGATCGTGTTGGCGGTGAAGCGCTCCAGCTTCATCGAGCGCACGAGCACATTGCGCTCCTCGCGCGGCAGCATCGCGAGCAGCAGCTTGCCGCTCGCGCTGCACCAGACGGGCACGTGCGAGCCCGGCTTCAGGTCCAGTCGCAGCGGCCACGGGGCTTCCACGCGGTCCAGATACAGCACTTCGTTCTCGTGCAGCATCGTGAGATTGCAGGTCTCGCCGAGATCGGAGACGAGCCGCGTGAGGATCGCGTGACGCAACCGGCGCGCGCCCGCGTGCGTCATCACGTTGAGGCCCAGTTGCGCGAGGCGCGGGCCGACGACATAAGCGTTCTTGTCGCCCGGCTCGCGGATCACGAGGCCGCCCGCCTCGAGCGACGCCAGCATGCGGTGCAGCGAAGGCTTCGGCATGCCCATGTCCTCGGCCATGTCGGTCAGCGACACGGGATTTCCCGCCTGCACGAGATACTCCAGCAGCGCGAAGGCTCGCAGCGTGGGCGTGTCGGGCTTGTCCATCGGCGTTTTTCCATTTGAATTCGTTCGACATTATTGTAAATGAGGTGCCGAACATCGCCCGATAGGCCGAATGTCTATAAATAAACGAAATGAATTGTTCCGGAAAAATATAGACGCTATGATGGAGCCTCAGCAACGGGAGACGAAGCATGATGCGCGACACCTGGATGGACGAGCCGGACCGGAAAGTGTCCGTACGCACGCTGTTTGGCATCGACTCGGATTTGCAGGTGCCGGCGTTCGGCACGCGCGATCCGCACGTTCCGGAAATCGACGAGGCGTACCGCTTCAATCCCGAGGTCACGCTGGCGATTCTCGCGGGCTTTGCGTTCAACCGGCGCGTGCTGGTGCAGGGGCTGCACGGCACCGGCAAGTCCACGCATATCGAACAGGTGGCGGCGCGCCTCAACTGGCCGTGCATGCGCGTGAATCTCGACGGCCACGTGAGCCGGCTCGATCTCGTCGGCAAGGACGCGATCGTCGTGCGGGACGATGTCCAGGTCACCGAGTTTCAGGAAGGCATCGTGCCGTGGGCCTTGCAGCGGCCTGTCGCGCTCGTGTTCGACGAATACGATGCGGGCCGCCCTGACGTGATGTTCGTGATTCAGCGCATTCTCGAGCGCGAGGGCAGCTTCACGCTGCTCGACCAGAACCGCGTGATCCAGCCGCACCGCTTCTTTCGCCTGTTCGCGACCACGAACACGATCGGCCTCGGCAATCTGAACGGCATGTATCACGGCACGCAGATGCTGAATCACGCGCAGATCGACCGCTGGAACGTGGTCGCGACACTCAATTATCTGTCTCGCGAGGAAGAGGCGCGCATCGTGCTCGCGCGCGTGCCGCGGCTCGATCACGAGGAAGGTCGCGCGCTCGTCGATTCGATGGTGAGCATGGCGGGACTCACGCGGCGCGGGTTCCAGGCCGGCGATCTTTCCACGCTGATGTCGCCGCGCACCGTCATTAGCTGGGCGGAGAACTGCGAGGTCTTCCACGATGTGAAGCTCGCCCTGCGTCTCACTTTCCTGAACAAGTGCGACGAGGCGGAACGGCCGATCGTCGCGGAATATTTTCAGCGCGCGTTCGGCGAGGAACTGGAGACGCCGTCGCAGTGGCACGACGAGTCCGCGAAATGAGCGGCTCGCGCGAACTCGCGCGGCGCGACGCGCTGTGCGCCGCAACGGTGCGCGCGCTGACGGGCGATGGTGCGCTCCACTATCGGGGCGGCAGGCTGTATCGCCACCTGCGGCCGGTGCCGCTGCATGCGCCGCATTTGCGCCGCGACGCCAGGGACGACGAGGACGTTGCTGCGACGCGCGGCGCGGCGGATGCGTCCGCGCTGCGCATTGCGCTTTCCGATGCGGCGGTGCATCAGGCGCTCGCGCCGGAAGAACCGGTCGAGCGTCTGATCTTCGACATGCTGGAACAGTTGCGCTGCGAAGCGCTCGTGCCTGCCGGCATGGAAGGCGTAAGGGATAACGTCCGGCATCGCTTCGATGCGTGGTCGCTCACGTGCTACGAAGCGGGGCTGCTCGACAGCGACATCGGTCTGTTGATTTACACGGTCGCGCAGATGGCCGCGTCGCGTCTGTCCGGGCGCGCCGTGCTCGAAGAAACCGAGGGGCTCATCGAGGCGACGCGCGCTGCGCTCGCGCCGTCGCTCGGCGTGGCGCTCGCGGGTTTGCGGCGGCACTGCGGCGATCAGCGCGCGTATGCGGATCACGCGCTGGATATCGCGCGACGCATTGGTGCGATGGTGCGCGACGTGCGGCACGCGTTCGTCGAAAGCAATGCTTCAAGCGACGATGACAAGGAGGAAGCCGCACGGGCGATGCTCGGCACCTGGTTCGACATCGACGACGAGGAGGGCGAAGCCGAACGCCTCGCGCTGGCCGCGAGTGGGGAGAGCAGCGCGCGCGAGGCATCGGGTGAGGGCTATCGCATCTTCACTACGCGCCATGACAAGACCATTCGCCCGGCGACGCTGATTCGCGCTGCGCTGTTGCGCGAATACCGCGAGCGTCTCGACGATCTGATCGCCGCGCGGCACATCAACGTGCCGCGCCTCGCGCGGATGCTGCAGGCGTCGATTGCGGTGCCGCAGCGCGATGGCTGGTCGTTCGGCGAGGAAGAGGGGCGCATCGACGGGCGGCGTCTGGCGCAACTGGTCGCATCGCCGGGCGAGCGGCGCTTGTTCAGGCGCGAACGCGAACGGCCGAACGCGGATTGCGCGGTCAGCTTTCTGATCGACTGTTCCGGGTCGATGAAGGCGAGCATCGAACCGGTCGCGGTGATGATCGACGTGCTCGTACGTGCGCTGGGCATGGCCGGTGTGGCGACCGAAGTGCTCGGCTTCACGACGGGTGCATGGAACGGCGGGCGCGCGAAGCTAGACTGGTTGGCGTTGGGCAGGCCGCGCCATCCGGGGCGGCTCAACGAAGCGTGCCACATGATCTTCAAGGAAGGCGATGCAAGCTGGCGTGCGGCGCGCGGCGATATCGCGGCGCTGTTCAAGGCTGATCTGTTCCGCGAGGGCATCGATGGGGAGGCGGTGGAGTGGGCCTGCTCGAGGCTGGTCGCGCGTGGTGAAGCGCGACGCATTCTTGTCGTGATCTCGGATGGAAGTCCGATGGATAGCGCGACTGCGCAGGCGAATGATTCCTGCTATCTCGATCAGCATTTGCGTGAAGTCGTGGAGCGGTATGATGCTGCGCGGGTGGTGGAAGTGCTTGGGCTCGGCGTCGGGCTCGATCTTAGTCCGTACTATCGGCATCACTTTGCCGTTGATTTATCCGTGGCGCCGGATATGACTTTGTTTGCGAAGCTCGCGGGGTGGGTGGGGGAGCGGCGGCGTAGTGGGGGCTAGGTTTTGTTTGGTCGCTTGCTTGTTCTTCCGTGGAATCCTGAATTCTTAGTGGTCTATTAGTGTTGCCCCTGTGCGGGGCGGCAGTCACTTTCTTTGCTGCTGCAAAGAAAGTAACCAAAGAAAGCAGCTTTGGGCCGGAGTGCTTGAGGCGGACTCGTCGTCATCGGTCCGAGTGGCCCAGCCCCTAAGTGTCGCCCTCAAAGGACCAACGCGCCGTGGCTCGCGCACGGTCTGCCAAATCGCACCACAAAACTGACTGGTTCAGCACCCAAGAGCACGGGCCGCTGCGCGGCCGAAGGGGAAATCGGGTGTGCGCCCGCGTTCTTACTAACGCTTCCATCTCTCCGCTTCTGCCTAACGGCGGTTTCCCTTGCAGACCCTGCGGCAGCGCGTAGCGCTGTGCCGGAACGCTTTGGTGCTGAACCAGCACCCTTAAACTTCTAGCTCGCCAGACCGTGCGCGAGCCACGTCGCGTTGGTCCTTTGAGGGCAACACTTAGAGGCTGGGCCACTCCGAACGATGACGACGAGCCCGCTCAAGTACTCTGGGTCCAAAGCTGCTTTCTTTGGTTACTTTCTTTGCAGCAGCAAAGAAAGTGACTGCCGCCCCGCACAGGGGCAACGCTAATAGACCACTAAGAATTCAGGATTCCACGAACAAAGAAGCAGCCCCAAGAAGCGCCGCATCAAAACCCTGAACCTCATCCGGCTCGAAGAGCCCAATAACGACGATATCGGTCCCCGCAACATCGCAGCAAGGCCTGACACACCACCGCTTCCCGACGACATGAATCTCCGCACAAGCACCATCGTCGAAGCGAACGAAACCCTTCGCCCGCAAGATCCGATCGGAGAAGGAAGCACACGTGTCCTTCAGCCGCCGCCTGTCGAAGCGCTTGTCGGAATGAAACGTGAAGCTGCGCAGGTTCGCAGGAAGATCTCGAGACGGCCCTAATGCCCGCAGCGGCATGACGCCTTCACGCAACAATGCCTGATCGCCAAAGAAAAGCACATTCGGCACCTCGCCCCGATCGCCATCGAACACGATGCGCGTATGCGCCAACTCCATCACCCGCGCACGCACCGCACGCGCATCATCGGCCGCGATGAGATCAGTCTTCGTGAGCACGATCGATGTCGCGCCTTCGATCTGCCGCCGCGCAATATCGCCGATATACGCATCCGCAAGCGTCTCCTCGATGCGCTCCGCATCCACCGCCACGACGATGCCCTGCAAACGGAAGGCGCGATCGAGCATGCCCACCTGCGCGATGCGCACCGGGTCCGACACGCCGCTCGCCTCGATCACGAGCAGATCGGGCCGCACCTCCCGCGCGCTGATGTCGATCAGCGTTTCCATCAGCTTGCCGCCGATCGAACAGCACACGCAGCCGTTCTCCAGTCCGATCACATCGTCACTGCGCTCGCGGATCAACGCCGCATCGATGTTGATCGAGCCGAAGTCGTTGACCAGCACCGTGACGCGGCGGCCCTCGGTGTTGCTCAGCAGCGCGTTGATCATCGTGGTCTTGCCCGCGCCGAGATAGCCACCGATGACGACGAGCGGAATCGGAGACATCAAGCAGGCGCCTGAAAAGCGCGACCGCCAAGGATCGTGCCCCACACGCGCATTTGGCCGAGGCGCTCGGCGGGAACCTCACGCGGATCTTCATCGAGCACGGCGAAGTCCGCGAACTTGCCGACCTCGATGCTGCCGATCACGTCGTCCATGCCGATCGTATAAGCGGCGCCGAGCGTGATCGCACGCAGTGCGTCGGCTACGCTCAGGCGCTCCGCTTCGCCCAGGACACGGCCCGATGCGGTCTGCCGTTGCACCGCGCACCACGCCGTAAAGAGCGGATTGAGCTGCGTGATCGGCGCATCCGAATGCAGGCCGAACGTGATGCCGAGCGCGTTCGCCGTGCCCGCCGCGTTCATCCGGTTCGCACGGTCGGCGCCCATCGTCTGCGTATAGTGCGCGTCGCCCCAGTAATAGATGTGGTTCGAGAAGAAGTTCACGCACATGCCGAGGCGTGCAGCGCGCGCGAGCTGCCGCGCGTCGGCCATCTGGCAATGCTGCAGCGTATGCCGATGGTCCGCGCGCGGGTGTCGGCTCACGATGGCCTCGATCGCGTCCAGCACGAGCTCGGTCGCTTCGTCGCCATTCGTGTGGATGTGCAGTTGCAGCCCTGCGAGATGGAAGGGCAGAAACGTTTCGACGAACTGCTCCGGCGGAATCAGCCACAAACCGTTCGGCCGCCCGTTCACATAGCCCGGCCAGCGCAGGCGGGCGGTAAAGCCCTGAATCGAGCCGTCGACGATGAACTTCACCGGACCGAAGCGCAGCTTGTCCGAGTTGAGCTCGACCGCTTCGAGCACGCGAGAAGGCCCGCCTTCGGGATTGCGCTGCGGCCCGAACGCGGGCACGAGCCGAATCGGAAAGCGCGCATCGCGCGTCACTTCGACGAGATTGCGCATGCCCTTGTCGGACAGATCGTTGAGCAGGTCGGTAGCCGTCGTCACGCCCGCGAGCTGCGCGACCCGGCCGAAGTCGCGGATCGCCTCGGGGTTGTCGCTCGCGGATAGCGAGAGCTTCGCGCCGATCACGCGATACACCGGAAACATTGCCGCGAACTCCTGCAATTCGCCGGTGAGCCCACCGCTCGCGTCCTTCACGATGCCGTCGACATCCGTGTCCTCGTCGATGCCGGCGAGTTCGAGCATCGGCGAATTCACGTTCATCAGATGCACGCTCGCATGCAGGATCGCGATCGGGCGCGTCGCCGATACGCGATCGAGTTGCGCCACCGTCAGGCGGTCGCTGCCGAAGAAGATCGGATCGAAGCCCCATGCGAGCAACGGCGTGCTGGCGTCGTCGAGCTTGCGCTCGGCTTCCCGCAATCGCTCGATCACCGCATCGAGCGATTGCAGGCCGGCCCAGCGCGTGCCATCCGGCCCGCGGCGCTCGTAATAGCCGACATACACCGCGCTCCACATCGCGCCTTCCATCAGATGCGAGTGGCCTTCCACGAGGCCCGGCATCAGCACCTTGTCGCCGAAGGTCGTGTCCGGTTCGGCGTCGGTCCATTGGCGTATGTCGTCACGCGCGCCGACAGAGAGAATTCTGCCGTTGCGGATCGCCACGTGCGTGGCGACCGGCTGTTGCGGGTTCATCGTCAGAATCTTGCGTGCGACGAGCACCTTCACTGCGTCGTTGTCGGTCTGGGTCATGAGTCGTTCGAGTGGATCAGGTCGGCGTGAACCTGCTTGCGGCCGGCGCTCGGATTGGCGAGAAAGACGATGAGCACATTCACCGCGAGACAGACGAGGCCGAGATTCAGGCCCGCTATATCGACATGCAGCACATACAGGACGACCGCCAGCACCTGCCCCACCAGCATCCCCGATGCGATGGCCCGCGCACTCACGCGCAGGCCGAACACGATGGCGATCACGCCGGGAAAGAACTGCGTGACGCCGTAGTACGTCATGTTGATGAGCGTGAGCATCAGGTTGGGCGTGGCGAGCGTCATGCCGATGGACAGCACCAGGTACAGCCCGATCACCACTTTGGCGCTGGCCTTCTGGCGCGTCTCCGGCATGTTCGGCAGCAGGTTGCGCGTGACGACCGGCCCGATCGCGAGACAGATGCCCGCGAGCACCAGCAGCCCCGAAAGCGACGCGCCGGCCGCGACCATGCCGACCAGCCAGGGTGGCAGCAGATGCACGACGGCGGTAAAGAAAGCCTCGTTGGGCGAGCCGAGCGGCACATTCTGCGCAATCGCGTAGTACGACGCGACCACGAGGAACGGATACATCAGCATGTAGAGCGGCATCACGACTTGCGAGCGGCGGATCGTGTCGGCGCTCTTCGCGGTGAAGAAGTTCTGGATCGCGAACGGCATCACATAGAAGCCGAGCGACTGGAACAGCATCGTGCTCATCGAGAAGGTGAGCTGATGCGCGTTCATCGCGTTCGATACGTGCTGGCTCGCCGCTCTGAACACCGGCTCGACACCCGCTTCCCACGCCACCGCGAGGCCCGTCACGACGATCGCCGCGACCATCAGAATGTCTTTCAGGATCGCGATATACGCCGATGCGCGCACGCCGGCGATCGCGATATACGTGAACGCGAGCAGCGCCGAGATCATGATGAGGCCCACGGGGTTCACGTTCCAGCCCAGGCCCTTGAGCGCGGCGACGAGGCCGGTGAATTGCAGCTGGCCCCACGGCAGCAGAAAGATGAGCGCTGAGACGGCGACGATCAGCTCCAGCGCGCGGCTGGCGAAGTGTCCCTTGAAGAGATCGGGCAGGGTGATCGCGTTATGGCGCTTGCCCGCCTCCCAGATCTTCGGCCCGACGAAATAGCCGATCGGATACGCAAGCAGGATATAGCCGAGGAACCAGACCCCGTAGGTCGGTCCTTTCGCGTAAATGCCGCCCGGAAAGCCGACCATCGTGCCGATGCTGTAGATCTCGCCCGCCGCGAGAAAGAACACGAGCCACGCGCCGAATTGACGCGACGCGACAAAGAAGTCGTGCACGCTCTGCGAGCCGCGTCCCTTGCCCGCGCGCAGCGCCAGCCACAGCGACAGCGCGATGAACCCCAGAAATACCGTGGAAGCCATACCGAAATCCTCCTCTATGCATCGCGCGCTTCGCGCCGTTCAGCTTTTTTGTCGAACAGTACCCAGCAAAGCTCGAGACAAATGGACGTCAGCACGAACCAGCCGAAAATCCACGCATAGATAAACGGAATGCCGAGCACGTAAATGTCTTTCGACGCGGCCCAAGGCAGCAGCCCGATCACGCCGACAAAGGGCAAACCGAGTCCGATCAAGAGTTTGAGCATGGTCCACTCCGCATGATCATGACCCCGCGCAGTGCCTGCATCGCGCGGGGCGAAAGGGAATTCGGTCCAGTATGACCAGACAAAAATGGTCCCTCGTAGTGCCAGAGACGGCCAATCGGTGGGGCCAGTGGCGCCGCGCGGAGGCGCCTTTGCGGACACCGACCTGGCACTAACGAAGGTTTCGGGCTGGCACTAAGCGGCGCGCGGAGTTCGGTGCAGTATGAGGGTACTTTCCAAGGAGTTATCGGTGGCTACTCTCGACTTCCCTGCGCCGGCCCTTCGTGGCGCGTGCGCCCCATACGATCCGCTCTACGATCCGCTCGTCTCGCCCATCAGCCGTCAGGCGATGGACTACGCGCCCACCTACTGGGTCGCGACCGCCGGCGAGCCGCCCGAAGACGACGGACCGTTGCCCGGCGATGCCGATGTCGACGTGCTGATCGTCGGCGCGGGATTCACCGGTCTTTCCACCGCGCTCTTTCTGGCCCGCGAGCACGGCATCCGCGCGACGGTCGTCGATGCAAACCGCACCGCTTGGGGCTGCACGAGCCGCAACGGCGGGCAGGGGCAGAACGCGAGCGGCCGTCTCTATCGCTCGCAATGGATCGAGCGCTGGGGCAAGCAGACGGCGCTCAAGCTCGATGCGGAGATTCGCGAAGGCTTCGATACGTTCAAGCATTTGATCGAGGAATTCGCATGCGATCCGCAGCCGGGCGGCCATCTGTACATCGCGCACCGCGCGCGCAAGATGGACTTCCTCGCCAACGAATGCAAGGTGATGCGCGACGTCTTCGGCTACGACGCGCACATGCTGAGCGCCAAGGAAGTCGCGCAATCGTATGTCGACGATCGCGAAAGCTGCGGCGCGCTGCTCGAACCGGACGGCATCGGCGTGCATCCGCTCAAGCTCGCGTTCGGCTATCTGCGCATGGCGCGCTCGCTCGGCGTGAAGGTCCATCCGAGCACGCCCGTGCTCAACGTCGAGACGATTCGCGGCGTGCATCACGTGCGCACGCCGCGCGGCGTCATTCGTGCGAAGGCGGTCGCGTTCGCGACGGGCGGCTATACGCGCAACGACATGCATCGCGCGCTCAACGCGAAGATCATGCCGATCCTCTCGAACTCGCTCGTCACGCGGCCGCTTACGGAGCAGGAACTTGCCTCGACGAATTTCCGCACGCGTCAGGTCATCACCGATACGCGCACGCTGCGTTTCTACTATCGCCTGTTGCCGGATAACCGCGTGCAGATCGGCAGCCGCAGCGCGATCACGGGCGCCGATGCCGCGAACCCGCGGCATATGGAGGTGCTCGTCGAAGGGCTGCATCGCAAGTTTCCTTCGCTCAAGGGCATACGCATCGACTATTCGTGGTGGGGCTGGGTCGACGTGAGTCACGACATGATGCCGCGCGTCGCGCAGCCCGATCCGCAGCAGAGCATCTTCTATGCCGTCGGCTACGGCGGCAACGGCGTGTCATTCTCCGCGCATGCGGGGCGGCGCCTGGCCGAGCGTGTCGCGGGCAAGTGGCAAAGCAGCCGCGACGATCTGCCGATCTACGACTCCGCGCTCGAATATCCGAACGTGATGGGCATGGTGCGGTGGAAGGGCTTCGCGCCGTTTCGCCGCGTCGGCCAACGATTCCTTTACCACAAGTATCTGGCGCAGGACGAAAAGCGCTGAACCCTTTCGCAACGTACTGAAAAGATCGACACATGAGCACTCAAACGAATCAGGACTACATCCGCCTTCTGGAGACGTTCAACGATGCATGGAACCGCCACGACATCGAAGCGCTGATGAGCTGCATGGCGGACGAATGCGTCTTTCACGGCGTGGCGGGCCCGGATGTACTGGGCCGCACCTTCAGCGGCCGCGACGAAGTGCGCAAGGGCTTCGCGCTCGCATGGGAAACATGCCCCGATGCATCGTGGAAGGACGGCGAGCATTTCGTGAGCGGCGAGCGCGGCGTATCGGAATCGACGTTTCGCGGCACGAAGGCGGACGGCTCGCGCATCGAGGCGCGCATGGTGGACGTCTTCACCTTCAAGGACGGCAAGATCGCGGTGAAGAACGCGTTCCGCAAGGACCGTCCCACGCTCTGAGAAGAGGGAGAGCGGCATCGCGTGAAGCAATGAAGTGCCTCGACACGCTGGCAACGAACCGGCGGTCGAAGGGGCAATCGATACAAGCAGATCAGGAGACGACATGCAATCGAGTACGGATCAAGGCGATCTCAAGTGTGGCCTCAAGCAGCGCCACATGACGATGATCGCGCTGGGCGGCGTCATAGGCGCCGGACTTTTCGTCGGTAGCGGTGTGGTGATCCAGCAGGCGGGACCAGCCGCGATTCTTTCGTTCCTCATCACCGGTGGTCTCGTGGTGCTCGTCATGCGCATGCTGGGCGAGATGGCCTGTGCGATGCCCGCCGTCGGCTCGTTCTACGAATATGCGCGCCTCGCGTTCAAGACGCAGCGCGGACCGGGGCGTCTCGCCGGCTTCCTGACCGGCTGGATGTACTGGTACTTCTGGGTCATCGTGATCGCGCTCGAAGCGGTGGCGGGCGCGAAGCTCGTGCAGTTCTGGATACCCGACGTGCCTTCGTGGATCATCAGTCTGGTGCTCCTCGTCGTGCTGACGCTGACGAACCTGATTTCGGTCAGCAGCTACGGCGAGTTCGAGTTCTGGTTCTCGTCGATCAAGGTCGGCGCGATCATCGTGTTCCTGTTTCTCGGCGGCCTCTATGTATGCGGCCTGTGGCCCGCGTCGATGCACACGGCCGATGTCGCCGCAACCTTCCTCGGACACGGCGGCTTCATGCCCAATGGCATCGGACCGGTCATGACGGGCGCGGTCGCGGCGACAGGCTTCTACTTCGGCGCGGAGATCGTCACGATCGCGGCGGCGGAGGCGAAGGAGCCCGCCAAGGCCGTCGCGAAGGCGACCAATTCGGTCATCACGCGCGTGCTGGTGTTCTATGTCGGCTCGGTCGCGCTGGTGGTCGCGCTCGTGCCGTGGAACTCGCATCAGATGGCGACGCCCTACGTGAGCGCGCTCGACGTGATGGGCATGCCCGCCGCGGCGAACGTGATGAATGCGATCGTGCTCACCGCCGTGCTGTCCGCGCTCAACTCGGGCCTCTATGCGGCCTCGCGCATGCTGTTCGCGCTGACGCGTCACGGCGATGCGCCGCTCGGTCTCGCGAAGGTGAACAAGCGCGGCGTGCCGACTCGCGCGATTCTGCTCGGCACGGTGTTCGGCTATGTGTCGGTGGTGATGTCGTACATCTCGCCGGATACGGTGTTCGCGTTCCTCGTCAACTCGTACGGCACGGTCGCGATCTTCGTGTACCTGCTGATCGCGTTCTCGCAACTGCGCCTGCGCAGCCGCATGACGAGCTTCGAGGCGAACGACCTGCGCGTGCGCATGTGGGGATTTCCCTATCTGACCTGGCTCGCGATCTTCGGGATGCTGGCGATTCTCGTCGCGATGGCCTTCATCCCCGATCAACGCAAGCCGCTGTGGCTCGGCGTCGCCAGTCTGGGCATCCTGATCGTCGCTTATGTCGTGTTCAAGCGCGGCCGCAAGGAAGTCGAAGTCGAATCCGAAGACCATTCGACGCGGCATCTGCAAACAGCGGAGCGTTGAGCTCGCAGGCGGCCGGAATGCTGCATTCGCGGACCGGCCGCTCATTCCCTGAACGTCTTGGCGGTTTCTTCGGCGGTGCGGCGCAGATCGGGCTCGAAGGCGAGCAGCTGATCGAGCCCGATGCGTCCCACCGGCGCCTGAATTGCGATGGCCGCGCACGCGCGATTGCGGTCGAGCATCACCGGCACTGCAATCGCAACGAGCCCCTGCAGATGCTCCTGATTGTTGATGGCGAGCATGCGGCGGCGCGTCACCGCGAGCTCCTTGCGCAGCGCGTCCCGGTCGGTGATGGTGCGCTCCGAGTATGAACGCAGCGGCATGCGCTCGATCATGCGTTCGCGCCGTTCCTTCGGCAGAAAGCTGAGCAGCAGCTTGCCGCTTGCCGAGCAGTGCAGCGGCACGTGCGAGCCCGGCTGCAGATGCATGCGCAGCGGCCAGCCGGTTTCAACGCGATCCACATAGACGACGTCGTTACCCGCGAGCATCGTCAGATTGCAGGTTTCGCCGACGCGCGTGACGAGCTGCTCGAGCAGCGCATGCCGCGCCGCAGCGGGGCCCGCGTGCATCAGCACATTGATGGCGAGCGTGCGCACGCGCGCCGAGCATTCGTAGAGCTTGTCGCTCGCGCCGCGCGTCACGAGCCAGGCGTCCATCAATTGCACGAGGATGCGATGCACCGTCTGCTTGGGCAGGCCGAGCGCATCGACGAGCTCGGTCATCGATAGCGGGCGGTTCGCCTCCGCGAGCGTTTCGAGCACGCGAAACGCGCGCACGGCGGCGGCATTCGATTGATTCGACGTCACGCTGTCTCCTTCTACTTTGCGTTTGTATTTCATTGTGCGTCGAAAACACCGGTTTTCGGGACTATGGAAAGTCCCGAAAACCTGATTTTTCGATGCTGGCGATTTCGCTGCACGCGTTCGTCCAGAAAACGGGACCGCGCGACGAACGCGGCTGACTAGATTGGATAGCACCTCCAATCCTTCATCAGCCGAGGCTTATCGCATGAATGACATGGCAAGCGGCGCCACCCTCGCGCGTTCCCGCGCGCAGACGCCGAACACACAGGAATCCGATGCCGATCGCATCGTCGGCGCACTGGTGGCGCGAGCACGCGCCGCGCAGCGCCGCTTCGAGCACGCCGGGCAGGAGACCCTCGACACCGCCGCCGCGGCCGCCGCGTGGGCGATCATGGAGCCGCAACGCAACCGGCGACTCGCGGAACTCGCCGTGCGCGATACGGAACTCGGCAACGCCGACGACAAGTTCCGCAAGAACCATCGCAAGACGCTCGGCCTCTTGCGCGATCTCCACGGCGTCGCGACGACGGGCGTGATCGCGCGGGACGAGGCGCACGGCATCGTCGAGATCGCGCGCGCGGTGGGCGTGGTGGCGGCGATCACGCCGTCGACGAATCCGGGCGCGACGCCGGCCAACAAGATCATCAACGCGCTCAAGTGCGGCAACGCGATCATCGTCGCGCCCTCGCCGAAGGGCTATTCGTCGTGCGCGCTGCTCATCGGCTTCATTCACGCGGAGTTCGCGAAGGCGGGGCTCGATCCCGATCTCGTGCAGATGCTGCCGCAGCCGATTGGCAAGGCCGCGACCGCCGCGTTGATGCGCCTCGCGGATCTGGTCGTCGCGACCGGCTCGCAGGCCAACGTGCGCATGGCCTATACGAGCGGCACGCCGGCCTTCGGCGTGGGCGCCGGCAACGTCGCGTCGATCGTCACGGCGAGCGCGAAACCCGATGATGCGGCGCGCAAGATCGCCGTATCCAAGACCTTCGACAACGCGACCAGTTGCTCGTCGGAGAACAGCGTCGTGATCGAGGATGCGGTCTACGCGCGCATGCTCGATGCCCTCGCGGCGCAAGGCGGCGTGCTGCTCGACGCCGCGCAAAAGGCGCAATTGCAGTCGGCGATGTGGCAGGACGGCAAGCTCTCGGCGCGCTGCACGGCGCGCTCCGCCGCGACGATCGCGCGCGAGGCGGGCCTCGACGACATCGCCGCGCGCGAGCCGAAGTTCCTCATGGTGGAGGAAAGCGGCTACGGCGCCGATCATCCGTTCTCGGGCGAGAAGCTCTCGCCCGTGCTGACGGTCTATCGCGCACACGACATCGACGCGGCGATGGACATCGTGCGCGGCATTTACAGCTACATGGGCGCGGGGCATTCGGTCGGCGTGCACGGCGCGGACGACGCACTCGCTGTCACGCTCGGCACGCAGTTGCCGGTGGCGCGCGTGATCGTCGATCAGGCGCATTGCCTCGCGACCGGCGGCAACTTCGACAACGGCCTGCCGTTCTCGCTCTCGATGGGCTGCGGCACCTGGGGCGGCAACAATTTCTCGTCGAATCTCGGCTATCGGCAATACCTGAACATCACGCGCGTCGCCTACCCGATCGCGGAGCGCGTGCCGGAAGTCGATGCGCTCCTCGGCGACTACTTCCGGAGGTGCGGACGATGAGCGCGCTTCCCGATCGAATCGCTTCGCGCGCCGGACTGCCGCACGATGCGCGTACGCTGCGCGCATTGATCGACGCGCGGGCCGAACATGCTCCCGACAGGCACTTCCTGCTCTGCGCGGCGCAAGGCGGCACGTTGACCTTCGGCGCACTGCGCGACGACTGCCGTGCGCTCGAAGCGCGCTTCAAGGCGGCAGGACTGCGGCCGGGCGATGTCGTCTCCGTCTTCATGGGCAACGGCATCCAGACCGCGCGTCTTCTGCTTGCGGCGATGTACGGCGGGCTCGTCGCCAATCCGCTGAACCTGCTGTGCCAGCCTTCGCAGGTGCGCTACATCGTCGAGCATTCGGATACGCGCGCGATCTTCGTCGCCGACGATACGCACGACACGATCATCGAGGCAATCGACGCGCTGCGCGCCGAAGGCATGAAGCGCGAGATCGCGGTGGTGCGCACGTCGCCGGATACAAACGTGTTGCCCGACATCCCGGCGCTGTCCACGCGCGCGATTCCTCTCTCGCGCGACGATGCGCCTCCCGGCGTGCGCATCGTCGCAAGCGAGGGGGGCGGCATCAACCCCGGCGATACCGCGCTCCTGATGTACACGTCGGGCACGACCGGCGCGCCGAAGGGCGTGCTCCTGAGTCACCGCAGCCTGCTCGCGAACATGCGCAACATCAGCGCGGAGCATCGTCTCTCCGAGGACGATCGCGTGCTCGTGTCGCTGCCGCTCTATCACATCAACGGCCTCGTCGTGGCGCTGCTCACGCCGCTGTATCACGGCGGCTCGGCCGTGATGACGCCGCGCTTCTCGGCGCGCACGTTCTGGAGCGAGGCTTCGCAGCACGGCTGCACATGGATCAACGTGGTGCCGACCATCGTCGCCTATCTGCTCAACGGCGAAGGCGCGCAAGGCGTCGATCTCTCCGCGCTCAAGTTCTGCCGCAGCGCATCGGCGGCGCTGCCGGCCGATCATCATCGCGCGTTCGAGGAGCGCTTCGGCATCGGCGTCATCGAAACGATGGGGATGACGGAGACCGCCGCGCCGGCTTTCAGCAATCCGTACGATCAGGCGTTGCGGAGAATCGGCAGCATCGGCCTGCCGTCGGGCGGCGAGGCGAAGATCGTCGATCTCGAAGGGCGCGAGTGCGCGCCGCACGAAACGGGCGAGCTCGTGCTGCGCGGGGATCAGCTGATGAGCGGCTACTACAAGCGGCCCGACGAGACCCGCGACGCCTTCATCGCCGAAGGATGGCTGCGCACCGGCGACCTCGGCTATCGCGACGAGGCGGGCTTCTTCTACATCAACGGGCGCGCGAAGGAGCTCATCATCAAGGGCGGCGAGAACATCGCGCCGCGCGAGATCGACGAGGCGCTCCTGCGCCATCCCGGCGTGCTCGAAGCGGCCGCGGTCGGCGTCCCCGATCCGGCTTACGGGCAGGATATCGTCGCGTTCATCGTGCCGAGCGGCGGCGCGGCTTCGCTCGATGTCGCCGAGCTGCGCGCGCACTGCCTGCGCGAACTCGGCCGCTACAAGACACCGCGTGAATTCCGCTTCATCGATGCATTGCCGCGCGGCCCCTCGGGCAAGGTGCAGCGCCTGAAGCTCGTGCAGAGCCCGCAGCCCGCAGGATAAGCTGGCGCGGATCCGCACACTCGACCCATTCCACATCAGATGGACTGAGCTTTACATGGGACCGGAGCAAATCGCTGAAGCGATGACTCCGGTCGACAAGGAGACAACGTGAACAAGCATCGTCAGCGCGTGAAGACGCGCCATATCATTCTCGGCGTGATGTGCCTGATGTACTTCATCTCGTACATCGACCGGGTGAATATCGCCGTCGCGGGTCCGTTGATTCGCCAGGAGATGGGACTGACGTCCGTGCAGCTCGGACTCGTGTTCTCCGCCTTCGCTTATCCGTACGCGGTGATGCAGATCGTCGGCGGCTGGCTCGCCGACCGCTTCGGGCCGAAGCTCGTGCTGACCGTGCTCTCGCTGATCTGGGGCGCGGCCACGCTCGCGACGGGCTTCGCGGGCAGCATCGCGATGCTCGTGCTGATGCGCGTCGCGCTCGGCATCGGCGAAGGCGGCGCTTTCCCGACCGCGACGCGCGCGTTCACGTACTGGATGCCGGTGCACGAGCGCGGCTTCGCGCAAGGCATCACGCACAGCTTCGCGCGGCTGGGCGGCGCGGTCACGCCGCCGGTCGTGCTCGCCGTCGTCGCGGCGAGCGGCTGGCGCGAGGCGTTCATCCTGCTCGGCGTCGCGAGCCTCGCATGGACGGCGCTTTATCTCTTCGTGTTCACCAACTCGCCCGATGAGAACCGCCGCATCACGCCCGAGGAAACCGCGGAAATCGGCTATCGCGCGGGGGAATGCGCGCGCGCCAAGAAGAACGCGACGCCCTGGCGCAAGCTGATTCATCGCATGTGGCTCGTGACGTTCGTGGACTTCTGCTATGGCTGGCTGCTGTGGGTGTATCTGACGTGGCTGCCGTCGTATCTGAAGGAATCGCGCGGTTTCGATCTGAAGCACCTCGCGCTCTTCACCGCGCTGCCGCTGCTCGCGGGCGTGATCGGCGATACGCTCGGCGGCGTGCTATCGGACCGCATCTACAGGCTCACGGGGCGGCTGCGCCTCGCGCGCTGCAGCATTCTGGTCGTGGGCATGGGCGGCTCGCTCGCCTTCCTGCTGCCGATGGTCAATGCGCCGAGCCCGATCGCCGCGGTGTGGTTCCTGACCGGCTCGTTCTTCTTCCTGGAGATCACCAATCCGGTGTTGTGGACCTTGCCGCTCGATATCGCGGGCAAATATGCGGGTACCGCGGGCGGCATGATGAACACCGGCTTCGGCGTGGCGGGGATGGTGTCGCCGGTGGCCTTCGGCTATCTGATCGAACAGACGGGCAGCTACAACGTGCCGTTCACGATTTCCGCGGGGCTGCTCGCGGTGGGCGCGGTCGCGGCGCTTTTCATCGACACCAGCAAGACTGTCGAGGCCGACGAGGCGCGCGAGGCGCGGAGTCGCGAGGAGATGGGGGTGCCTGCGTTCGCCGGCGGGGCGGGGAACTGGCACGAGTAGGACCGGCGCTAAGCGCGCCGATCCCGCGCGCGCAGCAGATGAATGGCCACCGCGATCACGACGACGAACGCAAAAATCAGCGTCGACACTGCGGCGAGCGCGGGGCTCGCCGCCATCAGCATCTCGGACCATAGCTGGTTGGGCAGCGTGCTGCTGAGTCCGCCCGTCACGAACATCGCGAGCGTGAGCTCTTCGAACGATGTCACGAAGGCGATGAGAAACGCCGCGATCAGGCCGGGACGGATCACCGGAAGCATGACGAAGCGGATGTGCTGCAGCACGCCCGCGCCGAGCGTGTCGGCGGCCTGGTCGAGGCGGCGATCGTAAGTGGTGAGCGTGGCCATCAGCGTGATGACGGTGTAGGGAAGCGCGATCACCGTATGGCCGAGCACGAGGCCCGCGCTCGTGCCCACGAGCCCGAGCCGCGCATAGACCAGGAAGAGCGACACGGCGAGCAGGATGTGCGGCACGATCATCGGCGCGAGAATGAAGCCGAGCAAGGCTTGCTGACCCGCGAAGCGGCGCCGCGTGAGCGCGATGGCGGTGGGCAGGCTGATGACGAGCGCCAGCGCGGCGCTTGCGAAGCCGATGCCGAACGAGCGCAGCGCGGCGCGGGCCCAGAGGTCCGAACCGAGAATGAGCGCGTACCAGCGCAGCGAGAAGCCGCGCGGCGGCCATTGAATGAAACTGCCTTCGGTGAACGACACGGGAATCAGGAACAGGGCCGGCGCGACGAGAAACAGCAGAATCAGGCCCGCGAGCAGATAGCGCATCGCCTTGCGGGTGTGCCCCGCGCCCGGTACGCCGGCCATGATGCGCTCGCAGGCGCGCTCGATGCGATCGGACGCGGCGGCGAGACCGCCGGCGACGCGCCGGCCGAAACGCCACTTTCCGTATCGGGGCGAGCGGCCGGCATCGGCCTGACCCGTGAGCGTATCGACGCCGAACAGGCGATCGAACGCCTTGAAGATGACGAACGCGGTAACGAGCACGAGCGTTGCGACCGCGCCCGCGAAGCCCCAGTTCAACAACTGCTGCACCTGATCGATGATGACCTGCGCGATCATCACTTCGTCGCCGGAGCCGAGCAGCGCGGGCGTGACGAACACGCCCAGGCTCGAGATGAACACGAGCAGCAGCGCCGAGGCGACCCCGGGCAGCGACAACGGAAAATAGACGCGCCAGAAGGTCTCACCCGTGCCCGCGCCGAGCGTGGCCGCCGCGCTGATGAGACGCGGATCGATGGTCTTCATGACGGACACCATCACGAGGATCGCGAGCGGCATGTACGCGTTGACCATGCCGATCATCACACCGCTGAAGTTGTAGATCAGCGCAGGTAGATGACCGAAGCCGAGTGTCGAGAGCCACGCATTGACGACGCCTTCACGCCCGAGCAGCACCATCCAGCCGAAGGTGCGCATCAGCACGCCGGCCCAATATGGAATCAGCACGCCGAGTGTCAGAAGGCTCGCCATCGACGGCCGCGAGCGCGCGATCAGCATCGCGAGCGGATAACCGAGCCCGACCGACAGGAGCGCCGTGACCGCGCCGACCCTGATCGTGATCCACAGGCTCTTCGAATACGCGGAGGTTTCGAAGAGGCGCACGAAGTTGGCGGCGGACCACGCGCCGTCCGGCGTGATCACGCTGCGCGAGAGCAGCAGGAGAATCGGCACCAGAAAGAGCGCGCCGAGAAACAGCAGCACGGGAACGAGCGGCGCCATGTGCCGCAGGGTCGGCATGCGCCGGCGAGAGGACGTGGCGAGGGAGCTCATGCCGCACCGGGCGTTCGGCCGGCCTCGCTGGTGCCGTTGAGCAGAATCGCGCTGTCGCGGTCGAAGCCGACGCGCACCGCATCGCCGGGCCTGACGCGCGCGCCGCCGATGCGGCTCGGCAACGTGGCGACGAGTGGCGCGCCGTCGGAGGAGCGCATCATCACGCGGGTGAGCGGACCGGTGAGCACGACGCGTTCGATCACCGCATCGATCCGGTTGTCGGGTTCGAGCGCGCCCGCGCCCGGCAGCAGTTCCAGGTTCTCCGGCCGCACGATGACGCTCGCCGGGCCCGCCTCGACCGGCACGGGGGTGCGGCACAGCACGCGGCTGCCGTCGGGGAGACGCGCTTCGCCGTCCGCGCTCACGGTGACGCGAAAGCGGTTCGACTCGCCGAGAAAGCCCGCGGTGAACAGATTCGCCGGCGAGAAATAGAGCTCTTCCGGCGTGCCGATCTGCTCGACGCGCCCTTCGTTCAGGAGACAGATGCGGTCGCTCATCACGAGCGCTTCTTCCTGATCGTGCGTGACGTAGATCACGCTCGCGCCCACTTCGCGCGAGAGCCGCACGATCTCGATCTGCATGTGATCGCGCAGCCGCTTGTCGAGCGCGCCGAGGGGCTCGTCCATCAGGATGATCGACGGCTGATACACGAAGCAGCGCGCGAGCGCGACGCGCTGCTGCTGGCCGCCCGAAAGCGCCTGCGGCATGCGCTCCGCGAGATGCGACAGACGCACCACTTCCAGCACCTGCCCGACCGCGCGGCCGATGTCCCGTTCGCTCATCCTTCGCATGCGCAGGGCAAACGCGATGTTCTCGTAGACGCTCAGGTGCGGAAAGAGCGCGTAATTCTGGAACACGAGCCCGAGGTCGCGCTTCTTGCTCGGCACGCGCGTGGCGTTCTGGCCGTCGATCCAGATTTCTCCCGCGTCCGGTTCGACGAGGCCGGCGATCAGCGAAAGCAAGGTCGTCTTGCCCGAACCCGAAGGGCCGAGCAGGGTGAGGAATTCGCCTTCGGCCATCGCGAGGTCGGTGGCGGCGAGCGAGAGAACGTCGCCGTAACGCTTGGTGAGGCCCGCGGTGCGCAGCTTGAGCGGCCTGCCAGAGAGCCGGTCCGCGCGGGCGCGCGCCTCGTCGGCGTGGCCGTGGGGGCCGGCCAGGCTGGCCGCCAGCACGCTCATCGCATTCTCCAGGCGTTGAACTGCTCGATGGTCTTGTCCTTGTGCGTGACCCAGTAATCGTTGTCGATCATGAGCGCCACTTTCCGATAATCCGGATTGGTGCTCAGCACCTGCGCGCGCTTCGGATCGATATGCTCGTACGCCTTCGGATTCGCCGGCCCGTAACTCATGTACTTGGCGAGCAGCGCCTGCTGCTGAGGCTGCATCGCGAACGCGACGAACTCGCGCGCGGCCTGCGCCTTCGGCGTCCCGCGCACGATGCACCAGCCCTCGACCCCCGCGATGTTCTGGTTCCAGACGAGCTTCACCGGCGCGCCCGCATCGATCGTGCGTTGGGCGGCGCCGTTCCAGATCGCGATCATGTCGACTTCGCCGGTCTGCAGCAGTTGCGTCGATTGCGCGCCCGCCGTCCACCAGGCGTTCACCGCCGGCCGGATCCTGTTCAGGCTCGCAAAGCTGCGGTCGAGGTCGCAGGGATAGACCTTGCCGGTCGGCACGCCATCGGCCATCAGCGCGATCTCGACCGTGTCGAACGGAAAGTTGCGCAGCGCGCGGCGGCCCGGGAAGTCGTTCACGTTCCAGAAGTCCTGCCACGATTGCGGCGCGCGCTTGACCTTGTCGGCGCGATAGGCGAGCACGGTCGTGTAGACGTCGACACCGGCGAAATGCGGCCGGCGATACTCCGGCGGCAGGTCGTCGTAGGCGGAGCCGCCGATATTGAGCGGTTCGAGAAGGTCGCTCTTCACGCATTGATCGTGCGCCGCCAGACTCAGGAGCGCGACATCCCATAGATACGACTTCGCCTCGACCATCGCCTTGATCTGCGCCGTCGGCTCGGGCGCGGACGCCGCCGGAACGACCTTGATGCCCGTCTTGGCCTCGAAGGGCAGATAGAAGGCCTCGCGGAAGGCGTCGACGTAGGAGCCGCCCGCGTCGCGCACGGTGATGCTGTCCGGGCGACCGGACGATGTCGCGGAGAAGGCGGGCGCGGCGCTCGCCGCGAGCGCCGCGCCTGCGAGTGTCAGAAAGCCTCGGCGGTCGATTTTTTGCATGATGTCGCTCCTGGCGGGACTGCGGCGTGGCGGGGCGATGCCCGGAAATGCGTGAATGGGCGCTTTCAGGCAGGCGTTTTGGCGAGCCTGTCTTCGTAGACCGTTCCGTAATCCAGATAGAACTCGGCCACCGTGAACTCCGCGCCGATCACCTTGCCCGCGCCGAGCTCGTACAGCGGGTCCATGATCGAGCTGCCGCCGAGCGCGAGCGAAGCCGTGCCGCGCACGAGCTGGCTCACTTTCGGCGCGCGCAGATCGTTGCGGATGACCTGATCGACGTCGTAGCCTTCGCCGTCCGCGCGCGGAATGCGCTTCACCTGGATGCGCGGATGCAGCACCGGCCTGTCGAAGGACACGTCCTCGGGCGTGAAGCGTACGTCGATCAGCCTGCGCGCGAGGCGGCTCACCTGCGCGGTGATGACGCCTGTGCCGGATTCGTCGAGCGTCACGTCGCCCAGCTTCTTCGGATAGCCCCAGACCTCGCGGCCGCCGGCCATCGCGTCGTCGGTGGTGACGTACTCGTAGAGCACGTGGCCGCCCGTCAGATCGCCGTAGCGCACCGGAACGACCACGCCGCCTTCCAGATAGCTGCGCGGCCCCATCTCGGGATTGGCGACGTCGTTCACCTCGGGACACGACATCACGAACACCTCGATCACTTCGCCCGCGCATTCGAAACCGCCGGGCAGCGATTTCTGGATGCCCGCGCGCGTGGCTTCGCAGAACACGCTCAACTTGCGATAGCCCTTGTAGAAGCGCGGCATCGGCTTGAAGAGCGGCGTGCGGTCGGGAACGGTGAACGGTTTCGACTGAAAAAATGACATTTGGGTTTTCCGGTCGTGAAAATTTGAACCAATTAATTCACGACGGAATGTTCTTTCCCATAAGTAGTTCACCCGATATGCAAGAATATTGAAAATTTCGAATCATGAACGATGTCTACGGGAGGCTTACTTGAGCGACGTACGCGAGGGCGCGAATCATCAACTGGATCAGGTCGGCGAGGAGATCCGGCGCCTGCGCCGTTCGCGCGGCATCAGCATCGCGGAGCTGGCTCAGCGCATCGATCGTTCGGTCGGCTTCGTCAGTCAGATCGAGCGCGGCCGTTCACGGCCATCGTTGAAGGATCTCTACGCGATCAGCGTGGGCCTGGGCGTGCAGATCGGCTGGTTCCTGCTCGATCAGGCCTTGCCGCCCGAGCGCGAGCGCGGTGTCATCGTGCGCGCGCACAACCGGCGCAAGTACGAGCAGGGCGGCATTGCGACCGAGGCGCTGTCGCCGTATCTCGGCGAGGACCTGGAATTGATGATGTCGACCTTGCAGCCCGGCGCGCGCTTCGAGGAACGTGTCGCGATGCACAAGGGGCGCGAGGCCGGATTCGTGCTGAAGGGTTCGCTCGAGATGTGGATCGACGGAGAGTGCTTCGAACTGAAGGAGGGGGACAGCTATACCTTTCTCACCAGCAAGCCGCATTGGTCGCGAAATACGGGTGATTCGGAGACCGTGCTCGTCTGGGTCGTCACGCCGGCCTGAGCGGCGCCTCGTCCCGTGCGTTCAAACCTTCCCCTCGCGTACGCGCCGCTCCAGCCTGAATATGCCCGGCGGCACGAAGTAAGTGCCGAAGCGCACGAGTCCCGCGCGCCTGAGATGACAGGTCATCTCGAAGCTCACCTGCAAGCCGGGGTCGGGCGTGTCGATCATCGCGACCTCGATCGCACGGATGCGCGGCTCGTACTTCAGCAAGCTTGCTTCCATCTGTTCCTTGAGCGCCTGCGAGGACGCGGGCAGCGACCGGTAGATGTTCGTCAGATCGGGCAAGCCATAGTCGGGCAGATGCTTGAGCGCACCCGCGCGCGTGTTCAGGATGCGCCGCACGTTCTGCTGCACGCTCAGGGCTTCGAGCGTGCGATCGTCGAAGTTCTCGAGCGGCTCGCCGTCGATCTGACCGAGCAGCATGTCGTAAAGGGATGGACCGGCCGGCATGGTCGCTCGCTTCAGGCGATGGCTTGCGCGGGCGCGCCGCGATCCACGAATTCGATGGACAGACTGCCTTCCTCCGGATTCGCAACGCGGATTTCGGCGGGCGTGGCGCCGCTCGCCATGCGCGCGAGCAGCTCGCGCGAGATGGCGGGCAGGATCCGCTGATCGAGGAAGGCGTCGATGTTGCGCGCGCCCGAATCGCGCGAAAGACAGCGTGCCGCGAGCGAGGCGATGAGTGAGTCATCGCAGACGAGCTTCACGTCGTGCTGACGCATCAGGCGATCGGCGATTTTCGCGAGCTTGAGACGAATGATCGACGCCAGCGCATTCGCGTCGAGCGGCCGATAGACGAGTGTCTGGAAGCGCGCGAGCAGCGCGGGCTGGAAGTGCTTCACCAGCGGTTCGTGGATCGCGTCGAGCAGCGCGGCGTGGGCGATGTCCGGATGGTCCGCCGTCGCGTCGTGGATGTGCTCGCTGCCGAGATTGGACGTCACCAGGATCACGCTGTTGCGGAAATCGATTTCGCGGCCTTCGCCATCGCGCATCGAGCCGCGATCGAACACCTGATAGAACATGTCGAGCACGTCGCGATGCGCCTTCTCGACTTCATCGAGCAGCACGACGCCGTAGGGGCGCTGGCGCACGGCTTCGGTCAGCACGCCGCCGCGTCCGTATCCGACATAGCCGGGCGGCGCGCCCTTCAACTGCGAAACGGTATGCGCTTCCTGATACTCCGACATGTTGATCGTCGTGAGCGCGGCCTCGCCGCCGAAGAGCACGTCGGCGAGCGCGAGCGCAGTCTCCGTCTTGCCGACACCGGATGTTCCGGTGAGCAGGAACACGCCGAGCGGGGCATGTTCGCTGCGGAGTCCCGCCTTTGCGGTGCGCAGGCCTTGCGCGAGCATGCCGAGCGCATCGTCTTGCGCGACGACGCGCGCCCGAAGCTGATCTTCCAGCGTGAGCAGGCTCACGAGTTCGTCCTCGACGAGGTTGCCGACCGGCACGCCGGTCCATTCGGCGACCACGCGCGCGATGGCTCGGGCATCGACGTCCGCGAAGATGAGCGGCGTCTTGCCTTGCGCTTCGGCGAGCGCGTGCTTCGCGTGCGCGAGCTCGTCCGATCGAGGTTTCGCGTGACCGGCGCCGCGCTCTTTCAATAGCGCGCGCACCAGCGATAGCTCACGCTCGTAGCGCGCCTGAATGCCGCTCACGTCGGCATGGGCTTGCGCGATCGCGGCATCCAGCGCCTCGCGTCGCGTGGCTGAGTCATCGACTCCGGCGCGTTCATCGGCGTCGATCGTCGAGCGCTCCAGTTCCAGCGCCGCGAGCGCCGCGCGGGCGCGCTGCAATTCCGTGGGCGGCGTTTCCAGTCCCATGCGCACGCGCGCGGCGGCGGTGTCGATCAGGTCGACGGCCTTGTCCGGCAATTGCCGCGCGGGAATGTAGCGGCGCGAGAGCCTGACTGCCGCGACGAGCGCTTCATCGCGGATATGCACGCCGTGGTGCCTCGCGTAACGCGTGGCGAGTCCGCGCAGCATGAGGCAAGCCGCGTCATCGTCGGGCTCCTCGACCTTGACCATCTGAAACCGCCGCTCCAGCGCCGCATCGCGCTCGAAGTATTCCTTGTATTCCGACCAGGTCGTGGCCGCGATGGTGCGCAATTCGCCACGCGCGAGTGCGGGCTTCAGCAGATTCGCCGCGTCCGTGCCGCCCGCCGCATTGCCCGCGCCGATCAGCGTATGCGCCTCGTCGATGAAAAGCACGACCGGCACCGCCGACGCCTTCGCTTCGTCGATCACCTGCTTCAGGCGCTGTTCGAACGCTCCTTTCACGCCTGCGCCGGCCTGCAGCAGACCGAGATCGAGCGCAAGCATGCGCACTTCGCGCAAGAGCGCCGGCACGCTGCCTTCGGCGATACGCAGCGCGAGTCCCTCGGCCAGCGCCGTTTTGCCGACGCCCGGCTCGCCGACCAGGATCGGGTTGTTCTTGCGACGGCGCACGAGCACGTCGATCACTTGCTGGATCTCGCGATCGCGTCCGAACACAGGATCGATTTCGCCGCGGCGGGCCTTTGCCGTCAGATCGATGGTGAAGCGGGCCAGCGCTTCGCCTTCCGTCGAGCGCGGTGGCGTTTGCCCTGCCGGCTCGGCGGCGGACTCGCCAGCCTCGTCTTTCTGTGCGGACGCGCTTTCGCAAGTGGATGGCCCGAGCCGCGGCAGCAGCCGTTCGATCTGCGGCCCGGAAAGCGAGAAGAGCGGCCATGCGTCCTGCGTGCGCATCGCGTGCGGCGCGTCGATGATCGCGCGCAGCAGATGCGCCGAGCGGATCGTGCCGTCGATGTCCTCGCGCGAAGCGAGATTCCACGCGTCCTGCAGCACGCTCGCGAGCTGAATGGATAGCGACGGCATGCCGCGCAGATTGCGCGGCAGCCGATCGATGGCCGCGAGCAGGGCGTTCCAGATCGCGTCGACATCGATTTCATGGTGCCGCAGGATGGCCGGAATGTCTCCGTCGTTCGCCTCGATCAGCTTCAGCAGCCAGTGCTCGACGGTGATCTCGTCGGAAAGGCGCGTCTGGCACAGGCTCGCGGCTGATTCGAGCGTCCTCGCGCAGTGCGGGTTGAGACGACGAAGCAGATGAGTGGAGTCGCGCGTTGTCATATGAAGTTCAGTGACGAGGGAATGAGGACGGCGTGCGGCGCCGGGTGAACGACTGGCAGGCCAGCCCGCGAAAACGGGCCGGCGTCGATGAGTCACGTCATCGCGAGACGCTTAGGCGCGCTCGTTCCACGTGTCCTTGTGGATGATGTTGCCGTCCTTGTACGACCAGGTGATCTGCTCGTAGCGGAGTTCGACTTCTTCCAGATGGTTGTGCTTCTCGTAGTCCGGGTTCTTGATGTCGTGCATCTTCGGGCGCACGGCGACGACCTTGACGTTGTCGAGCCTGGTATTGAAGTATTCCTTCTCCTTGCCCGCGTCGTCGATCTTGTACCACTTGATTTCGACCGACTTGAGCGTCTGGCCGCTCGTCACCGCCTTGTACAGATATGGCGTGGAAGCATCCGTTTCCTTCGTCAGCATGACCGGTGCGTGCACGCGCGTGCCGGTCAGCTTGCCGGTGTTGCCGTCGGTCGGAATGTGCACGCCGTGGTCGAACGCGACGATCTCGACGCTGCCTTCGCGGCTCTGCACGGTAACGGACCCCTTGATGTCGGCGCCGCCGTCGTCCTTGAGCCACATATATGCGGGAATGGCCATCTACTGCTCCTGATTGGTATTGCGAAGTAATGCCCAGACAGATTTCTGAGCCACGAGATCCCGGAAGCGGAGTTCCGGGGATTCGGTCCGGGCGTCAGCGCGAGTCGTTCGCCATATCCGGCACCAGCGTGATTTCGACGCGGCGATTCTTCGCGCGGCCCTCGGGTGTGTCGTTGTCCGCGATCGGGCGGGTGTCGCCGTAGCCTTGCACCGCGAAACGCGTGGCGGCGATGCCGGAAGCTTCGATCAGCCAGTCGCGCAGGGCCGCCGCACGTGCGATCGACAGCTTGAGGTTGCTGGCGGCGTCGCCCGAGTTGTCAGTATGGCCCGCCACCAGGATCAGCTTGCCCGGATGCGCCCTGATCATCTGCAGCGCCTCGACGAGCGCGCGCGTCGAACCGGGTTTCAGTTGCGCCTTGCCGCTGTCGAACAGCGACATGCTGTCGAGCGTCACGACGGCGGGCGGCGGCTGATAGCTCGCGATTGCCGCGTTCAACCGCGGCAGCAATGCGGCGCCGTGATACAGCCCGAACGAGAGCCTCGGCGGCACGCCGGTGCGGGCGTAGCGATCGAGTTCATCGCGATCGGCGACGAGCGCGTGCAGCGCGTCGCGGCGGGCGTCGTCGTGATCCGGCGCGATCGAGGCGTAATGCGCGAGGTCCGCGCGCACGCGCCGCAGCAACTCCGCGTTGTGCTTGCCGGCGCCGAGGAAGGCCGCGCCGGCCGCGAGCGCCGTGATGCCGATGGCATGCGCGAAGGCGACCAAGCGCGGCGAGCTTCGAACGCGCCGCGGCATCGCCTCGATCAGCGGCTGCGGCAGCGGCCATGGAGCGGGCGTCGCATCGACGCTGGCAGGCGTGATGCAGGTTTGCCGCGCCACGTCCCGCTCCCACGGCTTGCCGGCATCGCTCGCGGGTCCGCAGTCGATCCAGCACGCGCCATGTAAGGTCCAAGGCGCGGCCGGCTGGCGGGGATCGGTGAGCGCGCCGAACACGACGCGCTGCGTCCATCCGACGATCGACGCCAGCGCCGCGGCGTGCGCCGCCGCGTAGGGATCGTCCCCGTGGCGCAGCGCGTGGCTTTCCGCGTGACGCACGACGGCTTCGAAACGGAGCGCGTCGGTGAGCGGTGCGCTTGCCGATGCACCGTGCCACTGGCGCGCGGCGTTCCCATCGCGAGGCATGAGCCCGGTCAACCGCTGATAGACGGTGACGTATCCCGGCAGGCGCGCGCCGACCATGCGCGAGACATCGGCGAGCGTCTGCCGCGCCACGCGCAGGTGCTGCGTGAGTGAGTCGGCATCCGCGTGCAGCGCGGGCGCGATGCACAGCGCGACGCCATCGGGCGACTGACCATCGCGCCACTGCCGCATGGCGAGCGCGACGTGCGGCAGATCCTGCGTGCGCTCCACGCGCAGCCAGATTGCGCCGTCGCCGATGAACACGAGACGCTGCTCATCGTGTTTGCGGTCGAACAGCGAGGCGAGCGCGTCGCCCATGACGAGCATGAGCGGCATGCGCGTGCGCAGGTTGACCGGAATGTCGGTCGTCGCCGCGCTCAACGCCTTCAGGATGGGCGCGCTCTGCTCGCGCGCGCGGGACAGATAACGCGTGCGCCGCGCGACGAGGCCCATCGCGATGATCAGAATGCCGACCGTGCCCAGCCATATCCATTCCTTGCCGAACGGCTCGACGAGCCAGTGCACGACGAGCGCGAGCGTAGCCGCGAAAATGAGGATCGTGCGAGCCGGATAACCCAATCCTTGCATGACGCTCACGGCTTGACCGCGTTCGGAATCAGGGATGCGAGTTGTGCGTCGAGTGCGACATGCCAGATGAGCCATGTGACGAGCGCGGCGACGCAGGCGGCGGCCGCTATCGCCCACGGCGAGATCCGGTGAAGCCAGTCGCCGAAACGCCGTCCCGACTGTTCCGTGATGAACGAGGGCGCATCTTCGGGACGAAGGCGCACGAGCAGCGCGTTCAACTCGCGGATGAGCGTCTGGCGTCTTTCCTCGCCCCCGACCACATATCGGCCGGCGAAGCCGAGCCCCAGGATAGCCGCGTAGCATTCGAGCAGATCGATCTGCGGCGAATCTTCGCGCATGCGAACGCCAAGCCGGTCGAACACGCGGTCGCCGCCGTCGTGCTGCCGGAACTTCTCCACTTGCAAGGGTTGCGCGGTCCATCGTGCCTTGTCGTGACCGGGCAGGCGATGAAGCGCCGTTTCGTCGAGCAGCGCGCATTGAGCGGTGACCGCATCTTCGCGCACGTCGACCGTGTAGCCGCGACGTTCGAGCGCCTCGCTGAACTGATCGATCATCTGCGAGCAGCGCGTGCGCAACGCGTCGAGATCCCCGGCCTTGCCGCCCGTCGACAGTTGCGCGACGAAAAGCGCGGTATCGCGCAACAGATCGCGAATGCCGCTCGCAAGGATTGGCGCGCCACCCGGCGTCTGATCGACCAGCGCCATATGCCGGGAAGACGAGGACGAAAGTTTCATGAGCGCAACACCGCGTAAAGTCCGAGCGAAACGTCTGGCACGGAGGTGGGCAGGTAGATCTTGCACGCCCGCGCGGCCAGCATGCGAACGTGCGCGGGACTTGCGCCGTCGAGCGCGAAGTACTGGTTGTCGAGGCGCACCGGAATCGCGGCGGGGACGCGCTGAACGGCCTTCAGCGCAATGCCCGCGAGCGCCGAGTTGACGATGTGATCGACGTCATCCGGCGTGCCGATCTTGCACAGGCGCGGGATCCGTTCGATGAGCTCGAAGGCGGGGAGCGTCGAGTTGACCGACAGATACCAGTCGGCGGCGCCCTCGGCGATGCGCTCGTCGAGAATCCCGCCGGCCCAGGTGGTGGCGTTCTCGCGCTTGAGATCGATCGCCACCACGCGTGATGGAATGATCGCGTCCAGAAGATTCCGGATCGTCGATTCGAGCTCGGCGAATACCTCATCCGCGCGCGCGTGGTCGTAGGCCGGGATGTCGGTCAGCTGCGAGCCCGTCGAGAAAGTCATCAATGCGCTCGCGAGTTCGGCCAGCGCGCCATAGAGACGCTCAGGCGGCTGATTGGGGTTCGACGCGAAGAACCGCAGCTTCGGCCACGCCGTGTGGATGCAGTGCAGCAGCCAGAACAACTGCACATCGGCGACGCCGTATTCGGCGACCTGCTCGATGCGTTCGCTGCGCCGCGTGCCGAGCGCGAGACTCCTGGCAAGCAGGATGTCGGCCATGCGGTTGATGCGTTCGATGTGCAGCGCATGCGCGCCGAGCGTGAGGCACGGCGGCACGTAGCGGGCGTCGAGCTGGAACTGGCCGCTCGTGGATCGCTTCAGGCTTGCGATGGCGCAGACCGTGTCGTCGGCATGCGGCTCGAAGTCGAAGAGCAGGCGCACCGCGTGACGTTCCGCCGCGATCTCGGCTTCGTCCGTACCGTTCAGATCCACTACCTTGACGAACTCGCGATACGAGCGGCGCGGCCGCGCGAGCGTCGCCTCGTCCATGCGGCAGTTGCTGCCGTTGGCGTCCGGTAGCGCGAGCGCGGCGAGCACCGTCACGCTCTGCCGATCCGCGCTCACGCCCTGCGTCAGATCGCGCGCGGGCGGCAGCGGATGGGCGACGGATGTGTCGATGGGCGTGCCATCGGGAAAGCGCAGCCTGAGTCGCGAAAGTTTGAAGCGGCCGGTCACGAGCGCCTGCTCATCGACCTCGACCTCGAGCGTGCCCCACGCATGCGCAAGCGCGGCGCCGGCGAACTGACGCAGCGAGAATTCCGTCCACCGTTCCTGTTGCTGGAAATGCTGCTGCGTGAGAATCAGGCCTTCGTGCCAGAGCGGCTTGTCGATTCGCATGGGTGTGTGTCTTGCGATCTCAATCGTTCGTATCGGGCTAGCGATTCTAGCCTTGGACAATTAATTCGTATAACTATTATATTGGTGAAGTGACTTGATGAGGTGCCACTGAAGGGTAAAAATCCCCTGCACGAGAATCAACCTCAGAAAGGATGGAAAAAGGACTATTAACGAGATAAGTTGGATACGCGTATGAGGCTTTTATGCTGAAAGAAAACCTGTTCTAATACCTCCCCAGATAGATTCGTAGTCGCCCCTCATCAGGAAAGCTGATTTGCTGTCGAGAGGTGCGTGTATTTTAATAAGGATTATTGATGGATAGCTTCCAGCGGGAGATTCCCAAAAGCCGCGTTTCGATCACGCTCGACTTGCATACCGGCGGCGCGCAAAAGAAGGTCGAGCTGCCGCTCAAGCTGCTCGTGGCGGGCGATTTCAGCGCGGGGCGTGAGCAGGCTCCGCTCTCCGAGCGCAGGAAAGTCAATATCGACAAGAACAACTTCGATGCGGTTCTCGCAGACCATGCGCCGGATCTGAAGTTTGCCGCGGAGAACACGCTGGCCAACGACGGCTCGGAGCTGCCGGTGAACCTCTCTTTCCGTTCGATCAAGGACTTCGAGCCGGAGCAGGTCGCGCGTCAGATTCCGGAGTTGCAGGCGCTTCTGGCCGTGCGCAATCTGCTGCGCGACCTGAAATCGAATCTGTTGGACAACGGCGCGTTTCGTCGTGAATTCGAGAAGATCCTGAAGAACAAGGCGCTTTCGGACAAGCTGCGCGGCGAACTCGCGCAGATCGCCACGGCGGCGACCCAGCCCGAAGGGCACGCCTGAGCCTCTTTGGGTTCGATCGACAAGCATCTCTGAGAGGACAATTCATGAGCAAGAAAGAAGCCCGTGCGGGCAACGCTGACGAGACCGTCGTGCTCGACGCGCCGCAAGAGTCTTACGGCGAGAGCGTCTATGCATCGCTGTGCAGCAAGATCAACCTGAGCCCCGTGTCGCAGGCTCGTCCGCTCGAAGCATTCCGCGACAGCGACATGCTCTCCGAGGCGTCCGCCGACGAGCGTCTCGCGCGCGGCATGGGCGCGTTCCTCGATCTCGTCGCGCAGACGAGCAGGCCGGTGGACCGCCTCGACAAGTCGCTGCTCGACTTCTTCATCGGCCAGCTGGATCGCCAGGTCGGCAGACAGCTCGACGCGGTCATGCACCACCCTGGGTTCCAGGCGCTTGAAGGCCGCTGGCGCGGGCTCAAGATGCTCGTTTCCCGCACGGATTTTCGCAAGAACGCGCGCATTGAAGTGCTCGACGTGTCGAAGGACGCGCTGATCCGCGACTTCGAGGATGCGCCGGAACTGATCCAGAGCGGACTGTATCGCCTGACCTACATCGAGGAATACGACACGCCGGGCGGCCAGCCGATCAGCGCGATGATCAGTGACTTCGAGTTCGGCAACACGCCGCAGGACGTGGCGCTGTTGCGCAACATCTCGAAGGTCGCGGCGTCGGCGCATATGCCGTTCATCGGCTCGGTGGGCGCGGCGTTCTTCGGCAAGAAGTCGATGGAGGAAGTCGCGGCGATCCAGGATATCGGCAACTATTTCGACCGCGCCGAGTACATCAAGTGGAAGAGCTTCCGCGATACCGACGACGCGCGCTATGTCGGTCTCGTCATGCCGCGCGTGCTCGGCCGCCTGCCGTACGGCAAGGACACCACGCCCGTGCGCGCCTTCAACTATGAAGAGCAGGTCAAGGGTCCGGACCACGACCGCTATCTATGGGTGAACGCTTCGTTCGCGTTCGCGGCGAACATGACGCGCAGCTTCGTGAACAACGGCTGGTGCGTGCAGATTCGCGGTCCGCAGGCGGGCGGCAAGGTGGAGGATCTTCCGGTGCATCTCTATGACCTCGGCACGGGCGTCCAGCCGAAGATCCCGACCGAAGTGCTGATTCCCGAAACTCGCGAATTCGAATTCGCCAATCTCGGCTTCATTCCGCTTTCGTTCTACAAGAATCACGACTTCGCGTGCTTCTTCTCGGCGAACTCGACGCAAAAGCCCGCGCTGTACGAGACCAGGGAAGCGACCGCCAACAGCCGCATCAATGCGCGTCTGCCGTACATCTTCCTGCTGTCGCGCATTGCGCACTACCTGAAGCTGATTCAGCGCGAGAACATCGGCACGACCAAGGACCGGCGGCTGCTCGAGCTGGAGTTGAACAGCTGGATCAAGGGCCTCGTCACCGAGATGAAGGATCCGGGCGACGAATTGCAGGCGTCGCATCCGTTGCGCGAGGCGAGGGTGATGGTCGAGGACATCGAGGATAACCCGGGCTTTTTCCGCATCAAACTGTTCATCGTGCCGCATTTTCAGGTGGAAGGCATGGACATCGGCTTGTCGCTGGTTTCGCAGATGCCGAAGGCGAAGAACTGATTCGCCGATTCACGCATATGACGCTCGTGCATTTTGCCGGGGCGGTCGGAGGAACTGTCCCGGCCATGTCGTCTGAATGACGACGCGTATTCCCGGAGTACCCCACATGTCGATGGTGTTGCCGTCTCAGGCCTATCAGTTGAAGCTCGCGCCGCATCCGGCGCCGTTTTCGGTCTTGAAGTTCAATGGTCGCGCTGACATCAGCGATTTGTATTGGTATCAGATCGATTTCACGAGTCCGCTGACCGACATCCCGATGGACCGAGTGGTGGGACGACCCGCGACATTCACCATCGAACCGATCGATCCGAACATGGCGTACTTGCGGCAGATGTTCGGCGAAAACGCGAAGCAATTCAGCAAGATGCCGCCGGCGCATACTGTGCATGGAATCATCACGCGGTTCGAGCAGTTTGGGACTTCGGTGGACGAGACGCACTACCGGGTCAGGCTCGAGCCGACATTCTGCGACCTGAATCGTGCCAGGAAGAGTCGCTTATTTCAGAAGCAGTCGGTTGTGGAGATTCTCACCGGTACGCTGCGTCACTATGGCTATCGTCTGGGCGTCGACTTCGACTTCGAAAAACTGCGCGGGACGTATAAGCGCTCCGAGTACATCACCCAGTATTACGAGACCACGTTTGCTTTTATTCAGCGTCTCTGCGCCGAGGCGGGCCTGTGGTTTCGCTTCGAGCAGAAGAAGGACCGCGCGGTCCTCATCTTCGGTGACGATCTGGATGCGTATGCGCGCAAGCAGCGCGTCGTGCCTTGTCGCATGCACGCTGGCCTGGAGAGCGCGGGAGCGGAGTCGATCAGGTCGCTCAGGAAGATCACTCAGCGCGTGCCCGAAGCGGTTCAACTGAACGACTACAACCATCGGCAGGCGGACATGTCGCTGCTGGTCGAGCAGAACGCGGCGCCCGATGACAGGACAACCTGCGGCGTTGAATCGACTTGGGGCGAGCATTACGAAACGCTGGAAGAAGGGCGTCGGATTGCGCGCTTGCGTCACGAAGCGTATCTGGCCACGCAAATCAGCTTCCGAGGAAGGGGCAATCCGTTCTCGCTCGAAGTGGGCGAGGTGATGCGGCTCGACGTGAACCCGAAGGATGCGCCACATGGGCTGTTCATCACATCGATACGCTGTGGCGGCGGGCGTGGGGTGTCGTACTGGAACACGTTCCGGGCCATTCCGGCGGATCGTGTCTGGCGCACGAGCATCGATTCTGTCGCGCGGCCAAAGATCGAGGGGATTTTGCCCGCGCGGATTGCGTCGCCAGGGAATTACAAGTATGCGTATCTGACCGAGCAGGGTTGGTATGTGGTCAAGGTGCCGTTCGATCTGGATGAGTGGAGTCCGGGTGGATCGAGCCGGCCGATCCGCATGGCCAAGCCGTATGCCGGGGCCAATTACGGGCATCATTTCCCACTGACTCATGGGACGGAAGTCGCGCTTTTATTTACAGCGCAGGACCCGAATCGTCCCATCATTGTCGGGGCAATGCACGATAGCCTGAACCCGGATCTCGTCAATAACCTCAATCACACGCGGAACCTCATCCGCACCGCGGCGCAGAACGAATTGCGGATGGAGGATAAGGAAGGCATCGAGCATGTTCACCTGACCACGCCGTTCCGGACCAGTGAGCTGAATCTGGGGCACATGGTGGATGGGGATCGCAAGGAGCGGGGCAGGGGCGCGGAGTTGCGCACCGATGAGCATGTGGCGGTACGGGGTGGTAAGGGGGTCTTCATCTCGGCAGACCTTCAAAGCGCTGCGTGCGGCAAGCAACTTGACATGCGGTCCGCCCAAGGACTTCTCCAACAAGCGCTGCAACAGATGCAGTCGCTATCCGAAGCCGCAAGGATTGCCGAAGCGGTAGCTGCTGACTATCAACGGCAGCGCGCGCTTTTCGACAGCACGCTCAACGATCTGAAGAAGTCCGGCATGCTGCTGAGTGCTCCCGACGGCGTAGGTGTCGTCTCCGGCTCGGATCTACAGCTTAGTTCGGCCGATAACCTGTTTGTTACAGCAGGCGCCAGCGCGGACATCGGCGTGATGAAGCGATTCACCGTCGCTGCTGGCGAGCTGGTATCGATCTTTGCTCAGAAGCTCGGATTGAAGTTGTACGCTCAAAAAGGGAAGGTCGAGATTCAGGCTCAGAGCGACGAGTTGAGCTTGATCTCCGATAAGGACATGCGTATCACCAGCGCAAACGGCCGAGTCACCGTCGAGGCGAAGACCGAGCTTTTGCTCAAGTGCGGAGGTTCGTACATCCGGCTTTCTTCGACCGGCATTGAGGACGGTACGCAAGGCAACCGCACGGTCAAGTCGGCGGCATTCAGCCGTCAAGGGCCCTCGTCGCTCGCCGAAACGGTCAACACCTGGAAGCATGCGCCTTTCGATGAGGAATTCACCTTGAGATGTCCCTTCGACAACAAGCCGGTTGCGAATCGCGGCTTTACGATTATTCGAGACGATGGGTCCGTCATTAAGGGCATGACCGACGCGAACGGCAAGACGAGCCTTCAGAGATCGTTGTTCGCGGAAAACGTTCGACTTCGAATTGATTCAAGAAAGGGTGCTTGAAGTTCTGGGCTCTTTTGAGCCGCGATTGAAGACCCGGGACAACATACGAACACAAAGATTGGACTCAAGCTCATGACGAATTTGGAACGTGTAATTCCAGGCAGGCTGGCTGACGATGGTTCCGTGCACTACTCATCAACCACCAGTGCTCCCGACGAGAGTACTGCTGTGTGCTACATGATCCCTGATCGGGTGATTCCCATCATATTCGTCCCTGGGGTGATGGGCAGCCACCTGATCGCAACAGGCGCTGATAATCCCAACGAGGATGAGCCTGTGTGGCTCTGCAATAGCCCGCTGAGGGTGGCGACTGCGTGGATGTTCAGAGGTGCGGAAACACGCAAGCAGAAGCTCGATCCCGATGCTACGGGTGTCTACGACGGAGGAAAGATTCCCTCTGGCACTCCGCACACGGAAGAGGAACTTCGAAGGCGCGGCTGGGGCACCGTCGGCAAGATGAGTTATGGAAGCTTTTTGGTGTGGCTTGAGAACGCGTTGAACGATTCAGAGCATGCACACGAAGGCACACGCGCCAGATTGATGGAAGGCACGCCAGACGTCGGGCAACTCACGTATGACGAAGTGGCGCTGTCTTATCGATACCAGCTCCCGGTGCATGCGGTTGGCTATAACTGGCTTAAGTCCAATGCTGATTCAGCGCTGCAGCTTCACGAAAAGATAGAAGAATTCAAAGATTTCTATAAGCAACGTAACCTGATATGCGAAAAGGTAATTATGGTTACCCATTCGATGGGAGGTCTCGTTGCGCGGCACTATTCGGAGGCGAAAGGCTACGGCGACAATGCGTTGGGCATCGTTCATGGGGTGATGCCTGCGACGGGCGCCGCCGCTGCCTATAAGCGGGTAAAAAGCGGCACAGAAGGGTTCCTTACCGGAAAGGTGCTCGGTCCTGATGCGGCAACCATGACGGCTGTCTTCGCGCAAAGTCCGGGGCCGCTTCAGCTATTGCCGAGTGTGGACTACGGTATGGGCTGGCTAAAAATAAGTGACGGCAAAAACCTCATGACATTTCCGAAGACATCCCCTTATCGGGAAATATACTTGGCGAGGGGAAAATGGTGGGGGCTCGCTGATGAGCGGCTCATCAATCCTGCGGATCAGAAGAAAGTCGGTCTGGATCAGGGCTGGGGAAGGTACGCTGAGTTGATTTTGAATATTGTTATGCCATTTCATGACCAAATCAGCTTGAAATACCACCGGTCGACATACGCATTTTATGGGGACGACGAAAAATTCAAGACATGGGGGACGGTAACCTGGAAGCGAAAGGCTTCGTCCTTTTGGAGGGATCGTAGCTATTCAATGGTGCCTCTCTCCGATGTCCAAAACTCCAAGCTGATGAAGGATTCGGGGACTGGAGAAATCACGCTTGAAGGACAAGATGGACATTGGTGGAGTAGCGATTCTTTTCAATTGCAATGTGCGGAAGAGACTGGTGACGGAACGGTTCCCGCTTTGTCAGGGCGCGCTCCTGGCGGGCAGAGCGGCGTGAGCGTCTGCAAAGCCTATTCCGGTATAGACCATGAGGGTGCGTATAAAAATAAAGTGCAGCAATTGTTTACTGTTTGGGCGCTGGTAAAAATCCTGCAAAACGTTAAAGGCACTCAGTTGGAGTATTCGTTTTGAAAAAGCGAGTCGGTTTTACAGTGTTTTTTTGGATATTTCTTGTTTTAGTTCAAGCTCGTGCAGACTCGGGGGGATTAAATATGTCGAATAAAATTGAAGGTTTGCAACCTCGCTGCGTGGGTCGTTTCATCATTGATGCACCTAATGGCGCGCTTCAGGCGGGAGGCGCGACAATAAACGACGTAAAGCTGACGGCCGAACAAATATCCTTGCAGGATTTCGAAAATGAAATGCAGGCGCGTGAGGTGACGCTTAAATCAACAAGAAGTGAATTTGGTTTTCAATTTCTGTTCGACTACGGAAAGGTTCGTGGTAGCGATAAAACTCGTTATTTTATCTCGCTTGGAGAGCCACATGAAATCAGTGATGGCGCTCGCGTGATTGAGGCTTACAAGTGGGACAATGGTTATCAAGTTTCGGTACGCATTAAGGCATTCGATTCCAGAAATTTGAAGATTTATGATCGACACCCGGAGATGAGGGAGTTTGCATCGAATAACGTTCCCGAAAAGACAAATCTTGTTTTTGATCTGGTCGAAAGCGCCTACGGTCGAAATGATGAGGTGATTCCAACGGAGCCGGGAGTTTGCTTTCTGGGCGGCTTCCTTAAGCGCACGGCGCAAAGAAATGAGCGGATCAACACCCGCTTTGTTCTGGCCGACAAGCGAGATGTGAAGATATCGCTTTTGACAGACTCCGGAATTCAGGAAAAGGACACGCTGTTGCAGCGAGGTAAGCAGGTGGAGCGAAGTCTGAGCCTGATTTCGGGTGGCCGCACCGTGCGCAAGGGTCGAGTGTCGTTGCAGGGACTCGAAGCAGAGGAGTGGCTTACTGCCGGAGAGACACAACTGGAAGTGCCCGGCAACACCTTTACCCTGGAAGCGAACTCCACGATTGGTAGCGCGGAGGCACCCTTCATCGCTCTCGATATGAAAACGGGTGCGCCAAGCAATTTCGAGAAGGGGCCGATCAAAGCGGCATCCATGAGCGAAGCGGATGCCGTCAAGCTCTGGGATGCGGTATCGCGCACGCTTCGCCCGCGCCCGAACGGCTTCTGACCAATCGAAATGCCAGTCGAACTCGATAAGCTGCCGCCGAAACGCGTGGTCCCCGAAAACCCACCGTCGCGCCAGGTTTGGACTGTGGTGTTTCTGGTGCTCACGCTTGCAGGGATATTTGCCGTCTTGCTGCTCTGGCCAAAGGACGAGCCCACAAATACGCCGTGGTTCTGGTCGTGCGTCGCAGTATTTCCAGCCGGGGTCGCCGGGTTTTTCGTGTTGCGCCGTTTTTCCGTGTTCGAAGGGCAGCGTCGTGACGCGCTCGAGTGGAATAAGGCAACCGACGATTACATGAACGACATGTTCGATCGAGCCAGTCGCCCGCTCGATGCTTTGACTGTTGCATACCGGTTCTCCAGCGACGCCGATGAGAACAAGTTCGATGGCCTGCTTACTGGATCACTGCAACTGGAACCATGCGCACTGCCGAAGGCAGACACGCCTCCAGCCAAAGTACGTTGGTTCGCTCAGCCTGATCGCGACAAGGACGGCAGGAAACATTTACAAGACGAGGCGAGACAAGCCGACATTCTGCGAAGGGTCTTTGGCGAACTACAGGATGACCTCAAGAAGAGTATTGGGAGTCTGCCGCGGCAATTGCCGACATCCGTTCGGTTGATCGTGTCCGGCTCGGCGCTGTCCGCCAATATCGTCGAGTGTTGGAAGCAAAGCGGGGCGCAGCGCGGATTGCATCTCTCAAACGTATGTCGCGAGCCCGAATGCCTGGTCCCGATGTGGCTGGATGCATGGCTTGACGAAATTGAGCAAGATCGAAGCCAGGACGCACGGCTCCTCGTATTCGTTCAATTGAATCCGCTTCTCGATAAAGGGCCGTCAGAAGGTAGTTGCGAGATAGCACTCGCGATGTTGCTCGTGCCTCCCGCTCTCACCAATCGATATGGGCTGATACCTGTCGCGCAGGTCCATCGGCCGGAGCGCGCCACTGGTAAGTCGCTGGATGCGACATTGACCAATGCGCTGCGCTGGGGGCGATCTGCCGCCACGGATGTCGAGGGAGTCTGGCAAAGCGGACTGGACCTGGGTTCGGCCGGCGCGATGACCGCCGCCCTCGTCAAGTCCGGCATAACGATCAAGCCGGGCGACGTCGACTATATGGTTGGACATGCCGGTATTGGCGCTTCATGGTTTGCGCTGCTTTGCGCAATCAAGTCGGCGGCCTCCGGAGGGACCCAACTTGCAGTCATGAAGCAGGACGCTGAACTGATGTTCAGCGTCGTTCGGGTTCCACGGTCGAAGCCTGTGAACGGTAACCGCTGATCAAAAATCAATGTGCTCGGGAACGAGATTACAGCGAAAGGAAAGCACTGAACAATGCCACGACGCTACGACATATTGAAGGGCGATAAGACAACCATGGATGGCACGGTACTTGGGGGCGATTCACTCGACCGCGTCGGCGGCCGGGAGCAAGCCTACGAGCGTGATGAGATTTGGTGTCCGGCATGCCGGTCGATAGGGCTGATCGTATGCGATGGAACTCGTCTTTCGATGACGGGGCCGGACGGCAGACAAGGAGCGCTGAGCGACGATCTATGCATTTGCGCATGCGAGCCTCCACCTCGGCTGATTCCGTCGCAAAGCTCGTCCTATGTAGACGTATAGCCGCATTGCATGTCCTTGCTCGTACTCCTGGTACTACATGCGCCATTCGCGGCGCTTCCGATTTCTCGCGTTTTTTGATCTTCAAGCATGTTCCGCAAGTTTCGCATCGATGTTTGGAGCCTTGTCATCCTGACGGTGATGGCTGGACTCTTGATCTGGCTGAAGGGCGATGAGTGGTTCGGCTTGCATTCAGCCGAAGCGCGCGCCAATTGGATTGTCCTATTGTGTCTGGTCTTTGTCGCCGCCTTCATCGGTTGCACCTACGACGCCGCGTCACGCCCCGCGGTTGCGGCGCGACGTGTCGGACATTGGGTACGGTCGCAATTCGGGGCACTGCCGGCAACGCAGGAAGAAGGCATGAATAGCGCGAAAGCCCGCGTTGACGCTCTATCGAGAGCATTGCGTGATCGTCACGGTTGGCGTTGGCGCTATCGCAATCGCTGGGTGATGTTGGTAGGAGATGTCCCGCTCGTTGAAAGGCTCGCGCCAACGCTCAAAACTGACGGCTTTGTGCTCCAAGGCGATCTGGTATTGGTGCATTCGAATCGTACAGACGGCCAACCGGATGAGGCGTGGCTCCGTCAACTTCGTCGCGTTCGTCAGCGCCGTCCGATCGACGCGATCGTTGCGGTCATACACGCGCAAGGTTCATCGAACAAGCCATTCGATGCCGAGGCCATTGGGCATCGACTGGTGCATCATGCGCTTGCCCTGCGCTGGGCTGCGCCAGCGTACTTGCTGAACGTAAACGAGTGCAGCGGCGTCTTATCGAAGCACGATGAGAGCGTTGGGTGTGTCTGGTCGAACGCACGCGCGGACAAGGCATACATCGATACGTCACTCGACCGGCTTGCAGCCGATCTTTCCAATGCAGGCGTCGCGCGGCTTGCCGTCGATCCTTATGACTGCGCTGCGGCGGAATTGGCACAGCAGATGGAGCGATTACGCGGAGCCTTTTCGGATTTGATCGTTCAGATCGGCAGTTCGCGTATCTGGCGCACTGCCGTTCACGGCTTGCTGTTTGCGGCTATTCCTCGTGAGCGGGAGACGGAAAATGATCACGGAGGGCAAGAGGCCAGGTCAGGTTCGCAGCATGCGATGGCGTCCAGCCATGCGCTCTGGCAAGCCATTGCCAATCACAGCCGCCAGGTCCACGGTCGGCGAGTAGGCTTCTCCTTTTCGACGACCGTCGCGTGGGCGACAACCGCTGTGGTCGCGCTGTGGACCATCGGAACGTTGATTTCGGGCGTCTCGAATCGCGCGATGATTCAGGAGGCAAGTACCACGCTTGGAAGGTTCTCGTCGACGCAAGCCCCAACGCAAGCGCTCGTCGCCCTCGACAGCCTGGACAAGCAACTCGATACGCTGGAAGTTCACCGCAAGGAAGGCGCGCCGTGGCTCACCCGTTTTGGCCTGAACCGCGACGCCGCATTGCTCGAATCGCTCTGGCCCGGCTACCTGAGCGCGGCTTCGCTCGTGCTCATCGCGCCCATTCAGGCAAAGCTCGAAACCCGCCTGAACCAGCTCGCCTCGCTCTCCGATGCCGAAATCGCAAGCGGCGGCGCAGTGCAGGTGCAGGCCGCATACGACACGCTCAAAACGTACCTGATGCTCGCGCGCCCCGAGCACGCGGACGCAAAATTCCTCACGCAACAATTGACGGCAACCAACGCCCCCACGCGTCCGCGCAACTCGTCGCTCACACACGGCACTTGGGAAGACCTGCGCCAACACGCGATCGCCTTCTACGCGAGCCACCTCAAGCGCGGCTCATCACCGGCCATTACGCCCGACGTTTCGCTCGTCGCCGCCACACGCCAGACGATCATCGGCGTGCGCGGCATCCAGAACTCGACCGATGCGATCTATCAGCACATCATCGACGAGGCGAAGCCGAAATACCCGCCGCTCACGCTTGCGGCTTTGCTGGGCGAGCATCCGAGCCGTGGCCTTTTCGACGCGACGGCCACGATCCCCGGTGTCTTTACGCGCGCCGCATGGGAAGAACGCATCCCGAAGGCAATCGACGAAGCCAGCGAGCAACGCACCGTCACTGGCGACTGGGTGCTCTCGGACGCCAGACTAGACGCCGCCACCCCAGCGTCGACGCTCAAAGCCGAGCTACGTCAACGCTATTTCGACGACTACGCCCGCGCCTGGGCGCAATTCCTGAACGGCATACGCTGGCAAAATGCATCGTCGCTATCGGACACGGTCGATCAACTCGCATTGCTCGGCGATCCACAACGCTCCCCGCTCGTCGCACTAATGAATGCGATCGTCTATCACGCGGATGCAGGAGCCCCGACGCAGTCGCTGTCGGACAGCCTCATCTCGAAGGCGCAGCACCTCGTCGGCACGGACGAAAAGGATCCCTCGAAGCAGACGCGGCAGCCGCAACGCTCGCCGCTGGCAGTCGCCTTCGGCCCGATCCTGCGCCTGACGGGCAGCGATCTCGCTCCCAACGCGAAAGCGACGTCACAGGCGATCGGCGACCTGAGCCTGCCGCGCTATCTCGAGCGCGTCACCGCGATGCGCCTGAAAGCCCGGCAGATGATGGCGAGCCCCGACCCCGACGCGATGTCCCGCGCCGCCGCCCAAGCCGTGCTGCAAGGCAGGACCTCGGATATCGCCGATAGCCGCGACTATGCGGGCCGTCTCGCCGCGAGCCTCGGCGAGCAATGGTCGGGCTTCGGCAAACTCTTCGAAGCGCCGCTCGATCAGACCTGGCAAGTCGTCGCGCAACCCGCGTCCGCCAGCCTGAACGAAATCTGGCGCGCTTCGATTCTCGCCGACTGGAACCACAATTTCGGCGGCCGGTATCCATTCGCCGATTCGGACAACGACGCCTCTCTGCCTGAATTGGCGCGCTTCATGCGTCTGGATAACGGCGTGATCGCTCAGTTCGTGACGACGCAGCTCGCGGGCGTCATCGAGCGCCAGGGCGATCATTGGGTGGCGGCGCAAGGTTCCGATCAAGGCGCGCTCACGCTCGATCCCGCGTTCCTCGCGGCCCTGAACAAGCTCACGCGCGTATCGACGGCCATGTTTCCATCGGGCGATGCGCGCGTCCGCTTCGATCTGCGCGGCGTGCCCACGCCGGGTGTCACGGAGATGAGCTTCGCGCTCGCAGGGCGCGACTTCAAATACTTCAACCAGAAGGAAGAATGGGTGCCGTTCGAATGGCCGGGCCAGACGCTGGAAAACGTCACGCACGTGGAATGGCAAACGGCGCAAGGCGGTTTGCGCTCGGCGCTCGATGAGCACGGCCGCTTCGGCCTGATTCGCCTGCTCGAACATGCGAAGGTGGCGCAGCAGGACGGCGCGCGCTATCTGCTCTCATGGACGCCGGATCAAAGCCAGGCGCCGCCGCTCTCGATGCAGATGCGAGCGGAAGCAGGCGCGGGGCCGCTCGATGTGCTCGCGCTGCGGCACTTCACGCTGCCCACGCGCATCTTCGTGACGAATGCGGCCAGGGATGGGCCGAAAAAGACAATGGCCAATCCGCCGCCCCTGCCGCCGGGCGCGCTCGCCGCGGCCGCGCGGCTTGGCGTGCCGCTGCCGCAAGGAAAGATCACGGAGGCACGATGATGCTCGCGGGTTTGCTCAAGGCACTGTTTCCATCGCGCGATGCCGAACAGATGGCGCGCGCACGGCTCGAAAGATGGGAGGCATGGCTTGCGCCGCTCTCGGGCGGGAACGGCGCGGGCCGCGATGCCGGCTACGAAGACGCCTTCTTCGAGCTGAAGGACGAAGCGAGCAAGCTTTCCGATATCGACGATTCGAAGATCGCGCGCGCTTGCGAACAATTGACCAAGGAGACGGGCAAGGACTTGCGCGTTGTCGGCTACTATGCGTTCGCGCGCCTGCGTCAGGATGGAGCCGCTGGTTTTGCCGACGGACTCGAACTGGCCGCCGCGATGGTCGACCGCTTCGGCGAAGCGCTGCATCCCGCGCGCGCCGAAGCGAAACGAGGCGCACTGGAAATCCTCGCGACGACGCGCATCTTCGATCTGCTCGACAGCCGGGGCGCATTCGCATCCACCGATCTGGAGCGCGCGAGCGCCGCACTCGATGTGATCATCGGATGCACGAGCGCGTGGAGCGAAGCGGCGCGGCCGAATCTGCGCAGGCTCATCGCGCGTTTCGAGCGCATGGACGACGGCGTGCCGAGCGCATCCGCGCCGATTGCTGCGAGTCCGTTGCCTGCGATTGCGTCGTCGATCGCCTCGACGCTCGATCTTCTCGAGCAGGCGCGCATCATGGCCGCGTGGCTGCGCGATCAGGAAAACGGCTATCTGCCTTCAACACGCCTCGTGCGCAGCATCCGCTGGGACACGCTGCACGAAGTCCCGCCAGCCGATGCAAGCGCACGCACGCGGCTCGTCGCGCCGCGCGGCGAACTGCGCCAGCAGTTCAAGCGGCTGGTGTTGCAGAAGCAGTGGAACGAGCTGCTCGAACGGGTGGAGGGCGCCTTCATGGAGGGCGTCAATCACCTGTGGTTCGATCTGCAATATTTTCAGCACGTCGCGCTCGACAACGTGGGCGCGCCCTATCATGCGTGGCGCGAATTGCTGCGCGCCGACTTCGCACTTTTTCTCGAACGTCTGCCCGGCATCGAACGGCTCGCGTTCAACGATGGCACGCCCTTCGCCGACGACGCCACGCTCGAATGGATCGCGCGCCACGCCGTCGTGCGCGATCTCGAAGCGGGCGAGAGCCTGGCGGCGCTGCCCGTTTCCGCCGATAGCAACGAAGGAGCGTCGGGCGACTGGCCGGAAATCGAAGCGCAAGCGCGCGATCTCGTTGCGCGTGAAGGCATCGAAGCCGCGTTTGCGTGGCTCGAGGCGCTGCCGTGCATGAGAACGGAGCGGCATCGCTATTTGCAGAGGCTCGTGATGGCGCGCGTCGCCGATAACGCCGGACGCGCGGACACCGCGCTCGCGCTGCTCATCGAGCTCGATGCCGCCGCCCGGACATTGCCGCTCGTGCGCTGGGAACCGGCGCTTATCTTCGAGGTGAAGCAACAGCTCTTGCGCGCGTTGAGGGCGATGAGCAACCGCAAGGACACGGACAAGGCGACGCTCGCAAGCCGCATGTCGGAATTACACGGCGAACTGACGGTGCTCGACCCGGCGCGCTCGCTCGCGCTGTCCTGAACGCGCTCGCGAACATATGCAATGAACAACGATCTGCGCCATTCCATGCAAACCCAAATGGACAACGAAATCGCCAGGAGCGACGATCCCGTCCTGCGCTACTACGAAGCCGAAATGCGTTATCTGCGAGAAGCGGGCCGTGAGTTCGCGCGGGCGCATCCGGATCGGGCACGTATGCTCAATCTCGATCGCGTCGGCGATCGAGATCCCTACGTCGAACGCCTGTACGAAGGCTTCGCGTTCCTGACCGGCCGTCTCCAGCAGAAACTCGACGACGAACTGCCCGAGCTGACCGAAGGCCTCGTGAGCCTGCTGTGGCCGCACTACCTACGGATGGTTCCATCGCTCTCGATCGTCGAGTTGATTCCGCTCGCCGAGAAGCTGCAGAGCACCGTGCTCGTGCCGGCGGGCGTCGCAGTGCGTTCCGTGCCGATCACGGTTCCCAGGGAAAGCGGCGAGGGCGCCGCATCGAACATGGTCCAGTGCCTGTACCGCACGACCCAGCCGGTCACGCTGCAGCCGCTGCGTATCACGCGCGCGGGTCCGGCCGTCCGGCACGACGGACGCTCGGTCATTCGCATCGCGTTCGAACTCGACCATTCGACGCGCCGCGAGGAGATGGACCTCTCGCGCGTCCGACTGCATCTGAACGCGGAGCTGCCGACCGCCTTTGCGATGCATCTCGCGCTTACACGCCATGTCGATACGATCGAATGGCGCGTGCCGGAAGTGCGCGACGGCGAAGCGCGCCCGCTCGCCGGCGTGATGATCGAACCGGCCGGCTTCTCGACCGAAGAGCGCCTGTGGCCCAAGGCGGACGCCGCGTTTTCCGGCTATCAGCTGCTGCTCGAATATTTCACGTTCCGCGAGAAGTTTTTGTTCGTCGATGTGTGCGGCTTCGATATCGCGAAGCTACCGGTGGAATCGACGCGCTTCGAACTGGAGATCGTGCTGAAGCACGCCTATCCGTCCGATCAGCGCTTCGACAAGGACAACGTGCGGCTCTTCTGCGCGCCGGTCATCAATCTGTTCCAGCTCGATGCGGAGCCAGTTGTGATCGATCATCACGAGACCGAGTATCGCGTCGTGCCGGCGGGGCATCAGGGCGAGCACGTCGAGACCTATTCGGTCGACGCGGTCGAATCCTTCGATCACGACACGGCCGAGCGCTACGAGTACGTGCCGTTCGCCACGTTCAGACATCGCGGCGGCATGCTGCGGCACGAAGCGCCCGAACGTTATTTCCATACGCGGGTGCGTCCGGGCATGGATGGGCTGCACGAGACGTGGCTCATCTTCGGCGGTCATGCGTGGGAGTCGATGAAGGATCTGCCGGAAGAGAGCGTCTCGCTGCGCGTGACCGGCACGAACGGCATGCTGCCGCGCAAGGGCTTGCGCGAAGCGCGGCTCGACGAACTGGCCGAAAGCACGCCGAACGTCGCGGGCGTGCGCAATCTCGTCGCGCCGACCTTGCCGCTCTATCCGCCGACCGGCGATCGCTTTCAATGGCGCGTGCTCTCGCACCTCGCGCCGAACTTCCTCTCGTTGATGAACGCGGAAGTGCTGCGCGGCGCGCTCGCCCTTTACGACTGGACCAACGACGAATTGAACCGGCGGCGTCTTGCGGGCATTCTGCATGTATCGGAGGAACTGCTCGAGGAAGTGACGGGCGGCGCGGTGGAGCGGGGCGTGCTGATCGAAATCACGCTCGATTCGCAAGCGTTCTCCGGTGAAGGCGATGTCATGTTGTTCGGGGAACTGCTGCATCGTTTCTTCGAGCTCTACGCCGAGGTCAATCTGTTCACGAAGCTCGTGATTGTCGCGTTGCCCGCGCAAGCGCGCATCGAATGGCCGCGCTCGAAGATGTCGCGCGCTGCGCTATGAAGTCGCACGATTTTCCGTGCCCCGAACCGTTCGTCGCCGCGTTGCTTGCACGCGCGCCACGCATGAGCTTCATGCAACTGTGCCGCCTGCTCGAGGCGCGTGCGTCCGGGTGCCCGGGCTTCGGCCAGCGCGACACACTCGGGAACGAACCCGTGCGCTTTCGGCCGCGAGCGCGCATGGGCTTTCCAGCGGGCGAGATCGCGGCCTCCGGGTTCGAACACGACGACGCCGATCCGGACGGCGCGCCGCCACCGCCCACGATACGCACGACTTTCATGGGACTGTACGGCGTCGACGCGGTGATGCCCACTCACTATCTCGACGACATCGTGATGCGCGAGGAAGGGCACGAGGCGGTCGAGGCGTTTCTCGACCAGTTCAATCATCGCTTCGTGACGCTGCTGTATCGTGCGTGGAAGAAGTACCGGTATCCCGAGACGTTTCGCCACGGCGGCACCGATGCGCACTCGCGCAGCCTGTTGTGCCTCGTCGGCCTCGGCTGGGGCGACAAGCCGGCCCGCGCCGGCTTGCCCGACGCTCGCGCGCTTGCTTTGCTCGGCCTTCTGGTTCAGCGCACTCGCACGCCCGAGGGGCTTGCCGGCGTGGTTGCGCTCGGCGCGCCGGGTGTCGATGTGCGCGTCGACGAATTCTGGCCAGTCGCCAGGCGCACGGCACGGGGAACGCCGCTTACATCGACCGGCGCGCTCGCATCCTCAAAGCAGGTCGACAAGCGTCGCGGACTCGGGAGCGGCTACGTGCTCGGCAAGCGCCTGCCCTACCGCAGCCGTGCGGTGCGCGTGACGCTGCGGCCGGCCAGCGCGCAACAGGCGCATGTCCTGCTGCCCGGCGCATCGCTGCATCATGATCTGATGGCGCTCGTGAAGCTCTACATCGGCACGAAGGCCGACGTGCATCTTCGAATGCGGATGTCGTCGCGCTTCGCGCCTACGCCGGCCGTTGCCGCATCGCTCGCGGAACGCGCGCCGCGGCTCGGATGGACCATCGTGCTGCCTTGCGCCGACGAACGGGACATCGAGATTTCCCTGGGCGTGTGCGAAGCGTTTCCGGCGCCCTTACCAAATCCCTATATCAACTCACCTGTCGCACCTCAGGCGTGACGACCGAACTCACCATGCTCAAATGCAATACCGCAGTCAGCGCCGCTCTCGCGCTTCTGCTCGCCGGATGCGGCGCGTGGCAGGCCGTGTCCGACAGTTCCATCGCCGCATACGATGCGGTGTTTCACAAGCGCGTCAAGGTGCTCGACGTGGATCTCACGGCACGCGTTGCCTTGAATCAGGACGACGCAGGCCGCTCGACATCGGTCGCGGTGCGTGTCTATCAGCTCAAGGATCGCAAGCGCTTCGACAGCGCGTCCTACGACGACCTCATCAAGCGTGACACCACGGTACTCGCTCAGGATCTTCAGGCCAACATGGCGGCAGTGGTGAATCCGGGCGCATCGGCGAGCCTGAGTCAGGCGATGCAAAAGGAGGCCGGATTCGTGGCGGTCGCGGCGTTCTACCGCGATCCGCCCGCCGATGATTCGTGGAAGCAGGTCGTCGCCGCGAAGACGCTGTCGGCGGACGAGCCGCTCAAACTGACCCTCGTCGACAACAGGCTGATGCCGGACGAGGAAGCCAGGAGCAAGAAAGCCAGATAAGAAGCGCGGCAATCCGCCTCTCCCGATCGATCGTAGAATGAACGGCGCCCAGCCCGCGGCGCACCGACTACACAAACCGATTCGGGAGACACCACCATGCGACGTTGCAAAGCGGCATTCCTGATCATTCCTTTGACCGCCGTCGGCGCGCTCGCGGGTTGCGGCGGCTCCGACGACGATCAACCCGCCTATGCCGATGCGCCGAAGATCATCATCGATTCGGACTTCAACACGATGGGCGACGACGGCCAGCTCTTCGCCATGACGACGCAACTGATGGGCGAAGGCAAGGTCGATCTGCTCGGCCTGTGCGTCGTGACCGGCAACGACTGGCTGCTGCAGGAGGAAGCCGAAGCCCTGAAGGCCGCCGAGCGCATGGGCGTGCAGGACAAGGTGGGCGTCTACGCGGGCGCGAACTATCCGCTGCAATACGATGTCGCGAGCATTCGCGCGCAGCAGGCCGCGAATCCGAATGGCTACTTCGGCGCGTGGATGCGTCCCGAGCCGACGCAGCAATCGCAACTGACGGCGCCGCCCGACGGCTTCGCGATGTCGAACAAGCTGCAGAGCCAGGACGCCGCCGACTTCATGATCGACCGGATCAAGCGCTATCCGAACCAGGTGACGATCATCGAGGTCGGGCCGCCGACCAATCTCGCGAGCGCCGTGAAGAAAGCGCCCGAGATCGTTCCGCTCATCAAGCAGATCGTCTACATGGGCGGCGCGATGAATGTGCCGGGCAACGCGAACGCGGTCGGCGAACTGAACTGGTGGTTCGATCCGGTCGCCGTGCGCACGCTCCTGCAGACGACGATCCCGCAGAAGGTGATTCCGCTCGACGTGACCAATACCGTGCCGTTGACGGAATCGGTCTACAACCAGATCGTCAATCCGCCCACGGGACAGACGGCGGTGACGAAGGTGTATGCCATCGCCAATGCGGGCGCATTCGCCACCAACACCGATATCTACGACACGCTGACGATCGGTTACTTCCTCGATCCGACCTACGCGACGCAGACGCAGAGCGCGTACCTCGACATCGATACGACGCCCGGCGAGGATCAGGGGCACGTGAAGGTGTATCCGGATGCGCCGCAGGCGGGTGCGTCGCCGCAGAAGATCACCTACGTGACGCGCTACGACAACGACCGCTTTTTCAAGCTCTACGTCGATCTGCTGACGCGGCCGGTTCCGGTCAAATTCCAGTAACCCGAAAAGGGCAGACCCGGCGGCGCGCGCCGCCGGGGCACATCAGGCCTCGAGCTGCTCCAGCACCTTGCCCTTCGTCTCGATGCCCAGGTAGTGCACCGCCACCGCCGCGACGAGCGGCACCGCGGCGAGCGCGTAGAACGCGACATTCATATTCCCGCCCATCAGCGTCTTGCCGACGAGCGCTGGCGCGAAGATCGCCGCGATCTTGAGCCATGCGCCGCCGAGGCCGCATCCGAAGGCGCGGATGCTCGTCGGATAGAGCTCGGGCGTATAGACGTACGCGGTGATGAAGCCGCATGCCATGAAGCCGAGCGCGAGCGCGCAGAAGGTGGCGACCACATACACCGACTGCGTGACGAACACGCCCGCACACACGAGCGACACGGCGCACAGCACGAACGACCAGTTGATGACCGGCTTGCGTCCGACCTTGTCGACGATCAGCGCGCAGGTCAGCGAGCCGAGCACGCCGAGCACGGACGCCGCCACCGCGAGATTCAGCGCGAGCTGCAACGGCGCATGGTAGACGGTCTTGTAGATCGTCGGCAGCCAGGTCGAGAGGCCGTACTGAATCACGCCGCACGTCATCCACAGGAGCGCGACCGCAATCGTGCGCTTCAGATATGCCGGGCCGATCAGATCGAGGCGGCGGCGCTTCGGATGACGGTTCGCCATCGCTTCGAAATCCGCGAGATTGCCGAGCGGCGGCAACGGGCTCTTGACGGTCGCTTCGAAGGCGGCGAGCGCATCGCCCGCTTCGCGCATGCGGCCGCGTTCGCCGAGCCAGCGCGGCGACTCCGGCACCAGCGTGCGCAACAGGAAGAACAACACGAGCGGCACGCCGCCGATGAAGTACATCGCTTCCCAGCCGAAGCGCGGCACGATCCACGCGCCGAGCGCATTCGAGGCGAGCAGGCCGATCGGGAACACGATCTCGTAGAGCAGCACGAAGCGGCCGCGTCCATGCGCGCGCGTGATCTCGTTGATGTAGGTCGCCGCCACCGGCAACTCGCCGCCGAGCCCGAGCCCCTGAACGATGCGCAAAGCGACGAACATCGCGAACGAAGGCGCGAAGCCGCACGCGATGCTCGTCAGGCCGATGATGCCCGAACTCCACGCGATCGAGCGCACGCGGCCGTAGCGTTCCGCGAGCGACGGAAACAGGAACGCGCCGATCAACTGCCCGATGGAACCCGACGCGATCAGGAAACCGACTTGCCCCGGCGTGAGCCCCCATTTCTGAATGAGCAGCGGCAAGGTGGCTGCGATGACGATGACGTCGAAGCCATCGAAGAAAGTCGCGGCGCCGATCAGAATGCGCGCGCGCACCTGCATCGCGTTGGCGGGAAGCCGTTCGATGCGCGCGATGATCGATCCCTTCGTCACCGCGTGAGCGGCAGCGCCCGCGTCGGCGACGGTGGTGGCGATGCCGCCGTTCCCGGCGACCGTGTTGCCCAATGTCCTCATGCCTGCTCCTGAGTGATCCCGTAACGTGTGGTTATGCGAGCGCCCTGGCGGTGTCGGCGAGCGCCGCGATATCCACCGAGCGCCCCTGGCTCATCCATTTCTTGGCGACCTTCAGATCGCGCGTCGCGTTGATCGCGATGACGCCGCGCAGCGCGTCGCCCTCAAAGAAGAACAGCGACGCGCGCCGAGCGTCCAGATCGCCGCGCACCACCGGTGTCGCGCCCGGCGGAATATCGCCGAGGATTTGCAGATTCACGTCGTACTGATCCGACCAGAACCACGGAATCTCGGCATACGGCGTGCGCACGCCGAGCACCGCGCGCGCGGTGGCGATCGCCTGGTTCTGCGCGTTCGCCCACGATTCGAGGCGCACGCGGCGCTTCAGCCACGCGTTCGGATGATTGGCGACATCGCCGCAAGCGAACACGCGCGCGTCGTTGGTTGCGCCGAACTCGTCGACGACGATGCCGTCGTTCACCGCGATCCCCGCGTGCTCCGCGATCGCCGTATGCGGCGTCAGGCCGATACCCGCGACGGCGAAGTCCGCGTCGAGCGACGTGCCGTCGGCGAGTCGCGCGCGCACGCCGCCTTCGTGATCGTCGAGCGAGACGAGCGTTGCGTTCAGACGCACATCGACGCCGTTGTCGCGATGCAGCTTCAGCAGGAAATCGGAGACGCTTTCAGGCACCGAGCGCCCGCACAGACGCGGCGCGCCTTCGATCACCGTCACCTCGACGCCGAGCTTGCGCGCGGTCGCCGCCACTTCGAGCCCGATCCAGCCGCCGCCGATCACGAGCAGGCGCTTGCTGTGGCTTGCGCGCAGGCGCTTGCCGATGACGAGCGCATCGTCGAGCGTGCGCAGATAGGCGAGATGCGAGGTCTTCACGAGCGATTCCGGCAGACGCCGCGCGGCGCCGCCCGTCGCGATGACGACGCGGTCGTATTGCACTTCGCGACCGCTCGCGGTGCGCACGATGCGCGCTTCGCGATCGATCGAAGCCGCGCATTCCGGCTGCCATGCTTCCACGTCGAGTTCGGCGAATGCGTCGTGATCGACGAGACGCACGGTATCGATATCCGCTTCGCCCGCGAGCACGGCCTTCGACAAGGGCGGACGCTCGTAGGGCAGATGAATCTCGTCTGCGATCATCACGAGGCGTCCGTCGAAGCCTTCCTTCCGCAAGGTCTTCACGATCCATCCGGCCGCCTGCCCGCCGCCGATTACCACCACTGTGCGCGGCGCCTCCAGTTCGTTGATCTCAGCCATTTTTCCGCTCCGTCATGAACTTGCCTTCGGGCGCCTTCGCGTCTTTCTGGCGGCGCGTGTGGCCGTCGAGACCGCCGTCGACGGCCCATTCGGCGAACACGGTCGGACCGGGTTCGAAATCGCGCGGCTGCCACTCGGGCGTGAGCACGTCTTCATCCGCGTAGTACTCGATGAGACCGCCCGCCGGATTCTTGAAGTACCAGAAGTACGCCGACGAAACGGGATGACGTCCCGGTCCGAGTTGCGTGGTCCAGCCGCACCGGCTGATGTGAAGACCGCCGCCGAACACTTCGTGGATATCGCGCACGGTGAACGCAACGTGATTCAGGCCGCGCTTGCCATCGGGCAGTTGCAGCAGGAACAGGTCGTGATGCCCGCCGTGCGGCGCGCAGCGCATGAACGCACCGCGGCCCGGATAACGGTCGGACGTCTCGAAGCCGAGCAGCTCGTGATAGAACTTCTCCTGCTCCGCGACGCAGTTCGTGAAGAACACGACGTGCCCCACTTCGACCGGTTCCGCGCGTTCATAGACCGGGCTCGGCGTATCGACGCGCAGGGTTTGTCCCCACACGTTCGAAGGCGAGCCCTTCACGTCGATGTCGCGCTTCTTCGTCACTTCAACGCGAATCGCCATGCCGTTCGGATCGATGCAGCCCACTGCATCGTCGGTCTCGAAGTGGCCGGGCTGGCCCGCGAAGCGTCCGCGCAATCCGTCCAGCTCGGCGCGCGTCGCGACGCCCCACGTCACTTCGCGCAGCGTCGGGCCGCCTTCGAAGGCGGGCGGAAGCGTCGGGTCGCTCGCGAGCGCGAGCAGCACTTCGCAGCCGTTCAGGGTTTCGAAACACGCGCGCGTCTCGTCGTGCGCGACTTCCTTCAGGCCCCAGTCGACGAAGAAGCGCCGGCAGGTGTCGAGGTCCGTCACGCCGTAAGTGATTCGTTCGATGCCAAGGATGGTCATAGCCGCCTCGTCAATTCGCTCAGTTGGCCCACGGCAGCGGGGCGTCGTTCAAGCCCCAGTACAGGCTCTTCTGCTGCATGTACTCGCGCAGGCCGAGGCGGCCTTTCTCGCGTCCCATGCCGCTGTCCTTCCAGCCGCCGAAAGGCGTCGAAATCGAAAACTGCTTGTAGGTGTTGATCCACACCGTGCCCGTCGCGAGTGCGCGGGCCGTGCGCCAGGCGCGCTTGTAGTCGCGCGTCCAAATGCCGGCGGCGAGGCCGAACACGGAGTCGTTCGCTTGCTGCAGCAGCGCGGATTCGTCGTCGAAGGGCAGCGCGGCGAGCACCGGGCCGAAGATTTCCTCCTGGCACATGCGTGCTTCGTTGCTCAGGCCTTCGATGATCGTCGGCAGATAGAAGAAGCCCTTCTCGCGGCCATCGCCCGTGGGACGCTCGCCGCCGCACAGGAGCGTGCCGCCTTCTTCGAGACCGAGCGCGACATATCGTTCGATGCCTTCGCGATGCTGCGCGGTGATGAGCGGGCCCATCTGCGTGTTCTCCCGTGTCGGGTCGCCGACGCGCAGCTTGCGCGCGCCATCCACGAGCCGCGCCATGAACTCGCCGTACACCTTGCGCTCGACGAACAGGCGCGACCCCGCGATGCACGATTCGCCCGACGAGCTGAAGATGCCGTACAGCACGCCGTTTACCGCGTGATCGAGATCGGCATCGGCATAGACGATGGTCGGCGACTTGCCGCCCAGTTCGAGCGACACCGGCATCAGCTTTTCCGCCGCGAGACGCGCAATGCCGCGTCCCACTTCGGTGCCGCCCGTGAACGCGACTTTCTTCACGAGCGGATGACGCACGAGTGCGTCGCCGATCACGGAGCCCTTGCCGGGCAGCACGCTCACGATGCCGTGCGGCACGCCCGCTTCCTCGCAGATGCGCGCCAGCGCGAGCGATGCGAGCGGCGTCACTTCGGCGGGCTTCAGGACGACCGCGTTGCCCGCGGCGAGCGCGGGCGCGAGCTTCTGCGCATCGGAGGCGATCGGCGAATTCCACGGCGTGATGGCCGCGACGACGCCGAGCGGCTCGTGCACGCTCATCGTCAGATAGTCGCCGCGCGAGGGCGTGAGTTCTTCTTCGAGCGTTTCGAGGCACGCCGCGAAGTAGCGAAACGTATTCGCCGCGCTCGTGACGAGCGCGCGCGTTTCGCTGATCGGCTTGCCGTTGTCGCGGCGCTGCAGTTGCGCAAGCGCTTCGTGACGCGCTTCGATCAGGCTCGCGATGCGATGCAGAACCGCAGCGCGTTGATGTGCCTTCAATCCGGCCCAATCCGCCTTTCTATAAGCACGATCCGCGAGCTCGACGGCTTCGCGCGCATCGTCGGCGTTCGCCGTGCTGATCTCCGCGTTGACCGATTGATCGGCGGGATAAATGCTCGTGTAGCTGTTGCCACGGCCCTTGCGCCAAACGCCGCCGAGGAAGATATCGCCGGACGTGACGAGCGAGGTGTCGGGATGATTCATGTCTCTCAGGCTCCTTCGGGTTCAGATCACGCAGCGCGCGGCGAGATTGCGCAACGCGCGGATCGCGCTGAACGCGGTGAGCGCGGATGTCTTGGGGTTCGACGGCAGCGGCTTGCCGCACATTTCGAGCGACATCTCACCGAACGCGCCGCGCGCGACGATGCGATGCACATTGCGCTCGACCGCCGGATCGGCGATCAGGCGCACGCGCGTGCCGTCGAGACCGAGGCCCGCGAGCGCGATGGTCGCCGCGACGTTCGCGTTCCTCGGATAGAGGCGGGCGGCGTCGCGCGCGCTGCCTTCGAAGATCACCTTCTCTTCGGTCAGCGACCTGAGATCGCAGACGCCTTCCGCAGGCGTGCCGAGCCAGCCGAGCGGCGGCTTGCGGCCCGTGTACTGCACCTCGTCGAGGCCGCCTTCCTTCGCTGCGGCGAGCGCATCGATGCCGCCGATCGCGCCGGAAAGCAGCGTGATGGTGGCCGCGCCTTCATCGGCCGCATTCGACAGCGCATCGAGCAAGCCGGCCTCCGACAGCGCGCCGATGGATGCAACCGCGCAATCCGTGCCCGATTTCAAGAGCGGCACGACATGATCGACGAGCGCCGCATGCCCCGCGCATTCGAGCGCGAATTCCGGGCGACTCGCGAGCGCGTCGACGTGCGATACGACATCGACGCCATCGCCGAGCAGCGAGCGCACCTGATCGCGATCGCGCTCCGGCACGATCACATGCGAGATGCGCACGTGCGGATCGTTGTCGAGCGCGCGATACACCGCCGAACCGATCGCGCCGAAGCCGATCATCGCGACGTCGATCGCGTGATTCGCATCGCGTAATGACCGAGGATCACGCATATTCCGGCTCCTTCGGCTCTTCCTTCTTCACCGGCGGGCCCGCGAACGCGGTGGCGAACGAGCCGATCGACAGCATGTCCACTTCGACGAGCACCGGACCTTCGATTTCGAGCCCTTCCCGCACGATGTCATCGGCCTGATCGAGCGACGTGATGCGGCGATGCGCGAGACCGAGGCTCGCGCAGAACTGCGCGAAATCCGGCTGATGCAGATCGACGAACATGCGCCGTCCGCCATACTGCGCGTCCTGAATGTTGCGGATCACGCCGTAGCATTGATCGTTCATCAGCACGATCATGACGTTGGCCTTTTCCTGAACGGCGGTCGCGAGTTCGCCGACGTTCACCATCAGACCGCCGTCGCCGACGAGGGCCACGGTCTTCTGGGCCGCGCCCGAGAGCGCCGCGCCGATCGCCATCTGCATGCCCTGACCGATGCCGCCGCCGAGCGCATGTACGCCCGCGCGCGGATTGAAGATCTTCAGCAGGCGATTGCCCCACGTGCTGTTCGAGATCGTGACGTCGCGCACCCAGTTGTAGTCGCGGCCCACGGCGCGCTGCAGGGAATCGACGAGGCGCTTGTACGGCCCGAGTCCCTTCGATACTTCCGCGACGGCCATTTCGCGCGCGGCGGCGAGATCGCTCGCGAACGCCGGATCGACGCGGATGCGGCCTTCGAGCAGCGTCGCGAGTTCATCGAGCACGGACGATGCATCGCCGTGCACGAAGAGGTCGTTGCGATAGCCGCGATTGTCCGCGAGCGCATCGGCGTCGATGCGATAGAGCGGCTGCGGCAGCGCGAGCTTGTACTTCAGCGTCTCGTTGCCGCGCAGACGCGAGCCGACGACGACGAGCGCATCGCAGGTCTTGTAGAACGCCTCGACGGACGGATGCACATTGAACGCACCGAGCGTCGCGGGATGATCTTCAGGCAACACGCCGCGCCCCTGCACGCTGGTGACGACGCCGAAGCCCAGCTTCACCAGACGCTCGACGGCACTGCGCGCATGACGCGTGCCGCCGCCGAGCCACAGCAACGGACGGGTCGCCTTGGTCAGTGCCTCGGCGAGCTGCTTCACGCGCAGGCTGTCGTGCGAGAGCGTGCCGACGTGCGGCGCGGCGAGATCGGCGGGCCACTCGATTTCGGCGGCCTGAATGTCGATCGGAATCTCGACGCTGACCGGGCCGGCGGGCGCGGTCAGCGCGACGCGCACGGCTTCGCGGATCGTCGGCAACGCGGTCTCGACCGTGCGCACGCGATAGGCGGCCTTCGAGATGGATTGCAGCATCGAGAGTTGATCCGGTGCTTCGTGGATATAGGCCAGGTCCTGATCGAGATACTCCGTTTCGATCTGCCCGGTGATATGCACGAGCGCGGTGCCCGCCGTGAGCGCTTCGACCATCGCGCCCGCCGCGTTGCCGGCGGCGGTGCCGGTGGAGGTGAACGCGACGCCCAGTTCGCCCGACACGCGCGCGAGGCCGTCGGCCATGTTGAGCGCGCCCGCTTCGCCGCGCGCGCCGACATAGCGGATGTTGCCGCGGCGGCCGATCGCATCGAGGATCGGCATGTTGTGAATCGAGATCACGCCGAACGCCGTGCGCACGCCGCATTGTTCGAGGAACGCGGCAATCAGTTCGCCGACGGTGGTGGTTTTAGACATGACGAGCAAAGCCTCCGGAAACATCGATATGGCTGCCGGTCGTGTACGACGACAGCGGCGTAGCGAGATAAAAGAGCGCTTGAGCGGCTTCTTCGGGAACCCCGAAGCGGCCGAGCGGAATGTTTTTCTTGCGCGCGAGCTCGGCGGTCCATTGCTCCCAGCTCTGGCGCGGCTCGGGGCTGTCGGTTGCAAGCTCGTTCAAGTAGTTCTGGTAGCGCCGCTTCCATTGCCCCGATTCGACGATGCCGATCAGAATCGAATTCACGCGGATGCGTGGAGGCGCGAGTTCCGTCGCGAGCGATTTCACGAGGCTCAGCACGCCCGCGCGCGCGGACGATGTCGCGACCATATGCGGCTCGGGCTGCAACGCGAGCAGCGAGTTCACGCAGACGATCGCGGGCGATGGCGCTTCCTTGAGCATCGGCAGAAATGCGCGCGTCGGGCGGATGATGCTGAAGTACTTCAGTTCCAGTTCGTCGCGCCAGGCGTCGTCGGTGGTATCGGCGAAGGTGGAGACGCGGCCTTGTCCCGCGTTGTTCACCAGCATGTCGACGCGGCCGAAGCGCGCCGTCACGCGTGCGGCGAATCGGGTCACTTGGTCCGCATCGAGCACGTCGCAGCGCGCCGCGAGCAGTTGCGCATCGGGAAACTGCTTCTTCAGTGCTGCTTCCGCGGCTTCGAGCCGCTCGGCGTCGCGCCCGCAAATGGCGACGGATGCGCCCGCTTGCAAAAACAGGCGCGCGGTCGCGAAGCCGATGCCCGACGAGCCGCCCGTGACGACCGCGACGTGTCCTGTGAGATCGATCTGAATCATTGCAGCCCCAGAGACTTCATGTACCGAGTCGACACGGAGGACCGCGCGGCCGGACGATAGTTGAGACGCATTGAGAGCGCGTCGGCGGCTTCGCGGACCTTGTCGATGAGGCCGGTTTCGAGCAGCGCGGCATCGATCTCGGGACGCGGGATCGTCGTCGTGATGACGGCGACGATGCGTCCCGTGTCGTTGCGCACCGGCGCGGTGACCACCGAAATGCCGCGCTCGAACGACGACTGGCTGGTAGCAAAGCCGCGCTCGGCGTCTTCCTTCACGCGCTCGTAGAGTTCCTCGACCGTTTCGGGCGTCGACTTGGTGAAGCGCTCCAGATGCTCTTCGGGATAGAGCGCGCGCAATTCGTCGAGCGAGAGATCGCCCATCAGAACGTGACCATGCGTGGTGGCATGCGCGGGCAGGCGCGTGCCGACGTTCACCTTCACCGAGCTGAAGATCGGCGCGTGGCTCTGCGCCTTCGCGACGAACACGACATCGCGGCCATCGCGAATGAGGATGTGACTCGTGAGACCGGTCGCGTCGCGCAGACCTTCGATGATCGGCAAGCCGAGATCGGTCAGTTCGAGCGAGCTCAGATATTCGAAGCCGAGGCGCAGGACGGCCACGCCCAGGCGATAGTTGCGGTCCTTGTCCGCGCGCTCCAGAAAGCCGAGCGATTCGAGCGTCTGCAGCAAACGGAAGACCGTCGTGCGTGGAATGCCGAGCCTGCGCGACAGTTCGGGCGCGCCGAGCACCGGCTCGCGCGGCGAGAACTCGGTGAGGATCTTCAAACCGCGTTCGAGCCCCGGCACGATGTAGGTCGGTTCGCTCTTGTCGGCTTCATTGACGTTAGCGGCCTCGAGGGATGTCATTGCGTTACTCCGTCTTTCATTTGACATTCGATGCCTTGGCAAAACGAGTCGATCAGTGTTGTGTATGCCTTGGGCGCTTCGACGTAGCCCGCGTGTCCGGCGCGCGGGATCACTTGCAGACTCACACGGGCCGCCCGAGCGATGCGCTCGCATGCGGCGAGCGGCGTGATCGTGTCTTCCGCGCCCACTGCAACCGCGATGCGTCCGTGAAAGCGCGCGATATCCGATGCGAGATCCGCGTTCGCAAGCAGATGCGTCGCTTGCGCGTAGCCTTCGGGAACGATGCGCGCCATGTTCCAGCGCACCCACTCGCGCGCGGCTTCGTCGGCGTGTTGCGACACCATGTTCGTGCCGCGTTCGCGGGCGAGTCCTTGCGGGCCGAGTTCGGCGAGCATCTTCAGGCGCGCATCGCGTCTGGACTCGCGGACCTCCTTCGGTGCAGCGCCATAGCCCGCGGCAGGCGATATCAACAGCAGGCCCGCGACGCGTTCCGGCGCATTCGCCGCGAACGAACCCGCGATGATCGCCCCGAGCGAATGGCCGACCAGCACGCAGCGCGCGATGCCGAGCGCATCGAGCCATGCGGCCAATGCGTTCGCATAGTCGAGCGCAACGGGCGAATCATCGGCCACGCGAGTCGACACGCCATACCCCGGCGCATCCCACGCGAACACGCGGCGTGCGGGCCCGAGCGCTTCGAGCTGCCGCACCCACGACGCCGCGCCCGAGCCGATGCCGTGCAACAGCACGACGGGCAGGGTGCGCAGATGCGATGCACCTGCCTCGCGATAACCCGTGATGCCGTGCGCGGTATCGATTTGCGCTTCCGGAAACAGCGTGAGCGTGTGAGCGTTCATGGCTTGTCCAACCCGATCAGCGCTTGAGCTTCGCCAAAGGCGAATCCGGCGGATACGTCGGCGTGATGGGCTTCGACGCGCCGAGCATCACGCACATCAGCGCGTCCTCCTCGCCGATGTTGATCTCCGTGCGATACACGCCGGGCGGCACGGAGATGAGATCGCGCTCGCCCAGCACGGCTTCCCACGTCTGCCCGTCCCTCTCGCAGATGACTTTCATCTTGCCGCGCAGCACGAAGAAGATTTCCTCGACGTCGATGTGGATATGGCTCGGTCCGATGTTGCCGGCGGGGATGACCATCGTCGAGAACGTGAAGCTGCCGGCGGGTACCGTGTTCACGTCCTTCGCGACGCCCGTGCCGCCCGTGCCGACATAGCGCATCTGCGCGCGGCGATACTTCGGGTCGTAGGCGGCCTGGAACTTGAGCGCGTCCCAGTCGTAGCGGCGCGTCTCCAGGCGCGCGACGCGCGTATCCATCCATTGCTGGAAGCTCGCGTCGGCGGGCTGGTCCCACGATTTGCGTTCGATGTCTGCATCGGCCATTGTTTCTCTCCAGGTTCTGAAGTTCTGAAAGTCAGAGGGGCAATTCAATTCATCACGAAGCCGCCGTTCACCGGCAGCAGCTGACCCGTCACGAAGCGCGCCGCATCCGAGAGCAGGAACAGCACGGGGCCGTTCACGTCGTCGGGCACTTGCGCGCGCGTCAGTGCGCGGCCTTTGAGGTAGTACTCGTGGCGCTCGGCGGGTACGTAGGCGGTCGCTTCCACTTCGGTGAGGCCCGGCGCGATCGCGTTGACGGTCACGTCGCTCGCGCCGAATTCGCGCGCGAGCGAGCGTGTCATCGCGATCACGGCGCCCTTGCTCGCGACGTAGGCGAGCAGCTTCGGCGCGCCCCACAAGGCCGTGTCCGATGCGATGTTCACGATCGAGCCGCGCCCCGATTCGCGCAGATGCGGCAGGCACGCGACGCTCATCAGCCACGTGCCGCGCACGTTGACGTTCATCACGGCGTCCCAGGTCCCGGGCGTGAGTTCGTCGGCGAATTTGCCGCCGGAGTTCGTGATCGCCGCGTTGTTGATGAGGCCGTCCAGACCGCCCAGCGCTTTCACGCTTTCCGCGACGCACGCTTCGATGCTCGTCGGATCGTTGAGATCGAGCGGAACGAAATGCGCCGCGCCCTCAAGCGAGCGCGCGAGCGCTTCGCCTTCTTCGTGCAGCACGTCGCCGAACGCGACGCGCGCGCCGTTCTCGACGAGCGCCTTGACGAACGCCGCGCCGAGTCCGCGAGCGCCACCCGTCACGAGCACGCGGCGGCCGTTGAGGGCATCACGCATGAGCGTGCTCCGCGTTCTTCGGCAGCGCTTCGAGCGCGGCGAGATGCTGCTGGGCACGCTGCTTCAACATGCGGCGCACGCGCGTTATGCCGACGTCGTGCTGATAGAGGAACTCGTGATTGCGCGCGTTGGGCGCGAGGCTTTCGAGCACGTAGCGGTCTTGCTCGAGCACGGCCCAGTGCAGGCCTTCGAGACGGTTGCGGTACAGGAAGCGCCATGCATCGCGCTGCCAGCCCGAGACCTTGCGCGTGCGCCAGAAGTAGACCTGGCAGTTGTTCTCGTCGACGGGCGTCGCAAAGCCGATGATCCCGAAGTTGCCGCCGGGGCCGAACTTCTTCTTGTACGGAATCGCGAGACGCATCCACAGGCAGCCAGTCTCGCCGAGCTCGACCCAGTCGAAGTTCACATCGCGCTGATTCACCTTCTCGAACATGAGGCCCGTTTCGGTCTTGCGCACGCGCATGTCGGCCTGCTTGTCGCCTTCGGCCATCGAGTGAGAGGTCGCGTGCAGATACGCGCCATGCATCGGGTCCATCACGTTGTCGATCGCGTACTGGTAATTGCACTTCCAGTGCGACATGCAGAGGAAGCTCGCGTATTCGTCACCGACGAGTTCTTCCGGCAGCACGAGCGGCGCGGGTTCCGTGTTGGCGTCGTCGCCGAACCAGAGGAAGATCGCGCCCGCGTGCTCTTCGACCGGATACGACTTCACGCACTTCTGGCCTTCGAGCGGACACGCGGAAACCGCAGGCACTTTCTGCACCGTGCCGCTGCCATCCACTTCGATGCCGTGGTACCAGCACGCGACGCTGCCGCCAAGATTCCAGCCGAGCGACAGACGCGCACCGCGATGCGGGCAGCGGTCTTCGAGCGCGTGAACCTTGCCTTCGTTGTCGCGCCAGAGAACGATCTGATCGCCGAGGCGCGTGAGGCCGATGGGCGCATTCGCCACTTGCCAGCTCGGCGCGACGGGATACCAGTAATTACGCAAGCCGCGATCGAGATAAGCCTGAACGGGATCGACGGCGGCTGTGGATTGCTGAGGGGACGTCATGGAATGTGCTCCGGAATCGATGTCGTTCTGCTTTATTCGGCGAGCGTGCGCAGCTCGGTCGCGAGACGCTCGGCGGTCCAGGTCGTACCTTCCGGCGTGCGGAAGCCATCCTTGTTCAGGCCCTCGACCACTTGCTCGAGCTCCAGCGCGCCCGCTTCGAAGACGCGTTCGAGCGCATCGCCGAAGTCGTTCTCGTATTGCGTCGGTTCGGCACGGCGCGTCTGCCAGATGAAGTTCTCGGTCTCGCCCGGCTTCTCGATCACGCCCTTGCCCGCGACGTTGTTCGGCTGCGGCGCGAGCCACGGCTTGAGATGCGGATTGAAGTTCACGACTTTTTCCATGTCACGCCACCTTGATCTGGATTTCCTCGCCGGCGAGGCGCACCGAATACGTCTTCAGGTCGCGTCCGCCGGGCTCTTTCAGGCATTTGCCCGTGGGGATGTGAAACACCGCTTCGTGCAGCGGGCATTCGACGGTGTCGCCGTCGACGAAGCCTTGCGTCAGGAGCGCATAGGCATGCGGGCAGACGTTCTCGAGCGCGTACAGTTCGTCGCCCACCTTATAGATACCGATCTCCGCGCCGTCATCGAGCTTGAATTCGATCGGTGCGTCTTCCGACAGGTCGCCGGCATGTCCGGCGCAACGCCATTGTTCAAACATCTTTCACCCTTTCCTCTGGATCAACTATGTTCCACCTAAGGAACATCAGTTTATGTATGGGCATTATAGGAGTCGTCCGAGCCGGACAAAACAAAAATCTGGACCTCTAGGTGAAAACACTGAAGCCGGGACGCTTAAAAGTGGAACCGAGGATGGTCCACCGCGAGAGAACGTCCGTTCGATGTTGATTCGTAAGCTTTTTTTTGAACGGTCTGCCTTCCGCGCCCTGCGCTCAGGGTCTACCCGAATCCATCTCAAATTAATTTTTTCGGCACTGAAAACCTCACTATACTTTCCATAGGCAGGACGTTGATCCTTATATGGAACAAAAGAGGCGATCAACGGAAAGCCTTCTGGAACGTGGGAATCATCGCCATCCAGATCCGGAAAACGAGGCGCAAGAACGGCAATTCAGCGGCAACAGGAAAAGCGGGCGGGGTCCGCCCTTGAACCACACGGTTAGGAGAACGAAGGGTGAAGCACATCATCGCAGCGGGGCTCATCGGAGCCGGCGTCGCAACCGGCGCGGCGGCACAAAGCACAGTGACGCTCTACGGCAGCCTCGATGCCGGCATCGCGTACATCAACAACGTCGGCGGCCATCCGAAATGGATGGAGGAGCAGGGCAACATGCAGCCGGATCGTTGGGGCTTTCGCATCGTCGAGGATCTGGGCGGCGGCCTCAAGACCGTCGCGCAGCTGGAGAACGGCTTCTATACGAACACGGGCAACTTCGCGAAGGCCGGCACGTTGTGGAATCGTCAGGCGTATCTCGGGCTCGAGCAGGAAGACGTCGGCACGCTGACGCTCGGTCATCAGACACCCTTCAGTTTCGACATGCTCGGGCCGCTTTCCACCGGGTACCTCGCGGCGAGCTGGTACGCGTTCCACCCGGGCAACATCGATGAGCTCGCGGACACGGGCGTCGTGCCGTACGACAATTCGGTCAAGTTCCGCTCAACGAATTTCTACGGCTTTACCGTCGGCGCGATGATGGGCCTCGGCAACACGACGAACTTCTCGACGGGACGGAACTACGGCTTCGGCATCTCGTATGCGAACGGTCCGTTCAAGGCGGCGGCCACATATTCGAACGAGCACGACCGCACGCCCGCGATCGCGACGACGGGCATCACGACGTTCCAGGGGCAGCCCGCGGCGACCTACGTGGCGGACAAGCAGGAAGTGATGGGCGCGGGCGCGTCGTACGAGATCGGCAAGTTCGTCGTGCACGGCCTCTATACGCGTGTCAAGCTGCAGTCGAACGGCTTTTCGAACACGTTCCAGTCATACGATGCGGGACTGACCTTCAAGATGGTGCCGACGAACTGGATCGCGGGCGGCGCGGCCACCACGACCTTCGCCGGCGGCCGCTGGACGCAGTTCGAGATCGGCGACATCTACATGCTCTCGAAGTCGACGCAACTCTACGTGAACGCGCTCTACGAGCACGCGACCTCGGGCGCAAAAGCGGCGTTCTTCACGGCGGGCGTGTCGAGCACGGCGAACCAGGTCATCGTGCTCGCGGGCATTCATCACTCGTTCTAAGCGAAGCGCTTGCGGGCGGCGAGCGCGGCGGTCGGGTCGTCGGCGGAAGGGCGATAGTTGAGCCGCGTGGAGAGTTCCATCGCGGCGGCGCAGATCGTTTCGACGAGGCGCGCCTTCTCCTCGTCCGTGCCGATGTCCGAGCGCGGCACGGTCGCGGCGACGGCCGCGACGATCGCGCCCGAATGATCGCGCACGGGCACGGTGACGACGGAAATGCCGCGCTCGAACGACGCTTCGCTCAGGCCGTAGCCGAGCGCGGCGCACTCGCGCACGCGTTCGTGGAGTTCTTCGACGGTCGCGGGCGTGCGCTCCGTGTATTTCTCGAGCTGCGCTTCAGGATAGAGCGCCTCGAGCGCGGTGAGCGACAGATCGCCCATCAGCACGTGACCGTGCACGGTCGCGTGAGCGGGCAGGCGCGTGCCGACCTGCACTTTCACCGAACTGAAGAGCGGCTCGTGGCTCTGCGCCTTCGCGACGAACACGACGTCGCGCTGATCGCGGATCAGCAGATGCGTGGACAGCCCGGTTGCATCACGCAAGCGCTCGAGGATCGGCGTGCCGAAGTCGGTCAGTTCGAGCGAGTTCACGTATTCGAAGCCGAGCCGCAGCACGGCGACGCCCAGCCTGAAATTGCGGTCGCCGTTCACGCGCTCCAGAAAGCCGAGCGCCTCCAGCGTCTGCAGCAACCGGAAAGTCGTCGTGCGCGGAATGCCGATGCGCCGCGACAGCTCGGGCGCGCCCAGCACGGGCTCGCGCGCCGAGAACTCGGCCAGGATGCGCAAGCCGCGCTCAAGCCCCGGCACGAGATACGAGGAGGCGCCGCCGGACGATTCGTCCTCGGCGGTCTCGGCTGCGGCGCTCTCGCGCGGGGTCTCCTTCCGCGTGTCTTCCTGCTTGCTTGGTCGGGCCATGTTCGGCTGTCGTTGTGGTCGTGCGATGGGCAATCATAGCGCGAGACGATCGGAGCATGTCCCGCCGCGGCTTTCGCAACATGTTATAACATGTTATATTAAGGTCTTGCCGATATCTTCCCGAGGCAATGCGATGAGCTTCGAACCGACCCTCTGGCTGTTCTGCGCGGGCCTGGGTGCGAGCGCGGCGGGTGGCATGCTGGGCATGGCGAGCGGCCTGTTCATCGTGCCCATTCTGACGATGTTCTTCCACCTCGACATGCACGCCGCGATCGGCACGAGCATCGTCTCCGTCATCGCCTGTTCGTGCGGCGGCGCGGCCGCCTTTCTGCGGGGCGGCCTGACGAACGTGCGGCTCGCCGTGGTGCTCGAAACCGGCACGACGCTCGGTGCGCTCACAGGCGTGCTGCTCGCGGGCATCGTCCCGGTCGCCGCGCTGGATTATCTCTTCGCCGGCGTGCTGCTCGTGTCTGCCTGGCAGATGTTCGTGCGTCGCGAGGATCCGGCGCTTTCATCCCTGCCGGCACCGGCCAAAGGACTCGCCGCCGCGCTCGATCTGCATTCGAGTTATCCCGACAGCCGCCTGCACCGCGAGGTTGCCTATGAGGTGCGGCGGGTGCCGGCCGGTCTTACGTTGATGTACGTGGCCGGCCTCGTCTCCGCGCTGCTCGGCATCGGCAGCGGCATCCTGAAGATTCCGGCGATGGACAACGCGCTGCGCTTGCCGATCAAGGTATCGACCGCGACCTCGAACTTCATGATCGGCGTGACGGCTGCCGCGAGCGCGAGCGCGTACTTTCTGCGCGGCGAGATCGTCAGCGCGATCGCCGGGCCCGTCGCACTCGGTTCGGTGCTCGGCGCGGTACTGGGCGCGCGCGTGCTGATGAAAGTGAGAAGCGAGCGCCTGCGCCTGCTGTTTCTTTCGATGCTCGTGCTCGTCGCATGCCAGATGGTTCTGCAGGGCATGGGCGTCAATCTCATGGAGCACACCGGTTGATGAAGTCTCATGCGCACGCTTCGCTCGATAGCCTCCTCGCGCGTTTCCTTCAGTGCGGAACGTGGGCCGCGTGCGTCCTGATCGGCGCGGGGCTGGTGCTCGACGCGCACGCCGCCGGGTTGGGCATGAGGGCGCTGACAGCAGGCGTCGCGCTGTTCATCATGCTGCCCGTTCTGCGCCTCGTGCTGATGCTCGCGATGTTCGCCCGGCAGCGCAACTATCTCTACGTTGCAATCGCTGTGACGGTTCTCGCCCTGATCGCGGCCGGCTGCGTGATCGGGATGCGTCTCGGGCCGCTCGCCGGCTGACGAACGAATCGCGCCACAAGCGCGCACACAACGGTTATTCTCGCTGAGGGCGGCAGACGATCTCGTCGCGTGCGCGAAGACACGCGCTCGTTTCCTCGGGAGAAATCGCAACATGATCGATACGACCGATGTGCTGATTGTCGGCGCAGGCCCCGTCGGCCTGATGCTCGCCGCGGAGCTGAAACGGGACCGCGTGAACGTGCGCCTGATCGACGCGCACGAGGAGCGCACGTTCTTCGTGAAGGCGCTGGGCGTGACCGCGCGCACGCTCGAGATTTTCGAGGATCTCGGCATCGTGCGCGAGGCGATCGATGCAGGCGTCTGGCTCACCGGCGCCGAGACGTTCCAGGACGGCGCGCCCGTGTTCAGCGCGCAGTTTCCGCGCGAAGGAATGCCGTACGGCGCGCTCTCGCTCGCGCAGTTCGAGACCGAGCGCGTTCTGGAGGCCGCGCTCGCGCGACACGGCGGACATGTCGAATACGGCGCGACGCTCGTCGATTTCGCCGAATCGGGCGATGCCATCGATGCGCGCATCCAGCATGCGGACGGCGAGCTCCGCACGCTTCGGTGCCGCTGGCTCGTCGGTTGCGACGGTGCGCGAAGCACGGTGCGGCGTCATCTGAACGGTCGGCGGGCTGGCGGAGGCATTCGTCGGACATGTGCAGCGGCTCGCGGATCACCTCGGGCGCGGTCGCCATACGCTCGTCGGCTATATCGACGATGACGCAGGCGGCGCGCGCGTCGCCGCGTTCGATGCGGCTGTCGATGCGTGGCGCGCGGCGCTCGGCATGGCCGCAGGCGCGGTGCTGTTCGTATCGCCGTCGGTCGGGCGCGCCGCGAGCGAGGCGTATCGCACGCTGAGCGATGTCGACGGGGAGTTCGCAGCGGCGTTGGGCGCGCGCAACGGCATGGCGTGGGTGGTGCGGCCCGACGGACATATCGGATACAGGAGCGCGTCGTGCGAGGCGCATGCGTTGGTCGCCTGGCTCGACAATGTGCGCGGCAGAGCGGCGCAGCGCGCTCGATAGCGTGCCACGCGGTCGAATCAGCGCTGCACGGTGATCACGTGCGCCTGGATCTTTCCATCGACGGGACCCGCGCCGAACCGCGCTTCGATCGCGGCGGCGCATGCCGATGTCGCCTCGTCCAGACTCGCTCCGGAACGTGATTCGATTTCATTGCGCAAAGGCGTTCCCTGGCAATAGGCGATGGCCGCTACGCGCGCCGATGTCGCGCGGCTTCGCGCCGTCACTGTGTCGACGTCCGGTGTCGCATCGAAACCTGCACGTGCGAGGTCGCGGGCGATGGTCCGCGGATCGAAATAGCCGTGCGGCGTGCGCTCCATGAAAAGCGGCGGGTCCGCGGAAAAGACGCGGCCGAGGGCGCCGCTCACCGTGTCGGCAAAGTCGTTCTGATCGATGCGGTCCCACACGTTGAACAACAGCGTGCCGCCGGGCCGGAGCACGCGCCGCGCTTCGGCGAACGCGGCCGCCTTGTCGGGAAAGAACATCGCGCCGAACTGGCAGGCGACGATATCGAAACTCGCATCGTCGAACGGCAGTTGCAGCGCGTTCGCTTGCCGCCACGTGAGCGGCCTGCCGGCGCCGATTGCTTCCGCGCGATCGAGCATCGCCTGATTCAGGTCCGTTGAGACGATGTCGACATGAGCGGGCAACGTTCGCGCCATCGCGCGCGTGACGATGCCGGTTCCGGCGGCGGTCTCGAGCAGGCGCGAAGGGCCGAGCGCCGCCACTCGCTTCGCCATATCGTCCGCATAGGGCTCGAAGATCATCGGAACGAGGAGCCGGTCATAGATCTCCGGAATCCGGCCGGCGAAATTCGTGTCGGTACGAAGCGTGTTCATGCGCCGCCTCCGGTCATTGCGCTTGCACCGCATGTCAATCCGTTATCCGATTATTCGTGAAGACATGCAAGTCAATTCGCTTCAGGCCGCTTTATCGCAGACGATGAGATGCCTACATTGACGCCAACGCAGGCCAGTTCATTCGACTGAACCGGTCGGACTCGATGTTAATTCAACAGTTCAAGGAAACCATCATGAGCAAACTCGCAGGCAAGGTCGCCGTCGTCACGGGCGCATCGAAGGGAATCGGAGCCGCAATCGCCAAGGCCCTGGCGGCGGAAGGCGCATCGGTGGTGGTCAACTACGCGAGCAGCAAGGCCGGCGCGGATGCCGTCGTCGCGGAGATCAACGCGGCGAACGGCCGTGCGACCGCCATCGGCGGCGATGTCTCGAAGGCGGCGGACGCGCAGGGCATCGTGAACGCGGCGATCGAAACCTATGGCCGGCTCGACATCCTCGTGAACAATTCAGGGATTTACGAATTCGCGCCCATCGAGGAAATCACCGAAGAGCACTTCCATAAGCAATTCAATGTCAACGTGCTCGGCACGCTTCTCACGACGCAGGCCGCCGTGAAGCATCTCGGCGAAGGCGCGAGCATCATCAACGTCAGTTCGGTCGCGAGCCGCATCACCCCGCCGGCGACCGCGGTCTATAGCGGCACGAAGGGCGCGGTCGATGCGATCACCGGTGCGCTCGCGCGCGAACTCGGCCCGAAGAAGATTCGCGTGAACTCGATCAATCCGGGCGTCGTGGTGACCGAAGGCACGCATACAGCGGGCGTCATCGGTTCCGACTTCGAAACGGCGGCGCTTGCGCAAACTCCGCTCGGCCGGCTGGGTCAACCGGACGACATCGCGTCGGTCGCGGTGTTCCTGGCTTCCGACGATGCGCGCTGGATGACAGGTGAGAATCTCATTGCGAGCGGCGGCATGCGGTAAGGCCCAGGTGTATCGACGGGCGGTTTGGATTTTGTATCTGGCGCGCCCGTGCATCTCCCCGGACAATCGGCAGCTCTCTCTCGCCGGAACCCGCAAAGATGCCACACACACCGCAACTGCTCGCATTCGCGCTCGTCGCGCTCGGCATGGCGCTCACGCCCGGGCCGAACATGGTCTATCTGATCTCGCGTTCCATCTGTCAGGGCCGCGCGGCCGGGCTGATTTCGCTCGGCGGCGTTGCGCTCGGCTTCGTGTTCTACATGCTGTGCGCGGCGTTAGGCATCACCGCGCTTCTGATTGCCGTCCCCTTCGCCTACGACACGCTGCGCCTGGGCGGCGCGCTGTATCTGCTGTATCTCGCGTGGCAGGCGGTGAGGCCGGGCGGCCGCTCGCCCTTCCAGGTGCGTGACCTGCCCGTCGACAGCCCGCGCAAGCTCTTCACGATGGGCTTCGTCACGAATCTGCTGAACCCGAAGATCGCCGTGCTGTATCTGTCGCTGCTGCCGCAGTTCATCGATCCGCAGCACGGCAGCGTGCTCGGTCAGTCGATCGTCTTCGGCGTGGTGCAGATCACGCTGAGCATCGCCGTCAACTCGACGGTCGCGATGACGGCCGGAACCATCGCCGTGTTTCTCGGGCGCAGGCCGGCATGGCTTCTCATCCAGCGCTGGCTGATGGGCACCGTGCTCGCCGGGCTCGCGGTGAGGATGGCGACCGAGGCGCGCCGCTGACTCGATCGGCGGCGGTCGTCCGTTGCCGCCGGATGCGTGATCAGTGGCTCACAGCCGGGGCCACCGCATCGCGCATGCGCTTCACGTCGCGCGTCGTGACGGGCACCGCATCGTTGCCCCATGCCGAGCGAACGAACGTCAGCACGCGGGCGATTTCCGTATCGGTGAGCTTGTCGGCGAACGCGGGCATTTTCTTGGGCTCCGGCCCTTGCCCGGTCGATGGCGGGCGTCCGCCCTGAAGCACCAGCCTGATGAGCGAGTCCGGCTTCTCCGAGAGCACGGCCGGATTGCCCGCAAGCCGCGGATACTTGAACGCGACGCCCGCGCCGTCGCTCCTGTGACAGCGCGCGCACGTGCTCAGGTAGAGTCCCGCGCCCGGGCGCTCGTCGTCGCCGGTGCGCAGCGCGGCCACGCTCTGCCGGGCGGATGGCGATTGCGCGTCGTATGTGCCGCCGCTTCCCTTCGCGGGCAGGGCCTTCAGATAGGAGGCAATCGCGTTCAGATCCCGATCGTCCAGATACTGCGTGCTGTCCTCGACAACCTGCACCATGCTGCCGAACGTGGCGAGCCCCGCGCCGTGTCCGGTCCTGAGAAACGCGGCAATGTCCTCGGCGGAAATGCGGCCGAGGCCGGCGCCGGCCGCACCCGTCAGGTTCGGCGCGTGCCAGTGATCGTTGGTGCCGCCCGCGAGATACGCGCCCGACGATTCCGTGTAACCGAGTTCGTTATAGGCAGGCCCGCGCGGTGTGTGACACGCGCCGCAATGTCCGAGCGATTGCACGAGATACGCGCCGCGATTCCACTGCGCGTCGCGGTTCGGATCGGGGACAAAGGGCTTCGTCGGCGAGAACGCGAGGCTCCAGAACGCGAGCGCCCAGCGCTGGTTGAACGGAAACGGCAGGCGCGTCTTGGGCGCCGCTTGCGGCACCGGCTCGACGCCATGCATGAAATATGCATAGAGCGCACGCATGTCGTCGTCATCGATCTTCGAGAACGACGGGTAAGGCATCGCCGGATAAAGGCGCTTGCCGCCCGGCGCGACGCCTTCGCGCAGCGCGCGCGCGAAGTCTTCATAGCTGTAGCGTCCGATGCCGTAGCGCGTATCGGGAGTGATGTTGCTCGACCAGATCGTGCCGAAAGGCGATCCCATCGGCAGGCCGCCTGCGAACGGATGCGGCTGCGGCTTTCCGGGCACGGGTGCGGCCGTGTGGCAGCCGGCGCAATCGGCGGCTTTCGCGAGATAGGCGCCGCGCGTGACGAGATCGGGCGACGATGCCGGCGTGTCCGCATGCGGACGCTGCGGCCATGCGATCATCGCCGCAAGCGTGACGAAGAGGTGAAGGAAGGCGCGGCGTCCGTGATCCATGACGTTCACCGTCCGCCGCAGGGAGACACGAGCAGCCACGCCAGGTCGGTGGCGATCAGCGCGAACACGAAGAGCGCGCTCGCCAGCGCGCCTGCGCGCGCGATGAACGTATCGCGTGCGGCGTGCCGGTCGATCGGCCCATGTTCCGTCGGCACCGATGCGAGCTCGCCGGTACGCCGCCAGTTGCCCCACGCGATGACCGCGCCCGCGACGCCGAGCAGCAGCGCACACGACGCGACGATCAGCAGTCCGTGTTCGAGCCACGGCAGCGCGGGCGCATTCACCGGGCGTTCGTGCGGGAAGCATCCCCATGCGGCCAGCGTCTGCGCGAGCGTCGTCTGCGCCATCCACGCGGCGGGCGCGAGCAGCAGGCCGAGCGCGAGCGCCACGCCGCCGGGCCGCGCTGGATGCCTGTTCACGTCGACGGGCGATGCATCGTTCATCTCATCTCGCCAGCACGTAGGGCGACAGATACAGCGTCGCGAAGATGAAGAGCCATACGACATCGACGAAATGCCAGTAAAGCCCGCCGATGGTGAGCGCCGCCGAGCGCGCCCGGTCGAAGTAGCCGAGCGCGGTCCACAGCAGCAGGAACGCCAGCACGACCAGACCGACGAGCACGTGCATCATGTGAAAGCCGGTGATCGTAAAGTACAGCGAGCCGTAGAGATGCGTCGTGAGGCCGTATGGATGATCGGCCCATTCCTTGAGCTGGATGGCGACGAAGGTCGAGCCGAGCGAGATGGCGATCGCGAGCATGAGCACGCCCATGCCGCGCCTGCCGCGTCGCACGAAGCGCTCGCTCGCCCACACGAACACGCTGCTCGACAGGAGAACGCAGCTGTTCCCGATGCCGAGACCGAGCTTCGGCATGCCTTCGGGCGGCCAGCGATCCGTCGTCTGCGAAGCCAGATAAAGATACGAGAAGATGAGATAGCCGAAGAGCGCGGCTTCGGTTGCGACGAGCGTGAGGCATCCCCACCATCCGCCCGAACGTTCGCCCGGGCTGCCGATGGGCAGGCTCGCGCGCTCGGGCAGCGCTTCTGCTAGTTCGCTCATGAGACCGCTCCCGGACGCCGGGGCTGCGCCGCGTCGTCGCGCTGGCCCAGTTCGCGCCGCGGCCACAGCCACACCACGATGGCCGCGCCGCACGCGAGCAGCATCAGCGCGGCGAACCACCACGCGGTCAGCGCGAGCCCGGTGAAGAACAACAGCGACGCGACGCCGAGCCAGAAGGGCGCATACGAGTCTTCGGGCATCTTGAGGATGACGTCCGGGTCGCCGTCGAGCGCGGTGGTGCCGAGCGCCTCGCGTCCCTCGTCGAGCACGTAGCCGCGCGAGAGCTGCGAGCGCATCCTTCCGGAGATGCGTTCCTCCCACAGCGGATGACGGCTCGCGATGCACGGCACGATCGCGAAGTTATAGGGCGGCGGCGGGGATGATGTCGCCCATTCGAGCGTGGGCGCATCCCACGGGTTGTCGCCGGCAACGGGACCGCGCCGCAGGCTGTAAATGAAATCGCAGAGAAACACGAGCACGCCGATCGCAAAGACGAACGCGCCGATGGACGTGATCATGTTCACCGTGTTCCAGCCCATGTCGGGCGCATAGGTATAGATGCGCCGCGGCATGCCGAGCAAGCCTGCGATATGCATCGGAAAGAACGCGATATTGAAGCCCGCGAACAGAATCCAGAAGCCAACGCGTCCGATGCGCTCGCTCATCATGCGGCCCGTGAACTTGGGGAACCAGAAGTAGATGCCGCCGATCACCGGAAACACGTTGATGCCGAGCAATACGTAGTGCAGGTGCGCGACGATGAAGTACGTATCCGTGAGCTGCCAGTCGAGCGGCACGGCGGCGGTCAGCACGCCCGACAGCCCGCCGATCACGAACAGGAACACGAAGCCCGCGAAGTACAGGAACGGCACGCGAAACACGGGCCTGCCGGTCCAGATGGTCGCGATCCACGCGAAGGTCGCGACCGCGCTCGGAATCGCGATGACCATGCTCGCCGCGCCGAAGAAAGAGAGCGCGAGCGCGGGGATGCCGGTCGCGAACATATGGTGAATCCACACGACGAAGCCGATGACCATCGTTGCGACCGTCGACAGCGCGACCGGCAGATAGCCGACGAGCGGCCTGCGGCAGAACACCGGCAGCGCGTCGGAGACGATGCCCATGGCGGGCAGCACGACGGCATAGACCCACGGATGCGCGAAGATCCAGAAGAGATGCTGCCAAAGCAGCGCGCGGCCGCCGTTGACCACGTCGAAGAAGTGCGTGCCGATGCGCCTGTCGAGCCACAGCAGGAAGAACGCGAGACTCACCGACGGCACCGCGAGCAGGTTGCCGCCCGACGCCGTCAGCGTGCCCCACACGAGCACCGGCACGCGATCGAGCGACATGCCCGGCGCGCGCATGCGCAGAAACGTGACGACGAAGTTCATCGAGCCGACCGTCGTCGAGATGCCGAGCAGGACCATGCCGAGCGCATAGACGTCGATGTTCGGCCCCGTGTTGTAGGTGAGACCCGCGAGCGGCGCATAGTTGAACCAGCCCGCATTGGGCGCTTCGCCGAACGGAAAACTCGCGTAGAGAAAGAGTCCCGCGAAAAGAAAGATCCAGTACGACAGCGCGTTCAGGCGCGGGAACGCCATGTCGCGCGCGCCGAGAATGAGCGGCCACAGATAGTTCGAGAAGCCGGACAGCACGGGCAGCGCGTAGAGGAAGATCATCGTGACGCCGTGCATCGTGAAGAGCTGGTTGTATTGCTCGGGCGTAAGCAGCGTCGCCTCGGGGCGCGCGAGCTGCACGCGCATCACCAGCGCCTCGATGCCGCCCGCGATCAGGAAGGCGAACGCCGTGACGAGATAGCGCAGGCCGATGCGCTTGTGATCGACCGTCGAGAGCCAGCCGCGCCAGCCGGCCGGCGTCTCCCAGATGTCGCGCAGTCTGCGCTCCTTGACACTGCCGGGTTCGATGCGGCCGATCGTGAGCGAGCGTTGCAGCAGCGCAGGCGAGGAAGCGTGTTCGGTCATTGCAGTGTGCGAAGGTAGGCGGAAAGCGCGATGGCGTCCGCTGGGGAGAGCGCGATCGACGGCATCAGCGAATCGGGCTTGATGCGCTGAGCGTGCTGGATCCAGTCGAGCTGGTCCTGCGCGGTGTTCGGCAGCGCGCCCGCCGCGATGAGCCTGCGCGAGTTCAGATGGGTGAGATCGGGCGCCTGCCTGCCGTTGGCATCGCTGCCGCGCACGGCGTGGCAACCTGCACAGCGATCGAGAAAGAGCTTCTCTCCGGCCCGGGCGCTTGCTTCCGATGCATGCGGCAGCGCCTGTGCCGCGTACCACGCATCGAACCGCGCGTGCGGCTCGGCGATCACTTCGAAAGCCATGTGCGCATGCTGCGCGCCGCAGAACTGCGAACATTGCCCGCGATAGACGCCCGCGCGGTCCGCCTCGATCCATTGCTCGTTGACGATGCCCGGTATCGTCTGGGTCTTGCCCGCGAGACGCGGCACCCAGAACGCATGAACGACATCGGCGCTGCGCAGCTCGATCTTCACGGGCTCGCCGACCGGAATATGGATCTCGTTGGCGGTCGTCACTTCCGGCTTGCCGCCGCGAACGTAGTCGATCCTCCACCACCAGTCGTAGGCGGTGACGGCGATGGTCAGGCCCGGCTCTCTGCGCGGAGACGCGACGGACTCCAGCGTGACGAGGACATACGCGAGCGCCGCGAAGAGCGCGACCGACGAGATGCCGGTGCCGATCCATACCCAGTGCAGTCCGCCGCCTTCGGCCTGAACGTGTCGGGCGTCGAGTTCGGTGGGCGGTGGACGCTTGCGCAGAATTGCCCCGGCGAGCAGAACGCTCACGATCAGCGCGACCGCTACCGCCAGCGCCGCGAGCGCCCAGCCGAGGTGCATGGTCGGCATGGCGGCGGGGCCGTCGGCGTGAAGGAAGTAGTTCAGCGGCGCATCGGCATGCGCGCCCGGTGCACAGGCGAGCGCGCCGAGAACGGCGATCGCGGCGCGGGTGCTTCGTCTAGCACAATCGGTCGTGATGTGCGTAGCAAGCATCCGCAATCGTCTCCGCAAAGGTGGGGTCCAGTCGATTCGAGCGCGGCCAATCGCGCGTCATTCATCGTCGCTTTAGCTCGCTTTAGCAATCGGCGGTCCCGACGATCGGCTTACGACTGAATTGCTCCGTCGATGAAACTATTTATCGAAACCCAGGCCATAGCGTTTTTTCAACCGGCGATACTCGAGAATCGTTTTCATCAGTCGAATGCAAGCACACAACGCGATTAAATTTTTGATGCCCGTTCCCTATTTGAATTGCTTTAAGCTTCCTGAATCGTTACGACGTACTAACGTATTCATGGCGGCGCGAGATTGCTAGCCGGTCGCGCGCCCGATCCGTTCGACACATCCATCGCGGGCTCGTGCTCCGGTCGAACGCAACGCCGCCGCTCCCGGCGTCATGTGGGGTCAGCGGTTCTCCGGGCCATCGCGGTTTTCGCGCATCGGTCAAGCGGGGCGTGATCTTTCATCTCTTCGCATCGAAGCCGGGCGGCCGCCGGCCTCGTGCATCTGCAAGCGTTCTCGATCGCTGTTTCTCTCTTGTCAAGAACGCAATGCCTTCCATCGAATTCTCAATTTCAGATATGCGCATGACAGCGATCATCTCATTCATCTCGTCAGGCATAGCTTGCTTCATTGCTTCTTTCTTCATTGTCCCGCGCTTCATTTCGCGCCCACGGGCTGCGGCGTCGTTGGCTGGCGCAACGGCCGTGCTGCTGGCGGCATGCGGGGGCGGTGACGGCGGCGCGGGCAGTCCCGGCGGATCGCAGACGGCGTCCGGTGCTTCGAGCGCTTCGGGTTCGGGCACGGGGTCCGCGGGCTCAGAAAGCTCGCCCGGCACATCGGCTCCCGCCGCCGTGATCGCGCCCGCGGGCAGCATCTTCTATGGCATGAACGGCCATATCAATGCCGGCGGCGCCTATGCGGCCGCGAGCCCCGCACTGCAACTCTCGCAACTGAAGGATCTCAACGTCACGTTGTATCGAAACGACGTCTCCAGTCAGGCGGAAGCGGTCAAGCTCGCGAGCCTCGCGCAGACGATGCAGCCGTCCGGCGTGACGGTCTATCCCGTGCTGCTGCAGCTAGTCAAAAACTTCTCCGACGAAGAAACCGCCTATCAGGCGTCGTACACGCTCGCTCAACAGATCGTCAACGTGCAGAAGTACGCCTACTACGAAGTCACGAACGAACTCGCCCCGCAGTGCCTCGTCGGCTGGGTCGACGGCGTGCATAGCACCGACTACGACAACCGGTGCTTCCAGATCGCGCGCGGCATCATTCGCGGGATGATCGCGGGCATCAAGTCCGTCGATCCGGCGGGCAAGATCATCATCGGCGGGAACACGTGGATGCACTACGGCTTCGACCAGATGCTCGCGAACGGCACGCAACCGGACGGCACGAACGGTCATCCCGTCGTCACATGGGACATCACCGCGTGGCACTGGTATTCGGAGCAGGGCGACATCCGGCACGCATGCGGCGGTTCGGGCTGCTACGACGTGATCGGCACGCTCAAGTCCTTCGGCAAGCCGATCTGGATCAACGAAGTGGGCATTCGCCCGGACTTCCCCGGAACGCCGGACCAGGCAGCGACGTTCCTCTATAACGACATGCTCAACGCGCTCATGTCGATTGCGCCGCAGTACGACATCGAATCACTCCAGGTCTATGAACTCTACGATGACCCTCCAACCGGCCAGGGACCGTACGGCATCATGTTGAACGACGGCACGACGCACAAGCCGGACTATGCCGCGGTCAGGAACTTCATCGCCGCCAAGCCGAAATAGACTCAGCCGATGAAGCCGGGCAGGCCCGCGGCCGCGTCGCTGCGTGCAAGATCGAGCGCTGGCTTCAGCAATGCGTCGAAAGCCGCATCGCTTTCCGGCCGCGGGAAATGCGCGCGAAGGAAGTCCGCCCAGCGAAAATCCGCGAGCGGCACGTCGGTCTTGTCATAGCCGCCGGCGTCGCGCACGAATGCCGCGAGGCTGCGGAACTCGTCGTTCACGGCGTCCCACATGTGCCGGGGCATGTCGCGGAAAGGCACGCGGCGGCGCTCAGCGTCATAGGGATAGACCCATGAACGGTTTTCCAGCGCCAGCCAGAATTCGGCGGGCGAAAGCGAAGACAAGTCCCTGACCAGGACGAACGGCACGCGCTTCACGCCGACGCGCGACAACGCACACGTGACATGATGATGGTCGATGACGAACGGCTCGTCATTCGGCCCGAGCACGATCGCGATCGGTTTTTCGGCGATGGCCATCTCCAGATCGTGGCCGCTCAGCGCCTGATACGCCGCTGTCTTCTGCCTGATCTGGCGCTCGCCGTGCGTCATCTGCGTCGGGCGCAGGCGATCGATTTTCAGTGTATTCATATCCCGGTTCCCGTCGAGCAATGACGGGCCCGTATTTCTCAGGCAAGCGGCGTTCCCGGTGGGAACCGCTTTTGCTTCCCGCAGAAGCAGGGGCGCAACGATGGGCATAAAAACCGGCCACCATGGCCGCACGCCGCGCAAAAGCGCGCGGAACCCGCTTCGCTGGATCAACGGGCTGGCGGTGCTACGCGCGTACCAGGCGCGGTGGCTGGTCCACGACTTCATCGCCGGGCTGTCGGTGAGCGCCGTGCTCGTGCCCGCGGGTATGGCTTATGCCGAAGCCGCCGGGCTGCCGGCGGTGAACGGCCTCTACGCGTCCTTCGCGGCGATGCTCGCGTATGCGCTCTTCGGCCCGAGCCGCTTTCTCGTCATCGGTCCGGATTCGGCGCTCGTCGCGCTCATCGTCGCGAGCATCGTGCCCCTGAGCCACGGCGACGCGCATCGCGCGCTGGTCGCGGCCGGCGCGCTCGCGGTGCTGGCGGGCGCGATCTGCATCGTCGTCGGTTTGCTGAAGCTCGGCTTCGTCACCGAGCTCCTGTCGCTGCCGGTCCGATACGGCTTTCTCAACGGCATCATCCTGACGATCATCGTCGGTCAGACGCCGAAGCTGCTCGGCTTCAAGGGCAAGGGCGAATCGTTTTTCGAGCAGGTGAACGATCTGATCGACGGGCTATCGGCCGCGAAGGTGAACCTGACGTCGTTCGGCATCGGCATCGGCGCGCTCGCGCTGATCCTGCTGTGCAAGCGATTCTGGCCGAGACTGCCGGCCGTGCTGATCGCGGTGGGGCTGGCTAGCGCAATCGTGAAAGCGATGGATCTGGCCACGCGCGCGGGCGTCGCGACGGTCGGCAGCATTCCGCGCGGTCTGCCGTCGATCGAGCTGCCGCTGATGCCGCTCGATCAATGGTGGCAACTCGCGGGCGCGGCGGCGGCAATCGCGCTCGTCTCGTTCACGGACGTCGTCGTGCTGTCCCGCACCTACGAGGTGCGCAACAAGGAAACCGTCGACCGCAACCAGGAATGCGTCGCGCTCGGCCTGTCGAATATCGCGGCGGGGCTGTTTCAGGGCTTCGCGGTGAGCGCGAGCGGCTCGCGCACGCCCGTGGCCGAAGCCGCCGGCGCCAAGACGCAGCTGACTGGCGTGATCGCCGCGCTGGTCGTGGCGTTGTTGCTGGTGCTCGCGCCGCACGCGCTCACGAGCACGCCGCAATCGTCGCTCGCGGCCGTGGTGATTGCCGCATGCCTCGGCATGCTGGAAGTGCGCGGCGTGATACGGCTCTATCGGCTGCGCAAGAGCGAGTTCGTCCAGGCGCTCGTGTGCTTCGTGGGCGTGACGGTGCTGGGCGTCGTCAACGGCATCGCGCTCGCGCTGGCGCTGACGGTGCTGTCTTTCCTGTGGCGCGCGTGGCGTCCGTATGACGCGGTGCTCGGTCGCATCGACGGACGCAAGGGTTATCACGACGTATCGCGTCATCCGGAAGCGCGGCGCGTGCCCGGTCTCGTGCTGTTCCGCTGGGACGCGCCGCTCTTCTTCGCCAATGCGGAGATCTTTCGCGAGCACGTGCTCGGCGCGATCGAAGCATCCGGTGAAACCGTGCACTGGATGGTCATCGCGGCGGAGCCGGTGACGGACATCGACCTGACGGCTGCCGAAGTGCTTGAGCGATTGCACGACGAGCTCGCCGAAAAAGGCATCACGCTGTGCTTCGCGGAGTTGAAAGGGCCGGTGAAGGACAACCTGAAGCGCTATGGCGTGCTTCGGAAGATCGGCGAGGAACGCCTGTTTCCCACCATCGGCGAGGCGGTCAGCGGTTATCTCGCGACGCATGATGTCGAATGGCGCGACTGGGAGGATGCATGAGCCGCGCGCCTGGGCCGGGCGCAATCATTGCCGGGACTGCGCATGAACCGTGGACTTCGACAGGAAGCATGCGACGAAAGCGATGGAAGCGCGACAGTGTTCCTTCGATCGCGCTGTCCGCAAGAGATGCACGGCATCCTACTTGTCCTTGTGGCCGGGCAGGACTGCGCCGAGCACCTGCTTCGCCGTATCGACGATCACATGGCTCTGGTTCGGATCGCCCTTCATGAGCGTCGTCGCGAACGCCTTCGCCTGCGCGAGCGTGATATGCGGCGGCAGCGGCGGCACATTGGGGTCCGCCTTCACCTCGATCACGACCGGACGGTCCGACGCGAATGCTTCGTCCCAGAGCGCTGCGACGCGCTCGGCATCGTCGACATAAATGCCTTTGAGGCCGATCAGCTCCGCGAACTTGTGATAAGGCACCGACGGAATGTCCTGCGACGCCTCGAACTTCGGGTCGCCCTCCATCACGCGCTGCTCCCATGTGACCTGGTTCAGATCCTCGTTGTTGAGCACCATGCAGATCCAGCGCGGATCGGACCATTGCTTCCAGTACTTCGCCACCGTGATGAGCTCGGCCATGTTGTTCATCTGCATCGCGCCGTCGCCGACCAGTGCGACGACCGGCCGCTCCGGATGCGCGAACTTCGCCGCGATCGCATACGGCACGGCCGCGCCCATCGACGCGAGCCCGCCCGAGAGCGAGCACATCATGCCGCGCTTCACCTTGAGGTCGCGCGCATACCAGTTCGCCACCGACCCCGAATCGCTCGTGACGATCGCGTTCGCCGGCACGCGCGGCGACAACTCCCACACCGTGCGCTGCGGATTGACGCCGCCTTTCGCGGGCTCGATGGCGCGCTTCTCCAGCGTCTTCCACCAGTCGACGATCGAGCCTTCGATGTCCTTGCGCCACGCGCGGTCCGTCTTCTTCTGCAACAGGGGCAGAAGCGCGCGCAAGGTCTCGGCGCTGTCGCCGACGAGATTCACTTCCATCGGATAGCGGATGGAGAGCATGTCCGCCTTGATGTCGATCTGCACGCCGCGCGCGGCGCCTTCCTTCGGCAGAAATTCGGAGTAGGGAAAGCCCGAGCCGATCATGAGCAGCGTGTCGCAGCCGGTCATCAGCTTGTAGCTCGGCTCGGTGCCGAGCAGGCCGATGGAGCCGGTGACGAACGGCAGATCGTCGGGCAACGCGGCCTTGCCGAGCAGCGCCTTCGCCACGCCCGCGCCGAGCTTTTCCGCGACGGCGATGACTTCGTCGGTCGCCTGCAATGCGCCCGCACCGACCAGCATCGCGACCTTCTTGCCGGCGTTGAGGACATCGGCGGCGCGTTGGAGGTCGTCGGAATAGGGCACCATTTTCGGCGCACGGTAACCCACGCCCGAATGCAGCGTGCCGTGCTTGCGGCCCGGCGGCTCGTATTCGAGGTCCTGCAGATCGTTGGGCAGCACGAGCGCGGTTACCCTGCGTTCGGACAACGCGATGCGCACCGCGCGATCGACGAGATGGCGTATCTGCGCGGGCACGCTCGCCTGCTGCACGAAGGCGCCAGCGACGTCCTTGAACATCGCGGGGAGATCGATTTCCTGCTGATAGTGGCCGCCGAGCGCCGCGCGCGCCTGCTGGCCCGCGATCGCGAGCACGGGCATGTGATCGAGGCGCGCATCGTAGAGGCCGGTGAGCAGATGCGATGCGCCCGGCCCCGAGGTCGCGATGCACACGCCCAGCTCGCCGGTGAACTTGGCATGCGCCGAAGCCATGAACGCGGCCATCTCTTCATGGCGAGCCTGAATGAATTCGATCCTGCCTTTCGCGCGATTGAGCGCGCCGAACACGCCATTGATGCCGTCGCCGGGATAGCCATAGATGCGCCGCACGCCCCAGGCGTGCAGACGATCGATCAAAAAATCGCCGACGGTGGTGGTCATGATGGAAGTCTCCGGAAGACAGAAATCGGGAAGTGCGGATGCATGCCGAACCGGCCAGAGGGTGCTTGCACACATCGCCTGCACGCTTCGATGCGCAAACGACATGCCGCTTCCCGTCTTCCAAGGCAAGCGCGTGGTGATGGAAAGCGAATGGAAGGCCATGCGCCGGCTCTGTCCGGACGACGCGGGATCGATGATTGCTTCACGTCGATGGTTCATACGCTGATTCCGGCACCGAAGGCCTTCCGCGCATTCGGGCACGGCGGCGTTCATTTCGATGCACAAGGAACGAGCGACATGGCGCTCATGCCTCTCACCCTTCAATGGCCGGACGGTCACGACGAGACAGTCGAGGCCTGCGTGCGGCGCGCTTACGCGTTGGTCCCGGCCGGCAGGACATCGGCCTTTGCATTCGCGTGATGCTTCGCCGCACCCAGCGCGGCCTCGAAGCTGTCCAGCGGACGGTCGCGCATCTCGGTGTAGCCGTCCGCGTCGATCATGTAGGACCAGATGTACCGTCCTGTTGGATCGTGGTCCACGGTGATCTCGACGGTATGGCCGTTGCGAACATAGGTTTCGGTAGCCATGATGTGATCTCTTCAGTCAGTGAAATGCGCCTTGCAGCGTGAGCGGCCGTTCACGACATACCCGCGCCGCGCAGTCGCTTGAGGACGAGTATCGCGGCAGCTGGCAGATGCACGATGCCGAAGCCCAGTGCGAGCACGAGCCATCGCGGCAAGGGAAGATCCAGCGTGTAGGCGCCCATCGCGCCGAATGCGAGGCCCACGACGATCAGCACGACATGGGCCGTTCGGCGCTTCGCGGCTCCGCTCGTGAAGCTCGGTATCTCGTAGTGTGCGTAGCAGACGACTACGCCCATCAGCGCAGCCGCTAACAGGGCTTGCCAGGCGATCATCGGCTCGCCGTGCGTGGGTTACCGGCGTGTCGAATCGGGGGGAACGCGATTTTTCTCCTGCGTCGAGGGCAATTCGTTTTCCGATGCCTCGTGCGTGCGCTTTTCGCGCTCGTCCAGTTTGCGCTGCTTCGTGTCCAAACTGGAAGTCGCGGGCGAACCGTCGCGGCCGACGGGTTCATCCATGTCGTCCGCGGTGGCGTGCGGCACGTGCTCGTTCACACGCGCCGAACCGGGTTCGTGTTGCATGAGGGTCTCCCGTTGGTGACATTGCCTCGACGCGAGCAATCTGCGTACCCGCGTGCGGCGCCGCATCGGCAGGTTCGGCACTTGCCGCCCTTCTCGCATGACGAGGACTTTACCAGCGCGTGGAGGAACTGCAACTTGCGCTATCGCGTGCATTCGGCTCGCTCAAGGCACCGGCCGTCAGCGTGCTCGATGAAGGCGACGAACTCATCATGAACCTGTCATGGGTGATCGAGACCGGCCGCGACACCACGCTCGATTCACGCTGCAGCGCATCTATCCGCTTCGCATCGCGCCAGATCGATCGCTATTCCGCGATGGCCACCGACCGGCGCAGGCACGTTCAGGCTCGCCTGATCGAGCGCCTGAGGGACGCCTTCACACAGTCGCGCGAAGGGCGGCCGAACGCGAACGAATGCTCGCTGGACATGAGCGCGGAAGACGGCTGGTTCGACGCGCCCGATGCTCCAAGCTGATTCGGTCGGCCGCCGCGTGCCGGTTCACCAGCCTTGCGCGCCGCCGTTGCCCGTGGAAGGGCTCGTCGATCCGTTCGAATTGCCGCCGTTCATGCGCGGCTGCATGCCGCCGGGACCCTGAGTGTTTCCTTTACCCGCGGCACTCGTTCCGTTCGCCGTACCGCCCAAGCCCGACTGTCCTCCGGACGGGCCGCCATTGGAGCCGGGGCCGGATGGAGCGGTCGCGGCATTTTTCGCGCTCGACGGGCCGTTGCTGGCGCCCGGTTGCGTCTGATCGGCGGTCGCCAGCGCGGCCCCCGACAGGCCCAGCATCAACAGGGAGATAACGAGTTTTCTGGTCGCTTGCATGACATGTCTCCGGGAATCAGGACGTTCGTGCGTGCTCGAAGTCGTCCATCGATTCGTGCGCAAGGCGTGTTCCGGCCCGTTTCGCTCGTGGCCTCATTCAAGCCCTTCATGCTCGAACGCGAGCTTGACGGCGGGCCGCTCGCGCATGCGTTTGTAGAACGCATGGAGATTCGCCGGCGCATCGATGCCCATCTTCTTCGCCCACGTCAGCATCGTGAAAAGATAGGCGTCCGCGACGCTCATCGCATCGCCGAACAGATAATCGCCCCGCATCATCTTCGAGGCGAGCGCGAAACGCTGGCCGATTTTCTCGCGCGCCGCCGCCGCTTCCGCATCGCAAGCCGGACGGAACACGCGGCCGAACTGCTTGTGAATCTCGGTCGAGATGAACGCGAGCATCTCCAGCAGGCGCAGGTTGCCGTCGTCGCCCGAAGGTGCGAGCTGCGGCGCGCGCTGCGCGACCCACCAGAGAATCGCGATGTTCTCGGTGAGACGCTTGCCGTCGTCGAATTCGACGACGGGCACGTAGCCCTTGGGATTGATCTCGTCGAACGGCCGGCCGTCCTCCGTCTGCCTGGTCTTGAGATCGACCTTCACGCGGTCGAACTTCATGCCCGCTTCGTGCATCGCGATGTGATCGGCGAGACTGCACGCGCCGGGCGAGAGATAGAGTTTCATGGCGCGGCTCCTGGGTTGGTGGTCGCCTGCACGGCGACCGTTGATACGTGAGCAAGGCGTATGCCGCATGGTACCGCGGCTGACGTTTCGCACCGGCCGGAGCGTGCAGACCCTGAGGCAGCGCACGATTCAGGCAATGACCCGGTTGGTTTCAGGCGGATTGCCGCAGCGTATGCGCCGCCGCGACCATGTTCTTCAACGCCGGAATGACCTCATCCCATTGCCGCGTCTTGAGGCCGCAGTCCGGATTCACCCACAGGCGCTCGGCGGGAATGCGCTCCGCCGCCTTCTTCATCAGCCCGACGATGTGTTCCTGGCTCGGGATGTTCGGCGAATGGATGTCATACACGCCCGGCCCGATCTGGTTCGGATAGCTGAACTCGTCGAAGGCGTCGAGCAGTTCCATGTCGGAGCGCGAGGTTTCGATGGTGATGACGTCGGCATCCATATCCGCGATGGACGCGATGATGTCGTTGAACTCCGAGTAGCACATGTGCGTGTGGATCTGCGTTTCGTCCCTCACGCCATTGGCCGTGATGCGGAACGATTCCACCGCCCAGCGCAGATACTCGCCCCATTGCGAGCGCCGCAGCGGCAGGCCTTCGCGCAGCGCAGCCTCGTCGATCTGAATGACGCGCACGCCGGCTTTCTCGAGATCGAGCACTTCCTCGCGGATCGCGAGCGCGAGCTGATGGCACGACACCGAACGCGGCTGATCGTCGCGCACGAACGACCAGTTGAGGATCGTGACCGGACCGGTCAGCATGCCTTTCATCGGCTTGTTCGTCTGCGCTTGCGCGTACTTGATCCATTCGACGGTCATCGCCTTCGGGCGGCTGATGTCGCCGAAGAGGATCGGCGGCTTCACGCAGCGCGAGCCGTAGGACTGCACCCAGCCGAACTGGCTGAACGCGTAGCCGTCGAGTTGTTCGCCGAAATATTCGACCATGTCGTTGCGTTCGGCCTCGCCATGCACGAGCACGTCGAGGCCGAGCGCTTCCTGCTCTTTCACGGCGCGCGTGATCTCGCGTTCCATCGCGATCCTGTAGCCTGCCATGTCGAGCGCACCGCTCCTGAACTGACTGCGCGCATGACGGATCTCGCTCGTTTGCGGGAACGAGCCGATGGTCGTCGTCGGATAAGCGGGGAGGTCGAGAATCGCGGCCTGCTTCTGCGCGCGCTGCGCATAGGCGCTCGCGCGCCGGCCGAACGTCGCGTCGATCTTCGCGATCGCAGCCTTGACTGCCGGGTTGTGCACGCGCGTCGACGTGCGGCGGCTTTCTATGGCGGCGGCATTGGCCGCGAGCGCATCGGCGACGGAGGCGCGTCCGTGATTCAGCGCGCTCGCGAGCACGCTCAGTTCATCGAGCTTTTGTAGTGCGAACGCGAGCCACGACCTGATCTCGGCATCGAGCTTTTCTTCGCTCGTCAGATCGACGGGCGTGTGCAGCAGCGAGCAGGAAGGCGCGATCCACAGGCGATTGCCGAGCGAAGCATGCAGCGGCTCGAGCCATTCGAGCGTGGCGTTCAGATCGGTCTTCCAGATGTTGCGGCCGTTGATCGCGCCGACCGACAGCACCGCCGAATCTGGCAACACGCACGCCGCTTTCGAGACTTCCTCGCGCGCGTTGATCGCATCGATATGCAGGCCGTCCACAGGCAGCTTGCACGCGAGATCGAGGTTCTCCCGCAGTTGACCGAAATAGGTCGCGAGAAGCAGGCGCACGCGGCGCGCGGAGAGCGCATCGTATGCGGTGACGAAGGCGTCGCGCCACTTCGCATCGAGTTCGGTGACGAGCGCGGGTTCGTCGATCTGCACCCACTCGATGCCGAGCGCCGCGAAATGATCGAGCAGCGCCGCATACACCGGCAACAGGCGCGGCAGGAGCGCGAGCTTGTCCGAATCGTCCTTCGTCTTGCCGAGCCACAGATACGTCACCGGTCCGATGAGCACCGGCTTCGCATTCACGCCGAGCCTGCGCGCTTCGCCGAGCTGTTCGACGAGACGCGACGTATCGAGCGTGAACTGCGTGGCCGCATCGAGCTCGGGGACGATGTAGTGATAGTTCGTGTCGAACCACTTGGTCATTTCGCCGGCGGCCACGCCGCCGCAGCATGCCGCGTGTTGTTCGGCATTCTGCGCCGAGCGCCCGCGCGCGACGCGGAAGTAGTTGTCGAGCGAATCGCCGTGAAAGCCTCTCACGCGTTCGGGCAGATTGCCGAGCGTGAAGCTCATGTCGAGCACCTGATCGTAGAACGCGAAATCGCCGACGGGCACGAAGTCGAGGCGCGCCTGATCCTGCCAGTGACGCGCGCGCAACTGCGTGCCGACCGTCTTCAGTTCGTCGCGGGAGGACTGGTTCTTCCAGTAGCTTTCGAGTGCGAACTTCAGTTCGCGCTGCGCGCCGATGCGCGGGAAACCCAGGTTGTGTGTCGTGATCATCGTGCGTTTTCTTGTCGGATAAGGCGAAAAGAGGGGAACTGGCTGCGATGATAGAATTTCCATTGCATGAATAAAAATGGTTTAATTTCATGCATCGATCAATTTTGCTCATGAGGGAAGCCGATGCTCGAACGCGCTCATCTGATGGTCGTGAGAGAAGTGGAGCGCCAGGGCTCGCTGACCGCCGCCGCCGACGTGCTGAATCTCACGCAGTCCGCGCTGAGCCATACCGTGAAGAAGATGGAGCAGCAACTGGGCACGCAGGTGTGGACGCGTGAAGGCCGCTCGATGCGGCTCACGCAGGCCGGCCAGTATCTGCTTGGTCTCGCGAACCGGCTGCTGCCGCAGTTCGAGCACGCGGAAGCGCGCATGAGGCAGTACGCGCGGGGCGAGCGGGGCACCTTGCGGATCGGCATGGAATGTCACCCGTGCTACCAGTGGCTGCTCAAGGTCGTCGCGCCGTATCTCGCGCGCTGGCCCGATGTCGATGTCGATGTGAAGCAGCGCTTCCAGTTCGGCGGCATCGGCGCGCTGTTCGGCTATGACATCGACGTGCTCGTGACGCCCGATCCGCTGACGAAGCCGGGCCTGCGCTTCGAGCCGGTGTTCGACTACGAGCAGGTGCTGGTCGTGCCGGAGGGGCACGCGCTCGCCCATGTGCCTCATGTCACGCCCGAGCAGATCGCGCAGGAAGTGCTGATCACGTATCCGGTGGAAACGGATCGGCTCGACATCTACACGCAGTTCCTGACGCCCGCGAACGCCGTGCCCCGGCGCCACAAGGTGATCGAAACGACGGACATCATGTTGCAGATGGTAGCGAGCGGGCGAGGCGTGGCCGCGCTGCCGCGCTGGCTCGCGGAGGAGTATGCGGACTGGATGCCGATCGTCGCGAAGAAGCTCGGCAAGAAGGGCATCGCGAAGCAGATCTTTCTCGGCACACGGGAAGCCGACGATGCGATCGACTATCTCTCCGCGTTCATCGCACTCGCGCGCGATGCGGACTGGGCGCAGGCGCGCATTCGCGCATGAAGCGGAATACCGGCACATCTTCCCTGTGACGGCGACGCTCCGGGCGCGAGACTGCGCGCCCGACGTGGGCTTTGTGTCGATTCGCGTGAGGACAGGCACAATACGCCTTCGACATCCGAGCCGACCCGCGAGAGGTCGCCGGTCTCCGCTCACTCATCGCTGTCATGAACCCACAACGCCGCGCATCGAACTCCCCGCGTTTCCTGCTGTTTCTCGTTTGCCTCTTTGCTTCCGCCGGGCAGCTCGCCATCGACATCTACGTGCCCGCCCTGCCCGCGATGGCGCGTTACTTCGCCACCTCGCCGCAGGCGATCCAGTCGAGCGTGTCGGGCTACATGGCGGCGTATGCGATCGGCCAGCTGGTCTTCGGGCCCATCGCCGACGCTTACGGACGCAAGCGCGTGCTCGCCTTCGGGCTCATCGTCTTCACGGCGGGATGCCTGCTTTCGCTTTCCGCAACGAGCCTCGAGACCTTCCTCTTCGCGCGCTGCCTGCAGGGCTTCGGCATCGCCGCGACCAATCTGCTCGCGAAAGCGATCATCACCGATTCGTTTTCCGGGCAGGCGCTGATGCACGCGTTCACGTACATGTCGATCGCGTGGGGCGTCGCGCCGATTGTCGCCCCCGTGATCGGCGCGCACCTGCAGGAGTGGTTCGACTGGCAGGCGTGTCTCGTCTTTCTGCTGATCTATTCGCTCGTCATGTGGGCGTTTGTGTGGCGCTATCGCGAGACCTTGCCGCGTCCCGTGCATCTGGCGCCGCGCACGCTGATGACCAACGCGGGCAAGGTGCTCGCGAGCCCGGTGTTCCAGAGCTGCTTTCTCGCGCAGGGCCTGTGCTACAGCATTCTGCTCGTGTTCAACATCGTCGGGCCGTTCATGGTGCAGAACACGCTGCACAAGCCGCCGACTTACTTCGGCTACCTCGCGCTCGGCATCGGCATGATGTATTTTCTCGGCGGCCTGTCGAACCGCGTGCACGGTCCGCGGCTGCCGAACGCCGAGCAACGGCTGCGCATCGGTGCGCGGGTGATGGCGTGCGCGTCCATCGCCATGCTGCTGCTCGCGCTGACGGTCGGCCTGCGCGTGTGGACGCTCGCGACGCCCGTGCTCGTGATGGGTTTCTGCGCGGGCGCGATGTACCCGACGCTGATGGCCAAGGGCAACTCGTTGTTCCCGCACATCGCGGGCCTGACGAGCGCGATTCTCGGATGCGCGCTGCTGCTCGTGTCGTCGGCGATGATGGGGCTCGCCGGATTCGTTTCGGTGCAGGTCCTGACGCCGCTCGCGGTGTTCTTCGTTCTGCTCGCGCTGACGGTCGTCATGATGGTCACGCTGTTGCTGCGGCACCTCGAGCAATCACGGAACGACGAATGTGTCGTGCGCCGCGGAGTCGATGCGGCCTGAACGCATGGCACGTTCGTTCTATTTGCGGCCAGGCACCGTGCGAGGCAACGCGCGCCGCTTGATGATGCTCAGCGCGCGATAACCGGGCTGTCTTGCCGGATCATGTGCGGCAGCGTTCCACGCCTGACAAATACGCGCGAACGATTACGCGCTGGATTGCGGAGCCTTTTCCGCCGACGCCGATCGGGCCACACGATTCGATTCGAGGTGCACCGCGCGCGCGGCATCCGCCGACGTCACTTCGCCCGCCGCGACGCCTGCGAGATCGACCCGCGCCGCGCCTTCGACGAGGCACGTCCAGTACCGGTTGCCCCTGCACCATACCTTGATGGCGCTGCGCAATTCGCGCTCGCTGAGCTGGAGCTCGGGCGCGTGCTTCATGAGATCCTCGAAGATGCCGACCTTCAGCGGGACCTTGGGCGCGGGATTCTTCGGGAATGCGAGAGGAAACCGCTTCTGCAGCTTGCCGATCGTATGCACGACCGGGTCCACGGGCTTCGACGGAACCGCCGGCGCGGGCGCCGGGGCCGGTCGCCGCGCGCGCGGCGGCTTTTTCGCCTTGGCCTGCTCAGCCTGCTTCGCGAGTTGTTTTTTCAGTCCTGCGAGTTGTTCGAAACCCATTACGTCGTACCTTTGGAAAACGTGCGTCAATTTTAGCAGCCCCGATTGACGCTTTCCGGTCAGCGGCCCCCGGCCGATGCGAGCGAACATCGCAGAGGCCGCCGATCGAAGGCACGACGATCACTGTCCACCGGAATAGATATTGCAGAAAGGCAGCGGCGTGCAGTTGCGCGAAGCATCGTTCGTCCACTTCGACATCCTGCCGCTCGCGCCCTGACCGGCGCTGACGCCGCCATACGCGGTGTCGCCCGAAGGCGCGGCGCTCTGCGCGTTCTGCTGGCTGGATGCGGGAATGGACTGCAAGGTGTCGGTGGTCTCCTGTGCCTGGGTCAGGCTTCCTAGCGAGAACGCGGCCACCACCAAGGCCGATACGACAGCGGTTTTCATGACGATCTCCTTCAATCAAGGCCTGCTGCTGCCTGATAGTCCTTTGGTCCTTTGCTGCGGCGGAATCGAAGCGCACGGATGCGCTGCGGCCTGGACCCGGTTGCGGGAGATGGTTTGCGATGGGTTGCCGGGTTCTTGCAAAAGACCTGCAACACGCGGATGTAGCCGCGCGTGGCGCTCGAGGTGACAGGGGCACCAGAAAAGCCGCCAGATCAATGGCGTGCGCGAAAAAATTGCGCACTTATAAAACATATACCGAAGCAGGCGGAAAGTTAATCCTTCTGCTGGATGTGCGCCAGCCCGGTTTCGCGGACTCACGCTATGTGTTGTCCTCCGATGCGTCCGGACCGAGCCGCTCGAGAAGCTCATCGATCTGCTGCAACTGCGTCGGCAGCAGATTGCCGTCGCTCACGAGCTTTTTCAGGCGACGACGCCAGTAAGCGGGCGGCAGCGCGGGATGATCGTCTCTCACCGACGACTCGATCACGAGCCGCAGATGCGCGATGTCGGCGTCCGTGAGGGCGAGTCGGCGAGCGTCCGTCAGTCGGTGTTTTCTGCGGTTCATGCCGCTTTTCTGAGGAATTTATTAAGTCCATATAGTGCACAGAACGCGCTGTGGCCGAACACCCTCCTTCGGGGGGTGGAGAAAAGCGGGGGCCGGGAGGGTTGAAGGCCATGAAAATGCGCGCGACGCCGATCACGACGCCGCGCGCTGCAATTGCATCACTCGCGATCAGTTCTGAAAATCGGTCGATCGCGACAGTTCCGTCCACGCTTCGGTTTCCGCCGCGACATACGCGTTCTTTTCGGCGATCGCCTTCAGCGTGTCGGTGCCGAGCGCGAGCCGCAGCGGCGGCGTCGGCGCGTCGACCAGCGTGACGAGCGCCGTCGCGAGCTTTCCGGGGTCGCCCGGCTGGTCGTGATTCATCCCGACGGCGAAGCGGCGCACGTTGCCCGAGGTCTGGTCGTAATCGTCGATGATCTCCTTGCCGACCAGGAGCGACGACGCATCCAGAAAGTCCGTGCGGAAATAGCCCGGCTCGACGACGGTCGCGTGCACGCCGAGCGGCTTCAGCTCGGCATGCATCGCCTCGGTGATGCCCTCGACGGCGAACTTCGTCGAGCTGTAGACGCCGAAGCCCGCCGCCGCGCGATAGCCGCCGATCGACGACATGTTGATCACATGCCCCGAGCGCTGGCGACGCATGACGGGCAGGACGGCGCGGCTCACGTTGAGCAGGCCGAAGACGTTGGTGTCGTACATCCGGCGGACGCCCGCGTCGCTCGATTCCTCGACGGCCGCGAGCAGCCCGAAGCCCGCGTTGTTGACCAGCACGTCGATGCGGCCGAACTTCTGCACGGCGGCATCCACGGCGGCCTTCGCCTGCGCTTCGCTGGTCACGTCGAGCGCGACCGGCAACAGGGCGGGCGATTCGCCCAGGGGGCTGAAAGGCGCGCGCTTCATTCGTTCGCGGCGAGATAAGTCCACGCGAAGCCTTCCGCTGTCCGTTCGATCCTGCCCGCCGACGTCTCCGGAAAGTGTGCGGTGAAGACCGCGGCATGGCGGTCGGCGGCGCGATCGAGCAGCCAGGCGCGCGCGCCGCGCGCCTGATCCGGCTGCCGGCAGAATATCGAGCGCCACTGCGGCCGATAGACCTGAATCGGACTGTGCATCACATCGCCGGAGAAGAGCGCGAGTTCGCCGCGCGACTCCATCTCGATTGCCATGTGTCCCACGCTGTGCCCGAAGGTCGGCCGGAAGCGGATGCCTTCGACGAGCGTCGCGCCTTCGTCGGGAATGACGCGCGTGAGTTCCGCTTCGATCAGCGGCAGGACGCTGTCCTCGTAGACCATGCGGCGCGGTTCGCTCTCGTGCGTGTCGAAGAATGCGCGCTCGCGTTCGCCGAACACATGTGTGGCGTTCGGAAACACCGGTGTCCAGCGTCCGTCCTCCCATTGCGTGTTCCAGCCGACATGATCGACATGCAGATGCGTGAGCAGCACATGGTCCACCTCGAAGCGATCGAATCCGGCGGCTTCGAAGCGTTGGATCACGGGATTGTCGAGCCGGTCGAACAGCGCGCTGAAGGGGCGCGGCTTGCCGTTGCCGATGCCCGTATCGACGACGATCGTGAGCCCATCCTTCTCGACCACCCACAGATGCGTGCGCAGCGGAACCCGGTCGGCGTCGAGATCGAGGCTCGCGTGCCCGACGCGGCGCGCGAGTTCGCCCGCGCTCGCATCGCTCCACTCGGGATACAGCGTACCGGGCGCGAGCGCGAACCCGGTTTCGTCGATGCGCGTGATCCTCATGTCGCCGATACGGCAGGTGAAGGCTGCGTGAGTCATCGTCAGATCTCCTTGCGCGCCGACGGGACGCGCCGCGTGGCCAATGCATAGAGCAGCGCGCTCGCCAGCGCGGAGCATCCGCCGACGATCGCGAGCGCCGTGCCGAGCCCCGCGTGTCCGCCGCCGAAATGCTCGTTCAGATAACCTACCGCGAGCGGACCGACGCCGCCGCTGATCGCGTTGGTCATGAAGACGAGCAGCGCGAGCGAGCGTCCGCGCATGCGGTTCGGCACGGCGATTTGCAGCGGCACCGGCGCGAGCGCCATCGCGATGCTCGCGGCGAGCGCGCACAGGCCGTACAGCAGGATCGCGAGCGTGCTGTCGGCGACGAGCGGCATCGCGATCGCGGCGGGCGCGAGCGCGGCCACGGCGCAGGCCGAGAGCATCAGCACCTTTTGCAGCGTGCGTTCGTCGGTGACGCGCGCCGCGAGCATGCCGGCCGCCGCCACGCCCATCACGCCGCCGATCATGTAGGCAGGCGCGGCCATCCGGCCGACTGCGGCGGGCGCGAGATGAAAATGCCGCATCAGCAGGGTCGGAAACCACGCCGCGTGCGAGTAGAACAGCGTGATCAGCGCGACATATGCGGCAAAGTACGGCGCGCAGAAGCGGTTGCGCACGAAGAGTTCGGCGAGCACTTCGCGCAGGGATGGCAGCGCCTCGCCGGCGGGCGCAATGTCGGCTTCGCGTCTCTCGGGCTCGCGCACCGTCACCGCGACGAGCGCCGCCAGCAGGAGCCCCGGCGCGCCGACCAGCACGAACACGGCCTGCCACGGCGCGAATCCGTGTGACGCGAGCCGCGCGCCAGCGTCGCCGCCCGTTGCCGAGAGCAGCATGCCGCCGCCGAACAGCGCGAGTCCGCCGCCGATATACGGCCCGAGCATGAAGACGCTGCTCGCCCGCGTGACTTTGCGCGGCGGAAAGATGTCGCTGAAGATGGAGAGCGCCGCGGGACTCAGCGCCGCTTCGGCGACGGCGGTGCCCGCGCGCGCGGCGAGCAGCTCGGCGAAGCTCGTCACGAAGCCGCACAGGGCCGTCGACACCGCCCAGATCGCCACGCACGCGGCGATCAGCTTCACGCGGTTGGCGCGATCCACACGACGCGCGATGAACACGCCCGCGGTCGCATAGCACATGGTGAACGAGAAGCCTTGCAACAGGCCGATCTGCGTATCGCTGACGGCGAGCGTGAGCTTGATCGGCTGCACGAGAATGCTCACGATCTGCCGGTCCAGATACGAGAACGCGAAGCACGTGAAGAACAGCAGCACGATGTACGTCGGATGACGCACGTCGGGCGACGCGCCCGAGTGCGCGGCGTCGCCCTGCGGCGAGAGTGCGGGATGAGCGCTCATGCGGGCTCCTTCGTGGTCAGTCGAGAGAGGATTCGGATGCGAGCAGCGCGATGCAGTCGCCCGCTTCGACGCGCGCGAAGGTGCGCGCGCACATCACGCGGCCGTCGCCGCGAAACGCGATCTCGCGCGGCGCGCGCCACGGCTCGTGCGGATCGAAGAGACGGCCCGCGAGCTGGCCTTCGCGCACGTCGTCGTCGAGCGCGAAGGCGGGTTCGAAGACGCCGGCGTGCGGCGCATGGACGTAGTGCCGCGCCCCTTCGACACGCAGACAGCGCGTCTGCGGTGGCGGCGCGAGGCGCTCGGCCTGGACGACGCCCAGGCGCTGCAACACACGCTGCAAGCCGCTCTCGACGATGGCCAGATTGCGCGCATCGCAGCCCGCATGGCCGCCGAACTCGCCGCAGAGAAACAACGTGCCGTGACGCTCCGCCGCCGCCGCGAAGGTGCGGTCCTCGCCCAGCAGATCCATGACCATCGTGTTCGGCGCGCCGAACGCGCGCACGAGATCGAGATAGCGCCCACGCCGTTGCGGATCGCTCGCGGGCGGCGGCGAGGCGAGCAGCGTCGGCGCATGCTCGAACGAGGCGCCGCCCGCATGAAAGTCGAACACGATATCCGCGCGCGGCAGCAGCTCGGCCTCGATGTAATGCGCGATCATCTCGGTGGGCATGCCGTGGCGCGCGCCGGGAAAGAGCCGGTTGAGATTGCCGCCGTCGATGGGCGACGTGCGCGTGCCGTTCAGGAACGCCGGGAAGTTGAGCGCCGGAATGACGATCAGCCGGCCGCGAATCGAAAGCGTCGGCATGCGCTGGACCAGCTTCATCAGCGCGACGGGGCCTTCGTATTCGTCGCCGTGATTGCCGCCCGTGAGCACGACGGTGGGACCGTCGCCCGAATTCAGGACGGCGAGCGGAATCGGAATGTGACCGTATGCGGAGCGGTCGTGCGAGTACGGCAGACGAAGCGTGCCGGTCTGAAAACCTATGCGTTCGTAATCGATGTCTGTGGCGATGAGCGATGCGGGCGTGGACATGAGCGGATATCGGATCGAGTGGGTTCGACTCCACTATCGATGACGATGATCCCCGTGGCCAATGCCGTTTTCTGCAGCTGCCGATGCCTTGCGGGCATCACTGTCGCGGGGCGCCTTGCGCCTTCAGCAGATCGATGAAGCGTTGCAGCGCCGCATTGCCGTGCTGCGCGAGAAAGCAGAATTCCAGCGGCAGACGCACCGAAAGATCCCGCACCTCGACGAAGCGCACGCGCGCGGGCGGCCGCTCGCGGTTCGCTGCATTCACCAGCGCCGCGCCCACGCCCGCCGCCACGAGCGAAAGAATCGCGGTTTCGGTGGACGCTTCCTGACGGATGTCGAGTGTCAGGCCGCGCTCGGCGCATGCGGAGATGAGACGGTCGTAGTACGCGGCATACACGTGACGCGGAAACGCGATGAAGGGCATCCCGGACAACTCGCGCGCGTCGACCGGTCCTTCCTTGCCGAGCGGGCACTGCTCGGGCACGGCGAGCACCACGTTCTGTTCGAGGAGCGGCAGGCTCGTGAAGCCATCGGGCAACGCGCCGAAGCGATAGCAGAAGCCGCCGTCGAGGCGTTCGGCCGCGATGGCGTCGAGCTGCTCGGGCGTGTTCATCGGCTGAAGTTCGAGCGCGACCTCGCTCGCCGCTTGCTGAAACGCGTTGAGCGCCGACAGCACGAGCCCGCTCCACGAAGCGTTCTCGACGAAGCCCACGCGCAAATGCCCGTGCACGCCCGACGCGATCCGGTGCGCGAGCCGGTTCGCCGCATCCACGCGCGCGAGAATGTCGCGCGCCTCGCCGAGATACGCGAGCCCGGCGGGCGTGAGCTTCAGCCCGCGCGGCGTGCGCTCGAACAGCGCCGCGCCGATCGCTTCCTCCAGGTCCTGAATCTGCCGCGAGATGGCCGGCTGCGTGACGTGCAAGTGCTCGGAGGCGGCGCGCACGCTGCGCAGCTCGGCAACGGCGATGAAATACCGCAGATGACGAAGCTCCATGGAACGCGCGGCCGGGCGCTCCATCACTGAGCGGCGGTCAGCTTGTCCTGCGTGCGCGTGTCGAAGTCGGAGGCGTCATGGCGCTCGTGCAGCTGACTCGAAGGATCGCCGAAGGTCCGGTTGACCATGCGGCCCCGCTGCGCGGCGGGACGCGCGCCGATCTCGCTGGCCCAGCGGCGCACGTGCCTGTAGTCCTGCACGGAGAGGAACTCGGCCGCGTTGTAGAGCCAGCCGTTCACGAGGCCGCCGTACCACGGCCAGATGGCGATATCGGCGATGGTGTATTCGCTGCCCGCGATATATGCGCTGTGGGCGAGACGCTTGTCGAGCACGTCGAGCTGACGCTTCACTTCCATGGCGAAGCGGTCGATCGGATATTCCATCTTGCTCGGCGCGTACGCATAGAAGTGTCCGAAGCCGCCGCCGAGATACGGCGCGCTGCCCATCTGCCAGAAGAGCCACGAAAGACACTCGGCGCGCTCGCTGAGCTTCGTCGGCACGAACGCGCCGAACTTCTCCGCGAGATAGAGCAAGATCGCACCCGATTCGAACACCCGCACGGGCGCGGGACCGCTGCGATCGACGAGCGCGGGAATCTTCGAGTTCGGATTCACCTCGACGAAGCCGCTGCCGAACTGCTCGCCGTCGCCGATGCGGATGAGCCATGCATCGTACTCGGCGCCCGTATGGCCGAGCGTGAGCAGCTCTTCCAGCATCACCGTGACCTTCACGCCGTTCGGCGTGCCCAGCGAATAGAGCTGCAGCGGATGACGGCCGACGGGCAATGCCTTCTCATGCGTCGGCCCGGAGACGGGGCGATTGATGTTGGCGAAGTGTCCGCCGTTTTCCTTGTTCCAGGTCCACACTGAGGGCGGCACGTATTCGGGTGTTTTGCTCATGTTTCATGCTCCTGCGCCAGGACGATCGATTCAGGCGAGGTTAGCAGGTCGATGCAAACCGTGCTCGGACGGTCTGCGTCGCGCTTTGTACAATCGCGCAGGATTCCGCCAGGAGATACGCATGAGCCAGCGTCCGTCGCACAAACCTTTCCGGCCTCGCAAGACGCCGGCTCAGTCGCGCTCCGAGGCAACCGTGGCGTCGATCGTCGAGGCGGCGGCGCAGGTGCTCGAGACCGAAGGCTTCGAGGGCTTCAACACGAACGCGGTCGCGCGGCGCGCGGGCGTCAGCATCGGCTCGCTGTATCAGTATTTTCCGGGCAAGGACGCGCTCACTGTCGCGCTGATTCGACGCGAAACCGGGCGGTTTTACGAAGACGCGTCGCTCGCACTGACCAGGCGAAGCGGGAAGGCGGCGCTCGAGTATCTGGTCGGCGCCGCGGTGCGCCAGCAGTTGCAGCGTCCGATGCTGGCCCGGCTTCTCGACATCGCGGAAGGGCGTCCGGCGCTGCGCGGCGAAGTGGGCGGCGTGGAGATGGAGGAACTCGTGACGACGGTGGTCAGGCGCGCCGCGCCGAAGCACGAGCGTCCCGAGGTCGCGGCGGGCGATCTGTTCGCCATCGTCCGGGGCATGGTCGATGCGGCGGGAGAGCGCGGCGAGCGCGATCTCGAAGACCTGGAGCGTCGCGTGCGGGCTGCGGTTTTCGGCTATCTGTCGAGGAGCAGCGCCGCGTGAGCGTTCGCCTCGAAAGACGCGAATGCGAGCAATCGGTTCGAGCGCGCCGCCTGCGATCGCTGCAAGCCGCGCCGTCATGCGGGTTCGAGGGCGTTCCGGACGCAGCAGCAAAGCGAGTAGTGAATGTGAGCTTTTGCTTATATTCTGACGTCATCGGGCGGATACGGCATGGGGCCGCGCCCACCGTGTATGAGAGACCGATGATGACAGACTCGATCAAAAGCATGAAGCTCAACCACCTCGGCTTTCCTTCCGCCGATACGCCCGCGACGGCCCGGTTCTTCGAACGGTATCTGGGCTTCACGATCGCGGGAACGTGGGAGCAGTCGTATATCCTGAAGCGCCCGGGCTTCGACGTGGTGATCGACCACGCACGCGACGGCACGCCGGACTGGCCTCGGGCATTTCATGTCGGCTTCGAATTGCAGACGCTCGATGAAGTCCGCGATCTCCATGAGCGCTTCAGGTCCGAAGGCGTGGAGATGGAGACCGGCATCTTCAACAACGGCCGCGGTTCGCGCTTCTTCTGCCGCGCGCCGGGCGGCGTGATGTTCGAGATGAACACGCGATCCGATGCGGCTCCCGAGTATCAGGGAACGTTCGACAACTGATGCGGCGCGAGCGCGGCGAGCACGGTCGGGCAATGACGCGTGCGGCCCGATCCCGCGCTCAGCGCCCCGCTTCGCGCTTGCTCTGCTCTTCGACCGTGAGAATGGCTTCGGGCATGACCTCCAGCCGCGCCTTGGGAATCGGATCGCCGCTTTCGTCCGACAGGCCGTAGGTGCCTTCAGCGATCTTCTGCAGCGCGCGCCGGATGTCGCCGATGCGCTGATCGTTCACGTTGCGCAGCGCCTGATTCGCGATGTCCTGCTCCATGCGTTGAGCATCGTCTTCTAATTCCTCGGCTTCGGAACCGCGCTCCTCCTGCAGTCGCCGTTCGCGCGCGATCGTGCCTTCTTCGTTACCGAGCAATTCGCGCTGCATCGCTTCGAGACGCTCGCGCTGCTTCGCGATGAAGTCGTCGCTCAGCCCGCTTTGTTGACTGGCCATGATCGTGCTCCAGTGAAAGAAGGAAGCCTGTATCCGTCAAACCTACGCTTCGGGACTCTGCGTTGTCAATGCAATGCGCGATGCGCTTGTCCAGCGTGGGCGCGCCGCCCGACTCGTCGGCGCGCCCGTCTTCCGCGCCCTTCGGGCGTCATTCCCCCGCCGCGATGGAAACCGAAGCCTCGCTCGTCAACATCAGGAACGTCAGTGTCTCGCGCAGAT